>NZ_JBIAJE010000005.1:90515-596383 GCF_042871785.1 Streptomyces sp. NPDC005551 | reverse complement strand
AAACGCCCGGTTACATTCCGAACCCGGAAGCTAAGCCTTACAGCGCCGATGGTACTGCAGGGGGGACCCTGTGGGAGAGTAGGACGCCGCCGAACTTCTTTTAGAGCTCCGGCTCTTGGGCATTCAGCCCGAGAGCCGGAGCTTTTTTGTTTCCCGGCGGCGCCCGTACCCCTCCGCTTCGCGGGATGAGTGCTGCGGGTAAGGTCAGGGAGCATCGTCGGCTCGTTCCCACAGGAGGCCCCCGGGTGGAGGTCCAGGAGACCCGCGTCCAGACAGACCGGGTCCTCACCATCCCGAACATCCTCAGCATGGCGCGTCTCGTCGGCGTGCCCGTCTTCCTGTGGCTGATCCTCTGGCCCGAGTTCGGCGGACCGAAGAGCGACGTATGGGCCCTCCTGGTGCTCATGTTCAGCGGTATCAGCGACTACCTGGACGGAAAGCTCGCCAGGCGCTGGAACCAGATCAGCAGCCTCGGCCGGCTGCTCGACCCCGCGGCCGACCGGCTCTACATCCTCTCCACCTTGGTCGGCCTCACCTGGCGGGAAATCCTTCCCCTATGGGTGACGGCCGTCCTGCTGGCGCGCGAGCTGGTCCTGCTGGTCATGGTGGGCATCCTCAGACGCCACGGATATCCGCCGCCGCAGGTCAACTTTCTCGGGAAGGCCGCGACCTTCAACCTGATGTACGCCTTCCCGTTGCTGCTGCTCAGTGACGCAGACGGCTGGATCGCGTCACTCGGAGCTATTTTCGGATGGGCGTTCACCGGATGGGGTACAACCCTCTACTGGTGGGCAGGAGTCCTCTACGTGGTTCAGGTCCGCCGTCTTGTCACGGCGGACACCATGGCCGATTGAGCTCGCCCATTGCGCGGCTGAAGTGCTCGTTGGCCCGCCGACGGAATGTGCGGGACAATTTGGACGGGTGAAGTCGGCATGACCGTCTCTTCAAGGAGGACGCTTCCGACATGAAGGCCGTCGTGATGGCCGGAGGCGAAGGCACACGCCTTCGCCCTATGACCTCAAGCATGCCCAAGCCGCTCCTGCCCGTGGCGAACCGCCCGATCATGGAGCACGTGCTGCGGCTGCTCAAAAGGCATGGGCTCAGTGAGACCGTTGTTACCGTCCAGTTCCTGGCCTCGCTGGTCAAGAACTACTTCGGGGACGGCGAAGAGCTCGGGATGGAGCTCACCTATGCCAACGAGGAGAAGCCACTCGGTACCGCCGGGAGCGTCAAGAACGCCGAGGAAGCGCTGAAGGACGACACCTTCCTCGTCATCTCCGGCGATGCGCTGACCGACTTCGACCTCACCGACCTGATCAACTTCCACAAGGAGAAGGGCGGACTGGTCACCGTCTGCCTGACCCGGGTGCCGAACCCGCTGGAGTTCGGCATCACCATCGTGGACGAGGAGGGCAAGGTCGAGCGCTTCCTCGAGAAGCCGACCTGGGGCCAGGTCTTCTCCGACACGGTGAACACGGGCATCTACGTCATGGAGCCCGAGGTCTTCGACTACGTCGAGGCCGACGTCTCCGTCGACTGGTCCGGTGACGTCTTCCCTCAGCTGATGAAGGAAGGCAAGCCCATCTACGGCTACATCGCCGAGGGCTACTGGGAGGACGTCGGCACCCACGAGAGCTATGTGAAGGCGCAGGCCGACGTCCTGGAGCGCAAGGTCGACGTCGAGATCGACGGCTTCGAGATCTCCCCGGGCGTGTGGGTGGCCGAGGGTGCCGAGGTGCATCCCGACGCCGTGCTCAGGGGCCCGCTCTACATCGGCGACTACGCCAAGGTGGAAGCGGACGCGGAGATCCGCGAGCACACCGTCGTCGGCTCCAACGTCGTCGTCAAGAGCGGCGCCTTCCTGCACAAGGCCGTCGTCCACGACAACGTGTACATCGGCCAGCACAGCAACCTGCGCGGCTGCGTCGTCGGGAAGAACACCGACATCATGCGCGCCGCGCGCATCGAGGACGGCGCAGTCATCGGCGACGAGTGCCTCGTCGGTGAGGAATCGATCATCCAGGGGAACGTACGCGTCTACCCCTTCAAGACGATCGAGGCCGGCGCTTTCGTCAACACCTCGGTGATCTGGGAGTCGCGCGGGCAGGCGCATCTGTTCGGCGCCCGCGGTGTCTCCGGCATCCTCAACGTGGAGATCACCCCGGAGCTCGCCGTGCGCCTCGCGGGGGCGTATGCGACGACCCTCAAGAAGGGGGCCACCGTCACCACGGCCCGTGACCACTCACGTGGTGCGCGTGCGCTGAAGCGGGCGGTCATCTCGGCGCTGCAGGCCAGTGCCATCGACGTACGCGACCTGGAGAACGTACCGCTGCCGGTGGCCCGGCAGCAGACCGCCAGGGGCAGTGCCGGCGGCATCATGATCAGGACCACGCCCGGTGTGCCGGACTCGGTCGACATCATGTTCCTCGACGGTGACGGCGCCGACCTCTCCCAGGCGAGCCAGCGGAAGCTGGACCGGGTGTTCGCACGGCAGGAGTACCGGCGTGCGTTCCCGGGCGAGATCGGCGATCTGCACTTCCCGGCCAGTGTCTACGACTCGTACACGGGCTCCCTGCTGCGGAACGTCGACACCACCGGTATCGCCGAGGCCGGACTGAAGGTCGTCGTGGACGCCTCGAACGGCAGTGCCGGGCTCGTGCTGCCCAGCCTGCTCGGCAAGCTGGGCGTCGACGCGCTGACCATCAACCCCGGTCTCGACGAGTCGAGGCCCACGGAGACGGCGGAAACGCGCCGCTCCGGGCTGGTGCGGCTCGGCGAGATCGTGGCGTCCGCGCGAGCCGCGTTCGGGGTGCGCTTCGACCCGGTCGGCGAGCGTCTCTCGCTCGTCGACGAGAAGGGGCGGATCGTCGAGGACGACCGGGCCCTGCTCGTCCTCCTCGACCTGGTGGCCGCGGAGCGGCGCAGCGGGCGGGTGGCGCTGCCGGTGACCACCACGCGGATCGCCGAACAGGTGGCGGCGTACCACGGGACGCAGGTCGAGTGGACGACGACGTCGCCCGACGACCTGACCCGGGTCGGCCGCGACGAGACGACGATCTTCGGCGGTGACGGCCGCGGCGGCTTCATCATCCCGGAGTTCAGCAGTGTCTTCGACGGCACCGCCGCCTTCGTCCGGCTCCTCGGGCTGGTGGCGCGTACGCAGCTCACGCTCAGCCAGATCGACGCGCGGATCCCGAAGGCGCACGTGCTCAAGCGTGACCTCGCCACTCCGTGGGCCGTCAAGGGGCTCGTCATGCGGCGGGTCGTGGAGGCGGCGGGCGATCGCTCAGTCGACACGACCGACGGTGTGCGGGTAGTGGAGGCGGACGGCCGCTGGGTGATGGTGCTACCCGATCCCGCGGAGGCGGTGACGCATCTGTGGGCCGAGGGCCCCGACGACGCGTCGGCCCAGGCCCTGCTCGACGAGTGGGCGGCGATCGTGGACAGCGCCGGGCGCTGAGCCACGGGGCGTGCCGGACAAGTGCCTCCAAGGGGGCCTGTCCGGCACGCCGGTGGGGCCATTCGGAGGTAGCCGTCGCGACGTGCGACGATGTGCGGCATGCCGCAGCAGCCCCCCGTTCGGAGCACTCCCACGCGACCCGCGCGTCCGGATGCCTCCATGTCGCTGCTCACCAACGTCATGGATCACAGCCTCGACGACGGCTACGCCGAGGCGGCCGCGCGGAAGGAGTCCGACGGCGCCGGCGGCATGCCGAAGACGCTGCGGGCGAAGCTGGGCCTCGCGGCCGGTCTGGTGCTGGCGGGACTGGTCGTCACGGTCGGTGCGGCGCAGGCGCGCGTGGCAGCCCCCGTGGTCGCCAAGGAGCGCCAGGAACTCATCGACCGCATCGAGAGCGAGACGGCGGACGCGGACAAGCTGGAAGACGCCGTCGACACCCTGCGTGACGATGTGAGCGCCCGGCAGCGCGAGGCGCTGAAGAAGGACGGGGGCGGCGACCAGGCCGACCTGGTGGGCATCCTGTCGGGCGCCACCGCGGTGCACGGACCCGGCGTGAAGCTGGTCGTGAACGACGCCAAGGACGCCTCATCGGGCGGCAACGGCGATCCGCGCGAGACGTCCGACTTCTCCGACACGGGACGCGTACGGGACCGGGACATGCAGCGCGTCGTCAACGGACTGTGGCAGTCGGGTGCCGAGGCCATCTCCATCAACGGGCAACGGCTGACGGCGCTGTCGGCGATCCGCGCCGCGGGTGACGCGATACTGGTCGACAACAAACCGCTCGTGCCGCCGTACACGGTGCTCGCCGTGGGGGACGGCAACCGGCTGAGCACGAAGTTCCAGAACAGCGCGGACGGGCTGTATCTGCACGCGTTGCAGGAGAACTTCGACATCCGGACCGGCATCTCCGTAGAGGATGACCTCCGGCTGCCCGCGGCGCCGAGTGTGATCGTACGAACAGCAGAGCCGAGCACAGAGAAGGGCACATCGTGATCGCCGTACTGGGCCTCGTCGTGGGAGTCCTGGCTGGACTGTTGGTTCGGCCCGAGGTCCCGGCCGTCGTCGAGCCTTACCTTCCGATCGCCGTCGTGGCGGCACTCGACGCCGTGTTCGGTGGCCTGCGCGCGATGCTCGACGGCATTTTCGACGACAAGGTCTTCGTGGTCTCGTTCCTGTCGAACGTGGTCGTGGCCGCGCTGATCGTCTTCCTGGGCGACAAGTTGGGCGTCGGCGCCCAGCTCTCCACGGGCGTGGTGGTCGTCCTGGGCATCCGGATCTTCTCCAACGCCGCGGCCATCCGCCGGCATGTCTTCCGGGCGTGAGGCCGATGAGCGACGAGGACAGGACACCGAAGGATTCCGGCTCGCCCGAGAGTTCGGAGCACCGTCTGCGCAGGGAACTGCCCGAGGAGGTCCCGGCGGCGCCGGCGCCGCCCGGGCCGGAGACGGTCCAGGAGGAGCGGTCGCAGGAAGGCTCCTCGCTGACCGGCCGTCAGAGGCTGGCCAAGGGGCTGTGGCCGCCCCGGGTGACCCGCGCCCAACTCATCGTGGCACTGCTGCTGTTCGGCCTCGGGTTCGGCCTGGCCGTGCAGGTGGCGTCCAACAGCGACAGCGGCAGCGCCCTGCGGGGTGCCCGTCAGGAAGACCTCGTACGCATCCTCGATGAACTCGACGACCGTACTCAGCGTCTTGAGGACGAGAAGCAGGGGCTGGAGGACCAGCGCACCGAGTTGCGGAACAGTTCGAACCAGGCCGAGGAGGCCCGTAGGCAGACGGTCGAGAAGGAGAAGCAACTCGGCATTCTCGCGGGCACGGTGGCGGCGCAGGGACCCGGCATCACGGTGACCGTCGACGACACGAAGGGGACGGTCCAGGCGGACATGCTGCTCGACGCGATCCAGGAGCTGCGTGCGGCCGGGGCGGAGGCGATCCAGGTCAACGGCGTGCGCGTGGTCGCCGACACCTATCTGACGGATTCCGGCGGCGGAGTGAGCGTCGACGGGAACAAGATCAACCAGCCTTATCGTTTCAAGGTCATCGGCAAGCCGCAGGACCTGGAGCCGGCGCTCAACATCCCCGGAGGTGTGGTGCAGACGATGGAGAAGGAGCAGGCCACCGTCACGGTGGAACGCTCGACGAAGATCGTTGTGGACGCCTTGCGAGCCGTGGAGCGGCCTGACTACGCTCGGTCGTCCTCCCCGTGAGCCCCCGGCGCATGGGGGCTGTCGGGCCAGGGCATGAGGTTGCGGGGGGTCGGCGCACCGATTGGGTGGTGCGTGGTGGAAACTGTCAGGTGGATACGGACGTTGTGAGGATGTCCGGGTCGACCGGTGTGTTCAATCAGGGTTCGTCCTGCCCCACGGGCGGGTCTGTTTCGGTCAAGGGGAATCGCCCGTGAAGTTGTTTGCGAAGTTGTTCGGCAAGAGCGCACGAGAGGGCAGCGACAACGCGACTGCCCGCCACCGTGCACCGCGCCCCGCGGACGGGGAGGCGCAGAGCGGCGACCGCCCGCTGTTCCGGGACCAGGTCGCCGGTCCGGGCGGTGGCCAGGGCGCGCCGTCTGTTGACCCTGCCGCCTCCGGCCCCATAGGTTTCGGCGATCCGTCGACCTCGGGTACGGGTGGGGGGTACGCCTCCGACCCGTACGCGTCACACGCCCCTGGGGGGCAGCCGCGGCAGGAGGACCCGTCCATGTCGGCCCTGGTTTGCACGAGGTGCGGCAACCGCAACGCGGAGAACAGCCGCTTCTGCTCCAACTGCGGTGCGCCCCTGCGGGGCGGTTCTCCCGCGGAGCGTCCGTCCGAGACGACCTCGACGATCTCCATCTCCGGCCTCGAGGCCTACGACTCCGAGGTGACGGGCCAGACGCAGTCGCCCGCGCTCTCCCCGGAGGCGCAGGCGGCCGTCGACGCACTGCCGCTCGGCTCGGCGCTCCTCGTGGTGCGCCGCGGCCCGAACTCGGGCAGCCGCTTCCTGCTGGACGGTGAGCTGACGACGGCCGGGCGTCATCCGCAGAGCGACATCTTCCTGGACGACGTGACGGTGTCGCGTCGCCACGTGGAGTTCCGTCGCGCCGCGGACGGCTCGTTCACGGTGGCCGACGTCGGCAGCCTCAACGGCACGTACGTCAACCGGGAGCGGATCGACCAGGTCGCCCTGTCGAACGGTGACGAGGTGCAGATCGGCAAGTACCGGCTGGTCTTCTACGCGAGCCAGCGGAGTATCTGACCGCCCGAACTCCGTCCGGGGGGACCCAGGGAAGGTCCATGCTTCACACACCGAGCGGCGGTGCCGGCAGCGGTACCGCCGCCGCGGACATGATGAGCATCGGCGCGGTGCTGAACGTGCTGCGCGACGAGTTCCCCGAAGTGACCGTCTCCAAGATCAGATTCCTGGAGGCGGAGGGGCTCATCGAGCCGCAGCGGACCCCGTCGGGGTATCGCAAGTTCAGCCCGCACGACGTCGAGCGCCTCGGCCACGTCCTGAGGATGCAGCGCGATCACTATCTGCCGCTGAAGGTGATCCGGGAGCACCTGGACGCCCTGGAGCGCGGCGAGGACGCACGCCTGCCCGCGCTGGGGCGTCAGCGCGACGCCGGCGACGGTGAACGGCTCGGAGAGCTGTTCACCGAGCCGGAGCCGCCCACGGCGGCGCGCATCGGCCGCGCCGAGCTGCTGGCCGCCGCCGGGATCGGTGAGCCGGAGCTCGCGGAGTGGGAGTCGTACGGGCTCGTCACTCCACTGCCGGACGGCGGCTACGACGCCGAGACGGTCACGGTCGCCGCGCTCGTGGTCGAACTGGGGCGCTTCGGGATCGAGCCGCGGCACCTGCGTGCGATGAAGGCCGCCGCCGACCGTGAGGCGGGCCTCGTCGACCAGGTGGTGTCGCCGCTGCGGCGCCACCGCAACCCGCAGACCAGGGCTCATGCCGAGGCCCGTACGAAGGAGCTGGCGGGGCTCACGGCGAAGCTCCATGCCGCTCTGGTGCAGAGCGCGCTGGGTGTTCGGCTTCCCTGAGCGGGGGCGTTCGCCCGTGGCGGATCGTCCACGCGTTCTGTGCCCGACTACCCAAACGTCCCGGGCACGGCCTAGGGTTACTGTGTGAACGAGCTCGATGTCGTAGGTGTCCGGGTCGAAATGCCCTCCAACCAACCGATCGTGCTCCTGCGTGAAGTGGGAGGCGACCGTTACCTCCCCATCTGGATCGGGCCGGGGGAGGCGACGGCCATCGCCTTCGCGCAGCAGGGCATGGCCCCCGCGCGACCGCTGACCCACGACCTGTTCAAGGACGTGCTGGAGGCCGTCGGCCAGGAGCTCACCGAAGTGCGCATCACGGATCTGCGTGAGGGCGTCTTCTACGCCGAGCTGGTGTTCGCCAGCGGAGTCGAGGTGAGCGCGCGGCCGTCCGACGCCATAGCGCTCGCGCTGCGCACCGGGACGCCGATCTACGGCAGTGACGGGGTGCTCGACGACGCGGGTATCGCGATCCCGGACGAGCAGGAGGACGAGGTGGAGAAGTTCCGCGAGTTCCTCGACCAGATCTCTCCCGAGGACTTCGGGACCAACAGCCAGTGATGCCCCCGAACGGCCGGAGCCGCGGCCGGCGATCGCCGAAGGCAGGTGACGCGTCCCGCGGCCCGTGCGGAGCGCATTCGGCTAGCCTTTCCCCGTGGTGGGGCACGGTAAACCACTCGTAGGGTGATTATCACCCGGCGTGCCGAGTGTGGCGATCGTTGACGCGCCCCGGGCGACTGCCTACCGTCGAGAAGGCAGTTCAAGGACGGAGGTCGGCGTGAGAAGCAGCGGCGACGGTACGGCTGGGGGTGCCCCCGGACGCAGTCTGGGGGAGAACGGCCCGTACCCGCTTCACGGCAACGCGGCCGGCCCCGCTCCACAGCGGCCGACACCGGTGCCGGACGGAGAGGCGGTCTCCGCGGAGATCGGGTATCGCGGTCCCACGGCGTGTGCGGCGGCGGGTATCACCTATCGGCAGCTGGACTACTGGGCGCGCACCGGCCTGGTCGAGCCGAGCGTGCGACCCGCCCACGGCTCGGGGACGCAGCGTCTCTACAGCTTCCGCGACGTCGTGGTCCTGAAGATCGTCAAGCGGTTCCTCGACACGGGCGTGTCCCTGCAGAACATCCGCACCACGGTCCAGCACCTGCGTGAGCGCGGGTTCCGGGATCTGGAGCGGATGACGCTGATGAGCGACGGCGCGACGGTCTACGAGTGCACCTCGCCGGACGAGGTGCACGCGCTGCTCCAGGGAGGCCAGGGCGTCTTCGGGATCGCCGTGGGGGTCGTCTGGCGGGACGTGGAGGCTGCGCTGTCGCAGCTGCACGGCGAGCGGGTGGACACCGGCGAGACCCTCGTCGGACAGAACCCCGCGGACGAACTCGCCCGGCGGCGCAACCGAGCGGTCTGACGGCACCCGGTCCCGCCCGTGCTCCCGCGACGGGCGGCGCCTTCGGCGGTGCCCCTGCTCGACGAGGCGTTGTCAGTGGCGTAGGGCAGCATCGGACACGTGAGAACCACGCCCACCATCCTGCATCTCGACATGGATGCCTTCTACGCCTCGGCCGAGCAGGCGGCCAAGCCGAGTCTGCGCGGAAAGGCCGTGGTCGTGGGCGGGCTGGGCGTACGTGGCGTGGTGGCCACCGCCTCGTACGAGGCGCGGGTGTTCGGGGTGCACTCGGCGATGCCCATGGCGCAGGCGCGCAGGCTGGCGCCTCACGCCGCCTATCTCGTGCCGCGCTTCGAGCTCTACCGGCAGGTCAGCGAGCAGGTGATGGGCCTGCTGCGGGCGCTGTCGCCGCTCGTGGAGCCGTTGAGCCTCGACGAGGCGTTCGTCGATCTGGAGGCCGGGGGGACGGCCTGGGACGAGACCTCGGCGCGGCTGGTGGCCGGGAAGCTGCGCGCGGACATCAGGACCGTCACGGGGCTGACCGGCTCGGTGGGGCTCGCCGCCTCCAAGATGCTCGCCAAGATCGCCTCGGAGCAGGCCAAGCCCGACGGCCTCGTGGTGATCGAGCCGGGTTCCGAGCGGGCGCTGCTCGGGCCCATGCCGGTGCGGACGCTGCCCGGCGTGGGGCCGGCGACCGGGGACCAGCTGCGGCGGGCCGGGATCACCACGGTCGAGGAGATCGCCGAGGCCGGCGAGGACGAGCTGGTGCGGCTGGTGGGCAGGGCACACGGGCACGCGCTGTACGCGATGGCGCTGGCGCACGACGAGCGGCCCGTGGTGGCCGAGCGGGAGGCGAAGTCGGTGTCGGTCGAGGACACCTACGAGGTGGACATCCATGACCGGGTGCGGGTCGCCGCGGAGGTGCGGCGGCTCGCCGACAGGTGTGTGCGGCGGCTGCGGGGCGCCGGGCGCTCGGGGCGGACCGTGGTGCTCAAGGTGCGGCGGTACGACTTCTCCACCCTGACCCGGTCCGAGACGCTGCGCGGGCCCACGGACGACCCCTCCGTGGTGCGCGAGGCCGCCGCCCGGCTGCTCGACGCGGTGGACACGACCGGCGGGGTGCGGCTGCTGGGCGTCGGGGTCACCGGGCTGGCCGACTACACGCAGGAGGACCTTTTCGCGCAGGCGCAGGCCGCCGCCGGGGAGCTCCTGGCGCAGGAGCAGGCCGAGGACGAGGGGGTGCGGGAAGCGGCCGGGGAGCCGGTCCGGCCGGCCGAGCGGCGCTGGCCCGCCGGGCACGACGTACGGCACGCCCAGTACGGGCACGGCTGGGTCCAGGGCAGTGGACTGGGGCGGGTGACCGTGCGGTTCGAGACGCCGTATTCGCCGCCGGGGCGGGTGCGGACGTTCCGGACCGACGATCCCGCGCTGGAGCCGGCGGACCCGCTGCCCCTGGTCGCGGGGGCGCCGGAGACCGCGGTCCCGGCGGAGGCAGCCCGGCCGGCGCCGGGTGGGACGGATGCGGAGGAGGTGTCCGGGGGGCGGGCCGGTCAGGCCTCGTCCGAACCGGCGAGCGTGCCGAAGTCGCGGTCCGGCGGGGGAGGGGACGCCAGGTCGAGCCCGTAGTGGTGGTACAGCTGGAGTTCCTGTTCCGGAGAGAGGTGGCGGCCGACACCGAAGTCGGGCGCGTCCTTGATGAGGGCCCGGTCGAAGGGGACCCGGAGCGTGCCCTCCACGACCTCGCTGGGCTCCAGCGGCACGAAGGCGTCCCGGCTGAACAGACCCGTGCGTATGGCCGCCCACTCGGGCATCCCGGTGGCGTCGTCGAGGTACACCTCGTCGACCGTGCCGATCTTGGTGCCCTTGCGGTCGAACGCCTTGCGGCCGATCAGGTTGCGCGGATCGATGTCGGTCTGCACGGGCCCTCCTCGTGGGCGCAAAACTCATCCGTAAGCACTACGAAAGAGCACATTCAGGAAGGTGGCCACTCGAAAGCCCGTGCGCTGTCCTCGCTGGTAGGCTGGCAAACGGCTGCTGACCCCGTGCGGGAGAGTCCTCCGGCAAGACCGGAGGCGCCGAAGGAGCAAATCCTCCCCGGAATCTCTCAGGCACACGTACCGCACGGACGAGGTCACTCTGGAAAGCAGGGCGGGTGTCGTCGGCTCCCGTCCTCACCGACGGTGAAAACCGGGTCGTCAGCTACGGGCGGGCCGGTGAAGCTCTCAGGTTGAGATGACAGAGGGGGAGGCCGTCGGGGTACCCGCGTCGTGGTACCCCCCGAAGGTCGTGTCAGACCAGGAGGCCTCCGCAATGACCGCCCACCGCATTCCGCTCTCCGAACTCGAACAGGGCATCCCCTTCGAGCAGCGCCACATCGGGCCCGACCACGAGGCCCAGGCCAAGATGCTCGCGCAGGTCGGATACGGCTCGCTCGACGAGCTGACGGCCGCCGCGGTGCCGGACGTCATCAAGAACGCCGATGCGCTCGAGCTGCCCGGAGCCCGCACCGAGGCCGAGGTCCTGGCCGAGCTGCGTTCCCTCGCGGACCGCAACGAGGTGCTCGACTCGATGATCGGCCTCGGCTACTACGGCACCTTCACGCCGCCGGTGATCCTGCGCAACGTCATGGAGAACCCGGCCTGGTACACCGCCTACACCCCCTACCAGCCGGAGATCTCGCAGGGCCGCCTGGAGGCGCTGCTGAACTTCCAGACCGTGGTCGCCGAGCTGACCGGCCTGCCGACGTCCGGCGCCTCGCTGCTCGACGAGGGCACCGCCGCCGCCGAGGCGATGGCGCTGTCCCGGCGCATGGGCAAGAACAAGAAGGGCCTCTTCCTCGTCGACGCGGACGCCCTCCCGCAGACCATCGCCGTCATCGAGACCCGCGCCGAGCCGACCGGCGCCGAGGTCGTGGTCGCCGATCTGAGCGAGGGCATCCCCGCCGACGTCGCCGGCCGCGAGATCAACGGCGTACTGGTCCAGTACCCGGGTGCCTCCGGTGCCGTACGCGACATCAAGCCCCTGATCGACCAGGCGCACGAGCTCGGCGCGGTGGTCACCGTCGCCGCCGACCTGCTCGCCCTGACCCTGCTCACCGCGCCCGGCGACCTCGGTGCCGACATCGCGGTCGGTACCACCCAGCGCTTCGGCGTCCCGATGGGCTTCGGCGGGCCGCACGCCGGTTACATGGCGGTGCGCGAGAAGTTCGCCCGCAGCCTGCCCGGCCGGCTCGTCGGCGTGTCCGTCGATGCGGACGGACACAAGGCCTACCGCCTCGCCCTGCAGACCCGTGAGCAGCACATCCGCCGCGAGAAGGCCACCAGCAACATCTGTACCGCCCAGGTGCTGCTCGCCGTGATGGCGGGCATGTACGCGGTCTACCACGGCCCCGAGGGGCTCAGGACGATCGCCCGGCGTACGCACCGCTACGCCACGATCCTCGCCGCGGGCCTGGAGGCCGGCGGAGTGGACGTCGTCCACGGCTCCTACTTCGACACGCTGACCGCGCGGGTGCCGGGCCGGGCCGCCGCGATCGTGGCCGCCGCCCGCGAGGGCGGGGTCAACCTGCACCTCGTCGACGCCGACCACGTGTCGATGGCCTGCGACGAGACCACCGGGCGCAAGCAGCTGGGCGCCGTCTGGACCGCCTTCGGCGTCGAGGCCGACATCGAGGTCCTCGACGCGTCGGCCGCCGACACGCTGCCCGAGGCGCTGCTGCGCACCGACGACTACCTCGCGCACCCGGTATTCCACCTGTACCGCTCCGAGACCGCGATGCTGCGCTACCTGCGCAGGCTCTCCGACCGGGACTACGCGCTCGACCGCGGCATGATCCCGCTGGGCTCCTGCACGATGAAGCTCAACGCGACCACCGAGATGGAGCCGGTCACCTGGCCGGAGTTCGGGCAGCTGCACCCCTTCGCGCCCGCCGAGCAGGCGCAGGGCTATCTGACGCTCATCCGTGAGCTGGAGGAGCGGCTCGCCGAGGTAACCGGGTACGACAACGTGTCGTTGCAGCCCAACGCCGGTTCGCAGGGCGAACTCGCGGGTCTGCTCGCCGTACGCGGGTACCACCGTGCCAACGGCGACGAGCAGCGCACCGTCTGTCTCATCCCGTCCTCCGCGCACGGCACCAACGCCGCCAGCGCCGTGATGGCCGGCATGAAGGTCGTCGTCGTCAAGACCGCCGGGGACGGCGAGATCGACGTCGAGGACCTGCGCGCCAAGATCGAGCAGTACCGCGACGAACTGTCCGTACTGATGATCACGTACCCCTCCACGCACGGCGTCTTCGAGGAGCACGTCACCGACATCTGTGCCCAGGTGCACGAGGCGGGCGGGCAGGTGTACGTCGACGGCGCCAACCTGAACGCTCTGGTCGGCCTGGCCAAGCCGGGGCACTTCGGCGGCGACGTCTCGCACCTGAACCTGCACAAGACGTTCTGCATCCCGCACGGCGGCGGCGGTCCCGGCGTCGGGCCCGTCGGCGTACGCGCGCACCTCGCGCCGTACCTGCCGAACCACCCCATGCAGCCCGCGGCCGGCCCGAAGACCGGTGTCGGCCCGGTCTCGGCCGCGCCCTGGGGTTCCGCCGGGATCCTGCCGATCTCCTGGGCGTACGTCCGCCTCATGGGCGGCGAGGGCCTCAAGCGGGCCACGCAGGTCGCGGTGCTGTCCGCGAACTACATCGCCAAGCGGCTGGAGCCGCACTACCCGGTGCTGTACACCGGGCCGGGCGGACTCGTCGCACACGAGTGCATCATCGACCTGCGGCCGCTGACCAAGGCGACCGGTGTGAGCGTCGACGACATCGCCAAGCGGCTGATCGACTACGGCTTCCACGCGCCGACGATGTCGTTCCCGGTGGCGGGGACGCTGATGATCGAGCCGACCGAGTCCGAGGACCTGGTGGAGCTCGACCGGTTCTGCGAGGCGATGATCGCCATCCGCGCCGAGATCGAGAAGGTCGGTTCGGGCGAGTGGCCGGCCGAGGACAACCCGCTGCGCGGGGCGCCGCACACCGCGGCGGCGCTGGGCGGCGACTGGGAGCACGCCTACAGCCGTGCCGAGGCGGTCTTCCCGGGCGGTGTCTCGGCGGCGGACAAGTACTGGCCGCCGGTGCGCCGGATCGACCAGGCGTACGGCGACCGCAACCTGGTCTGCTCCTGCCCGCCGCTGGACGCCTACGACGAGTAGTCACCGCCGGGCGTACGTCGGGGCCGGTTCGGAGAGTGCGTCTCCGGGCCGGCCCCTCTCGTGCGCGGCGGACTTCGCAGCCGGCCGCTCGTGCGGCTCAGGCGGCCGTCATCACCTGTCCCGTGCCCAGGGGGCGGTGCGGGGCGATGATCTGACCGTCGGGCAGGAGCTCACCGGTGTCCTCGAAGAGCACGACGCCGTTGCACAGCAGGCTCCACCCCTGTTCCGGGTGATGCGCCACATGGAGAGCGGCTTCCCGGTCGGCGGAGTCGGCTGTCGGACACGGTGGCTGGTGCTGGCACATGGATGGGATCTTTCGCTGGGTCGTGACGTATGAGCTGGCTGTCGTAGCTGTCCTGCGGCTCGGAACGCTGTCCATGGCCGCCCCCCGTCGACAAGTCGGTCTGGTACCAGTGTTGCCCCACGGGCGGCGATCCGCAGGGATTTGGCAGCAGCACTTCTCACAGGTTCATGACGCATCACCCGTGCGGACGGTTCACTCCAACTGCACTGTCTCTTCGGGTGGTTCGGGATAGCCGGATAGGGCTAGTCCGGACGGGGAAACGGGTCCGGCGACTCGTACGAGCGCGGGACAGCCCGGAAGAGCGGAGCGTCCCGCAGGGCGGCGAAGTGCCCCGCAGCCGGGTCGACGGCTGCGGGGCGCGGGGCGGGACGGCGGGCTGCCGCCGGGCCGGGACCGGGCTTCCCTAGGCGGGCGAACCGAGCAGGGGTGCGGGTGTCACCCGGTGGGTGAGGACGGGCAGGAGTTCGGCGACACGGTGCGGACGGTGCGCCGCGATGCCGGGCGGAGCGGGGGCCAGCGGCACCAGCAGGTCGGTGGCGAGCGGGTGCCCCGTGCCGCTGTCCGCGACGCAGTCGCCGTGCAGCCACAGCGTGAGCATGTAGAGCTCGGGCACGGACAGGAGCCGCGGCTGGAAGGTCTGCTGCATGTTCTCCGCCTGGCGCAGGGCGCGCTCGGTGGAGGTGACGTACGGGCCCTCGAAGAAGTGCGAGAAGGCCCAGCCGTCGGGGGTCAGCATCGTCTCGGCGGCGGCCACCGCGCGCTCGCCGCAGCGGATCAGAAAGCGCCAGCCGGTGAGGCGGGTGACGGTGGCGCCGGCGGGCGCGATCCGGTCAAGGACGTATACGGGCAGGGGGAGTTCGGGAGACACCGGTCCCTGGACGTTGCGCAGGGACGGGGTGCGCGCCTCGCGGACAGCGGTGGGGGAACCGAGTGCCGTGAGGACGGAGCGCAGGGCGGGCGCGGGAGCCGGGGGGACATGCAGCGGCATGGTGGGTCGCCTCTCATTCGACAGGCAGGGTGGCGCGAGGGCGGGGGCGGACGACACTGTCAGCTCTCGGGGTCAGAGGGGCGGATGCGATGACGGCGTGCGCCTACTCTCTGCCTCGTTTGCGGAGTTTATACGACACGTGTTCACACAATGTTTCAGCTAGCTGTTCCGGGGATGAAGAACAAGCGCCTATTCGGTCGGCGAAAGGAGAGTTTGATCCCTGTTTCACGCGGGCCGCGCAGGGCTGACCTCGAAATACCGCGTCCAAGTGGTCGGCCGGTTCTCGTCGGCGTTTATCACGAGCGCGAACCGGCGTGAAACTGCGCGCGGCACCATGCCTGGTGAATGTGCCCCGGGGTACTCGGCCCTCAGCCTAGCGGGCCCGGAGCCCGGCCGGGACGTTATGGATCGCGATGCCGGGGCATCATCCACCGTGACCGTGTACCAGAGCGGCCGGAGCATCGGCCTACCCATCCAAGGAGGGAACTTCGATGGGAGAGAAGGTCGTGGCGGGGTCGTTCGACCTGTCCGATCGACAGCGCTACCGCAGCAAGCTCCAGGAGTGCCTGACGGGACTCGAGAGGTTGCTGGCGGAGGAGCGCTTCGAGCGTCCGCGGAATCTGATGGGCCTGGAGATCGAGCTGAATCTCGCGGGACCGGACGGCATGCCGCGGATGATGAATGCCGAAGTACTTGACAGGATAGCGAGCCGCGATTTCCAAACAGAACTCGCCATGTTCAATCTGGAAGTGAACATAGCGCCACACCGATTGGCGGGGCGGGTTTTCGACCAGCTTTCGGAAGAGCTGAACACCTCCCTCGCGTATGCGCACCGCAAGGCCAAGGAGGTCGACGCCGGAATCGTGATGATCGGCATTCTGCCGACCCTCGGCCGCGACGACCTGGTGTCCTCGAACCTGTCGGACGTCGACCGCTACACCCTGCTGAACGACCAGATCGTGGCAGCCCGGGGTGAGGACTTCGCGCTCGACATCGACGGGGTGGAGCGCCTCGTCTGCACGTCGAGGTCCATCGCACCGGAGGCGGCCTGCACCTCCGTACAGCTGCACCTTCAGGTCACCCCCGGACGGTTCGCCGACGTGTGGAACGCCGCGCAGGCGATCGCCGCCGCGCAGGTCGCGATCGGCGCCAACTCGCCGTTCCTGTTCGGGCACGAGCTGTGGCGGGAGTCGCGGCCTCCGTTGTTCCTGCAGTCCACGGACACCCGGCCGCCTGAGCTGCAGACCCAGGGGGTGCGGCCGCGGACCTGGTTCGGGGAGCGGTGGATCTCGTCCGCCCACGACCTGTTCGAGGAGAACCTGCGCTACTTCCCGGCGCTGCTGCCGATCTGCGACGACGAGGACCCGCTGAAGGTGCTCGACGGCGGCGGCATCCCGAAGCTGTCCGAACTGGTCCTGCACAACGGCACCATCTACCGCTGGAACCGGCCGGTGTACGACATCGCCGACGGTGTGCCGCATCTGCGGGTCGAGAACCGCGTGCTGCCCGCCGGTCCCACGGTCACCGACGTCATCGCCAACACGGTGTTCTACTACGGCCTCGTGCGGGCGCTGGCCGACGAGGCGAAGCCGGTGTGGACCCGGCTGCCCTTCGAGGCGGCGGCGGCCAACTTCGACGCCGCGTGCCGTGACGGCATCGACGCCCGCCTGGAGTGGCCGCAGCCGGGCCGGCACGGCGGGACCGCTCAGGTGGACGCCGTCGACCTGGTCCGCGACGAGCTGCTGCCGCTGGCGGCGGCCGGGCTGGACGCGTGGGGCATCGAGCCCGCCGACCGGGACTTCTACCTCGGGGTGATCGAGGAGCGGTGCCGGCGCCGGGTCAACGGCGCGAGCTGGCAGGCGGCCACCTTCCACCTGGCGACGGAGAAGGGACTCGGCCGGGAGGCCGCGCTGGCCGCGACCACCAAGCGGTACTCCGAGCTGATGCACGCCGGGGAGCCGGTGCACACGTGGCCGGTGGGGCTGCCGGAGCCGGTGCCTCTCGGCTGATCTCCGACGGGTGCCGCCGCGCCCCCGCGGGCCCCCGCGCGAGGGGGCTCCCGGGGGCGCCGCGCCCCCGGCGGCGGTCAGACCCGGCTGCCCGCCTCCACCACGGCCTCCAGGATCGCCGCCGGGATCCGGGACGGACCACTGACCCGGTGGCCCGAACCGCCCGTCACCGCGGCGATCTGCTCGGCCTCCGCCTCGTCGACCCGCGCGAGGGGTTGGTCGAGCCGCGGCGAACCGTCCTTCGGGTGGAACAGGTCGAGGTCCGTGCCGCCGCCCGCCGAGGTGTTGTGGGCGAACACCGCCTGCCGCGGTGGCGGGCGCGAAGGCGGGGGTCGGGGGCACCCGCTCCGTACTCGTCGGGCAAGCTGTGACGTCCCATGGCGGTCGCCCTCCCGGATGAGCCCCGAGCCGTGAACCGCCGTATGGCAGGACACGAGGGAGGTACGCCTCGACGGTGCCCGTCCCCCCGACGGCCTGTCGCGCGCGGTCTTCGCACCTTTCTTCGAGACCCTGGCGGGGCGTGTACGGGGACGAGGCGGGCTCGCACAACCGAAGGAGTGACAGCAGGTGCAGGTGGAGGCAGGGTCGGTGCCCGGTTCCTTTCCCGAGAGGCGGTTGTCACGACGGATTCTCCGGGACGAGACCTTGCTGGTCCTCGGGCTCTCGCTCGGCGCGAGCGGGATCTCCGCGCTGATCAGCTTCGTCGGATCGGTCACCAGGCCGGGGGGCCTCAAGGACCAGGCGGCCACCCTGAACGCCTCGGCCGCGCCGGGACGTCCGTGGCTCGATCTGGCCTGGCAGCTGTTCGGCATCGCGTCGGCGCTGGTGCCGGTGGCGCTGGTGGCCCACTTCCTGCTGCGCGAGGGGGAGGGGCTGCGCACGCTCGGGTTCGACCGGACGCGTCCCTGGCCGGACCTCGGTCGCGGCACGGCGATCGCGGCGGTGATCGGCAGTACGGGCATCGCCTTCTACCTGGCGGCCCGGGGCCTCGGCTTCAACCTCACGGTGGTGCCCGAGGCCCTGCCCGAGGTGTGGTGGAAGTACCCGGTGCTGATCCTCTCCGCCCTCCAGAACGCGGTCCTGGAAGAGGTGATCGTCGTCGGCTATCTGCTGCGCCGCCTCGGGCAGTTGGGGTGGACCCCGGGCACGGCACTGGTGGCGAGCGCGGTGCTGCGGGGCTCGTACCACCTCTACCAGGGCGTCGGGGGGTTCCTCGGCAACATGGCGATGGGGCTTGTCTTCGGCTACCTCTACCGGCGCTGGGGCCGGGTCGGACCGCTCGTGGTGGCCCACTCGCTCCTCGACATCGGCGCGTTCGTGGGATACGCGCTGCTGGCGGGCAAGGTGGGGTGGCTGCCGACCGCGTGAGTGCGTCCGGTGTCCGGCATGGGTGCGCGGCCCGAGCAGGTGCGTATCACCGTGGGGCGTCACCCCGAAGCAACTTCGTGCTCACGGCCGCGCAGGGGCGAGCCGGGTCACAACGCCGACATGTGCCGGTGTCGCCCCCGGGACCTCATCACTCCGCCGGGCACAGAACCCCGTCGATGACGGTGACCGCGTGGCCGGTGAGCAGGGTGCGGTCGCCGCGCAGTCCGGTACGGACGCGGCCCGAGCGGGGTGACGCCTGGAGACCCGTCAGGTCGGGACTGCCGAGGCGCTCGGACCAGAACGGGGCGAGGGCCGTGTGGGCGCTGCCGGTGACCGGGTCCTCGTCGATGCCGACGTTGGGGAAGAAGCAGCGGGAGACGAAGTCGTAGCCCTGGGAGGGGTCTTCGGCGCGGGCGGTGGCGATGATGCCGCGCTCCGAGTACCGCGCGAGGGCCCTGTGGTCCGGGGTGAGGCCGAGGACCGTCTGCTCGTCGGCGAGCTCGATCAGCAGGTCGCCGATGTTGGGGCCCGTGTCGAAGGCGGTGAGAGGCTCCGCGCCCAGGGCTTCGGCCACGCCGTCGGGGATTTCGGCCGCGGTGAGCGGGGCGGTCGGGAAGTCCAGGGTCAGGGAACCGTCCCCCCGGGGGGTCGCGATGAGCACGCCGCTGCGGGTCGCGAAGCGAACCGGTCCCGCGTGGGCGCCCGTGGTGTGCAGCACGTGCGCGGCGGCCAGGGTGGCGTGACCGCACAGCGCGACCTCGGTGACGGGGGTGAACCAGCGCAGGGCCCAGTCGGCCTCGCCGCCCCCGGCCAGGGGGTGCACGAAGGCCGTCTCTGCGTGGTTGACCTCGCGGGCGACGTCCTGGAGCCAAGTGTCGTCCGGGAAGGTGTCGAGGAGCAGGACCCCGGCCGGATTGCCGGCGAAGGGGCGGTCGGTGAAGGCGTCGACGATTCGAATACGCATGACGGTGACGCTAGTCGCCGTCGGGAGCCGCGGGCCAAGGCCAATCCGGCGGCGCCGGCCCGTTCCGCGCGGCGGCCGGTCCTCGGGGTCCTCGCGTGAGGAGGGTGGCCGGGGGCGCGGGAGGCGGTCCGGTCAGGGCCGGTCGGGTCAGGTCAGGTAGTCCGCGCGTCCCTCGTCATCGAGTTCGAAAGGGCCGTCGGGGATGACGCAGAACTCGTTGCCCTCGGGGTCGGCCATCACCAGGAAGCCTCCGTCGGCGTACTCCTCCAGCCGGCGCCCGCCGAGCGCCTCGACCCGCTGCTGCTCGGCGGCCGGGTCGGGGGAGGTGACGTCGAAGTGCAGGCGGTTCTTGCCCGACTTCGGCTTGTCGGCGCGCTGGAAGCCCACGCCCAGGCCGTTCTCGCGGCGCAGCCACACGTAGGGCCCCATGCGGCCCACGACCGGCCTGCCGAGGAGCTCGGACCAGAACGCGGCCAGGCGTTCGGGGTCATCGGCATCGACGATGAGGGCATCGATCTGTACGGGTGTGCTCACCATGCCCTGATCATCTCAGCGCCGTCCACGTTCGTGGCCTCAGTCGATGCAGAACTCGTTGCCCTCGATGTCCAGCATCGGGATGCACGCGTCGTTGCCGTCGTACAGCGTTTGCACGTGTACCGCACCGAGCGGGACCAACCGGGCGCGCTCCGCCTCGAGTGCGGCGAGGCGCTCCTCACCCACCAGTCCGGTGCCGACCCGCACATCAAGATGCACGCGGTTCTTGGCGGCCTTCCCCTCGGGGACGCGCTGGAAGAACAGCCGCGGGCCCACACCTGAGGGGTCGACGCAGGCGAACCACGAATCCCGCTGCTCAGGTGGCTGCGAGACCTTGAAGTCGTCCCAAGTGGCAAATCCCTCCGGCGGCGGCGGTACGACGTACCCCAGCACCTCGCACCAGAAACGAGCGAGGCGCTCGGGTTCTGCGCAGTCGAAGGTGACCTGGAACTTCTTGATCGACGTCATCGGCCCACCATATTGGCGTGTGCCGTTCAAGGACATCCCAGGGTTCCGTGGCCTGCGGGAGGACATCCCGGGCGAGCTGGGGAGGCTTGCCAGGCGAACTGTTCCGATATATCGTTGACGCATCGCGACCGATCAACGATGGAATGGAGTGATTGCGATGCGTTCCCATGGACAGGAATTCGGCCACGAACACGGACATGGACACCACGGCGGGCCCGGCCATCACGGTCGGGGCGGCTTCGAGGGGCGGCGCGAGGCCTTCGGGCCCTTCGGTCCCGGCGGTCCCGGCTTCGGCGGACCGGGCTTCGGCCCCGGTCCCTGGGGTGGACGGGGCGGCCGGGGCGGTCCGCGGGGGAGGGCGCGGCGCGGCGACGTGCGCGCGTCGATCCTGGCCCTGCTCAAGGACCGGCCCATGCACGGCTACGAGATGATCCAGGAGATCGCCGAGCGCAGCGGCGGAGCGTGGAAGCCCAGCCCGGGCTCGGTCTACCCCACCCTCCAGCTGCTGGAGGACGAGGGTTTGATCGCCAGCGAGACCGAGGGCGGCAAGAAGCTGTTCTCGCTCACCGAGGCCGGCCGTTCCGCGGTCGGCGAGGGTCCCGACGCACCCTGGGAAGAGGCCGGGCGCGGGGTCGACTGGGAAGCGCTGAGCGAGATCCGGCAGGCCGGTTTCGGCCTCATGGAGGCGTTCGGGCAGGTCTGGAAGACCGGCAGCAAGGAGCAGCGCGACAAAGCGGTCACGGTCATCAACGAAGCCCGCAAGAAGCTGTACCTGATCCTCGCCGACCAGGACTGACGGCCCGCCGGGATGCACCGAGCTGTCCCCGGGCCCGGCCGGGTGAGACCGCGCCACCCCGGCGTCCGCGTCGCCGGGTCCAGCGTGTGAGACAGGTGTCATCAGGGGTGACGCTCATGACCGCGCCTGTCATCATGTGCCGGTGCGTACGTCTCGGAGCAGTGAGAATCACCGTGGCAGGGGTTTCGGGCTGGGCCTCGCCCTCGGGTCCGCGGTCGCCTTCGGCGGATCGGGTGTCGCGGCCAAGCCGCTGATCGAAGCGGGACTCGACCCGCTCCACGTGGTGTGGCTGAGGGTCGCGGGCGCCGCCCTGGTCATGCTGCCCCTGGCCGTACGCCATCGCGCCCTGGTCCGGCAGCGCCCCGCCCTGCTCGTGGGGTACGGGCTGCTCGCCGTGGCGGGTGTCCAGGCCTGCTACTTCGCCTCGATCTCCCGCATCCCCGTGGGCGTCGCGCTGCTCGTCGAGTACCTCGCCCCCGCCCTGGTGCTCGGCTGGGTGCGCTTCGTCCAGCGGCGGCCGGTGACGCGCGCCGCGGCCCTCGGTGTCGTCCTCGCCGTTGGCGGTCTCGCGTGCGTCGTCGAGGTGTGGGCGGGACTGAGCTTCGACCTGCTCGGGCTGCTGCTCGCGCTCGGCGCCGCCTGCTGCCAGGTCGGCTACTTCGTCCTGTCCGACCAGGGGAGCGACGCGGGCACCGAGGCCCCCGACCCGCTCGGCGTCATCGCATACGGGCTGCTGGTCGGCACCGTGGTCCTGACCGCCGTGGCCCGCCCCTGGACCATGGACTGGTCGGTGCTCGGCGGCGGTGCGGACATGAACGGCACGTCCGTCGCTGCCGCGCTGCTGCTCGGCTGGATCGTGCTCATCGCCACCGTCGTCGCGTACGTCACCGGAGTGGTCTCCGTGCGCACGCTGTCACCGCAGGTGGCCGGAGTGGTGGCGTGCCTGGAGGCGGTCATCGCGACGGTGCTCGCCTGGGTCCTGCTGGGCGAGCACCTCTCCCTGCCGCAGATCGTCGGCGGTGCGGTGGTGCTGGCGGGTGCCTTCATCGCGCAGTCGTCGGCGCCCGCCAAGACACCCGACGGGCCCGTCGCCGGCGGGGCGGGCAGCGAGGAAAGGGAGTTGTCCGCGCGCGGCACGGCCGCCTAGGGTGCTGATCATGCACTCGGACGCACGCGTTCTCCCGCCTCCGGCCGCCTGAGGCGGGCCCCCGGATCCACCCCCGGCGTACTGCCGGGCGGATCGGTGCTGCCCGCAGAAGAAGTCCGAGGACCACTCCGTGCGCCCGCGCCGTGTCCCGGCACGGCCCGCCGCCGCACCCCGTGAGCCGGGTGCCGCGGCCCGTGGCGACGTGGTCCTTTCCGAGCTTCTGCGAATCAGCGGAGAGAACACGTGTCGAACACTGCCTCAGGCCTGCCCGTCGGGCGGGGCCTGCTCTATCTGATCGTCGCCGGTGCCGCCTGGGGCACCGCGGGCGCGGCCGCCTCGCTGGTCTTCCTGGCCAGTGACATGGGGCCGGTCGTCCTGTCCTTCTGGCGCTGTGCGGGCGGGCTCGTCCTGCTGATCGCCGTGCGTCCGCTGCGTCCGCGCGCGACGGCCGCCGTACGCGAACCCCTCGGCCGCAGGGCGCTGCGGACCGGCGTCACCGGTCTCGGTCTCGCGGTCTTCCAGACGGCCTACTTCGCCGCCGTCGACGTCACCGGACTGGCGACGGCCACCGTGGTCACCCTCGGGTCAGGCCCCGTGCTCATCGCGCTCGGCGCACGACTGACCATGGGGGAGCGGCTCGGCCGCCGGGGCCTGGCCGCCGTCGCCGGGGCACTGACCGGCCTCGCGGTGCTGGTCCTCGGCAGCGGGGAGGCAGCCGTCCGGCCCCCGGGCGTCCTGCTCGCCGTCGCGTCGGCCGCGGGCTACTCCCTGATGACGCTGCTCACGCGCTGGTGGGGCCGTCATGGCGAGGTGGACGCGGCCGGTACGACGGCGGGGGCGTTCGGCGTGACGACCCTGTGCCTGCTGCCCTTCGCCCTGGCCGAGGGTCTGCTCCCGCACACCGGGCAACCCGTGCACGTCGTGGCCCTGTTGGCGTACGTCGCCGCGATCCCGACGGCGCTCGCCTACGCGCTGTACTTCGCGGGCGCGGCCGTGGTCCGGTCCGCCACCGTCTCGGTGATCATGCTCCTCGAACCGGTGAGCGCCGCGGTCCTCGCGGTCGGCCTGCTGGGCGAGCACCTGACGGCGGCGACGCTGATCGGCACGCTGGTCATGCTCGGGTCGGTCGCGGGGCCGGCGGTGGCCGAGGCGCGGGACGCGGGAGCGGCCACGCGCGCGGCGCGCGCGGAGCAGACGTCGCCTGTCTGAGCCGGGCCTTCGAGGCCTGCGGGGACCGCAGGCGTGCGAGGCGGCGGGTGCGGCGGCTGCGGGTGCGGGCCGACCGGTCTGCTCCCGGGGCCCTCCAGCCGTAGCTCGGAACCGGGCCCTCCAGCCGTAGCTCGCAACCGGAGCCCTGAAGCCGGAGCCCTGAAGCCGGGGCCTCCAGCCGGGCCCTCCAGCCGGAGACCTCCAGCCGGAGCCCTCCGGTCGCAGGGCCCCCGCCCGTCCGTGCCCGAGGTCTGCCGGCGGCCCGGTCAGGCGCCGCGCCCGTCCCTCGCGGCCGCACCCTCCCGGGCCGGGGCTGCCATGCCGCCTACCCGTGCCCCGGGGCCGACCCCCGGGGGAGGAGTCTCACTCCCGGCGCCCGCGACCCCGTACGCCGCACCGGTGGCCCCACGTCACAAGGCCGCCAGGTAGTCGGGCAGCCCGATGCCGGGAGCCATGTCGGCGGCGGGGACGGGCGTGCCGTAGCCCTTTGCCAGGGGAAGCACTCCGGTCCAGTACGGGAGTGACAGGTCCTCGGGCTCGTCGTTCGGGCCGCCGGTGCGCAGCTTCGCCGAGACCTCGTCCAGGTCGAGGCGGATCACGGCGGTCGCGGCCTGCTCCTTGGCGTTGGCCGGCCGGGAGTCGCGGGAACGGCCGGGCACCACGTGATCCATCAGCGCGTCGAGGGCCTCCCGCTTCTCGTCCGGGTCGGTCACCTGCCGGGCGACGCCGTGCACCATCACGGAGCGGTAGTTCATCGAGTGGTGGAAGGCGGACCGGGCCAGGACCAGACCGTCGACGTGGGTGACCGTCACACAGACCGGCAGCCCGGGGTCCGCCTGGCCGGCCATCCGCAGCGGGCGCGAGCCCGTCGAACCGTGCAGGTACAGCCGTTCGCCGACGCGCCCGTACAGCGTCGGGAGCACCACGGGGGCGCCGTCGCGGACGAAGCCCAGATGGCAGACGTAGCCCTCGTCGAGTATCGAGTGCACCAACTCCCGGTCGTAGGCCGCGCGCTCCCGGGAGCGGGTCGGGACGGTGCGGTCGGTCGGGGTGTAGGCAGCGGACTGCGCCGTCCCTGGCTGGGTGCTCGTCTCCGACATTTGCGGCCTCCATTGCACTAGTGCATAATCTCTTTTGTGCTAGGAGAGTATCGGATCGAAGGGTGCCGCGCAGCCGAGATCGCCGCGAGCGTGGAGCGCGGGGTGGGTGCGGGCGATCTGGAGCCGGGGCAACTGCTGCCGCCCATGCGGGAGTTGGCGGCCGGTCTCGGCGTCAATCCCAACACCGTCGCGGCCGCCTACCGCACGCTGCGCGAACGTGGGGTCATCGAGACCGCGGGCCGCCGCGGCAGCCGCGTGCGCGCCAGGCCCGCCACCACCGGACGCGAGCGGATCGGCGTACGGGTGCCGCCCGGTGTGCGCAACGTGGCCGACGGCAATCCCGATCCCGCTCTGCTGCCCGGCCTCACCGAGGCGTTCGCGGCGGCCACCGCCCGGGCCGACCGCGATCCGGTCATGTACGGCGAGGCCGCCGTGGACCCCGAACTGGCGCGGCTGGCCCGCGCCGAACTGGACGCCGACGGCGTGCCGGACGGGCCCGTCGTCGTCACCTCCGGTTCGCTCGACGCCATCGAACGGGTCCTGGCCGCCCACCTGAAACCCGGGGACGCCGTGGCCGTCGAGGATCCGGGCTGGGGCAGCCTCCTGGACCTGGTGCCCGCGCTCGGGCTGCACACCGTTCCGGTACGCGTGGACGACGAGGGTCCGGTCCCCGAAGACGTGCGGCGCGCGCTGGAGGGCGGCGCGCGGGCTCTGATCGTCACCGGCCGGGCGCAGAATCCGACCGGGGCGTCGGTGACCGCCACCCGCGCGCGTGCCCTGCGCTCCGTGCTTCGCGCGCATCCCCGGACGCTGCTCGTCGAGGACGACCACGGTCATCGGATCGTCGGCCTGCCGCTGCACCCGCTCGCGGGCGTGACGCGCCACTGGGCCCTTGTCCGCTCCGTGGCCAAGGCCTACGGTCCCGACCTCCGGCTCGCCGTCCTGACCGGGGACCAGGTCACGGCCGACCGGGTGCACGGACGGCTGCGGCTGGGGCCCGGCTGGGTGAGCTTGCTGCTGCAGCGGGCCGTGGCGCACTTGTGGACCTGCGGCGCGGTGGACGCCGCGGCCGTCGCGGCGGACTACGGGCGGCGCCGGGACGCGCTGATCGGGGCGCTGGCGGAGCGCGGTGTCGCGGCGCACGGACGCAGCGGGATGAACGTGTGGGTGCCCGTCCCGGACGAGACGGGCGCGGTCGCGCGGCTGCTGCACGCGGGCTGGGCGGTCGCGCCCGGCGCCCGCTTCCGGATGAACGCGCCGCCCGGCATCAGGATCACGGTCTCCCCGCTCGGCCCCGAGGACATCGGGCCGGTGGCGGACGCCGTCGCCGCCGCCGTCGGTCCCGCGCCGGAGCACCGGTACGTGTGATGTCCCCGGAGGTCACCTCCGCGCCGTCGCCCGGCGGTGTGGCGCAGGCGAGCGGTCACCTCCGCGTCGCGGCCCGGCCTGGGTGAGCGCGGCGCCGGCGAGGACGATCACCGCGCCGACCGGTGTCGACCAGGCCAGCGACTCGCCCAGGACGGCGACACCCGCGGCGGTGGCGATGACCGGGATGAAGTACGTGACCATCTGGGCCGTCGTCGGGCCGACCTCGGCGACCAGGCCGTACTGGATGAGCACGGCGAACCCTGTGCCGAGCGCACCCAGCGCGGCGATCGCGAGCAGCGGGACCAGCGGGAAGCGGGTGGGGAGCGTGGTGAACAGCGGCGTGACGAAGGCCAGTTGGACAGTGGCGAGGAGCAGCTGCGCGCCGGTCATCGACAGGTGCGAGGTACCCGTACCGGCCAGGGTGCGGCGGACGTAGATCCAGCCGACGGGATAGCTGAGCGAGGCGGCCAGCGCCATCGCGGTGCCCCTGGCGTCCAGGCCGCTGAAACCCTGCCAGGCGCCGAGCACCGTCAGTACGCCCAGGAAGCCGACCCCGAGACCGGCCACCCGGACCCGGGTCGGCCGGTCCTCCGAGAGGGCCACCATGGACAGGGCCATGCCCCACAGCGGCGAGGTCGCGTTGCAGATGCCCGCCAGCGTGGAGGGGATCGTCAGCTCCGCGTGGGCGAAGAGCGAGAACGGCAGCGCGTTCAGCAGGAAGGCGGCGACCGTGAGGTGGCCCCACGTGCGGGCGCCACGCGGCAGCCGCTGCCGCTTGACCGCCATCGCCGCCGCGAGCACCGCGGTCCCGAACAGCAGCCGCCCGAAGGTGACCTGGAAGGGGGCGTACCCGTCGGTGCCGACCTTGATGAGAAGGAAGCTGAAGCCCCAGACGAGGGAGAGGGACCCGAAGCGGAGCCGCCAGTCGAGGGCCGCGCGGCGGGGCGGGGCGGACACGGGGGCTGGGGGCCGACGGCTGGTGACGCTGCTCATGGACGTAACGATGAGGCAGCCGATCTCGTAGCACAAGCGAGATTTTGCGAGCGATATCTCGTAGCATCGCTTACATGTTGAATCTGGAGCGCCTGCGTACCCTCGACGCGCTTGCCCGGCACGGTTCGGTCAGCGCCGCAGCCGAGGGGCTGCACGTCACGACCTCGGCGGTCTCCCAGCAGATGTCCAAGCTGGAGCGGGAGGTGGGACAGCGGCTGCTCGCCAAGAACGGGCGGGGGGTGCGTCTCACCGACGCGGGACGACTGCTGGCCGACCATGCCGCGCGCATCCTCTCCCAGGTCGAGCTCGCCCAGGCCGACCTGGAGGCGCAGCGCGGCCAGGTGGCGGGCGAACTGCGGCTGTCCGCCTTCCCGACCGCCGCGCGCGGGCTGTTCCCGGCCGCGCTGGCCGCCCTGCGGCGCGACCACCCCGGACTGCGTGTGCGTTCGTGCGAACTGGAACCGGAGGCCGGCGTCGCCGAAGTGGTGCGGGGGGATCTCGATCTCGCCGTGGTGCTCGACTGGTACAACAAGCCGATGCCCCTGCCCGACGGCCTGGTCAAGGCGGCCGTCCTCGACGATCCCGCGGATGTGGCGATCCCGGCCGGGCACCGGTTCGCCGACCGCGCCGAGGTGGACCTCTGCGAGTTCGCCGAGGACGAGTGGATCACCTGGGGCCAGGGCGAGTTCTGTCACGAGTGGCTGATGTTCACCCTGCGCTCCAAGGGTGTAGAGCCGCGCATCGGTCATCGTGCCGCGGAGACGCACACCCAGCTCGGCCTGGTCGCGGCGGGCCTCGGTGTCTGCATCGCCCCCCTCCTGGGCCGGCACCCCGTGCCCAGTGGGGTCGTCATGGTTCCGGTGAAGCAGCGGGTGCGGCGGCACGTGTACGTCGTGTGGCGGGCGGACGCCGACCGCCGCCCCTCGATCCGGGCCGCGGTGGAGGCGCTCCGCGAGGCGGGCCGCGCCGTCGCCTCCTGACCGACGGCACCCGGAGGATCCCGCCTACAGGGACGCCAGCTTGCGGAAGTCCCAGGACGCGACGGCGTCGGGAGTCAGCCGCATCCAGGCGTGGCGGCCGTCGTGCGGCAGTTCGTCGACGCCGAAGTTCTTCCGCGCGAACAGCCGCTCCACGTCCGCAAGTTCGGGGCACGGCTCGCCCGTGCGCGGCACCTCGCCGACGAACTCGACGGTGCCGGACAGCTCGGCGCCGCGCAGTTCGCCGTACTCCTCACCGGTGTCGACGACGACGGCGACGCGCGGGTCCCGGCGCAGGTCGGCCCACCGCTTGCTGCGGGTGATCGAGTACAGCCAGAGCGAGGTGCCGTCCCAGGCGAACCAGAGGGTGCTCGCATGCGGAGCGCCGTCCGCCGAGACCGTGGCGACCCGGCAGGTGCGCTGACCGGCCAGGAACTCGTCCAGTTCGTCCGGCGTCATCATGATCTTCCGGCCCCGGCGCTGAGTGACGGCCATGCGGTCCCTTCTTCCCGGACGTGCCCGCCACTCACAATAACTGACGGCGCGTCAGCACAGCATGAGGCGTCTTCCGTCCGCGCGCAATGGTCGTTAGTCTCGCCCGCTCCGGCCGTCCGTGACCAGGGGGAGCCATGCCGTCGTACGAACAGCTCCGCGAAACCCTCGATCCCGCGTCCACCGTGCTGCTCACCGTCGAGTGCCAGCAAGGCGTCGTCGGCCCGGACAGCGCGCTGCCCGAACTCGCCAGGGCGGCCCGCTCGTCGGGAGCACTCATGAACGTCGCCCGGCTGGTCGCCGCCGCGCACGAGGGCGGCGTCCAGGTGATCCACGCGATCGCCGAACGGCGGCCCGACGGACGGGGGGCGGGCCGCAACGCCCGGATCTTCCGGGCGGCCGAACGGCTGCCGGTGCAGCAGCTCGCGGGCACCACGGCCGTACGCGTCGCACCGCCCGTCGAGGTGGCCGAGGAGGACCTCGTCGTCCGGCGGCTGCACGGACTGTCGCCGCTCTCGGGCACCGACGTCGACCCGCTGCTGCGCAATCTGGGCTGCCGCACCCTGGTCGTCACCGGCGTCTCCGCCAACGTGGCGATACCCAACGCCGTGTTCGACGCGGTGAACCGGGGCTACACGGCCGTCGTGCCCGCGGACGCCATCGCGGGGGTGCCCGCCGACTACACCCCCCTGATGATCCGGCACACGCTCGCCCTGGTCGCCACCCTCACCACCACCGACGACGTGCTGGCCTGCTTCCGGCGGCCCCGCCGCGTGCCGCGAGCCTGAACACGCGGCCGGCCCCCCCCCGACCGGCCGCGCGCCGGTCAGGCGAGCTTGATCGCGTCGCCGTCCACGGAGATCTCGGCGGCGGCCAGCGGCTCGGTCGCCGGGCCCTTCTTGACGCTGCCGTCGGACGCGGAGAACTGGCTGCCGTGACACGGGCAGTTGATGATGCCGTCCGAGATGCCCTTCACGGCGCAGCCGCGATGGGTGCACTTGGCGGAGAACGCCTTGAACGTGCCCGCCGTCGGCTGGGTCACCACCACACCCTGGTCCGCGAAAACCTTGCCGCCGCCCTCCGGGATGTCCGCGGTCTTGGCCAGCACGGTCCCGGCGGCCGCACCGTCACCGCCGCCGTCCTTGCCGCCGGGCTGCGCCTGGGAGGAGTCGGACTCCTTGTCCTCCGATCCGCACGCGGTCAGCGCGACGGCGATCCCGGCCGCCCCGACCGCCGACACGACGGTACGGCGGGCCGGCCCCGGGACGGGCGCGGTCTCAAGCGATTCGCTGGTCATGCTGACGTTCCCTTCAATGAACACGGCTTCGGTCCACCCAGGGGTACGTTCCGCCCCGGCCCCCCGTTCAGAGCGTCGGACACCCGCCCCGCCGGGACACCCCGCCGGGACACCCCGCCGGGACACCCCGGCGGGACGCCCACCCGGCGCCCCCGGCCGCCCGGAACGCCCCAGTAGCCTGGGGCGATGCTCAAGGAAGTCATCGCGACCCGCTACATCACGCCCCTGCGTGAGGGCGGCTCGCTGCCGGGACTGGTCGAGGCCGACGATCTCGGCACGTACGTCATGAAGTTCACCGGTGCCGGGCAGGGCCGCAAGACGCTCGTCGCGGAGGTGGTCTGCGGCGGACTGGCCCGCCGGCTGGGCCTGCGGGTCCCCGGGCTCGTCACGATCGACCTCGACCCCGTGCTGGGCCTCGGCGAACCGGACCAGGAGGTGCAGGAACTCCTCAAGTCCAGCGGCGGCCCCAACCTCGGCATGGACTACCTGTCCCGCGCCCTCGGTTTCGACCCCCTCGCCTTCGAGGTGAGCCCCGAGGAGGCCGGCCGGATCGTCTGGTTCGACGCGCTGGTCAACAACGTCGACCGAAGCTGGCGCAACCCCAACCTGCTCATGAGGCAGGGGGAGCTGTGGCTCATCGACCACGGCGCCACCATGATCTGGCACCACAACTGGCCCGGCGCGCGGGCCTCGGCGGCGAAACCGTACGACGCCTCCGACCACGCCCTCGCCCCGTTCGCCCCCGACATCGCCTCCGCCGCGGCCCGGCTCGCTCCGCTCGTCACCGAGGAACTGCTGGCCGAGGTGACCGCCGAGATCCCCGGGGCGTGGCTGGCCGGAGAGCCCGGCTTCGACTCGGCCGACGCCCTGCGCCGCGCCTACGCGGAGCCGCTCCTGGCCCGCGCCGCCGACATCCACGAGCGCATCGAGGGGACCCGGTGAACGGGCGGGACGTCTTCGAGTACGCGTTGCTGCGGGTGGTGCCGCGGGTCGAACGGGGGGAGTGCTTCAACGCCGGGGTGCTGGTGTACTGCCGGGCGAAATCCTTCGTCACCGTCCGCACCCATCTGGACGAGGCCAAGCTGCGGGCCCTCGACCCGGAGGCGGACGCCGCCGCTGTGCGGGCCGCGCTGCGTGCCGTCGAGGGAGTCTGCGCCGGAGGAAGGGCCGCAGGCCAGGCGGCCCACGACGACGCCGGGCGGCGCTTCCGCTGGCTGATCGCGCCGCGCTCCACCGTCGTCCAGCCGGGGCCGGTGCACACCGGCCTCACGGCGGATCCCGGCGCCGAGGCGGAGCGGTTGCTCGAGCTGCTGGTGAGGTAATGGATCACATGCGGGCGGTGTGCCGTTGACACCGCGTGCCAGGGCTTCTAGCGTCACGTCTGCTGAGGGTACTAAGCGGTCGCTCACCGGACGGGCGTACCGTGTGAGCCGCAGGCCTCTCAGGACTCCCGCGGCCCCCGCAAGGGCGCCGCGGGCGCCGAGACAGGCATGACGACAGGCTTTTCCAAGGGCGAGGAGAACCAGCAATGTCCACCACTGAGCAGCGCGTCGCCGTGGTCACCGGTGCAGCGCGTGGCATCGGCGCCGCGACCGCCGTACGACTGGCGGCCGAGGGCCGTGCCGTCGCCGTGATCGACCTCGACGAAGCCGCGTGCAAGGACACCGTGGAGAAGATCACCGCCGCCGGTGGCACAGCCATCGCCGTCGGCTGCGACGTCTCCGACGAGGCCCAGGTCGAGGCCGCGGTCGCGCGGATCGCCGCGGAGCTCGGAGCCCCGACGATCCTGGTGAACAACGCGGGCGTGCTCCGCGACAACCTGCTGTTCAAGATGGACGTGTCCGACTGGGACACCGTCATGAACGTGCACCTGCGGGGCGCCTTCCTGATGTCCAAGGCCTGCCAGAAGCACATGGTGGACGCCAAGTTCGGCAGGATCGTCAACCTGTCGTCGTCCTCCGCCCTCGGCAACCGCGGGCAGGTCAACTACTCCGCGGCCAAGGCCGGTCTGCAGGGCTTCACCAAGACCCTCGCCAAGGAGCTCGGCAAGTTCGGCGTCACCGCCAACGCCGTCGCCCCCGGCTTCATCGTCACCGAGATGACCGCGCAGACCGCCGCGCGGGTGGGCATGGACTTCGAGGAGTTCCAGGCCGCGGCCGCCACCCAGATCCCGGTGCAGCGCGTCGGCCGCCCGGACGACATCGCCAACGCGATCGCCTTCTTCACGGGCGAGGCGGCCGGCTTCGTCTCCGGCCAGGTCATGTACGTCGCCGGCGGACCCCTCAACTGAAGCCGGGAGACACGGACATGACCACACCTCCCGAGCTCTCCGGCAAGGTCGCGCTCATCACCGGCGGCAGCCGCGGCATCGGCTACGGCGTCGCCGAGGCCCTGATCGCCCGCGGTGACCGCGTGTGCATCACGGGCCGCAACGAGGACTCCCTGAAGGAAGCCGTCGAGGCGCTCGGCTCGGACCGCGCCATCGGCGTGGCGGGCAAGGCGCACGACGAGGCCCACCAGGCCGTCGCCGTCGAGCGCACCATGGAAGCCTTCGGCCGCGTCGACTACCTGGTCAACAACGCCGGTACGAACCCGGTGTTCGGGCCGATCGCGGAGCTGGACCTCAACGTGGCGCGCAAGGTCTTCGAGACCAACGTCGTCTCGGCCCTCGGCTTCGCCCAGCAGACCTGGAAGGCCTGGCAGAGCCAGAACGGCGGCGCGATCGTCAACATCGCCTCCGTCGCGGGCCTCGCCCCCTCGCCGTTCATCGGCGCGTACGGCATCAGCAAGGCCGCCATGATCAACCTGACCGTGCAGCTGGCGCACGAGTTCGCGCCCAAGGTGCGGGTCAACGCCATCGCCCCGGCCGTCGTGAAGACCAAGTTCGCGGAGGCCCTGTACGAGGGCCGGGAGGCGGAGGCGGCCGCCGCCTACCCGCTCGCACGGCTCGGTGTCCCGTCCGACATCGGCGGCGCCGCCGCCTTCCTCACCTCGTCGCAGTCGGACTGGGTCACCGGTCAGACGCTCGTCGTCGACGGCGGGATCTTCCTGAACGCCGGAGTCGCCTGACGGTCGTGCCGACGCGGGCGCGCCTTGACAGAAGGGGCGCCCGCGTCGACCTGCGCGGCGCCCACCGAGGCATGACAACGTAGTCACATACGCGCTGATCAAGTGCCCCGCCGGAACGCGGTTCCACCGGCGGGGCACTGCGGTATCGTCTGCCGACCCTTGGTACGGCAGATCGAGGAGCGTGCGCGTGTTCAATCGGAACCGATGTCTGCGTCAGCTGGCGGCGGTCACGTCCATATCCCTGGTGACCGGGTGCGGAGTCCTGTCCACGGACTCCTCCAGCGACAAGGGGCCGATCGTCGTGGGCACCACCAGTGCGCCCAGCACGCTGGATCCTGCCGCCTCCTGGGACGGTTCCTGGGAACTGTTCCGCAACATCTACCAGACCCTCCTCAGCTACCCCTCCGGGGCGAGCGCACCGGAGCCCGACGCCGCCCAGAGCTGCCGGTTCACCGACGACTCCAACCGCGTGTACCGGTGCGTGCTGCGCAAGAACATGAAGTTCTCCGACGGTGACAAGCTCGACGCGCGCGCGGTCAAGCACTCGATCGACCGGATCCGGAAGATCAACGTGGCCGGCGGCCCGGCCGGCCTGCTGGGCAGCCTGGAACGCGTCCAGGCGCTGAGCGACCGCGAGATCGTCTTCCACCTGAACAAGCCGGACGCCACCTTCCCGTTCGTCCTGGCCACGCCCGCCATGTCGATCGTCGACCCCGACGACTACCCCGCGGACTCGCTGCGCAAGGACGGCAAGGTCTTCGGTTCCGGGCCGTACAGCCTCCGGTCCTACGAGGAGGGCAAGGAGGCCGAGCTGGTCAGGAACGACCACTACGACGGCTTCGCCGAGCGCAAGAACGACGCGGTCACCATCCGCTACTTCCAGGACTCGGGCCATATGCTCCAGGCGCTCAGGGACAAGGAGATCGACGTCACCTTCCGCGGTCTCGCGTCCAAGGACATCGTGGCGCTCCAGCGGCAGCGGGCCAAGGAGGAAGGTCTCCAGCTCGTGGAGGGCTCGGGCACCGAGATCAGCTACCTGGTGTTCAACCCGAAGGACCCCTGGGCCAAGAAGCCCGAGGTCCGCAGGGCGATCGCCCAGATCGTCGACCGGCCGGCGATCGCGCACAAGGTCTACAAGGACACCGTCGACCCGCTGTACTCCATGGTCCCCAAGGGGCTGGTCGGACACACCACGGCCTTCTTCGACAACTTCGGTGAGCCCAGTACGTCCAAGGCCCGCAAGATCCTCTCCGAGGCCGGCATCACCGACCGGGTCCCGCTCACCCTCTGGTACACGACCGACCGCTACGGTTCCGAGACGGCACCGGAGTTCGAGGAGCTGAAGAACCAGCTCAACGCCTCCGGCCTGTTCGACGTGAAGGTCAAGGGCCGCCCGTGGAAGACGTACGAGGCGGGCTACCGCAAGGGCGAGTACCCGGTGTTCGGGCGCGGCTGGTTCCCGGACTTCCCGGACGCCGAGAACTTCATCGCGCCCTTCGTGGGCGAGCAGAACGCCCTCGGCACGCCGTACCAGTCGCCCGAGATCACCGGGGTGCTGCTGCCCGAGTCCCGCCGCGAGAGCGACCGCGGGGCCGTGATCGAGGAGTTCGAGGAGGCGCAGCAGATCCTGGTGGACGACGCGCGCCTGCTGCCGCTGTGGCAGGGCAAGCAGTACGTGGCCGCGAGCGAGGAGATCGCCGGCGGGGAGCGGGCGCTGGACCCGTCCACGATCATGACGATGTGGGAGCTGCACCGCAAGACGAGCTGGTGACCGCGGCGCCGCGGCGGGCCGCGGCACCGGGGGCGGGGCCGGTTGTCAGTGGTCGCCTGTAGGTTCTGAGGCCTGGAAGTGACCGCACATCGGAGGAAGTTGACGTGACCGACATCGCCATGCTGCCCGAGTCCTGGCGCGACGTCCTGGGCGAGCAGCTGCAGCAGCCCTACTTCAAGGAACTCACCGAGTTCGTTGAGGAGGAGCGCGCCAAGGGTCCCGTCTATCCTCCGCGCGAGGAGGTCTTCGCCGCGCTCGACGCGACGCCGTACGAGCGGGTGAAGGTGCTGATCCTGGGCCAGGACCCCTACCACGGCGAGGGCCAGGGGCACGGACTGTGCTTCTCCGTCCGTCCCGGGGTGCGGACCCCGCCCTCGCTGCGCAACATCTACAAGGAGATGAAGGAGGAGCTCGGCACCCCGATCCCGGACAACGGCTATCTGATGCCGTGGGCCGAGCAGGGGGTGCTGCTGCTCAACGCGGTGCTCACCGTGCGCGCCGGGGAGGCCAACTCGCACAAGGGCAAGGGCTGGGAGAAGTTCACGGATGCCGTCATCCGTGCGGTGGCCGACCGCCCCGACCCGGCCGTCTTCGTGCTCTGGGGCAACTACGCGCAGAAGAAGCTCCCCCTGATCGACGAGGAGCGGCACGTCGTCGTGAAGGGCGCCCACCCCTCGCCGCTGTCCGCGAAGAAGTTCTTCGGCTCCCGCCCCTTCACGCAGATCGACGAGGCGGTCGCCACACAGGGGCACGAGCCGATCGACTGGCGGATCCCGGACCTCGGCTGACGGGGGAGGGCAGCAGGTGCCCGCGGCGGAGCCCGCCCGGGCGTCACCGGCCTGGCGCAGCGCTGCCCGGAGCCGCCTGACCGTGATTGCCGGTGCCTGCGGTTAGCGTCGTGGATGAGGGGCGACGAGCTTGGAGGACGCGGTGGCGGAGCAGCAGGAGCAGGCGGCACCGGACGCGATGATGACCCGGATCGGACAGGCCGTCATGCTCCACCACGGCGGTGACCGCGAGGAGGCCAGGGGCCGTCTCCTGGACCTGTGGGCGGAGATCGGTGACGACGGCGACCCGCTGTACCGCTGCACGCTGGCGCACTACATGGCGGACACGCAGGACGACCCCTCGGACGAACTGGCCTGGGATCTGCGTGCCCTGTCGGCGGCCGAGGAGCTCACCGACGGCCGGATCGCCGAGCACCACCGGTCGCTCGCGGTGCGGGCGTTCTACCCCTCGCTGCATCTGAACCTGGCCGCCGACTACGTGAAGCTCGGCCGCTCCGGTGCCGCCCGCAGTCATCTGCGCCGGGCCCGCAGCACGGTAGGGGCCCTTGGCGACGACCCCTACGGGGACGGGGTGCGGGCGGCGATCGGCCGCCTCGAACTGAAGCTGGGCGGGGAGGGCGGGCCGCAGGAGAGCCGGGAATCCGCGCCGGGCCCCGATCCCTCCCGGGACGCCGGACCTGCGCGGGGGACCGGGCACGGTTCCGGCCCCGGGTCCCCACCCGGCGGCGGCCCGACGGGTGAGACCCCGAGGCCACCGCGACAGGGGCGGCCGTAACCGGGGGGCTCCAGCGGTTCCCCGGGGGAGACAGGGGCTGCCGCCGGGGAGGCCGGACGGCCCCCTCTGTGGTCGTGTCCGGCGTCCTACGTGCCGTCGGGGTGGCCGCTGCCGCGTCCCCTCGGCGTCAACGCCCGCACGTCCCCTTGCAGATGACCGCTTGCGGGCTGTCCGGTGCCCAGCCTCCGTACTTCTTGCCGAGCGCGCAGATGTCCGCCTTCTTCCCGTGTCCCAGGGATCCGGGCGGGACGGGGGCCGGGGCGTCGGGACGGTGCCGTTCCGGCGGCGGGTTCTCGTGCCGTGGACGGGGAGGGTCCGGAGGCGGCGCCGCCGGGACCGCCGTCCCGTGCGGCGCCGGCGGGACCGGCGAGGGGTGCCGGGACGGGCCGACGCGTTGCAGCGCCTCCCGCGCCGGGGCCTGTACGACATGCGGCGCGGTGCTGCCGTCGGGGCGGGCCGCCGACGGCGGGGACGGCGCGGGTGGCGGGCCCGAAGCGGGTGGCCGCTGAACCGTCATACAACCCGAGAGGGCCGAGACAGCCACGGTGACCAGGAGCGTTGCGGTGGTCGTCGTTCGATGCACCCGCGCAACTCTGGTCGGTCCCGGCCGCTTTGGGGAGCGGACAGGCGGAGGATGCCCCACATGGGTGAGCCTTCTGGCCGGTTCCCTGCGGTCCGGCCCTGCGGTCCGGCCCTGCGGTCCGGCCCTGCGGTCCGGCCCTGCGGTCCGGCCCTCCGGCCCTCCGGACGTCCGGGTGGAGCCTCGGCCCGTCCGGCCGGCCCTCGCGGGGCGGGCCGGGCTCCAGTCGCCCGTCGCCCCCGGTCCTGTGTATCCGGGCGACGGCGTCCGGGGCCCGCGTCCACGCGGCCCCGTGTCGTCAGCCGCCCAGCATTCCGTGCAACAACTCCCGCAGACTGTCCCGCAGTTCGTCGGCGGTCGGCACGGAGGCGTGGAACGCGCCCGCCACGCACGAGAACATCAGCCCGTCGCACCACGCCGCCAGCGACAGCACGTGCCGCGCCGGTGCCGGGGAACCGGCCGCGGTGACCAGCGCGGCCAGCGGATCGCGGAAGCGCTGTCCCGCCGCGTCGAAGAACGTCCGCAGCTCGGGGCGCCGGGTGGCCTCCAGGGCCAGTTCGTAGCGGGCGATCAGCAGCTCGTGGTGACGGGTCAGGTACCGGTGCAGCGCGAGGGCCAGTCCGTCGGCGAGCGCGTCGAGACCGCCCCGGGGGTCGGGCAGAGCCTCGGGCAGGAGGACCTGCGCCTCGCGTTCCGCCAGCCTGCGGACGGCCGTTTCCAGGAGTGCCAGCCGGGTGCGCGCCTGGTTCGACGTCGAGCCCTGCGGGAGCCCGGCCGCCTCGTCGACGGCCCGGTGGGTGAGGCCTCGCATGCCGCGCTCGGCGAGGAGGGCGAGCGCGGTGTCGGCGATGAGTCCGGCGCGGGAGGCGCCGGTGCTGCGTACGGGCATGAGGACAACCTACCCCCGTCACTACATCTGTAGTAACGTCGAGCCGACGGGTACTACAGATGTAGTGACACGGGAGGCCGGCCGCCGGGCTCCGCGTCCCGTGGAGAAGGGTGAGGTGGAGTCATGGCACGGTCGTCGCACGCCGTCGTGGTCGGAGGCGGCATCGGAGGCCTCACCGCGGCGGTGGCCCTGCACCGGCGCGGCTGGCGGGTCACCGTACTGGAGCGGGCCTCCTCGGCGCCCCTCGGCGCGGGGATCTCCCTCGCACCGAACGCCCTGCGCGCCCTCGACGTCATCGGGCTCGGCGACGAGATCCGCGATCTCGCCGCCTGGCAGGGCGACGGAGGCCTGCGCACCCCCGGTGGACGCTGGATCTCGCGCGTCGACGCCACCGCCCTGGCCGAGCGCTTCGGCGGCCCCCTCGTGGTGCTGCACCGGGCCGGCCTCATCACCAGCCTCGCGGCCCGCCTCCCCGGCGGATGCATCCGGACGGGGGTCCGCGCGACCCTCGCCGACCCCGGCGCCACCGGCCGTCCGGCATACGTCGCCACACCGGACGGCGAGCTGGAGGCCGACCTGGTGGTGGCCGCCGACGGCATCAACTCCGTCGTACGCGGAGCGCTCTTCCCGCAGCATCCCGGGCCCGTCTACTCCGGGTTCACCACCTGGCGCGTCGTCATCCCGGTCCCGGGCCTGCGCTTCGCCTCGCACGAGACCTGGGGACCGGGACGCCTCTGGGGCACGCACCCGCTCAAGGACGGCAGGATCTACGCGTACGCCGCCGCCGTGACCCCGGCGGGACAGCGCGCCCGTGACGACGAGAAGGCGGAACTGCTGCGCCGGTTCGGCGACTGGCACGACCCCGTCCCCGCCGTCATCGACGCGGCCGGACCCGCCGATGTCCTGCGGCACGACGTCCACCACATCGCCGACCCCCTGCCCGCCTTCCACCTCGGCCGGACCGCACTGCTCGGCGACGCCGCCCACGCCATGCCGCCTACCCTCGGCCAGGGCGGCAACCAGGCCATCGAGGACGCCGTCGTACTCGCCCACCACGCCGGTCCGCCCGGAGCCGGCCGGGAGCTGTCCGGCCTCGCCGCGTACACCGCGGACCGCAGGCCCCGTACCACCGCCATCGCCCGCCAGGCCGTCCGGATCGCCCGGCTGAACATGATGCGCAGCCGCGCCGGTGCCGCCGTGCGCGACACCGCGATCACCGTCCTCTCCCAGGTGGGACCGGGACTGTTCCTGCGCGGCTTCGACGGCATCGCCGACTGGCAGCCGCCCGGGCGGCCGTATGCTTCCGGCGAGGTACGGAGCCCCGAGCGGACTCCCTGACATCGCCCGCACTCGTCGAGGAGACTCCCGTGAAGGTCGGCTGCATCGGACTCGGTGACATCGCACGCAAGGCGTACCTGCCGGTGCTGTCCACCCAACCCGGGATCGAGCTGCACCTGCAGACGCGCACGCCCGCGACGCTCGCCGAGATCGGGGACAGCCTCCGTCTCCCGGCCGGGCAGCGGCACACCGACCTGTCGGAGCTCCTCGCCCAGGACCTGGACGCGGCCTTCGTGCACGCGGCCACCGTCGCCCATCCCGAGATCGTGACGCGGCTCCTGGAAGCGGGCGTACCGACGTACGTCGACAAGCCGCTCGCCTACGAACTCGCCGAGTCCGAGCGGATGGTGCGGCTCGCCGAGGAACGCGACGTGAGTCTCTCCGTGGGCTTCAACCGCCGCCACGCGCCCGGCTACGCGCAGTGCCTCGAGCATCCGCGGGAGCTGATCCTGCTCCAGAAGAACCGGGTGGGACTGGCCGAGGCGCCGCGCACGATGATCCTCGACGACTTCATCCACGTCGTGGACACGCTGCGGTTCCTGGTGCCGGGCCCGGTCGACGACGTCACCGTGCGGTCCCGGTCCGAGGCCGGCCTGCTCCACCACGTCGTGCTCCAGCTCGCCGGCGACGGCTTCACGGCGCTCGGCGTCATGAACCGGCTGAGCGGATCCACCGAGGAGATCCTCGAGATCTCGGGCCAGGACACCAAGCGGCAGGTGGTCAACCTCGCCGAGGTCATCGACCACAAGGGGCAGCCGACGGTGCGGCGGCGCGGGGACTGGGTGCCGGTGGCCCGGCAGCGCGGCATCGAGCAGGTGGTGCTCACCTTCCTCGACGCCGTACGGGCGGGAAAGGTGCTCAGTGCCCGGGACGCGCTGGCGACCCATGAACTGTGCGAGCGGGTCGTAGACGCGGTCGAGGAGCCGTCCGCCTGAGCCGAGGCGACCGCAGGCACTCGGTCACGCCGAGCGAGGCCAGCACCAGCAGGGCCGCGTGCACCGGCCAGTCCCCGAAACGGACGTACGGCGTGACGCCACGGGCCAATGGCACCTCGTAGACCGCCGAACCGCTGCTGCCGGTGCCGAGCCGGGAACCGACCCGCTCGCCGCTCGGCCCGTGGACGGCGGACACACCGGTGAGTGTGGCGTGCAGCACGGGGCGGCCCGTCTCGGCGGCCAGCAGCGCCGCCAGCGAGGCATGCTGTGCGGGCGCCCAGCTGTGCTGGAACGACGACGTCGACGACTGCGCGACCAGCACCTCGGCGCCGTCCCCGGCGAGACGGCGGCTCATGTCGGGGAACGCCGACTCGAAGCAGACCATGGGTCCCACGCGCAGCCCGTGCCCGACGTCCATCACCACCTGCTCGCTGCCGTTGCGGCGGTCCTCACCCGCCGCCTTGCCGACGGAGGTGGCCCAGCCGAGCAGCGAGCGCGCCGGTATGTACTCACCGAAGGGCACGAGCCGCATCTTGTCGTACCGGTCGCCCGTCGGGCCCCCGGGACCGACGAGGACGGAACTCTTGTATATGCCGGGGCGGTCGGAGCGCCGGGCGTCCACGTTCACCAGGATGTCGGCGCCGGTGAGCCGGGACAGGGCGGTGAGCCGGCCGGCCAGGTCGGGGCGGTCGGCCAGGTCGAAGCCGACGCTGCTCTCACCCCAGACGATCAGATCCGGCTTCCGGCCGGCGAGCTGCCGGGTGAGTGCCTCCTCGCGGGCGAAACGCTTCTCGCCGCTGTCGGCACCGTCGACGACGCCGGGCTGGACCACGGCGATCCGGACACCGCCGTCCGCGTCGGGACGCGGCGACCACACCCAGGCGGCCGAGGCCGCGGCCGCCGTGGCCAGCACTCCGGCCAGAGCGGGGATCCGCGACTCGCGCACCGAGACGAGCACGGCGAGCGCGACGTTGAGCACCACCACCAGGAAACTCAGCAGCCAGACCCCGCCCACCGAGGCGAGCCGCAGCGCGGGCTCCACCTGCCACTGGCTCGAACCGAGCAGTCCCCACGGGCCGCCCAACCCCTGCCAGGACCGCACCAGTTCGACCATCAGCCACCCCGAAGGCAGCACGACGAGCGCACCCGCCAGCCGGCCGGGTGTGGGCACCCCGGCCAGGAACCGACGCACCAGCCAGCCCCACGGCGCCCACAACGCACCGAGCAACGCCGCTATGACGACCGTGAACACATGCAGGCTCGACAGCAGCCAGTGGTGCACGGCCAGCATGAAACCGAGCCCGCCCAGCCAGCCGTCGTACGCCGCCCGCCTGCCGGTGGGTGCCGAGCGGATCAGCAGGATCCACGGCACCAGGGCGACGTAGGCGAACCACCACAGGGACGGCGCCGGGAACGCGAACATGGGCAGCGCGCCGGCCAGGAGAGCCGCGGCGCCGCGCCACCGGCGGGAGGCGAGCCGGTCACCGGTCATGCTCATACGGTCTCCCTCTCCCCGGTGCGTGCCTCCCCAGTCTGCCCAGCGGAATGGATCTCAGACAGCTCGGGCGCCGACGGCTCGACGCCCGGGTGTTCGCGCAGGTGAGCGCCTCTGCACCGGGCTACCGCACCGGTGCAGAGGCCCCGTTGTCAGGGCGGCCGCTCAACTGCCTTCGGCAGGTCGGTCCTTCGGCTCGGCGGGGGCGCCGGATGGTTCCGCACGGTCGGTGGGGGCGCCGGGTTGTTCCGCCCGGTCGGCGTGCCGCTGCGGCTGCTCGGGGGACGGGGCCGCGAGGGTGCGCCACTTCTCGTGGACGACCACCTCGCTCAGGCGCCACCCGTCGGACGTACGCAGCAGCCCGAAGTCGTACCGCCCGCCGCAGACGAGGTCCGGCCGCCCGGAAGGCACCGCCGCCGTGGAGCCCGCGTCGCGCTGCGCGAACCGCATGGGGTTGACGTAGTCGGCCCGGACGCGGGCCGTGTCGCCGGTGTCCTGCTCCAACGGTTCGAACCGGACCCGCCGGTTGACGATCAGATGCTGCCGCACGGAGAACAGCCCCATGCTCCGGGCGAGCCACCCGGCGATCCGCGCGGCGTCCCCCTCGATGCCGCCGGCGGACCGGTAGTCGGCACGGCCTCCCGGAGCGAACAGCGCCCGGTACGCCTCCCAGTCGCCGTCGTCCACGGCCACCGCGTAGTCGGTGATCAGTTCGTCCACGGCCAGCCGGTCCATCACGGTCGCGAGCTCCACACGCTGCGTCATCGGCTCAGTGTTGGCCACCGGAGACGATCAGCCAAGGGGCGTGCGGGGTTATTCGCTGGCCTTCGTCCATGCGCGCGGCGGATCCTGGTCCCGTGAACGACCGACTCCCGCCGACACGGCCCGCGTTCCAGGTCCGCGCCCGGCACACCCCGTCCACCCTGACCGTCTACCAGGCCTACCCGCCGGGGATCGGCGTGCCCGCGGCACGGGAGGGCCGGTTCCCGTCGACGTGGAAGCGCGACCGGATGACCTGGATCAAGCCGTCGTTCCTCTGGATGATGTACCGCTGCGGATGGGGTGCCAAAGAGGGGCAGGAGACCGTGCTGGCCGTCGAGATCAGCCGCGCCGGGTTCGTGTGGGCGCTGCGGAACGCCTGCCTGTCCCACTACGTTCCGGAGCTGCACGAGGACCAGCAGGCCTGGAAACGGCAGTTGAGGCAGGCTCCCGCGCGGGTGCAGTGGGACCCGGAACGGGACCTGCGGCTCGACCCGCTGCCGTACCGCTCCCTCCAGCTGGGTCTGGCCGGCGAGGCCGCCACGCGGTACGCGGACGAGTGGATCGTGGGCATCGAGGACGTGACGGCGCTCGCCGGTGAGATCCACGCGCACGTGCGGGCCGGTGAACCGGAGCGCGCGGCGGCCCTGTTGCCCGAGGAGCCGCCCTACCCCCTCGACGAGGAGCTTCTCGCACATCTGCGCGCGTAGGGTGGTCCGGCGGGATCGCCCGGTCCCCGGCGTCACGAGGAGACACGCATGGCACGTCCCGTCACGGTCGTCACGGGCGGCAGCCGGGGGATCGGCGCCGCCACGTGCGTGCGTCTCGCGGCGGACGGGCATGACGTGGTGCTCGGGTACGTGAGCGACGGCGCGGCCGCCGAGCGGACCGCCGCCACCGTGCGTGCGGCGGGGGCGCGTTGCGTCACCGTCCGTGCGGACACCTCCGTCGAAGCCGATGTGGACCGCCTCTTCGACACGGCGGCGGAGCAACTCGGGCCCGTGACGGGACTGGTGAACAACGCCGGTGTGACGGGGCCCCTCGGCAGGCTCGCCGACGCGGACCCCGCCGACCTGCGGCGGGTGGTCGAGGTCAACCTCCTGGGCACGCTGCTGTGTTCGCGCCGGGCCGCCGGGGCGATGGCCGCACGGGGCGGCGGCGTCATCGTCCACGTCTCCTCCGCCGCGGCCACGCTGGGCAGCCCCGGCGAGTTCGTCCACTACGCGGCGACGAAGGCGGCCGTCGACGCTCTCACGCTGGGGCTCGCCAAGGAGCTGGGCCCGGACGGCATCCGGGTCAACGCCGTCGCCCCGGGGATGATCGACACCGAGATGCACGCGGCGATGGGGGACCCGGGCCGCGCGGAGCGGGCGGCCGGGTCGATTCCGCTGCGCCGGGCGGGCCGCGCCGAGGAGATCGCCGCGGCCGTCGCGTGGCTGATGTCACCGGACGCCTCGTACACGACCGGGGCGGTGCTGCGGGTGGCGGGCGGACGCTGAGCTGCCCGCCGCCGGGGAGGGGGTCCCGGCTCGCGGGGCACCGGGACTTCGCCCCGAGGGCGCCGGGCAAAGCGCGGATGCGGCGCGGCCGGACCGCGCGCCCGACTTCTCGGTGGGAGGCCGCCGGTCAGGCCGCTTCGACGACCTCTTCGCGGATCGCCGCGGCCCACTCCACGACCAGGAGCGCGTACTCGGCCCGCTCCTGCGCCGACAGGGAACCGCCCGTACGCATCCACAGGGCGCGAATCTGCTCGTTTAACTCGGCCGCAGACCGCACGGAACCAGGGGTCATGGAATCGGGGGACATGCGCACCAGCCTAGGCGCAAGGACTGACGCTGCGCTACCGGACGGCTACGCAAGTCGTATGTGGTTGGTCACGGTGGATCCTGGTGACACCTGTGCGCCCGTGGCGCCTGGGGCGGCCGTCTCGCGGGCCGGCCCTCGTCCTCACCGGTGGGTACCGGACCATCGCCTACGTGGCTAACGGAATGGACATCGCATTCGAGCCCTGGGCCCTCGACTTCCCCGACCCGTGAGCCGCTCCGGAGCCGGAAGCCGCCGCGGCCGTCCTCACGGCCGGCCCACGGTCGGTGCTCAGGGGGGGCGACCCGGGGTTCCGCAGGCCGCGCGGGCCTGCGCCGGCCGACGGCACCCGGGCCGGACCCGGCGGGAGGGCCGGGGGACGTGACGTCCCCCGGTCAGCCTGCGGACTCGGCCGCGTGCGGGCTCAGTGCTCCCGTCGCCACGAGCGCGATGATGACGATGCCCAGCACGATCCGGTACCAGACGAACGGCATGAAGCTCTTGGTGGTGATGAACTTCATGAACCAGGCGATCACGGCGTAACCCACCACGAAGGCGATGACCGTGGCGAAGATCGTCGGGCCCCAGGAGACGTGACCGCCCTCGCTGGCGTCCTTCAGCTCGAACGCGCCGGAGGCGAGCACGGCCGGGACGGCGAGCAGGAAGGAGTAACGGGCCGCGGCCTCGCGTGTGTAGCCCATGAGCAGGCCGCCGCTGATGGTGGCGCCGGACCGGCTGACGCCCGGGACCAGAGCCATCGCCTGGCAGACACCGTAGACGAGCCCGTCCCTGACGCTCAGCTCCTGGAGCGACTTGCGCTGCTTCGCGGCGCGGTGCTTGCCGCCCGTCTCGTCACGCGCCGCCAGCCGGTCGGCGACGCCGAGGACGATGCCCATGACGATCAGCATCGTCGCGGTCAGCCGGAGGTCGCGGAACGGCCCCTCGATCTGGTCCTTGAACGTCACGCCCAGCACACCGATCGGGATCGAACCGACGATCACCAGCCAGCCCATCTTGGCGTCCTGGTCGTGCCGCATCGCCTTGTCCGTGAGCGAGCGGAACCACGAGGAGATGATCCGCGCGATGTCCTTGCGGAAGTAGATCAGCACCGCGGCTTCCGTGCCGATCTGGGTGATCGCCGTGAAGGCCGCTCCCGGGTCGTGCCAGCCCGCGAACGCCGCGGTGAGACGCAGGTGCGCGCTGGACGAGATGGGGAGGAATTCGGTCAGCCCCTGGACGAGTCCGAGGACGAGGGATTCAAACCAAGACATGGAATTTCGTGGTCCAAGTGCTGATCGTGGAAGGGGCGATGGGACGGCTGCCGTGCGCACCGGCCGTCGCGGCGCGGTGATCACGGGTGTCGAGGGCAGCGTAGCGCCCCGCACCGACGGTCCGACCGCAGGGGCATCGAAGGGGGGTTCGAAATATCGACGCCCCCGGTCGCGGCTCACCGGTGGCGGGGGTGTTGACCCGCCACCTGACCGCCGCCTACGTTGCGGCACGGAGAAAGCGCTTGCCGTCCTGGTCGCACCGGCTCCCGCGACCCTCGTGACTCCGGCCGCTCCGCACCGCCCGCACGCCGACATGCGTCCGACATCACGGCCGATGGAGTGCGTCACCGGGGGCGGGCGGAGGTCGTCGCGTACGCGGAGCACCCGTGGTGAGTGCCTCCGGCCTCCCGGGGGCTCCCGGGCGGGGAGCGTCGCCTCGTACCTGTCCGTCCACGACCGGTCCGGTGCCGCGGACAACGGCGCGTGCGGCGCGGTTCCGGCCCTGAGGTCTACGCCACCACGGGCCCCGTCACCGTCCAGCCCGGGGCCTGCGGGTGGGCCGTCAGATCGGCGTGCCGGACCTCGTCGCCGCATTCTTGACAGACGACGCGTGGGACCAGTGTGTGACCGCAGGAGTGCTCCAGCACCATGGGGCGGAAGCCGTCCTGCTGGAGGTGGCGGTCGCCCCACGCCATCAGGGTGAGCAGCACCGGCTCCAGTTCCCGGCCCGCGGCGGTGGGCCGGTACTCGTAGCGCCTCGGGCGCTCGCTGTACTCGACCTTCTCCAGCACGCCCGCCTCGACGAGTCGCTTCAGGCGGGCGGCCAGTACGTCGCGCGGGGCGCCGGTGTTGCGGACCAGCTGGTCGAAGCGGGTGACGCCCAGGGACACCTCGCGCAGGACCAGCAGGGAGTACTTCTCGCCGACGAGGGCGAGCGTGGCGGCGATCGAGCAGGGGCGGGAGTCCTTCATGCGGCCAGTCTACGGGATGGGTTGGATGTTCCAACCCACTGAGCTACTCTTGGGCCCATTGGCGGGTTTGAATTTCCAACGCACTCGTTCCGGGTGTGTGGTCCCGCCCGTCCGACCGCCGGTTCCTCAGTGGAGAGGCACACCATGCGCGACGCCGTGATCGTCGAAGCCGTACGTACCCCCGTGGGCAGGGGCAAGCCGAACGGCTCCCTCGCCCATGTCCACCCCGTGGAACTCCTCGCGCACACCCTGCGCACCCTGGTCGAGCGCTCCGGAGTCGACCCCGCCCTGATCGACGACGTCATCGGCGGCACCGTCGACCAGGTCGGCGAGCAGGCCATGAACACCACCCGGTACGCCGTGCTGTCGGCCGGCTTCCCCGAGACGGTGCCCGCGACCACCGTGGACCGTCAGTGCGGTTCCTCGCAGCAGGCCGTGCACTTCGCGGCGCAGGGCGTGCAGTCCGGTGCCTACGACCTGGTCGTCGCGTGCGGCGTCGAGTCCATGAGCCGCGTACCGATGTGGTCGAACGTGCCCGCGGGCAAGGACCCCTTCGGGCCGGGCGTCGCCGAGCGTTATCCGGAGGGTCTGGTGCCGCAGGGCATCAGTGCCGAGCTGATCGCCGCGAAGTGGGGGATCTCCCGCGAGCAGATGGACGCGTTCGCGGTCGGCTCGCACCGTAAGGCGGCCGCGGCCTGGGAGGGGGGCCTGTTCGACGCGGAGGTCGCACCGCTGGACGGGGTGGGGCGCGACGAGTGCGTACGGCCTGCCAGCACCCCCGAGACGCTCGCCGGCCTCAAGCCCGCGTACTACGACCCCGGCTTCGGCGAGCGCTTCCCGCAGATCGAGTGGAACGTCACCGCGGGCAACGCGAGCCCGGTCAACGACGGCGCGGCGGCCGTGCTGATCACGTCGAGCGAGACGGCGGCCCGGCTCGGCCTGCGCCCGATCGCGCGGCTGCACAGCTTCGCGGTGACCGGCTCCGACCCGCTGCTGATGCTGACGGGTGTCGTCCCGGCCACCGAGAAGGTGCTCCGCAGGGCGGGGCTCGGCCTCCACGACATCGACCTCTTCGAGGTCAACGAGGCGTTCTCGAGCGTCGTCCTCGCCTGGCAGCAGGAGACGGGCTCCGACCTGAACAAGGTCAACGTGCACGGGGGCGCCATCGCCATCGGTCATCCGCTGGGCGCGAGCGGCACCCGGCTGACGACCACCCTCGTCCACGCGATGCGGGCGCGGGGCGCCCGCTACGCGTTGCAGACGATGTGCGAGGCGGGCGGGCTCGCCAACGCGATGGTGCTGGAGGCCGTGTGACCCCTGCCGGGCCGGGGAGCCGCCTCCTGCGCGACTCACCGGTCCGGCAGGCGGGCTGTGGGACCGGCTCACCGGTGGCTCCCCGGCTGGGCGGGCTCGGTTCCGCCAGGTGGCGGGGCTGCCGCGTCGCCTTTCGACAGGTGGTCCTAACCTCTCGACAGGTTGGTTCGGCGCGCTGAGTGATCCGCCACGGGGTGGGCTGGCTCCGCCATGCCGGCCGGGGGTGGACGGCTGTGCAGGCCGACCGGGGGTAGAACGGCTCTGCGGTCCCGCCGGGTGTGGACCGGCCCTGCGGGCCGTCCGGGCGTGGGGCGTTGGCGTCGATGGCCGGGGTGGGTCGGTGGCGTCAATCCAGGCGGCGCACAGGTGTTGGCGCTCGCCGGTCAGTGGGCGGCGGACGCGCAGGTGGTGGTGCTCGCCGGTCAGTGGGCGGCGCGCAGATGGTGGCGCTTGCGCCAGGCCACCACCGTGCCGACCAGCGCCGGCAACGCGATGAAACCCATGGCGATCAGAAAGGCGGGCGACGTCGGTGACGAGGCGCGGGCCCCGGCGACGACGTACGCCGCCGTGTTGGGGACGGAACCGAGCGCCGTCGCCAACAGGAACGGCAGCCAGCCCATCCGGGACACCGCCGCACAGTAGTTGGCGGCCCAGAACGGCACCCCGGGAAACAGCCGGGCCACCATCATCGAGCGGAAACCGTGTCGGCTGAGCTGGCCGTCCGCCGCCTTCAGCCAGCGGCCCCGCAGCAACGGGCGCAGGGCGTCCTGCCCCAGGAACCGGCCGAGGCCGAAGGCGAGCCCCGCGCCGAGCACGGTGCCGCCCAGCGCGGCGCCCACCCCCAACTGGGAACCGAACAGCGCCCCCGCCGCGAGGTTGAGCAGCGGCCGCGGCACGAACGCGACCGTGCACAGCCCGTACGCCACCGCGAACACCAGCGCCGCCGCGGCGCCGCCGAGTTGTGGCGGCCAGCCGTCCGCCAGCAGCCGCTGCGGCTGGAAGAGCAGCACGCCCGCCGCGGCCGCCGCGAGCAGCGTCAGCAGCAGCGACAGCCGCGACCACGGGGAGCGCAGGACTCTCGTGCAGCGGGCGGCGAATCCTCTTGGCGCGGTGGGGCCGAACGGACGGGCGGGCCCGAGGTGCGTGGCGACGGCGAGCTGTCCGGCGCCGACGACATCCGCGGCGGAGACGAGCTTTTTGGCGGTGGCCGGGGGAGTGGCCGTGGCGGTGCCCCCAGAACGGGTGGTGGCATCGAGCATCCGGTGACACTAACCGACCCATGTGTGTGATCGCCGTATGGTCCGTCTCACGGGCGTCACGGATTCCCCGGCACCGGGTGCGCCGGGCGGTGGGCCGGACAGGGGCCGCACGCACCCGCCACGCCGGACCGGCGCCCCGTCAGATGCGGTGCTGTTGACGGCGGTCCGGGCGGGCCGGCCCGCCCGGACCGGGCGGTGTGCGACCGGCCCGGGTCAGGAACTCGTGAGGACGACGAGTTGCCGGGTCGCCCGGGTCATCGCGACATAACGGTCGACGGCTCCCGCGATGCCCGTGCCGAAGTCCTCCGGGTCGATGAGGACGACCAGGTCGAACTCGAGCCCCTTCGACAGCTCAGGGGTCAGCGACCGGACGCGGGGCCTCGCCCGGAACGCGGGATCGCCGATGACGCACGCGGTTCCCTCGGCGTGCGCGGCGAGCCAGGTCTCCAGGACAAGGTCCAGTTCGGAGACGGACCCGTGGACCACGGGGACGCCGCTGCTGCGGACGGAGGCCGGCACGTTGGCGTCCGGAAGCGCGGCCCGGATCACCGGCTCGGCCAGCGCCATCACCTCTTCCGGCGTCCGGTAGTTGATGCCCAGGGAGGCCAGGCGGATCCGGTCGAGCCCGATCCGCTCCAGCCGTTCCTGCCACGACTCCGTGAAGCCGTGCCGGGCCTGGGCGCGGTCCCCGACGATGGTGAAGCTCCGGGACGGGCACCTGAGCAGCAGCATCTGCCATTCCGCGTCGGTCAGTTCCTGTGCCTCGTCCACCACGATTTGCGCGAACGGGCCGGCGAGCAGATCCGGGTCGGCGGTGGGCAGCTCGGACTCGTCGACCAGGCTGACCCGGGCGTCCTCGCCGCGCAGCATCGTCACCAGGCCCTCGCCGTCGTCTCCGTCGGCGCCGGAGTCGGCGGCGGCGTCGATCAGGTTGTCGACGACCTGTGCCATGCGCTCGCGCTGGGCGTCGAGGACGGTCTCGCGCCGGCGCTTCTGCCGGGCCGCCTCCGGGTCGCCGAGGCGCTGCCGTGCCGCGTCCAGGAGCGGCAGGTCGGACACCGTCCAGGCCTGGGCGTCCGCACGCTGCAGTTTCCGGACGTCGTCACGGCTGAGCCAGGGAGCGCACATCCGCAGGTAGGCGGGCACCGTCCACAGGTCTCCCCCGAGGTCGGCCGCGTCGAGCAGCGGCCACGCCCGGTCGAAGGCCGTGCGCAACTCCCGGTCCTGTCGCAGCGACGAGCGGATCACACCCGCCGGCACGCCGGCGTCGTCGTGCTTGTCCACCAGGACGGTGAGCAGTTCCTCCCAGACCTGGTCGCGTGCCTCGTTGTGCGCCGAACCGGGTTCCGCCGCCTCGAACGCCACGGCCCAGTCGTCCGCGCTCAGCCGGACGTCGGACCAGTGGGTCGTGACCGTCATCCCCTTCTCGGGCGGTTCCTCGTAGAACCTCACGGCCGTCTCGATCGCCCGCACCATGTCCGCGGACGACTTCAGACGCGCCACCTCCGGGTCGGCCTCGGCCTTCGCCGCGTCGCCCTCCGCGACGAGGTCCCGCAGGACGCACGTCCGCACGCCCTCCTCTCCGAGGCTCGGCAGGACGTCGGAGACATAGGCGAGGTAGGGGCGGTGCGGGCCGACGAACAGCACGCCGCCCCGACGTTGACCGAGACGCGGGTCCGAGTACAGGAGATACGCCGAGCGGTGCAGGGCGACGACGGTCTTCCCCGTGCCCGGACCGCCGTCGACGACGAGGGCCCCGCGGGATCCCGCGCGGATGATGGCGTCCTGATCCGCCTGGATGGTGCCGAGCACGTCACGCATCCGGGCCGACCTGTTGCCGCCCAGGCTGGCGATGAACGCGGACTGGTCGTCGAGCGCGGCGTGCCCGTCGAAGCCGTCCGACGTGAACACCTCGTCCCAGTAGTCGCCGATCCGGCCTCGGGTCCAGCGGTACCTGCGACGGCTCGCCAGCCCCATCGGGTCGGCGTGGGTGGCGCCGAAGAACGGCTCGGCCGCGGGGGAGCGCCAGTCGAGAAGCAGCCGGCGGCCCGAGCTGTCCGTGAGGCCGAGCCGTCCGATGTACACGGGCTCGCGGTCGTCCGCACCGACCATGTGTCCGAGGCAGAGATCGAGGCCGAAGCGGCGCAGGGTACGCAGGCGGGCGGTCAGCCGGTGGATCTCCGCGTCCCGGTCCATCGCCTGCCGGCCGGTGCCGCCGGGGGCCCTGCGTTCGGCGTTCAGACGCTCGGACAGTTCGGCGATGGTCTGTCCGAGGCTCTCCGCGAGGGCCGCGAAGTGCCGTTCGTCTCCGGCGATCAGGTGCGGGTCGGCCTTGTGGGAGAGGTGGTCGGGAAGGTCGAACACGGTGCTGGTCAGCGGGTTCACGTCATCGGCTCCGATCTGGGGTGGCTCGCGACCGTCGTGCGTGGCACGGGGGTCGGGCGGCGGGGCGAACGGGGCGGCCACGTCGGGCGACGCTCCGCGGTGGTCGAGGCCCGACCGTCGCGGGTCGAGGTCGCGACCGTCCCGGGCCGTGGTCGCGAAGGGTGCGGGCCGTGGTCGCGGAGAGTGCGGGTCCGTCCCGGCCCCGGCCGTGCCGAGACGTCCCCGCGCGACGCGTACGTCGACGACAACACACGCATTCACTGACTCTCGTTTCCGCAGATCCCGACCTCGGCCGGTCATTTTGCGGCACCCCGGGGGCCTTGCCGCAAGGCCCCCGGTGCGCTATACGTTGAGAGTGGAAAGGAGCGGCTACCCCTCCTTTCCTTTTTTCTTTCCCTCGTGGGTCCGCCCTCGCGTCGGAGGGCACCGAAAACCATTCGACGCGGGCGGACACGTCGGCGATGATCGCCTCATGTTCCGGTACGCCTTCCTCCTCGCAGCATCCGCGGCAGCGGATGCCCCGAAGGCTGCCGTCCCGATCATCGTGGCCGCTGTCGACGGCGCCCGAAGCTGACCCTTCCCGGATCGTCCGGCGGACCCCGCAGGGGGAGGGTCGGCAAGTCCTCGGGGTCCCCGTCCCGGCCCTACGCGCCGGGGCCATCGCTCAGTTCCGCTGACACGAAGAGGCTTCGAGGTACAGCCATGCCCAAGACGGCATACGTGCGCACCAAACCGCACCTGAACATCGGCACCATGGGGCACGTCGACCACGGCAAGACCACCCTGACCGCCGCCATCACCAAGGTTCTCGCCGAGCGCGGCTCCGGCACGTTCGTCCCGTTCGAGCGGATCGACCGGGCGCCGGAGGAGGCCGCGCGCGGCATCACCATCAACATCGCGCACGTCGAGTACGAGACCGACACCCGGCACTACGCGCACGTGGACATGCCGGGCCACGCCGACTACGTCAAGAACATGGTCACCGGCGCGGCCCAGCTCGACGGGGCGATCCTCGTCGTGTCCGCGCTCGACGGGATCATGCCGCAGACCGCCGAACACGTGCTGCTCGCCCGGCAGGTGGGCGTCGACCACATCGTCGTCGCCCTGAACAAGGCCGACGCCGGGGACGAGGAGCTCACCGACCTCGTCGAGCTCGAGGTCCGCGAACTGCTCTCCGCGCACGGCTACGGGGGCGACTCCGTACCCGTCGTGCGGGTCTCCGGGCTCAGGGCCCTGGAGGGCGACCCGCGCTGGACCGCGGCGATCGAGGCGCTGCTCGACGCCGTGGACACGTACGTGCCCATGCCGGAGCGGTACCTCGACGCGCCGTTCCTGCTGCCCGTCGAGAACGTGCTCACCATCACCGGGCGCGGCACGGTCGTCACGGGCGCGGTGGAGCGCGGCACGATCCGGGTCGGCGACCGGGTCGAGGTGCTCGGCGCGGCGGTGGACACGGTGGTCACCGGCCTGGAGACCTTCGGCAAGCCGATGGACGAGGCGCAGGCCGGGGACAACGTGGCGATGCTGCTGCGCGGGGTGCCCCGCGACGCCGTGCGCCGCGGACACATCGTCGCCGCGCCCGGCAGTGTCGTTCCCCGGCGCGGTTTCGTGGCGCAGGTGTACGTCCTGTCGGCGCGCGAGGGCGGCCGTACGACCCCGGTCTCCACCGGTTACCGGCCGCAGTTCTACATCCGCACCGCGGACGTCGTCGGCGACGTCGACCTCGGCGAGGCGGCGGTGGCGCGGCCCGGTGACACCGTCACGATGACGGTGGAGCTCGGCCGGGAGGTCCCGCTGGAGCCCGGTCTCGGCTTCGCGATCCGCGAGGGCGGCCGGACGGTCGGCGCGGGAACGGTGACGTCGGTCGGCTGAGCACCGCGGGCCCGCGCGGTGGGTGCCCGCCCTGGAAGGGGGCGGGCACCCGCTCGGGCACGCACCGGTGCGCGGCGGCGCCCTGCGGGACACTGATGCCGTCGGGTGTCGGCAGCGAGAGGGCGGAGAGCCGTGGCAGGCAAGGCACTTGTGCTCGGTGGCGGAGGCCACGCCGGGGTCGGCTGGCTGACGGGAATCCTGTACGGGCTCGGCGAGGCCGGCGTCGACCTCGGCGACGCAGACGTGGTGATCGGCACGTCCGCCGGTTCGTCCGTCGGCGCCCAGCTCACTTCCGGCAGGCTGACGCTGAAACAGCTCTACGAGCGTCAACTCGTCCCGCCCACCGGCGAGATGGCCGGGCGATTGGGCGCGCTGCTGATCCTCCGGTTCGTCTGGGCCGCGCTGACCTCACGCACGCCGGAGGCGTACGGCCGGAAGATCGGCAGGACGGCACTCGCCGCGAAGACCCCCTCCGAGGCCGCGCGCCGCGCGGCCTTCGAGAGCCGGCTCGTCTCCCCCGACTGGCCCGAGCGCGCCCTGCTGATGCCCGCCGTCGACACGGCCACCGGCGAACTCCGGGTCTTCGGCAAGGACAGCGGTGTCCCGCTCGTGGACGCGATGGCAGCGAGCTGCGCCGTCCCGGGCGTCTGGGCGCCGGTCACCCTCGACGGCCGCCGGTGGACGGACGGCGGTATCCACTCCGCCGCCAACGCCCACCTGGCCGCCGGGTACGAGCGCGTGGTCGTCCTCGCTCCCGTCGCCCTCGGCGGTGGTCCTCTGGTGCCGGCCGCCGAGCAGGGACGCAGGCTGGCCGCGGCCGGTGCCCGGGTGGCGGTGGTCACGCCCGGACGGGCGGCGAGGCGGTCCTTCGGCCGCAACCCCCTGGACCCCGCCGCACGCGCGGGTGCGGCGCGCGCCGGGCGGGACCAGGCGCGCACACACGCGGCGGAGGTCGCCGAGGTGTGGCACGCCTGAGACGGACCGGCCCGGTGCGGGACCCGCCCCGGTTCGTACCGACGGCACAATGGATCCGTGGACGAGCCGATACCCGTGACGCGGGACGTGGATCACGGGACCGCCAAGCTGATGCCGGACGTCGACCGGGAGCGGGCCTGGCTGCTGACCGTCGACGGTGCGCCGCAGTCGTACGTCGACCTGGACGCCCCGACGCATCTGGAGTTCGAGTACGCGCGACGGCTCGGGCACGTGCTGGACACGGTCGCGGAGCCGGGCCGGGCGCTGGACGTGCTGCACCTGGGCGGGGGCGCTCTCACCCTGCCCCGCTACGTCGCCGCGACCCGTCCCGGATCACGTCAGGACGTCGTGGAGGCCGACCGCGCGCTGCTGGCCCTCGTGGTCGAGCACCTGCCGCTGTCCGGGGCCGCCGGGATCGACCTGCACGCCGCGGACGCCCGTGCCTGGATCGAGGCCGCGGCGCCGGCGTCGGCGGACGTCGTCATCGCGGACGTCTTCGGCGGTTCGCGGGTGCCGGCGCATCTGACCTCCGTGGCGTACGCACGCGCCGCGGGGCGGGTGCTGCGTCCCGACGGCGTCTACCTGGCCAACCTCGCCGACGCGGCGCCCTTCGCCTTCCTCCGGTCGCAACTGGCCACCTTCGCGACGGTGTTCGCGGAGCTGGCGCTCATCGCCGAACCGGGTGTCCTGCGCGGACGCCGGTTCGGCAACGCGGTGCTGGTGGCGTCCCACCGGACCCTCGACACCGGCGCCCTCGCCCGCCGTACCGCCGCGGACGCCTTCCCCGCGCGGGTGGAACACGGCTCCGCGCTCCGGGAGTTCACCAAGGACGCCGAACCCGTGCACGACGAGAACGCGGTCCCCTCGCCGGAACCGCCCGGCGGCTCCTTCGGCATCGGCTGAACACGCGGGCCGCCAGGATCCGGGACGGCCCGGCCGTCACCGCCCGCCTCGAAGAACCCGGGCTCAGAACCCGGGTTCGGGGCTCGGGCTCAGGACTCGGGTTCGCCGTGCAGCCGCACCGTGCCGGCGATCTTCTGCACCAGCTCGTCCGGCACCTCGTCACGGACGCCCTTGACCCCGTAGAAGGTGAAGGACGCGAAGTCGCCCGCCGAGTTCTTGAAGGCGAACGTTGTCGCCTTGCCCTCGGTGTCGCACTTGTTGTCCTTCTTGACCCCGCGCGTGTAGCTCGTCGCGATGCTGCCCTTGAGGCCCGACTTCGAGGTGAAGTCCTTGGCCTTGCCGATCACGATCTTCTTCTCGTCGGCCTTGGTCTGGTCGGTGTAACCGGCCCAGGCCCAGGTCGCCGAGTCACTGCGGGCGGCGCCGGCCGTGCTCTTCGCGCCGCTCTGGCCCTTGGTGCCGGCCGCGGCGAGCTCGGTCTCGTCCTTGGTGCCGTCCTTGTCCTCGTCGAACGTGCACCAGTTCTCCTTCAGGAAGGCAGGTGCCGACATGCCCACGACCGCGGAACCGTCGTCCTTCTGCGCGTCCTCGAAGCCGATGAAGGTGCCCGGCGTGCGGACCGCCCACTCCGCCGGTACGTCGAAGGCCGTGCCCCACTTGGGGTTGATGACGACCTTCCAGCCGGGGATCGTCGGCTTCTCGTCGTCGGTGCCCCGCGGGTTGTCGGCGGACGCGGACTCGCTCGGCTTCTTCGAGGCGGTGGCGGACGGCTTGGTGGTCTTGCCGTCGGCCTCGTCGTCCTTGTCACCGCCGAGGACCACGATGCCGGTGACGGCGGCGGTGACGACCACGGCGGTGGCCGCCACGATCGCGACGATCTTCGTGCTCTTCCCGCCGCCGCCCGGCGGTTCCGGCGCGCCCGCCGCAGTGGCCGCACCCCACTGGCCCGGCCCCGGCTGCTGCTGGTACGGGTTGGGCTGCTGGTACCCGGGCTGCTGGTATCCCGGCTGCTGAGGTCCGGGCTGCTGATACGGATTCGGCTGCTGGTACCCCGACTGCTGGTACGGGTTCGGGTTCTGGTCCTGCGGGTTCTGCTCGCCCCCGGGCGGCTGCTGTCCTGGCCACATGGGCAGTAACCCTAGTGCCGTCCATGACACGTTTGGGTCACCGGCCCTCGTCAGACCTGTACCGGATCGGGCGGCGGCCGGCGGACATCACCCGGGGGTCCTGGTCAAAATTAGCTACCCGTGGGTAACATCCGGCTATGAGCGCAGACCAGATGTCGATCGGCGAGATGCTCGCCGCCACCGTGCCGATGGCCAGGACCCTGAACCTCGAGTTCCTGGAGACCACGCCGGAGAAGGCAGTGGTCGCCCTGCCCGATCAGAGCGAATACCACAACCACGTCGGCGGCCCGCACGCCGGAGCGATGTTCACGCTCGGCGAGTCCGCCAGCGGGGCCATCGTCCTGGCCGCGTTCGGGGAGCAGCTCTCGCGTGCCGTGCCGCTCGCCGTCAGCGCCGACATCGCGTACAAGAAGCTCGCGATGGGCCCCGTGAAGGCCACCGCGACGCTGGGGCGCCCCGCCGCGGACGTCGTCGCGGAACTCGACGCCGGACAGCGTCCCGAGTTCCCCGTCGCCATCTCCATCCAGCGGGCGGACGGTGCCGTCACCGGCGAGATGACCGTCGTATGGACGCTCCGCCCGAACGGCTGACGTCCCTGTCATGACCTCATGGCCGGCGCGGAGCGGGCCGGTCCGCCCGCCGTCCACGGGAGCGCGGACCCTCCGTCCACCGGAGCACCGTTGCGACCCGTGGGACTCCGCCTCCGGAGGCGGAGCGGGTAGGCTGCCCGGCGTGTGCCCAGGGGGAGAGCGCACGCCGGGTGATCACACGCAGAGGTGCGCGCCCGCCTTGCACAGCGATACGGGAGGAACCGGCGTTGCACGTCCAGGAATGGCTCGAGACGGTGCCCGCGGTCAGCATCTACGCGCTGGTGGGCCTGGTCATCGGACTGGAGAGCCTGGGCATCCCGCTGCCCGGCGAGATCATCCTGGTCTCCGCGGCGCTGCTCTCCTCCCAGCACGCCGGCATCAACCCGGTGATCCTCGGAGTCTGCGCGAGCGTGGGCGCCATCGTCGGCGACTCGATCGGCTACGCCATCGGCCGCAAGGGCGGACGCCCGCTGCTCGCCTGGCTCGGCGCGAAGTTCCCCAGGCACTTCGACGAACGGCACATCGCCACCGCCGAGCGGTCCTTCGAGAAGTGGGGCATGTGGGCGGTCTTTTTCGGCCGCTTCGTCGCCCTGCTCCGTATCTTCGCGGGTCCGCTCGCCGGAGTGCTGCGGATGCCGTACTGGAAGTTCCTCGTCGCCAACGTCTTCGGCGGGATCCTCTGGGCGGGCGGCACGACCGCGGTCATCTACTACGTCGGTGTGGTCGCCGAGTCCTGGCTCAAGCGCTTCTCCTGGCTCGGCCTCGTGGTGGCACTGCTCATCGGGGCCGCCTCGCTGCTGATCGTCCGGCGCAAGACGAAGCAGGCGGCGGCCCACGCCGAGGCGGCGGGGACCCCGGCGGCCGGGACCGGCGCGGTCGAGCCGGAGCCCGTCCCGGCCCCCGCCACCGACTGACCGCGCCCGCCGTCACCGCTCCTCGTGCGCGGCGCGGTGCGCCTTGGCCAGCTCGACGTACAGCGTGCCGTTCAGCGAGATGCCCTCACGTTCCTCGGCGGTCAGCTCCCGCCTGACCTTGGCGGGCACACCCGCGACGAGGGAGCCCGGCGGCACGCGCATGCCCTGCGGCACCAGTGCCTGCGCCGCCACCAGCGATCCCGCGCCGATGACCGCCCCGTTGAGCACCGTCGCACCCATCCCGATCAGGCAGTCGTCCTCGACGGTGGCCCCGTGGATCACGGCGTTGTGCCCGACCGAGACTCGTTCGCCGACCGTGATCGGGAAGCCCGGGTCGACGTGCAGGGTGCAGTTGTCCTGGATGTTGCTGTCGGCGCCGATGACGACGGGCCCGCAGTCGGCGCGCAGCACCGCGCCGTACCAGACGCTCGCGCCCGGGTGCAGGGTCACCTCGCCGAGCACCACGGAGGTCGGGGCCGTGAACGCCTCCTGGTCCACCTGCGGCTCCTTGCCGCCCACTGCCGCGATCAGCGCCCGGTGCGTCATGGCACTCTCCTTGTCCGTCGATGGCTCTCGTCACCGGCACGGTAGGCGACGGGCGCCGGGCGGGAGCGGGCGGGTGGGGCGAAGATCACAGGTGTCCGGCCGGGTGGCCGCTCGGCACGCTGAGTACGGTGAGCGGGTGCCCAGGAGCAAGAACACGTTCTCATCATGGCGGCGCGGCCTCGCGCAGCGCGCCGTCCACGCGGGCTGGGCCTGGGTGCAGCGCACCGGCGCGGTCACGGCCGCGCACCCGGGGCGGTTCCGGTTCGGCGCGATGGGCACCGGCACCCGGCTGGCCTTCCCGCTCGGTACCGTCTTCGGTGAGCCCTGGATCCGGCTCGGCTCGCACTGCATCATCGCCGAGCAGGTCACGCTGACCGCCGGACTGATGCCCGACCTCGACCTCGGCCCGGACCCGATCCTGCGCATCGGGGACGGTGTCGTCCTCGGCCGGGGCAGCCACGTCATCGCCGACACGACGGTCACGATCGGCAGCGACTGCTACTTCGGGCCGTACGTGTACGTGACGTCCACGAACCATTCGTACGACGATCCCCACGAGCCCATCGGCAAGCAGTGGCCGCGGATGGACCCGGTGTCGATCGGGCCCGGCTGCTGGATCGGGACGGGTGCCGTGATCCTGCCGGGGGCGCGGATCGGGCGCAATGTCGTGGTCGCCGCGGGAGCGGTGGTGCGCGGGACCGTGCCCGACCACGCGGTCGTGGCCGGCGCCCCCGCGAAGGTCGTACGCCGCTGGGACGCGCGGAACGGCTGGCAGCCGCCGCTGCGCACACCGGCGCCCGTGCCGATCCCCGACGGTGTGACCCCGCAGCAACTGCGTGCGCTGTCGGATCTCGGCGCGGAGGAGATCGCCCGCCTCACGGAACCGGACTGCCTGGACGCGGGGGTCGCGGTGGCGGAGGACGTACGCGCGGAGTCCTGACCGGGAACCCGTGGTGCTGAACACGGGTGACGTGTGCCGGGGTCGTGTGCCGGGGTGGCCCGGTGGCCCGGTGGCCCGGTGGCCCGGCGGCCTGAAGGCCCGGTGTGCGGCCGTCGGTTCCGTCCGTGACCCGGGGTTGTTCAGCCGGTGGCCAGCAGCAGTGTGCCTATCAGGGCCAGGCCCGCCCCGGCGGCCTGGATGCCGCGGAGCCGCTCGCTGAGGATGCCGCGGGCCGCCAGGGCCGTGATCACCGGGTAGAGCGAGGCGAGCACCGCGGCCACGGTGACCGGACCGTGCTGGGCCGCGATCGAGTACGTCCCGTTGGCCGCGACGTCGGCGAGGCCGACGAAGGCGAGAGCCGGCAGCGAGTGCCGGACGACGGTCCGTCCGCCGCCCTCCGGCAGGGCCCGGCCGCCCCGCCGTACGGAGACCAGGAGTGCGGTGCCGCCCGCCACGACATTGGTGACGCGCTGCACGAACAGGGCGAGGAAGAGGCCGGTGAGCGTCGTGGAGGCCTCGGCGATCAGCGACATCACCGCACCGAACCCGAACGCGGCGAGCAGCGTGAGCAGCACCGCCTGACGCTGCACGGGGGCGCCCCTGAGCTGCGGGCCGCCGGCGAGTACGACCCCGGTGACGGCCACCGCGATGCCCGCGAACTGCAGGACACCGGGGCGCTCGCCCAGCACCAGGCCGACGGCGACCGGGACGGCCACGCCGAGGGAGCCGAGCGGGGAGACGACGCCCATCGGGCCGAGCGCCAGCGCCTTGTAGAAGGCGAGCATCGCGACCGGTCCGACCAGGCCGGCGGCCACGGCGAACCACAGCTGCGGCCCCGCTTCGCGCCAGCCGCCCGTGGCCATCACGAGCGCCCCGAGAACCACCGTCGCGATCACCTGCGAGGCGACGACCACCGTCAGTGCCGGCATGCGCCGGGTCAGCAGCCCGCCGCCGAAATCGGCCAGGCCCCACAGGACGCTGGTGGCCAGCGCGAAGAGTGCTGTCATGGGGGCGCCTCGCAGTACAGTGCAGTGAACAATTCGGTGCACCACACCGTAGTTCAACTCAATGGACTCTGCTATCCAGAATATTGGACGGAATGTGTCGGACCTCGACCTGCTGAACCAGTCCCTGGCCCGCAACGTCAAGCGCTGGCGCACCGAGCGGGGCTTCACCCTGGAGGCGCTCGCGGCCCGGGCGGGCGTCAGCCGCGGCATGCTCATCCAGATCGAGCAGGCCAGGACCAATCCCAGCATCGGCACGGTCGTCAAGATCGGTGACGCGCTCGGGGTCAGCATCACGACGCTGCTCGACTACGAGCAGGGCCCCAAGGTCCGCATCGTCCCGGCCGAGCAGGCGGTCCGGCTGTGGCACACCGACACCGGCAGCTACAACCGGCTGCTCGCGGGCACGGAGGCGCCCGGCCCGCTGGAGATGTGGGACTGGCGGCTGATGCCGGGAGAGGGCAGCGACTCCGACCCGCACCCCGGCGGCACGGTCGAACTCATCCACGTCACGGCCGGGGAGCTGACACTCACGCTCGACGGGGTCCCGCATCGCGTCCCCACCGGGGCGAGCGTGTCCTTCGAGGCCAACGTCCCCCACACGTACGGCAATTCCGGTGCCGGGCCACTCGAGATGATCATGGCGGTGTCGGTGCCGCCCGTGCACTGAGACGCCGGGCGGAGCGCGCCCGTAACGCCGTGGTGCCGGTGCGGCCACTGCTTGGGGGCGACGCACGTGAGGGGTACGGCTCGGTTTGCCGTACCCCTCACGGGTTCAAGTGCCCTGAGTCCTGGCGGAGTCCGGGGGGCGTACCCCTCGCGCGGGGCGTCCTGCCCCTGGCGGTGTCCGCGTGCCGGGCGCTTGAAAGGATCGTGCCGCGGCGCCGGTGTCAGGCGGCCGTGGGGGCAGCCTGCGAGGTCAGCTGCCGGAGGACCTCGGTCAGGCCGGTGACGACCTCGGCGTCGTCCGCCGGGTGCGTCTCGGCGAAGCGGGTCACGGAGCCGGGGATGGACAGCTTCGCGTCCTCCAGGACCGCGCCGCCGGCGATGCCCGCGGCCTTGCGGGCCTCGTCCTGTGCCCACACGCCGCCGAACTGGCCGAACGCGGTGCCGACCACGGCGACCGGCTTGCCGCCCAGCGCACCCGCGCCGTAGGGGCGGGACAGCCAGTCGATCGCGTTCTTCAGCACGGCCGGCATGGTGCCGTTGTACTCCGGCGAGAACAGCAGGAAGCCGTCGGCCTGCCCGGCCGCGGCGCGCAGCCGCGCGGCGGAGTCCGGCACGCCGCCCTCGACGTCGATGTCCTCGTTGTAGAAGGGCACCTCCGCGAGCCCTTCGAACAGCTCGATCTCGACACCCGCGGGGGCGTGCTTGACGGCCGCCTCGGCGAGCTGGCGGTTGTGCGAACCGGCGCGAAGGCTGCCGACGAGCGCGAGGATGCGTACGGACATGGCGGAACTCCTCAGAGAGCGGTTCAAGGCGGGGTGTGGCAGTGGAGGGCACGGATGCTCCATCGCCACTAAGCGGACCAAGGTCCGTTCAACTTTCTATCATCTATCCGGACCGGGGTCCACTTCTTTCCGTGAGCGCTACGCTGGGACGCATGACCTCGCCCCTGCCGCCCTCAGCCGCGCACGAAGCCAAGGCCGGACGGCTGGAACTCACCCTCACCCCGGTCGACGAGCCGCCCCAGCTGCGCGCCGACGCCGCCCGCAACCGCTCGCGGCTGCTGGAGGTCGCCGCCCGGCTGGCTGCCGAACGCGGAGCCGCCAATCTGACGATGGAGGCCGTCGCCCTGGCTGCCGGCGTCGGCAAGGGAACCGTCTTCCGGAGGTTCGGAGACCGCACCGGACTGCTCATGGCGCTCCTGGACCACTGCGAGCAGCAGCTCCAGGCCGCCTTCCTCACCGGCCCGCCGCCGCTGGGTCCCGACGCGCCCGCCGTGGAGCGGCTGCGGTCCTTCGGGGGCGCCGTCATCCACCACGAGCACCTCCACCGCGGCCTCTACCTGGCCGCGCACGCGGAGGCCGGGCGCCGTCACACCTCTCCCGCGTACCGTCTCCGCCTGACCCACGTCACCCTGCTGCTGCGTCAGACGCGGCCGGGCGGCGACACCGAACTGACCGCCCACACCCTGCTCGCCTACCTCGATCCGACCCTCGTGCACCACCTGGTCACCCAGCGGGGCATGTCCCTGGACCGCCTGGAAGCGGGCTGGAACGACCTCGTGGACCGCTGCACGGCCCAGGGATGACGCAGAGCCACGGAGGGCCCGGCTGTCCGGGGCCCGGCGGCGGGAGTCGATGATGGGCGGATGACGATTCCCACCAGAAGAGGCGACCTGTTCGTCGACGCCGCCCGGGATACCCGCCACGCCGGTCCCGCGACCGGTGACGAGCGGCGCCTGCTCGTCGACATCCTCGCCGCGCAGCGCGCGACGCTGGTGCTCAAGTGCACCGGAGTGGACGACGAGCTGTGCCGCCGGTCCGTGCCGCCCTCCACCCTCTCGCTGCTCGGACTCGTGCGGCATCTCGCCGATGTCGAGCGGCGCTGGTTCCGGTCCGTCCTGGCCGGACAGGACGCGCCGCCCCGCTTCTCCTCGGCGGCCGACCCCGACGGCGACTTCGGCGGTGCGGTGCCGGGCTCCGCCGTGGCCGCGGCCGCCTGGGATGCCTGGCACGCCGAAGTGGCCTTCGCCGAGGCCTTCGTGACGGACGCGCCTCACCTCGACGTCGAGGGTCACGACTCCTGGCGCGGCACGGTGTCCCTGCGGTGGGTCCTCCTCCACATGATCGAGGAGTACGCCCGCCACAACGGCCACGCCGACCTGCTCCGCGAGCGGATCGACGGCGCCATCGGGCTGTGAGGGCGGCGGCCCCGCCGCCCCGCCGCCCCGCCGCCCGCCACGGACCGCACCCTCAGCCCAGGTTGCCGATCTCGATCGCCGGGCAGCGGTCCATGACCATGTCCCGCCCCGCGGCGCGGGTGCGCTCGTACGCCGCTTCGTCGACGACGCCGAGCTGGAACCACACGGCGTCGGCGCCGATCGCCACCGCCTCGTCGGCGACGGGCCCGGCCAGGTCGCTGTTGACGAAGACGTCCACCACGTCGACCTCGAACGGGATCGCGGACAGGGACGGATATCCCTGCTCGCCGTGGACCGTCTCGGCCCTGGGGTGGACGGGGACGACGCGCTTGCCGTACCGCTGGAGCACGGACGCGACGCCGTACGCCGCGCGCTGCCGGTTCGACGACAGGCCCACGATCGCCCAGGTGTCGCCGAGCTCCGTGAGTATCTTGCGGATCGTTGCCGGATCGCCGTGCACGGTCGGTCTCCTCGGGGTTCCGTTGTCCAACACTCAGCCGGGCAACGGCCGACGGCACGCGAACATTCCCTCTCCGCCCGCCGTCGTCGCCGGGACCCGCGCCCGGTGGCTTCCGGCGCGCGGCCTGTCCGGAAAGGCGCCCGCCTCCCCGCGCCCGCGCCGCACCCCGCCTACGCTCACCCCGTGCTGCGAATCACCGATGCCCGAACCGGCGAGTCCACGGACGCCTTCGCCGCCCCCCGGGGCCTGACCCGCGTCCAGGCGCATGCGACGCGGTCCGACACCTCGTCCCTGCGCGTCCTGCTCGTGGCCGACGTGCTGGCCAGGGCACTGGAGATCGGCGGGACCCCCGTCGTCACCGTCGCCGATCCGCCCGCCGAACTGCGCGCCCGCGCCCTCGAACTCGGCATCCGGCCGGCCGAGGCCCCCACCGCACCGGGCGGCCGGACCGTCCACGTCCTCCGGACGCACGCCACCGCTGCGGACGGCCGGCCCGGCACGGTGGACGGCATCCACGTCGAAGTCGCCCCGGCGCACGGCACCGCCGAGCCCGGGGTGCTGCGCCTGGCCCTCCTCGCCCGCCCGCGCCGGGACGTCGTCGACGTCGACGACGACACGGCGGCCCGCGCCGGGGAATTGCTGACCCGGTGGCGCGCAGCGGTCGCCAGGTGGGCCACCCGCCCCTCCAGACCCGTCCCCGAGGACGTGAAGCGGCAGCTGCGGACGGCCTGGGAGGACGACCTCGACGTGCCCGCCGTACTGGAGGTACTGCACCGCGTGGAGCGCGCCGACGGCCTGCCGGACGGCGCCCGCTTCGAGACGTACGCCTACGCGGACCGGCTCCTCGGCCTCGAACTCACCCGGGACATCGGAACCTTGGGATGAACGCGCGCACCGGCCCGGGGCCGCTGCGCCGGCTCGTCGTGCTGCGGCACGCCAAGTCCGCCTGGCCCGAGGGCGTGCCCGACCACGAGCGGCCGCTCGGCCCGCGGGGGCGCCGCGACGCCCCGGCCGCCGGACGAGCGCTCGCCGCGGCGGACTGCCTCCCCGATCTCGTGCTGTGCTCCACGGCCGTACGCGCCCGGCAGACCTGGGACCTGGTCGCCGCGCAGTGGGGCACCCCGCCCTCCGTACGGCACGACCCACGGCTGTACGGGGCCGGCTGGGCGGACCTGCTGGCGGCCGTGCGTGAAGTCCCCGACCCGGTCGGGACGCTGCTGCTGATCGGGCACAACCCGGCGCTCGCGGAACTGGTGCTCACCCTCGCCGGGGACGGGCTCGACGACACGGTGGAGGAGGTGCGGGAGAAGTTCCCGACCTCGGCCGTCGCGGTCCTCGCGTGGCACGGAGACGGCTGGCGGGACCTCGCCCCCGGCACGGCACTGCTCACGGACCTGACCGTGCCGCGAGGCGGGCCCGGGGACGAGAAGGGACACTGACCCGGGCCGCTCCGGAGCCCGGCGGTGATCCGGGACCCGGCGGTGATCCGGAGGTACGGGCAGCGCATACGCTGGCCGGATGCAGGACGAGTACCGCACAGTGGCCCGCGCGGGCGTGCACGAGACCGAGGTCAACCGCTCACGCTTCCTCTGTGCGCTCGCCCCCGCCGCCACCGAGCAGGAGGCCCAGGACTTCGTCGCCCGCGTCCGCAAGGAGCATGCCGACGCCGCCCACAATTGCTACGCGTACGTCGTCGGAGCCGACGCGGCCGTGCAGAAGGCGAGCGACGACGGCGAACCGGGCGGCACCGCGGGCGTCCCCATGCTCCAGATGCTGCTCCGCCGGGACATGCGGTACGTCGTCGCGGTCGTCACCCGCTACTACGGCGGGGTCAAGCTGGGCGCGGGCGGACTCATCAGGGCGTACGGCGGTGCCGTGGGCGAGGCGCTGGACGCGGTCGGCACGCTCACCCGCAGGCGGTTCCGGCTGGCGACCGTGACGGTCGACCACCAGCGCGCGGGCAAGGTGCAGAACGACCTGCGGTCCACCGGCCGCTCGGTGCGCGAGGTGACCTACGGCGAGGCGGTCACCATCGGGATCGGGCTGCCGGACGCCGACGTGGACGCCTTCCGGTCCTGGCTGGCCGACGTCACGGCGGGGACAGCTCGGTTCGAACTGGGCGGAGAGGCATATGGAGACGCATAACGGGCCGATACGGGAGTAGCCGTCCGTGCTGTCCGACCCGCCCGTTAGTCTCGGGAATCATGAGGCTCCTGCACACTTCCGACTGGCATCTCGGCCGGGCGTTCCACCGGGTGAACATGCTCGGTGCCCAGGCCGAGTTCGTCGGTCACCTCGTCACGACCGTGCGCGAGCGCGGCGTCGACGCGGTGGTCGTGTCGGGTGACGTGTACGACCGCGCGGTGCCGCCGCTGGCCGCCGTCGAGCTCTTCGACGACGTCCTGCACCGGCTCGCCGGCCTCGGCGTGCCGACGGTGATGATCTCCGGGAACCACGACTCGGCGCGCCGTCTCGGCGTCGGCGCGGGACTCATCGGCCGCGCGGGCATCCACCTGCGGACCGACGCCGCGGCGTGCGGGACGCCGGTCGTCCTCACCGACGCGCACGGTGACGTGGCCTTCTACGGCCTGCCCTACCTCGAGCCCGCCCTGGTGAAGGACCACTTCGGCGTCGACAGGGCGGGGCACGAGGCGGTGCTCGCCGCCGCCATGGACCGGGTCCGCGCCGACCTGGCCGCCCGCGCGCCGGGCACCCGTTCCGTCGTCCTCGCGCACGCCTTCGTCACCGGCGGCCGGGCCAGCGACAGCGAGCGGGACATCACCGTCGGCGGGGTCGCCGCCGTGCCCGCCGGCGTCTTCGACGGCGTGGACTACGTGGCGCTCGGCCACCTGCACGGCAGCCAGACGATCACCGAGCGCGTGCGCTACTCGGGCTCCCCGCTGCCGTACTCCTTCTCCGAGGCCGACCACCGCAAGAGCATGTGGCTGGTGGACCTCGGCCCCGGGGGCGCCCTCGGCACGGAGCGCGTCGACTGCCCGGTGCCCCGCGCGCTCGCCCGGCTCCGGGGACACCTGGAGGACCTGCTGGCCGACCCCGCGCTGGCCCGCCACGAGGACGCGTGGGTCGAGGCGACGCTCACCGACCCGGTGCGCCCCGCCGACCCCATGGCCCGGCTGACCGAACGCTTCCCGCACACGCTCAGCCTGGCCTTCGACCCGGAGCGGGCCCCCGAGGATCCCGAGGTGTCGTACGCCCGGCGGCTCGCCGGCCGCAGCGAGCAGGAGATCGCCGAGGACTTCGTGGCGCACGTGCGCGGCGCAGGACCCGACCCGAGCGAGCGGTCCGTGCTGCGCGACGCCTTCGACGCGGTCCGCGCCGACGAGAGCGTCCGCGAGGTCGCCCGGTGACCCGGCACCGGCCGACCAGGAAAGGGTCCCCGGTGGCACCGGACCGGACGCACGGCAGGGCGAGGCGGGCGACGCCGGGCGGACAGGACGGCGGCGAAAGCCCGCCCGCGCCTGCCCGGGCGCACGCGGAGGGAACCCCCCGATGAGACTGCACCGCCTCGACATCACCGCCTTCGGCCCCTTCGGCGGCGAACAGCACGTCGACTTCGACGAGCTGTCGGCGGCGGGACTCTTCCTGCTGCACGGGCCGACCGGCGCCGGCAAGACGTCCGTCCTCGACGCCGTCTGCTACGCGCTCTACGGCGCCGTGCCCGGGGCCCGCCAGAGCGGCCAGGGCCTGACCCTGCGCAGCGACCACGCGGCCCCCGGCACCCGCACCGCGATCCGCCTCGAACTCACCGTCGCCGGACGCCGGCTGGAGATCACCCGGCAGCCGCCCTGGGCGCGCCCCAAGAAACGCGGCTCGGGCACGACCACCGACAAGGCCCAGAGCTGGCTGCGCGAGTACGACGCCGCGGCGGCCGCCTGGAAGGACCTCAGCCGCTCGCACCAGGAGATCGGTGAGGAGATCACCCAACTGCTCGGCATGAGCCGCGAGCAGTTCTGCCAGGTCGTCCTGCTGCCCCAGGGCGACTTCGCGCGCTTCCTGCGGGCCGACGCCGAAGCCCGCGGGAAGCTCCTCGGCCGCCTCTTCGACACCCAGCGCTTCGCCGAGGTGGAGAAGCGCCTCGCCGAGCGGCGCCGGACCGCCGAGGCGCAGGTGCGCGCCGCCGACACCGAGTTGCTCGCCGACGCGCATCGCATGCACCAGGCGGCGGGTGACGCCGAGGCCCTGCCCGACCTCGCGCCGGGGGACCCCGGACTCGCCGAGGCCGTCCTGACGTGGGCCGCCGTCGCCCGCAGCACGGCCCGTGAGCGGCTCACCGTCGCCCACTCGGCCCGGACGGCCGCGGCGGCCGCGCACGACTCGGCCGAGCGGGAGCTGGACGACGTGCGCGAAGTCGCCCGGCTACAGCGCCGGTTCGCCGACGCCCGCGAGCGGGCCGCGCGCCTGGAGGAGCACGCCGACGCGTACCGCCAGGCGCGGGCGCGCATGGAGCGGGGCCGCAAGGCGGAGGCGGTGGCCCCCGCGCTCGACCTGCGCGACAGCACCGAGGCCGAGCACCGGCGCGCCGCCGCGCGGGAGGCACGCGCCCGTGAGCTGCTCCCCGAGACGTTCGCCGGGGCCGGCGCCGCCGGGCTCGCCGTCGCAGCGCGCAAGGCGGCCGAGGAGCTCGGCGGTCTGGAGTCGGCGCGCCGCGCCGAGCAGCGGCTGGCGGGACTCGTCGCGGAGCGCGACACCCTGGACCGGCAGGAGCGTGCCGACGAGGACGTCCTCCAGGACGCCGCGAGCTGGCTGGCCGGCTGGGACGCCACCCGGGCCGCCCGTCAGGCGGACATCGAGCACGCCCAGGACGCCGCCACCCGTGCCGAGCAGCTGGCCGTCCAGCGCGAGCCGGCCCGCAGGCGGCTCGACGCGGCCCGCCGGCGCGACCGGTTCGCCCGTGACACGGACGACGCCCAGGAACAGGCGCTCGCCTCCCGCGAGCGGGCCACGGAGGCCCGCGCCCACTGGCTGGACCTCAAGGAGCAGCGACTGAACAACATCGCCGCCGAGCTGGCCGCGCACCTGACGGACGGCGCCCCCTGCGCCGTCTGCGGAGCCACCGAACACCCCGCGCCCGCACAGAAGACCGACGGGCACGTGGACCGGGAGGCCGAGGAGCGGGCGCTCGCCGCCTACCAGCACGCCGACGGGCAGCGCGCCGAGGACGAACGGCGGCTCGGCCTCGTACGCGAGGCGCTGGCCGCCGCCACCGCCGAGGCGGGCGACACGCCCACCGGACAACTCGCCGACGACATGGACGAGCTGGAGCGACTGCACACCGAGGCGCGCGCTGCCGCGTCCGGCCTGCACGCCTCGCGTGAAGCGCTCGCGCAGGCCGAGCGGGAGCACGAGCGCAGGGTCGCGGCCCAGCGGGAGGCCGAGGTGCGGGCCGCGTCCCGGGCAGCTCGCCGGGACGCGCTGGACCGCGAAAGGTCCGCCCTGGAAGAGGAGTTGGCGCACGTCAGAGGTGACGCCGACAGTGTCGCCGCGCGGTCGGCGCAGCTGGAGCGGCAGGCCGCGCGGCTCAGCGACGCGGCGGACGCGGCGCGCGGCGCCGAAGAGGCCGCCCAGCGGCTCAAGGCGGCGGACGCCCGGCTCGCCGACGCGGCCTTCCGCGCCGGATTCGACACCCCGCAGGCCGCGGCCGCCGCGCTCCTGGACGACACGGCCCACCGCGAGCTGCAACGCCGCCTGGACGCCTGGCAGCACGACGAGACGGCGGTGCGCGCGGTGCTCGCCGAGGCGGACACCTCGGCCGCCGCCCAGCAGACGCCCGTCGACCTGCGGGCCGCCGAACGGGCCGCCGAGACCGCGGCCCGGCGGCTCCAGGACGCCGTCTCGGCGCAGGACGCGGCGGCACGGCGCTGCGCCGAACTCGACCGGCTGTCCGCGCGCGCGGCCGCGGGCGTGCGCCGCCTCGGTCCCCTGCGTGCGGAGTACGACCGGGTGGCCCGGCTGGCCGGGCTCGCCGCGGGCACCTCCGCCGACAACGAGCGCAAGATGCGCCTGGAGTCCTACGTGCTCGCCGCCCGCCTGGAACAGGTCGCCGCCGCGGCGACCGCGCGGCTCCAGCGGATGTCCTCCGGGCGCTACACCCTGGTCCACTCCGACGACCGTTCCGGCCGGGGCCGCAGCGGGCTCGGTCTGCATGTCGTCGACGCCTGGACCGGCCGTGAGCGGGACACGGCCACGCTCTCCGGGGGCGAGACGTTCTTCGCCTCCCTCGCGCTGGCGCTCGGCCTCGCGGACGTCGTGACGGACGAGGCGGGCGGCGTGCGGCTCGACACCCTCTTCATCGACGAGGGTTTCGGCAGCCTGGACGACCAGACCCTCGACGAGGTCCTCGACGTGCTGGACTCCCTGCGGGAACGCGACCGCAGCGTCGGCATCGTCAGCCATGTCGCAGATTTGCGGCGGCGGATCCACGCCCAGCTGGAGATCGTGAAGGGGCGGACGGGATCGGTCGTCCGGCAGCGCGGCGCGGGCTGAGGGCCCCGTCGCGGGACCCGTTCGCGCCCGCCGCGCTCAGCGGCCCAGCGGGCGCCGGGGCAGCGGCGAGGAGTAGACGACGCTGGTCGTCACCGAGCCCAGGGCGCCGATCCTGCCCGAGACCTCCTCCAGGTGGCTCATCGAGCGTGCCGCGACCTTGATGACGAAGCAGTCGTCGCCCGTGACGTGGTGCGCCTCCAGGATCTCGGGTGTCACCGAGACGAGGTCGTGGAAGGGCTTGTAGTTGCCGTTCGGATAGCGGAGCCGGACGAAGGCGAGGATCGACAGGCCGAGACGCTCCGGATCGACGACGGCCGCGTACCCCTGGATGACGCCCGCCTCCTCCAGCCGGCGCACCCGTTCGGTGACCGCGCTCGCGGACATGGAGACGGCACGGGCCAGTTCGGCGAAACTGGCCCGCCCCTCACGCTGCAGGACGTCGAGGATGCGCCAGTCGGTGGCGTCCGGGGAATACGCGGTCATGTCCGAGAGACAACAGGGAAATCCCCGGTCGATCAAGGGGCATGCCGTGGATCGCCACTTCAGCGACCGCGTCACGAACCGTAGGTTTCCGGACATGACGTCCCGTACGGCCGGCGCGGAGAGAGCGCCGGTGCGGCGGGACCGGGAGGAAGGCCCCACCATGAACGCGACCGCCCGTGCCGGCACCGCGAACGCCGCGAACCCCGTCCTGCGGGTCGCCCCCGCGACCCCGGCCGCTGCCGCCGCCCACTTCGCCGCGAGCCTCGCCTTCCACGCCGACGTGTCCGACGTCGCCTCCGCTCTCGCGGCCGGCGGCGACCCCGGTTTCGTCGTCCTCGACTCACGGTCCACCGCGTCCTGGGACCAGGGACACGTGCCCGGCGCCGTGCACCTGCCCACCGCGCTCGTCCCCGAGCAGGCCGGACGGCTCCTCGACAGGTCGGTGCCGGTCGTCACGTACTGCTGGGGCCCCGGCTGCAACGGCGCGACCCGTGCGGCCCTGGCGCTCGCCGAACTCGGCTTCCAGGTCAAGGAGATGCTCGGCGGGTTCGAGTACTGGGTGCGCGAGGGCTTCGCGTACGAGACCTGGGAGGGGTCCCGGCGGCGTGCCGCCGACGCGCTGACCGCGCCGGTCGACTCCGAGGACTGCGGCTGCTGAGTCCGCCGCCCCGGGGGCGGAACAGCGGATTTCAGACGGAGCGGGCGAGCGGGAGAACCCGCCCGGAACCCGGCCGGTACTTTCTGCCCATGGCGCGTTGCGCGGAACCGGGTGCGGTGGAGTGGGTCGAGTCGGGCGGCGGGCCGCTCACAGCGGTTCCCGAGGTGGTGCTGCCGTTCTGGTCGGGGGCCGACGGCGACGACCCGTCGTCCGACTACGACCGGGCGTGCGATGTCGAGGGGTTCATCGGCCGCCTACGTGGAACCCGGGCCCCGAGACGTGGCTCGGCTCGTCCGGCTGCGCCGGCCGGCGACCTGAACCGACCGGACCGGTCGGGGCGGGAGGGGCCGGGAGGTCCGGCTCGCGCCGTGGCGCGGGCCGGACCGCCGCGGGCGAGGACCGGTCACAGCCGGGACAGTTCGTCCACCAGGTCGTCCAGCCCCAGGGACCCCTGGGAGAGCGCGGCCATGTGCCAGGCCTTGGCGTCGAAGGCGGCGCCGTGCCGCTTCCGCGCGTTCTCCCGGCCCAGCAGCCAGGCCCGCTCGCCGAGCTTGTAGCCGATGGCCTGACCGGGGATGGACAGGTAGCGGGTGAGCTCACTCTCCACGAAATCCGCCGGGCGGCTGCTGTGCGCGCCGAAGAACTCCTCGGCCAGCACGGGAGTCCAGCGCTCACCCGGGTGGAAGGGCGAGTCGGCCGGGATCTCCAGCTCCAGGTGCATGCCGATGTCCACGATGACCCGGGCCGCGCGCATCATCTGCGCGTCGAGGTAGCCCAGCCGCCGCTCGGCGTCCGTGAGGAAGCCCAGCTCGTCCATCAGCCGCTCCGCGTACAGCGCCCAGCCCTCGCAGTTGGCGCTCACCCCGCCGACGGTGGCCTGGTAGCGGGAGAGGTCCTCGGCGACGTGCGCCCACTGGGCGAGCTGCAGGTGATGGCCGGGGACCCCCTCGTGGTACCAGGTGGAGACCAGGTCGTACACGGGGAAGCGGGTCTGGCTCATGGTGGGCAGCCACGTACGTCCGGGGCGCGAGAAGTCCTCGGACGGCGCCGTGTAGTACGGGGCCGCCGCGCCACCCGGCGGTGCGATACGGGACTCCACCCTGCGCACCCGCTCGGCGAGTTCGAAGTGGGTGCCGTCGAGGGCGTCGATCGCCTCGTCCATCAGGCCCTGCAGCCAGTCGCGGACCTCGTCCACACCCTCGATGTGCGTCCCGTGCTCGTCGAGGTGCGCGAGCGCCACCCACGGGGTCGCCGCGCCCGGCAGGACCTTCTCGGCCTCCCGCTTCATCTCGCCGAGCAGCCGGTGGTACTCGGACCAGCCGTACGCGTACGCCTCGTCGAGGTCGAGGTCCGTGCCGTTGTAGTACCGCGACCAGCGGGCGTACCGCTCGCGGCCCACCGTGTCGGGCGCGCCCTCGATCGCGGGCGCGTACACGTCGCGCATCCAGTCCCGCAGGGACACCAGCGCCGCCGTCGCGGTGCGGGCGGCCGTGTCCAGGTCCGTGCGCAGGGCGTCGGGACCGGCCGCCACGAAGTCCTCGAACCACCCGCGGCCCTGCCCGCCCGGGTCGGACCACTCGGTGAGCTGCGTGATGAAGGTGGCGGTCGGGCGCGGACCTCCGTAGAGCTTGCGCTCCAGGCCGAGGGCGAGGGACTCGCGGTACCCCTCGAGCGCGGCGGGCACCGCGCGCAGCCGCTCGGCGACGTCGGCCCAGTCCTCGTCCGTCTCCGTGGGCATGAGGGAGAAGACCTCCCGCACCGAGTGCGCGGGGGAGTGCAGATTGCTCACCAGGCGCAGGCCCTCGTCGGCGTCGTGCACGGCGAGTTCCGCGGTCAGACGCTCACGCAGCAGACGGGCACAGCGGCGCTCGATGCCACGGTCCGCGCCCGGCTGCCGTTCGGCCTCCTCCAGCCTTGCCAGCGTTCTGCGGGCCAGCTCCGCCACGGCCTCCTGACCGGCGGGCGAGGAGTCCGGCAGCCGGGTCGAACTTGCCTTGTCGCCGAGGTAGGTGCCGGTGACCGGGTCGAGGGCGATGAGCTCGTCGACATAGGCGTCGGCGAGTTCGCGGGGCAGCGGGCTCTTGGTGTCTGACATGCGGACAATCCTCGTACGAGGACACCGTCCGCGTCAGCCCGATTCCGCTGAGGGCGTGGCCCCTTGTGCCGCATGCGCCGATGTGGTCGCGGGCGCGTCGCGCTGCGGCGGCAGCAGCGGGCCGCAGTCCCACTGCTGGAAGATCAACCGGGTCTCCACGCGGGCCACTTCGCGGCGCGAGGTGAACTCGTCGATGACCAGGCGCTGCAGATCTGCCATGTCCGAGACCGCCACATGCACCAGGTAGTCGTCGGGACCGGTGAGATGGAAGACCGTCCGGGACTCCGGCAGCGCACGGATCCGGTCCACGAACGGGCCCACCAGCTCCCTCCGGTGCGGCCTGACCTGCACGGACAGCAGCGCTTCCAGGCCGCGTCCCAGCTTCGCCGGATCCAGCCGCAGCTGGTGGCCGAGGATGACACCCGCGCGGCGCAGCCGGGTCACCCGGTCCAGGCACGTCGACGCGGCGACACCGATCTGTGCGGCGAGATCCCGGTACGTGGTCCGTGCGTCGTTCTGCAACAGCCGCAGCAGATGAAGATCCACCGGATCCAGTACGACGGTTTCGGCCATGGCCCGAACGTAGCACGGGGTTCGCCGCCGTGGACCCGCTCGGTGTTCAGGCTGCGGACATGGACTCCGGCACCCCGAACGCGTATCGCGTCCCCGCTTCCCGCCCCGCGCCCCGCAAGCTGGCCACCGAGGCCGTGCACGCCGGACGCGACGACCTCGCACGGCAGGGACTCCACGCCCCGCCGATCGACCTGTCCACCACCTACCCCTCGTACGACAGCCGCGGCGAGGCCGCCCGCATCGACGCGTTCGCCGCGGACGGCGCCGAGCCGGAGGGACCGCCGGTCTACGGGCGGCTCGGCAACCCGACGGTCGCCCGCTTCGAGACCGCCCTCGCCCGCCTCGAAGGCACCGGGAGCGCGGTCGCCTTCGCCAGCGGCATGGCGGCACTGACCGCGGTACTGCTCGTGCGCAACGCCCTGGGGCTGCGCCACGTGGTGGCCGTCCGCCCGCTGTACGGCTGCAGCGACCACCTGCTGACCGCGGGGCTGCTCGGTTCCGAGGTGACCTGGGTCGACCCGGCGGGCATCGCGGACGCGCTGCGCCCCGATACGGGACTGGTCATGGTCGAGTCCCCGGCCAACCCGACGCTCGCCGAGATCGACCTGAGAGCCGTCGCCCACGCCTGCGGCTCGGTGCCGCTGCTCGCGGACAACACCTTCGCCACCCCGGTGCTGCAACGGCCGGCGGAACAGGGCGCCCGTCTCGTCCTGCACAGCGCGACCAAGTACCTCGGCGGTCACGGCGACGTCATGGCCGGCGTGGTGGCCTGCGACGAGGAGTTCGCGCGACAGCTGCGACAGGTGCGGTTCGCGACGGGCGGGGTCCTCCACCCGCTCGCCGGCTACCTGCTGCTGCGGGGCCTGTCCACCCTCCCGGTGCGGGTCGCGGCGGCCTCCGCGAACGCCGCGGAACTCGCCCGCCGTCTCGCCGCCGATCCGCGGGTCGCCCGCGTGCACTACCCGCGCATCGGCGGTGCCATGGTCGCCTTCGAGGTCCTCGGCGACCCGCACGAGGTCATCGCGGCCGTCCGGCTCGTCACCCCCGCCGTCAGCCTCGGCAGCGTGGACACCCTCATCCAGCACCCCGCGTCCATCAGCCACCGCATCGTCGCTCCGGCGGACCGCCACGGGGCGGGCGTCAGCGACCAGTTGCTGCGCCTCTCGGTGGGGCTGGAGGACGTGGAGGACCTGTGGGCCGACCTGGACGGGGCCCTGGGAGCGCGGACGGTCCTGCGGGCCCCGGCGGCGGGACGGGAAGCGGTGACGCGGGGGGGCGTGAGGCGATGACGCGGCGCGGGGCGCGAGTACGACACGGGTACGAGCGGCGCGGCCGGACGGGGACCGGCCCGGCGGGATGTGCCGGGCCGGTGCGTACGCGTGCGTCAGGGGCGGCGGGGCGCCCGCCCCGCCGTCAGTCCCGCGCGGCCGGCTCGCCGGCCCTGCCCCGCGGCTGCCCGTGGGCCGGCGGCGCGGCCGAGGCCGCCTCCAGCCGGGCGGTGATGACGAGGGTGCCCTCCTCGATCTGGTAGTCGAGGGGAAGATCCAGGGCCCGCATCGCGGCGACCATGCCCGTGTTGGAGGCCTGCGTCACGGCGTACACGCTCGCGCACCCCGCCTCGGCCGCCATCGCCACCAGGCGGCCGAGGAGTTCACCGCCGATACCCCGCCGCTGCCACTCGTCCTCGACGAGCAGGGCGACCTCCGTCTCGTCGCCGTCCCACAGGAGGTGGCCGAGACCGACGATGCGCCCCGACGCGGTCTGCACGGTCAGCGTGCGCCCGAAACGGGGGCTGAGCAGGTGGTTCAGGTAGCGGTCCGCGTCACTCACGGGACCGTGGTAGCGCATGCTCAGCGTGCGCGGCGAGCACCGCTCGTGCATGGCCTTCGCGGCCTCGTGGTCGGCGGCGTCGGCCCGGCGCACGGTGATGGCGTTGCCCTCGGGCAGGGTCAGGACGTCCTGGGCGCGCGGGATCCTCGGTCCGAGCCGGGCGTCCAGCTCCACCAGGGCCCGCGCCCGCGCGAACTCGGTCGGCGTGAACGGCAGATACGGCCGCTCCACCGTGATCACCCCGCCCTCCGGTGCGCGCAGGCGCATCACCGTGTCCTCCAGCGCGCCCTCGACGGGTGCGGCCTCGACCGCACGGCCGGAGCCCGGGGACCTGGCGGGCAGCGAGCGGATGGTGCAGCGGCCGAGCAACTGCCGCAGCGCGAGCGGTAGTTCCGCGGCGTCCAGCGCGGTCCGGGTGGCCAGCCCCAGGACCCGGGTCGGAGCGTCCACCAGATCGTGGGCGTCGGCCCGCTCGATCCAGGTGCCGGTGCCGCCCGCCCGCGCGACGGCCCGGGTGAGTTCGGCGGCGGCCAGACCGGCGGGGGCCCGCAGCAGGAACTCGTCCACGGTGCCCTCGGTCAGCGGATGGGTCTGCAGGCTCAGGATGTCCACCTCGTGCGCCGCCATGGCGGTGCACAGAGCGGCCAGCGAGCCGGGTGCGTCCTGCACCGTGGTCCGCATCCGCCACAGGACGGTGGCCCCCGAGGCGGCCCCGGGTGCCGACGACGACGGAACCGTCCGCCCGTCGCGCCCGGCCGGCCGCCCCGCGGCGGCCGGCCGGGCGCCGGTATCGCCCGTCGGCGGCGCATGACCGTGGCGTCGTGCCCACCAGATGTGGAATCCGGCCGTGGCGACCAGGACGACGGCCGAGATCGCCAGCAGGGCGGGGCCGCCGGGGTTGTGCCCGATCAGGTTGGCCACGGCGTCCGCCACCGCCACGGCGGTGAACAGGGCGGCGAGTTCGACGAGGTCCCGTCGCCAGTGGTGCACAGGACGACCGTGCTTCGCACGCGTCACGTCAGAAAGGTCTGGAGTCATGCAGCCACTGTGAAGGAATGGTGTTGCGTGATCGCGAACGCATTGTGACCGATCGGTAAAGTGTCCTCTGTTCCTTTTGTTCCAGTTTCTACGATTGCAGCGCCTCCGGACTCCGGCCGGGTGACGCCCCGGGCCGTTGTCAGCCGGACGCGAGGAGTACGTGGGACTCCCTTTCGCCCCCGGGGTCCGTCCGCAGGAGCCGTGCCGCACGCGCACGCAGCCCGGGCGCCAACCGGTCCGCCGCCCTCACCAGTTCGGACCGTGCGGCGGAGTCCTCCAGCCGGTCGAAGTGCCGCTCCACGAGCTTGAGCGCCCGCTCCTGCACCGCCGAGTCGTGGTGCGCGAACGCCGGAGCCACCGCGGGCAGCAGCTCGGGCACCGTGGACGGATCGCGTCTGATGACCTTGTGCAGCAGGATCAGCTGGGTCCGCACCAGCTTCTTCTCCCCGCGCGGCAGCACCCCGCCCGACATCTCCGAGAGCCGGCGGGCGGTCAGCTCGCCGTCGAGCGCGAGCGTCCCGAGCATCGTCTGGGCGTACGAGGCCACCGCGGACGGCGCGTCACGGACCAGGGCGATCCAGTCGGCGGTGCGCTCCCGCCGCTCGTCCGGCGTGAGATCCAACGAGACCAACAGCCGCAGAAACACCCGGTGGTCGGCGGACGAGGCGCCGCGCAGCAGCCGGGTGACACACGCGTCGACCATGGTCCGGCGGTCCAGGACACCCTCCTCGCCGAGCCGGGCCAGCGCCACCGTCCAGCTGTCGGGTCCCTCCCCGTACTGCCACTCCACCCGGGAGCCGATGTCGTCGGTGGTGAAGAGGGCGGCCACCAGCTCCGTCAGATGAGGATCCCTCCGCAGCCGGTCGAGGACGGTGTCCCCGCGCTGCCAGACGTGTCCGAGGTGTTCCATCCAGCCCTGGACGTAGGCGTCGGTCGTCGGAGCGGCACACCCGGAGAGCCGCACGAGCCCGGCCATCAGCGCGTACGGCACACCGGAGGACGGCGGGCGCCGGGCGAGCCGGTGCGTCACATCGGCGAGCCAGGCGGGGTCCCGGTCCCCGAGTACGTCGAGAAGGAGGCCGGGTGACGCCTGTGACCAGCGCGGATCGGCTCCCACGAGCCAGCCGGCCGCCGCCGCGGCCCCGGGCTGGCAGGCCGCTCCGGCCGCGTGCAGCGCGGGCTGGGCACGGCGGGACTCCGCGTTCCAGGGCGCCGCTCCCAGATCCTTGCGGAGCTGTCTCAGGCCCGGGAGGCATGCCCTGCGTTCGGCGTCGGTCATCCCGTCGAGAAGGCTGACGACCTCGGCCGTCCGCCCGGCCCGTACGGCCTCCATCAGTGAACTCATCGCACACCCCCGTCGATCCTCGGTCTCCCGGCCCCCGCTCTGCGCACGGCCGGTGTCGGCGCGCGGGCGGAGACCGGGGCGTGCGGAGATCGCGTCATGGAAGAACCGTAGAGGCGACCACCGCCAATGACCCCCGTGCCGACGGTGGTTGTGAAAACGGCACGCCGATGACGCGCGGCGAACGGAGCGGCGCACCGGGGGATGACTCCGGTGCGCTGCCCATCGCTTCGAGGGTACGGGACCGCGGGATCAGCGACGCCTCACTGCCCGACCCGGCCCGGCTGCAGGACCTTCGTGAACAGCACGGTGCCGTCCTGCTCGCGCAGCCGTACGGTGAGTTCGCCGCTGCCGCCGTCGATGTCGACCTCGCCGAAGAACTGGTAACCCCCGGCGGGCGAGACGTTCGAGGCGGTGGGCGCCTTCACGAACACCCGGTCAGGACCGAAGGTGCCGTCGAGCGCGGTCGCCGGGAACGCTCCGGCGTTGAGGGGGCCGGACACGAACTCCCAGAACGGCTCGAAGTCGGTGAAGGCGGCCCGCTCCGGCCGGTAGTGCTGGGCCGAGGTGTGGTGGACGTCGGCCGTCAGCCACACCGTGCCCGTGATCCTGCGGTGCTTGATGTGGCGCAGCAGCTCCGCGATCTGCAGCTCGCGTCCGAGGGGAGCCCCGGGGTCGCCCTGGGCCACCGCCTCGATGTTCTTCCTGCCCTCGGTGGTGTCCGGGACGACCAGGCCGAGCGGCATGTCGGAGGCGATCACCTTCCACACGGCGCGGGACCGCGCCAGTTCCCGCTTGAGCCACGCCAGCTGCTCCGCGCCGAGGATGCCCTGCGGGTCGGTGGTCTGGGTACCGGGGGAGTTGGCGTTGCGGTACGTCCGCATGTCCAGCACGAAGACGTCGAGCAGCGGACCGTGGCGCACCACCCGGTGCACCCGGCCCTCACGGGCGCCCGGCCGCAGGGTGGAGACCGGGAAGTACTCGCTGAACGCGCGGCTCGCGCGGGCGGCCAGCACGTCGACGCTCTTCTCGGTGTACCGCGTGTCCGACGCCGCGATCACCTCACCCGGGTACCAGTTGTTGCGCACCTCGTGGTCGTCCCACTGGACGATTGACGGCACCTGGGCGTTGAAGCGCCTCAGGTTGTCGTCCAGGAGGTTGTAGCGGAAGTTGCCGCGGAACTCCGCCAGTGTCTCGGCGACCTTGGACTTCTCCTCGGTGGTGACGTTGCGCCAGACGCTTCCGTCGGGCAGGGCCGCGGTCGCCGAGATCGGTCCGTCGGCGTAGATGTTGTCGCCGCTGCACAGGAAGAAGTCCGGGTCCAGGGCGGCCATGGCGTCGTAGATCCGGTAGCCCCCGCGGTCCGGGTTGATGCCCCAGCCCTGCCCGGCCAGGTCGCCCGACCACAGGAACCGCACCCCGTGGCGCCGTCCGGCCGGCGCGGTGCGGAAGGTACCGGGTACGGGCTCACCGGTGCGGCGCGGGTCGTCGGGGTCGGCGAGCAGGACGCGGTAGTGGATCTGCTCACCCGGGAGCAGTCCGCGCAGCCGTGTCGTACCGGTGAAGTCGGTGTCGGCGCCGAGCAGCGGGCCGCGCCATCTCCGGGGGTTGCGGAAGGACTCGGTGGCCGACGTCTCGACGATCATGCGGGCCGGGCGGTCGGAACGCACCCACACCAGACCGGAGTCGGCGCTCACGTCGCCGGCCTGGACGCCCCAGCCCGCCTTCGGCCGCCCGGACAGGGCGAACGCCGGTGCGGTGCCGGCCGCGGCGGGCAGGGCCAGTGCCGCCGAGGCGGCGAGGGAGCCGCGCAGGACGCCGCGACGGCCGGGGAGCAGAGGGTGTGACATGGATGCGCCTCCAGGGACGGGTTCCGGCCAGTGTGCAGTGCCACAACTACTGGTGCGCCGCAGCGCACGCGCAAACCCCAAGTGAACAACTGACCGCACCGGTGGGGGAACCGGTGTGCGCCCACGGACCGCACCCCCTTGTGCGGGTCCGTCACCGCACCCCCACCGCCTCCGCCATCACCCGCACCCCCTCGCGGATCCGCGCCGGTGCCAGATGCGCGTACCCCAGCACCAGCCGTACGCCGTCGTCCGCCGCCGTTCCGTAGTCCGCCACGGTGCGGACCGCGACCCCGGCGGCGGCCACCTCGAGCAGGAAGGAGGCCGGGGGCCCGTACCGGTCGGGGAGTTCGGCGATGGCGTGCAGACCGGCGGCGATGCCGGACACCCTCGTGCCGGGGAAGTGCTCGTCCAGGGCGGACACGAGCGTGTCGCGCCGCTCCCGGTACGCGCGCTGGCAGCGTCGCAGCTGCCGGTCGTAGTCGCCGCGCTCCAGGAACCGTGCCAGCAGCGCCTGGTCGATCGCCGGGTGGCCGAGATCCATGGTCCGCTTGCGCTCGACGACCTCCTCCGCCAGGGACGCGGGGACGAGGAGCCAGCCGAGCCGGAGGCCGGGCGCCAGAGACTTGCTGACGGACCCGGTGTAGGCGACGCGCTCGGGGTCCAGTCCCTGGAGCGCGCCGACCGGGGCACGGTCGTAGCGGAAGTCCCCGTCGTAGTCGTCCTCGACCACGAGGCCGTCCACCGCGCGGGCCCAGTCGAGCAGCTCGGCACGACGCCGCGCGGAGTAGGCGATGCCCGTGGGGAACTGGTGGGCCGGCGTCGTGACGACCGCGCGCACGCCCGACTCGTACAGGGGGCCGGTCGCCAGCCCCTCGCCGTCCAGCGGGAGCGGGACGGCGCGCAGCCCGGCCGAGGCGTACAGGGTGCCGTGCTCGGGGCTCCCGGGATCCTCCGCGCCGACCGCGCGCAACCCGCGCGCGTGGAGCACGAACCCGAGGAGTGTCGTCGCCTGCGCCACCCCCGAGACCACGACGACCCGTTCCGGATCGGCGACCACGCCCCGGCGCCGGGCCAGCAGCTCCGCGAGCGCGGTCCGCAGCTGGGGGAGCCCCCGCGGGTCGGGGTAGCCGAGCGCGTGGTGGGGCAGGTCGGCGAGCACCCCGCGCTGCACGGCCCCCCAGGCGGCCCGCGGGAACAGCGACAGGTCCGGCGTGCCGGGCAGGAAGTCGGCGCGGGCGCCGGGGGAGCGCGGGGCGAGATCACGCGCGTGCGGGCGGGCCGCCCGCACGGCGCCGCCCACCCAGGTCCCGGCACCCCGGCCGCTGCGCAGGTAGCCCTCCGCGGTCAGCTGCTCGTACGCCTCGGTGACCAGCCCGCGCGACACACCTAGGTCGGCCGCGAGTTCCCGGCTCGACGGCAGCCTGGTACCCGGCGTGAGCCGTCCCGAGCGGACCGCTTCCCGCAGCGCCGCCTGGAGGGTGCGGCCACGCGTGCGTGCGGGCGCCGAAGCGGCCGGCATCAGCAGCTCCCAGGCGGTGGCCCACGGCGACTCCCCACCCGGTGCCGCGCCCGTCCCCGCCTCACGATTGGTCCCCGATGACGTCATGGGAGTGGACCTTAAACCGGGCCGCCGCCGCTCATAGCGTCGCCGTATGAACGTCACCACCACCCGCGGGGCCCTCCTCGCCGCCCTCGCCTGCGTCCTCGTCGGAGGCTCCTTCACCGCGAACAGCGTGCTGGGCCACTACCCGTACGCGGGCGGCCAGTTCCTGCGCTACGCCCTCGCCTGCCTGCTGCTCCTGCCTCTCGTCGGCCGGGGCGGCGCGGCCCCGCTGCGCCTGCTCCGGCCGCGTCAGTGGGCGCGGCTCGCCCTGCTCGCGGCGGTCGGCATGGTCGGCTTCAACCTCGCCGTGATCGCCGCCGAACGCACCGCGGAACCGGCGGTCCCCGGGGTCCTCGTCGGCTGCGCCCCGGTGGTCGTCGCCGTCGTCGTCCCCCTCCTGGAGGGTCGCCGTCCCCAACGCCTGGTTCTGTACGGGGCGTTGCTGGTCGCGGTCGGCGCCTTCACGGTGCAGGGGTGGGGCCGTACGGACGGCGCGGGCATCGCGTTCTCCGGGTGCGCGCTCGCCGGCGAGGTCGGCTTCGCGGTCCTCGCCGTGCCGGTGCTGCGGCCCCTCGGGCCCCGGCTGCTGTCGGCGACGGTCTGCGGGATCGCCGCGGCCGAGTCGGCGGCGGCCGGCGTCCTCGCGGACGGCGGCGGGTGGCTGCGCGTGCCGGACCCCACCGAGGCGGCCGCGCTGCTGTGGCAGGCGGTCGTCGTCACGGTCGTCGGGTTCGTCTGCTGGTACACGGGCATGCAGCGCATCGGCGCGGAGCGCGCCACGCTCTTCTCCGGCCTCATCCCCGTCGCCGCCGCCTGCACCGCGCCGCTCGTGGGCACGGGGTCCTACGGTGCCGCCCAGGGCGTCGGCAGTGCCCTCGTAGGTGCCGGAGTCGCTCTGGGGTCCGGGGCGTTGACCGCGCGGAGGCGTCGCTCAGCGGCTGCCGTCCAGGATGACGCGCGCCACCAGGGCAGGATCGTCGTTCATGGGGACGTGGCCGCAGCCGGGCAGGCGGACCAGGCGGGCGCGGGGGATGATCTGCTTGGCGCGGACGCCCTGGCGCCGGACCAGCAGCCGGTCCCGGGTGCCCCACGCGACGGTGACGGGCACGTCCGGTACGTCGTCCGTGAACTGGACGGCGCTGCCGGCCCTGAGGGTCTCGGTGAAGCCCTCGGCGCGGGCCAGCGCGAGCGTCTCGGCGACGACCGCCTCCGGTGAACGGCGGCCCGGGCGCGCGTAGATGCTGCTCGTCAGCACCGTGCGTCCGGCGGCGGTGCGGGAGAGACGTTCCACCAGGGGCAGCGGCAGGCGCCGGGCGGCCTGCCGCATCGCCGTCAGCACACCGAAGGCGTACCGCCGTTCGGCCCGGGTCCAGAACCCGGCGGGCGACAGCGCCGTGACGGACCGCACGGCCCGGTCGCGGCCCAGCCCGAGGGCCAGCAGCCCGCCCAGGGAGTTGCCGGCCACGTGCGGGCGGTCGAGCTCCAGGGCCGCGCACAGCGCGCTCAGCGCGGAGTTCATCGTCGCGAGGTCGTGCGGGAGCCCGTCGGGCAGCACCGGGGACTCGCCGAACCCGGGGAGGTCCACGGCTATCACGTCACGCTCCGCCGCCAGGATGTGGACGACCGGGTCCCACGCCTGCCGGTGGTGGCCTATGCCGTGCAGCAGGAGCAGCGGTTCGCCGGTGCCCATGCGCGTGTAGGACAGGCTCACGGACCGCGGGCCGTGCGGGGAGGGGACGTCGAAGGAGACCGTGGCGGACATGAGTGCTGCTCCTCGCCTGGGACACGCTGACGGACGCTGTCACAGACAGCTTGTCAGCAACCGCTACTGACGGGTAGCCCCCGTGCGGCCCTCGTCGTGCCGACGAGGGCTTCGCCGCGTCGTGCGCCGGTTCGTCCATGGGGCCGGAACCCGGCCCTCATCCGCGTGTCACCGGCGTCACCCGGCGCGAACGCCTCATGAACGCTTCGCGGCACGGCACCTGAGCAATCCGTAAGGGATCGAGGATTGGTCTTGACCAAGGGTGGGGCCCGTCCTATGGTCGCAGGGATAGTGCAGGAACCTTTAATAAACAAGGGCGCTAAAACGCCGCCGGGCCACGGCGATTGCGGAGGACAGGGTGGGGACCACGCAGCTGGAAACGGTGCCGGAGCCTAAGTACTGGCATCTCAAGACCGTGCTCAGCGAGGCACTCGACTCCGAGTTCTCGGTGGGCGAGATCCTGCCCAACGAGCGTGACCTCGCGGCCCGCTTCGGCGTCGCGCGCGCCACGCTGCGTCAGGCCCTCGAACAGCTCGAGCTGGAAGGCCGGCTCCAGCGCCGGCGCGGGGTGGGCACCACCGTCGCGCCACCGCGCGTGGGGGTCGCCGTCGGGTCCGAACAGCACACCTGGCCGGGCGGCTCCGGCGACGCCTGGCAGCCCGCGGACTGCGCGCTGGCCGTGCCGCCCGCGCCGGTGGCCGCCATGCTGGAGACGGACCGCGACGAGGCCGTGCACACGGTGCGGCGGTCACGCGTGACGCACGGGCAGCCGGTCGCCGCCGAGCTGCTCTACGTGCCGGCCTCCTCGGTGCCGGACCTCACCTCCATCGACGCGCCCTCGGGTCCGGCACGCGCACGTGCCGTGCTGCGCGAGCTCCAGCGCCTCGGGCTGGAGAGCCAGGACCGCGCGGTGGAGCTGGGCTCCGCCCGCGCGGACGACGCCAAGGAACTCGACCGCCTCCCCGGGGCACCCGTCCTCGTCGTCACGACGCGGTTCTTCGCCGAGGGCCGCACCGCGGCCGTCTCGCTGGCTACCTATCGCGCCGACACCTGCCGGCTGACCTTCGGGGACTCAGGCGGCGTGGAGATCCACCACGACCCGGAGCGCCGCGCCTCCTGAACCACCGGCACCCGGCGCCCGTACACGGCCCCGCCGCGCGAGCCGCACACGTCACGCCCCGGCCTGCGGGGCGTGACGTTTCCGTTCACCGCAGGGCGTGACGTTTCCGTTCACCGCGAGGCGTGACGTTCCCGTCCACCACGAGGCGTGACGTTTACGTCCGCCGCGGGCGTCAGCGACGTGCGGTGACCGTCCCCTCCACCGCGAACAACTGCTCCTCCACATGGTCGAGGGCCAGCCGCAGCGCCCCCGTCGCGACCGCCGCCTCGCCCAGCAGGGACAGGGCCACCTTCGGCGGCCGCAGACAGTAGCGGGCCAACTCGCTTCGCAGCGGCTCCAGTACGCCGTCCAGACCGGCGGCCCAGCCGCCGATCACGACCAGCTCGGGATCGAGCGCCAGCACGAGCGCGGCGACGTCGTGGACCAGCCGCTGGATGTACCGGTCCACGGCGGCACGGGCCCGCGCATCGCCCTCGCGCGCGAGGGCGAAGACATCGGCGACGGCCTGCTCGTCGAGGGGGTGCAGCGGCTCGTCCGTCGTCGACAGCAGCGTCTCGGGCGTCGCCCCGCGGCCCAGCAGATGCAGCGCCCCGATCTCCCCGGCGGCGCCGCCGTAGCCCCGGTGCAGCCGCCCGCCGATCAGCGATCCGGCGCCCGGGCTCAGGCCGGCCAGCACGAACACGATGTCGTCGGACTCCGTCGCCGAGCCCTTCCAGTGCTCGGCGACCGCCGCCGCGTTCGCGTCGTTCTCGACGAGCACCGGGCACTTGAAGGAGCGGCTCAGCCGCTCACCGAGACGCAGACCCGTCCACTCCGGCAGCGCCGTGCCGAGACGTACGGTGCCGTCCGCCTCGACGATTCCGGGGCTGCCCACGCCCACCGCCCGCAGGGAGCTGCGCGCGACGCCCGCCCGGCGCAGCAGTTCGGCCACCGCGCCGCGCAGCCGCTCCAGCCGCTCGTCCGCGGGAGCGGTCTCCTCGACGTCCTTGGAGATGGCGCCCAGTACCCGGCCGTCCAGGTCGGCGAGGAGCGCGGCGACCCGGTGCGGGCCGATCTCCAGGCCCAGCAGGTGCCCGGCCTCGGCCCGGAACCTGAACCGCCTCGCCGGCCGCCCCTGACGCCGCGCGGCACTGTCGTCGGCCGCCTTCTCGACGACCAGCCCGCCCTCGATCAGCCCCTCGACGACGCCCTCGACCGTGGGCCGGGACAGTCCGGTCACCCGGGTGATCTCGGTGAGCGTCGCGCAGTCCGTGGCACGCAGCGCGTGCAGCACGACCGCGGAATTGATCCTTCGCAGCAGAGAGGGGTCCCCGCCGGTCAACTGCCCCAACGTCTTTCCTCCCAGCTCGTGCGCGTGTTGGCCGGATCGTACTCGGCGCGGCGGGCCCCGGCGAGTGCCGGGACCCCCAGGTCGACCGGCGGGTCCCTTTCAGCCGGGTGCCACGAACCCCGACTCGTACGCCGTGATGACGGCCTGGGTGCGGTCTCTGGCGCCCAGTTTGGCCAGTACGGCGCTGACGTGGGACTTGACCGTCTCCGTCCCGACGGTCAACCGCCCGGCGATCTCCGCGTTCGACAGGCCCCGGGTCATCAGGCGCAGCACCTCCGCCTCCCGCCCGGTCAGGGCGGCCCGGTCCAGCAGCGCCCGCGCCGCGGGGTTCCCGTCCCCGTCGCCGTACTCGGCGGCCAACTGCCGGACCGAAGCGGGGAAGAGCAGCGACTCGCCCTCGGCGATGAGCCGCACCGCGTGCACGATCTCGGCCGGGCGGGCCCGCTTCAGCAGGAACCCGTCGGCACCGGCGCGCAGTGCCTCGTAGACGTACTCGTCGTTCTCGAACGTGGTGATGACCAGGATCTTCGGCGGGTCGGCGACGGTCCGCAGCACCGCCCGGGTGGTCTCGATGCCGTCCAGGAGCGGCATCCGCACGTCCATGGCGACGACGTCGGGCCGCAGCCGCCGCACCAGCGGGATCACCGCGGCGCCGTCGGCCGCCTCCCCGACGACCTCGATGTCGGGCTGCGCCTGGAGGACGGCGCGCAGGCCCGCGCGGACGAGGGGTTCGTCGTCGACGAGCAGTACGGACACCGGCATCCGGCCAGCGTAGATCAGCGCAGCGGGAGCTCCACGCGCACCTGCCACTCGCCCTCGTCCGGACCCGTCCGCGCGAGGCCGCCGAGCAGCGCCGCGCGCTCCCGTATCCCGCGCAGCCCGCTGCCCCGCCCCGGCCCCGGGACGGCGGCCGTCAGCGGATTGCGCACCTCAAGACCGAGGGTGCCGTCCGCGACCGCGACCCGGACCCTCACCGGCACACCGCCCGCGTGCCGGAGCACGTTCGTGAGGGACTCCTGCAGGATGCGGTACCCCTCGCGGGAGACCGGCCCCGGCACGCTCTCCACCGGACCCGTCACCTCGGCGTCGACCTTCGCGCCGGACGTGCGGGCGGACTCCAGCAGCCGGTCCGCATCAGCGAGCGTGGGACGGCCGCCCGCGGGGCGCTCCACCTCGCGCAGTACGCCCAGGACCCGTTCGAGGTCTTCCAGCGCGGCCCGTCCGGTGTCCTCGATGGCGGCCAGGGCCCGGTCGGTGAACTCCGGGTCGCCGGCCGCCCGCGCCGCCCCCGCCTGCACGACGGCCACCGTCAGAGCGTGCCCGATGGAGTCGTGCAGCTCACGGGCGATACGGGTGCGTTCCAGGAGCTGCTCGGTGCGCTCCTCCAGGGCGGCGAGCCGCTCGGCGGGAGAGGGGCCGAGGAACCGGCGCGCGAGGAACGTGACCAGCTCGCCGAGACCGACCACCGCCCCGTACAGGGCGAGCAGCGGCAGCGGGACGAGCAGCACGTAGGCCCAGTGCGGCTGCGACACCGTCATGAGGGGATCGTGGACCGGCACGTGGCCGAACGCGGCCCGGAGCAGGTCGACGACGAGCACCGGCAGCCACACGGTGACCGCCGTCGTCACCGCGCCGAGGCCCATCCGCACCTCCAGCCACAGCACGGTCCGCACCCGGTCCCGCCACGTGAGCGACCGGGTGACGGAGACCGCAGCGTCCCGGCCGTCCTCCCCGCCCGGCGACAGCAGCAACCGCGCCTGCACGCCCTCGCCCGTGCGCACGGCCGGGACCAGCCCCAGCGGGATCAGCAGCAGGGCCGGCACCCACGGTTTGGACATGTCGATGAACAGCCACACGCTGACGAACAGCATCGGCACCCACAGGTGCAGCAGACGCGTGTACGTCGTCCCGCGGCTCAGCGGGCGCAGAAGGCGGGCCACGACGTCATCGTGCCAGGCGGCACCGACAGCGGACCTCCCCCGGGCGGGGGAGACGGTCCCCACCGGCGGGGGAGGACCGAGCGGGCCGAGAAGGCCACGCTGGCACCATGACCAGCATCGACGTGCAGGACCTCACCAAGGAGTACGGCACCGGGCGCGCCGTGGACCACCTCACCTTCCGAGTGCTCCCCGGCCGGGTCACCGGCTTCCTCGGGCCCAACGGCGCCGGGAAATCCACCACCATGCGGCTCGTGCTCGGCCTGGACCGGCCGACGTCCGGCACCGCCACGATCACGGGACGCGCCTACGCCTCGCTGCACCGGCCCCTGCGGCACGTCGGCGCCCTGCTCGACGCGCGGGCCCCGCACGGATCACGCACCGCGCGCGACCATCTGCGGGTGCTCGCCGCGAGCAACCGGATCCCCGGGCGACGCGTGGACGACGTACTGGAGGAGACGGGACTCTCCTCGGTCGCGCGGAGCCGGGTGCGCACCTACTCCCTGGGCATGCGCCAGCGGCTGGGTATCGCCGCCGCGCTCCTCGGGGACCCGCCCGTGCTGCTGCTCGACGAGCCGTCCAACGGGCTGGACCCCGAAGGGATCGTGTGGATCCGCGAGTTGCTGCGCCGGCTCGCCCGCGAGGGCCGCACCGTCCTGGTCTCCAGCCACCTGATGAACGAGACGGCGTCGTTCGCCGACCACCTGGTGGTCCTCGGCCGCGGGCGCCTGCTCGCCGACACCCCGCTGCGGGAGTTCGTCCACGCCCGCGTGCAGCCGCGCGTCCGGGTGCGCACCACGGACGGCCCGGCGCTGAGCGGCCTGCTCGCACGGCACGGCTACGAGGCCGTCGAGGGCGGGGACGGACGCTGGACCGTGCTGCACGCGCGCGTGGAGGACATCGGGCACCTCACATCGGGTGCCGGAGTGCCGGTCCTCGAACTGGCCTCGGAGGAGGCCACCTTGGAACAGGCCTACCTCGATCTCACCGGCGCGGCGACCGAGTTCACCGCCGTCCCGTCCCCGCCGTGCCGGTCCCTGGAGAACTGACCATGCCGTTCACCCCCGTACTCCGCGCGGAGTGGATCAAGATCCGTACACTGCGCTCGCTCCTCGGCGTGCTGCTCGCCGTCGTTCTCGTCACGGCCGCCTTCTCCGCGCTCGCCGGTCTGGACGACTCGGACAGCGCGTCCGACCCGCTGTTCTCGGCGCTGTTCGGCGTCAGCTTCGGGCAGATCGCGGCGATCGCCTTCGGCGCCCAGGCCGTCTCGGCCGAGTTCCGCGGCGGTGCGCTGCGGGTCTCGCTCACCGCGGTGCCGGACCGGCTGCGCTGGTTCGCGGCCAAGGCACTGGCGGTCGCCGTACCGGCGCTGGCAGCCGGGCTCGCCGCGGGAGGTGCGGGCCTGGCCGTGGGCAGCGCCGTTCTCGGGAACCGGTGGAGCGGCGTGACCTGGGGCGAGGGGCTGCGCGGCGTCGTCGGATGCGGCGGCTACCTGGCTCTCATGGCCCTGTTGGCGGCCGGACTCACCGCCGTGCTGCGCAGCGGGGTGGCGACGCTGAGCATCCTGATCCCGTTCCTGCTGATCGTCTCCTTCGTGATCGGCGGCATGTCGGGCGGTGCCGCGGACTATCTGCCGGACAGGGCGGGCCAGGTGGTGCTGCACGAGACCTGGGACGGTGCCCTCGGACCGTGGACCGGACTCGCCGTCACCGCCGCCTGGACGGCCGCCGCCCTGTGCGCGGGAGCGTGGAGCGTACGACGCCGGGACGCCTGACCTCGCGAGTCCGCTCCCGTCGGGGGCCCGCGCGCACCGGCTGACGGTCCGCCAATTGTCAGTGGTTGCGGGTTTACTGGACGGCATGACCATCGCGCGGCAACTCGCCACGATCGACCGGCTGTGCTCCGAGGCCTTCCCCGCGGAACCCGGCCGGTCCGACGTCGGCACCGGGGGACCGGGCTACCACCTGGCCGAGCTGGCCACGAGCGGCGACTTCTGGGAGGACGACGGCACGGGCCGGGAGGAGACGGAGGAGCAGTACGAGGCCGACCGGGACGGACTCACCGAGCGGCTCACCGGCCGGTGGGGGAGCCCGCAGCGCTTCTCACTGGCGAGCGTCCTGGAGCGGTCGGCCGACGGGGAGGAGATACCGGAGCCGTGGGGCACGCTGAGTGCGCACGTGCCGGACCTGCACCTCTGGAAGGAGGGCCGGCACGGCCGCTGGGTCGCGCTCGGGGTCTCCCAGTGGGACAAGGAACTCCCGTTCCAACTCATGGCCCTGGTCACGGACATAGACCCACCCTGACCCGCAGGCCGTAGGCCCTGACCCGCGGGCCGTGTTTCCTGGCGCGCGTGTGTGGCACGGGTTCCTGGCATGCGTGCCGTGGTTCCTGGCGAGCGGTGCGGCGGTGCGGGCGGCCCCGGGCTGCCTAGACGCCGGCGTCTGCCGTCTCCCGCAGGAGTGCGAACTCCTCCGCCATCGTCGCGGCCGTCCAATGGGCGTTCAGTCCGCTCGGGTTGGGCAGCACCCACACGCGGCTGTTCCCGATCGTCCGCTCCTGCGGCCCCACCTTCGCCTTGCGGTCGTCGAACGCGGCGCGGTACGCCGTGACGCCGACCACCGCCAGCCAGCGGGGGCGCAGCCGCTCCACCTTGGCGCCGAGCAGCCGGCCGCCCTCGCGGTACTCCTCGGCGGTCAGCTCGTCGGCCCGTGCCGTCGCCCTGGCCACCACGTTCGTGATGCCGAGCCCGTACGAGAGCAACTCGTCCTGCTCGGACGGCTTCAGCAACCGCGGCGTGAAGCCCGACAGGTGCAGCACGGGCCAGAAGCGGTTGCCGGGCCGGGCGAAGTGATGACCCGTGGCGGCCGTCATCAGGCCGGGGTTGATGCCGCAGAACAGGACGCGGAGGCCGTCCGCGACGACATCCGGCACCAGCCGGTCGCGAGCGGCCTCCAGCTCCGCCGGAGTGAACCGGGTCAGAGGATCGCCCCCGGCGTGTAGCCCGCGGCCTGCGGGTACCGCTTCACGATCTCCTCGATCCGGCCGACGACGACGGTCACCTGATCGGCGGCGGCCCCCGTGAAGGACAGCTTGTCGGCCATCAGCTCGTCGAGCCGCGCACGGTCCAGCGGGATGCGCTCGTCCGCGGCGAGCTTGTCGAGCAGCTCGTTGCGCTCGGCGCCCTGCTCGCGCATCGCGAGGGCGGAGGCGACGGCGTTCTCCTTGATGGCCTCGTGCGCGACCTCGCGGCCGACACCCGCCCGCACCGCGCCCATGAGGACCTTCGTGGTCGCGAGGAAGGGCAGGTAGCGGTCCAGCTCGCGGGCGACGACGGCCGGGAAGGCGCCGAACTCGTCGAGGACGGTCAGGAAGGTCTCCAGCAGGCCGTCCAGAGCGAAGAACGCGTCCGGCAGTGCGACCCGGCGCACGACCGAGCACGACACGTCGCCCTCGTTCCACTGGTCGCCCGCCAGCTCGCCCGTCATGGAGGCGTAGCCCCTCAGGATCACCATCAGGCCGTTGACGCGCTCGCAGGAGCGCGTGTTCATCTTGTGGGGCATCGCCGACGAGCCGACCTGGCCCGGCTTGAAGCCCTCGGTGACCAGCTCGTGCCCTGCCATCAGCCGGATCGTCTTGGCCAGCGAGGACGGGGCGGCGGCCAGCTGCACCAGCGCGGTCACCACCTCGTAGTCGAGGGAGCGCGGGTAGACCTGGCCGACGGAGGTGAAGGCCTGCGAGAAGCCGAGGTGCCCGGCGATGCGCTGCTCCAGGTCGGCGAGCTTCGAGGCGTCGCCGCCGAGCAGGTCGAGCATGTCCTGGGCCGTGCCGACCGGGCCCTTGATGCCCCGCAGCGGGTAGCGGGTGAGCAGTTCCTCGACCCGGGCGTGGGCGACGAGCAGTTCGTCGGCGGCGGTCGCGAAGCGCTTGCCGAGGGTCGTGGCCTGCGCGGCCACGTTGTGCGAGCGGCCGGCCATGACCAGCTCGCCGTACTCGCCCGCCAGCTTGCCGAGACGCGCCAGCACGGCCACCGTACGGTCGCGCACGAGTTCGAGCGAGAGCCGGATCTGGAGCTGCTCGACGTTCTCCGTGAGGTCCCGGGACGTCATGCCCTTGTGCACGTGCTCGTGCCCGGCGAGGTCGTTGAACTCCTCGATCCGCGCCTTGACGTCGTGCCGCGTGACCTTCTCGCGCTCCGCGATCGAGGCCAGGTCGACCTGGTCGAGCACGCGCTCGTAGTCGGCGAGGGCGGCGTCCGGCACCTCGATCCCGAGGTCCTTCTGGGCCCGGAGCACGGCGAGCCAGAGCTGACGCTCCAGCTTGACCTTCTGCTCGGGGGACCAGAGCGTGGCGAGCTCGGCGGAGGCGTAGCGTCCGGCGAGGACGTTCGGGATGCGGGGCTTTGCAGGCGCGGCAGTCACGTGTACGGATTCTACTGGCGATTCGTGCAGGCCAGCGCCGCGGGGTTCTTCGTCGGAAGCTACGAGTCCGTGGTGGGGCGGCGGGCACGGTGCCTCCCGTCCCGCCCGGGTCGGCCCCTCCCGGCCTGAGGTGTCCCGCCTATGCGTCCGGCCCCTCCCGGCCTGAGGTGTCCCGCCTACGCGTCCGGCCTCTCCCACGGCAGCAGGTCGGGCCGCTTGGCCGGCAGCCCGTCGCCGGACGAGCGGCCGGTCAGCCGGCGTCCGATCCACGGCAGCAGATGCTGACGGGCGAAACGGACGTCGGCCGTGCGGCGGGCGATCCAGCCGGGCGGCGGGGTGGGCGGTATCGGCGCGTGCCAGTCCGCGTCCTGCGGGTCGTAGCCGAGTGACTGCCAGACCGCCTCGGCGACCCGCTGGTGGCCCTCGGACGTGAGATGGAGCCGGTCCACGTGCCACATGCGGGGGTCGGAGAGCGAGGCGGCCCCGTACAGGTCGACGACGAGCGCGCCGTGCCGGGCCGCGAGGTCGTCGATGCAGGTGAACAGCTCCTCCATGCGCGGCCGGAACCGTTCGAGTACCGGGCCGTTGCGGCCGGGGCTGCGCATGAGCACGAGCTGTTTGCACGAGGGGGCGAGCCGTTCGACGGCCTCCTCCAGGAGCGCGCGGACCCGGCCCATGTCGCACTTGGGCCGCAGCGTGTCGTTGAGACCGCCGACCAGCGTGATGACGTCGGGTTCCATGGCGGAGGCCAGCGGCACCTGCTCGTCGACGATCTGCCGGATCAGCTTGCCGCGCACCGCGAGATTGGCGTACCGGAAGCCGGGCGTGTGGGCGGCCATCCGGGCGGCGAGGAGGTCCGCCCAGCCCCGGTACGAGCCGTCGGGCAGCACGTCCGACATGCCCTCGGTGAAGGAGTCGCCGACCGCGACAAGGCTGGAGTAGGTGGGATTCGTCTGCATGGCGAAAGCGATGGTAACGCGGCTCCATACCCGCCGGTCGGTCGCCCTGCCGCCACGGGCGGCCGACCGGCGGGGCCGGGCTGCCCGGCGGTACGGCGGGGGCGGGCCCGGGGGTACGGCGCCGGACACCGTGTCGCCCCGGGGCCGCCGCCCCACGCCAAGCGACGGCGTCACCGGGCGGCCCCGCAACCACCGATGCGCCGACCGGAGACCAGACGGGCCGACCGCACGTATCAGCGCACCCATGCGCCGGGCTCCGCCCGGGCGGGCACACCACCGGCGTACGCCGGTCCCGCACCGGCTACACGGGCTGTCCGAACAGCTCCCGCAGGACGTCCTCCATGGTCACCAGACCCGACAGGCGCCCGTCCTCGCCGAGTACCGCCGCCAGGTGCGTGCGGCTCCTGCGCATGGCCGTCAGGACATCGTCCAGCGGGGTGTCCTCACGGACCCGCGCGATGGGGCGCATGTCCCGGACCGCGAACGGCAGGTCGCGCGGCATCACGTCGAGCGCGTCCTTGACGTGCAGATAGGCGACGATCCGGCGGCCGTCGTCCACCACGGGGAAGCGGGAGAACCCGCTCTCGGCGGACAGCCGCTCCAACTGCTCGGCAGTGACGCCCACGCGCGCGTAGACCACGCTCTCCAGCGGAAGCACGACGTCCCGCACGGGTCGGCGGCCGAGTTCCAGGGCGTCGTGCAGCCGCTCCCTGGCCCGGTCGTCGATGAGGCCGGCCTCGCCGGAGTCCGCGACCAGACGGGCCAGCTCGTCGTCCGAGAACGTGGCCGTGACCTCGTCCTTGACCTCCACCCTGAGCAGCTTCAGAATCCCGTTCGCGAAGGCGTTCACCGCGAAGATCACCGGGCGAAGTCCCCGGGCCAGCGCGACGAGCGGCGGCCCGAGCAGCAGCGCGGTCCGTACCGGCTCCGCCAGCGCGACGTTCTTCGGCACCATCTCGCCGAGCAGCATGTGCAGGTAGGTCGCCACGGTGAGCGCGATGACGAACGACACCGCGTGCCCCGCGCCGGCGGGGACACCGACCGCGTGGAACACGGGCTCCAGCAGGTGCGCGATCGCCGGTTCGGCCACCACGCCGAGAACCAGCGTGCACAGAGTGATGCCCAGTTGCGCGGCCGCCAGCAGCGCGGACACGTGCTCCAGGCCCCACAGCACGCTGCGCGCCCGGCGGTCACCGTCCTCGGCGTGCGGCTCGATCTGGCTGCGGCGCACCGAGATCAGGGCGAACTCGCCGCCCACGAAGAACGCGTTCACCACGAGCGTGGCCAGGCCGATCAGCAGTTGTACGACGGTCATCGCGCCCCCTCCTTCTCCTCGGCACGGTGCCCGCCGTCCGGCGCGTGCAGCAGTACGCGGGCGGCGCGGCGCCCGGAGGCGTCCGTCACGTCGAGCAGCCAGCCGGCCACCTCGACGGTGTCGCCGACGGCCGGGATGCGGCCGATCTCGGCGGCGACGAGGCCGGCCAGCGTCTCGTAGGGCCCGTCCGGCACCCGCAGGCCGACCCGTGCGAGCTGGTCGGTGCGGGCCGACCCGTCGGCGGAGTACAGCGTGCGGCCGTCCGGGTCCGTGCCGGCCGGGGCCAGGTCGGGCGTCTCGTGCGGGTCGTGCTCGTCCCGCACCTCCCCGACGACCTCCTCGACGATGTCCTCGAGCGTGGCGACGCCCGCGGTACCGCCATACTCGTCGATGACGACGGCCATCGTGCGCTTGACTGCCAGCCGGTCCAGGAGCCGGTCGACGGTCAGCGACTCCGGTACGAAGAGGGGCTCGCGCGTGATGTGCGAGACGGACGTACGCGCCCGGTGGCCGGCGGGCACGGTCAGGACGTCCTTGATGTGCACCACACCGACCACCGAGTCGAGGTTCCCGCGGTACACGGGGAACCGGGACAGGCCCGTCGCCCGCGTCGCGTTCGCCACGTCCTCGCAGGTCGCCTGCATGTCCAGGGCGATGACCTGGACGCGCGGAGTCATCACGTTCTCCGCGGAGAGGTCGGCGAGGTTGAGCGTGCGGACGAAGAGTTCGGCGGTGTCCGGCTCCAGGGCGCCGGCCTTGGCGGAGTGACGGGCGAGCGCCACCAGCTCCTTGGGGCCGCGCGCGGAGGCCAGTTCCTCCGCCGGTTCGATGCCGAAACGGCGCACCAGGCGGTTCGCGGTGTTGTTCAGGTGGGTGATGAACGGGCGGAACGCGGCGCTGAACCAGCGCTGCGGGCTGGCCACCCGCCGGGCCACGGCGAGCGGCGACGAGATCGCCCAGTTCTTGGGCACCAGCTCGCCGACGACCATCAGGAAGACGGTCGACAGGGCCGTCCCGAGCACCAGGGCGACGGAGTGCGACGCCGACGCGGGCACGCCCGCGGCCTCCAGCGGGCCGGCGATCAGCTTGGCGATGGACGGTTCGGCGAGCATGCCGACGACCAGGTTGGTCACCGTGATGCCGAGCTGCGCGCCGGACAGCTGGAAGGTCAGGTTCCGTACGGCCTTGAGCGCACCGGCCGCGCCGCGCTCGCCGCGCTCGACGGCGCGCTCCAGCTCGCCGCGCTCGATCGTGGTGAGGGAGAACTCGGCCGCGACGAAGGCACCACAGGCCACGGAGAGCAGGATCGCCACCAGGAGAAGGAGCACTTCGGTCATTGGGTCACCTCCGTCCCATGGTCGGCCAGGGGCGGGGGGATCGCGCGATGTCGGAGACCGGGAGGACGGCAGTGCCGCTGACCGGGAGGTTCGCCCATGGGCGGACGCTCACACCTTTCCATGCGGGAGGACGGCTGATCTTACCAATAGTAAAGGATCGGCAAAGTGAATCACCGGGGCAGTGGTTTGACCCACCTGCGCCAGTGTTCCTCGGGCGTGTACCCCGCAGCGCGCCACGCATGATGCGCCGTCTCGTTCCGCTTCAGCACCATCGCGTCCCCGCGGCGTCCGCCGAGCCGCACGAACCGCTCCTCGGCGGCGGCCAGGAGCGCCGAGCCGATCCCGAGGCGCCGCCGTGACGGGTGCACCGCCAGCCGGTACAGATGGCAGCGCCAGCCGTCGAAGCCCGCGATGACCGTGCCGACCAGTTCCCCGTCCCGTTCCGCGAGGATCAGCGCCTCGGGGTCGCGGCGCACCAGCCCTTCCACGCCGTCCCGGTCGTCGCTGATGCTCGTGCCCTCGGCCGCCGTCGTCCAGAAGGCGAGCACGGTGTCCAGGTCGTCAGGCGTCGCGGCCCGTATCCGCAGATCAGTCATGCCGCGATCCCACCACGGGCCTTCGTGGGTGAAACGGGGATTCCACGATCCGGACGCGCGCTCGCGGAACGCTCACGCTCCCCTTCACCCGTACGCGACCGGCGCGCTCCCCTCCACTCGTACGCGACCGGCGCGCTCCCCTTCACCCGTCCGCGACCGGCTCGCCCCCCCCTCACTCGTGCGCGATGGCCGCCAGGACGTTCATGCGGGAGGCGCGCAGCGCGGGGAGCAGTGCGGCGACGATGCCCACGACCGCCGAGCCGACCACCACCGCGACGATGGTGGTCCAGGGGATCGCGAGCGCCGTCATGCCCTGGAGTGCGAGCACCTGCTGCACGCACAGCCCCCACAGGAGACCGAGCGCGAGTCCGAGCACCGCACCGAACACGGCGATCACCACCGACTCCAGGCGGATCATCCGGCGCAGCTGACGGCGGGCCAGGCCGATCGCGCGCAGCAGGCCGATCTCGCGGGTGCGTTCCACGACCGACAGGGCGAGGGTGTTGACGACGCCGAGCACGGCGATGACGATCGCGAGGCCGAGCAGCGCGTACACGAGGTAGAGGAGTACGGCGATCTGGTCGTGGATCAGCTTCTTGTAGTCGGCGAGGTCACGCACCTGGACCTGCGGATAGGGGTCGAGCGTCTTCTCCAGGCCGGAGCGCAGTTCGTCCGCGTCGGTGCCGGCCGCCGCGTTCACGTACAGCGCGGAGTCCTGGCCGTCGGGCACGTACTTCTGGATCGTCGCGAAGCCGAAGTACAGGCCGCCCCGCACGCCGAAGCCCTCGGCGGAGTCCTGGTCGGTGAAGGCGGCCGCCTGAAGTTCGGTTCCGCGCCCTCCCGGGAACTCGACGGGGATTCTGCTGCCGATCCGCACGCCGTGGTCCTTCGCGAACCCGGCGTCCATCGCGAGGTGGCCCTCGGCCAGGGCGGCCGCGGTGTCACCCCGGGCGTAGCTGACGTGGGCGACGTCGTCCAGCCGGGACTCGTAGGCCGCGGCGGTGGTCTCGACGCGTTCGCCGTCCGGCAGCCGCACCGCCACCGGCGTGAACCGCTGCCGTACGACGAGCCCGGCGCCGTCGGTGGCACGGACCTTCTCGGTGATCTCCTGCGGGAACGGCAGGAAGTTGCTGTTCTGCACGACGAAGTCGGCGCCCAGTGTGTTGTCGATCTGCTGGTCGAACGACTTGCTCATGGAGGCGCTTGCCACCGACATCCCGCCGACCAGGGCGAGACCCACCATCAGGGCGGCGGCCGTGGCCCCGGTGCGCCGGGGGTTGCGCAGCGCGTTGCGCTGGCTCATCCGGCCGACGGACCCGAACAGGGCGGGGAAGGCCGCGCCCAGCACCCGGATCACGGGCCGCACGAGCAGCGGGCCGGCGATCACGGTCGCGACGAGGGTGAGGACGACGCCGAGGGCCAGCAGGGACGCCGCCGACGAGGTCCTCGTCGCCGTCACGCAGCCCACGAGGGCGGCGGCACCCGCCACCCCGACGACCGTGCCGACGATCGCGCGCGTCCGCAGCGGCCGCCCCACCCCGGCGATCTCGGCGTCGGCCAGGGCCGCCATCGGTGAGACGCCCGCCGCGCGGCGGGCCGGGAGATAAGCGGCCAGGAAGGTGACGCCCACCCCGACGGCGTACGCCGAGACGGGAGTCGCCCACCCGATCACCATCTCGGTGGACTTCAGGTTCATGCCGAACACGCCCATGAGCTCGATCAGTCCGGCCGCCAGACCGATCCCGGCGGCGAGTCCGAGTGTCGAACCGGCCAGGCCGAGCAGCGCCGCCTCGGTCAGCACGGACCGCCGCACCTGCCGCCGGTCGGCTCCGAGAGCCCGCAACAGGCCGAGTTCGCGCGTACGTTGGGCGACGAGCATGGAGAACGTGTTGACGATCAGGAAGACCCCGACGAGAACCGCGATCCCGGCGAAGCCGAGCATCACGTACTTGATCACGTCGAGGAAGTCGCCGAGTCTGGCCGCCGCCGACTCGGCCTCCTCGTCGGCCGTCTGCAACTCGTAAGTGCCGGTGCCGAGTTCGGCGGCGATGCGCTGTTTGAGCGCGGCGTCGCCCACCCCCGGTGAGGCGATCACGGAGACGCTGGTGACCACGCCGGTCCGGCCGAGCAGTTCGGACTGCGCGGTGCGCGTGTCCAGATAGAGCAGTGCGGCCCCGGGGTTGGTGGTGGTGAAGGTGGCGATTCCGACGACCCGTACCTTGAACGACCCGGGCCGGGCGAGCACGGTCAGCGTGTCGCCGATCTGCACGTCCTTGTTCTGCGCGGTGTCCGCGTCGAGCAGCGCCTCCTTCGGACCCCGCGGCGCGTGCCCCGACGTCAGTTTCACCGGGCTGCGGTCGTTGACGAACCAGTCGTTGGCGATGGTGGGCGCGCCCGTGGTCGGTCCGACGGACTCGTTCTCGCTGTCGACGACGGTGATGTTCTGCACGGACACGTCGCCGTGCGTGCTCGCCACGCCGTCGACCTCCGCCACCCGGTCGGCGAGCGAGGCCGGCACGGTGGGGGTCGCTCCGGACGGGATCCGCGACTCGAGATCTTCCCTGGGGGAGACGGTCACGTCGGCCGACGTCGAGGCGAAGAGCCGGTCGAATGTGCGGGTGACGGTGTCCGAGAAGATCAGACTGCCCGCGACGAACGCGACGGACAGCACGACGGCCAGCGCCGAGAGCAGCAGCCGCCCCTTGTGTGCGAGAAAGCTCCGCAGAGTCGCCTTGAGCACGACCGCCTCAGTCCTTGTCGGGGGTCACGTCGGCAGAACCGCCGCCGGAAGGCCTGTCATGGTCGGCGGACTCCGCGCCTGAGTCGCGTCGCGCCGGCACCACGGGCGCGCCGCCCGTCCCGTCGGTGGAGCCGGTGCGAGCCGAGTCGAAGCGCTTCATGCGCTCCAGCACGGTCTCCGCGGTCGGCCGCGCCATCTCGTCCACGATCCGCCCGTCGCCCAGGAAGAGCACGAGGTCGGAGTGGGCGGCGGCGCCGGGATCGTGCGTGACCATGACGACCGTCTGCCCGAGGTCGTCCACCGCCTCGCGCAGGAACCCGAGCACCTCGAGTCCGGCGCGCGAGTCGAGATTGCCGGTCGGCTCGTCCGCGAAGATCAGCTCGGGGCGGGAGGCGAGCGCGCGGGCGCAGGCGACGCGCTGCTGCTGTCCGCCGGACAGCTGCGCGGGACGGTGTTTCAGCCGGTCGCGCAGACCCAGCGTGCCGATGACCCGGTCCAGCCACTGCTGGTCCGGCTTCCGCCCGGCGATGTCCATGGGCAGGGTGATGTTCTCGGCCGCGTTCAGCGTCGGGATCAGGTTGAACGACTGGAACATGAAGCCGATCCGGTCCCTGCGCAGGCGGGTCAGTTCGCGTTCCTTCAGGCCGGTGATCTCGGTGTCCCCGAGCCACACCTGACCGGCCGAGACGGTGTCGAGACCGGCCAGGCAGTGCATGAGCGTGGACTTTCCCGAACCCGAGGGGCCCATGACGGCGGTGAACCGGCCGCGCGCGATGTCCACGTCGACCGAGTCGAGAGCCAGCACGGTCGTCTCGCCGGAGCCGTACGCCTTGGTCAGTGCGCGGGCGCGGGCCGCGGTCCCGTCGGCGTCCGCCGGCCCGGCGGTACGCTCCGCTGCGGGTATGGACAAGGCCGCCTCCCGGGTCATCGACGTGCCGGCTCCTTCGTCCCGGCCGAGCTTAGGGTGACCGGGGGCACACCCGATATCCTCCCGAAGTGCCGGACGCCCTCCGCCCCAGGTCTGGCCCCCGACACTCGTGTAGGGGGCACTTTCCACCTCCGGGTGGACGCCGCGCGCCCTTGCCGCTGCTAGCGCTTCGGCGCTAGCTTCGAGGTATGGCGAAGACCCAGCTGAACGTTCGGGTGGACGAGGGCACCGCCCGGGCCGCCCGGGAGCGTGCCCTGGAGCGCGGCATGAGCGTGAACCGCTACATCGAGGAGCTGGTCAGACAGGACGCCGGAGAGGCGGGCCACACGTTCGTGGACGCCGCGGCCGACTTCATGAAGCAGTACGAGACCGTCTTCGCCGAGGAGTTCGGCGCGGAGCGTGAGGGCAAGCGCGAAGGTCGTCGTTGATCCGTTGAGCCACCTCAGAATCGATCTCGCCTGGCTCCTCATGATCGCCGAACGGAAGACGCCCGGCGATCCCCAGGTCACCGACTGGGGCGCCCTCGTCGCCGCCGTGAGCCGGCACGAGGCGGAGATATTCGGCACCCCCGTCTACGACAGCCCGCAGGCCCGCGCCGCGGCGCTGCTCCAACTCCTGCTGCACGTACCGGCCCTGGAGCGGTCCAACGCGCTGTTCGCCTCCGCCGTCGCGTACGGCTATCTCGTCGCCGACGGCATCAAGGTCGTCATCTCGCCCGAGCAGGTCCGCGACCTCGCCCGCCTGGTGAAGAGCGGCGAGGCCTCGGTCCAGGACATCGAACGCGAACTGCGCCGGTGGAGCCTGTGAACCCCCGGCTCCTGGGCCGGGGGCTACGGCGCCTCGCCGGCCGTGAACGCGTCCGCGTCCCAGGTACCGCCCAGGCGGGGTGACAGCCAGCCCGGCGCCCCGGCACGGAAGTCGGCCGGGGTCAGCGAACCGGCTCCGGCCGGCACCGCTCCGCGCAGCGGCGCCCCGGACACCTCCGGAAGGTCGGCCAGGTTGCAACGGCACGCCAGATCGGGGGAGTCGGGCCAGCTGCCGATCACGACGCCCGCGAAGTCGATCCCGCGAACACGCAGCTCGTGGGCAGTGAGCTCGGTCGTGTTCAGGGTGCCGAGACCGGCCGAGGCGACGACCAGCACCGGCGCGCCGATCAGCCGCGCCGCGTCCGCCAGCGTGCCGCCCGCCTCGTCGAACCGTACGAGCAGGCCGCCCGCGCCCTCGACCAGGACGAGGTCGTGATCCGCGGCCAGTTCGGTGGCCGCGTCCGCGACCTCCTTGGGCCGCACCGGCGCGAGGCCGGCCCGGCGGGCCGCCGTCGCGGGCGCCAACGGCTCGGGATAGCGGGCGAGTTCGAGTGTCGTCACCCGGCCGGCGAGCCGGGCCACCTCGTCGGCGTCCCCGCGCTCGTCCGGCCCCACCCCCGTCTGGGCGGGCTTGAGCACCGCCACCGACCGCCCGGCCGCGAGCGCGGCCGCAGCGACGGCGGCGGTCGTGACGGTCTTGCCGACCTCCGTGCCGGTTCCCGTGATCACCAGTACCGGTGTGTCCCGCATGTCATCCCTCCCGTGCCGCCGCGCACACCGCGCGGGTGACGCGTGCCAGATCCGTGTCGCTCGTGACGTACGGCGGCATCGTGTAGATGAGATCCCGGAACGGCCGCAGCCACACACCTTCGCGCACAGCCGCCCGGGTCGCCGCCTCCATGTCGACGGCGTGGTCCAGCTGGATCACGCCGATGGCGCCGAGCACCCGCACGTCCCGTACGCCCGGCAGCTCCGCGGCGGGCGCGAGTCCCTCCCGCAGCCCGCTCTCGACGCGCTTGACCTCGCTCTGCCAGTCCTGCCCGAGCAGCAGGTCGATGGAGGCGCAGGCCACGGCCGCCGCCAGCGGGTTCCCCATGAACGTGGGCCCGTGGGCGAGCACCGGGACCTCGCCCCGCGAGATGCCGTCGGCCACCCGGGCCGTGCACAGCGTCGCCGCCATCGTCAGATAGCCGCCGGTCAGCGCCTTGCCGACGCACATCACGTCCGGTGTCACACCGGCGTGCTCCGCCGCGAACAGCGTGCCCGTGCGGCCGAACGCGGTCGCGATCTCGTCGAAGACGAGCAGCACGTCGTGCGCGTCGCACGCCTCGCGCAGCACCCGCAGATACGCGGGGGAGTGGAACCGCATCCCGCCCGCGCCCTGCACCACCGGTTCCACGATCACCGCGGCCAGCTCGTCCGCGTGCCGCTCGATCAGGTCGCGCAGATGATCCGCGTACGACTCCTCGTACGCCACCGGCGGAGCGTCCGCGAACACCTGCCGCTGGAGCACTCCCTGCCACAGCCCGTGCATCCCGCCGTCGGGGTCGCACACCGACATCGGCTGCCAGGTGTCGCCGTGGTAGCCGCCGCGCCAGGTCAGCATCCGCTGTTTGCCGGGGCGGCCGAGCGAACGCCAGTGCTGGAGGCACATCTTCACGGCGACCTCCACCGAGACCGAACCGGAGTCGGCGAGGAAGACGTGCTCCAGACCCTCGGGTGACATATCGACAAGTTGCTTCGCCAGCCGTACGGCCGGCTCGTGGGTGAGCCCGCCGAACATGACGTGGCTCATGCGCTCCAGCTGGCCGCGGACCGCGTCGTTCAGCACCGGGTGGTTGTAACCGTGGATCGCCGCCCACCAGGACGACATCCCGTCGATCAGTTCACCCGACCCGTCGGCCATCTTCAGCCGCACGCCGCTCGCCGCCTCCACGACGAGCGGCTCCTGCCGGCCCGGCATCGGTCCGTAGGGGTGCCAGACGTGCCGGCGGTCCAGGTCGAGCAGTTCCGGCACGGACAGCTCAGGCATTGGGCGCGAGGTCCGTTCCGGCGCCCCGCCGGCGCACCGCGACGAGGTCCGTCCGCGCCTCACTCGCCTGCGGCGCGGGCGCGGGCGCGGACCCGCAGACCCCGCCGCTCTCGTGCGAGCCGCAGCCCGCCGTCTCGTGGGATCCGCAGCCCGCGGAGCCGTGCGAGCCGCAGCCCGCGCCCTCCGCGGCCCCGCAGCCACCGGCCGCGGCCCGGTGCTCGGGGAGCGTGACCTCACCCGCGCCCTCCACCTCGAACCCGGCGTCCGCGATCATCTCCAGGTCGGCCTTGCCCGCCTGGCCCTCGCTGGTGAGGTAGTCGCCGAGGAAGATCGAGTTGGCGAGGTGCAGCGCGAGCGGCTGCATCGTGCGCAGATGGACCTCGCGCCCGCCCGCGATGCGGACCTCGACGTCGGGGCAGACGAAGCGGACCATCGCGAGGATGCGCAGGCAGCGCTGCGGGCTCAGGTTCCACTCCTTGGCGAGCGGAGTGCCCTCGAACGGGATCAGGAAGTTCACCGGAACGGAGTCGGGGTCCAGCTCACGCAGCGCGTAGACGACGTCGACCAGGTCCTCGTCGCTCTCGCCCATGCCCGCGATCAGACCGGAGCAGGCGGACAGTCCGGCCGCGTGCGCCTTGTGCACCGTGTCCACCCGGTCGGCGTACGTGTGCGTGGTCGTGATCTCCCCGTACGTCCCCTCGGACGTGTTCAGGTTGTGGTTGTAGGCGTCCGCGCCCGCCTCCCGCAGCCGCTCGGCCTGCCCGTCGGAGAGCAGCCCGAGGCAGGCGCACACCTCGACGCTCTCGTTCTGGTCCTTGATCGCCTTGATGGTGTCGGACACCCGGTCGACGTCACGGTCCGTCGGGCCGCGCCCGCTCGCCACCAGACAGACGCGCTTGGCGCCCCCCGCCAGGCCCGCCGCGGCGGCCTGCGAGGCCTCGTCCGGCTTGAGCCAGGTGTACTTCAGGATCTCGGCCTTCGACCCGAGCCGCTGCGAACAGTAGGAGCAGTCCTCGGGGCACAGCCCCGACTTCAGGTTGACCAGATAGTTGAGTTTCACCCGTCGGCCGAACCAGTGCCGGCGCACCTTGCCCGCCGCCGCCACCACATCGAGCAGGTCGTCGTCGGACGTGGCCAGCACGGCCAGAGCTTCGTCCCGGGTCGGCAGCTCGCGCCGAAGCCCCTTGTCCACCAGCGTGTTCAGCAGGTCCATGAGGGTCGATCCTGGCCTATGCGACCGCCCGGGGCCAAGGAGAGTTTGCACAACAGAGACCGTTCGAGGTGTGGGTATTGCCACATCCTGGGCGGCGGGCCCGGCGGCTAGGGTCTGTCCATTGCCTACAAAACGACAGGGCCCGGAGGCTCCAGCATGGCCGGATCGCCGTTCGCATGGATCGACGAGCAGGCGCACCGGCGCCGCCGGGCGGGTCTGGTCCGCACGCTGCGCCCGCGCCCCGCCGAGTCGCCGCTCCTCGACCTCGCGAGCAACGACTACCTCGGGCTGGCACGGCATCCGGAGATCACCGAGGCCGCGGCGGAGGCCGCGCGGCGCTGGGGCGGCGGCGCCACCGGTTCCCGGCTGGTCACGGGCACGACGGAGCTGCACGGTGAACTCGAGCGCGAACTCGCCGCCTTCTGCGGCTTCGAGTCCGCCCTCGTCTTCTCCTCCGGCTACGCCGCGAACCTCGCCGCCGTCACCGCGCTCGCGCCGCACGGCTCCCTCATCGTCTCCGACGCGGGCAACCACGCCTCGCTGATCGACGGCTGCCGGCTGGCCCGCGGGACGACACAGGTCGTCGCGCACACCGACCCGGAGGCCGTCCGCAAGGCCCTCGGCACCCACGAAGGGCCCGCCGTCGCCGTCTCCGACACCGTCTTCTCGGTGGACGGGGACGCGGCACCGCTGGCCGGGCTCGCCGCCGCCTGCCGGGAGTACGGCGCGGGACTCGTCCTCGACGACGCGCACGGCCTCGGCGTGCTCGGCGACGGCGGCCGGGGCGCCGCGCGGGCGTCCGGCCTCGCGGGCGCGCCCGACGTCGTGGTGACCGTCACGCTCTCCAAGTCGTTCGGCAGCCAGGGCGGCGCCGTGCTCGGGCCCGCACCGGTCATCGACCACCTCGTCAACGCGGCCCGGACGTTCATCTTCGACACCGGCCTCGCGCCGGCCGCCGCGGGTGCGGCCCTCGCGGCGCTGCGCCTGCTGCGCCGCGAGCCGGACCGGGCCGCGCGGGCCCGTCGGGTGGCGACGACCCTGCACACCCGCCTGACGGCCGAGGGCCTCGAAGCGGTCCGGCCGGACGCGGCGGTGGTGTCCGTACGGGCGCCGTCCCCGGAGCGGGCGGTGGCCTGGGCGGCCGACTGCCGGAAGGCGGGTCTCGCCGTCGGCTGCTTCCGCCCGCCGTCCGTGCCCGACGGCATCTCGCGGCTGCGGCTGACCGCCCGCGCCGATCTCACGGAGGACCAGATCGAGCACGCCGTACGGGTGATCAGCCGGACGAGGTGAACACGGCGGGGGCCGTCCCCGGTGGGGGGATCAGCCCAGTGCGGCGATGAACTGCTCCCACGCGGCGGGGGCGAGGAGCAGGGCGGGTCCCGCGGTGTTCTTCGAGTCGCGGACGGCCACGAGCCCGGCCCACGGGCCCGGCCCCGGTCGCGCGGTCTCGACGCAGTTGTTCATTCCGGTGCTGCGGCTGCTGCGCAGCCACCGCACGCCGTGCAGGGACGTACTGGAACGTACGGACCGAGGCGGTGCCGACATGATGCCTCCTCACGCGCCGTCACGTATCGCGGCGATGTAGTCCACGGAGTCCCCGGGCGAAAGAGCGTGCGCCCGAAGGGTGTTGAAGGCCTCGGTGTAGGCCCGGAGGTCTTCTTTCCGTTCGAGGTGGAAGCTACTCGTCATGTGGTCAAGAACAACCACATCCAGATCAGATGTGTTCGGAAATGAGAAGATAACGAAAGGGCCGCTGATCCCGACGTGGGCTCCGGACGCGAACGGCAGGACCTGGAGCCGTACGTGCGGAAGGCGCGCCGCCACCAGGAGCCGTTCCAGCTGCCGTCGCATCACCGCGCGTCCGCCGACGGTCCGCCGCAGCACGGCCTCGTCCAGCACGGCGCTCAGTTCCAGGGGCGGATGCGAACGCAGCACGTCCTGCCGGGCCAGCCGCACCTCCACCAGCGCGTTCAGCTTGCCGTCCTCCAGGCCCTCCACGGCGGCCCGGGTGACGGCGCGGGCGTACTCCGGCGTCTGCAGCAGGCCCGGCACCACGCAGGTCTCCAGTGTGCGCATGGCACTCGCCTGCGACTCCAGGCTGATGAAGTCGCGGTACGCCGGAGGGAGCACGCCGCGGTAGGCGTGCCACCAGTGGCGCCCGTCGCCGTCGGAGCCGGCCAGGGCGACGAGCAGTTCGCGCAGTTCGGGGCTCTGGACGCCGTACGCGTCGAGGAGCCGCCGTACGTCGGGCGGCTTGGCGCCGCTGGTGCCGGTCTCGATCCGGCTGACCTTCGACTGGTGCCAGCCGACCAGCCGGGCCGCCTCGCCGCTGGTGAGCCCCGCCCGGCCGCGCAGGGCGCGCAGTTCGGCGCCGAGCTTGCGGCGCCGCACCGCTGGACCGTGTCGCATGGCCGCCTCCTTCCGCCCGGTGAGCGGCGTCCCCGGCGACGGTAGAGGATGCGCCCGGTGCCCGGCCGAACGGGCTCGTTCGCGTGGAGTTCACCGCATCGAGCGACAGATATATGCACATCCCGGTGGATCGCGCCCGCGACGGGTGCGGCGATGGCAGTCTGGCGCGAAGCACCGGTCCGGGACCGTACTCGAATCATCCGCTCCGTGTCGGACTACGGGTCCCGTGGGAAAGGGACGACGTCGCCATGGCAGATCACCAGGAAGCATCCGTCACTCTCCCGAGCGATCCCGCATCGGTCTGCGCGGCCCGGACCTACGTCATCGGTGTCCTCGCCGACTGGGGCCTGCCGAGTGGCACGGAGGCCGCCGAGACCGTACGCCTGATCGTGTCCGAGCTCGCCACCAACGCCGTCCAGCACACCCTCGGGCAGTCTCCGACCTTCACCGTGGACGTCGCGCTCGAGCGTGACGAACAGCTGCGCATCGGAGTCACCGACAGCCACCCGCGGTTCCCGAAGCGACTGCCCGCCGCCGTCCAGCAGGACAACGGCCGGGGACTGGTCATCATCCGCTGGCTGACCGCCGAGTGCGGCGGCAGGCTGAGCGTGCGGCCCACCCGCGAGGGCGGCAAGACGGTCGTGATCGAGCTGCCGTGGTCCCTCCCGGCCCGGCCGGTGACGCCGGGCCGGGAACCTTGACACCGCCACCCCGCAGCCGCGCCGCCGGGGGCCGTGGCGGCCCTCACGGGCGCCGGCCCGGACCTTCGTGCTCCCGGGTCCCCGAGGGAGCCCCTTTCGCCCGGAGGGCGCGCCGCACGAGCCGGGGCAGGACGCCCCACAGCGCCGCGCAGACGACCAGCGTGCCCGCCGCCGCGGCGATTCCGCCGCCCCTGCCCAGGGTCACGTCGACGACGAGCAGGACGGAGCCGGTGAACGCCAGCATCAGGACGCACAGCCCGGCCGTGGCCAGATGGGAGGAGACCCGCACGATGGTGGCCTTGGCGTTCTGCTGGAACAGCGACCGGTGCAGGGCCGCCGGGGCCACGAAGAGCGCGGCGGCCAGCACGGCGAGCAGCAGCGTGGTGACGTACGTGACGCGCTGCACCGTGTCGAGGGTCGGGAACCGCTGGGTGAACGCCAGGGTCAGCAGGAAGGCGAAGAGGATCTGCACGCCGGTCTGGACGACGCGCAGCTCCTGGAGCAGCTCGGCGAAGTTGCGGTCGGCGCGCTCCGGGGGCGTCTCGTTCCGCGCGGATCGAGGGTGTCGGTCGTCCATGGGCGGACGAGTATCCGTTTCCGGCCATGGTCACGCCCTCCGGGGGCGGCGGCGCCCGCCGCCGCCCCCGGAGGGAGCCGGTCAGCCGACCCGGCCGTACCAGACGCTCTTCGTCCAGATCTTCGTGAGCTTCACGACCTCCCCGGTCTTCGGGGAGTGCCAGATCCGTCCCTTCCCGGCGTAGATGCCGACGTGGTACACGTTCCGGCCCGAATGGAAGAACACGAGGTCTCCCGCCCTGCGGTGCGAGGCGGAGACGTGGTTGGTCTTGTTGTACTGCGCCGCGGCCGTACGAGGCAGCTTCTTGCCGGCCTTCTTGTACGAGTAGAGCGTGAGCCCGGAGCAGTCGAAGCGGCGCGGCCCCGTCGCGCCGTACTTGTACGGGGCACCTTTCTTGGAGGCCGCGATTTGAAGCGCCTTCGTCGCCGATGTGGCCGCGGCGGCGTCGGATGCGGCGCCGGGGACCACGAGGCTGCCGCCGACGGCGGCGATGGTGAGGGCCGAGGCCGTACCGGCCCGGGTCCACAGCGACGGGACACGATTGAGCGCAGTCATGCGCAACCCTTCGTCAGCCGCCTGTGAAGGATGACCTGTCGGATTCGGGCTGGCGAAGTAGCCCGGCCGCGATGTGCGGCTTCACCCCAAGGACCGCCCGGATCTCTCCGGCGGCCCGTCGTGCTGGGTCCTCCACTCCTGCCGATCCACTTCTGTCGACCGGTCATCCGGGCGGCGGCAGGACTCGGCGTCCGCCCGGATCGCCCCGCCGCTTCGGCGGGGGCTTGTCGTCGCAGGGATCTTCACTCATGGAAGTCCGAAAATCCGAACGGAATCGGAGATTTGTGGGGTTACTCACCACTCACCCGTTCGGGTGGACACCCCCTGTTTCGAACGGAAGTTGGGGGTGTCGACCAAGCCCGCACCTGCGGCGGAACGCTTCATTCCGCCCCGGCTCTCCACGCGTTGCGCAAGTTGAGGGGGTCTATGACCGGGGGTGCGTCTACGCCGTTGGGGGGTACGCCGTTTGGTGCGTTTGTGTCCCGGACCGGACGCCGCGCGAAGCCGGCGCCCGCCGGCCCCGGGCGACGGCGCGCCGGGTGTCCGCCGTCGGCGGCAAGGTGACGCGGGAGGCCCGTCGTTCGCCTCCGCGGATCCGTACGGTCCGCTCCACGGGCGGCGCGTGGACTTCGCTTCCGCCCCGTTGGTCCATCGGAGTGGGCGCGTGCGGTGCCCGACGGGCAGGGCCGGCCCAGCCGGGGGTCATGAGCGGATCAAGAGCTGGTTAACGTAGTTGAAACTCCGTCCAACTAGCCTGCCGATCCACGCCACCAGGGGTTTCCTTATCCGGATTGAGCCTGACCGCCCAATCTGCCTGTGTGTTACACCTATCCCGTCGCGGTGGCTGCGGCAACCGGACCCCGCACGGTCCGGGCGAGGACTGTGAGGTGGGACGCCGTGCAACTGACCCCGCACGAGCAAGAGAGGCTGCTGATCCACGTGGCCGCCGACGTGGCCGAGAAGCGCCGGGCCCGCGGGCTGAGACTGAACCACCCCGAGGCCGTCGCCCTCATCACCTCGCACCTCCTGGAAGGCGCCCGTGACGGCCGTACCGTCGCCGAGCTCATGGCCTCCGGGCGCAGGCTGCTCACCCGGGACGACGTCATGGAGGGCATCCCCGAGATGATCCACGACGTCCAGGTGGAGGCGACCTTCCCGGACGGCACCAAGCTCGTCACCGTCCACGACCCGATCGTCTGACGGGGGAGCGGCCCGATGATCCCCGGAGAGATCCTGTTCGCCGACGGGCCCGTCGCCTTCAACGAAGGCCGCGAGGTCACCCGGCTGACCGTCCTCAACTCCGCCGACCGCCCCGTCCAGGTCGGCTCCCACTACCACTTCGCCGAGGCCAACCCGGGTCTGGACTTCGACCGCGCCGCCGCCCGCGGCAGGCGGCTGAACGTGGCCGCGGGCACCGCCGTGCGCTTCGAGCCCGGTATCCCCGTCGACGTCGAACTCGTTCCGCTCGCCGGTGCCCGGGTGGTGCCCGGCCTGCGCGGTGAGACCGGAGGTGCCCTCGATGCCTGAGATCTCGCGTGCCGCGTACGCCGATCTGTTCGGGCCCACCACCGGCGACCGGATCCGGCTCGCCGACACCGATCTGCTCGTCGAGATCGAGGAGGACCGCTGCGGCGGTCCCGGCCGCGCCGGCGACGAGGCGGTGTTCGGCGGCGGCAAGGTCATCCGCGAGTCCATGGGCCAGGCGCGCGCCACGCGCGCGGACGGCACCCCGGACACGGTGATCACGGGAGCCGTGATCATCGACCACTGGGGCGTCGTCAAGGCCGACGTCGGCATCCGCGACGGCCGGATCACCGGCATCGGCAAGGCGGGCAACCCCGACACGATGGACGGCGTCCACCCGGACCTCGTCATCGGCCCCGAGACCGAGATCGTCGCGGGCAACGGGCGGATCCTCACGGCCGGCGCCATCGACGCGCACGTCCACTTCATCTGCCCGCAGATCGCCGACGAGGCGCTGGCGGCCGGTATCACCACGCTGGTCGGCGGCGGTACCGGACCGGCCGAGGGCTCCAAGGCGACCACCGTCACCCCCGGCCCCTGGCACCTGGCCCGGATGCTGGAGGCGATGGAGCGGTACCCGCTCAACATCGGCCTGCTCGGCAAGGGCAACACCGTCTCGCACGAGGCGATGCTGTCCCAGATCCGCGGCGGCGCCCTCGGACTGAAGCTGCACGAGGACTGGGGCTCCACCCCGGCCGTCATCGACGCCTCGCTCACCGTCGCCGAGCAGACCGGCGTCCAGATCGCCATCCACACGGACACCCTCAACGAGGCCGGGTTCGTGGGCGACACCCTCGCCGCCATCGCCGGCCGCACGATCCACGCGTACCACACCGAGGGTGCGGGCGGCGGTCACGCGCCGGACATCATGACCGTGGTCTCCGAGCCGCACGTGCTGCCCAGCTCCACCAACCCGACCCGGCCCTTCACCGTCAACACCGCCGAGGAACACCTCGACATGCTGATGGTCTGCCACCACCTCAACCCGTCCGTCCCCGAGGACCTGGCCTTCGCCGAGTCGCGGATCCGGCCGTCCACCATCGGCGCGGAGGACATCCTGCACGACCTGGGCGCCATCTCGATCATCTCCTCCGACTCGCAGGCGATGGGCCGGATCGGCGAGGTGGTCATGCGGACCTGGCAGACGGCGCACGTGATGAAGCGCAGGCGCGGGGCGCTGCCCGGCGACGGACGCGCGGACAACCGCCGGGTACGTCGCTATGTCGCCAAATACACGATCAACCCGGCCGTGGCGCAGGGACTCGCCCGCGAGATCGGCTCGGTGGAGACCGGCAAGCTCGCCGACCTCGTGCTGTGGGAGCCCGCCTTCTTCGGCGTCAAGCCGCACCTCGTCATCAAGGGCGGGCAGATCGCCTACGCGCAGATGGGCGACGCGAACGCCTCCATCCCGACCCCGCAGCCGATTCTGCCCCGGCCCATGTTCGGCGCGATCGGACGGGCCCCCGCCGCCAACTCGTTCAACTTCGTGGCTCCGGCGGCGATCGAGGACGGGTTGCCCGAACGGCTCGCGCTCGGCAAGCGGTTCGTACCCATCGAGTCCACGCGGGCGGTGACCAAGGCCGACATGCGGGAGAACGACGCGCGTCCGCAGGTGCGCGTCGACCCCGACAGCTTCGCCGTGCACATTGACGGGGAACTGGTCGAGGCGACACCGGCGGCCGAACTGCCCATGGCCCAGCGTTACTTCCTCTTCTGATGACGCGCGCAGCACTGCTCGTCCTGGCCGACGGCCGTTTCCCCGCCGGAGGGCACGCCCACTCCGGTGGGGCCGAGGCGGCCGTCAAGGCCGGGCGGATCACCGGCGCGGCGAGTCTCGAGGAGTTCTGCCGGGGGCGGCTGCACACCACCGGCCTGGTGACGGCCGCCCTGGCCGCGGCGGCGGCTAGCGGAGCCGACCCGGGTGAACTGGACGCGGCCGCGGACGCCCGCACGCCGTCGCCCGCCCTGCGAGCTGCCGCCCGGCGGCTCGGGCGGCAGCTCGTGCGGGCCGCCCGGGCGGCGTGGCCGAGCATCGAACTGGACGACCTGGCACGGCGGTTCCCGAAGGGGGCGCACCAGCCCGTCGTCCTCGGGCTGGCAGCCGCAGCCGCCGGACTGACGCCGGAGGACGCCGCGTACTGCTCCGTGTACGAGAGCGTGAGCGGCCCGGCGACGGCGACGGTACGGCTGCTGAGCCTCGACCCGTTCGAGGCGACCGGCGTGCTGGCGCGGCTTGCGCCCGAACTGGACCTCGTGGCGCGGGCCGCGGCGGACGCCGCCCGGCGTGCGCTCGTCGACGGGGTCGACGTGCTGCCGGCCGCCTCCGCTCCGCTGCTGGAGATCGGGGCGGAGGCGCATGCCGCCTGGTCCGTGAGGCTGTTCGCCTCCTGATCCTCCGGGGAGGAATTCGCGCCGTCCCTTCCCTTCCTGTCCGAGGGGCTCCGCCCCCGGACCCCACGTACCGTCCTGCGGCCTCGTCTCGAACGCCGGACGGGCTGAAACCTGGAGCCGCTTCATGCATCTCGACCACACCCACCTCCATGACGGGCCCTCGGCCGTGGGGGCCGACGCCCTCCGGGGCGACGGCCGTCGGCGGGCGCTGCGGATCGGGCTCGGCGGGCCCGTCGGGTCGGGCAAGACCGCGACGGTCGCCGCGCTCTGCCGGGCGCTGCGCGACGAGTTGTCCCTCGCTGTCGTGACGAACGACATCTACACGCGGGAGGACGCCGAGTTCCTGCTGCGGGAAGCCGTGCTGCCGCCCGAGCGGATCACGGCCGTGGAGACCGGGGCCTGCCCGCACACCGCGATCCGCGACGACATCTCCGCCAACCTGGAAGCGGTGGAGGAACTGGAGGACGAGCTGGGGGCCCTGGACCTCGTGCTGATCGAGTCCGGGGGAGACAACCTGACGGCGACCTTCTCCAAGGGGCTCGTCGACGCGCAGATCTTCGTGATCGACGTCGCCGGCGGTGACGACATCCCCCGCAAGGGCGGCCCGGGGGTGACCACCGCCGACCTGCTGGTGGTGAACAAGACGGACCTCGCACCGTACGTCGGCTCCGACCTCGGGCGGATGGCCGCCGACGCCGAGGTGCAGCGGGCCCGGCTGCCCGTCGTCTTCCAGTCGCTGCGGACCGAGGCCGGGGTCGGTGAGGTCGCCGACTGGGTGCGCGCTCGCCACGCCGCGTGGACGGCATGACGGCAGGGGTACGGGCCACTGCGCGGATCGCGGCGCGCGGCGACGGCAGCGGCGGTACCTCCCTGCCGGTGCTGGAAAGTGGAGGGCCGCTGGCGCTGCGCCGCACCCGGGCGCACGGATCCGAGGCGCGGGTGATGATCGTCGGCGCGATGAGCGGGCCGCTCGGCGGGGACCATTTCGGCGTCGAGGCAGAGGCGGGCGACGGGGCCCGGCTCCACGTCGGCTCGGCGGCCGCGACCATCGCCCTGCCGGGCCAGGCCGGGGGAGAGGCGCGCTACGACATCCGGATCGGCGTGGCCGCCGGGGCTGAACTGCACTGGATGCCGGAGCAGTTGATCTCCGTCAGGGGGAGCGACCTGTACGTGTCGTCCGGCGTCGACGTGGCGGCCGGGGCCCGGCTCGTCTTCCGGGAGGAGCAGGTGCTCGGGCGGGCCGGCGAGGAACCGGGACGGCTCACCAGCCGTCTCACCGTGCGCGTCGACGGGAAGCCGGTGCTGGACCAGGAACTGTCCTGCGGGCCCGGCGCACCCGGCGGCTGGGACGGTCCCGCCGTCCTGGGGGGACACCGCGCCCTGGGCCAACTCGTCGTCGTGCGACCAAAGTTCGAGCGGGAACCGATGGCGCCCCGACTGTTCGGGGAGGGCGCCGCACTCACCCCGCTCGCCGGTCCCGCCGTCCTGGTGACCGCCCTCGCGCCGGACGCGCTGCGGCTGCGGCGGACGCTCGACGAGGCATTGCGCGCACTGGACTGACCTACCCACTCCGCTCAACGGAGCAACGCGCACCGGTTATCGGATTAGTAAAGAAGCCAGGGCGCCTCTGTTCTCAGGGGCCCCACAGCAGAAAGGATCCCGGTACCAATCGCAACGACGTACGCGGAGGCCCCACTTGAGTGGTATCAGACCGACGAGGCGGGTGGCAGCGCTCGGCTCGGCCGGAGCGCTCGTCACGGCGACCCTGATAGCCGGAGCCGTCGCGGCGCCGTCGGCAGCCGCCGACGCGCGGCACGGCCAGGACCGACAGGCCCGGGGTGCCGCGATCGCGGCGGCCAGGGCCGCCAAGGCCGGGATCGACTGGAAGGACTGCCCGGCCGACTGGGGCTTCGCCAAGCCGATCCAGTGCGGGTGGGTCACGGTGCCGCTCGACTACGCGCGTCCGAACGGCAAGCAGATCAAGATCGCCGTCGACCGCATCGGGAACACCGGGACCAAGGAGGAGCGCCAGGGCGCCCTCGTCTACAACCCGGGCGGCCCCGGCGGTTCGGGCATGCGTTTCCCGACCCGGGTCACCAACAAGAACCCGGTCTGGGCGAACGCCGCGAAGGCGTACGACTTCGTGGGCTTCGACCCGCGCGGTGTCGGTCACTCGGCACCCATCTCCTGCATCGACCCGCAGGAGTTCGTCAAGGCGCCGAAGGCCGACCCGGTCCCGGACTCCGAGGCCGACAAGCGCGCCCAGCGCAAGCTCGCCGCCGAGTACGCGGACGGCTGCGCCGAGCGCAGCGGCGAGATGCTGCCGCACATGACCACGCCGAACACCGCGCGCGACCTGGACGTCGTCCGGGCCGCCCTCGGTGAGCGGAAGCTCAACTACCTGGGCGTCTCCTACGGCACCTACCTGGGCGCCGTCTACGGCACGCTCTTCCCGGGACACGTCCGCCGCATGGTCGTCGACAGCGTGGTCAACCCCTCGCGGGAGAAGATCTGGTACGAGGCCAACCTCGACCAGGACGTCGCCTTCGAGGGACGCTGGAAGGACTGGGAGGACTGGGTCGCGAAGAACGACGCGACCTTCCACCTCGGTGCCACCCGGGCCGAGGTCCAGGCCAACTGGCTGAAGCTGCGGGCCACCGCCAAGAAGAGCCCGCTCGGTGGCGTCGTCGGACCGGCCGAGCTGATCAGCTTCTTCCAGAGCGCCCCGTACTACGACTCCGCGTGGGTGCCGGTCGCGACGGCGTTCAGCAAGTACGTCGCCGGTGACACCCAGGCGCTCGTCGACGCGGCCGCCCCGGACCCGACGGACCTCGCGGGCAACAAGGCCTCCGAGAACAGCAACGCCGTCTACACCGCGGTCGAGTGCACCGACGCCAAGTGGCCCACCAGCTGGAAGAAGTGGGACCGGGACAACACGCGGCTCCACAAGGACTACCCGTTCATGACGTGGGCCAACGCGTGGATGAACCTGCCCTGCGCCACCTGGCCGGCCAAGCAGCAGACCCCGGTCAAGGTGAAGACCGGCAAGGGTCTGCCGGCCGTCCTGATCGTGCAGTCCACCGATGACGCCGCCACCCCGTACGAGGGCGCCGTCGAACTGCACAAGCGCTTCAAGGGCTCCCGCCTGATCACCGAGAAGGACGCGGGCTCGCACGGCGTGACCGGCCTGGTCAACCCGTGCATCAACGAGCGGGTGGACACCTACCTGCTCACGGGCGGCACGGACGCGGCCGACGTGACGTGCGCCCCGCACGCCACGCCCAAGCCGTAGTCCCGCCCGGCGGTACACCTAGGGGGCGGCCGGTCTTCCGGCCGCCCCCTTCACCGTCCGACCGGTGCCCTCACCGCGTCGGCAGCCGCGGGAACCTGCGCGCCCGTCGCGCCTGTGCCGCGGCCTCCTTCGCCTTGACGGCGGCCGCGTACTCGTCGACGTACTCCTGCCCGGAGAGCGTGAGGACGGCGTACATGATCTCGTCGGTGATCGCGCGCAAAATGGTCTTCTCGTTCTCCATCCCGGCGTAGCGCGAGAAGTCGAGCGGGGTGCCGAAGCGGATCGCGACGGGACGGACGCGCGGGATCTTCTTGCCCGGCGGCTGCGCCTCGAACGTGCCGATCATCGCGCAGGGGATCACCGGCACCCCCGCCTTGAGGGCCATCACCGCGACCCCGACCTTGCCCTTGTAGAGCCGGCCGTCGTGCGAGCGGGTGCCCTCCGGGTAGATGCCGAGCAGCTCGTCCTTGCGCAGGACGCACAGCCCCTCACGGATGGCGGCCTGCCCGGCGTCCTTGCCCGACCGGTCCACCGGGATCTGTCCGGCACTGCGGAAGAAGAAGGCGGTCAGCCGGCCCTTGATGCCGGGGCCGGTGAAGTACTCGGCCTTCGCCAGGAAGGTGATGCGCCGCTTCAGGATGGCGGGCATCAGGAAGTGGTCCGAGAACGAGAGGTGATTGCCCGCGATGATGGCCGCGCCCGACGACGGCACGTGCTCCAGGCCCTCGATCCGCGGCCGGAACACCAGCCGCAGCAGCGGACCCAGAAGCACGTATTTGAGCACGTAATAAAACACTCTGCCGCTCCTTCGTACCCCCGCGGGAGCGATCAGTGTAGGCACGGGCGTGGCCGGGCGTAACCATCCTCGCAGGCACGCCCTGTCGCCACGTGGCCGGTATCAGCCCCCCTGCGCCAGAACCTTCTCCAGGGCCCCGAGAGCGGACCGGAGTTCCTCACCGCTGATGGTCAGCGGAGGGGCGAGCCGGATCGTGGAGCCGTGGGTGTCCTTGACCAGAACCCCCTCCCGCACGAGGCGTTCACTGATCTCGCGGCCCGTGCCGATGGCGGGGTCGACGTCCACGCCCGCCCACAGTCCCCGGGCGCGGAACCCGACGACGCCCCGGCCCACCAGGTGCGTGAGGCCGCCCCGCAGCACGACACCCAGTTCGGCGGCCCGGCGCTGGAACTCACCGGTCTCCAGCAGCTCCACGACCGCCGAACCGACCGCCGCCGACAGCGGGTTGCCGCCGAACGTGGACCCGTGCTCGCCGGGACGCAGCACCCCGAGCACCTCGCGACGGCCGACCACCGCGGAGACCGGCACGATGCCGCCGCCCAGCGCCTTGCCGAGGAGGAGCAGGTCCGGGACGACGCCCTCGTGGTCGACGGCCAGTGTGCGGCCGGTGCGCCCGAGCCCCGACTGGATCTCGTCCGCGACGAACAGGCATCCGGCGCGCCGCGTCAGCTCGCGGACGCCGGTGAGATAGCCCTCGTCCGGGATGACGACGCCGGCCTCGCCCTGGATGGGTTCGACCAGCACGGCCGCCGTGGTCTCGTCCACGGCCGCCTCCAGCGCGGCGAGGTCGTTGTACGGCACCACGCGGAAGCCCGGGGTGAACGGGCCGAAGCCGGCGCGGGCCGTCTCGTCGGTGGAGAAGCTGACGATGGTGGTCGTCCGGCCGTGGAAGTTCCCGGCGGCCACGACGATCGTCGCCCGGGCGGCCGGGACGCCCTTCACCTCGTACGCCCACTTGCGGGCGACCTTGACGGCGCTCTCCACCGCCTCGGCGCCCGTGTTCATCGGCAGCACCATGTCCAGGCCGGTCAGGGCGGCCAGCGACTCGGCGAACTCGGCGAGCCGGTCGTTGTGGAAGGCGCGGGAGGTCAGGGTCAGCCGGTCGAGCTGGCGGTGCGCGGCCTCGATCAGGGCGGGGTGCCGGTGGCCGAAGTTGAGGGCCGAGTAGCCGGCCAGCATGTCCAGGTAGCGGCGTCCCTCGACGTCCTCCACCCAGGTGCCCTCGGCGCGGGCGACGACGACGGGCAGCGGGTGGTAGTTGTGCGCGACGACGGGGGCCTCGGCACGGATGACGTCGGCGGAGCTGCGCGTACGGGCGGGAGCGGTCATGAGCGGATCTCCTGGGTGCAGCACTTGATGCCGCCGCCGGCCTTGTGGAATTCCGAGAGGTCGACGGGGACGGGGGCGTAGCCGTGGCGGTCGAGTTGGTCGGCGAGGGCCGCGGCGCGCGGCGAGATGAAGACGTGGCGGCCGTCCGAGACGGAGTTGAGGCCGAAGGTCATCGCGTCCTCGCGGGTGGCGATCACCGCGTCCGGGAAGAGCCGCGCCAGCACCTCGCGGCTGCCGGGCGAGAAGGCCTCCGGGTAGTACGCGACGTTCGCCGCGCCCCCGTCGCTCCCGTCGTCCAGCACGAACAGGGCGGTGTCCAGATGGTAGAAGCGCGGGTCCACCAGCTGGAGGCTGACGACCGGGACGCCGAAGAACTCCTGCACCTCCCGGTGGGCCTCGCGGGTGGTGCGGAAACCGGTGCCCGCCAGGACGTACCGGCCGACCGGGACCAGGTCGCCCTCGCCCTCGCACACCGACTCGGAGCGGTACACGTCGAAACCGGCCGTCTGGAACCAGGTCTCGTACGCAAGGGACTCGGGGCGGCGCTGCGGGGCGTGGAAGTACGAGCCGAAGACCCGGCCCGCGAGGACGAGCGCGCAGTTCGCGGCGAACACCATGTCGGGCAGGTCGGAGACGGGATCGACGGAATCGACGGTGTGGCCGTGGGCACGATATGCGCGGACCAGCGCCTGCCACTGTTCGCGGGCGAGGTCGACGTCGACGTGAAGGCCGGGGTGCATCCAGGGATTGATCGCGTACTGCACGGCGAAGTGTCTGGGTTCGCAGACGAGGAAGCGCCGGGGGCGCGGCACACGGCTCTCGGGCACGGACGGGTTCCTCCGCTTCCTGCGGTGTCGGCTGGGATGCATCCACGGTAGGAATGGGGGGATACGGGCGACAAGCGTGGAGAGCTGCGCGTGTGCGCAGCTTTGCTGCGTGCTCGCGACTGTCAGCGCATGTTTGCTGCGTCGTCCGGCGCGGCGTGGGTCGCACCGGCCTCCGGAGCCTCCGGCAGCAGGTGGGACAGCACCATGTAGCTGATCGTCTTGCGGATGAACGGCTCGGTCCTGATCCGCTCCAGCACCTCCTCGAAGTGCTCCACGTCCGTGGCCCGCACGTGCAGCAGCGCGTCCGCGCCGCCGGTCACCGTCATCGCCGCGGTGATCTCCGGATGGTTGCGCACCACCTCGGCAAGGCGCCGGGGCGGTGCCGCGCCCTCGCAGTACACCTCGACGTACGCCTCGGTGCGCCAGCCGAGCGCCGTCGGCTTCACCGTGGCCGTGAACCCGGTGATCACCCCGGTCTCGCGCAACCGGTCGACGCGGCGCTTGACCGCGGTGGCCGACAGACCGATCGACGCGCCGATCTCCGCGAAGGTGGCCCGGGCGTTCGCCATCAGTGCCGTGATGATCTTGCGGTCGAGGTCGTCGAACATCGCGGGCTTGCTGTTCATGGCGGCACTGTATCCAGCGCGTCGGCGGCACTGTATCCAGCGCGTCGGCGGTGCCGTGTCCAGCGCGTCGGCGACACCTTGGCCGGTCGGCGTCCGTGCCCCGTGCGGCGCCGGAGCCACCGCCCCGCACGTGTCCATGCGTCCGCCTTGCTCCTACACTCCACCTTCATGCTGCGCGCGCTCGCCGTCGACGACGAACGGCCCTCCCTCGAGGAACTCCTCTATCTGCTGAACGCCGATCCACGGGTCGGCAGTGCCGAGGGCGCGAGCGGTGCGACCGAGGCGCTGCGCCGGATCAACCGCGCACTCGAATCCGGGCCCGACGGGCCGGAGGCGATCGACGTGGTGTTCCTCGACATCCACATGCCCGGGCTCGACGGGCTGGACATGGCCCGGCTGCTCACCGGGTTCGCCCAGCCGCCGCTCGTCGTGTTCGTCACCGCCCACGAGGGCTTCGCCGTCCAGGCCTTCGACCTCAAGGCCGTCGACTACGTGCTCAAACCCGTACGCAGGGAACGGCTCGCGGAGGCCGTCAGACGCGCCGTCCAGCTCAAGGACGCCACCCCGCTCATCCCGGTGCACGAGCCCGACCCGGACCACATATCCGTCGAGCTCGGCGGCGTCACCCGCTTCGTCGCCGTCGAGGACATCACCCACGTCGAGGCCCAGGGCGACTACGCGCGCCTGCACACCGCCCAGGGCAGCCACCTCGTCCGCATCCCGCTCTCCACCCTGGAGGAGCGCTGGCGCCGGCGCGGCTTCGTCCGCATCCACCGGCGCCACCTCGTCGCCCTGCGCCACGTCGACGAACTCCGCCTGGACGCGGGCACCGTCAGCGTCCAGGTCGGCGCCGTCGAACTCCAGGTGAGCCGCCGGCACGCCCGCGAGCTGCGCGATCTGCTGCTGCGCCGGACCGCGGGCTGAGGGGGACGGCGTGCCGCAGGATCCGGCCGACCGCCGCGTCGTCGTCACCGGGGTGCCCCGGCGCACCCGCGGCGCGTCCGGCCACTACCGGCCGAGGACCGAGATCGACGAACAGACCACGCTGGGCCACACCTACGTGCGTTCCCTCATGCGCAGCCAACTGCGGGCGGGCCTCACGGTGTTCGCCGTCCTGGTCCTCCTCGTCGGGCCCCTGCCCCTCGTCTTCGCCGCGCTGCCCGACGGCGCGGGCCCGCAATGGGCGGTGCTCGGCTTCGGCCTGTACCCGCCGCTGGTCCTGCTGGCCCGCTGGTACGTGCGCCGCGCGGAACGCAACGAGAAGGACTTCGTACGCCTCGTCGAGGACCGCTGAGATGGCCCCCGAGAGGGCGGCCGGGCGGGCCGACACGATGAAGGCCGGGCGGCCCTGTGCGAAGGCGGCCGGGCGGCCCTGTGCGAAGGCGGCCGGTCCGCCCCGCGTGAAGGCGGCCGGGCGGGCCGACACGATGAAGGCCGGGCGGCCCTGTGCGAAGGCGGCCGGTCCGCCCCGCGTGAAGGCGGACGGTCCGCCTCGCGTGACGAGAGCGGGCAGCGCGCCGTGAACCAGGGCTACGCCGTCTCCGCTGTCGCCCTGGTCGTCCTCGCGACCGTCCTGGTCGGCGCGTTCGGACTGCGCATCTCCCGGACCACCTCCGACTTCTACGTCGCCTCGCGCACCGTGGGCCCCCGGCTCAACGCGGCCGCGATCGGCGGCGAGTACCTGTCCGCGGCCTCCTTCCTCGGCATCGCGGGACTCGTCCTGGTCCAGGGCCCCGACATGCTCTGGTACCCGGTCGGCTACACCGCGGGCTACCTGGTGCTGCTGCTCTTCGTGGCCGCCCCGCTGCGCCGCTCCGGGGCCTACACGCTGCCCGACTTCGCCGAGGCGCGGCTCGCCTCGCAGCCGGTGCGCCGACTGGCCGGCGCCTTCGTGGTCGGGGTCGGCTGGCTGTACCTGCTGCCCCAGCTGCAGGGCGCGGGCCTCACGCTGGCCGTGCTCACCGACGCGCCCGACCGGTTCGGCGGCGTGCTCGTCGCCCTCGTGGTGGTCGCGACGGTCGCCGTCGGCGGCATGCGCAGCATCACCTTCGTGCAGGCCTTCCAGTACTGGCTGAAGCTCACCGCGCTGCTGGTCCCCGCCCTGTTCCTGGTCCTCGCCTGGCAGGGCGACGGCGCACCGCGGCACGCCTTCGACGAACCGCCCGCCTTCCGCGAGCAGCGCGTCGTCCGCGTCGACGAGACCCTCGACCTGGAACTCGCCGCGCCGCTCGGTGTCACGGTGAGCGGCACGGTCGACGGCCACCGGTACACGGGGGACCGGCTGCGCCTGCCGGCCGGCGCCCACCACATCGCGCGCGGCACCCGGCTGGTCTTCGCCGAGGGCGCCCCGGTCCCCGCGGCCGACCGGGCGGACGGGGGCGGCATGTCGACGTCCCTGGCGGCAGGCCGCGAGGAACGCCCCCTGTACGCCACGTACGGACTGATCCTCGCCACCTTCCTCGGCACGATGGGACTCCCGCACGTGGTGGTCCGCTTCTACACCAGCCCGCACGGGGTCGCCGCCCGCCGCACCACCGTCGCGGTGCTCGGCCTCATCGGCGCCTTCTACCTGCTGCCCCCGGTCTACGGCGCGCTGGGCAGGCTCTACGCCCCCGAGCTCACCGTCACGGGGAACGCCGACGCCGCCGTACTGCTGCTGCCCGACCGCATGGTCGGCGGCGCCGGCGGCGACCTGCTAGGGGCACTGGTGGCGGGAGGGGCCTTCGCCGCGTTCCTGTCCACGGCCTCCGGACTGACCATGGCGGTGGCCGGCGTCCTCACCCAGGACGTGCTGCCCTCCCGCGGGGTACGGCACTTCCGCCTCGGGACGGTCCTGGCCATGGCCGTGCCGCTGGCGGCGAGCATGCTGGTCGGCGGGCTGCCCGTCGCCGACGCGGTGGGCCTCGCCTTCGCCGTGTCCGCGTCCTCCTTCTGCCCGCTGCTCGTCCTCGGCATCTGGTGGCGGCGGCTGACCCCGCCCGGTGCGGCGGCCGGCATGCTGGTCGGGGGCGGCGCGGCCTTCGCCGCCGTGGCCGCGACCATGGCCGGCTGGCCGGGCACCGGCACCCTGCACGCGCTGCTCGCCTGGCCCGCGCTGTGGTCCGTGCCGCTCGGCTTCCTCACCATGGTGCTGGTGTCCCTGGCCACGCCGGGCCGGGTGCCCGCGGGGACCGCGACGATCCTGGCCCGGTTCCACCTGCCGGAGGAGCTGTCCGACGAGCCGAGGCGCACCGCGGCAGCGCACCCGAAGGAGGCCGGGTCGTGAGTGGTACGCGGGGTTCCGGCGGGACGGACGCCTGCCGGGGGGTACGGACGTGAGCGGCTTCCTCGCCGGGCTGTGCGTCGCCGTGCTCCCCCTGCTGGCCGCGGGCTTCTGGCTCGGCCGGCGCACCTCCAGGCCCCGCAGCCTCGGCGGCCTCGGCACCCCCGTCGAGCACGCCACCTTCCAGACCCTGCACACCGCGTCCCTCGCCGCGCCCCCGCTGCGCGCCGGGCTCACCGAGGAGACGGCCCGCAGATCCGCCCGCCGGCTGCGCACCCTGCTCGGCACGGACGCCCTCTGTCTCACCGACCACGAGACGGTCCTCGCCTGGGACGGCGTGGGGGAGCACCACCGCGCCGAGATCATGGAGCGGCTCGGCGGCCCCCTGGAGTCCGGCCGCGGTGAGGCCTTCCGGCTCGTCTGCGACACCCCCGACTGCCCGCTGCGCTGGGCCGTCGTCGCCCCGCTCACGGTCGACGACCGGGTGCACGGAGCGCTGGTCGTCTGCGCGCCCCGCGAGTCCGCCGTCCTCGTCCGGGCCGCGGGCGAGGTCGCCCGCTGGGTTTCGGTCCAGCTGGAACTCGCCGACCTGGACCGGTCCCGCACCCGCCTGATCGAGGCGGAGATCAGGGCCCTGCGCGCCCAGATATCCCCGCACTTCATCTTCAACTCGCTCGCGGTGATCGCCTCGTTCGTGCGCACCGACCCCGAGCGGGCCCGCGAACTGCTCCTGGAGTTCGCCGACTTCACCCGCTACTCGTTCCGCAGGCACGGCGACTTCACCACCCTCGCCGACGAACTGCACGCCATCGACCACTACCTGGCCCTCGTCCGCGCCCGCTTCGGCGACCGGCTCGCGGTCACCTTGCAGATCGCCCCCGAGGTTCTGCCGGTCGCGCTGCCCTTCCTCTGCCTCCAGCCCCTGGTGGAGAACGCCGTCAAGCACGGCCTGGAGGGCAGGACCGACAAGAGCCACATCAGCATCACCGCCCGGGACGCCGGTGCCGAGGCGCTGGTCGTCATCGAGGACGACGGCGCCGGCATGGACCCCGTACTGCTGCGCCGCATCCTCGCCGGGGAGGTCAGCCCCTCGGGCGGCATCGGCCTGTCGAACGTCGACGAGCGGCTGCGCCAGGTGTACGGGGACGACCACGGCCTTGTCATCGAGACGGCGGTGGGAGCGGGCATGAAGATCACGGCCCGGTTGCCGAAGTACCAGCCGGGCGTGCACTCGGCCGGGCGGCTGCCCCGGGACTGACTCCCCGGGGCGACCGTCCGCCGCCCCGGGGCCGGGGGCGTCAGGTGGTGCGGGTGGCCACCATTCCCAGTGTGATCAGACCGAGCACGACCCAGCCGAACCACAGCCAGCCGTTGCTCCCCAGGGCCACCGTGTAGGCCGTCACCGCGACGAGCCCACCTATGGTGAGCACCCCCATCGTCTTCGTGGAACCGGGCATCGCAACACCCTCCTCATGGTTCGTCCTCCTCCATGGTGCCCCGATCCGGCTCGGATCGGCCCACCTGGGACGTGAGGGGCCTGTTTTCGCGGCTGCGGCCCGTGGGGCCGGTTCAGCGGCCGCGGGCGTCCAGGGATGCCAGGTAGGCGTTGTACGCCGCCAGCTCCTTGTCGCCGTCGCGGTCGGCGGCCCGGTCGGTACGGCGGGCCTGCCGCTGCTCGGAGCCGTACCACTGGAACAGCAGCGCCAGGAGCACCAGCACCGAGGGGATCTCGCTGAACGCCCAGGCGATGCCGCCCGCCGCGTTCTGGTCGGCGAGCGCGTCGATGCCGAGCGAGGCGGGCGGGTTCTCGTACGTCTGGACCATCGGCGCGGACGCCATCATCAGCGCGATGCCGAAGAAGGCGTGGAACGGCATGCCCGCGAACAGCTCCAGCATCCGCATCAGATAGCCGGGCCGGTGCGGGCCGGGGTCCACGCCCATGATCGGCCAGAAGAAGACCAGTCCCACGGCGAGGAAGTGGCACATCATCGCGATGTGACCGGCCCTCGACCCCATCAGGAAGTCGAAGACCGGTGAGAAGTACAGGGCGTAGAGGCTCGCGATGAACAGCGGGATGGTGAACGCCGGGTGGGTGACGATCCGCATGTAGCGGCTGTGCAGGAACATCAGCAGCAGTTCGCGCGGGCCCTTCTGCCCCCGGGTGCCGGCCACCGGCAGCGCCCGCAGGGCCAGGGTGATCGGCGCCCCGAGCAGGATCAGGATCGGCGAGAGCATGCTGATCACCATGTGCTGGACCATGTGCACGCTGAACATGACCATGCCGTAGTCGTTCAGGCGGGTGCACATCATGAGCAGGACGCTCAGCACGCCGATGACGAAGGACGCGGTCCGGCCGGCCGACCACGCGTCACCGCGCCGCGCGAGACGCACCACCCCCCAGCCGTACAGGCCGAGCCCCACCAGACAGGCGACGAGGAAGAACGGGTCCGTGGACCACTCGAGACCTCGTCCCAGCGTGAACGGCGGCAGCTCCGTGGTCATGCCGTGCCCGCTGTGATCCATCCGCCGGCTCCTGATTCGTGGGGGTGCCTCCCGGGCCCTTTTACGCCACTGGGGGAGGGTGTGGGCTGTCTGTCCGGGTCCAGAGTAGAACCGCCCCCGGTCGCGGCTGCGACCGGGGGCAGGGCTTCGGGACGGGCGGCGTCGAACCGGACGGTCCGCAGCGGACTAGAGGACCACTTCCGCCTCGGCGTACCGCTCCTCGGGGACCGTCTTCAGCGTCTCGACCGCGTCCGCGAGCGGCACCATCACGATGTCGGTACCGCGCAGCGCGGTCATGTTCCCGAACTCGCCGCGGTGCACGGCCTCCACGGCGTGCCAGCCGAACCGCGTCGCCAGCACGCGGTCGTACGCCGTCGGGGTGCCGCCGCGCTGGACGTGCCCGAGGATCACCGGACGGGCCTCCTTGCCGAGGCGCTCCTCCAGCTCCAGGGAGAGCTGGCGGGCGATGCCGGCGAAGCGCTCGTGTCCGTAGATGTCCTTGGCGCCCTCGTCGAAGCTCATGGTGCCCTCGCGCGGCTTGGCGCCCTCGGCGGCCACGACGATGGCGAACCGCTTGCCCGCCTCGAAGCGCTCGCCGACCTTGGCGGCCAGCTCCGCGATGTCGAAGGGGCGTTCCGGCACGACGATGGCGTGCGCACCGGCCGCCATGCCGGAGTGCAGCGCTATCCAGCCGGTGTGGCGGCCCATGACCTCCACGATCAGCACGCGCTGGTGGGACTCGGCGGTGGTCTTCAGCCGGTCCAGCGCCTCGGTGGCGACGCCCACGGCCGTGTCGAAGCCGAAGGTCACGTCCGTGGCGGCGATGTCGTTGTCGATGGTCTTCGGCACGCCGACGATCGGCAGGCCGCTGTCGGACAGCAGCCGGGCCGCCTTGAGGGTGCCCTCCCCGCCGATCGGGATGATCGCGTCGAGACCGAGCTCCTGGACGTGCCCCCTGGCCCGCTCCACACCGTCACGCAGGTGCGCCGGCTGGACCCGGGACGAGCCGAGCATCGTGCCGCCGCGGGCGAGGATGCCGCTCACCGCGTCGAGGTCGAGCTTGAGGTAGTCGCACTCCAGAAGGCCTTTCCAGCCGTCCCGGAAGCCGATGACCTCGTCGCCGTGGTCGACGACGGCACGATGCACGACGGACCGGATGACGGCGTTCAGACCGGGGCAGTCGCCGCCGGAGGTGAGGACACCAATGCGCATAGCCCGAAATACCTTCTCCGCGTGGGCGGGGACCGGACCACGTTGTCCGGCTGGAATCCCCGCCACCCTACCGGCGGGAGGGGGCGGGGCCGCACCGGGCGTCCGCCTGCTGGACGCCCCCGCACAGCTGAGCGGAACCCGTGTCAGACGGGCTCCGCCGAACCGTTTCCCGGGGGCCGCGGGCGGACGGGGCGCGCGGTCTCAGGCGGGCTGCTGAGCCGCCGCGATCCGCTCGGAACGCAGCGCCTCGTACCACCGGTCGTCGATCGGCGGCAGCGCGTTCACGTCGAGCGCCAGCTTCAGCAGCAGGTCCGCGATCAGCGGGTTGCGGGCCAGCACGGGACCGTGCATGTAGGTGCCGAAGACGGTGTCGTTGTACGCGCCCTCGGTGCCGTCACCCGTGCCGTTGCCCTTGCCGAGCCGCACGTTCGCGAACGGGCGCGCGGAGGGGCCGAGGTGGGTGATGCCCTGGTGGTTCTCGAAGCCGGTCAGGGGCGGCAGGCCGAGGCGGGCGTCGATGTCGCCGAGCACGTCGCCGACGCACCGCTCGCCCTCGCCGCGGGTGGAGACCACGTCGAGCAGACCGAGGCCGGGCTCGCGCTGGCCGAGGTCGTTGATGAACTCGTGGCCGAGGATCTGGTAGCCGGCGCAGACGGAGAAGACGATCGCGCCGTTGCCGACCGCGCGGTGCAGGCCGCCGTCGCGGCGCAGCCGCTCGGCCGCCAGCCGCTGCGGCCGGTCCTCGCCGCCGCCGATCAGGTAGATGTCGCCGGAGGTCGGGATCGGCTGGTCGCTGCGCACGTCCACGCGGGCCACGTCGAGTCCGCGCTGACGGGCCCGGCGCTCGACGACGAGGGCGTTGCCCTGGTCGCCGTAGGTGCTGAGCAGGTCCGGGTAGATCCACACCAGCCGCAGTTGGTTGTCAGTCATGGTCATCCTCTTGGGTCAGTTTCCGACGCGGCGGCGCAGGTCCTGGAACGCGGTGTAGTTCGCGATGACCTCGATCCGTCCGGGCGGTGCCTTCTGCACGGCCTGGTCGAGGTTCTCGCAGACCTCGAAGTGCTGGTTGGCGACCTCCAGGCGCACCGCGAGGTCCAGCTTCCGGTCGCCGACGACGAAGATCGGGTGGCCGGTCAGCCGCGTGTAGTCGACGTCCCACAACCAGGAGGTGTCGGTGCCGTCGGCGCCGCGCGCGTTCACCGACAGGATGACCGGGGTCGGCGGCGGGTCGATCAGCGAGAACGTCTCCAGCCAGCCCGCCGGGTTCTTGGCGAGCAGCAGGCGCAGGTCGCGCTGCATGAACTGGACGACGTCGTAACGTCCGGCCACCGCCTGCACCTGGTACATGCGCTCCAGGGCGACCTGGGGCGGCACCCCGAAGACGGCGGCGACGGCGGCGGAGGAGGCGGCGTTCGCCTTGTTGGCGCGGCCGGGCAGCTGGAGGTGGATCGGCCAGCTGGAGCCGTGCGGGTCGAGGACGTAGTCCCCGGAGAGCGCCCAGCTCGGCGTCGGGCGCCGGAAACCGCACTCGTTGCAGAACCAGTCGTCACCGGGCCGCTGCATCACACCGCCGCAGGACGGGCAGGACCAGGCGTCGTCCTTCCACATCTGGCCCGCGGCCACCCACACCACGTTCGGCGAGGAGGAGGCGGCCCACACGACCAGCGGGTCGTCCGCGTTGGCGATCACGACGGACTTGGTGCCCGCGAGGCCCTCGCGCCAGTGCTCGGCGAGCATGCGGGTCTCGGCGGCGCGGTCGAGCTGGTCGCGCGAGAGGTTCAGCAGCGCGATGGCCTTCGGGTCGGTGTCGCGTGCGACACCGGCCAGGTACTTCTCGTCGACCTCGATGACCGCGAACTTGGCGTCGGAACCGCCGGCCAGCGCCGAGGTGATACCGGCGGGCATGTTCGCGCCCAGCGCGTTCGAGACGACCGGGCCCGCGGCGCGCAGCGCCTCCGCGATCAGCCGGGTGGTGGTGGTCTTGCCGTTCGTGGCCGACACCAGGATGACATCCAGGTGCGTGGCGAGCCGGGCCAGCAGATCGGGGTCGAGCCTGAGCGCCACCCGGCCGCCGATCACCGATCCGCTGCCGCGTCCAGCGGCACGCGAGACAGCCGCGGCCGCCTTGCCCGCCGTCACGGCCAGCTTGGCCCGCGGCGTCAGCGGGTCCGAGTTGCCTGACATCGTGTCCGATCCTCCTTGCGTACGCGCCGCGCCTCTGCCCCCGGCACCGTGTGGCCCTCAGCCTATCGAGATCCACTCAGGTGCCCGAATCGCGGCACCGTCACGGTGCCCGCGCGACATTCGCGCGACATCGAGGACCGTACCCTTGCCGCCATGCGACAACGCTCCATCCCGGGCGCCCGAGGGCGAGTCCGGCCCCTCACCCTGCTCGGTGATCCCGTGCTGCACACGCCGTGCGAGGACGTCACGGGCTTCGGTCCCCAACTGGCCGGACTCGTCGAGGACATGTTCGCGACGATGTACGCCGCCCGCGGCGTGGGCCTCGCCGCGAACCAGATCGGGCAAGGGCTGCGGGTCTTCGTGTACGACTGCCCGGACGACGAGGACGTCCGCCATCTGGGACACCTGGTGAACCCGCGGCTCGTCGAGGCGGACGGGCTGGTGCTGCGCGGCCCGGAGGGCTGTCTGTCGCTGCCGGGCCTGGAAGCGGGCACCGAGCGGTACGACGAGGCGCTCGTCGAGGGTTTCACCGTGACCGGCGAACCGGTGCGGGTGCGCGGCACCGGCTGGTTCGCGCGGTGTCTGCAGCACGAGTGCGACCACCTCGACGGCCTGGTGTACCCGGACCGGGTCACGGGCGTCCGGCGCCGCCGGGTCCTGCGCCGGGCGGCGCGGGCCTCCTGGGCGCGCTGAGCCCCGCCCACGCGGTGCGCGCGGGGTCCCTGCCGACGCGAGGTCAGAAGCCGGGCCCGCCCGCCCTGTCGCCGGCCGCCGCCAGCCTGCCCCACAGGAGGTCGGCCAGGCTCCGCACCAACTCGGCGCGCGGGCAGGGACGTTCGCCGAGCCACCAGTCGCCGGCCGCGTGCATCATGCCGACGATGCCGTGTCCCCACACCCGGGCGAGCTGCTGGCTGCCGGGGCCGAGGTCGACGCGCTCCTCTATGACCCGGGCGAGCTCCTCGCCCATGCGGCGCAGCAGCGGGGCGGAGTGCAGACCGACGTCGAAGCCCATGTCGCCGGGCTGGCCGGCCTCCGCCGGATGCATCAGGAAGCGGTACACCTGCGGGCGGGCCTCGATGGCCGAGAGGTAGGTGTCCAGCGTCGCCTCCACCCGTTGCCTGCGCTCGGCCGGGGCGTCCAGCGCGGCCCGCAGGGCTTCGAGAAGGGCGTCCGTGTGCCGCTTGGCGAGGGCGGCGTAGAGTCCGCCCTTGTCGCCGAAGTGCCGGTAGAGGATCGGCTTGGTGATGCCCGCCTCGGCGGCGATGGCGTTCATCGAGGCGCCGGGGCCGTCGCGGAGCACCACCCGGTCGGCTGCCTCCAGCAGCTCGCGCCGGCGTCGGTCGGCGGACCTCTGCTGCTCGGTCCGCTGCGTGGTCTCCATGTGCTCTCCCCACCTGTGCTGATTCGGTGACGCCTCCGCAAACTAACACTCACGGGCAACGCCCTTTCGAACGGGCTACCGAGTGGGATCGGGGAGTTGACTTTCACTACCCGCCGGTAACAGACTCCTGTTACCGCAAGTAACACGCGCAGGCAACGCTGGAGGGGACATGGCCGAGTTCACCATGGAGCTCAACGACGAACAGAAGGAGGTCCGGGACTGGCTGCACGGCTTCGCCGCCGACGTGATCCGTCCCGCCGCCGCCGAATGGGACGAGCGTGAGGAGACTCCCTGGCCGGTCATCCAGGAGGCAGCGAAGGTCGGCATCTACTCCCTCGACTTCTACGCCCAGCAGTACTTCGACGCCACCGGCCTCGGCATCCCGATGGCGATGGAGGAGCTCTTCTGGGGCGACGCGGGCATCGCGCTGTCGATCGTCGGCACCGGCCTGGCCGCCGTGGGTGTCCTCGCCAACGGCACCGAGGAGCAGATCGGCACCTGGATCCCCCAGATGTACGGCGACGCCAACGATGTCAAGGTCGCCGCCTTCTGCTCCTCCGAGCCCGACGCCGGCTCCGACGTGGCCTCCATGCGTACCCGTGCCGTCTACGACGAGGCCAAGGACGAGTGGGTCCTCAACGGCACCAAGACCTGGGCGACCAACGGCGGGATCGCCAACGTCCACGTCGTGGTCGCGGTCGTCGACCCCGAGCTCGGCTCCAAGGGCCACGCCTCCTTCATCGTCCCGCCGAACACGCCCGGTCTGTCCCAGGGCCAGAAGTTCAAGAAGCACGGCATCCGCGCGTCGCACACCGCCGAGGTCGTCCTGGAGAACGTCCGCGTTCCCGGCTCCTGTCTGCTCGGCGGCAAGGAGAAGCTCGACGAGCGCTTCGCCCGGGCCCGTGAGCGCGCCAGGAAGGGCGGGGAGCGGGTGAAGAACGCCGCGATGGCGACGTTCGAGGCGTCCCGCCCGGCGGTCGGCGCCATGGCCGTCGGCACCGCCCGCGCGGCGTACGAGGAGGCGCTGGAGTACGCCAAGACGCGAGAGCAGTTCGGCCGCCCGATCATCGACAACCAGGGCGTCGCCTTCCAGCTCGCCGACATGCGCACGTCCATCGACGCGGCCCGCCTGCTGGTGTGGCGCGCCTCCTGGATGGCGGTGAACGGCAAGCCGTTCACCGCGGCCGAGGGCTCCATGTCGAAGCTCTTCGCCAGTGAGACCGCCAAGAAGGTCACCGCCCAGGCGGTGCAGATCCTCGGCGGCAACGGGTTCACCCGGGAGTACCCGGTGGAGCGGATGCACCGCGACGCGGCGATCTACACCATCTTCGAGGGCACGAGCGAGATCCAGCGCCTGGTGATCGCCCGCACCCTGTCGGGGATGCCGATCCGCTGAACGGCTCCACGGGTACGTCCGTGGGGTTCGCGAAGGCGTGCGGGCACCGCGGCGGCACGACGATCACCGTGCCGCCGTGGTGCCCGCACCATCCCGTCCCCCGTGCCGGACGGCCCGCCGGGGTGCGCACCGTACGGCCGTGACCATGCGGCACGAACAGCGGGGCGAGCGCCCGTCGGGAGCCGGTCACCAGGTCACGGGCAGGGCCTCGGGCCCCCGGATCAGCGCGCCGCGCCGGAAGGGGACCCGGTCCGCCGGGACGGCGAGCCGCAGTCCCGGCACCCGGTCGAGCAGCGCGTCCACCATCAGCTCCGACTCCAGCCGGGCGAGCATCCCGCCCAGGCAGCGGTGCGGTCCGGACCCGAAGGACAGATGGGGGTTCGGGCTCCGCGAGAAGTCGATCCGCTCCGGGTCGGGGAAGACCTCCGGGTCCCGGTTGGCGGCCAGGTACGACACGTACACCGCGTCGCCCTCCCGGATGCGTACGCCCCTGATCTCCACGTCCTCCATGGCGATGCGGGACAGGCCCACCGAGCTGCGGTGCGGGATGTAGCGCAGCAGTTCGTCGACGGCCCGCGGGCGGATGCCCGGATCCGCGCGGAGCTGCTCGTACAGGTCCGGGCGGGTCAGCAGGATGTAGAACATCTGCCCGCTGTTGTGGGCGACCGCCTCGCCGCCGATCTGGACGAGCACGGCGAGACCGACGGCCTCGTCCATGGTCAGCTCGTCCCGGCCCACCGCGGCGCCGAGGAGCGAGGTGACGTCCTCGCCCGTGCCGTCGCGCCGGTCCCCGATGAGCCGCTCGAAGCAGGCGCTCATCTCGTCCTCGGCCCGCTCGCCGACCTCGGCGCCGTGCGAGGAGGACAGGATCAGCCCGGCCCAGGTGTGCATGGACCGCCGGTCGTCCGTGGGGACTCCCGTCAGCTCGCAGACGACCGCGGCGGGGAAGGGGCTCAGGACCGCCTCGGTGAGGTCCGCGGGCGGACCGTCCCCGAGCATCTCCGTGACCAGCTCGTCCAGCATGCCGCGGGCGCTGTCGCGCAGCCGTTCCACATTGCGGGCCGTGAAGGCCGCGGCCACCGCGCGGCGCAGCCGGGTGTGGTCGGGCGGGTCGGCGAGGCCCACCGCGCCCGCCGCCGGGCTGAAGTGCGGGGAGGGGCGGGTGACCTGCCGTCCCCTGACCGCCGCGCGGCTGAAGCGGGGGTCGTCGGTGACCGCGCGCACGTCGTCGTGGCGCGTCACCAGCCACGCCCAGCCCTCGCCGTCCGCCAGCTGGATGCGGGTGAGCGGGCCCTCGCGCATCAGCTCGGCCAGGACGGGGTCGAACTCCACGCCTTTCAGGTGGAGGGCGGGCCAGTGCCGAACGGGCGGCAGGGCCCCGGTGAGCGTCCGTTCTGTCATCCCGTCCTCGCATCTCGTGGGCGGTGCCGTGCCGGCGGCCCGGGTCGTCCCCGCGGTGACGCCGTCGCCGAACAGGCGGAGCGACAGGCGGACACCGGGACCGGTCGGCCGGTGGCACGGCGCCGGAGCGTCTCCTCGATCGGCTGCACGGTCACGGTGGTGTCCCCACGATCACCCGGCGGCGCGGGGATATCGCGTCGGACTACTCCGGACCGGGGAGGACCCGCACGGGGTGCCGACCCGGCCCCCGGGTGCCCGGAACAGCCGGGACGGGGGAGTACGCGGCGACCCGGACCCTCTTCGCTCCGCCCGCCCCGGGGGAGCGCGGCGGCACACGGGCCGACCGGGGCCGGCCGCGCCCCGGCGGCGGGCCGGCGCACCGTCAGTTCGTCGTGGTCCCGCTGCTGTGCGCGATGCAGGCGACGTCGATCCGGTCGGCGAGCTTGGCGAGTTCGATGGTGAGCGTCGCGACCGTGTCCTCGTCGAGACCGTCCTGGCCGGCCTCCACCAGATGCAGCCACCGGCCGCCCACCGTGCGCAGCAGTTTGCTGACGTCGGCGGCCGAGACCTGCAGCGTGCCGCGGTCGTCGACGATCAGAGGGAGGGTCACTTCGCGGTTCACAGGGGGGATCGTAGCTGCCGGACGCTCACGCTCCGTGCCACACCGTGGTGATGTTGCAGAACTCTCGGATTCCGTGCTCCGACAGCTCACGTCCGTAGCCGGACCGCTTGACCCCGCCGAACGGGAAGGCCGGATGGGACGCCGTCATCCCGTTGACGAACACGCCGCCCGCCTCCAGGTCCCGGACGAAACGGTCCACCTCGGCCTCGTCGCGAGTCCAGACGTTCGAGCTCAGCCCGAACGGCGTGTCATTGGCGATCGCGACCGCCTCGTCGAGGTCGGCGGCCCGGTAGAGCGTGGCCACCGGCCCGAAGGCCTCCTCGTGGTGGATGCGCATCTCGGGGGTGATGTCGGCCAGGATCGTCGGGGCGTAGTACCAGCCCGGACCGTCGGGGCGCTCGCCGCCGCACAGCACCGTCGCACCGCTCTCCACCGCGTCGTCGACGAGTTCCTCCAGGTCACTGCGGCCCTGCTCGGTGGCGAGCGGTCCCACGTCCGTGCCCTCGTCCATCGGGTCGCCCACCGTGAGCTGCCCCATCGCCGCCGTGAAGCGTTCGGCGAAGGCGTCGAACACGTCCGTGTGGACGATGAACCGCTTGGCCGCGATGCACGACTGCCCGTTGTTCTGGACACGCGCCGTCACCGCGGTCTTCGCGGCCTGGTCGAGGTCGGCCGACGGCATGACGACGTACGGGTCGCTGCCGCCCAGCTCCAGGACCGTCTTCTTGATCTCGTCCGCGGCGACGGAGGCGACCGCGCGGCCCGCCGGCTCGCTTCCGGTGAGGGTGGCCGCCTTGATCCGCGGGTCGCGCAGAATGTCCTCGATCGCGCCGGAGCCGATCAGCAGCGTCTGGAAACACCCGTCGGGGAAGCCCGCCCGGCGGAACAGGTCCTCCAGGTAGAGCGCGGTCTGCGGCACGTTCGAGGCGTGCTTGAGCAGGCCCACGTTGCCCGCCATCAGCGCGGGCGCGGCGAACCGGACGACCTGCCACAGCGGGAAGTTCCACGGCATGACGGCCAGGACCGGGCCGAGCGGCCGGTAGCGCACGATCACCCGGGAGGCGCCGGAGTCGCGGGCCGCCGACTCGCCCGGCTCCTCGTCCGCGAGGAGTTCCCCGGCGTGGTCGGCGTACCAGCGCATCGCCTTGGCGCACTTCGCCGCCTCGGCGCGGGCCTGCTTGAGCGGCTTGCCCATCTCGGTGGTCATGATCCGCGCGATCTCGTCCTGGTCCTCGTCCAGGAGCCCGGCGGCCCGGTGGAGCAGCCGCGCCCGCTCGGCGAGGGACGTGGTGCGATAGGTGCGGAACGTGGCCGCGGCGGTGGCGAGCCTGCGCTCGATCTCCTCGGTGCCGAGGGCGTCGTACGTCTTGAGCGTCTCGCCGTTCGCCGGGTTCACCGTCGCGATGGGCATGGCCGACCTCCTGGGAGCGGGGCTGTTCTGTGACCCTGCCGCGCCGCGCGGTACACCGCAACGCGGAGGGCTCTTCGGGGAACCGGTGCCGCCTTGCGGACACCGGCTCTCACTCCGAGTGCTCCATGAGCCGGTCGAGAAACGCCGCCTGCGCCGGCACGATCACCGCCCGGGCCCGCTCCAGGCCGCACCACTGCACCCGGTCGAGCTCCGGGAACTCCTGCACACGCCCGGACTTCGGGGGCCACTCCATCTCGAAGGTGCCCGGGACCATCGCGGCCGGGTCGAGGTCGGCCTCGATCGCCCAGGCCGTCACGATCTTGCCGTTGGACTGCCGGACCTCCCCGAGCGGTATGGCCGCGCCCTCGGGCGGCGGCAGCCCCAGCTCCTCCTCGAACTCGCGGCGCGCCGCGTCCCAGGCGGGCTCGTCCGGCTCGTACTCGCCCTTGGGCACGGTCCACGCGCCGGCGTCGCGCCGGGCGAAGAACGGGCCGCCCATATGGCCGAGGAGCACCTCGACCTCGTCGCCGGCACGCCGGTACAGCAGCAGGCCCGCACTCCGCCTCACCGTCACTTCGCCACCTCCGGGTGGGCGGCCAGGAGGGTCGCGACGGTGTCGGCGCCGGCCGGGGTCTTGTCCTCGCGGTAGCGGACCACCCGGGCGAAGCGGAGCGTGACGCCGACCGGATAGCGGGTGGAGCGCTGGAGGCCGTCGTAGGCGATCTCGACGACGAGTTCGGGGCGTACGGTCACCACGCGGCCGTTGTCGTCGACGGCCAGCTCCCGCAGCCGCTCGGTCTGCCACGCCAGCATCGCGTCCGTCATCCCCTTGAACGTCTTGCCCAGCATCACGAAGCCCCCGTCCTCGCCGCGTGCGCCCAGATGCAGGTTGGAGAGCTTGCCGGTGCGCCGCCCGTGGCCCCACTCGGCGGCCAGCACGACCAGGTCGAGCGTGTGCACGGGTTTGACCTTCAGCCAGGACGCGCCGCGCCGGCCCGCGCTGTAGGGAGCGTCCAGCGCCTTGGCCACGACGCCCTCGTGTCCGCGGGCGAGCGTGTCCGCGAGGAACGTCTCGGCGGCGCCGGCCTCCTCCGACCCCGGCACGAGGGTGCGCCGCACCCGCATCGGCTCGGGCACCAGCCGCGCCAGCTCGGCGTGCCGCTCGGCGAACGGCAGGTCCAGCAGGTCCCGGCCGTCGACCGACAGCGCGTCGAAGAAGACGGGGGAGACGGGCACCGCGGCGGCGGCCGTCGCCACGTCCAGGCGCGAACCGACGCGCCCGGCGATCTCCTGGAAGGAGCGGGGCCGGCCGCCCTCGTCGAGCGCGATGACCTCGCCGTCCAGGATGAAACGCTCCCCGTCCAGCTCCAGCGCCGCCGAGGTCAGCTCGGGCAGCCGGCCGGTGATGTCGTCGAGCGTGCGGGTGTAGACGCGCACCCGGTCGCCGTCCCGGTGGACCTGTACGCGGATGCCGTCGAGCTTCTCCTCGACGGCGCACGGGCCCAGTTTGCCGACCGCCTCGGTGACGGACGCCGCCGTGTGCGCCAGCATCGGGAGGACCGGCCGGCCCACGGTGAGGCGGAAACCGTCCAGGGCGCCGGGACCGTCCGCGAGCAGCGCCTGCGCCACGGTCTGCAGCGACCCGGCGAGCATCACCGCCCGCCGTACGTCGGCGGGCGGCGCCCCCGTCGCCACGGCCAGCCCCTCGACGGCGACGGCGTCCAGCGCGCCCTGCCGCACCTCGCCGGTCAGCAGCCCGAACAGGAAGCGCTGCTCCGCCTCGGTGGCCGCCGCCAGCAGTTCGGTCATCAGATGCCTGCGTCCGGCCTGCGAGCCGGTGCCGGTGACCGCGCCGAGCCCCGTCAGGCGGGCGTCCACCTCGCGCACGGTCAGCGTGGCTTCGGCGGCGGGCGGGACCGGTGTGCCGAGGAGCTTCCAGCCGACACCGAGCCGGCCCTGGGGCAGCCGTCCGGCCAGGTACGGGATGACGATCGGCACGTCGTCGGCGTCCGCGTCCCGGAACAGCTCGGCGAGCAGAGCGATCTTCCGGGACCGCGCCGAGGTGGCGGCGACCTCCTGGGACACGTGGGCGAGCCGGCTCAGCAGCATGCAGCCATGGTGCAACGGCGCCGCCCCGCGCACACCCTTTAGGGACCCCGGCGGCGGCCGGAGTTCGATGATCAGTCGCTGGTCCCGGTCCTGGTGCCTAGTCCTGGTGCCTGGTGCAGCTGGGCTGCTGCTGATCGTGGTGCTGCCGGTGCTGCCGGTGCTGCCGGTGCTGCGCCGGTCGCCGGTCGCCGGTCGCCGATTGCGTCGCCGTCGCCGTCGCCGTCAGCCGCGCCGGGTGGTCAGCCGCGGGCGACCGCCGCGTCGATGTCGCCGAACACCAGGTCGCCGTTGAGGGCGGCCGCCGCCCGGTATCCGGCGCTCGCCGCGTTCACCACCTGTTCGGCGTGGCTGGTCGCGTTGCCCGCCGCCCAGACGCCCGGCACGGTCGTGCGGCCGGTCTCGTCGACCACCGGGTACGTGCCGAACGCGGTCTCGTGGAACTCGGCGCCCAGCTTTTCCAGAAGCTCCGTGCGCGGCGACAGGCGGGCCGCGACGAAGAGCACGGCGCGGTCGTGGACCGTACCGTCCGCGAGGCGGATCCCGGTGAGCCGGTCGTCGGCGGTCACGAGACCGGCGACCTCGCCCGGCACCACGTCGACCCCGGCGGCGGCGAGCCTGCGCAGGTCCTCGTCCGGGAGTGTGTCCTCGTCGACCGTGTGCAGGAACAGCCGCACGTCCTTCGACCAGTGGCTGACGATCAGCGCCTGGTGGATGCTCATCGGGCCGGTGGCCAGCACACCGAAGGGCTCGTCCCGGACCTCCCAGCCGTGGCAGTAGGGGCAGTGCAGCACGTCCCGTCCCCAGCGCTCGGCGACGCCCGGCACCGGCGGCAGCTCGTCGGCCAGCCCGGTGGCGACGACCAGCCGGCGGGCGTGCACCGTACGCCCGGCGGCGAGCGTCACCTCGAACTCGCCCGCCCCGTCCCGGGACACGTCCACGGCCCGGTCCCGGACCAGCTCGACGCCGTACCGCTCGATCTCCCGCCGTCCCTCGGCCAGGAACTCGGTCGGCGGCATGCCGTCGCGGGACAGATATCCCTGCATGTGCGCGGCGGGCGCGTTGCGCGGCTCGCCGGAGTCGACGACAAGTGTCGTGCGCCGGGCCCGGCCGAGCACCAGCCCCGCCGACAGTCCGGCCGTACCGCCCCCGACGACGACTGCTTCGTACCTTTCGGTCATGGTGACCACCTCCGCTCCGACAGTCGCCCGCAGCCGCCGTCTTGACAAATGCCTTTGCCGAATCTGCAATACATTCATGAGTGACACAGGCACAGGTGCAGGCGGAGAGCCGGCGGACGGGACGGGTGCGGACGCGGTCCTGGCGGGCGTCGGCCCACGGCTGCGGCGGATCCGCAAGGAGCGGGGGGCCACGCTCGCGGGCCTGTCCGAGGCGACCGGCATCTCCGTCAGTACGCTGTCGCGCCTGGAGTCCGGGCTGCGCAAGCCGAGCCTCGAGCTGCTGCTGCCGATCGCCCGCGCCCACAAGGTCGCACTCGACGAGCTGGTCGGCGCCCCGCCGGTCGACGATCCGCGCGTGCGTGCCAAGCCGATCCAGCGCAACGGCCGTACCCACTGGCCGCTCACCCGGCAGCCCGGCGGACTCCAGGCCTTCAAGGTCCTCGAACCGGTGCGCCGGCAGGAGCCCGACCCGCGGACCCACGAAGGCTACGAGTGGCTGTACGTGCTCTCCGGGCGGCTGCGACTGGTCCTCGGCGAGCACGACGTGGTGCTCGGTCCGGGTGAGGCCGCCGAGTTCGACACCCGGGTTCCGCACTGGTTCGGCTCCACGGGGGAAGGGCCGGTCGAGTTCCTGAGTCTCTTCGGTCCCCAGGGGGAACGCATGCACGTCAGGGCGCGGCCCACCAGGGCGTCCGCTCCGTGACGCACGCGACTGTTCCCTGATCGGCAAGCGACCGCTTAGTATGCGACGAGCCCGCTCAGACGAAGCAGTCCCGTGGAGGCCCCGCATGCAGGCATGGCAAGTGCACCAGAACGGCGAGCCGAGCGAGGTGATGCGGCTCGCGGACGTGGAGCGGCCCGTGCCCGGTGAGGGCCAGCTGCTGCTCAAGGTGCGCGCGGCGAACATCAACTTCCCGGACGCGCTGATGTGCCGCGGGCAGTACCAGGTCCGGCCGCCGCTGCCGTTCACCCCCGGTGTCGAGATCTGCGGCGAGACCGAGGACGGGCGCCGCGTCCTCGCCAACCCCGCGCTGCCGTACGGAGGTTTCGCCGAGTACGCCGTCGCGGACGCGGCCGCCGTCCTGCCCGCGCCCGACGCCCTCGACGACGCCGAGGCGGCCGCCCTGCACATCGGCTACCAGACGGGCTGGTTCGGTCTGCACCGGCGCGCCCGCCTGGAGGCGGGGGAGACACTGCTCGTCCACGCCGCCGCCGGAGGGGTCGGCAGCGCCGCGGTCCAGCTCGGCAAGGCCGCGGGCGCCACCGTCATCGGCGTGGTGGGCGGGGCCGACAAGGCCGCCGTCGCCCGTGAGCTCGGCTGCGACGTCGTCGTCGACCGACGCGCCGAGGACGTCATCGCCGTCGTGAAGGAGGCCACCGGCGGCCGGGGCGCCGACGTGATCTACGACCCCGTCGGCGGCGAGGCGTACACCCAGTCCACGAAGGTCGTCGCCTTCGAGGGCCGGATCGTCGTCGTCGGCTTCGCGAGCGGGACCATCCCCAGCCCCGGCCTGAACCACGCGCTGGTCAAGAACTACGCGATCCTCGGCCTGCACTGGGGTCTGTACAACACCAAGAACCCGAAGCTGGTCCAGCACTGCCACGAGCAGCTCACCGAGCTGGCCGCACGGGGCGCGGTCAAGCCGCTGATCAGCGAGCGCGTACCACTGAGCGCCGCCGCGGCGGCAGTGCAGCGCGTCGCCGACGGGACCACGACGGGACGCGTCGCCGTGCTCCCCTCGCCGGAGAACGGAGCAGACGCATGACCGACACCACACGCGAGGGCGGCGCACTCGACGCCGCGGGCCTGCGCCGCCGCACCCAGGAGCTGCTGGCCGCGCACCCGCCCGCGAGCACGGACCGCCTCGACTTCCTCAGGGCCCGCTTCGACGCCGGGCTCGCCTGGGTGCACTTCCCCGAGGGGCTCGGCGGTCTGGGCGTGTCCCGCACCCTCCAGGCCGTCGTGGACGCCGAGCTGGAGGCCGCGGGCGCCCCGGACAACGACCCCCGGCGCATCGGCATCGGCCTCGGCATGGCCGCCCCGACGATCCTCGGCTACGGCACGGAGGAGCAGAAGCGGCTCTTCCTGCGCCCCCTGTGGGTCGGCGAGGAGGTCTGGTGCCAGCTCTTCAGCGAGCCCGGCGCCGGCTCCGACCTCGCCGCGCTCGGCACCCGCGCCGTCCGCGAGGGCGACACCTGGGTGGTCAACGGGCAGAAGGTCTGGACGTCCAGCGCCCACGTGGCCCGCTGGGCGATCCTCATCGCCCGCACCGACCCCGACGCACCCAAGCACCGCGGGATCACCTACTTCGTCTGCGACATGAGCGACCCCGGTGTCGAGGTGCGGCCACTGCGCCAGATCACCGGCGAGGCCGAGTTCAACGAGGTCTTCCTCACCGACGTGCGCATCCCGGACGCGCACCGCCTCGGCGAGGTCGGGGACGGCTGGCGGGTCGCGCAGACCACGCTCATGAACGAGCGCGTCTCCATCGGCGGCATGCGCATCCCGCGCGAGGGCGGCATGATCGGCCCCGTCTCGAAGACCTGGCGTGAGCGCCCCGAGCTGCGCACCCACGACCTGCACCAGCGACTGCTGCGACTGTGGGTCGACGCCGAGGTCGCCCGGCTCTCCGGGGAGCGGCTGCGCCAGCAGCTCGTCGCGGGCCAGCCCGGCCACGAGGGCTCCGCCATGAAGCTCGGATTCGCCCGCCTCAACCAGGAGATCAGCGGCCTGGAGGTCGAACTCCTCGGTGAGGAAGGTCTGTTGTACGAGGACTGGACGATGCGCCGGCCCGAGAAGGTGGACTTCACCGGCCGTGACGCCGGCTACCGCTACCTCCGCTCCAAGGGCAACAGCATCGAGGGCGGGACCACCGAGGTCCTGCTGAACATCGTCGCCGAACGCGTGCTGGGTCTCCCCTCCGAGCCGCGCACCGACAAGGACGTCGCCTGGAAGGACCTGGCCCGATGAGCGATCTGCTGTACTCGGAGGAGGAAGAGGCGCTGCGCGCCGCCGTCCGCGGCCTCCTCGCCGACCACTGCGACGCGGCAGGCGTCATCACCCGCACCGAGAGCGACGCCCCGCACGACCGCGCCCTGTGGAAGGCACTCGCCGAGAACATGGGCCTCGCCGGCCTCCTCGTCCCCGAGGAGCGGGGCGGCCAGGGCGCCACCCACCGTGAAGCCGCCGTCGTCCTGGAGGAACTGGGCCGCGCCGTTGCGCCCGTTCCCTATCTGACCAGTGCGGTCGTCGCCACGGAGGCGCTGCTGGCCTGCGAGAGCGACGAGGCCACCACCCTGCTGGCCGCCCTGGCGTCCGGCCGGACGATCGGCGTGCTCGCCGTCGCGCTGTCCGTCGCCCCGGGCGGCACCCCCAGGGCCGTACGCCATGAAAACGGTTCCCTGCACGGGAAGTTGACCGGCATCGCGGACGCGGCCGCCGCCGACGTCCTGCTCGTCCCCGCCGAGGACGGCGCGCTGTACGCCGTGGACGCGGACGCCGTCACTCTCACGCCCCAGGTCTCCCTCGACCTCACCCGGCCCCTCGCCACGGTCGTCCTCGACGGGGCACCGGCGCGCCTGGTGAGCCCCGACGCCGCGCCGGCGATCAGCCGCGCCCTGCGGTCCGGCGCGGGCCTGCTCGCCTCCGAGCAACTCGGCCTCGCCGACTGGTGCCTGACCGAGACGGTCCGCTACCTGAAGGAACGCAAGCAGTTCAACCGGCCCGTCGGCGGCTTCCAGGCGCTCAAGCACCGGCTCGCACAGGTGTGGCTGGAAGTCGTCAACCTGCGCGCCGCCGCCCGCAACGCCGCCGACGCGCTCGCCACCGGCAGCGCGGACACCGCGGTGGCCGTGGCCGTCGCCGGGGCCTACGCGGCGCCGGTCGCCGTGCACGCCGCCGAGGAGGCCCTCCAGCTGCACGGCGGCATCGGCATGACCTGGGAACACCCGGTCCACCTCTACCTGAAGCGGGCGAAGGCCGATTCCCTCGCCTACGGCACCGCCGGCAGGCAGCGGGAGGAACTGGCCGAACTGGTCGACCTGCGCGCACCCTGACGCCCGGCAAGCCTCCGCCGCATGGCCCGCCCTCCGGGGCGGGCCATGCCTGTGCGTGCGGCGCGCCGAGGAAGTGAACCCGCGACGGCAGTCCGGCCAACTCCCCGCACACCCCTGCTCCTTCACGGCCGCGGGACCGCATACTCTCCCCGACCCGACTTCGCTCGAAGGGGCGGTGCTCCCGCCTGCCCCGCAGGGCACCTCCAGGGAGGCAGAGCATGGCCCTCACCACCCGCCGCAGAGCCCTCACCACCCTCGGCGCCGCCCTCGCGGGCACCGTCGCGCTGCCCCCCGCGCTCGCGGCGGCCGGCGAGCGCCGGCACCGCCCGCGTCCCCTGTGGCGCGCCCACGCGCACAACGACTACGAACATCCGAGGCCCCTCCTCGACGCCCTCGACCACCGCTTCGGCAGCGTCGAGGCCGACATCTACCTGGTGGGCGGCCAACTCCTCGTCGCGCACGACCCCGCCGACCTGGACCCGGCCCGCACCCTCGAGGCCCTCTACCTGGCCCCTCTCGCCGCCCGCGTCCGGGCTGAGCACGGCTCGGTGTACCGGGGGCACCGCAGGCCCCTGCAACTGCTCATCGACCTCAAGACCGAGGGCGCCTCGACGTACCTCGAACTCGACCGCCATCTGCGCCACTACCGGCACCTGTTCACCACGTACGCGCACGGGCGGGTGCACCCGGGAGCCGTGACCGCGGTGATCTCCGGCGACCGGGCCGCCCGCGCCCCCATGGAGGCACAGAGCGTGCGGCGTGCCTTCTACGACGGCCGCCTCGCCGACCTCGGCACCGCGGCACCCGCCTCCTTCGTCCCGCTGATCAGCGACAACTGGACCCTCAACTTCACCTGGCAGGGTGTCGGCCCGTTCCCCGCCGCCGAGCGGGAGAAGCTGCACGGCATCACCGGGTCGGCACACGCCCGCGGCCAGCGGGTGCGGTTCTGGGCCACCCCCGATCTGCCGGGACCGGCGCGTGAGGCACTGTGGGGCGAACTCCTCGCCGCCGGCGTCGACCACCTCAACACGGATGACCTGGCCGGGCTCCAGGCATTCCTCGACGCTCACGACAGGCCGTAGAACTCCACACGTTCGGAGGACACGTCAACCGCCCGGAAGAACCCTCCGCTACGCGACACTTGCGGCCGAACGCCGCGCTGTCGACGTGGCGGAGGAGGTTGACGATGGCCATTACCATCTCTGTGGTGGTGCTGCTGCTGATCCTGGCGGTGGTCTTCGTGCGCAACGGCGCGCTGAAGCTCTCCCACGCCGTGGTCTGCGTCATGCTGGGGTTCTACCTGGCGAGCACGAGCATGGCGCCGACCATCAACGAGGGGCTCACGGCCACCGCGAACATCGTGAGCAGCCTGAACCCCTGACGTCAGGACCGCGCGAACACACCGATGCCGTTGGGCACCGGCCGTTCCGCACCACCGCTGGGGTGATTGCGTACGGTGACGGCGGCGGCCCCGGGATCCCGGGCCACCAGCGTGGTGGAGCCGCCGCCGTCCAGACTGAAGGCGTCCTCGGACCCCAAACCGCGCAGGGTGTCCGCCACTTCGGCGACGGTCAGACCGCTGCGGTACGCGGGCGCCCCGTCCACGGCGAACAGGAGCAGGCGGCGCCCGCCCTCCGCGACGCCGACCGCGGTCCGCACGGCCGACGTCGTGTCGTCCAGACCGGGCAGCGGCCGGCCGCCGATGAGGACCGGACAGCCGCCGAGCGCGAAGCGGTACGGGACCCGGGAGCGCGCCGCCACCAGACGGTGCCGCACCCGGACAGCCTCACCCGCCGACAGCTTGCGCAACCGCTGTGCCCCCGCCTCCCGGCCGACCAGGACGGTGGTGTCCGCGTCGATGGGACCGGCGCCGGGCGTGTCGGCGGCCGAGACGACCCTGCCGTCCCTGACCGTCACCTCGTAGGTGTCCGAACTGCAGGGCGCGGCACGGTCGGTGTCCGTGCCGCAGACGGCCCGGGCCCGCGAGACGCCTCCCCAGTCCGAGGTGAACGCGCCGACCGAACCCCCGGGCAGCGCGTACTGGTTGAGCCCGCCGAGCGCGAACTGCCCGTCGCGGGTGCGCACGGAGCCGTCGAGCGCCAAGCCGTCCACTCTGGCCCTGCCGTCGACGCCCACGCCGAGGACGTCCTTCGTGGTGGCGCCGGGCGGCAGCGCGGGGCCGAAACGCTGTCCGTCCGGGACCGCGGCCTTCAGCACCCGCCGGTTCGCGATCGCCGGGCCGACGGGTGCGCCCGTCGCCTCGACCCCGGGATGCTGGGTCTCGGTGATGTTGAAGAAGTCGCCGTTGACGCCCGCGACGGCGCCCAGGGAATCGGCCAGCCGTGAGACGGGAGCCCGGGACGCCACGACGCCGGGGTACAGCAGACCCACGCTCGTGCGGGAGCTGCGCAGGTCGACGGTCAGCAGATGGGCGTGCGTCACGCCCTTGGCAGCCTGCACGTCGAACGCCGTGTAGCGCACGCCCGGCGCGATCTCCGTGCCGTCCTCCGCCGCGCCGGCCGGCGCCGCCGTCGTCAGAGCCGCTCCGGCGAGCGCGCTCCACGCCGCCAGAGCCGTCAGTACCGTCTTGAACCGTGCGGTGCGACGCGTCACAGTCCCCCCTGATGTCTCGTCAACTGTCCCAGTACTTCAGGGGAGTGCACCAGACGGCGGGGCCGTGCCGACGGCTACGTGCCCACGACGCGGGAACGGATCAGAAAACGCACCCCTTCGGGTGCCTCCAGCGAGAAACCGCTGCCCCGTCCCGGCACGACGTCGACGATCAGCCGGGTGTGGCGCCACACCTCGTACTGACTCCTCGACATCCAGAACGTGACCGGTTCCCCGGGCCCGTCCACCTCCAGTTCGGCGAGAAGGATGTCGGAAGCGCCGGTGCGGAACTCGCCGGCCGGAAAGCACATGGGGGCGCTGCCGTCGCAGCAGCCGCCGGACTGGTGGAACATCAGCGGTCCGTGGAGGGCGCGCAGCCGTGCCAGCAACGCGGCGGCGGCCGGCGTCAGTTCGACGAGCGGAGTCGTGTCCACTGCGGTGGCTCCCGTCCTCGGGATGTCGGGCGCGCCACGGTCCCGTCCCGTGGCCGGGTCCAGCCAACTCCCCGGCACGTTGCACGGACGTTGCGCGGCGCGGCGATGCCGGAACGGGCACCGTCCGGGCGTCAGTCGCCGGTCTGCCGTCGGCCGTCAGGCAATGGCCGTCAGCCGCAAGCCGCAAGCCGTCAGCCGCCAGCCGCCAGCCGTCAGCCGTGGCCATGGGCATCGGCCGTCGGCCGTCGGACATCGGCCGTCGGACATCGGCTGTCGGCCGACGGCCGACGGCGGTTACGAGCGCGGGTCCGGCGCGACGGTTCCCTCGACAGGGTCCGCGGTCTCCCCTATGCGTATGACCGTGTAGGTCTCCCCGTCCCCGGGCGGCCGCGTCCAGGAGCGGGTGGTGAACGTGTGCAGGCGTCCCCTCACGAGGGCGTGCCGCGGCAGACGGACACCGAACTGCTCGGTCACCGCCGCCAGCAACGGCCGTTCCGCCTCGGCGCCGCCCTCCGCGTCACCGAAGGAGCGGTCCGGGTCCAGCGCCCGCGGTATCTCCCCGCTCGACCGGACCTCGCCGTCCGTGTACGTGAACGCGTACTCCTCCGCACCGTCCCGGGCCACCGAAAGGTGGAAGAACGGTTCCCCGTGCCAAGCCCTCAGGCCGCTCCACACCACCACGACGCGGGTGCCCGCACTGGCGGCAGCGGCCGGTGAGACGAACCGCCACCGGTTGAACGGGGCGGGGTCGCCGTCGAAGGCGAAGCTCCAGCCGGCGCCGGCCCGGCCGACCGCCATGAGCGCCCTGTCGTCATGGGACGAGCTCTCCCGCCGGTCGCGCAGTGCCCTTGCGCGTGCCTCCCAGGCGGTCGCCGGTGTGTTCAGCACGGTGCCGTCCCCGTCCGCGAGGCGTCCGGGCAGCTCCTGCGGCTCCACCCCCTCCACCAGGACGAACCGGTAGGACGTACGGTTGTTGCCCGGGTCCCGCTCCGCGAGCCATGCCAGGTCACCCGGGTCGAGCCCGGCCGTCGGCCGCGGTGCCTCACCCTGCTGTCCGCCCCGCGGGGTGGACAGCAGCTCGCGGCCACGCTCCGCGGTCAGCAGCGGCCCGAGCAGGGGATCGGCCACCCATCCCAGGGGCGCCAAGTGGTCCGGTCCCAGCGGTTCCCACAGGGGCAGCGCGTCCCGCAGCGTCCGCCACGCCGCGTCGGTGTCCCCCCACCGTGCCAGCTCCCGAGCCCGCTCGACCGCCTCTCCGAACGGTCCGGCCGCCGCATACCGGTACGTGCCGTTCCGCAGCTGATCCAGAGTCGTGTGGGCCAGCGACACCACATCGTCCCCGGCGCCCCGCAGATGGAACGTCAGCGTCGAGTCGTCCCGGTAGGAGTGCGCCGCGTGCTCGGCCATCAACGGTGGCAACAGCTCGGGCGCGTATCGGGGGTCCGTCACCAGGCCGTCGAAGTCGACCGCGTGGGTCTCTCCGAGCAGGCGGCGGATCTGGTGGCCCAGCCCGGCGGCCCGCGGCCTGCCGTACTCCTTGGCTTCCGCCAGCGCTCTCCCGGCTCGCTCCCAGCCGCCGCGCAGCGCCTCCAGCCGGGCCTCTTCCACCTGGGCGTCCAGCTTCCGCGTCGTGTCGTTGGCGAACACCGGCTCCCCGTCATTCCGGTGCGCCCGCAGGCTGTGGAACTCGCGGTGCATGTCCCGCATGAACGCGTGGAAGTTCGCGTGCCGCTCGGGTGGCGCGGCCCGCCAGCTCGCCCAGGTGTAGACGGCCCACTCGCCGTCCTCGTCCACGTCCTCGGGATCCAGGAGGACGTGGGTGATGTCGGATTCCACGTCGAGCTGCAGCCCGCGCCGCCAGATGTCCGCCTCCCGACGCTCCTCGGGCCCGGCGTCCTCGTCCAGGTACTCCTCGTACATGTCCGCGAGCCCCGACTCGTTGCGGTGCCAGCGCGCGTCCGCGGTCCCGGCCAGCAGCCACACGAACCCGCCCGCGTGCCGCCACCCGTCGCTGACCTTCAGGAACTCCCGGTACGACGGCGGCATCCGCCGGCCCAGACGCTCCTCCATGGCCACGATCCGCTCCTCCGAAGCGGGCGGGAACCCCAGCCACCGCGCCCGCAGCGCGGCCTCGTCGTCCGTGCTCCGCGTCTCGTCGTCCGGAAGGGAATCCGCCCATTCGGCGCTCCACTCGAGCAGGAAGGGCCGCCAGTCGAATGCCGTGGTGTCCGTCATGGTCCCGATGCTGCCAGCCACCACTGACAGCGCTCCGCCGACTGGAGTCGGAGTACGAGGTGATTCACCTTGCCGTACGGGCGGACACTGGACTGTAAGATGCTCCACCGGGGGACCGCCGTATTCGACGTGCCGGAGCAGACCTTGGCGAACCTGTCCCACCTGGAGGAGATCTTCTCCGGCGACGGTGATGAGCCGACGCGCTCGCGCCGCTGGCAGGCCGGCGGTTCACCAGCGGGCCTGGCGGTCACCCTGATCGCGGACTACACGTATCCGGTCCGGGCCCGGTTGCCAGCGGCGGCCATCGTGGCGCTGCTGGGGGAGTTCGACGTGGCCGAAGGCGCCGCCCGCACGACGATCAGCAGGCTGGCGCGTCGAGGGGTCTTGGAGGGCTGTCGGCGGGGGCGGTACAGCTCGTACCGGCTGACGCGGGAGGCCGCCGCCGATGTGTGGAGTGGCGGTGCCTCGATCGCCACGTTCACCACCCAACCGGACCTGTGGGACGGCTGGTGGACGCTGGTCGCCTTCTCCGTGCCGGAACGGGAGAGCGCGCGACGGCGTGCGCTGCGCACCGCCCTGCGGTGGCGGGGGTTCGCGCCGCTGTACGACGCGGTCTGGGCGTCGCCTCACCCGCTCACAGCCAGGGGGCAGGTGGAGCTGGCCGACCTGGCGCTGGGGTCCATGAGTGTGTTCCGCGCGCGTCAGGTGAACCTTGAGACGGACGCGAACCGCAACCCGGTCGCCGCGTGGGACCTGCCCGGCATCGCCGAGCAGTACGAGGCCTTCGTCCGGCGGTGGAGCGGTTGGGTGCCCCGTGTCAGCGCCGACGCCGTCACCGGGGCCGACGCGGTGCGCGCACGCACCGAAGTGATGAGCGCCTACCGGCACTTCCCGGTGCTGGACCCACTGCTCCCCGTCGAGCTGCTGCCGGCCGACTGGCCCCGGGCCCGGGCGCGGGAGGTCTGCGTCGCGGTGTACGACGGCCTGGCCCACCCGGCCCAGGAACACGTCCGTTCCGTGGCGGCCCGGTTCGCCGACGGTCCGGATCCTGACATCAGGGCGCACACGATCGCGGGCATGAGTGCCGGGATCGGTCACAGCCCCGGCTGACGGCTGGCTTCAGGGTAATTGCGTCGCAACGATTGACACTTGGGCGTCCGGTCCCGACTCTTTTTGTCATGTGCAGCGGTGTGGGAACGTTCCCAGTCCGCAGGGCGCGCAGAGTGAAGCGTGCGTCCCCACCCCGGGTGCCACCCCGCAGATGAAGCAACCGCGGTCCCTGATCCCTCACATGGCGCCACGTCCCCCTCTGGCGCCCCCACGCACAGGGAGTCATTCCATGAGCATGCAACGGCGTAGGTTCCTGGCGCTGAGCGCGACCGGCGTCGGCGCTTCCCTACTCGGTACCGGGCAGGCAGGCGCCCTCGTCGGGCCGCGGGGCGCACCCGGCAAACGGTTCGCCGTGGGGGTGCGCCCGTACGCCTGGAGCCGCGGCAGTCGCCGGTGGACGACCTACGTCTACTACCCGGCTTCCGGAACCCCCGGCGGCGCCCCGGTCACCAACGCGCCGGTCGCCCAAGGGGTCTTCCCCGTCTGCGAGTTCATGCACGGGTTCAGCAGCAGCCCGCAGAAGTCCCTCGCGGTGATCCGTCCCCTGGCCGAGGCCGGCTTCATCGTCCCCGCTCCCCACTTCGCCAACCTCAGCGGTGGGGATGTCAACAACGGCAACCAGTCCAAGGACGTCTCCGAGGTCATCACCCGGACCCTCGCCCTGAACACGGCCGGCGACCCGCTGGCCGGCCACATCAACACCTCGGTCGGCGTCGGCGTCTCCGGGCACTCGATGGGCGGCATGACCACCCACGGCCTGCTGACCGCCTGGCCGGACTCGCGGATCACCGCCGCGATCCCGATGTCGTGTGTGGACATGGGCACCCCCGGTAGCCGGGTCAGGGCCAAGGTGCTGTTCATGCACGGCGACCGTGACAGTACGTGCCCCATCTCCTCCGCCCGCCAGGCATACCGGGAACTGCCCGCGCCCAGGGCGTTCCTCACCTTCCGCGGCGCGGGCCACAGCAACTACTTCGGCGACGCTCGGACGGTCAACACCTTCGTGGACTGGATGCGCTTCAGCCTGTACGGCGACATCGCCGCCCGCGACCGCCTTCCCGTCGACGCCACTTCCGGCGGTACCACCTGGGAATCCGTCCTGAGCTGAGAGGTCACCGCTCACCTCCACCACTCAGATTGTCATGAGCGGGTCAGATCTGGGATCGGGCTGCCGGCGTGTCCGGTCGCGCAGCCCCACCGGATCCGCAGACACAACCCACCTCCACACGGTCCACCGTCCACACGCGCTGACCCCGCCACGAGGTCGCCACGGCTCGCGTGCGCCGACACGCAGGAAGGAACGACCATGCACCCCACCGAGGCATCGGCATCCGGTACCGGACGAATCAGCCGAAGGACCCTGCTCAAGGCCACCACCGTGACCGCCGGGGCGATCGCGACCTCGGCCGCGTTCGCCGAACTCGAGACGCCGGCCAATGCTGCCGCAGGTTTCGTCAAGGGCGTCGACATCAGCTGGGTACCGCAGATGGAGGCGCGCGGCTTCTCGTGGAAGAACGCCAGTGGGCAGAAGCAGGACCTGCTGACCGTCCTCAAGGGATACGGCATCACTGCCGTGCGGTTGCGCACGTTCGTCAACCCGTCCAGTGACCCGGCCAACGGGCACTGCGGTATCAACGAGGTCGCCGCGTTCGCCAAGCGGGTCAAGGCCGCCGGAATGTCGATCATGCTCGACTACATGTTCGGCGACACCTGGAACTCCGTCGGCGTGCAGAACCCGCCCGCCGCCTGGAAGAACATGAACTACAGCCAGATGCTCACCGCGATGAGCAGATACGTGAACCAGACCATGACCGTCATGAAGAACAACGACGTGCTCCCGTCGTGGGTCCAGATCGGGAACGAGATCAACACCGGGATCTGCCGCCCGGTGGGCAGCGTCTCCAACCCCGCGCAGCTGGCCGGGCTGCTCAACGCCGCATACGACCAGGTCAAGGCGGTCTCGCCGAGCGCGACGGTCTGCATCCACCTGGCCCAGCCGCAGAAGTGGGACGTGATGACGACGTTCTTCAGCCGCTTTGCGGCCAACGGCGGCAAGTGGGACATGTCGGTGTTCTCCTCCTACGGCAGCGCCGACCTCGCCCCCGGCATCGTGGGAAACATGAAGAAGATCTCCGACACCTACGGCAAGCCGTTCCTGCAGAGCGAGTTCGGTGGCCGGGTGGACCGGGCCTCCTCCACCCAGGCGGCGCTGGTGGCCTACATCAAGGCGCTGAAGGCCGCCGGCGGGCAGGGCATCTTCTACTGGGAACCGGAGTGCATGTCCCCGTTCACCGGCTACAACATGGGCGCCTGGGACTCCTCCACGCAGCGGCCCACCGTCATCATGAACGGCTTCACCCAGGCCTGAGCGACAGGCCGTGGACCTCAGCCCGGGCATCACCCCGGCCGACGACGAGGACTGATGATGGCAATGCGCACGACGCTGAACCGCGACGAGCGTGGAGTGAGGAGGGGAGCGGCGGTCCTCCTGATCCTCGCGGCCCTGGCCGGCACCGGTGCGGTGCGTGCCGAAGCCGCCACGCGGGCCCTGCCCGCGGGCTGTTCCGGCGCCGCGCCGATCCGGTGCCACTACGCGGTGCCGCCCGGCGAGTACGACGTGACGGTCTCCATCGGTGGTGCTGCCTCCGCCGGACGGACCGAGATGTGGGTGGAGGCCCGTCGCCTGATGCTTCCGGCGACGAGCACGGCGGCCGGTGCCGGCGCCTCGTACTCGTTCACCGTCGACGTGCGGCAGCCGGAGGGGCAGCCGACCGGGCAGGGCGGCAATGGAAACCCCGGCCTGGACCTCCGGTTCGCCGGTGCCGCCCCCCAGGTGTCGGCCGTCTCGGTGAGTCCGGCGCCCCGGCCGCTGGTCGCCTACCTGGCCGGCGACTCGACCGTGTGCGACCAGCCGGCCGCCCCGTACACCGGCTGGGGCCAGATGATCACGACCGCGATGCGTCCCGGCGCGGCCATCGCCAACTACGGCGACTCAGGCGAGAGCTCAGGCAGCTACCTGTCCAACTCGGCACTCTTCCCGGCCCTGCTGGCGAAGGTCAGGACGAACGACCCGGTCTTCATCCAGCTCGGCCACAACGACAAGCAGACCAGCGCGTCCGCCTACCGGAACAACCTCACCACCATGATCACGCGGGTCCGCGCCAAGGGCGGGATCCCGGTCCTGGTGACGCCACCGGTCCGCCGGCTGTTCGACGGCAACCGGCTCACGGCCACGGCGCTGCACGTCAACGGCGTCGGCGTGAACCTGCCCGCCGAAATGCGCTCGGTCGGCGCGGCGCAGGGGGTTCCGCTGATCGATCTGACCGCCAGGAGCAAGACGCTGATCGAGTCCCTCGGCCCCTCCGCCTCGGCACAACTCTTCCTGCGGTCCTCGGTCGACGGCGTCACCGACAACACCCACTTCTCGCAGTACGGCGCGACCCGGATCGGAGACCTGCTGCTCCAGAGCATCCGCGAACAGAACCTGCCCCTCGCCACGTACCTGCGCTGACCGACGCGGGGCGGCGCCTCACCTGTCCTGTCCCTGGCCCTGCTTCCGGGAGAGACTCGATGAAGAACGTACGGACACTCATCACGACCGCGCTGGCGGTCGCCATGTCGGGCCTCGGCGTTCACGTCGCCTCGGCAGCCGATGTCTCGTCGGCGTCCGACGTCGTTGCGGTGAACTGCACGGGCGCCCCCGGTGCCGCCGCTCCGGCTGTCCGGGCGGCGGCCGCGCCGGTCACCGTGTGGCTGGCCGGTGACTCGACCATGGCCAACCCCGGCGCCGCCAGTTGCCCGGTCGGCTGGGGCAGCCAGTTCGACGCCCTGTTCAACAGCGACGTGACCGTCAAGAACCAGGCCGTGGGCGGCCGCAGCATCCAGACCTGGCTGTACGAGGGGAACGTGAGCAGCACGAAGGACTCCGCCGGCGAGTGCCGGCTCACCTCAACCGCGTACTCGTCACGCTGGGAGGCGATGCTGAACGCGAGCACCGGAATGAAGGCCGGCGACTACCTGTTCATCCAGTTCGGTATCAACGACTCCTCGTCGACCTGCCCACGGCACGTCGGTCGGGACCGGTACCAGCAGTTGATGACCATGATGGCGAAGGCCGCCCTCGCCCGGGGCGCACACCCGGTGCTGCTCACCCCAGTGGCGGCCATCACCTGTTCCGGCAGCACGGCCGTCGGGAACCGCGGTTTCGTCCCCCAGACCTTCGCCGCCGGATCCGCGACCGGGGCCCCGGTCGTCGACCTGCACACGCTCAGCGTCTCGCGCTACAACAGCCTGCGCTTCTGCCCGAACAACGGCGACTACGGATCGGGCCCCGTGGGCGCCTTCTTCTGCAACGACCACACCCATTTCGAAACCTACGGCGCGCAGCAGGTCGCCGGGCTCGTCGCCGGTGACGTGCGCAGACAGGGACTCCCGCTTGCCGCGTATCTCAGGTAGGGGCCTGCGGGCTGCCCTCTCGCAGGTGTTCCGTGGGGGGCCGCCGATGGGCCACGCGGAGGGCAGACGGGTGCCGTGAAGGGCGCCTGACGGGCATCTTGCCTGTTCAGGCGCCCTGTTTGCATGTCTAGAAGAAGCCCAGCCTCTTCGGTGAGTAGCTCACCAGCAGGTTCTTCGTCTGCTGGTAGTGCTCCAGCATCATCTTGTGGTTCTCGCGGCCGATACCCGACTGCTTGTAGCCGCCGAACGCCGCGTGTGCGGGATACGCGTGGTAGCAGTTCGTCCAGACCCGGCCCGCCTGGATCGAACGGCCCGCGCGGTAGGCGGTGTTGATGTCCCGCGTCCACACACCCGCGCCGAGTCCGTACAGCGTGTCGTTGGCGGTCTCGATGGCATCGTCGAAGTCGTCGAAGGACGTCACCGAGACGACCGGCCCGAAGATCTCCTCCTGGAAGATCCGCATCCGGTTGTCACCTTCGAAGATCGTCGGCTGGACGTAGTACCCGCCCTTGAGCTCCCCGTCGTGCTCGATGCGCTCGCCTCCCGTGAGGACCTTGGCGCCCTCCTGCCGGCCGATGTCGAAGTAGGAAAGGATCTTCTCCAGCTGGTCGTTGGACGCCTGAGCGCCGATCATCGTGCCCGTGTCGAGCGGGTGGCCCGACGTGATGAGTTCGGTGCGGGCGACGGCCGCTTCCAGGAACTCCCGGTAGTGACCGCGCTGCACCAGTGCCCGCGAGGGACACGTGCACACCTCGCCCTGATTGAGCGCGAACATCGTGAAGCCCTCGAGCGCCTTGTCGCGGAAGTCGTCGTCCTTGTCCCACACGTCGTCGAAGAAGATGTTCGGCGACTTGCCGCCCAGCTCCAGCGTGACCGGCTTGATGTTCTCCGAGGCGTACTGCATGATCAACCGCCCCGTCGTGGTCTCACCGGTGAACGCCACCTTCGCCACCCGCGGACTGGAGGCGAGCGGCTTGCCGGCCTCCACACCGAACCCGTTGACGATGTTCACCACCCCCGGCGGAAGCAGGTCTGCGATCAGGCTCATCCAGTAGTGGATGGACGCCGGGGTCTGCTCGGCGGGCTTGATGACGACCGCGTTGCCCGCCGCGAGCGCCGGGGCCAGCTTCCACACGGCCATCAGGATCGGGAAGTTCCACGGAATGATCTGCGCCACCACGCCGAGCGGCTCATGGAAGTGGTACGCGACCGTGTCGTCGTCGACCTCGCCGAGCGAACCCTCCTGGGCGCGGACCGCCCCCGCGAAATAGCGGAAGTGGTCGATCGCCAAGGGGATGTCGGCCGCCAAAGTCTCGCGCACCGGCTTGCCGTTCTCCCAGCTCTCGGCGACCGCCAGCTTCTCCAGATTCGCCTCCATCCGGTCGGCGATCCTGAGGAGGATGCCGGAGCGCTCGGTCACCGATGTGCGCCCCCAGGCCGGAGCGGCCGCGTGAGCCGCGTCCAGCGCACGCTCCACGTCCTCCGCCGTGCCCCGGGCGACCTCCGTGAACGGCTGACCGTTCACCGGGCTCGGGTTCTCGAAGTACTGCCCTCGGGCCGGCGGCACGTACTCGCCGCCGATGAAGTGGTCGTAACGCGCCTGGTAGGAGACGATCGCGCCGTCGGTGCCGGGCGCCGTGTAACGGGTCATGCTGGTCTGCCTCCCGGAGCAGCGCTGCCCGCCGTTGGGCAGCTCTCGCCGCGAGGCTAGGAACCGGAACGTTGCGACCACGTTGCGCGTCCCGCGGCCGCTCCCTGTGCCGACAGCTCGGCGTCCAGCTCGGCCAGACGCGAACGCACCGTCACCGTCGGCCGCACCGCCGCCAGCGCCCGCCACACGACGAGATCGTCCTCGCCCCAGGGTGCGTGCGCCCAGTTGGCCAGCAGATCGGGGTCGCGGCGCGCTATCAGCGCGCCACGTAGCCCGTCGGCGAGCCGCCGCCTCATCCGGGCCACCGCAGGTGCCTGTGACGACGGCAACAGCGGGCCGGTGTACGCGGCCGCCGCCGCGGCGACCGCCCCCGCGCCCAGCCGGCGCTCGACGACGGCGACATCGGACTCGACCGGCTGCGAGAGCCGGTAGGGCCGCGAATCCAGCACGCCCGGCCCCAGCAGGCGGCGCAGCCGGGCCAGTTCGGCGCGCAGCGTCACCGGCGGCACCGACTCGTCCTCGTACAGCGCGCAGAGCAACTCGTCGCCCGGCAGGCCCTCCGGATGCCGGGACAGCAGGACCATGATCTCGCTGTGCCGCCGGCTGAGCCTGATCCTGCGACGGCCCGGCAGGACCAGCAGCGCCTCGTCCCGGCCGAGCGCGGACAGCTCGAGTGCGCCGGCGGCGTCCGGCACCGGCGCGAGCAGCGCCAGTTGGGACTCGGCCGCACGTGCCACCGCCTGGACGAATCCGAGACTGTGCGGATGCGCGAGCCCGTCGCCGCCGGTGATGTCCACCGCGCCCAGCACCCGGCCGGTACGCGGATCGTGCACGGGTGCGGCCGCACACGTCCAGGGCTGCACCCGACGGATGAAGTGCTCGGCCGTGAACACCTGAACCGGCCGGTCGACGGCAACGGCCGTGCCCGGCGCGTTCGTCCCCACCGCGGTCTCCGCCCACCGCGCGCCGGGCACGAAGTTCATCCTGTCCGCCTCCCGGCGCGTCGACGGATGGCCCTCCACCCACAGCAGCCTGCCCTGCGCGTCGCACACCGCCAGCAGATGCTCACCGTCCGCGGCGAAGGTGCCCACCAACTCGCGGATCACCGGCATCACCGGCGCCAGCGGATGCTCCGCCCGGTGCGCACCGAGGTCACCGTCGGTGAGCTCCACGCTCGCGGTGCCGTCGGGACCCACCCCGGCCCGCACCGAACGCCGCCACGAGTCGGCGACCACGGAACGCACCGGCCGCGGCACCGTCCCCGCGTTCGTGAACATCTCATGGGCGCGGTGCAGCGCCCGGATCCGCTCGACGGGGTCGGCACCCGGTTCCAGAGCCACCCATGGATCGGTCAACTCGGCCTCCCGGAAGGCGATGCGGCTCAGCACATCGTCACTCCCGGTGCGTGCCCGGACAAGCTTCGTGACCGTGCTCCTCGCGGCGGTCGCCGGACGGGACGTACGCCGAGCGCGCGTGGAGCCCGCGTCAGGCGAAGTTGACCAGTCTTATGTAGCGGGTCCAGTCCCAGTTCGGACCCGGATCGGTGTGGTCACTGCCCGGCACCTGGTAATGGCCCAGGATGTGCGACCGGTCCTTCGGGATGCCGTACCTGGTGCAGATGGACGCGGTCAGCTTCGCCGACTGCTCGTACAGGGCGTTGGTGAAATAGGCAGGCTGGTCGACCCAGCCCTCGTGCTCGATGCCGATGCTGCGGGTGTTGTAGTCCCAGTTCCCGGCGTGCCAGGCGATGTCGCGCTCGCGGACGCACTGCGCGACATGGCCGTCGGCCGACCGGACGACGTAGTGGGCGGACACCTTCTTCTGCGGGTTCTGGAAGATGGACAGCGTGTCGGGGTAGGTCTCCTGTGTGACGTGGATGATCACGTAGTTGAGCGGGTAGCTGGCGGGGCGGCTGGACGAGGTGCGGTTGGACGTGCTCGCCGGCACCCATTCGGCCGACGGGTAGTCGACGGCCTGGGCCTGGGCTCCGGCCTGAGTGCCGGGTACTAACGCGTAGGGGACGGCGGCGAGGGCTGCGCCCGTCAGCAGCCTTCGCCGACTGAGGAACGGTCTGGCTCGCTCCATCGGTGCCTGCCTTTCCATGTGGGGGGCGGGTTGGGGTGAGGTCTGGCTGTGCCGACCGGGAGTCGGCGAGACACGGGTGCGGTCCGGTGCAGCTGCGCCGACCGGGAGCTCGGGCCGGTAGTGGTGACGGGGGCGACGCGGGCGAGGCCGGGGCCAGTGGTGCTGATCAGGGCGGGTCAGGTCGGGGCGGGTCGGGTCGGGGCGCCCGGCTCAGCTCAGGAGCGTCGTCGCCGTTTCGCGAAGTCGCGCGTGCAGTCCGCGGTGCGTCTCCCGCTCGTTTCTCCCGCTCGGGCAGCCACTTCTTGCGAAGCTTGGCGACGCACGTGCAGTCGGTGTCGCAGACGTTGGCCGACGGTGACTCGACCGCCCGGGTCGCGAACTGGCGGGTGAGCGATGCGTGCCACGGGTGGTGCGCCGCCGAGCGTCCACGCGTACTCGGGCCCGGGGCCACTCGGTCAGGATCCGGGAATCGCTCATGGCTGCACAGCTCCGTTCGTGGGAAGGCCGGACGAGTAGGACGGCAGACTCGCGTCGAGACGGGCACGGGCCGGGTCGGCTATGCGTTCCGATCGGCGCCGCACGAGGACGCCCGGCAACACTCCCGTCATCATCCAGACAACTGCGACAGGACCCGCGTACGACACGGGCGCGGTCAGCTCGGACACGAGGTCGAAGGCCGGCAGCAGGCCCGTCGGTGTCAGCAGCGCCGGCACGAAGCCGGCGATACCCGGCACGGGCAACAGAAACTGCCGTACCGGCGAGAACGACTCGCGCCTGCGGTACATGTGACCCCCCGATCCGTCGTGACGCTCGCACAGCCGTCGTCAGGACGGCTGCGCCTCGCCTGAATCACGGTACGGCGCCTGCCGGTTGGGCAGGAAGAGAGCGGCGTCCGTCGGTGGACAACTCCGCGGCTGTGGACAACTCCGTCACCCAGAAGGGGGAGTGGGGCGCCAACCGGGCCACGGATGTCGCCCGAGTCGTCGACCTCGGCGGCGGACCGACCAGCCACGCCCCGCTACGGGTGGGCGCCCGGGCCCACTACGTGCGGGCCGCAGCACCCGCCGGATCGTCCAGCACCGCCCGTACCACCGAGTGCGCGGCGCCGAGCAGAGGACCCTCGGGCCCCAGGCGGGAGACGGTGACGGCACAGGCGGGGCCCGTCGTGCGCCGCGTCAGCTCGCCTTCCAGCGCGGGCAGCAGCCAGGGCGCCAGCCGGGCCAGGGCGCCGCCCAGCACCACGGTTTGCGGGTCGAGCAGGTTGACGGCACCGGTCAGCGCGATGCCGAGCGCGGTTCCGGCTCCGCGCAGGGCACGCCGTACGTCCTCGTCGCCCTCGGCGGCGCGTCCGGCCAGCAGTCCGACACGGTCCTCGACGGGAGCGAGGCCCGCCGCGCGCAGCACGGCGTCCTCACCCGCGTACTGCTCCAGGCAGCCCCGCCCGCCGCACACGCATTCGGGGCCCTCCGGGCGGACCGGTACGTGCCCCAGCTCGCCGGCGAAGCCGCGTGTCCCACGCAGCAGCCGCCCGTCCACGACCACCGCCCCGCCGATGCCGATCTCGGCCGACACGTGGAGGAAGTCCCGCGGAATTCCGTCGCCAAGCCAGAGTTCGGCGAGGGCGCCGAAGTTGGCCTCGTTGTCCACGGTCAGCGGCAGATCCTCGGGCAGCAGAGCGCCGAGGTCCGTGTCGTGCCAGTCGAGGTTGGGGGCACGGACCACGGTCCGGGCGTCGCGGGCCACCAGGCCCGGCACGGCGACCGCGAGGCCCGCGGGCCACAGCCCTTCGCTGTCGGCCCGGGCGACGACCTGGCGTACCAGCTCGCCCAGTTCCCCGGTCACCGACTCGGGCGACCGGCCGCGGTTCACCCCGTGCCGCACGGCCCGTGCCCGCACCTCGCCGCGCAGATCCACCGCGCAGACCGCGAGATGGTCGACGCCGATCTCCGCCCCGAGGCCGGCGGGACCGCGACCGCTCACGGCCAGCGCGGAGCCGGGACGCCCGACACGTCCCGGGCGTTCCGGGCCCAGTTCCTCCAGGAGCCCGGAACGGGTCAGTTCGTCCACCAGTGTCGACACCGCCGCACGGGTCAGCCCGATGCGTGAGGCCACGGCTGCCCGGGACAGCGGCCCCTCGGCGCTGACGGTGTGCATGACGCGGGCGAGGTTGCGGCGGCGCATGCCCTGCTGGGTGTCGGGGAGTGGCCGGCCGGCCGGATGGGCTTCGTGCAGCGGTGCGGTCATGCCTCCGTCAGTCCTTGTCCGGCCGGTCCCCGCGGGGCTGCCCTGGTCAGGCCGACGCTCGTCAGCGCTTGTCGGCTCCTCGCTCCAGCAGCGGGGCCGCGTCGGAGAGTACCCCGGTGATCCTGGCCAGCGCCGCCTCGTCCCGTTCCACGGCGTCGAGCACGGGACCGCGGGCGGTGTTCCAGCGCCGGGCCACTGCCGCCGGGTCCTCGCCGGTCAGCAGTCCGGCCGCCTGTGCCGCGGCACCGAGCGCGACCAGTTCCCTGGCCTCGGGTACCTGGACGGGCCGTCCCGACAGCCGGCGCACGGTCTCCTGCCAGGCCTTCCCTCGCGCACCTCCGCCGATGAGCAGCAGTGGCGCCGAACGGTCGGCTTCCGCGTCGAGGACCAGGTCGAGTGCCCCGAGGAGCGAGTGGACCGCACCGTCGTACGCGGCCTGCAGCAGCTGGCCGCCCGTCGTGTCGTGCCGTAGCCCGTGCAGGAGGCCCGAAGCATGCGGCAGGTCCGGTGTGCGCTCCCCGTCCAGGTAGGGCAGCAGCGTCACGCTCGTACCGGGTTCGACGGCCTCGCGGTCCAGCCCCAGCAGGGCGGCGACACGGTCGACGGCGAGCGTGCAGTTGAGGGTGCAGGCGAGGGGGAGCCAGTCTCCGCGTGCGTCGGCGAAGCCAGCCACGGTGCCGGTCGGGTCGGCGGGGCGGTGGGTGGAGACGGCGTACACCGTGCCGGACGTACCGAGACTGAGTACGGCCGTACCGGGGCGCAGTCCGAGTCCCAGCGCGGCGGCCGCGTTGTCGCCTGTGCCGGCCGCGACCAGGGTGCCCCTGGAGAAGGGCAGGTCGGCCGTGTCGCGCACGGTTCCCGCCACCTCGCCGGGGCGTACCACGCGGGGGAGCAGCGCCGGATCCAGTCCGATGTGTGCGAGGACCTCCGCGTCGTACGACTCCGTCGCGGAAGCCCACCATCCGGTACCGGAGGCGTCGCCGCGATCCGTCGTGCCCTCGCCGGTGAGGCGTTCGGTGAGGTAGTCGTGCGGCAGCCGCACGGCCGCCGTCGCGCGGACCGCCTCGGGCTCGTGCTCGGCGAGCCACGCCCATTTCGTCACTGTGAAGGAGGGTCCCGGAACGCTACCGGCGCGCTCGGCCCAGGCCTTCGGACCGCCCAGCTCCTCGACCAGCCGACGGGCCTGTGGTGCCGAGCGCACGTCGTTCCACAGGAGGGCCGGACGCACCGGGTCACCCGCTGCGTCCAGGGTGACCAGGCCGTGCTGCTGTCCGCCGATCGACACCGCCGCCGCCTCGTGCGCCGCGTCCCCGCACTGGTGGAGCGCTTCCCTCAGCGCGTCCCACCACTGCCTGGGATCGCTTTCGCGGCCCGCTCCGGTGGAGACGGCGTGCGGCGCCTGCCCGCTCGACACCACCTGTCCGGTGGATGCGTCGACCACCAGGGCTTTGGTGGACTGGGTGGACGTGTCCACCCCCACGACGAGCGGACCCTCGGCTGCTGACATCGGGCTTCTCCCTCTTCCGCGGCTCCGCGGAATCTGTCCTGTGGGCGGGGCTCCCCGGACCTTCGTGACCGGGTTTCGCGATTCGTCTCTTCCCAGAGATGCGTTCGCATACTAATTTGTTAAGCGCCATGACGAAATAGTCGGAGCACAGCGAGGAGCCACGGCATGAACTACCAGCCCACCCCCGAGGACAGGTTCACCTTCGGCCTGTGGACCGTCGGCTGGCAGGGAAGGGACCCGTTCGGCGACGCCACCCGGCGTGCCCTGGACCCGGTCGAGTCGGTGCAGCGCCTGGCCGAGCTCGGTGCCTACGGAGTCACCTTCCACGACGACGACCTGATCCCCTTCGGGTCTTCGGACACCGAGCGCGAGTCGCACATCAAGCGCTTCCGTCAGGCCCTCGACGCGACGGGCCTGACCGTGCCGATGGCCACCACCAACCTCTTCACGCACCCCGTATTCAAGGACGGCGCTTTCACGGCCAACGACCGTGACGTGCGCCGCTACGCCCTGCGCAAGACCATCCGCAATGTCGATCTCGCGGTCGAGCTCGGAGCGCAGACCTACGTCGCCTGGGGCGGCCGGGAGGGTGCCGAGTCGGGAGCGGCCAAGGACGTGCGCGTCGCTCTCGACCGGATGAAGGAGGCCTTCGACCTGCTGGGTGAGTACGTGACCTCCCAGGGGTACGACCTGCGCTTCGCGATCGAGCCGAAGCCGAACGAGCCGCGCGGAGACATCCTGCTCCCCACCGTCGGGCACGCCCTGGCCTTCATCGAACGCCTGGAGCGTCCGGAGCTGTACGGCGTCAACCCCGAGGTGGGCCACGAGCAGATGGCCGGCCTGAACTTCCCGCACGGCATCGCCCAGGCCCTGTGGGCGGGCAAGCTCTTCCACATCGACCTGAACGGTCAGTCCGGCATCAAGTACGACCAGGACCTGCGCTTCGGAGCGGGCGACCTGCGGTCCGCCTTCTGGCTGGTGGACCTCCTGGAGACCGCCGGTTACGAAGGGCCGAAGCACTTCGACTTCAAGCCGCCGCGGACCGAGGACTTCGACGGTGTGTGGGCTTCCGCCGCGGGCTGCATGCGCAACTACCTCATCCTGCGGGACCGGGCGGCCGCCTTCCGGGCCGACCCCGAGGTCCAGGAGGCACTGCGGGCGTCGCGGCTGGACGAGCTGGCGCAGCCCACCGCCGCGGACGGTCTGACCGGGCTTCTCGCCGACCGGGCGTCCTTCGAGGAGTTCGACGTGGAGGCGGCCGCCGCACGCGGCATGGCCTTCGAGCGACTCGACCAGCTGGCCATGGACCACCTGCTGGGGGCGCGGGGCTGACCGTCTCCGGAGCTTGCGCCGGCCCGCGTCCGCGCGGGTCGGTCCGCCCTCCGCTGCCGCGGCGAATTCTCCGGAACCGTGCCGTCCGTGGCATGAGTGCGTATCAACTCCCGTGCAGGAGTCGCGCGGTGGCCGGTGCGAGGCGACGCTGGGCGGTATGGCCATGCCACCCTTACCGCCCCAGCCGCCAGACGGCACGCCGTATCCGGACGGCGCCGGATCCGCTCCGCTGCCCGGAGGCTTCGGTCCGCCTCCGGAGGTTCCCGGGGCACCGCCCGGCGGGGGAGGGTACGGCGCCGGAGGTTACGGCCCGCCGCCGGACAGCGGGAACTGGACGTACGGGCACGGCGGTGAGGGTGTGTCGCCTCCGCCGCCTCCCGGTCCGCCCGGCGGGCAGGGCCCTCGCCGTCACACGCTCCTTCTCGTGGTCGCCGTGGTGGTGGCCCTGGGCGTCCTCGTGGCCGTCCTCCTGGTGGTCAACGGTGGAGGCGACTCGTCGGACGAGAAGTCCCCCACCGAGGACGGCAGGAACACGAGCCGGGTGCCCACCCCCTCGCTGAGCCTGCCGTCGAAGTTGCCCACCGGGCTGCCGTCGACGTTGCCCACCGGGCTGCCGTCGGGCCTGCCGTCCGGGCTGCCCAGCGAACTGCCGACCGGTTTCCCCAGCGGGCTGCCGAGCAGCTTCCCCAGCGGGCTGCCGAGTGACCTCGAATCGCTCTTCGCGGTCCCGGCGGGCGACGAAGTGCCGTCCTACATGCTCAAGAAGGGCCACTCGACCGGCCGTTGAGGTGACCGCACGCGCGCGTGGGCCGCACTTCGACCTCCACGCGCGCGTACGTCCCGCCCCCTCGACGGAACGCCGGCCGACCGAGGTAGGCAGATCAGCGGATGAGCGGCCTTGCCCCGCGGCCTCCCCGACGTCGGGCGCGCGGGATCCCGAAGGTGGTCGTCGCGATGCCCCCGTGCGTCCGCACCGGTGCCGCCCACCCCGTCGTCTTCGGCGGCGGGTCTGTCAGTCGCCGCCCAGAACGGCTTCCAACGCGGTAGCCGGGTCCGTGGACGCCACGCCGGCCGGGGCCCAGCGTCCCTTCTCCTCGCGGTAGGGCCACCACCGGCCGTCCCGCCCCAGACGCAGCTGGGCGGGGGTGCCGGCCACCGTCCAGCGGTTCCCCGAGCGGTGCAGCCGCGGCCGCTCGCCCTCGTCCCAGGCGGCCTCCAGTGCGGCACGCGCGCGTGCGAGCGACTCGGGATCCACGGCCCATCCGTCCTCGAGGACGGACAGCGCTGCCACGCCGCCGTGCCTCCAGGCGCGGACAGCGAGTGCCAGCCCTTCCCGGTCCCGCCCCGACCCGGCGGCGAGCCGGACGGCGATCTCCTCCTCCGGACCGCCCGCGGCCAGTCGCACGGCGTCCTCGGAGAGCGTCAGTTCCCGGCTGACCGCCCTTTCCGGGTGGCCGGGGCCGACCGCGTCCAGCAGGAGGCTCAGCGCGTCCCCTGCGGCCTGCGCGGCGAGGAACTCGAGGGAGGCGGCCTGCACGCCCGGCGCGGGTGGCACCTCGCTGTCCAGGGACGGCGGTCCGCCGGGCTGCTCCGGAAGCTCGGGAAGGTCGGGCAGGGGCGGCAGAATGTCCCCGGCGGCGTAGGCCTCCGCGGCGTCCACCCCCTCCGGAGCGGCCTGGTGCGACGAAGGTCCGTCGTCCGGCCGGGTCGTGCGCGCCTGGAGCTCGTCCAGCAGCGCGCGCTCCCCGCGCCCCCGCAGCAAGAGCAGCACGAACGGATCCTGGTCCAGCAGCCTCGCCATCTGATAGCACAGGGCCGCCGTGTGCCGGCAGTGGTCCCAGGCGCCGCAGTCGCACTCCGCCTCCAGATCGCCGAGGCCCGGCAGGAGTTCGATCCCGGCCGCCGCACCGTCCTCCACCAGATCCAGTGGCATCACCCGGTCGAGCAACGCGGCGACGTGTCCGGCCCGTTCGACGGCGATGCCGAGGAGGCGGCCCCACTGTGCCTCGGACAGCTCCCGCAACAGGACGTCCGCGCGATGCGTGGTCCCGTCGCGGTCCTGGACCACCGCGGTGATGCGTCCCGGGCGTACCGACACGGCTCCGACAGCACCCGCGCGCACGAGTCCGCGTCCAGCCTTCACCTGGACCGAGTCCAGAGCCGCGTCCTCCAGCGCCTTCAGCCAGGCCCGGCCCCACCATGTCCCGGCGAAGGCCCGCCCCGAAGCCGGCGGCAACGCCTCGAACGTACGCGCTGTGTCGTGACCGGTCATCGCGTGCCCCCTCGCAGTTCCACCAGGTCGGCCAGTTCCGTGTCGGTCAGTTCCGTCAGCGCGGACTCGCCGGAGCCCAGCACCGCGTCGGCCAACTCGCGCTTGCGCAGGAGCATCTCGGCGATGCGGTCCTCGATGGTCCCCTCGGCGATGAGCCGGTGCACCTGTACCGGCCGGGTCTGGCCGATGCGGTACGCGCGGTCGGTGGCCTGGGCCTCGACGGCGGGGTTCCACCAGCGGTCGTAGTGCACGACGTGCTCCGCCCTCGTCAGATTGAGGCCCGTGCCCGCTGCTTTCAACGACAGCAGGAAGACCGGCGACTCACCCCGCTGGAAGCGCTGCACCATCCGCTCTCGCTCGTCGACGGGTGTGCCGCCGTGCAGGAACTGCGAGGGCACACCGCGCGCCGACAGATGCCGCTCGATGAGGCGCGCCATCCGCACGTACTGGGTGAAGACCAGAACGCTCGCCCCCTCGGAGAGGATGATGTCGAGCAGCTCGTCGAGCAGTTCCAGTTTTCCGGACCGGCCTGCGATCGTCGGCTCCTCCTCCTTGAGGAACTGCGCCGGGTGATTGCAGATCTGCTTCAGACCGGTCAGCAGCTTCACGATCAGACCGCGCCGAGCCATGCTGTCGGCGCCGGAGATCTCTGCCAGCGTCTCCCGCACCACGGCCTCGTACAACCCCGCTTGTTCCTTGGTGAGGGACACGGCGCGGTCGGTCTCGGTCTTGGGCGGCAGCTCCGGCGCGATGCCCGGGTCCGACTTACGGCGCCGCAGCAGGAACGGCCGTACGAGGCGGCCGAGTCGCTCGCCCGCCGCGGGGTCCTGACCGCCCTCCACCGCGTGCGCGTACCGGGTGCGGAAGGTGCCGAGCCGGCCGAGGAGCCCCGGAGTCGTCCAGTCGAGGATCGCCCACAGCTCCGACAGGTTGTTCTCCACCGGGGTCCCGGTGAGCGCCACGCGTGCGCGTGCGCCGATAGTGCGCAGCGCGCGTGCCGTCGCCGAATAGGGGTTCTTGACGTGCTGTGCCTCGTCCGCGACGACCATGCCCCACGGTGCCGCGGCGAGCCGCGGTGCGTCGAGCCGCATCGTGCCGTACGTGGTGAGGACGAACTCGCCGTCCGCCAGGTCGTCGAGGTCGCGGCGGGAGCCGTGGAAGCGGCGCACCGGCACTCCGGGTGCGAACCTCTCGATCTCGCGCTGCCAGTTGCCCATCAGGGACGTCGGACAGACGACGAGTGCGGGCCCCGCCGTCGATTTGTCGGTCTGCCGATGCAGATGCAGGGCGATCAGCGTGATCGTCTTGCCCAGTCCCATGTCGTCGGCCAGACAGCAGCCGAGGCCCAGTGACGTCATCCGGGCGAGCCAGTTCAGACCCCGGAGCTGATAGTCCCGCAGCGTCGCGGCGAGTGCGGCGGGCTGACCGACCGGGTCCTGCGCCTCGGGGTCCGTGAGCCGTTCCCGCAGCGACGCCAGCCAGCCGCTGGGCGTGACCTCGACCTGGCGGCCGTCGACCTCCGCGGAGCCCGTCAGGGCGGCGCTCAGCGCGTCGACGGGCGTGATCCTGCGGTCCTGCCGCGAGCTCGCGCGGCGGACCTCCCCCGGGTCGACCAGGACCCACTGGTCGCGCAGTCGCACCACCGGCCGGCTCGCCTCGGCCAGCAGGTCCAGTTCCTGCCGGGTGAGGTGCTGATCCCCGAGCGAGAACCGCCAGTTGAAGGTGAGCAGCGCGTCGGCGGACAGGAGGGACGGCATGTCCGACTCGGTCCGGCCGCCGTCCTCCTCGGACGGGCCGATGACCGCACGGGCCGTGAGCCTGCGCACCAGTTCCTTCGGCCAGTGCACGTCGACCCCGGCCGCTGCCAGCAGACGGGCACCCTCGCCGAGGAGTTCCGCCACCTCCTCGTCGGCCAGTTCCACGGTGTGGGGCACGGCCGCCGAGAGCAGGGGGGCCAGCGGGGGCCAGGCGCGGGAGGCGCGCCGCAGGGCGAGCAGAGTGTCCGTCCGCGCGCGTGGGCCGAACGAATCGGAACCGGCCCAGATGGCCGGGGCGTCCGCGACGAGCGCCGGGTCGCTCGCACTGTGGACCTGGAGCACAGCGCGGAAGGGCAGGCGGGCCGCGTCCTGCACGGCGGAGGTGAGACCGGGCACTTCCATGCGCAGCGAGATCCGCACTCCGGCGTCGTGTCCGGCGGCCACGGCGGCGGCCCAGGCACGTTGCTCCGGTACGCGCTGGGGCTCCCGCGTCGCGAAGGCGGGTCCGCCTGCCGCGAGCTGCGCTGCGGGGGACCTTGGCAGGGCGTCGGCGACGGCGTCGAGGAAGGCGCGCAGGAGCAGCTCCGGGTCCGGCAGTCGCAGCGGCTCGCACTCGTCCACCGGGACCGCGTGTGCGTCCGGCGGCATGGCGGCGGCCAGGTCCCGAGCCCGCGCCAAGTCCTCCGCGCGGAGCGGGCCCGCGCGCCATGCGTCATGATCGTCCGCGGTCAGACCGGGCAGCAGCAGGCCGCGCGCCGCGAGCTGGAGAGCGAACACCGAGGCCGCGCCCCAGAAGGCGGTCGCCCGGTGTGCCTGCGGGACGGCACGCGCGCGGGTGAGCACCGGGAGGGCGGCGCGCACCGGCAGCAGGGCGGCGGGCACGGTCATCAGCTCGGCCCGCTCCGTGCCTGGCACGGCGATCGTGAGGTCCCCGAGGGCTGCGGACTCGACGACCGGTGGGGCGTCGCCGTCGTGCCGCCAGAAGGCGACGTGCCCGGTACGGGCCGGCTCCCCAGGGACGAAAACGGCGCAGCAGCGGGACAGTTCCAGGACCTCGGAGGGAGTTGCTGCGGGAATCGACTGCTCGGCGATGGCGCGTTCCTCAAATTTGACTAGTGGGGTCGGGTCGTCGAGGGTACAGCATTCGGGCTCAGTGCCGAGAGGGGTGTGACGGCGGGGTACGTCACCGTGCGCCGTGCGTCCCCCGGTCCGGGCAGCTCCCTCGCCCCCAGCGGAACATCGTGGCGGCCCCGCGACCGACTGGTTCCTCGGCGGCCTCAACCACCAGATCGGCACCGCCTGTCTTGAGCATGCCCCCGCCTCGTCTTCGACACGTCCAGCCCCTGGTGGCCCTCAGGGGAGACTCGGGGTCACGGCTCAGGGATGTATCAGGGTCGCGTTCCGGAACCGCATGGATCGCCGATCCGTTTCCACGACAGAGAGCGGCCGGTGGCCGCGAAGGAGGCGACACACATGTCGAAAAGAGCGAAGGTCGTCGCGGGGGGCGTCGGGATCGGCATCGTCCTGCTGATCCTGCTGCCGGCGGTGGGAGTGCCCTGGTGGATCGCTTTCCTGATCGTGCTGGGCATCCCCGCCGCCGCCTATCTGACACTCGACCCCTCGCAGCGGCGCAGACTGCGCCGCGCCGGCCGAAAGGAGCTCGGCCGCTGAGGCGCTACCGAGGGGATGGGGCCGGCTCCAGCGAGCAGGAGTTGACGACATCGCCGTTCGCGGGCCGGCCGATGGTCCGGTCCGCGGGCGGCTGCGTCCCTCGCTCGACCCACGCGGTCAGCGCGAGGAACGCGGAGCGGTAACAGGGCAGGATCGGCCGCAGACGGTCGGGATAGGTGTCGTACAGCCCGTCGACATGCGTCCCGCCCTCCACTGCGTAGTAGCGGTGCCGGTCGCCCCGGTCGCTGTCGTCGATCATGCGCGCGTACACGTCCGAGTCCGCGGTCCGGGGCAGCAGCGCGTCGAGATCACCGTGCAGGGTGATCAGCGGTCGGCCGATCCGCCCGGACAGGGCCACCCGCGCGACGGCCCGGTGCACGGACGCCGGGCGCGACGCGTAGTCGTACGTGGCGTCCGAGGGGCAGGGCGCCAGGATCTGCTCGGCGGTGGATCCCGCGGACGCGCCCGGGCACCCGGCGTCGTACGAAGGGTCGAACTCCGCGCGGTAGATCTTCTGCGTCACACCCCAGTAGGCCTTCTCGTGGTACGGCCACAGGAAGGCGGAGCCCGGCGCGAAGCCCGCCGCCTCCATGTCGTCGTCATCCGCGGCGCCGAGCGTTCTGGCCACCGCGGTCGGCAGCGATGTGAGGAGGCTGGGGCCCTCGGCCGTCCACAGCGCCCCCTCCCAGTCGACTCCGCCGTCGTACAGCTCCGGGTGGTTCTCCAGCTGCCATCGCGTGAGATAACCGCCGTTGGAGATCCCGGTCATGTACGTACGGCGAGGGGCGTGGCCGTAGCGCTGGGCCACCGCCTTTCGGGCGGCGCGTGTGAGCTGGGTGGTCCGCCGGTTCCACTCCGCGACGGCGTCCCCCGGTCGGCTGCCGTCACGGTAGAAGTCAGGCCCGCTGTTCCCCTTGTCGGTGGCCGCGTACGCGTATCCCTGAGCCAGTACCTGGTCGGAGATGGCCGTGTCCGTGGCGTACTGCCTGCGCGTGCCCGGGGCGCCCGTGACGACGAGGCCGCCGTTCCAGCGGTCCGGAAGGCGGATCACGAACTGCGCGTCGTGATGCCAGCCGTGGGTGGCGTTGAACCGCGAGCCGTCCGGGAAGTAGCCGTCGATCTGTATTCCGGGCACCCGCGTGGGGTTCTTGGTGCCTTTGGCCGTGAGCCCCGCCTGGTCCGCCAGGTCCGTGTAAGGGGTTCCGGCGAGCCCGGCGGTGGTCAGGTCCGCCAGGCACGCGCGCTGCTGGTACGCGGCTGTGGGTACGCGTACCGGCGCGTGCCGCTCGCAGCGCGCGCCGGCCGACGCGGCATCCGCCGGCGCGGGACCGGAGAGGGCCAGCGCCATCGCGGCGGCGGCGAACAGGGGAACACGACGGGACGGGCGCATGACCGGCCTCCTGGGGACGCGAGCTGGGGCTGCCCCATGCTGCGATCCCGCCCGACGGCCGACCATGGGCGGGGACCACATGGGTTGCGCGCTGAGTGTGGTGGCTCAGGACGCAGCTCACGAGACTCCTGCGGCGTCCACGACGGGTCGCACCGCACGCGGGCGCCGCCCGCCCGGCCCCGCACCTGGCTCCCGGCGCCGCGCTCAGGCCGGGCGTACCGCCATCTTGTCCAGGGCCTCCAGAAGCCCGGGCAGCTGCGCGCCGCGGCCGACCGGCAGCACCTCTCCGGGTTCCTCGTCGAGAAGGACGAACGCGATGTCATCGGTCCTCGCCACCATGGACCAGCCGGGGCCGTCGGCCCGCAGCGTGCGGGCGTCACCCGGAGCGAAGGAGGAACGGACCCGGCCGAGCGGCGGCGGCGTCTCCACGTACGCGTGCGCCTCGGCAAGGACGCGCCGGATGCCCTTGCGGGCTCCGCTCTCCGCTCCGTCGTCAGCCACCTCCGCCTCGGGAGCCTCACCGGACGCCTCCGCGCCGTCCGGGTCCACGAACTGCCCCTCAGGAATCTGTTCGCGCCAGGCCGCCCACTGCAGAGCGATCTCGTCGGCGCCGAGACGCCGCTGGGCGGGACCCCAGGTACTGGTGTCCGGAGGCGTCAGGGCAGGCCGCTCCGCGATCTCCGCCGCGGGGTCGTGCGGGGCGGGCACACCGGGGGCCGCCACGGCCACCGCGAGCGGCCAGCCGGGCAGCGCGGCGACGACCGAGCGCTCGTCGGGCGACAGTTCGTACTCGATGCCGCAGTCCCACGAGGCGATGGCCACCGCCACCAGTGAGACGTCGTCGACCACGACCGTCCACCGCGCGCCGTCACCGTCCTGCCCCAGCACAAGGCCGTACCCGTCGGCGAGCGGCGCGAGATCGAGTGCCGCGCAGGCCTCCGGATAGTCGTCGCCCAGCACACTGGGGAACTGCGCGGGCGTCAGCAGCACCGCTGTCAGCACGTAGAGCGCGTCGTCGTCCTCGGCGGCGACGGCGTCCTCGCCCGTCCCGGCCATCCCAGCCTCCCCATCGCTTCGTCCGTCGGCGCACCTTAATGCGACGGCCGACCGGTTGTCACGAGGAGAAAGCAACACGCGGAGCTGCAGTTATCCGGCTGGACAGGGGCGAATCGACCGCCGGCCCACCGGGACCGGACGGCCGGCAGCCCCGGCGGCCACCCCGCCGCCGCCGGCGGTGACACCACGCGCTCCCGGCCGAGGGCGACGTAGCTGATCGTCCATCTGCCGCTACTCCACGTAGAGTTGGCGGCCCGGCGACAGAAGGGGGAGGCCGCGTGAAGCGCTTCGAACGGCTGGAGCAGATCCGGCGGATGGATCCGTACAAGGACTCGCTGGAGATCTATCGCCTCACCGCGGTCTACGAGTTCCCGTGGGACTTCACGCGGGCGCTGGAGCTCGCCCTCTACCGCACGTACGCCGTCCCCAGCATCGGGCGCCTGCTCGCCGAGACCGCGGAGCTCACGGACCGCACACAGCGGCGCTACGACGACACGGCCCTGCTCCTGGACGCCGTCGTCGAACACGGCTTCGACGGTGAAGAGGGGCGTACGGCGATCCGCCGCATCAATCAGATGCACGGCAGCTACGACATCAGCAACGAGGACATGCGCTACGTGCTCTGCACGTTCGTGGTGGTGCCAAAACGGTGGATCGACGCCTACGGGTGGCGCAGGATGTCGCGCCACGAGATCGTCGCCTCCACCGTCCACTACCGCACCCTGGGGCGGCACATGGGCATCAAGGACCTCCCCGCGACCTACGAGGAGTTCGAGTCCTGCCTCGACGCCTACGAACAGGCACATTTCGGATGGGACGAAGGTGCCCGCCGGGTCTCCGACGCGACGCTGGACCTGATGGCGTCCTGGTACCCGCGCCCCCTGGCACCCCTCCTGCGCACCTCGACGCTCGCACTGCTCGACGACCCGCTGCTGCGCGCCTTCCGGTACGAGCTGCCGGGCAAGACCACGCGCGCGTGGGTGCGTCGCGCGGTCCGCGCGCGTGGACGTCTGGTCCGCCTGCTGCCCCCGCGCCGTGCTCCCCACTACGCACGGCAGAACTGGGAGATCAAGAGCTACCCGGACGGCTACCGTGTCGCGGAGCTCGGCACCCGACCGACCCCCGGGCTGCGCGGCTGCCCCGTCCGCCGCGCCGGGACGTCGGAGGCCGCCTCCCCCGAGTGAGCAGGCGTCGCCCGTGGGCGCTTCCGGGAAGGCGGGACCGCGGCCCGGGCGGTTGGCAGGGAGTGAGTGTCAGGCCAGGCGTACGGCAAGCGCGAGGAAGCGGGCGTCCTCGTCGACGTAGGACGTCATGCGCCAGCCGGCGCCCTCCAGCAGGGAACGGAGACTGCCTTCGGCGCGCAGGTCGTCCGGGGTGATGCGGCGCCCCTGCCGCGCCGCGAGCGCCGCCCTCCCGATGGGGTGGAACAGCGCGAGGACCCCGCCGGGTCGCACCACCCGTGCCAGTTCCCGCAGGTCTTCGCCGGGGTGGGGGAGGTGCGCGATCAGGCCGGCGCCGAACACGGCGTCCAGGGACCCGGTCCGGACCGGCAGAGCGGCGACGTCGGCGCGCAGCAGCCGCCCGTCCCGGTCCCGACCGGCCCGTACGGCGGCTTCGAGCATGGCAGAGGTCAGATCGGCTCCGATGACGACGCCGGAGGTCCCCACGGCCGCCCGGAGCGGGGGCAGGGCACGCCCGGTGCCGCAGCCCGCGTCGAGCACGCGGTCCCCTTCGCGCAGCCCGAGCTCGGCGACCGCGGCCGCGTAGGCGGGCCCGTCGTCGGGGAACCGGGCGTCCCAGTCCGCCGCCCGTGCCGTGAAGAACTCCTGGACGTGTGTGTGGTCGTCGTTCATGTTCCGCATGGTCTCTCACCGACACGAAGGAGGGCACGGCGCACACGTACGAGCGTCACGCGATCGTTCAGGTACCTCTCTGTGTCATATTGCAACACCTTTCGGAATGGGCCCCCTTCGTGCGCCCGCGGCAGGACTAGCGTCCCCGGGCCATGGGACACCTGGACCACGCCACCTTCGGCTGGCTGACCCCCGTGCTGTCGTACGTGATGGCCTGCATCGGCGCTGCCCTGGGGCTGCGCTGCACCGTCCGTGCGCCGGGCGCCACAGGACGATCGCGCCGAAACTGGCTGCTCACCGCCGCGTCCGCCATCGGCACCGGCATCTGGACGATGCACTTCGTCGCCATGCTCGGCTTCGGCGTCGGCGGAACCGAGATCCGCTACGACGTACCGCTCACGATCCTCAGCCTCGTCGTCGCGATGGTCGTCGTGGGGGCGGGGGTCTTCGCCGTCGGCTACGGCCGCGACCGGGGCCGCGCGCTCGTCCTCGGCGGCCTCACCACCGGAGTCGGGGTGGCGAGCATGCACTACCTGGGCATGGCGGCGCTCCGGCTGCACGGCAGCGTGACCTACGACCCCGTGCTCGTCGGGCTCTCCGTGGTGATCGCCGTGGTCGCGGCGACCGCGGCCCTGTGGGCGGCCCTCAACATCAAGTCGCCCGCGGCGGTCGCCGCGTCCTCCCTCGTGATGGGAGGGGCGGTGAGCAGCATGCACTACACCGGGATGATCGCGGTCGGTGTGCGTGTCGCCCCCTCCGGCGAGGTCCTGCCCGGGGCCACGGTGATGCAGTTCATCTTCCCCCTCGCCGTCGGCCTCGGCTCCTACCTCTTTCTGACGTCGGCGTTCGTCGCCCTGTCGCCCACGGCCGACGAGCGGGAGGCGTCCGCGTCCGCCCAGCGACCCGTCGAGAACGTCACCCCCTGAGGGCGGTTGACGAACTGGAACGCCCCGAACCCGCCCCGGACACCGAGCCCCGAACCACTCCGAGCGAGGAGGCCATGCGTACACCCCGCAGGACGCCCAGGGCCGGCGCTGAGCCGCCGCCGCAACCGCCGGTACGCGGTCGCCGCGCACACGCGGGCCCGCCGGCCGACGAACGCTCCGACCCCGACGAAGCCCCCGCAGGCACTCCGTCGGCGGCACCCGCACGCGCGAGCCGCTGGCACGTGCGCCCCCGCACCGTACGGGCGAAGATCGTGTGCCTGCTCATGGTGCCGGTCATGTCCCTGCTCGCGCTGTGGGCCTACGCCACCGTGACCACGGCTCAGGACGTCGCGCGCCTGCGGCAGTTGCAGCGTGTGGACGCGACGGTCCGGGCCCCCGTCGACGCGGCCGTCGCCGCGCTGCAGGCCGAGCGGACGGCCGCCGTCCGCTACGCGACAGACCCGTCAGCAGAACAGCCCGGAGCATTCAAAGAGCTGGCGGCACGCACCGACCGGGCCGTGGCCAGACTGCGACTCGGTGACCGCAACACCGTCGCCGACGGAGCCGACCTGCCTGCCGGAGTGGCCGGACGGCTCGAGGCGTTCGTCGCCGGAGCCGAGGACCTGCGGTCGCTCCGTGGCGCGCTGCTGGAGCGCCGTACCGGCTGGAACGAGACGTACGGGCGTTACACGAAGACCATCTCGACCGCCTTCGCCGTGGGCGGCGCTCTCACCGGGGTACAGGACGCGGGCCTCGGATCCGACGCGCGCGTGCTGCTCGAATTCTCTCGGGCGGGAGAGGCACTGGCCCAGGAGGACGCCGTGCTGTCGAGTGTCCGGCCGACGGGCACGCTGACGGGTGAACGGCTGCGGCTGTTCACAGGCGCCTTGCAGATCCGCCGGGCGCTCACCGACTCCGCCGTCGCCGACCTCAGCGGCGCCGAACGCGCGGCCTGGCACGACCTCGCGGACGGCAGCGCGTACGCCGAGGTACGCGCCGTCGAGGACAAGGTGCTGCTCGCCCGGCCCGGCGACAGGGGGATCGACGCCGCCCCCGAAGCCACCTGGAACGCGGCGCACGCGCGCGTGCAGGACGCCGTGCGGTCGATCGCGTCGGCCGCCGGACGCGGGGTCGCGGACCGCGCGGACCCGTTCCGGCGCGGACTGCTCACCCCGGCCGGCGCGGCGGTTCTGCTGGGCCTCGTCGCCGTCGCCGCCTCGCTCGTCATCTCCGTGCGCATCGGGCGTGGCCTGGTCGTCGAACTCGTCGGCCTGCGCAACGACGCTCTCGAGATCGCCCGCCGCAAACTGCCGCAGGCCATGGGCAGGCTGCGTGCGGGCGAGGAGATCGATGTCCGCGCGGAGGCCCCGCCCGGGCCACCGTCCGAGGACGAGACCGGACAGGTCGCCGAGGCACTGGGCATCGTGCACCGCGCCGCTCTGCGCGCCGCCGTCGAACGCGCCGAGCTCGCCAGCGGCATCTCCGGCGTCTTCGTCAATCTCGCCCGTCGCAGTCAGGTCCTCGTCCACCGCCAACTGAACCTGCTCGACAGCATGGAGCGCAGATCGGACGACCCCGGTGAACTGAGCGACTTGTTCCGGCTCGATCACCTCACCACACGCATGCGGCGGCACGCGGAGAGCCTGATCATCCTCTCCGGCGCCGCACCGGGCCGGGCCTGGCGGATGCCGGTCTCGCTGACCAACGTGGTCCGCGCCGCCGTGTCGGAAGTGGAGGACTACGCGCGCGTGGAGGTGCGCCGGTTGGCCGAGACGTCGATCGCCGGTGCCGCGGTCGCGGACCTCACCCACCTCCTGGCCGAGCTCGTGGAGAACGCGGCGCAGTTCTCACCGCCCCACACCCGGGTGCGGATCACCGGCGAACCGGTCGGCAACGGTTATGCGGTGGAGGTCGAGGACCGCGGCCTCGGCATGGGCAAGGACACCCTCGCCGAGGCCAATCGCCGTATCGAGCAGTCGGAGGCCCTCGACCTCTTCGACAGCGACCGACTCGGTCTCTTCGTGGTCAGCAGACTCGCGGCACGGCACGACATTAAGGTGCACCTGCGTACGTCGCCCTACGGCGGTACCACCGCGGTCGTCCTGTTGCCCACGGCTCTCCTGCAAGGCGGTGCGGCGGAACGTTCCCCCGAGGCCGCCGGCCGTGGACGGGCGGCAGGGCACGAGTACGCGCGTGTGCCGGCCGGCCCCGAGGAGGACTCCGTCCATGCGACGACCGAGATCCCCGCTCTCATGGCCCCGGTGCGGGCCGCCGCCGAAAGTCCGGCGAACGCATCACCCGACAACCCGCCCCACGGAGTCACCACCTTGCCCCTGCACCGGCCCCCGGACGGGTCCGAAACCTCCGACGGCCTGCCACGGCGCGTACGGCAGGCGAACCTCGCCCCGCAACTGCGCGAACAGCGCCAGGAGGAGCCGGTGCGCGCGCCGGTCCGGACGCGCGACGACGAACGCACACCCGAACAGGTCCGGGACCGAATGGCCGCCTACCGCGACGGCTGGGCTCGCGGCGGTGGCAGACCTTCCGGCCTCGGCAGCCGCTCCGCTGACCTGGCCGGCAGCGACAGCGAAGGAGACTCCGCATGATTCAGGATCCGTCCATGAGAGCCCGGCGCACGGGCGAACTCGACTGGCTGCTGGACGACCTGGTGCTCCGCGTCGTAGAAGTGCGACACGCCGTGGTGCTGTCCAACGACGGACTCGCGGTGGGATCGTCCGCCGGCCTCGGGCGCGAGGACGCGGAACATCTGGCCGCCGTCGCCTCCGGATTCCACAGCCTGGCCAAGGGCACGGGCCGCCATTTCGGGGCCGGCGGCGTGCGCCAGACCATGGTCGAGATGGACGACGGCTTCCTGTTCGTGGCCGCCGCGGGGGACGGCTCCTGCCTCGCCCTCCTCACCGCCGCCACGGCGGACATCGGGCTGGTGGCGTACGAGGTGGCACGGTTGGTCAAACGCGTCGGGGAGCATCTCCGCACGGCACCCCGCGTCGCCGCACGACCGCCCGTCGGCGGATGACCGAGGCGGCCCGCACAGATGACCGAGGACATGCCAGGCACCCCGCTCCAGCCGGGCAGCCAGTGGTACGACGGAGAGGCGGGACCCCTCGTCCGCCCGTACGCGATGACGGGCGGCCGGACCCGGTCCGGCCCCGCCGGAGTGCGCTTCGACCTGATCGCACTCGTCACCCTCGAAGCGGGCGCGCGTCATGTCGACGACACCGCGCTCGGTCCGGAACACCGGACCCTCATCGAACTGTGCCGCCCCGAGACGCAGTCCGTCGCCGAACTCTCCGCGGGAGCCGACCTGCCGGTGGGCGTGGTGAGGGTACTCCTGGGGGACCTGCTGGAACTGGGCTGCGTCACCGTCAGCCGCCCGGTTCCGCCCGCGCAACTGCCGGACGAGCGCATTCTGCGCGAGGTCATCGAGGGACTGCGAGCGCTCTAGACCATGAACCGGAAACCCTGCCGACCGGTCGGGCACACGCTTGCGCGTCCATCCCGACACCGAATGGACCCGAGTCGGTCGGATCCGTCCCCTTGCGGTCCACCGCCTCGCACGGGACGCGCGATTGTCATGATGCTGACTCCGCACCGAATGCTGACTCCGCACCGAAGAACTCAAGTCGACCGTTGCCGGCACTCCCGAGAGAAGTGATCGATGGTCTCCGAGCACTCCGACGCCACCGAAGGCGACACGGCCGCCCTGGCGTTGAAGATCCTGGTCGCCGGCGGGTTCGGCGTGGGCAAGACCACTCTGGTGGGCGCGGTCAGCGAGATCAGGCCGCTGCGCACCGAGGAACTGCTGAGCGAGGCGGGCCGGTCGGTGGACGACACCGACGGCGTCGACCACAAGGTCACGACGACGGTCGCCATGGACTTCGGGCGCATCACCATCCATTCCGGCCTCTCGCTCTACCTCTTCGGCACGCCGGGGCAGGACCGCTTCTGGTTCCTCTGGGACGAGTTGTCGCAGGGCGCCCTCGGCGCCGTCGTCCTTGCGGACACCCGGCGGCTGGAGGACTGTTTCCCCGCCGTGGACTATTTCGAGCACCGGCACATCCCCTTCGTGGTGGCAGTCAACTGCTTCACGGGAGCACGCTCCTACGGCGCCCAGGACGTGTGCCGTGCGCTGGACCTCGACCAGGGCACTCCGGTGGTGCTGTGCGACGCCCGGGACCGCGACTCCGGGAAGGAGGTGCTGATCCGGCTCGTCGAGTACGCCGGCCGGGTGCACACCGCCCGGCTGCTCGACTCGGTCGGATGAGGTGGACGGGCCGTCAGGGCCGGGCCGGCCGGTGTATCGGTCGGCCACGAAGCGGTAGCCGGTCATCTTCGGTGGCCGGCCGCCCTTCCCGCTTGCCCACGCGACGGCTGTGGGGAAGGCTGGTTTGTCGGATCCTCCGCCGGGAGGAGAGACGACACGGGGAGTACGGACCATGGGGCAGAACACGGGACTCGACTGGCTGCTGGACGATCTGACCGAGCGCGTCGACCACGTCCGGCACGCACTGGTCCTGTCGAACGACGGACTCGTGACGAGCGCGAGCACGGGGCTGCGACGGGAGGACGCCGAACATCTCGCAGCCGTCGCGTCCGGCCTGCACAGCCTGGCCAAGGGGTCGGGGCGTCACTTCGGCGCGGGCCGGGTACGTCAGACGATGATCGAATTCGACGACGCGGTGCTCTTCGTCACCGCGGCGGGCGACGGCAGTTGTCTGTGCGTGCTCAGTGGCGCCGAGGCCGACATCGGCCAGGTCGCCTACGAGATGACGTTGCTGGTGAACCGCGTCGGCGAGCACCTGCGCGTGGCCGCCCGGCAGCCGGAACAGAACTCGAGCTCGGACCTCTGACCTGCGTGTCTGCCCTGCCGAAGGGGAGTTATCCACAGGCTCCCCGCTCGATCCGGCGATCCGGCTACGGTTTTTCCCGAAGCGAGCGCAGATCGGCGCGAGCACCGCACGGGGGAGAACCGCATGTCCGGCACCACCATCACACAGCCCGTCACGTCCACCGCCGCCCCCGCCGACGCGGGAGCGCGGTCTCGGTCGTTGACACCGAGCCGTGCCGCACGGGAACTGGGACTCAAACGCAGCGAGTTCGAGCTCGCCGTCCATCTCGGCTGCGTCCGTACGGTCCCGGACGACGGGGGAGGGGGAACACGCCGGGTGGCCCGGGCGGAGATCGACCGGGTTCGCGCGACGGACGGCTCAGCCGATGCCCTGCGCGAGCGGGTGAGGACCGTGGGCACCAAGGAGGGCGCCGCCCTCATGGGCGTCACGACCGGCCGGTTCACGCGACTCGCCCGCCTGGGCCTCGTGGTCCCGGTGCGGTTCTACCTGAACCGCTACCGAGCCGTCGTCTGGCTCTATCTGGCCGACGAACTGCGGCAGTTCGCCGCCAAGGAGGAGAACGTCCCGCTGCTGAGCGGCCGCATCCCCGAGGGCCTGCGTGACCAGCTGGACGAGGGACTGGACCTGCGTCCCCGCAACTGGCGGGGGAGGCATCGGGGATTCCTGCTGCGCCGGACCGAGGATCCCTGGGCGCAGGCCGCGATCGTGGCCTCGCTGCTCGACCCGGTCCAGGTCGCGGAAGTCGTACGGGACCCCTACGAGCGCGCCCACCTGAACCGCTTCCGGCCCGAACAGGCCGCGCGGACGGCGCCCGACTCACCTGCCGCCCAGGTCATCGCGAGGATCATGACCGCCGGAGACTCCGATGAAATCGGCTGGCTCCGGGCCGACCTGGCCCAGGCGGTCGCCCACGCCCGGGAAATCCGCCCGGCTCCACGGCCCGCCCTGACGACCCCACCGCCCGTGCCACCGGCGCCGACCCAGCCGACCGTCGTCGAAAACCCTCGGCCGAGCGGAAAAACGCCGCGGTCACACAGTCTGTTCAGGTGGCTGCGGCGCAGAAACCCGTGACGAGCCACGCCGGCCCCTCGCCGACGGCGCACGCCACCGACGCGGGGCAGTGCCCCCTCCGGGAGGGGCGGATCCGCTTCTTCAGCGCTTGCAGGGCCTGCCGCGTCTACAGCGCCCGGAAGAGTCCCTCCTGCACGACGGAGACGAGCAGGCGACCCTCCACGTCGTAGATGCGCCCGCGGGCCAGCCCGCGTCCGCCCGTCGCGATCGGCGACTCCTGGTCGTACAGGAACCACTCGTCGGCGCGGAAGGGCCGGTGGAACCACATGGCGTGGTCCAGGGAGGCCATGTCGAATCCGCGGGGGCCCCACAACGGTTCTACCGGGATACGCACCGCGTCCAGGAGAGTCATGTCGCTCGCGTAGGTCAGCGCGCACGTGTGCACGAGCGGGTCGTCCCCCAGGGGACCGACCGCACGCATCCACACCGCGCTGCGGGGCTCCGCGTCCTTGATCTCCTCGGCGGTCCACCGCAGCCGGTCCGCATACCGGATGTCGAACGGCTGGCGCCGGGCCATGCGCTCCAACGCCTCGGGCAGCTCTCCCAGATGCTCCCTGATCTCCTGCGTCACCGTCGGCAGCGATTCGGGGTCCGGCACCTTGCGCGCCGGCGGCAGCTGGTGCTCGAAGCTCCCTTCCTCAGGCTTGTGAAAGGAGGCGGTCAGATTGAAGATCGTGCGGCCCTGCTGCACGGCCGTGACCCGCCGGGTGGTGAACGACCGGCCGTCGCGGACCCGCTCGACCTGGTACACGATCGGTACGCCCGGCCGGCCCGGACGCAGGAAGTACGCGTGCAGCGAGTGCACCGGGCGGTCGCCCTCCGTGGTGCGCCCGGCGGCGACCAGTGCCTGCCCCGCCACCTGGCCGCCGAAGACGCGCTGCAGGGACTCCTGCGGGCTGCGGCCACGGAAGATGTTCACCTCGATCTGTTCGAGGTCGAGCAGAGCGACGAGGCTCTCGGCTGGGTTCGTCATGGGTGGCATCCTCCTGTGTTCAGAGCTGACCGACGTCGGTGACCCGGACGATGGCCCGGCCCTCCGCGTCGGAGGCCGCGAGGTCCACCTCGGCGCTGATACCCCAGTCATGGTCGCCGTTCGGATCGGCGAAGGTCTGACGGACGCGCCACAGGCCGTGCTGCGGCTCCTCCTGGATCTGCAGCAGCTTGGGGCCGCGGGCGTCGGGTCCGGTGCCGAGGTCCTCGTACTCGTCCCAGTACTTGTCCATGGCCTCGCCCCAGGCGTCGGCGTCCCACCCGGAGTCCGCGTCCATCTCGCCGAGTTCCCTGACCTGGTCGAGGGCGGCCAGCTCGACCCGGCGGAACATGGCGTTGCGGACGAGGACGCGGAAGGCGCGCGCGTTCGAGGTGACCGGTTTGACCTGGTCGGCCCTCTCCTGCGCCTCCTCGGCGGTCATCACCTCAGGATTGGCGAGCTGCTCCCACTCGTCCAGCAGGCTGGAGTCCACTTGGCGCACCATCTCGCCGAGCCAGGCGATCAGGTCCTCCAGGTCCTCGGACTTGAGGTCGTCCGGGACGGTGTGGTCGAGGGCCTTGTAGGCACTGGCGAGGTATCGGAGCACGATGCCCTCGGTGCGCGCGAGCTCGTAGAAGGAGACGAACTCGGTGAAGGACATCGCCCGTTCGTACATGTCACGGATGACGGACTTCGGCGACAGCGGATGGTCGCCGACCCACGGGTGACTCTTGCGGTAGGTGTCGTACGCGTGGAAGAGCAGCTCCTCCAGCGGCTTCGGGTACGAGACGTCCTGGAGCCGCTCCATGCGCTCCTCGTACTCGACCCCGTCCGACTTCATCGCCGCCACGGCCTCACCACGGGCCTTGTTCTGCTGGGCCGCGAGGATCTGCCGCGGATCGTCCAGAGTGGACTCGACGACGGACACCATGTCGAGGGCGTACGACGGGGACTCCGGGTCCAGCAGCTCGAAGGAGGCGAGGGCGAAGGTCGACAGGGGCTGGTTGAGGGCGAAGTCCTGCTGCAGATCGACGGTGAGGCGCACGATGCGCCCCTGGGCGTCCGGCTCGTCCAGTTTCTCCACGACACCGCCGTCGAGGAGCGAGCGGTAGATGGCGATGGCCCGCCGGATGTGCCGGAGCTGCTGCTTGCGGGGTTCGTGGTTGTCCTCCAGCAGATGCCGCATCGCCTCGAAGGCGTTCCCGGGGCGGGCGATCACCGACAGCAGCATCGTGTGCGTCACGCGGAAACGGGAGGTGAGGGGCTCGGGCTCGGAGGTGATGAGCTTCTCGAAGGTGTTCTCCGTCCACCCGACGAACCCCTCGGGCGCCTTCTTGCGGACGACCTTGCGGCGCTTCTTCGGGTCGTCGCCCGCCTTCGAGAGAGCCTTCTCGTTCTCGATGACGTGCTCGGGTGCCTGCGCCACCACGAAACCCGCCGTGTCGAATCCGGCCCGTCCGGCCCGTCCGGCGATCTGGTGGAACTCGCGGGCCCGCAGGGTCCGCACGCGGGTGCCGTCGTACTTGGCGAGGGCGGTGAACAGGACGGTCCGGATGGGGACGTTGACGCCGACCCCGAGCGTGTCCGTGCCGCAGATGACCTTCAGCAGACCGGCCTGGGCGAGCTTCTCGACCAGCCGGCGGTACTTGGGCAGCATGCCGGCGTGGTGCACGCCGATTCCGTGCCGCACGTAACGGGAGAGGTTGCGGCCGAACTTGGTGGTGAAGCGGAAGTTGCCGATCAGCTCGGCGATCCGGTCCTTCTCCTCCCGCGTGCACATGTTGATGCTCATCAGCGCCTGCGCCCGCTCCACGGCCTGCGCCTGGGTGAAGTGCACGATGTAGACGGGTGCCTGCTTCGTCGCCAGCAGCTCCGTGAGCGTCTCCGTCAGCGGAGTCAGCATGTACTCGTAGGACAGCGGCACGGGACGCGTCGCCGAGCGGACCACCGCCGTGGGTCGGCCGGTGCGCCGGGTGAGGTCCTTCTCGAACATCGAGACGTCACCGAGGGTCGCCGACATCAGGATGAACTGGGCCTGGGGCAGTTCCAGGATGGGGATCTGCCAGGCCCAGCCGCGGTCGCCCTCCGCGTAGAAGTGGAACTCGTCCATCACGACCTGGCCGACATCGGCGTGCTTGCCGTCACGCAGCGCGATGGAGGCCAGCACCTCGGCGGTGCAGCAGATGACGGGGGCGTCCGCGTTCACGGACGCGTCACCGGTGAGCATGCCGACGTTCTCGGTGCCGAAGATCTTGCACAGCTCGAAGAACTTCTCCGAGACGAGCGCCTTGATCGGAGCGGTGTAGAAGGTGACCTCGTCGCGGGCGAGCGCCGCGAAGTGTGCCGCCGCCGCGATCATGCTCTTGCCCGAACCGGTGGGCGTCGAGACGATCACGTTCGCCCCCGAGACCACCTCGATCAGCGCCTCCTCCTGGTGGGGATAGAGCGTGAGGCCGCGTTCCCCGGCCCACGACTCGAAGGCTTCGTAGAGGGCGTCCGGGTCGGCGGTCTTCGGCAGCTGATCGATGAGGGTCACGCCCCCATCTTGCCTGGCATCGGACGCGATGAGGGAATCGGATGCCCATACGAAGATCGCGAACGTTACGCTGTGGCGCCGACGAAGCGTCAGCGCGCGTGGGCAACTCGACGACGGTACAGCGGGAATAGGGCGGGGCAGGGCCATGATGGGACCAGCACACTCACTGTCGGGGACCGCGGCCTGGCTGGGCGTCGGCGCGGCGGCGGCAGCGACCGGTCACACCATGCCCTGGCCGGTCCTCCTGGTCGGTGCCCTGGTCTGCGCCGGTGGCGCGCTCGCGCCCGACCTGGACCACAAGGCGGCGACCATCTCGCGGGCCTTCGGACCTCTCTCGCGAGGCCTGTGCGAGATCGTCGACAAGCTCTCCTACGCCGTCTACAAGTCGACTCGCAAGCAGGGCGACCCGCGTCGTTCCGGCGGACACCGCACGCTGACGCACACCTGGCTCTGGGCGGTGCTGATGGGCGCGGGCAGCTCGGCGGCCGCGGTCACCGGAGGACGGTGGGCGGTCCTGACGATCCTGTTCGTCCATCTGGTGCTTGCCATCGAGGGCCTGCTGTGGCGCGCCACCCGCGGGTCGAGCAGCGACGTGCTGGTCTGGTTGCTGGCCGCGACCAGCGCCTGGATCCTGGCGGGGATCCTGGACAAGCCGGGCAACGGCGCGGACTGGCTGTTCACCGAACCGGGCCAGGAGTACCTGTGGCTCGGGCTGCCGATCCTGCTGGGGGCCCTCGTGCACGACATCGGGGACGCGCTGACGGTGTCGGGCTGTCCGATCCTGTGGCCCATACCCATCGGACGGAAGCGGTGGTACCCGATCGGTCCGCCGAAGGTCATGCGGTTCCGGGCCGGCAGCTGGGTCGAGCTGAAGGTGCTCATGCCGGCGTTCATGCTGCTGGGCGGGGTGGGCTGCGCGGCGGCGCTGAACTTCATCTGAGCCGCGGCCGCCCGCACCGGCCCCGAGGCGGAACCGGCCGCACCGGACCGCGCCCGGCCCGGACCCGTGGGCGACGCGGACTGTCACGCCGGTCCGGCCGCGGGCGGGGTCAGCCGGCGTCGCCGGGCGCGGAGGCGGCGCCCCCGTACCGCCGCTCGAACGCGGCCACACGGCCCTCCGAGTCCACCGTGCGTGCCTTGCCGGTGTAGAAGGGGTGGCTCTCCGAGGAGATCTCCACGTCAACGACCGGGTACGTGTTCCCGTCGTCCCAGTCGATCGTCTGGCTGCTGTCCGCCGTCGACCGGGTGAGGAAGGCGTAGCCGGCGGAGCGGTCGCGGAACACGACCAGGTGGTAGTCGGGGTGCTTGTCCTGCTGCATGGCAGCTCCTCGGGTGGGGCGGGTGAGGCAGGGGTGGCGGTCTCAGCCCGGGAGAGTGTCCTCGTCGACCACGTGCATCGCGGCCTCCTCGGCCGAGGCCGCGGCCCCGTCGATGCCCACGTCGGTGGCGATCAGCCCGCTCTCCTCGTCCTCGTGCGCACCCTCGTCGGGTGCCACCAGACGGCCGGAGCGGGCGGCGCCCACCTCGTTGTCCAGCGGCTCACCGTCGGTGTCGTCGGAGTCTCCGATGCCGTCTCCGTCACCCACCACGAGGTCGGGCAGCTCCTCGGCGAGGCGCTGGTCGAGGGTCTCGCCGTGCCGGCGTTCCTCGGCGGTCACGCCGGTGTGTTCCACCGCCCAGGGCCGCTCGGGCGGAGACCAGCCCCGGTCCAGAGGGTCGTCGACGCCGTCGGTCTCCAGGGTGTCCTCGGCGTCGAGCAGCCCCGCGTCGTCCTGCACCTCGGAGCCGTCGGGCTGGTAGACGTCGTCTCCCCATCCGTCGGCGCTGTCCACGGGTACCTCCAGGTGGTGGGGCGGATCCGGTCCCGCCGTACCGCACGGCGGAGCCGGGACCGCGTGGCACATGCCGCGCCCCTCGCGAACCGGACGGTTCAGGGGCACTCCACGAGCCGGTGCCGGTTTCCAGCCTTCCACCCAACATCGACAGCGCGCAACGGGACGTGGTGTCAGACGGGACGTCACCGCCACCGGGCCCCGGGGCGACCGGAGCCGGTGGGGGCGGGTGCACCGGCACTGCGGTTGGCCCGCCCCCACGGGAGTACCGGTGCCGGCCGCCGGTGGCGGTCCGGGCGCCCGCCGGACTTCCTGTGCCGGCCGCCGTCGCTCACCCGTGCCACGACCGCCACAGGGCCGCGTACGCGCCGTCCGCGGTGACCAGCTCGTCGTGGCTGCCCAGCTCGCTGATGCGGCCGTTCTCGACCACGGCGATGACGTCGGCGTCGTGGGCGGTGTGCAGCCGGTGCGCGATGGCGACGACGGTGCGGCCGTCGAGGACGCGGGCCAGGGAGCGTTCCAGGTGGCGGGCCGCGCGCGGGTCGAGGAGCGAGGTGGCCTCGTCCAGGACCAGGGTGTGCGGGTCCGCGAGCACCAGGCGGGCCAGCGCGATCTGCTGGGCCTGCGCCGGGGTGAGCGCGAACCCGCCGGAGCCGACCTCGGTGTCCAGACCGTCGTCCAGCGCCCGCGCCCATCCGTCCGCGTCGACCGCGCCGAGCGCCGCCCACAGCTCGGCGTCACCGGCGGCCGTCCGGGCGAGCAGCAGGTTGTCGCGCAGGGAACCCACGAAGACGTGGTGTTCCTGGTTGACGAGGGCGACGTGGGAGCGCACCTGCTCGGCGGGCATGCGGGACAGTTCCGCACCGCCCAGGGTGATCCGGCCGTCCCGGGGCGCGTAGATGCCGGCGAGGAGCCGGCCGAGTGTGGACTTGCCCGCGCCGGAGGGACCGACCAGGGCGAGCCGGGTGCCCGGGGCGACCTCCAGCGAGACCTTGCGCAGGACGTCGACGCCGGCGCGGTAGCCGAAGTGGACCCGGTCCGCATGCACGTCGCGTCCGTCGGGGACCACCGTCGGATCACCCTCGTCCGGCTCGATGTCCCGTACGCCCACCAGCCGGGCCAGCGACACCTGGGCGATCTGGAGCTCGTCGTACCAGCGCAGGATCAGACCCACCGGATCGACGAGCATCTGGGCGATGAGTGCGCCCGTCGTCAGCTGGCCGACGCCGATCCACCCCTGGAGGACGAAGACACCGCCGATCATCAGGACCGAGCAGAGGACCGTGACGTGCGTGACGTTGATGACGGGGAAGAGCACGGAGCGCAGCCAGAGGGTGTAGCGCTCCCACGCCGTCCACTCCTTGACCCGGCGGTCCGACAGGTCGATGCGGCGCTCGCTGAGCCGGTGGGCCTCGATGGTGCGCCCGGCGTCCACGGTCTCGGCGAGGACGGCCGCGACGGCGGCGTAGCCGGCGGCCTCCGAGCGGTAGGCGGCGGGCGCTCGTCTGAAGTACCAGCGGCAGCCGATGACCAGGAGCGGCACGGCGACCAGTACGGCGGGGGCGAGCGGCGGGGCGGTCACGGCGAGTCCGCCGAGCAGCAGCGCCACCCACACCACACCGATGGACAGCTGCGGCACGGCCTCGCGCATCGCGTTGGCCAGCCGGTCGATGTCCGTGGTGATCCGGGACAGCAGGTCGCCGGTGCCCGCCCGCTCCAGGACTCCGGGCGGGAGTCCCACGGACCGTACGAGGAAGTCCTCGCGCAGGTCGGCCAGCATCCGCTCACCGAGCATGGCTCCCCGCAGCCGGACCTGGTGGACGAAGAAGGCCTGGACGACGAGCGCCAGGACGAACAGGGCCGCCGTGCGTTCCATGTGCAGGTCACGGGCGTTGTCCGAGACGCCCTCGACGACCGAGCCGAGCAGGTAGGGCCCGGCCATCGAGGCCACGACGGCGATCGTGTTGACCGTGACGAGCAGCAGGAAGGCCCGGCGGTGCCGTCGGAACAGTTCGCTCACGTAGGCGCGGACGGTCTCGGGGGCTCCGACGGGCAGGGTGTTAGCCGTCGTCGGTGCCGCCGGGTCGTACGCCGGTGGCGCCAGGCCGATCATGCGGTCTCCTCGATCTCTTCCAGTGCGTCGATCGTTTCCGGAGCGCGGCGCCCGGCGGACCGGCCGCCGGGTGCGTCGGTCTCGTGTGCCCCGCGCGCGTCGTCCAGAGCGTGCGTGTCCCGCCGGGCGGTGCCGGAGGCGGGCTCGTCGTCGGTCTCCCGTGTCACCACGGCGCGGTACCGGGGCTCGCTGTGCACCAGGTCGCGGTGCACGCCGACCGCGGCGACCCCGCCTCCGTCGACCAGCACGACCCGGTCCGCCCGGTCCAGGAGCAGGGGCGAGGAGGTGAGGACGACCGTGGTGCGGCCGGCCCGCAGGGAGCGGACACCGTCGGCGATCCGTGCCTCGGTGTGCGAGTCGACGGCGGACGTCGGCTCGTCCAGGACCAGCACCTCCGGGTCCGTGATCAGGGACCGGGCGAGGGCCAGCCGCTGGCGCTGGCCGCCCGACAGCGACCGGCCGCGCTCGGTGATCCGCGCGTCCATCGGATCGCCGGCGTCCAGTGACCCCTGCGTCAGCGCGTCCAGGACATCGCCGCACTGCGCCGCGGCAAGGGCTTCGGCCGCGCTCACCGCTCCGGACGACGGCACGTCGAGCAGCTCGCGCAGCGAGCCCGACAGGAGCACCGGGTCCTTGTCCTGGACCAGGACGGCCGTCCGGGCGGAGTCGAGCGGCAGCTCGTCCAGCGGCACCCCGCCCAGCAGCGCGGAGACGGTGGTCTCCTCGCCCGTCGCATGCCCGCCGAGCCGTTCCGCAAGTACGCCCGCCGCGTCCGGGTCGCCGCACACCACGGCGGTGAACAGGCCGGAGGGCGCCAGCAGCCCGGTCGCGGGGTCGTACAGGTCGCCGGCCGGCACGACGGCGTCCCGTGAGCCGGCGGTGTCCGTGACCCGTTCCAGGGACAGCACGTGAGCGGCTCGCTTGGCGGAGGGCCGGGAGAAGGAGTACGCCATGGCGATCTCCTCGAAGTGCCTCAGCGGATACGTGAGGAGCATGACGGCGCTGTACACCGTGACGAGCTCGCCGACCGTGATCCGCCCGTCGCGGGCCAGCCGCACCCCGTGCCAGACGACGGCGACGAGCAGCAGGCCGGGCAGCAGCACCTGGATCGCCGAGATCAGCGCCCACATCCGGGCGCTGCGCACGGCGGCCCGGCGGACCTCCTGGGAGGCCCGCCGGTAGCGGTCGAGGAAGAGTTCCTCGCCGCCGATGCCGCGCAGCACGCGCAGGCCCGCGACCGTGTCGGAGGCCAGTTCGGTGGCGCGTCCCGCCTTCTCGCGCTGCTGGTCGGCGCGGCGGGTGGCGGGCGGCAGGAGAGGCAGCACGGCGAGTGCCAGGACGGGCACGCCGACGGCGACGACCACACCGAGGGCGGGCTGGTAGACGACCAGACCGACGCAGACCAGCACGACCGTGAGCGCGGCCGCCACGAACCGGGACAGGGCCTCGACGAACCAGCCGATCTTCTCGACGTCGCCCGTGGAGACGGCGACGACCTCCCCGGCCGCCACCCGCCGGGTCAGCGCCGAGCCCAGTTGGGCCGTCCTGCGGGCCAGCAGCTGCTGGACGCGGGCGGCGGCGGTGATCCAGTTGGTGACGGCGGTGCGGTGCAGCATCGTCTCGCCCAGCGCGATGGCCGCGCCGCAGAGCACCATCAGCCCGCCGGTGAGGGCGAGTCGGGTGCCGGACCGGTCGACGACGGCCTGGACGGCCAGGCCCACGCAGAAGGGCAGCCCGGAGACGGCGACGAAGTGCAGCAGCCCCCAGGCGAGGGCCTTGAGCTGTCCGCCCAGCTGATTGCGGCCGAGCCACCACAGGAATCGGGGTCCCGAGCGTGCGTCCGGCACTCCCGGGTCGGGGTAGGGAAGGTCTTGGATCTGCATGGTGTCCCAGTGGCTCGTGTCAGGGGGTGGAGGGGCGCGAGGCCCGACGGCGGACCGGCCCCGTTCAGGCCGGGTGGGCACCGGCCCGCGGCCGGTGGCCGGGCCGCGCGGACGAGTACCGGACCGCCGGGACGGCCGCCGGGGACCCGGTCGTGAAAGCCGACAGCAAACCGTGAAAGGTTCGCGTCGGAGCGTGGTCGGAGGCAAACGGTTTTTCACCGCAGGGCAAAGAATCGGCCCGAACTGCCCGCTTATGACCGGGAAGCGCGGGGGCTGGGGACAGAGGGCCGACGCGTGGTGCGACCATGGACCGCATGCAAACAGGCGGTACGAGCGGTTCGGTGCGCAAGGGGGTCGCTGCGGCGGCCTGCGGTGTTCTTCTGTTGTCCCTGTCGGCCTGTGGCGGTTCGGGCGGGGGAAGCGGATCGAAGGGCGACGGCGGGTCCGCCGGCAAGGCCGGCGGGGCCGAGGCGCGCACCGTCGATCTGAAGCGCATCCCGGACGTCGGCGACCGGCTGTACAAGCAGATTCCCGCCAACTCCCGCCAGGTCGTGGCGGTCTACGGTGAGGGCAAGGACTCCGCCGATTCGACGGTCGTTCTCTACACGAAGCACGGCGCCACGTGGGACCGGACCCGCACGTGGAAGGGCCACAACGGCAAGAAGGGCTGGACGACCGACCATCACGAGGGCGACAAGCGCAGCCCTGTCGGCGTGTTCACCCTCAGCGACGCGGGCGGTGTCCTCGCGGACCCGGGGGCCCGGCTCCCGTACACGCGGTCCGCGTCCTTCCAGGCGCCGCACTACTGGGCCAAGTCGCACTGGCACGATTTCGACTACGTCATCGCCATCGACTACAACCGCGTCAAGGGCACCTCGCCGAACGACCCGACCCGGCCCGAGGGTCAGTCCAAGGGCGGGAGCATCTGGCTCCACATGGACCACGGCAGCGGTACGTCGGCCTGTGTGAGCCTCTCCGAGTCCGGAATGAACTATCTGTTGCGCACGCTCGACCCGGATCGGCATCCCGTGGTGGTGATGGGGGACAAGGCGGAGCTGAAGGCCTGACGGCCGCACCCGGTCGGGGCGTTCCGGCGCCCACGGGTGGACGGGCGTCCGGGAGCCAGGTCCGGCGCGCGGTCAGCAGGGCCGCTCCGGGATCGGCGTGCCGTCGACCAGGGTGTCCAGCAGTCCGCCGAGCACCTCGCGCTGCCCGTCCGTCAGCGGGGCCAGGATCTCCTCCGCCGCCGAGCGGCGCGCGCCGCGCAGCTCCCGCAGCGCCTTGCGCCCCTCGTCCGTGACCTCGATCCGGATCACGCGGCGATTGGTGGGATCGGGCACCCGGCGCACTTTGCCGTTCGCCTCCAGGCCGTCGACCAGGGTCGTCACAGCACGGGGCACCACCTCCAGGCGCTCGGCCAGATCGGCCATGCGGGGCGGCGAGCCGTAGTGCGCCAGGGTGCGCAGCAGCCGCGACTGGGCCGGCGTGATGCCCAGGGCGCGCTGCTCCAGATGGCGCTTCTGGATGCGGTGCACGCGGCGGGTCAGCCGCAGCAGCTGCTCGGCGAGCAGGCCGTCGGCATCGGGGGTGGTCATGCGGGAACAATATCAGGATGCCGCTCATTGTGAGTATAGGTAACAATGAGCTAAGCTCCGTCAATCGTCGTCGCCTCACCTCCCGTAGGAGCCCATGCGTCCCGATCAGCCCACCTGGACCCCGCCACCCGCCGAGGCCGCACAGCCGCGTCAGGTGCGCCGCATCCTGAAGCTCTTCCGCCCCTACCGCGGGCGTCTTGCCGTCGTCGGCCTGCTGGTCGGCGCCGCGTCCCTGGTCTCCGTCGCCACGCCGTTCCTGCTGCGGGAGATCCTGGACGTCGCGATCCCCGAGGGCCGCACCGGCCTGCTGAGCCTGCTCGCGCTCGGCATGATCCTCAGCGCGGTCGTGACCAGCGTCTTCGGCGTGCTGCAGACACTGATCTCCACGACCGTCGGCCAGCGCGTCATGCACGACCTGCGCACCGCCGTCTACGGGCGGCTGCAGCACATGTCGCTCGCGTTCTTCACCCGCACCCGCACCGGAGAGGTCCAGTCCCGCATCGCCAACGACATCGGCGGCATGCAGGCGACGGTCACCTCCACCGCCACCTCGCTGGTCTCCAATCTCACGAGCGTGGTCGCCACGATCGTCGCGATGCTCGCGCTGGACTGGCGGCTCACCGTCGTCTCGCTGCTCCTGCTGCCGGTCTTCGTCTGGATCAGCCGCCGGGTCGGCCGGGAGCGCAAGAAGATCGCGACGCAGCGACAGAAGCAGATGGCCACGATGGCCGCCACTGTCACCGAGTCGCTGTCCGTCAGCGGCATCCTGCTCGGCCGCACCATGGGCCGCGCCGACTCGCTCACGCGGTCCTTCGCGGACGAGTCCGAAAGCCTGGTCGACCTCGAGGTGAGGTCGAACATGGCGGGCCGCTGGCGCATGGCCGTCATCACGATCGTCATGGCCGCCATGCCCGCCGTCATCTACTGGACCGCGGGCATCGCCCTCCAGTTCGGCGGCCCGGCCATTTCCATCGGCACGCTCGTCGCGTTCGTCTCGCTCCAGCAGGGCCTGTTCCGGCCGACGGTGAGCCTGCTGTCGACGGGGGTCCAGATCCAGACCTCGCTCGCCCTGTTCCAGCGCATCTTCGAGTACCTCGACCTGCCCATCGACATCACGGAGCCCGAGCGGCCGGTCCACCTCGACCAGGTCAAGGGCGAGATCCGCTTCGAGGACGTCGAATTCCGCTACGACGGCAAGGGCGGCCCCGTCCTCGAGGGCATCGACATCACCGTCCCCGCGGGCGGCAGTCTCGCGGTCGTCGGCCCCACCGGGTCCGGCAAGTCCACGCTCAGTTATCTGGTGCCGCGGCTGTACGACGTCACGGGCGGGCGCGTCACCCTCGACGGGGTCGACGTGCGCGACCTGGACTTCGACACGCTCGCCCGCGCGGTCGGCGTCGTCTCCCAGGAGACGTACCTGTTCCACGCGTCGGTCGCCGACAACCTCCGCTTCGCCAAGCCGGACGCCACCGACGAGGAGCTGTACGCGGCGGCCCGGGCAGCCCAGATCCACGAGCACATCGCCTCCCTGCCCGACGGGTACGACACCGTCGTGGGGGAGCGCGGGCACCGGTTCTCCGGTGGTGAGAAGCAGCGCCTGGCCATCGCCCGCACGATCCTGCGCGATCCGCCCGTGCTCATCCTCGACGAGGCGACCAGCGCCCTGGACACCCGCACCGAGCGTGCCGTCCAGGAAGCCATCGACGCGCTGTCGGCCAACCGGACGACGCTCACCATCGCGCACCGGCTGTCCACCATCCGGGGCGCCGACCAGATCGTGGTCCTGGACTCCGGGCGCGCGGCCGAACGGGGCACGCACGAAGAGCTGCTGAAGCGGGACGGCCGCTATGCCGCCCTCGTCCGCCGAGACGCTCAACTGGAGCCGACAAGATAAAGATATGTCGGGTTTGTAGGCTTTAGCGGGTTACCGTGCCCCCATGCAGACCAACACTCCGCCACGGAGCACGATTCGACTGACGCGCCGGGGCCGGATCGCCCTCATCGCGACCGGAGCCGTCGTCGCGGCCACCGCCGTGGCGGTGCCGCTGCTGACCACGGAGGACGAGGGCGAGCGGCCCGCGTCCCTGGTGATCCCGGAGGGCTGGCGAGCGGGGCAGGTCTACGACGCCGTGGACAAGGCCCTCCGACTGCCGGCGGGCAGTACGAAGAAGTCCTTGGCCAAGGCCGACCTGAAACTGCCGAACGACGCGGAGGGCAACCCGGAGGGTTACCTCTTCCCGGCCACGTATCCGCTCGACAAGAAGGCCACCCCGGGGTCGCTGCTGTCGTACATGGTCGCCACCGCGAACAAGAAGTTCAACGGCGGTCAGATCACGGCGGGAGCGCAGCGCAACGCGATGAACGTCTATCAGGCGGTCACGATCGCGAGCATCATCCAGGCGGAGGCCGCCACCAAGGACGACATGGGCAAGGTGGCCCGGGTCATCTTCAACCGGCTGGAGCGCGGAATGCCGCTGCAGATGGACTCCACCATCAACTACGCGCTGAACCGCAGCACCCTGACCACCACCGAGAAGGACACCAAGCTCGACAACCCGTACAACTCGTACCAGCGCATGGGGCTGCCGCCGACACCGATCGCCAACCCCGGTGAGGAGGCAATGCGCGCGGCGATCAACCCCACCCCGGGCGACTGGCTGTACTTCGTCACCGTCAAGCCGGGCGTCACCCGCTTCACGGCGGGCTACGAGGAGCACCGGAGGAACGTCGCCGAGTTCAACCGGAACCGGAAGAGCGCCTCTCCCGCGCACTGACCGGCCGGCACGTCGCGCCCGTCCGCATCAGGGGCCGACGGGGCGTCACGCGGTGGCCGGCACCTCCGCCAGCAGCCTCCTGATGTCCCGTACCGCCGAGCGGCCGGCCCGGTTGGCGCCGATCGTGCTGGCCGAAGGGCCGTAGCCGACCAAATGGACACGCGGATCGGCGGCCGCCCGGGTGCCCTCCAACCGGATGCCGCCGCCCGGCTCACGCAGTCGCAGCGGAGCCAGGTGGTCGATCGCCGCTCGGAACCCGGTGGCCCACAGGATGACGTCCGCGTCCACGTGCCGCCCGTCGTCCCAGGCCACGCCGTCCGGGGTGATCCGGTCGAACAGGGGGAGCCGGTCCAGGACACCGTCCGCGCGAGCCTGCCGGATCGCGTCGTTCAGGGGCAGTCCCGTCACCGACACCACGCTCTGCGGTGGCAGCCCTCGCCGGACCCGATCCTCCACCAGGGCGACCGCGGCCCGGCCCACGTCCTCACTGAAGGGGCCCTCCCGGAAGACGGGGGGCCGCCGGGTCACCCAGGTGGTCCCGGCCGCGTACGGGGCGATCTCCATCAGGTGCTGGGTGCCGGAGGCTCCGCCGCCCACGACGACGACCCGCAGTCCGGCGAACTCCTCCGGGCCCGGGTACTGCGCGGTGTGCAGCTGGCGCCCCCGGAAGGTCTCCTGGCCCGGAAGGCGCGGCCAGAACGGCCGGTCCCAGGTCCCCGTCGCGTTGATCAGCGCCCGCGCCGACCACGTACCGTCCGAGGTCTCGACGAGCAGCCGCCCGGCCGCGCCCTCGTGGACCGCGTGGACGTCGACCGGCCGCCGTACCCGTAGATCGAACCTGCGCTCGTAGGTGGCGAAATACTCCGCGATGACCTCGGAGGACGGGCGCCCGGGGTCCGCGTCCGTCAGCTCCAGGCCCGGCAGGGAGTGCATTCCGTGCACCTTGCCGTACGTCAGCGACGGCCAGCGGAACTGCCAGGCACCACCGGCCTGCGGTGCGTGGTCCAGCACCACGAAGTCGTGCTCCCGGAGGTGGTGCTCCGGGAGGTCGTGCTCCGCGAGGTCGTGCTCCGGAAGGTCGCGCTTCGGCTCGGATCCGGTGCGCCGCAGGTGATAGGCGCTGGACAGGCCTGCCTGCCCAGCGCCTACGACGACCACGTCGACCTCGCGTGCTGCTGCCCCGATGCTGTTCACGCCTCTGCCAACCGGACCGGGGTCCGTTATCTTCCCCGGCTGGCCGACGGTGTTGCCCGGCGGGCGGCGGGGCGGGTGTGAAAGCCGGCCCATGGGTCAGGATGGGGTCATGCCCGATGCCTTCACCACGCGTGTCCTGAACATCGCCTCCGGCTCGTCCGAGAACGTCGTCGATCTCACCCGAGACTGCGAGGCCTTCCTGAACGAGGTGGCGGCCGACCGTGACGGCCTGCTGAACGTCTTCGTCCCGCACGCCACCGCCGGCGTCGCCGTCATCGAGACCGGGGCCGGCAGCGACGACGACCTCCTCGCCGCCCTGCATACGCTGCTGCCCGCCGACGACCGCTGGCAGCACCGGCACGGCAGCCCGGGCCACGGCCGGGACCACGTGCTCCCGGCCATCGTCCCGCCGCACGCCACCCTGCCGGTGATCGCCGGGCGGCTGGAGCTCGGGACGTGGCAGTCGGTGTGCCTGGTCGACACGAACAAGGACAACACCGACCGGCAGGTGCGGCTGTCATTCCTCGGGTAGGCCGCGTAGTTCGGGTAGGCCGGGTGATTCCCCGGCCTTATTCTTCCGGGACGGTCGTGGTGAGCTCACGGGATTCGGAATTCATGCACCACCACCCAGTAGTCGGAATCTTCGACCGAGGCGGCACACAAGTGGCGTCCGTCGACCGAAACGGCCACGAATTCGGGTGAACCCGTCGCTCCGGAAATGCGGGACGGAAGATTCTTCCCGACGGGGTCCTTCACGCGAATCCAACCGACCTCGCTCCCCCCGGGTACGGGCGGCAGAATGAGAAATTCACCGCTCTCCCCGTGGAGCGAAGCCTGCGCAGCATGGTGATGCCATGCCCCGTCCAGTTCATCGAGGGCATGGGGGGCGGAGGCGGGGATCGAGACGACGGGCTCCACCTCGAAGCCGCTGACCGCGTAGATGGCGGCCTTCACGGGCGGGCCGTCGGGCGCCGTCTCCGCCGTGACTTCGAGCCCGCAGCGCTCGAGGACATCCAGCCAACGCGGTGCCTCCCGCTCCTTCATGATCCCTGGCCCTTCATCGGTTCCCGCGACATTCAGTTGCCTTCATAGAACAGGTGATGGTCGCCACCGGTTTGTTTATCCTGCCCGCTGCACCCTCGCGTTGTCCCAGCCGACGGCATGGAAGTGCGGGCCTGCCGGATCATTGGTGTGCTCGACGACCACACGTGAGCCGCTGTCCGTCTCGAACTGCCGGAAATTCCCCCAGTGCGCCGGGTCGGGCGAATAAATGTAACCCGGTGTGTGCTTCAGGTGTTTGTCCCCGTGACCACTCACTCGGCGATGGGTTCCTCGCCGTACCGCACACCGGCGAGTTCGTACGCCGCTTTTTCCGCGTCCGTCCGGTTCTCGAACGGGTTGCCCTTCTCGCCGCGCGGGTATGGGCCGAGCCCGAGGGGGTCGGGCGTGAGATACCGCGCGGGTTCCGGATCGTAGTGCCGGAACAGGTTGTAGTGGAGACCGGTCTCCGGGTCGAAGTACTGGCCGGGGAAGCGGAGCGGGGTGCAGGCCGTGCTGGAACTGCTCCAGGCGGTGGTGCCCCAGAGGGTGGCGCGGGTGCGCCAGGCGATGTCGCCTTCCTGTCCGATCAGTGCGGTGGGGGCACCGACGAGATCGGTGACGATGGCGAAGAAACGCCGGTCCACCTCGTCCTGACGGGCGTCCGCCGTGAGGATGCGCTCGGTCTGCGAGAGAGGGATGCCGGCTCCGGCGCGGGTGATCGCCGTGCCGTGGTAGGTCCGCGGCCCGGTGGCTTCGATGCCGGGGGTGGGAAGCGGGCCAGGACGCCTCGGTCAGGTTGCCGCTCGCGTCGTAGGCTTACCGCTCGGTCCAGCCCTCCGGGTGGACGGCGGTGACGTGGCCGACCGCGTCCAGGTCGAAGGTGCGCGTGCCCGACAGGTGATCGCCGACCGAGGTGAGGTGGCCGTCCGGACGGTAGGAGTAGGTACGGCTGTTGAGGGTCCGGCCCCCGGCGGTCAGGTGACTGGCGGAGAGCCGCCCGGCATCGTCCCACGCCGAGGTGACGGTGAGGACGTCGGTGAAGTCTGCGAAGCGCGCACCGTTTCACGGCCCGCGTCGTCGTGGGCGAAGGCGACGGGGGACCCCCCGGTGCTCAGGCACTCGGGACGGCCACCGGCATCATGTGAACATCTGCCGGGGGTGCTCGCTCCGGACGCCGGGGAGCTGCTGTACGGCGTCCGGCTCCCGTCAGTGGAGGGGTCGGTGGTGCCGGACCGTGCGGCACGGTGTGCCGCCGCGGCAAGGACTCACGGCTTGCGCCACACCGAGATGTGCCGCGGTGAGTCCTGGGTGAAGGGCGAGCCGTCCCAGTCCGCGACGCGGCGTTCCGGCGTGAGGCCCGCGATCCGGGCCATCAGGTCGAGTTCGGCGGGCCAGGCGTACCGGTGCCGGGACGCGTCGCGGCGATAGCGGCCGTCGTCGCCGTCCCGGGTGAGGTGGTGCGAGACGAGGATCTGCTCGACCAGGTCGAAGGTGTCGAATCCGAGGTGGCCGTCCGAGACGTCGAAGGGCACCGCGGTCTGCCCGGGCGGCAGGAACCGCAGCGGCGGTACGCCCAGTTCGACGACGAAACGCCCGCCGGGGGCGAGGTGGCGCGCGGCGTTCTGGAAGCACTCGACCTGCTCGTCCTGGGTGAGCAGGTTCGAGATGGTGTTGTAGACGAGATAGACCAGGGTGAACTCGCCGGGTACGCGGGCCGTGGTCATGTCCCCGAGGGTGACCGGGAGCGTGTCCTCGTCGGCCTTGCGCCGCAGGACCGCCGTCATGTGCTCGGACAGCTCGATGCCCACCACCGGAATTCCGCGTGCGCGGAGGGGGACTCCCACCCGTCCGGTTCCGATCGCGAACTCCAGCGCGCGTCCGCCGCCCGCCAGTTCGGCGAGGAAGTCGAGGGCAGGGGCGAGAAAGTCGGCCGAGGTCCGCTCGCCCTCCTCGGCGTCGTAGCGTTCGGCGGTCGCTCGGCTCCACACTTCGCTGCTCGTCACGATCAGCCACCCTGCCCGGCGCCTCGCACCCCTGTCGACCGATTAAGGGCCGCGCGGGTGGCGGTGGGGCTGTCACGCATGCCTCCGCCCCCTGTTCGCGGAGGGTGCGAAGGCATGCGGGGCGGTGGTTCCGCCGGCCTACGATTCGGTGCGGCCGGTCACGGATTCGGTGCGGCCGGTCACGTCGGAGATCCGCCACCGCTGGTTGGAGCCGGAGTTCGGGGTCCAGACCGTGACGGCGGCGCCTTCCCAGGTGGCCTGGCCGCCCACTTCGAGCAGCCGGCCGGTGGCGGCGTTGACCAGGGTCCAGGTGCCGTCACCGGTCGTCGACAGGATCCAGCGGCTCGCGTCGTCGCTCCGGCGGCCGTCCGCCTCCAGGACCGGGGCACCGTCGCGCACGGCCAGCCGCTTGCCCTCCGCGGGGCTGGTGAGGACGTACCGCTGGAGGCTGCCGGTCTCGCGGCCGGTGCGGCGCAGCTGCCACTGCTGCCCGCCGCTGCCGGTGTCCGTGCCCGCGGACCTGATGACGAGCCCGGTGCCGTCCTCCGCGACCGTGAGGGCCTTGCCGCTCTGCACGCCGGTCAGCCGGTAGGTGTGACCCGGCTGCGCGAGTGCGGCGTCCCTCGCGACGCCGGAGACGCCCTTGACGAGGAAGGACGTCACGGACTGGGCGGGTACGGTCAGGGTGGCCCGTCCGCCGGTGACCCTGACGGGGGCTCGTCGGTCGAGTTTGCCTCCGGCGCTCGTCACCACGGGTGTCACGGTCGCGTTCCGCGCGACGCGGCCGAACTTGGAGAGGTCGAGCGTCACCGCGCGGGCGTCGGCGGTCCTGTTGACGTGGACGACCGTCGCAGCGTCGCCCTTCCTGGCGACCGCCGCGGCACTCGACGTGTCGTCGGTCTTGATCAGCCGGTCTCCGGGCCTGATGTAGTGGGTGAAGTTGCGCGCGGTGTCGAACTTCGTGTTCGTGCGGACCGGGCAGGTGGCCAGGGTGTCGGCGGACGTGCAGCTGAAGGGGAGCTGGATGCTGCCCCAGTTGCCGCCCCTGGCCGACTCGCCGCCGGGTTTCATGTTGTCGTGGTCCTCGACGGGCTGCCAGAACACCCAGGCCCGGGGCTCCAGTTCCCGCAGGTCGTCGACCATCTGCTGGGCGAGGCCGAGTCCGGGCCGCATGTCCGTGAAGCTCTGCCCGTCGCCCCAGTCGCCCTCGACCTCGCTCATCCACAGCGGCTTGTCCGCCGCCTTCGCCAGGTCGCGGACGCCGGTACGGCCACCGGTTCCGTAGGTGTGGACGTTCATCTGCCCGACCAGGTCGCGCACGTCCTCGGGGTAGGTGTTCCAGTTCTGCGTGAACAGGCTCGGGTTGGTCTCGTCCATCGCGGAGATCCGCGTGCCGGTCCTCGCCTTACTCAGGGCGGGGGCCAGCGCCTTGATCACCTTCTGCTGGAGTTCCGGGCCGATGTGGGCGCCTTCCTGACGGCCGCCGACCGGCTGTCCGTCGGCTCCCAGGCGGGTGCTCCAGTAACCCGTGTTGGGTTCGTTGAACGGGTCCAGGGTGTCGACCTTGATGCCGTGCGCCTTCTCCAGGCGCTTGGTGGCGCCCGCCAGATAGGCCGCGAAGTCGTCGACGGAGTCGGCCTTGAGCTGGTCCGCGTTCGCGTCGAATCCGCCGGAGACATAGCCGCTCTCCGTCATGAACCAGGGCGGCGAGTTGCTGAACGTCTCCCAGTGGTCGATGTCCTTCTTGATGCGGTCCACCCACCAGCGCTGGGTGGCGTCGGCCTCCGGGTTCCAGTCGGCCGCGTCCTCGGCGCTCCACCAGTCGGTGTCCTCGCGGGTGGTGCCCGCCGGGGCCTTCCACCAGCCCTCGACGGCCCCTCCCGCGCGGAGGTAGTCCTCGACGTCGGGGGCGTTGCCGCCGCCTATGTTGTACCGGGCGATGTTGAGGGCGAGGCCGTCGTCCCCGAAGAGCAGGGCGGCGAGCTTCTCGCGGATCTCCGGCGGGTAGTCGCCGGTGGCGTTGGCGAACCAGACCAGGCTGGTGCCCCAGCCCTCGAAGCCCGGCGCCTTGTACGAGGGGTCGGGGGAGACGGTGACGGCCGAGGCCACCGGCTCCGCGTGCGTCGGTGGTGCGGTGACCAGGGTCGCCCCGAGGGTCAGAGCGGTGACCCCGAGGGGTCCCAGAAGCCGTCGTGTGCGGGTACGGCGTGCCAACGTGTGCTCCCAACTCGTCTGCGGTCGCTGCGGTGGGCCGTCGTGCCCCGTGACGGGCACGACGGTGTGACCCTCGAATCAGGCGTGGACCAGGCGCGACTCAGGGGTGTCGATGGGCGGGCCGGCGCAGGACGGCGACGTCCCGGGGCGGCAGGAGGAGTGCGCCGTCGGCGTCCTTCCGGCCGATCAGGAGGTCCCCGGCGAGTCCGGCCAGCGGGACCGCCTCGTCGGTCCTGTTGACCAGGAACAGATAGCGGCTGTCGGCGTCGCGGCGCACGATCAGTTCGACGTCTCCCCGTGCTCCCTCGGGGAGTTCGGTGGTGACCGAGGCCGCGGCGAGCAGCCTCGGCAGCAGTCCGGTCAGGCCGTCCACGCCCAGCCGGGTGGACACGTACGCGGCGGAACCCCGGTTCACCGTGCGGCGGGTGACGGCGGGCAGACCCGCGTACGGGCCGCTGCGGTAGTGGCCCAGCACGTCCACGCCGGGTTCGGTGACGGTGATCCGGTCGGTCCACAGGGTGCCGGTCGCAGCACCGTCCAGGTCCAGGTCGACGGTGTCGCCGTCCAGCAGCGGACCGAACTCCTCCACCCGGATGCCGAGCAGCTCGCGCAGGGCGCCCGGGTAGCCGCCGAGCCAGACGTGGTCGTTCTCGTCGACGACACCGGAGAAGTACGTGGTGACCAGGTGGCCGCCCTGCTCGACGTACCGGGTGAGGTCCTTGGCCAGCGCGGCGGGGACCATGTGCAGCACGGGCGCGATCAGCAGCTCGTACCGGTCCAGGTCGGCCTGTGCGGTGACGACGTCGGCGCGGACGCCGAGCGCGAGCAGCGCGGAGTACCAGTCGAGGGCCTCCTGGCGGTAGTCGAGGCGGGAGGTCGGGTGGGAGTCCTGCTCACTGGCCCACCACGACTCCCAGTCGAAGACGATCCCGACCCGGGCGGGCTCGCGCTCGGTGCCGGCGACCGGCGCCAGCGTCCGCAGGGTGCGGCCGAGTTCGGTCACCGCGCGGAACAGCTCGCTGTCGGGTCCGGCGTGGGGCACCATCGCCGAGTGGTACTTCTCGGCGCCCGCCGCCGACTGCCGCCACTGGAAGAAGCAGACGGCGTCGGCGCCGTGCGCGACGTGCACCAGCGAGTCGCGGGCCAGCTCGCCCGGCCGCTTCGCCACGTTGACGGGCTGCCAGTTGACCGCGCTGGTGGAGTGCTCCATCAGGAACCAGGGGCGGCCCTTGGCGATACCGCTGACCAGGTTGGCGGAGAAGGAAAGTTCGTCGCGGTCCTGCGGGCCGGGCACCACGTAGTGGTCGTTGGAGACGAAGTCGATCTCACCGGCCCAGTCCGCGTAGTTCATGCCCTTGGTGCCGCCCATCACCATGAAGTTCGTGGTGACCGGCACGTTTGGGGTCAGCTCGCGCAGCACGTCCCGCTCCGCGCGCAGGTACTCCTTCAGCGCGTCGGAGGAGAAGCGCTTGAAGTCCAGCTGCTGGGTCGGGTTGGGGTGGGAGGCGGCCAGCCGGGGCGGCAGGATCTGCTCCCAGTCGCTGTACCGCTGCGACCAGAAGGCGGTGCCCCAGGCGTGGTTGAGCGCGTCCAGCGTGGTGTAGCGGGCGCGCAGCCAGTCGCGGAAGGCGCGCGCGGCGTCGTCCGAGTAGTCGTAGACGTTGTGGCAGCCCAGCTCGTTGGAGACGTGCCAGGCCACCAGCGCCGGATGGTCCGCGTACCGGCCGGCCATCGTGCGCACCAGACGCAGCGCGTGCTCGCGGAAGACCGGCGAGGTGGGACGCCAGTGCTGCCGCGCCCCCGGCCACACCGTCTCACCCGAGGCGGTCACCGGGAGGATCTCCGGGTGTGCCGTAGTGAGCCAGGGCGGCGGGGAGGCGGTGGCGGTGGCGAGGTCGACCCCGATGCCGCCCGCGTGCAGCAGGTCCATGATCTCGTCGAGCCAGGTGAAGTCCCATTCGTCCCGGGCCGGCTGGATGCGGGCCCAGGAGAAGATCCCCACGGAGACGAGGTTGACGCCGGCCTCGCGCATCAGCCGGATGTCGTCCTCCCACACCTCGCGCGGCCACTGCTCGGGGTTGTAGTCGGCGCCGTACGCGAGGCGTGGGGTGGGGTCACCGTCCGGCCCGTGCTGAAGCCGGGACAGGAGGGTGGAGATCATGGTGGTCCTTCCGGTGTCTCACTGGGAGCGGCGTGGGGGGCTCGCGTCGGCTATTCGACGGTGAAGCCCTGCTCCTTGCCGTACTTGACGGAGGCGTCCTGCCAGGACTTCAGGCCGTCGGAGAGCTTGGTGCCGCCGAGGTAGGCCTTGCCGACGGTGTCGTTGAAGATGGAGTTGGCGTACTGCTGGAACGGCAGGTACGACCAGTCGTCCGCGACGTTGGCGGCGGAGTCCGCGAAGACCTGGTTGGCCTTCTGGCCGCCGAAGTACGCGAACTCGGTGTTGCGGAACTCCTCGGACCGCAGCTCGGCCTCGGTCGCCGGGAAGGCGCCCTCCTTGACACGGCTCTGCACACCGGCGCCGGAGTTCGCGTACTCGACGAAGGCGTACGCGAGTTCCTTGTTCTTGCCCAGCGCGGGCAGGGTCAGGGAGCTGCCGCCGTTCTCCGCGCTCGCCTTGTCACCCTTGGTCCAGGCCGGCAGGGGCGCGGCACGCCAGTCACCGGAGGCCTTCGGGACGCCGGTGACGAAGTTGGCGGGCATCCAGGCACCGCTGGCGAGGGTGGCGATGGTGCCATTGCCCAGGCCCTTGTACCAGTCGTCGGTCCAGCCGTTGATCGGCGCGAGGAGCTTCTCGTCGATCAGCTTCTGCCAGGTGTCGGTGTACTTCTTGGCGCCCGCGTCGGAGAAGTCGACCTTCACCTTGGTGCCGTCGACCTTGTAGGGGCGCGAACCGGCCTGCCACAGCATGCTGGTGGTGAAGCCCGCGTCACCGGCGTCGTTGGCGATGTAGACCTTCGGGTCGGCCTTGTGCAGCTTGCGGGCCGCCTCGAGGTACTCGTCCCAGGTGGTCGGCACCTCGATCCGGTACTTGTCGAAGATCTTCTTGTTGTAGTAGAGCGCCATGGGCCCGGAGTCCATGGGCAGCCCGTAGACCTTGTCCCCGTCGCTCACGGCGTTCCACGGGCCGGGGGTGTACTTGTCGGCGAGCTTGTCGGCGCCGAAGGGGGCGAGATCGGTGAGGCCCTTGGTGAGGGAGTACTGGCCCAGCGCGAAGTACTCGACCTGGGCGACGTCCGGGACGCCCTTCTCGGCCGAGATCACGTTCGACAGGGCGGTGTAGTGCTTGTCGCCCGACCGTTCGCCGACCAGGTTGATCTTGACCTTGGGGTACTTCTTCTGGAAGTCGGCGGCGACCGTCTTCAGCGTGGGCTCCCAGGCCCAGACCGTGACCGGGCCGCCCTTCTTCAGGGCGGCCCGGACGTCGCCGGCGGAGACCGGCTTCTGGCCGGCGCCGTCGTCGTCGGATCCGCCGCAGGCGGTCGCGCCGAGGGTGAGGACGGAGAGGACGGCGAGGCCGCGCATCAGGCGGCCGGTCGTTCTGCGCATGGAGGTGCTTCCACTTCTTCGTGGGCGGGACGGGCGGGACAAGGGGGAGGCGGGACTGAGGGGGGTGACGGTTCGGGAGGGGGTCATTCCTTGACGCTTCCGGCGGCGAGGCCGGACTGCCAGTACTTCTGCAGCAGCAGGAACGCCGCGATCAGCGGCACGATGGTGAGCAGCGACCCGGTGATCACGAGATTGCGGATCACGTCGCCGCCGATCGTCTCGGCCTGGGAGTTCCAGGCGCTCAGACCGAGGGTGAGGGGATACCACTCGGGATCCTTGAGCATGATCAGCGGGAGGAAGTAGTTGTTCCAGGTCGCGACCGTGGTGAACAGCAGCACGGTCACGATGCCGGGGGCGAGCAGCGGCAGGGCGACCCCGAAGAAGGTGCGCACCTCGCCCGCCCCGTCGATGCGGGCCGCTTCCAGCAGTTCGACGGGGATGGCCTCGGTGGCGAACACCCACATCAGGTACAGGCCGAAGGGCGAGATCAGAGAGGGGATGATCACCGCCCACGGGGTGTCGGTCAGGCCGATCTTGCTGAACATCAGGAAGGTCGGCACCGCCAGGGCGGTGCCAGGGACGGCGACGGCGCCGATGACCACGGCGAAGACGCCGCGCTTGCCGGGAAAGTCGAACTTGGCCAGCGCGTAGCCGCCGAGGATCGCCAGGAAGGTGGCACCGCCGGCCCCGAGCACGACGTACAGCAGGGTGTTGAGGAGCCAGCGCCCGAAGATGCCGTCGTGGTACGTGAACGTCTGGCTGATGTTGTCCCAGAGCGCGAAGTCGTCGGCGAACCACAGCCCTGAGGAGTCGGCGAGGCCCTCCTGCGTCTTGGTGGCGCTGATCAGCAGCCACACCAGGGGCACCACGGTGTAGAGGAGGACCAGGCTGGTGAGGCCGGTCAGCAGGAGGCTGCGCCTGGGGCGCCCGGGGACGTGGGCCGCGCGCCTGCGCAGCCGGGGCACGCTCCTGGCCGTGCCGGCCGGCGGGGCGGACGCGGCGGGGGAGACGGTGGTGGCCGGGCTGCTCGTGCTGCTCATCGAGGTCACGCTCCCTTGCGCATGCCGCGAAGCTGCACGACATAGGCGATGACCATCGTGATCAGGCCCATGATGATGGCGACCGCCGCGGAGTAGTTGTGCTGCTGGCCGTTGAAGGACAGCGAGTACGTGAAGAAGTTCGGGGTGTAGTCCGTCGTGATCGCGTTGCGCGCCAGCGGCCGCAGGATGTTCGGCTCGTTGAAGAGCTGGAAGCTGCCGATGATCGAGAAGATCGTGGCGATGACGAGGGCGCCGCGGATCGCGGGGAGCTTGATGGCGGTGATGACGCGGATCTGTCCGGCGCCGTCGATCTCCGCCGCCTCGTAGAGCGAGTCGGGGATGACCCGCAGCGCGGAGTAGAAGATCAGCATGTTGTAGCCGACGAACTCCCAGGTGACGATGTTGCCGATGGACGCCAGGACCAGGCCGCTGGAGAGCGGGTCGGGCAGGGTGACGCCGAACGCCTCGTCGATGTCACCCACCAGTCCGTACTGGGTGCCGTACATGAAGCCCCACATGAGGGTGGCGACGACGGCGGGCACCGCGTACGGCAGGAAGATCGAGATGCGGAAGAAGTCCTTGCCGTAGAGCCGCCCGCTGTCCAGGGCCAGCGCCACGAACAGGGCGATACCGAGCATGATCGGCACCTGGACCAGCAGGAACAGCGACACCCGTGCCAGCGCGGACCAGAACTGGCCGTCCTGGAGCGCCTGTTGGTAGTTGTCCAGGCCCACGAAGGTCGTGCCGCCGATGAGCTGGTCCCGGAAGAGGCTCAGGTGGATGGAGTAGCCGATCGGCGCCAGGAAGACGAAGGCGAAGACCACCGCGAAGGGGCCGATGAACCCCCACCCCGCCCAGGAGCGCCGGTCCTGTTTCGCCGGGGGCCGCTCCGGGTGCCGGCGCGCCGTCGCGGGAGGTTGCAGCGTCGTCATGTCGTTCCTCGCTCGTCCATCTGGAACCGGCGTCGTGGACCGCCGCGATGTTTGCGCAAACATGAGGCGCCGCAAGGAGTTCCGGGCTGTTATGTTTACGTAAACATCTGATGGCGGAATGTCTACACTGCCCCCAGGTCGGTGGTCAAGGGTCGCCTCACGAACGGGCGGCCCGGGCAGCAAGGGAGACGAGTGGACACGGCGGACAGCGCCTCGGCACCGGTGGAACGGGCTCGCGAGCGCGGGGGGAAACGGGCCGCACGCCGTTCCCAGAGCGCCTCCATGGCGGACGTCGCCCGGCTGGCCGGCGTCTCCTCCCAGACCGTCTCCCGGGTGGCCAACGGCTACGCGGGCGTCAACGAGGAGACGCGGCGGCAGGTGCTGTCGGCCATGAAGGAGCTGGGCTACCGGCCCAACAGTGCGGCCCGCGCCCTCAAACGCGGCGAGTTCCGCACCATCGGTGTCATCACCTTCAACCTCTCCACCACCGGCAACATGCGCACGCTGGAGGCGATCGCCACCTCCGCGGCGCAGAAGGGGTACGCCGTCACGCTGCTGCCCGTCGCCGTCCCCACCCAGGACGAGGTGCGCGGCGCCTTCTCCCGCCTCGGTGAGCTGGCCGTCGACGCGGTCATCGCCATCATGGAGGTGCACCTGCTCGACACGGCGACCCTCTCCCTGCCGCCCCATGTGCAGGTCGTCGTCGCCGACTCGGACGCCGGTGACCGCTACTCCGTGGTCGACACCGACCAGGCCGGGGGAGCGCGGGCGGCCGTCCGGCACCTGCTGGACCTCGGGCATCGCTCGGTCTGGCACCTCGCGGGGCCCGAGGAGTCCTACGCGGCCCAGCGCCGTGCCGACGCCTGGCGTGCCGAACTCACCGAAGCCGGCCGTTTCGTGCCACCCGTCGTACGGGGTGACTGGTCGGCGGAGTCCGGCTACCGTGCGGGGCTCGCGCTCGCCGACGAGGACGCCTGCACAGCGGTGTTCGCCGCCAACGACCAGATGGCACTGGGGCTGTTGCGCGCCCTGCACGAGCGCGGCCGCAGGATCCCCGACGACGTCAGCGTCATCGGCTTCGACGACATCCCCGAGGCGAGCTCCTTCCTGCCTCCCCTGACCACCGTGCACCAGGACTTCGCGGAAGTGGGACGCCTGTGCGTCGAGGGAGTCCTGCGCCGGATGCGCCACGAGGGGACGGAGCACGGCACCACGCTCGTGCCCACCGAGCTGGTCGTGCGGGCCAGCACGGCGCCGTACCGTCAGGGGTAGGGGAGCGGTGGGCCGTAGCTGCCGCGTCGCCGGTGGAGGACCACTGGGCCGTCCCTCCACTGCTGGGCCAGGATCGCCCGGGGGGTGGTCGTGTCGCGCACGGAGGTGTCGCTGCCTCGGTGCGTTCCGGTCCGGGACCGCGCCCGCACCCCCCCGGCCGAAGACCCCTTCGCCGGGCAGCGGGCTCCACTGTCCCGGGCCGGGTGTGGTGTCCCGGGGGCGTCGTAGGCTGATGGTGACGGGTGGTCGAACGGTGCTGCCGGGCCGCCGTCGGCGAAGTGGTGGTTCTCGGTCGAGTGAGGGGTGGGCCGCGGTGAGGACGGGCAGGGATCCTTGGGTCCGGGAGGTGCGGAGGGGCGAACGGCCCGCGGCGCACGTGGTGTTCTTCCCGCACGCCGGAGGTGCCGCCACCTTCTTCGTGCCGTTCGCACCGCACTTCCCGGACGAGTTCGACCTCTCGTCCGTCCAGTACCCCGGGCGGCAGGAACGCATGGGTGAGCCCTTCGTCCGCACCATCGAGGAACTCGCGGACCGGGTGGTGCCCTCTCTCCGGCGGTACGCCGCCGACCCCGTACCCCTGGTGTTCTTCGGCCACAGCATGGGCGCGACCGTGGCCTTCGAGGCCGCCGTCCGGCTGGCCGCCGAGCATCCGGCCGCGCCGCTCCGGCTGGTCGTCTCCGGGCGCGCCGCCCCGTCCGTGCACCTGAGGGACGACGTGCACCGCGGCACGGACCAGGAGATCCTGGACCACCTCGCCGCGCTCGGCGGAACCGACTCCGGCATCGCGGGCAGCCCGGACCTCATGGAGCTGCTGCTTCCGGTCATCCGCAACGACTACCGCGCCGTCGGCCTGTACCGGCCCGCCGCGCACACCGTGGTGGACCTGCCGCTCCTGTGTCTCACCGGCGAGCAGGACCGGCTCGTTCCGCAGGAGGACGCCGCCGCCTGGAAGCGGCACACGTCACAGGACTTTTCGCAGATGTCCTTCCCCGGAGGCCACTTCTTCCTGTCGGACCACCGGCAGGCCGTGGCCCGGCTGGTCGCCGACTGCGCGCGGTCCGCGCGGCGGCCCCACGGCCGGGACACCGGCGTATGACAACACACGGCGGGCCGGGGAGCAACGGCTGATCCGGCCGGTGCTGCAGACGGATACCGGACGGATCCTGCCGGACTCGTCTCGTGCCCGGGGGCATTGAGGGAGGCCGCGACGGCGAGTCGGGTGGCATGGGGTCTTGGCCGCACGGTGTCCGGCGCGCGAAGCACGTGCCACGGGCGGATGCACGAGCCCGCGCACACGGTGTGACCGTGCGCCCCCGTGCGCCGGGCAGTGGAATCGCCGCGTCCGCTGTCCTCGACCGCTTCCGGGCGATCACCTGACGGCCCCGCGGCGGTGATTGACGTGTCCACCGGGGTGGTCCGGTCGGACGGCCGCCGTCGCGTCGGGCCGCATTGACTCCCAACTCGTAGCGCCTACATGGGGGTTACGCCGCTGGTGGGAGCGTCGCCGCGCGTACGCCCCGCGAAAGGGCAGGGGCGCAGGGGGCCGTCGGACGTTTGACATCGGGACGGCTGGGCACCCGCCGGAAGCGGCGGTCCGGCCGGACCGTCGTGCACGTGGATGAGGCCCCGTGAATCTACTCGGCGGTCACATCGGGCGGGCCGTCACCAGCACTCTCCGTTGAACTTCTGGGGGTTGCTATCACATGACTCGCCATGAAGACTGTGGGCCGAGTTCGACCGGGACAGGGATGTTCCGGGGTGCGCACCGTGTCCGGCGCGGACAGAATCCGTCGGTGTGCGCATCCACCCATCCCGCCCCGGGCGACCGGTGTCTGCGGGCCTGCCACGCGTTCGTGTGAGCTGGGAAGGGCCCGCGCAGTAGCTGCGCGGGAAGATGCACTGGGGGAGCTGTGATGTCGGCAAGGTCCGCAAGGCAGGTGCCATCGTCCGTTCACGCACAGGCACAGGGACGACGTCTGGTGCGGAGGGCGTGTTGACTCTGCCCGACGGGCTTTTTTGACCGTACGGAGGACATCCGTACGGCTCGGCAGTCAGACTGCCGGGCAAGGGGGGTTTCGGCCGCGCCGTCCGTGACGGACAGGGCAACGGCCCGACCACCGGGGGGAGTTCGGCCGTACGGCCGATGAGCGGAGCGCATGCCACAGCGCTTTCGTCGCAACCCCCGCGCGGTCGGCGTGTCCGCCATGACCGCGTGCCGGTCCGCGCACCGACGAGTCGGGCGCGCCGCCGGCCGGCCATCGCTCCACGGTGACCCCCGCCGCGCCTGCACGCCCACACCCGAGGGAGAAAAGGTGACCAGCAAGATAGTAACGGAGGCCCCTTTAGTCTGGGACGTCGTGACCGACCGGTGGCGGACCTTACGGGAGGCCGGTCCCGTCCGGTACGACGAGGGTCAGGGCCTGTGGCAGGTCGTCGACCACCAGGGGGTCGCCACCGTGCTGGCCGACCAGGCCACGTACTCCTCGGACATGTCCCCGATCGCCCCCACCCAGGCGGACTTCGACACCTTCCGGCAGGGCAACTTCGTCGGGATGGACCCGCCGGAGCACCGCAAGCTCCGCGCCCTGGTGAGCCAGGCCTTCACCCCGCGCGTCGTGCAGGGACTCGAACCGCGCATCGAGGCCGTCTGCACCCGATTACTGGACACCGTGGACGGCCGTGACCGGTTCGATCTGGTCGACACGCTGGCCTACCCCCTCCCCATCATCGTGATCGCCGAACTGCTCGGCGTACCCCCCGAGGACCACACGCTCTTCCAGGACTGGGCGAGCACCCTGTTCAGCGGGGACCAGCTCGGCGAGAGCCTCGACATGGCCGACCTGGAACGCGCGCTGGAAGCCATCGCCCCCACCGTGCGGGAGATGAACGGCTACATCCTGGAGCACATTCGCAACCGCCGTGCCCAGCCCGGCGAGGACCTCACCAGCAAGCTCATCACCGCCGAGGTCGACGGTGTCCGCATGGAGGACCAGGAGATCGTCGGGTTCGTCGCCCTGCTGCTGGTCGCCGGACACATCACCACAACGGCCCTGCTGGGCAACGCCGTCGGCACGTTCGACCGGCATCCCGGTTCGCTTGCCGCGCTGCGCGCCGACCCCGGCCGGCTCCCGGACGCCATCGAGGAGGTGCTGCGCTGGCTTCCGCCCTTCCCCGAGCTCGGACGCCGCGTCACCAGGCCCGTGGTGCTCGGCGGCCACGAGATCCCCGCAGACTCGCTGGTGATGGTGAACCTCGGCGCGGCGAACCGCGATCCCGCCCGGTTCGCCTCGCCGGACGTCCTCGACCTCGGCCGAAGTCCCAATCCCCATCTGACTTTCGGTCACGGCATCCACTTCTGCTTCGGCGCCCCGCTGGCCCGGCTGGAAGCGCGGATCGCGCTGCGCATGCTGCTTGAACGTTTCCGCGCCCTGGACGTCCCGTCGTACGACGACGTCGTCTTCCAGAACCCGGCCGTCATCGTCGGCGTACGCCACCTGCCGGTCGAAGTCAGCCGCCCGTAGCCGAAACGCCGGCGTCCCCCGGACCCGCCCGCACCGCTCACCCCGCGGACCGGTCCGTCATCCCCCCTGAGCCGCAGTCATCAGGAGTCCCTTTCTCATGCCGTATCCCACCGCCGCTCTGGTCACCGACCGCCGACCGTCCCCCGTGCGCGAAGCACTGCAGCACCGCCTGGAACACCTCGCCCGCACGCACCGGGTACCGGGCGCCCAGCTCGTCGTCGACTTCGGGACCCACGTCCTGAGCCTGCACACCGGCACGGCCGACGCCGGCACGGGCGCCCCGTTCACCGCCGAGACCGCCGTCCCGATCGGCTCGGTCACCAAGGTCTGCACCGCCGTCGCCGTGATGCTCCTGGCCGACGACGGCGACCTCTCCCCGGACGACGAGGTCGCCACGTTCCTCCCGGAGCTACGCGCATTACCGGAGGTGACCGTACGTCACCTGCTCAGTCACACCGCAGGCCTGCCCACCGGACCCGACTCGGACACCGCCGCCGGCACCACCGCCGCGCACTATCTGTCGGCGGTGTGCACGGCCGAGGACGCGCTGTTCGCGCCGGGGACCGCGTTCTCGTACTCCAACGCCGGATACGTCGCCGCCGGACGGCTGGTGGAAGCCGTGACGGGGATGAGCTGGCAGGAAGCCGTCGGGACGCTGCTCCTGGACCCCCTGGGCATCGAGCCCTGCTTCCTCGGCGACACCTACTCCGACCGCCCGGCCGCCGCGGGACACGCACTCAACACGGCCTCGGGCCGGTTGCGCGCGGCGCACCAGAACCTGGCCCCGCTGGAGGCACCCGCCGGCGCCGTGCAGGCGAGTGCACTGGACCTGGCGGCGCTCGGCAAGGCGCTCGTCGGCCGGTCCGCCGTGCTGCCGCCGGCCGCCGCCGCACAGATGCGCCGCCGGGAGGCCGCGGCCGACCCGGGAGTGCTGGCGAGCGGCTGGGGCCTCGGCCCCGCGCTGTTCCGGCAGGACGGACGCTGGTGGTGCGGGCACGACGGAAACGCCCAGGGCACCTCGTGCCATCTGCGCGCCGAACCCGAGAGCGGCGTGGTGATCGCCTTCACCGGCAACGCCAAGGGTGCCACCGCGATGTGGCAGGACCTGGCCGCCGATCTGACCCGGATCACCGGGATGCGCGTGCCGGCCGCCCCCGCCCGCGTGCGCCACGACCGGCCCGTCCCGCTGCCCGAGGCCGCGGGCACCTACCGCAACGGCGCCACCGAGTACCGGATCAAGCTCGACGGGGACGGCGTGCCGACGCTCTCCGTGGACGGCGACTGCCCCATACCGCTGGCCTGCTATCCGGACCTCGCCTGCGACCTGATCGACCCGGACACAGGCCGGCGCGAGCCCGGCGGGCGGTTCCACCGCGACCCCGCCACCGGCGTGATCGACCGCGTGCAGATATCCGGACGCACGGCCCGCCGCACCGCCACCCCCTGACGTCCGAGCCGCCGTCCCCGTCCTCGCCCCGCACGCGCGGACAACCGTCCCCACCGCCCCGGCGGCCTTCGGGCTGCCTCCCCGGCGGTCCGGGTCCGCGCGCACCGCTCCGTTCTCCGCCCATAAGGACTCCCCATGACGGACCCGCACGACATGGCCACCCCTGCGCCCCGCTCCCCGCAGGCCGACCCCGCGCCCGTGCCCGCCGACGGCGTCACCACCGGTACGGCGACGTACGCGCCGCTCGGTGAGCTGTTCGCCGCCCAGGCCGCCCGCACCCCGTCGGCGCCCGCGCTGACCGACGGACGGCGGACCTGGTCCTACCGCGAACTGGCGGCACGCGCCGACCGGCTGGCCGGCCACCTCGTGCGGAACGGGGCCGGCCCGGACCGGTCCGTCGCGCTGGTCCTGCCCCGCTCGATGGAACTGGTCGCCGCGGAGCTGGCCGTGGCCCGCGCGGGCGCCGCCTTCCTGCCGGTGGACCCCGACTACCCGGCCGAACGGCGTGCCCTGATGCTGGCCGACGCCCGGCCCGCCGCGGTCCTCGACGACCTGGACCTGGTCCGTGCCGTCATGGCCGAGAACACCGCCCAGGGTGCCCCGGTCCGGCTCCCGGAGGCGGACGCCCACCACGCGGCCTACGTCATCTTCACCTCCGGCTCCACCGGGACCCCCAAGGGCGTGACGGTCACCCACCGGGGCATCGGCGGCTTCGCGGCGGCCGCCGCGGACCGGTACGACGTGGGCCCCGGCGACCGCGTGCTGCAGTTCTCCTCGCCGAGCTTCGACGCCTCCGTCCTGGAGCTGTTCATCTCGCTCCTGACGGGCGCGACGATGGTGGTGCCGCCCGACGGGCCGTGGCTGGGCGACGAACTCGCCACCGTGCTGGACGAGCACCGCATCACCCACGCCCTCATCCCGCCGGCCGCGCTCGCCACACTGCCCGACCCGGCGTCGAACGGCGGCGCACGCCATCTGCGCACGCTGATCGTGGGAGCCGAAGCCTGTCCCGCGGCCCTCGTCGACCGCTGGGCGCCCGGACGCCGCATGATCAACTCGTACGGGCCGACCGAGGCCACGATCGTCACCTCCTGGACCGGCGCCCTCGCGGCCGGCGGCGGCACTCCGACGATCGGCGCCCCGCTGCCCGGCCTGCGGGCCCACGTCCTGGACGAGGCGATGCGGCCCGTGCCACCCGGCGCCGACGGCGAACTGTTCGTGGGGGGCGACGGACTGGCCCGCGGCTACCTCGGCAGGCCCGGCCTGACCGCCGCCCGCTTCGTCGCGAGCCCCTTCGGCCCGCCCGGCGCCCGGCTGTACCGCACCGGCGACCGGACGCGCTGGACGGCGGACGGCGAGCTGGAGTTCCTCGGCAGACTCGACCGGCAGGTGAAGGTGCGCGGCTTCCGCATCGAACCCGGCGAGATCGAGGCGGCCCTCGCGCGCGAGAACGAGGTCCGTGAAGCCGTCGTCGTGGTACGCGAGGACGAGCCGGGCCGGCAGCGGCTCGTCGGCTACGTCACGCCCGCCGACCCCGGGCACGCCCCCCAGCCGGCCGCGTTGCGCGCGGCGCTCACCGCCTCCCTGCCGGCGCACCTGGTCCCGTCGGCGATCGTCGTCCTGGACGCACTGCCGCTCACCCCGCAGCACAAGGTCGACCGGCGTGCCCTGCCCGCGCCCGGCCCCGCGTCCACCGCCGGCCGCGTCCCGCCGCGCACCCCCGAGGAGCGGTCACTGGCCGCCGTCTGGGCGGACGTGCTGGGCGCCGACGGCATCGGCGTGGAGGACGACTTCTTCGACCTGGGCGGCGACTCGATCCTCGCCGCCCGCATGCTGTCCCGGATACGCGACGAACTCGGCGTACGCCTGTCGGTCCGGGACGTGTTCACCGCGCGGACCGTCGCCGACCTGGCCCCGCTGCTCGGCGACCCGGCCGCCACCGCGCCGCCGGACCCGATCCCGCCCGCCCCGCGGGACCGGCCCCTTCCGCTGTCCAGCGCCCAGCGACGGCTGTGGTTCCTCGACGACCTCACCGCGGGCGGCACCGAATACAACACCGGTGTCGCGCTGCGCCTGCGCGGACCACTCGACGACGGCGCACTGCGCCGCGCCCTGGACCGGCTCGCCGCCCGCCACGACTCCCTGCGCACCACCTTCACCACCGTGGACGGGCAGGACGCGCAGCACGTGAGCGACGTCGCCGCCGTGCCGCTGCGGACGGCGGATCTCGGCCGTCTCCCCGCCGAGGACCGCGCCGAGGCCACCGAGCGCCTGTTGACCGAGGAACTGGGCCGCCCCTACGACCTGGCGACGGGACCGCTCACCCGCGCCCTGCTCGTCCGCCGCACCGACGACGACCACCTGCTCCTGCTGGCCCAGCACCACATAGTCACCGACGGCTGGTCCGTCGGCGTCCTGACCCGCGACCTGGCCGCGCTCTACCACGCGGAGGTGTCCGGTACCCCCGACGGACTGTCCGAGCCGGGCGTGCAGTACCCGGACTTCGCCGTGTGGGAACGGCAGCGGCGGTCCACGGACGGCGACGCCGAGAGCCTCGCGTACTGGAAGCGGCACCTGACCGGCATGCAGCAGCTGGAACTGCCCACGGACCGGCCCCGGCCCGCCGTGCGCACCACCGCCGGAGCGGCGCACCGCCACGAGCTGCCCGCCGAACTCGTCGCCCGGCTCCGGCACTTGGCGAGCGGCCGGGGCACGACCCTGTTCACCCTCTTCGCGGGCGCCGCCGCCGTGCTGTTCTCCCGGTACTCCGGGCAGCGGGACGTGGCGTTCGGCACCGTCACCAACGGGCGGGGCCGCGGCGACCTGGAGGACGTCACCGGGTTCTTCGCCAACACCGTGGTGCTGCGCGGCGAGGTGGACGACAAGGTCACCGTCGACCGGTTCGTGGAGAGCATGCGCGCGACCGTGCTGGACGCCTTCGCACACGACGGGGTGCCCTTCGACCGGGTGGTGGAGGAGCTGGCCCCGCCCCGGGACCCCAGCCGCACCCCGCTGGTGCAGGCGCTCGTGGTGCAGCAGACCGCCCCGGCGTACCCGCCGCGGGCCGGCGGCCTGCGGATCGAGGACCATCCGCTGCCCCGGCCGGCGGCCCGCTTCGACCTGGTCCTGGAGTTCGCGCCGCGTCCCGACGGCGGATCCGAGCTGACGGTCGAGTACAACACGGACCTCTTCGAGGCACGCACCGTGGCCCGGATGAGCCGTCACCTGCACCGCCTGCTGGAGGGCATGGCGGACGGCCCGCACCGGACCGTCGCCGAACTGCCGCTGCTGTCGGACGACGAGCGGCGCACCCTGCTCGACGCCTGGAACCCGCCGGCGCTCGACGGGCAGGACACCGGGGACAGCACGCTGGCCGCGCTGTTCGAGGCCCAGGTGGCCAGGACCCCCGACCGGACCGCCGTGGTCTGCGGCCCCGTACGGCTCGACTACGCAGAGGTGAACCGGCGCGCCAACCGCCTCGCCCGGCTGCTGATCGGCCGCGGCGCGGGCCCCGAGACGCTGGTCGCCCTCTGCCTGCCGCGCACCGCCGACCTGCTGCCGGTGCTGTGGGCCGTCCTGAAGTCGGGCGCCGGGTACCTGCCGGTGGATCCCGCCTACCCGGCCGAGCGCATCCGCTTCATGCTGGACGACGCCGCTCCCGCGCTGGTCGTCGCCGCCCGCGACACGGCCGGCGTGCTGCCCGAGGGGTGCGAACCGCTGATCCTGGAGGACTGCGCCGTCGACGGCGCCGGGGCCCCTGACCCGTCCGACGCGAACGTGACCGACGCCGAGCGCCCGCAGCCGCTGGACCCCGCCCATCCCGCGTACGTCATCTACACCTCGGGCTCGACCGGCCGCCCCAAGGGGGTCGTGGTCGCCCAGCGCAGCGTGGCCGCCCTGGCCACCTGGGCGGAGGAGGAGTTCGGCACCGACCGGCTGGCGCACGTCGTCGCCTCCACGTCGCTCAACTTCGACGTCTCGGTCTTCGAGATGCTGTGCCCCCTCATGGCGGGCGGCGGCGTCGAGCTGGTCGACGACCTGCCCGCGCTCGCCGACGCTCCGGGGACACGGCGGGCCGGGCTGGTCAGCGGTGTGCCGTCGGTGGTCTCCCGGATGCTCACCGGCGACGCCACCGCGGTCGAGGCCGACACCGTCGTCCTGGCCGGCGAGGCGCTGCCCGCGCAGACCGTACGGGACCTGCGGCGCGCGATTCCCGGCGGCGAGGTGGCCAACATCTACGGGCCGACCGAGGCGACCGTCTACGCCACCGCGTGGTTCGCCGGGGACGCCGTGCCCGACCAGGCCCCGCCCATCGGCAGACCGGTGGCCCGCACCCGGGCCTACGTCCTGGACCGCCTGCTGCGCCCGCAGCCTCCGGGAGTCACGGGGGAACTCCACCTCGGGGGCGGCGGCCTGGCCCGCGGCTACCTGCGGCGCCCAGGCCTGACCGCCGCCCGGTTCATCGCCGACCCCTACGGCGCGCCCGGCGACCGGATGTACCGCACCGGGGACCTGGTGCGCTGGACCGCCGACGGCGAGCTGGAGTACCTCGGGCGGACCGACCAGCAGGTCAAGGTACGGGGATTCCGCATCGAGCTCGGCGAGGTGGAGGAGGCCCTGCGCACGTGCGGGGGAGTGGCCGAGGCGGCCGCCACCGCCCGGGAGAGCGACGGGCACCGGCGCCTGGTCGGGTATGTCGTACCCGCCGCGGGAGCGCGCGTCGAACCGGAATCGGTGCGCCGGACACTCGGCGCGTCGCTGCCCGACTACATGGTGCCCGCGGCCGTTGTGGTGCTCAGCGCCCTGCCGCTCAACCCCAACGGCAAAGTGGACCGCGCCGCGCTGCCGGACCCGGGACCCGCCACGCACACCACGCGCCACGTCGCGCCCCGCACTCCCACCGAGCGGACCCTCGCCGCCGTCTGGGCGGACGTCCTGCACGTGGAGCGGGTCGGGGCGGACGACAACTTCTTCGCGCTCGGCGGCGACTCCATCCTCAGCATCCAGGTGGTGGCGCAGGCCCGGCGGGCCGGCCTCACGGTGACCTCGCGCGACGTCTACCGGCACCAGACGGTCGCCGCCCTCGCCCGGTGCGCGGACGCCGCCGGGAGCCGCAGGACCGCCGCGCCCGCCCCCGTCGCGGCCACCGGAACCGCGCCGCTGACACCCATTCAGCACTGGCTCTTCGAGAGCGCCGCCGAACGCGCGGGCCACTTCGCCCAGACGCTGTCCGTGGAACTGCCCGACACCGTCGACGCCGCGGCCCTCGAGGACGCCCTGAACGACCTGCTCACCCATCACGACGCCCTGCGCTCCCGCTTCCGCACCGGTCACGGCGACGCCGGCGTCCAGTGGCACATCGACGACGCGGCACCCCGGCTGCACCTGGCACGCCACACCGGCCCCGACGCCGACGCCCCGCACACGGGCCCCTTCGACCTGTCCCGCGGGCCGCTGCTGCGCGCCGTGCTCCACGACCGGGAGCACGGCCGCCGCCCCGTCCTGCACCTGGCCGTCCACCACCTGGTCGTCGACGGGATCTCCTGGCGCGTCCTGCTGGAAGACCTGGACCGGGCCTACGCCGCCCGCCGCGAGGGCCGCGACGGGACGGCGGCCCTGCCGGCGAAGTCGTCGGCGCTGCGGGACTGGGCCGGGCGCCTGGCCGCCCTCGCCGCCGACGGCGGCTTCGACGACGAGACGCCGTACTGGTCGCAGCCGGTCACGGAGACCGACACCGCGCTTCCCACGGACCTGCCGGGCGCCAACACCTACGCCACGGCGCGCTCGGTGACCGTACGCCTGTCTCCCGAGGACACCGCCGTCCTGCTGCGCACCCTGCCGGAGACCTACCGCACCCAGGCCAACGACGTACTGCTCAGCGCGCTGGGCCGGACCCTGTGCGGCTGGACCGGACACGACCGCGTCGTGGTGGACGTCGAGGGGCACGGCCGGGAGGAACTGTTCCCCGACGTCGACACCAGCCGTACCGTCGGCTGGTTCACCACCCGCCACCCCGTCGCCCTGACCGTCCCTCAGGACGCGGACTGGGACACGGTGCTCAAGGGCGTCAAGGAACAGCTCCGCGCGGTGCCCCGGCACGGTCTGGGCCACGACGCCCTGCGCTACCTGGCCCGGCCCGGTTCGCTGCCCTCGGCGCCGACCGCACACATCAGCTTCAACTACCTGGGCCGGTTCGGGCTCGCGGACGGACGGCCGGACAGCCTCTACCAGGCCCCGGGCCGCCCCCTGGAGCTGGACGCCGACCCGCTGGCCGAGCGCCCGCACGCCCTGGAGGTCGTGGGTCAACTGGATGGAGACGCGCTGGAGTTCACCTGGTTCTACTCCGGGGAGCTGCACCGGGAGGCGACCGTCGCCGAACTCGCCGGAAGGTACGCCGACGCGCTGGCGGGCCTCGCCCGGCACGCCGCCCGGCCGGGCGCCGCGGGGCGCACCCCCTCGGACTTCCCGCTGGCGCGGCTGGACCAGCGGGCCGTGGACCGGATCGTCGGGGACGACCCCGCCGCGGTCGAGGACGTCCACGCCCTCACGCCCACCCAGGCCGGCATGCTCTTCCACGGGCTGTCGCAGGACGACCGCAGCGCCTACTTCCAGCAGCTGACCTTCGTCCTGGACGGGATACCCGACCCCGCGGCGCTGGCGGCCGCCTGGCAGCGGGTCACCGACCGCACCCCCGTGCTGCGCGGCCACGTCGCGTGGCAGGACATGCCCGAGCCGCTGCTGGTGGTCCGGCGTCACGCGTCCGTGCCGGTCACGCACGCGGACTGGCGGGAGGTGCCGGCACCCGAACGGGAGTCGAGACTGCGGGAGTTGCTGGACCGTGACCGGGAACGCGGCATCGACCTCGGACAGGCCCCGCTGCAACGCCTGGTGATCGCCCGGCTCTCCGACGACAGCGTGCGGGTGGTGTGGTCCTTCCACCACCTGATCCTGGACGGCTGGAGCCTGTTCCAGGTGCTGTCGGACGTCTTCACCTGCCATGCGCTGCCCGCCGGGGAGCCGGGCACGGCGGCCGACGACGCCCTGCCCGACCGCCGGCCGTTCCGCGACTACGTGGCCTGGCTGCGCGACCGCGACGGCGAACAGGCCGAACGGCACTGGCGGGACCGCCTGTCCGGCCTCACCGAATCCACCCCGCTGCCCTACGACCGCGAACCGCGCGAGACCCACCGTGCCGAGTCCACCCAGGCGGTCCGGGTCACGGTTCCCGCCGCCGCCAGCCGGGCGCTGGAGGAGCTGGCCAGAACGGCGGGCCTGACCCTCAACACCCTCGTCCAGGGCGCCTGGGCGCTGCTGCTGAGCCGTCAGGCGGGCCGCGACGACGTGGTGTTCGGCACCACCGTCTCCGGGCGTCCCCCCGAGCTACCCGGTGCCGAGGCCATGACCGGCCTGTTCATCACGACACTGCCGACCCGCGTCACCGCACCGCGCGACGAGACCCTCCTCGCCTGGCTGGACCGGCTCCAGCAGGACCAGAGCGAGGACCGGCGGTTCGACCACATGCCGCTCACCCGCATGAAGGGGTTCACCGAACTCCCGGACGGGGTCGCCCTGTTCGACAGCATCGTGGTCTTCGAGAACTACCCGGTCGACGACGGACTCGCCGCCGCGCACGGGCTGCGCCTGAGCGACCTGGACGGCATCGAGACCACCAACTACCCCCTGAGCCTGGTGGCCTACCCGGGCCCCGAACTCGGGCTGCGCCTCGGCTACGACCCCGAGCTGTTCGACACCGGCACCGTCGCGCGGATGGCCGAGTACCTCACCGTCCTGCTGGAGGGCATGGCCGCGGCACCGCAACGCCCCGCCGCGCGGCTGCCGTTGCTGACCCCCGCCCGCCGGGACCAGGTCCTGTGCGGCTGGAACGACACGGCCACCGACACGCCCGACGCCACGGTCGCGGACCTGTTCGCCGCCCAGGTGCGGCGCACCCCGGACGCCGTCGCCCTGGAGGCCGGCGCCGAGCACCTCACCTACCGGGAACTGGACACCCGGGCGGCGGGGCTCGCCGCCCGGCTGACCGCGCTCGGTGTACGGGCCGAGGTCCCGGTCGGCGTGCTGATGGACCGCTCGGTCACCCTCGTCGTCGCCCAGCTCGCCCTTGTCCGCACCGGCGGGATCTACGTCCCGCTGGACGGCCGGGCGCCCGGCGAGCGACTGCGCCGCATGCTCACCGAGGCCGGCGCGCACCTGCTGCTCACCGACGCGGCCTGCGAGGAGACGGCCCGCGCCGTGCATCCCGAGGGGGAGGTCGTACGGCTGGACGGAGCCGCCGACGGTGGGCCCGTGCCGCCGGACGAAAACGCCGCCGACGGTGGGCCCGTGCCGCTGGACGCAAATGCCGACGCTGCCGGGGCCGCACCGCCGGACGGAGCCGCGGGCGCCGACGGCGACGCGTCCGGTTCCCGGCGTCCTGCCGGTGTCGCCGTGCATCCGGACAACGTCCAGTACCTCATGTTCACCTCCGGCTCCACCGGTGTCCCCAAGGGCGTCGCCGTGCGCCAGCGGGACGTCGCCGCGCTCGCGCTCGACCGTGCCTTCGCCGGCCACGACCGCGTCCTCGTGCACTCCCCGCACGCCTTCGACGCCTCCACCTACGAGCTGTGGGTCCCGCTGCTGCGCGGCGGGACGGCCGTGCTGGCCCCGCCGGCGGACCTGGACGCCGGCGTCGTCCGGCGCGCGGTCACCGAGCAGGGCGTACGGTGCCTGTGGCTGACCGCGGGACTGTTCCGCCTCCTCGCCCAGGAGGACCCCACGTGCCTGCGCGGCGCCCTGGAGGTGTGGACCGGAGGCGAGGCCGTGCCCGGCGCGGTGGTCCGCCGCGTCCTGGACGCCTGCCCCGGCCTGACCCTCGTCGACGGCTACGGCCCGACCGAGACCACCACCTTCGCCACCCGGCGCGTCTTCCGCGCCGGTGACCCGCTGCCCCCGGTGCTGCCCATCGGCCGTCCGCTGGACAACACGCGGGTGTACGTCCTGGACGACGCGCTCCAGCCCCAGCCGCCGGGCATCCCCGGCGAGTTGTTCGTCGCCGGTGCCGGAGTGGCCCGCGGCTACGCCGGACGCCCCGGCGCGACCGCCGCCCGCTACCTCGCCGACCCGTTCGGCCCGCCGGGCACCCGCATGTACCGCACCGGCGACATCGTGCGCTGGAGCGGTGACGGCGAACTGCACTTCGTGGGACGCGCGGACGACCAGATCAAGATCCGCGGCTTCCGGGTGGAACCCGCCGAGATCGAGGCCCGGCTCACCGCCCACCCGGCCGTCGTGGAGGCGGTCGTCTCCGTGTACGAGGAGGGCGGGCGCAAGCGGCTGGCCGCCCACCTCGTGCCGGCCCCCGCCGCCGCCGTACCACCGGCCGCCGAACTGCGCTCCCACCTGTCGGCCGACCTGCCCGACTACATGCTGCCCGCCGCTTTCGTCACCGTGGCGGAGCTGCCCCTGACGGGCAACGGCAAGGTGGACCGGCGGCGCCTCCCGGCCCCGGACTGGTCGGCGGCCGGCGACACCGCGTACCGCGCGCCGCGCACGGAGACCGAGCGGATCCTCGGCGAGATCTGGGCCGAGCTGCTCGGCGTCGAACGGGTCGGCGCCGACGACAACTTCTTCATGCTGGGCGGCGACTCGATCCTCAGCATCCAGGTCGTCTCCCGCGCCCGCGCCGCAGGCCTCGCCCTGACGCCCCGGGACCTGTTCCGGCACCCCACCGTCGCCGCGCTGGCCGCCGCCACCGGCACCGCCGCGCCCGTCGCCGGGACCGGCCCGGTGAGCGGCGAGGTCGCCCTCACGCCCATCCAGCACTGGTTCCTGGACGCCGGCCCGCACCGCCCGGAGTTCTTCAACCAGTCCGTCGTCGTGGAGACGGCCGACGTCGACCCGGCCGCCCTGCGCCGCGCGCTCGCCGCCCTGTGGGCGCACCACGACGCCCTGCGCTCCCGCTTCGCCCGCCGGGACGACGGGTCCTGGAGCCAGACCTGCGTCCCAGCGGACGCGCCGGCACCGGATCTGCTGCGGGTCTGCGACCTGAGCGACGCGGGCACCGCGGCGGCGGCGCGGGAGACCGAGGCCCGCGTCACGGCCGAGGCGCACGCCGCCTTCCGGCTCGACACCGGCCCGCTGCTCACCGCCCGGCTCCTCACCGGCGCCCCCGGGTCTCCCGCGGACTCCGGCACCCGCCCCGCCCGGCTGCTGCTGGCAGTGCACCACCTGGTCGTCGACGGTGTCTCCTGGCGCGTCCTCCTGGAGGACCTGGAGACCGCCTACCGGCAGGCCCTGGCCGGGGAACCGGTCCGCCTGCCGGCCCGCACCACCTCCGTCCAGGAGTGGGCGCGGCGACTGCGCGCCCACACCGGCGAAGGCGGCTTCGCCGCTGAGCGCGCCCACTGGGACGCGGTGGCCCGGCACTGCGCGGCCCCGCTCCCGGTGGACTCCGACGGCGGCAACACCATGGCCGACGTGCGCGCGGTGACCGTCCGGCTCGACGAGGAGCGCACCGACGACCTGCTGCGCAAGGTGCCCGGCGTCTACCGCACCCGCGTCGACGACGTCCTGCTGACCGCGCTCGCCCGGACGCTCGCCGACTGGACCGGCCGGCGTACCGTCGCCGTGGACCTGGAGGGGCACGGCCGCGAGGACCAGCTCTTCGAGGACGTCGACCTGTCCCGTACGGTCGGCTGGTTCACCACCCTGTTCCCGGTCGCCCTCGACGCGGGGGAGGGGGACTGGGGCACCGCCCTGAAGTCCGTCAAGGAGCAGCTGCGGGCCGTGCCGGAGCGCGGCCTCGGCCACGGCGCGCTGCGGTACCTCGCCGGGGACGGCGGACTCGCCGAAGCGCCGGCGCCCGGCGTCAGCTTCAACTACCTGGGCCGGTTCGACTGGTCCGCCGCCGACGGCGTACTCGTCCGTTCCGTGCCCGACGGCCTGGACGGCGCCGAGGCTCCCGGGCAGGAGCGCCCGCACGTGCTCGACGTGGTGGCCCGGGTGGAGGGCGGCCGCCTCGAGGTCACCTGGTACTACAGCGCAGGACTGCACCGCCGGGAGACGGTGGCCGACCTCGCCGAGGGCATGCTGGCGGCGCTCGGGAACCTGGTCACCCACTGCTCGCGCCCGGGCGCCGGCGGCCGCACGCCCTCGGACTTCCCGCTGGCGCGCGTCGACCAGGCGGCCGTGGACCGGGTCGTGGGCGACGGCCAGGCGGTCGCGGACCTGTACCCGCTGACGCCGATGCAGGCCGGCATGCTGTTCCACAGCCTGATGGACACGGACGCCGCCACCTACCTCAACCAGGTGCAGCTGGTGCTCTCCGGGGTCCGGGACGCGCACGCCCTCGCCGAGGCGTGGCAGCGCACCGCGGACGCCAACCCGATGCTGCGCACCCGGCTGGTGTGGCAGGAGACGGCCGAGCCCCTCCAGGTCGTGCAGCACCGGGCCGAGGTGCCCGTCACGCACCACGACTGGTCCCAGTGGCCGGCCGAGCGCCGCGAACGGGAACTCGACCGGATGCTCGACGAGGACCGCCGGGCGGGCGTCGACCTGTCCGCCGCGCCGCTGATGCGGCTGACCCTGATCCGGCTGTCGCCCGAGCGGGTGCGGATGGTGTGGACCTTCCACCACGTCCTGCTCGACGGATGGAGCGCCGCCCAAGTGTTCGACGAGGTGTGCGAGCGGTACGCGGCCCTGACCTCCGGGCGCCGGCCGCAGGTCCCGGACCGCTCACCCTTCAGCGACTACCTGGGCTGGCTGGCCCGGCAGGACACCGGGCGCGCGGAACGGTACTGGCGCGAGGCGCTGGCAGGTTTCTCCGTCCCCACCGAACTGCCGCGCGACCGGCGGCCCGCCGAGGCCCACGGCACGTCCTCGTCGGGGTCGGTCCGGGTGACGCTCGACGCCGCCGTGTCGGCGCGGCTGCGGGAGACCGCGCAGCGCGCCGGGCTCACCGTCAACACGGTGCTCCAGGGCGCCTGGGCCCTGCTGCTGTCCCGGTACGGCGGCGGTGACGACGTGGTGTTCGGCACGACCGTGTCCGGGCGTCCCGCCGAACTGCCGGGAGTGACCTCCATGGTCGGCGTGTTCATCAACACGCTGCCCACCCGGGCGCGGATCGACGGACGGCGTCGGCTGCTGGAGTGGCTGCGCGAGCTGCAGGCCGCCCAGTCGGAGTCCCGGCGCCACGACTTCGTCTCCCTCGCCCAGCTCCAGACATGGAGCGACGTGCCGGGCGGCACCACGCTGTTCGACAGCATCGTCGTCTTCGAAAACTATCCGTTCGACGCCAACGCCCTGGCCCGGCACGGACTGGCCATGGAGCAGGAACGCGACCTGGAGCCGACCAACTACCCGCTCAGCGTGGTGGTCGCACCGGGTGACACCCTCGCGGTCGCCCTCGACTACGACCCGGAGGCCTTCGACCCCGCGACGGTCGAGGGGCTCGGCGCGAGCCTGCGCACCCTTCTCACCGAGATGGCCACCAACCCCGAGCGCTGCCTGGACGATCTGCCGCTGGTCGCACCGGAACAGGGGCGCCGTCTCGTCGACCGGCTGGGCGGCCCGGTGACCCGGGCGCCGCGGCGGACCCTGCCCGAGGCCTTCCAGGAGCAGGCCGCACGCACCCCCGACGCCCCGGCCGTCCTGGCCGGCGCCGAGTGCCTCAGCTACCGGCAGCTCAACGAGCGCGCCAACCGGCTGGCCCGGCTGCTGATCGACGCGGGCGCCGGACCCGAACGGTTCGTCGCGCTGGCACTGCCCCGCACGGCCGACCTGATCGTGGCCCTCCTCGCGGTGCTGAAGAGCGGCGCCGCCTACCTGCCGGTCGACCCCGGTTACCCGGCCGAGCGGATCGCGTTCCTCTTCGAGGACGTGCGCCCCGACGCCGTGGTGACCGGCGCGCAGACGTCCGGGCGGCTGCCCGACGGACCGTTCGCGCGCATCGCACTGGACGATCCCGCGTGCGCCGCACGGCTGGCCGCCCGGTCAGCCGCCGACGTCGGCGACGACGAGCGGCACGGGACCCTGCTGCCCGGGCACCCCGCGTACGTCATCCACACCTCCGGTTCGACCGGCCGCCCCAAGGGCGTCGTCGTCGCCCACGAGTCCGTGGTGGCGCTGACCGACTGGGCCGCCGCCGAGTTCACCGGCCGGGGCCTCGCCCACGTCGTGGCCTCCACCTCGCTCAACTTCGACGTGTCGGTGTTCGAGATCCTCTCCCCGCTGCTCGCCGGGGGCTGCGTCGAGGTGGTCCGCGACTTGCTGGCCCTCGCCGAACGGGACCGGCCGTGGACCGCGGGACTGCTCAGCGCGGTCCCCTCCGCCCTGGGCCGGCTGCTCGCCGAGGACACCGTCGACGTCACGGCGGACACCGTCGTCCTGGCCGGCGAGGCGCTGCCCGTCCGGACCGTCCAGCAGGTCCGGGAGGCGGTGCCCGGCTGCCGGGTGATGAACATCTACGGGCCCACCGAGGCCACCGTGTACGCCACGGCCTGGACCTGCGACCCGGCGGAACCCGACCGGGTTCCGGCGATCGGCCGGCCGGTGGGCGGCGCCCGCGCCTACGTCCTGGACGCCCGGCTGCGGCCGGTGCCCGCCGGAGCGCCCGGCGAGCTGTACCTCGCCGGGACCGGCGTGGCCCGCGGCTACCTGGGCCGCCCCGGCCTGACCGCGTCCCGCTTCCTCCCCGATCCCTACGGGCCGCCCGGCAGCCGCATGTACCGCACCGGGGACCTGGTGCGGTGGACCGCGCACGGCGACCTGGTGTACCTCGGCCGGAGCGACGACCAGGTGAAGGTGCGCGGCTTCCGCATCGAACTGGGCGAGGTCGAGGCCGCGCTGGCCCGGCACCCGCTGGTGTCCGCGGCCGCCGCCCGGGTGGTCGAACAGGACGGCCACCGGCGGCTCGTGGGGTACGTCGTCCCCGGCGGCGCCGAGGTCCCCGAGGCCGCCGCGCTGCGGGACTTCCTCGCCCGCACGCTCCCGGGCCACCTGGTCCCGGCGACCGTGCTGCCGCTGGAGCGGCTGCCGCTCGGGGCCACCGGCAAGCTGGACCGCAGGGCGCTGCCCGAACCCGTGTGGGCCGCGCCGGCCTCCGCCGACGCCCGCCCGCCGGGCACCGGCACCGAGCGGACCCTCGCCGCGATCTGGTCCGAGGTGCTGGGCGTGCCGGAAGTCGGCGCGCTGGACAACTACTTCGCCCTCGGCGGCGACTCCATCCTCGGCATCCAGATCGTCTCCGCCGCCCGCCGGGCCGGCCTCGCGCTGACCCCGCGGCACCTGTTCCTCCACCAGACCGTCGCCGAACTGGCCGCCGCCGCCGAGGACCTGCCGGCCACGGCGACCACGGCCGAGCAGGGTCCCGTGGTGGGCGAGGCGCCGCTCACCCCGGTCCAGCACTGGCTGCTCGACACACTCACCGGCGACCCGGCGCACTTCACCCAGACCGTCTCCTTCCACCTCGCCGACGACGCCGACGAGACCCTCCTGCGCGCCGCCCTGACCGCGGTCGTCGAGCACCACGACGCCCTGCGCCTGCGGTTCGAGCGGGCCGGCGACGGGCGGTGGCGGCAGTACGGCGCCGCGCCCGGCGACCCGGCGCACCTGGAGGTGCACGACCTCCCCGAGGGCGCGGGCGCCGACACCGAGGCGGCACTGCGCGAGCGGGCCGCCCTGCTGGGAGCAGGCTTCGACCTGGGCGCCGGACCGCTGCTCCGGGGCGCCCTGTGCCGGCCCGGCGCAGGCCGGCGGCCGGTCCTGCTGCTCGCCGCGCACCACCTCGTGGTGGACGCGGTCTCGTGGCGGGTGATCCTGGAGGACCTGGAGAGCGCGTACCGGGCGCTGCGCGCCGGCGACCGACCGGACTTCGGCCCGAAGACCACCTCCTACCGCTCGTGGGCCGAGCGGCTCGCGGCGCACACCGCAGGCGGCGGCTTCGACGACGAACTCGCCCACTGGCGGGCCCTGGAGGGCGACGCGGCCCTGCCCGCCGACCTCTCCGGCGGCAACACCGTCGCCTGCGAGGAGACGCTGACGGTCGCACTGGACACCGAGGAGACCCGCCGCCTGCTCCAGGACGTGCCCGACGTCTACCGCACCCGCGTCAACGACGTCCTGCTGTGTGCCCTCGGCCGGGTCCTGACCCGCTGGACGGGCCGGGACCGGGTGACGGTGGCGCTGGAGGGCCACGGCCGGGAGGAACTGTTCGACGACGTCGACCTGTCCCGGACCGTCGGCTGGTTCACCACCCTGTTCCCCGTCGCGCTGGAGGTCCCCCGGGAAGCGGACCCCGGGACCGCGCTCAAGTCCGTCAAGGAGACCCTGCGGGCCGTACCGCGCCGCGGACTGGGCTACGGCGCCCTGCGGCACCTGCACCCCACGGCGGCCGGACAGCTGCCGGCGCTGCCGCAGATCGGCTTCAACTACCTGGGCCGGCAGGACCGGGACGTGTCCCCGGGCGGCCTGCTGCACGCGCCCTGGGACGGACTCGCGGGCGGCATGGACCCCTCGGCGGACCGGCCCCACCTCCTCGACGTGCTGGGCCGGGTCACCGACAAGCGCCTGGAGTTCACCTGGTCGTACTCGCGTGAGGTGCACCGGCGCGACACCGTCGCCCGCCTGGCCGCCGAACTGGCCGACGAACTGCGCGCGATCGTGCGGCACTGCGCCGGACCCGGCGCGGGGGGCCGCACCCCCGCCGACTTCCCGCTGGCCCCGCTGGACCAGGCGGCCGTCGACCGGCTGGCCGGCACCGGCCGCGACGTCGTCGACATCTACCCGCTCACGCCCACCCAGACCGGCATGGTCGTCCACGCCATGGACGAACCGGGCGAGGGACTGTACGTCGAGCAGATCACGTTCGTGATGGACGGCGTGCGCGACCCGCGGACGCTGGCCGCCGCCTGGCAGCAGGTCGTCGACCGCACCCCCGTACTGCGCAGCGCCGTGGTCCTGGACGCGGCCCCCGTGCCGCTCCAGACCGTGCACCGCGAAGTCGCCCTGCCCGTCGCCGAGCACGACTGGAGCGGCCTGGCACCCGAGCGGCGCGAGGCGGAACTGGAACGGCTGCTGGCCGAGGACAAGGCACGCGGCCTCGACCTGGACAGTGCGCCGCTGCTGCGCGTCGCGCTGATCCGGCTCGGCCCGGACGAGGTACGGGTGGTGTGGACCTTCCACCACGTGCTGCTGGACGGGTGGAGCGTCTTCCACGTCCTGGCCGACGTCGTCGCGTGCCACGCCGCGCTCGCCCGGGGCGAGGCACCCCGACTGCCGGAGCGCCGGCCCTTCGCGGACTACGCCGCCTGGCTCGCCGGCCGGGACGCCGCCGGGGCCGAGAACCACTGGCGGAAGGCGCTCGCCGACCTCACCGCCCCGACGCCGCTGCCGTACGACCGCCGGCCCGCCCAGGGCGCGGCGGCCCGCTCCGGCACCTGGCTGTCGCAGCATCTCGAACCGGCCGACACACGGCGGCTGCAGGACTTCGCCCGCCGTCACCGCCTCACCCTCAACACCCTGGTCCAGGGCGCCTGGGCGCTGCTGCTGGCCCGCTGCGGCGGCGAACGGGAGGTGTGCTTCGGCACCACCGTCTCCGGACGGCCCGCCGATCTGCCCGGGGCCGACAGCATCACCGGGCTGTTCATCACCACCCTGCCCGCCCGGGTCACCGTCGACGACGACGCGCCGTGCGACGCCTGGCTGCGTGAGATGCAGACCGCCCGCGCCGAGGACCGCCGCTTCGACCACACCCCGCTGACGGACCTGCACGACTTCAGCGCGGTGCCCGCGGGGACCGCGCTCTTCGACAGCCTGCTGGTCTTCGAGAACTATCCCGTGGGCGACACGACCGCGGGCGCCCACGGAGTGCGGGTGCGGGACCTGGACGCCCGGGAGGCCACCAACTACCCGCTCACCGTCGTCATCTCGCCCGGAGACCGGCTGGGCGTCGAACTCGGCTACGACCCCCGGTACTTCGAGGAGAGCACGGCGCGTTCCCTGGCCGCCCGGCTGCTGCACACGCTGCGCGCCCTGGCCGCCTCCGCGGACACCGCGCCCCTCGCCGCGGTGGACGTGCTGCCGCCGGAGGAGCGGGCCCGGCTGCTCGACCCGCCCACCCGGCCGCGGTCCCGGCCGGTGACCCCGGCGACGCTGCCCGACCTGATCGAGGCCGCGGTGGACCGCAGCCCGACCGCGCCGGCCCTCGGCGCGCCGGGGCTGCTGCTGTCCTTCGCGGAGACGGAGGAGCGGGCGAACCGCCTGGCGCACCGCCTCATCGCCCGCGGCGCGGGCCCGGGAACCCTCGTCGCCCTGGTCCTGCCGCGCTCCGCGGAAATGGTCCTCGCCCAGCTCGCGGTGGCCAAGACCGGCGCGGCGTTCCTGCCCGTCGACCCCGGCTACCCGTCCGAACGGGTCGCGCTGATGCTGCGCGACGCCGAGCCCGCCCTCACCCTCGACGCCGAGGAGGTCAGCCGCCTGCTCGCCGCGGCACCGGACGGCGTACCCGGACACCGGCCCACCGACGCCGAACGCACCCGGCCGCTCGACCTCGACGACCCCGCCTACGTCATCTACACCTCGGGCTCCACCGGCACCCCCAAGGGCGTCGTCGTCACCCACCGCGGCCTCGCCGACTTCGCCGCCGCCGAGGCCGAGCACTACCAGGTGGGTCCCGGGGACCGCGTCCTGGCCTTCGCCACCCCCAGCTTCGACGCCTCGGTCCTGGAACTGTGCATGTCGCTGCCGAACGGCGCCCGCCTGGTCGTACCGCCGCCCGGCCCGCTGCTCGGCGCCGAACTCGCCGGCGTCCTGCGCGACGCACGGATCACCCACACCCTGCTGCCCCCGGCCGCCCTGGCCACCCTGCCGCCCGACACCCCCGGCACCCTGCCCGACCTGCGGACCCTAACGGTCGGCGCCGACGCGTGCGGCGCGGACCTCGTCGCCCGCTGGGCACCTCACCACCGCATGATCAACTCCTACGGGCCCACCGAGGCCACGGTCGTCGCGACCTGGTCGGCCCCCCTGGAGCCGGACGGCACCGCGCCGCCCGTCGGCCGTCCGCTGCCGGCGACCCGGGCCTACGTCCTCGACGCGCGGCTGCGGCCGGTCCCCGACGGCGTCGCGGGCGAACTGTGGCTCAGCGGCCCCTCCCTGGCCCGGGGCTACCTGAACCGGCCGGGCCTGACCGCGAGCCGCTTCACCGCCGACCCGTTCGGGCCGCCGGGCACCCGGATGTACCGCACCGGGGACCTGGTACGGCGCGACGCCCGCGGCGAGCTGCACTACCTGGGCCGCACCGACCACCAGCTCAAGCTGCGCGGCCACCGCATCGAGGCGGGCGAGGTAGAGCAGGTCCTGGTGCGGCACCCGGCCGTGCTGGACGCCGTCGTGACCGTACGGGAGGACGAGCCGGGGCTGCCGCGCCTGGTGGCCCACCTGCTCACCGCACCCGGCTGCGAGCCGCCCGCGTCCGCCGAACTGCGGGCGTCGGCCGCGCGCGTCCTGCCCGGCCACATGGTCCCCTCGGCGTTCGTGGTGATGGAGCGCTTCCCGCTCACCGAGAACGGCAAGACCGACCGGGCCGCCCTGCCCGCACCCGCACCCGGCGCGGAGGAGACACCCGGGCACGTCGCCCCCCGTACCCCCACCGAGGAGGCACTCGCCGCGATCTGGGAGGAAGCCCTGCACACGGCCGTGGGCGCGGAGGACGACTACTTCTCCCTGGGCGGCGACTCCCTGCGCGCCCTGCTCATCGCCTCCCGCGCCAACGACGCCTTCGGGGTGGCTCTCACCCCCCGCGACGTGCTGGTCACCCGCACCGTCGCCGGGCTGGCGGATCTGGTGGAGGAGCAGGTGCTGAGCGAACTCGAGGACGCCCTGCGCGGCGACACCGACCACGACGAAGAACGGTGAGGACCGGACGACCATGACGTCTTCGAAGCGAAACCGCGCCGAGGCACTGCCCCAGGACCTCCAGGAGGCACTGCGCCGCCGACTGGCCGGACGGGCCGGCGGCGCGCCGGGCGCACCCGCCCGGCAGGCCATCCCGCACGCCGACCGCACCCGGCCGCTGCCGCTGTCCTTCGCCCAGCGACGGCTGTGGTTCCTGGACCGGCTGCGGCCCGGCGACGCCCGCTACAACAGCGCCGTCGCGCTGCGGTTCACCGGCCCGCTGGACCGGGCCGCGCTCTCCCGCGCCCTGGACACCGTCGTGGGGCGGCACGAGGCGCTGCGCACCACGTTCGAGGAGGTCGAAGGACGCCCGGCACAGTCCGTGCACCCGGCGGGCCCCGTACCGCTGCCGGTCCGCGACCTGCCGGCGCCGGACCCCGCCGACGGGAACGGCGGGACCGACGGGACAGGGACGGGTGAGCGGACCGCCCCGGCGGACGCCCTGGAGACGGCGCTGCGGGACGAGTACTCCCGCCCGTTCGACCTGAGCACCGGCCCGTTGCTGCGCGCCCTGCTGCTCCGGGAGTCGGACGCCTCGCACGTGCTGCTGCTGACCGCCCACCACATCGTCACCGACGGCTGGTCGATGGGCGTCCTGCTCCACGAACTGTGCACCGCCTACGACGCCATGGCCCGCGGCGCGGCGGTGGACCTGCCGCCGGTGGCGACGCAGTACCCGGACTTCGCCGCGTGGCAGCGGGAGCAGCTGTCCGGTCCCGCCCTGGAGCGTCAACTCACCTACTGGAAGCGACAGCTGTCCGGTGCGGTGGCGCCCGGGCTGCCGCTGGACCGCTCGCGCCACGGCGAGGAGTCCGGAGCGGGCGCGGTCCACTCCTTCGCCGTCCCCGCGGACGTCACGGCCCGGCTGCGGCAGCTCGCGGCCGAGCAGCACACCACCCTGTTCACCGCCCTGACCGCCGCCTGCCAGGCGCTGCTGGCCCGCTGGTCGGGCCAGGACGACATCACCGTCGGCTCCCTGACGCCCGGACGCTCCCGCACCGACCTGGAGCGGACGGTCGGGTTCTTCGCCAACACCATCGCCCTGCGCACCCCCGTCGACACCGCCGGATCCTTCCGCGACCTGCTGGCCGCCACCGCCACGACCGTCAACGACGCCTTCGCGCACGGCGACACGCCGTTCGAGCGGCTGGTCGAGGCGGTGGGCGCGACCCGCGAGGCGGGCCGCAACCCGCTCTTCGACGTGATGGTCCTGCTGCACCCGTCCCCGCCCGAGGCCCCCGCGCCGCACGGCCTGGCCGTCTCACCCGTCACCGTCGAGCGCCGGGCCGCCACCTTCGACCTGAGCGTGGAGTTCATACCCGACGGGGACGGCCTGAGCGCTCTGCTCGAATACCGCACCGACCTGTTCGACGCGGCCACCGCCGAGCGGATGGCGGACCAGCTGCTGCGCACGCTGACCGGTGCCGCCGCCGAACCGGACCGGCCCCTGGGCACGGTCTCCCTGCTCTCCCCGCGCGAGACACGGCGGGTGACCGAGGACTGGAACGCCACCGCCCTGCCGGTCCCCGCCACCACCTACCCGGAGCTGTTCCAGCGGCAGGCGGCCCGCATCCCGCACGCCACGGCCCTGGTCGCCGGGGACACCCGGCTCGACTACGCGGCCCTCAACGCCCGCGCCAACCGCCTCGCCCATCACCTCATTGCCCAGGGCGCCGGGCCGGAACGGCTGGTCGCGCTGCGCCTGCCGCGCACCGCCGACATGATCACGGCGATCCTCGCGGTGTGGAAGTCCGGCGCCGGCTATCTGCCCCTCGACCTCGACCTGCCCGACGACCGCGTCCGCTTCCTGCTCGAGGACGCGCGGCCGGCCCTGGTGCTGGACGAGACCATGCTGCGCTCGGTGCCCGGCAACGCCCCCGACACCGACCCGGCCGACACCGACCGGCGCGCTCCGCTCCACCCGGACCACACCGCGTACGTCATCTACACCTCCGGCTCCACCGGACGCCCCAAGGGCGTCGCCGTCTCGTACCGGTCCCTGACGAACCTGCTGGCAGGTCACCGGGAGGGCTTCGTCGCCGAGGCCGGCGGCGGCCCGCTGCGGGTGGCCCTGACCGCGTCGTTCTCCTTCGACACCTCGCTGGAGGGCGTGCTGCTGATGGCCGACGGCCACCCGCTGCACCTGGTCGACGAGGCGACCCGGCTCGACGCCGCCGCCCTCGTCGAGTACGTCGTCGAGCACCGCGTCGACTTCCTGGACCTGACACCGTCCTACCTGCGGCAGCTGCTGCCCGCCGGACTGCTCACCGACCCGCGGCACCGCCCCCGGGTGCTGATGCTGGGCGGCGAGGCCCTCGGCCCCGGCCTGTGGCGGGAACTCGCCGCCCACCGGGACGTCACCGCGTACAACTTCTACGGCCCCACCGAGTGCACGGTCGACGCCCTGGCGTGCCGCATCGACGGCGACAACCGTCCGCTGGTGGGCCGCCCGCTGCCCAACGTGCGGGCCTACGTCCTCGACGACCGGCTGCGGCCCGTGCCGCCCGGCGTCGGCGGCGAACTGTATCTGGCGGGGGAGCAGGTGGCCCGCGGTTACGCCGGCCGCCCCGGTCTGACGGCAGCGCGCTTCCTGGCCGACCCGTTCGGACCGTCCGGCGGACGGATGTACCGCACCGGGGACCTGGCCCGCTGGACCTCCGACGGACGTCTCGACTACCTCGGGCGCGCCGACGACCAGGTCAAGGTGCGCGGGCACCGCATCGAACCCGGCGAGGTCGAGGCGGCGCTGCTGGACCTGCCGGACATCACCGCGGCCGCGGTCGTCGCGGTGACCGACCCGCACGGCCACACCCGGCTCGCCGCCTACGTCGTACCGGCCCCCGGCGCCGCCCGCCCCGCCGCCTCCGTACTGCGGGCGTCCTGCCGCCGCGTCCTGCCCGACCACATGGTGCCGTCCTCCTTCACCGCGCTCGACGCGCTGCCGCTGACCACCAGCGGCAAGCTGGACCGCCGTGCGCTGCCCGCCCCCGACCTCGACACCGCCCCCCGCGAGCGGCAGTTCACCGCCCCGCGCACCCCCGCCGAGCAGACGCTGGCCGGTATCTGGTCGGACGTGCTGGGCGTGGCCGAGGTGGGCGCGGACGACAACTTCTTCGAGCTCGGCGGGGACTCCATCCTCAGCATCCAGGTCGTCTCCCGCGCCCGCGCCGCCGGAGTGCACCTCACCTCGCGCGACATCTTCCGCCACCAGACCGTCGCCGACCTGGCCGCCGCCGCGTCCGGCCGGGGGGCCGCCGCGGTGCCCGCCCCGCGTTCGCCGCAGGACGAGGGTCCCGCTCCGCTGACCCCCGTCCAGGAGTGGTTCTTCGCCACCCACGGGCCGCTGCGGCACTTCAGCATGTCGATGCTGCTCGACCTGCCGCACGACCTCGACGAAGCGGCCCTGACCCGGGCCGTGGAAGCCGTGGCCACCCACCATCCGGCGCTGCGCACCCGGTTCGTCCGCACCGGGGACACCTGGCGACAGCACCCCGGCGCCGGTCCGGCGGCCGGACTGCTCACCCGCCACGACCTCACCGCACTCGGCGGCGCGGACCTCGCCGCCGGCCGGGCCGAGGCGGCCGACGCGGCCCGCGCGGCCCTGGACCCGGAGACCGGCGTCCTGCTGCGGGCGGCCCTGCTGCTGCCCCCGTCGGGTGAACGGCCCCAGCTCTTCCTGACGGCCCATCACCTCGGCGTGGACAGCGTCTCCTGGCGCATCCTCCTCGCCGACCTGGAACAGGCCTACCGGCAGGCAGCCGCGGGCGAACCCCTCCGACCGGAGCCCGTCGGCACGCCGTTCACCGCGTGGGCGGCGCAGCTGTCCCGCCGGGTGCGGGCCGGCGACCTCGACGACGACCTGCCGTACTGGACGGCAGAGGCACGGGAACCGCGCGTCCCGCTGCCCGTCGACCGCCCCGCGACCCCCCTCGCCGGCTCGGTGCGCACCGTCCGCACCCGGGTGGACGCCGCCACCACCGAGGCCCTGCTGCGCCGCGTGCCCGGTGTCTACCGCACTCAGGTCAACGACGTGCTGCTCAGCGCCCTCGGCCGGGTCCTCGCCGACTGGGCGGGCACCGAGCGCGTGACCGTGGCTCTGGAGGGGCACGGCCGTGAGGACCTCGGCGACGCGCTCGACGTCTCGCGGACGGTCGGCTGGTTCACCAGCCAGTACCCGGTCACCCTCACCCCGGCCGGAACCCCGGCCGCGCCGGACTGGGCCGCCACGCTGAAGTCGGTGAAGGAGCGGCTGCGTGCCGTACCCCGGCGCGGCCTCGGCTTCGAGGCACTGGCCCGCCTCGGCTCACCCGACCCCGCGGCCGGTGCGCTGCGCGAACTGCCGCTTCCCCAGGTCTGCTTCAACTACCACGGCCAGTGGGAGGCCGGCGCCGGGCGCGACTTCGCCCCGGCCGCCGCCGAGGTGCCCGGCCGGGACATCGCACCCGACCGGCCCCTGGACCATCTGCTGGACGTCTCGGCCGTGGTCGCCGACGGAGAACTGGAGATCACCTGGCACTACAGCGACCAGGTGCACGAGGCGGCCACCGTCCGCGGCCTGGCGGACGGCATGGTCCGCGCGCTGGCCGACGTCACCGAGCACTGCGCCCGCCCGGACGCGGGCGGCCGCACCCCGTCCGACTTCCCGCTGGCGGGCCTCGACCAGGCCGCCGTGGACCGGCTGGCCGGGGACGGCCGCGGCGTGGAGGACCTGCTGCCGCTCACCCCCCTCCAGGAGGGCATGCTCTTCCACCGCCTGGTCGGCGGCGCCGACGACGTGTACGTGGACCAGGCCGCGCTCCTGCTGGAGGGCGTCGCGGACCCGCACGCCCTCGCCGTCGCCTGGCAGCGCGTGACCGACCGCACCCCCGCCCTGCGCACCTCGGTGGTGTGGGAGGACGTGCCCCGACCGCTCCAGATCGTGCACCGGGACGTCCGCGTGCCGGTGACCCACCACGACTGGCGCGACCTGGAACCGGGGGAGCGCGAGGCCCGGTTCGCCCGGCTCCGCTCCGAGGACCTGGCGCGCGGCATCGACCTCGGCTCGGCGCCGCTGATGCGCCTGACCCTGGTCCGGGTGCCCGACGCGCGGCTCCACCTGCTGTGGACCTCGCACCACCTCATCCTGGACGGCTGGAGCCTGGCCCAAGTGCTCACCGAGGTGTTCGAGGAGTACGCGGCACTCACCGCCGGAAGCGAACCGAACCCGCCCGTGCGCCGGCCGTTCAGCGACTACGTCCGCCATCTGGCCGACCAGGACGCCGACGCGGCACGCGCGCACTGGCGCGAGGTCCTGCGCGGCTTCGCCACCCCGACGCCGCTGCCCGCCGACCGCCCGCTGCGCGAGGCGCACGGGGCGCGCTCGGCGGGCGTCCACACGGCCGGACTCCCCGGCCCGGCCTCCGCCCGCCTCGCGCGGACCGCCCGCGACGCCGGGCTCACGGTCAACACGGTGGTGCAGGGCGCGTGGGCGCTGCTGCTGGCCCGGTACGGCGCCGAACGGGACGTGGTGTTCGGCACCACCGTCTCCGGACGGCCCGACGACCTGCCCGGCGTGGAGTCCATGGTCGGCATGTTCATCAACACCCTGCCCACCCGCGTCCGGGTCGAAGGGCACCGCACCGCCACCGCCTGGCTGCGGGAACTCCAGGACACCCAGGCCGAGTCGAGGCGCTTCGCGGCGGTGTCCCTGGCCGAACTGACCGCGCTGAGCGACGTGCCGTCCGGCGCCCCGCTCTTCCACAGCATGGTCGCCTTCGAGAACTACCCCTTCGACGAAGCCCGTTCGGCCACCTCGGGGGTGCGCCTGGTGGACGTCGCCTCCCGGGACGCCACCAACTACCCGCTCGTACTGCGCGCCTACCAGGGCGAGCACCTCGGCTTCGACCTGGCCTACGACCCGGACCTCTTCGACGCCGCGACCGTCCGCGCGCTCGCCGACCGCCTGTGCCTGCTGCTGGCCGCGATCGCCGAGGACCCCGACCGGCCGCTGCGCGACCTGCCGTGGACCACCGCCGAGGAACGGCGGCGGATGCTGACCGACTTCAACGGCACCGAGCGCGGCCGCCCCGAATCGACCCTGGTGGACCTCTTCGAGGCGCAGGCCGCCCGCACCCCCGACGCCCCCGCCGTCACCCACGAGGGCGCCGGCCTGACCTACGGCGCGCTCGACGCGGCGGCCGGCCGCCTCGCCCACCGGCTCGCCGAGGCGGGCGCGGGTCCCGAGCGGTTCGTGGCGCTCGCCCTGCCCCGCTCCACCGACCTGGTCGTGGCGGTCCTCGCCGTCCTGAAGACGGGCGCCGCCTATCTGCCCATCGACCCCCGGCTGCCCGCCGAACGCATCGCCCACCTGCTCCGGGACGCCGACGCCGTCACGCTGGTGACCACCGCGGAGACGGCCGGACGGGCCCAGGGCACCGGCGTGCCCGCCCTCCTGCTGGACGACCCGGCGGTCGACGCCGACCTCGAACGGCGTCCCGCCACCGGACCGGACCCCGCCCGCCGCCCGCTGCCGGAGACACCCGCGTACGCCATCTACACCTCCGGTTCCACCGGCCGTCCCAAGGGTGTCGTCGTCCCGCACGCCAACGTGGTGCGCCTGTTCACCCGCACCCGTCACTGGTTCGGCTTCGACGAGCACGACGTGTGGACCCTCTTCCACTCCTACGCCTTCGACTTCTCCGTCTGGGAGCTGTGGGGCGCCCTGCTGCACGGCGGCCGGCTCGTCGTCGTCCCCGACGACACCGCCCGGTCCCCGGAGGACTTCCTGCGCCTGCTGGCGGACGAGCGGGTCACCGTCCTCAACCAGACCCCTTCCGCCTTCTACCCGCTGGTCCGGGCCGACGCCGAACACCCCGGGCTCAGCGCCCGCCTGGCCCTGCGCACGGTCGTCTTCGGCGGCGAGGCACTGGACGTGGAGCGGCTGTCCGGCTGGTACGCCCGTCACCCGGACACCGCCCCGCGGCTGGTCAACATGTACGGCATCACCGAGACCACCGTGCACGTCACGTACGCCCCCCTGGACCGCACGACGACCGGTTCCGCCGCCGCGGGACCCATCGGCACGGGCATACCCGACCTGCGGGTGTACGTGCTCGACGACGACCTGGCCCTGGTGGCGCCCGGCGCCGTCGGCGAGATGTACGTGGCGGGGGAGGGCCTGGCCCGCGGCTATCTGGGACGGCCCGGCCTGACCGCCACCCGCTTCCCCGCCGACCCGTTCGGCGCGCCCGGCAGCCGCATGTACCGCACCGGCGACCGGGCCCGTCGGCGGACGGACGGCACACTGGAGTACCTGGGCCGCGCCGACCAGCAGGTGAAGATCCGCGGCTACCGCATCGAACCCGGCGAGATCGAGGCAGCCCTGCACACCCACCCCGGCGTCGGCGCCGCCTCCGTCGGCGTGCACGAGGACACCTCGGGGACGCGGCGGCTCGTCGCGCACGTCGTCGGCACCGGCAACGGGGAGCACACCGCCGCACCGTCCGCGGCCGAACTCCGCGCCCACCTGGAGCGGTTGCTGCCCGCACACATGGTTCCGGCCGCCTACGTCCCCATGGCGGCGCTGCCGCTGACCGCCAACGGCAAGCTCGACCGGCGCGCCCTGCCCGCCCCGGGACCCGGCGGATTCGCCACCGGCACCGTCCGCACCCCGCCGCGCACCCCGGCCGAACGCCTGGTCGCCACCGCCTGGGCGGACGTACTGGACGCGCACGAGGCGGGCGTGGAGGACGACTTCTTCGCGCTCGGCGGCGACTCGATCCTCGCCGTCCGCGTGACCTCCCGGCTGCGTGCGGCGTTCGGCGCGGACGTCTCGCCCCGACTGCTGTTCACCCACCCGACGCTCGCCGCACTGGCCGCCGCCCTCGGCGACCCGGTCACGGACGGATCGACACCCGAGGGCGCGATACCCGTCGCGGACCCCGACACCCCGCCGCCGCTTTCGTACGCGCAGCAGCGGCTGTGGTTCCTCGACCGCTTCGAGCCGGGCAGCACCGAGTACACGACCCTGTCCGTGCTGCGGCTGCGCGGCCGGCTCGACGAGGCCGCCCTGCGCGCCGCCCTGGACGGCCTGGTCGCCCGGCACGAGGCGCTGCGCACCACGTTCGCCGAACAGGACGGCCGGGCCCGGCAGATCGTGCACCCGCCGCACGCGGCGCGACTGACACTGGACGACCTCACCGGCACACCCGCCGACCGGACCCGCCCGGCCCTGGACGCGCTCGTCGAACGCGAGGCGGCCACCCCGTTCGACCTCGCCGCCGGGCCCCTGCTGCGGGCCCGGCTGGCACGCCTGGCCGACGACGACCACGCGCTCGTCCTCGCAGTCCACCACATCGCCACCGACGGCTGGTCCGTCGCCGTCCTCGGGCGGGACCTGAGCGAGCTGTACGCGGCGGCGCTGGAGGGCCGCCGCGCGGACCTGCCCGACCTGCCCGTTCGGTACGCGGACTACGCCGCCTGGCAGCGTGCCCGAACCGAGCAGGCCGACGACGAGCTCGCCTACTGGCGCGAGACGCTGGACGGCCTGGCCCCGCTGGAGCTGCCCACCGACCGGCCGCGCCCCGCCGTGCGCACCCGCGACGGGGCCCTGGTGACCTTCGCGCTCCCCGCCGCGCTGACGGAGCGGCTGCGCGAGAGGGGCCACGAGGCCGACGCCACCCTCTACATGACCCTCGTGACGGCCTGCACCGTGCTGCTGTCCCGCTGGGCCGACCAGGAGGACGTCGCCGTCGGCACCGTGACCGCGGGCCGCGACCGGCCCGAGCTCCACGACGTGGTCGGCATGTTCGTCAACACGCTGGTGCTCCGCAACCGGGTGCGCCCCGGACAGTCCTTCCGCGCGCTGCTGGAACAGGTCCGCACCACCGTCCTGGAGGCGTTCGCCCACCAGGAGGTCCCCTTCGAACGGCTGGTGGACGCCCTCCAGCCCGAACGCGACACCAGCCGCACCCCCCTCTTCCAGGTCATGGTCGCGCTGCACAACCTGGGGGCCGAAGCACCCGGCCTCCCGGGGCTGGACGTCGAACCGCTCACGCCGCCGGTCCGCAACGCCACCTTCGACCTTGCCTTCGACTTCGTGGAACGCGACGGAGGCATCACCGGCTATCTGGAGTACAACACCGGCCTGTTCACGGCGGCCACCGCCGAACGCCTGGCCGGCCGGCTGCGGATGCTGCTGGACGCCGTCGCCGAGGACCCCGGCCGGGAGACCGGCGCGCTGCCGCTGATGACCGGCAGCGAACGACGCCAGGTGCTCGACAGCTGGCAGGGGGCGCGACTCCCGGCCGCGGACACCACCTTCCCCGCCCTGTTCGAGGCGCAGGCCGCCCGGTCCCCCCACGCCACCGCCCTGGTGGCCCGGGACGCCACGCTGGACTTCGCGGCCCTCGACGACCGCGCCAACCGGCTCGCCCACCACCTGATCGCGCTGGGCGCCGGCCCGGAACGCGTGATCGCCGTCCGCCTGCCGCGCACCTCCGAGCTGCTGGTGGCACTCTTCGCCGTCCTCAAGGCCGGCGGCACCCTGCTCTGCCTGGACCCCGAACTGCCCGAGGAGCGCGTCGCGTTCCTCCTCGCGGACGCCGCGCCGCACACCGTCGTGACGGCCGGCACCCTGCGCGAGGTGCCCTGGGACCGGCTGCCCGCGCACGCCCCCACCGACGCCGACCGGCGCCGGCCGCTGCGCCCGGAGAACGCCGCCTACCTCGTCTACACCTCCGGCTCCACCGGCCGCCCCAAGGGCGTCGCCGTGGAACACCGCCACCTGGTCAACCTCTGCCACGACCACCGCGAGGGTTTCGTCGCGCCGCACACCGCGGACGGGCGCCGGCTGCGGGCCGCGCTGAGCGCGTCGTTCTCCTTCGACACCTCCTGGGAAGGCCCTCTCCTCCTCGCCCTAGGCCAGGAGGTGCACCTCGTCGACGAGGACGTCCGCCTGGACCCCGACGCGTTCTGCGCCCTCGTCGACGACCGGCGGCTGGACCTGGTCAACGTGACCCCGTCCTTCCTGCGCGAACTGACCGCGGCCGGACTCCTCGCCCCCGGCCGCCACCACCCGCGCCTGCTGCTCGTGGGCGGCGAGGCCGTCGGCAGCACCGCCTGGCAGGAGTTGTGCGCGGCGGACAGCGACCTCGGCGTCACCGCGTACAACATGTACGGCCCCACCGAATGCACCGTCGACGCCGTCTACGGGCGCTGCGCCGAACACCCCGGGCGCCCCGTCATCGGCCGCCCCGGCCGCAACCTGCGCGCCTACGTCCTCGACGGCGCCCTGCGGCCGGTCCCGCCCGGCACCCCCGGCGAGCTGTACCTCGCCGGAGCCCAGGTGGCCCGCGGCTACCTGAACCGGCCCGGCCTGACCGCCGCACGCTTCCCGGCCGACCCGTTCGGGGAGCCGGGACAGCGGATGTACCGGACCGGTGACCGGGCCCGCTGGGACACCGGCGGGCTGCTGGAGTTCCTCGGCCGGACCGACGAACAGGTCAAGATCAGGGGCTTCCGCATCGAACCCGGCGAGGTGGAGGCCGCACTGCTGGCCCACCCGGACGTCGCCGAGGCCGTGGTGACCGCCCGCGAGCACGGCGGCCGTCTCATGCTGGTGGCGTACCTGGTGCCCGCCGGTGAGCACACCCCGCCCGCCGACGAACTGCGGGTCCTGCTGCGCCGGACGCTGCCGGACCACATGGTGCCCGCGGCGTTCGTCCCGCTGGCGCGGATACCGCGCACCACCAGCGGCAAGACCGACCGGCGCGCCCTGCCCGCCCCGCCGGCCCAGCCCGACAGCACGACGCCGTACGTGGCACCGCGGCCCGGCACCGAGGAGCGCCTCGCCGCGATCTGGACGGAGGTCCTCGGCGTCGAGCGGGTGGGCGCGCGGGACAACTTCTTCTCGCTCGGCGGCGACTCGATCCTCAGCATCCAGATCGTCTCCCGGGCCCGCCAGGCGGGCCTCGCCCTCACCACCAAGGACGTCTTCCGCCACCAGACCGTCGCCGAACTCGCCCTGCGCGTCGCCGACACCGACCCGCGCCCGGCCTCGGCGGACGAGGCCGCGCCCGCCGAAGCCCCCCTGGCCCCGATCCAGCGCTGGTACCTCGACGGCCGCGACCCCGGCGACCCGCTGCGCTTCACCATGACCCAGCGCCTCGAACTGGCCGACGGCACCGACCTGCTGACGATGCGTCAGGCAGTGGACGCTCTCGTACGCCACCACCCCGCCCTGCGCACCCGGTTCCTGCGCAACGGCGACGGCTGGTACCAGGAGGTGCTGCCGGAGGCACCCGAAGGCGTCTGCACGCACCACGACGTGGCCCATCTCGACGGGCCGGCGCTGGAGGCACGGACGCAGCGGGCGGCGGAGGCCGCACAGGCCTCGCTCGACCCCGCCGAGGGCCGGGTCGTCCGGGTCCTGCTCCTGGACCGCGGCCCGGACCGCCCCGCGCATCTGCTGATCACCGCCCATCACCTGGTCGTGGACGGCGTCTCCTGGCGCATCCTCCTCGCGGACCTGGAGAGCGCCCAGCGCGCCGCGGCGGCCGGGCGCCCCCTCGACCTGCCCGCCGAGGGGACCACCTACGGACAGTGGGCGGCCCGCCTGGAGCGGCACACCCGCTCCGGTGCCCTCGACGCCGACCTGGCCCACTGGACCCGGACCTGCGCCGCCCCCGCCGACCTGCCCGCCGGCCGCACCGGCCCCAACACCTACGGCACCGCCGCCACCGTCACCGTCACCCTGGAGGCGGCGGAGACCGACGCGCTGCTGCGCCAGGTCCCCGAGGTCTACCGCACCCAGGTCAACGACGTCCTGCTCAGCGCCCTCGGCCGCACGCTGGCCGACTGGTGCGGACGCGACACCGTCCTGGTCGGCGTCGAGGGGCACGGCCGCGAGGACCTCTTCGACGACGTGGACCTGTCGCGGACCGTCGGCTGGTTCACCGCCGAGTTCCCCCTGGCCCTGACCGTCCCGGCCGGCACCGGCTGGGGCGATGTCCTGCGGTCCGTGAAGGAGACGCTGCGCGCCGTGCCGCTGCGCGGACTGAGCCACGGCGTGCTGCGCCACCTGCTGCCCGACAGCCCGCTGGCCGGCGCCCAGGCACCGCGGGTCGGCTTCAACTACCACGGCCAGTGGGACGCCGGCGGTGCCGACGGCGGCGGCCTGTACCGGGCCGCGCTCCTGCCGGCCGGCCGCGACACCCACCCGGACGAGCCCCGCCCCTACCTCCTGGACGTCACGGGCGTCGTCCAGGACGGCAGGCTCGAACTCGGCTGGACCTACCCCACCGCCGTCTACGACGAGACGACCGTGCGACGGCTGGCCGAGGAGATGTGCGCGGCACTGCGCGCCATCGTGGCGCACTGCGCCTCCCCGGACGCGGGCGGCCGGACCCCGTCCGACTTCCCCCTCGCCGGACTCACCCGGGACCAGCTGGACCGGCTGGTCGGCGACGGACGGCAGGTGGCGGACGTCCTGCCGCTCACGCCCCTGCAGTCCGGCATGCTCTTCCACGGGCTGGTCGACACGGCGGGCGCCTACTTCGACCGGACGGCCGTGCGCCTGTCGGGCGTGGCCGACCCGCGGGCGTTCGCCGCCGCCTGGCAGCAGCTCGCCGACCACACACCGGCCCTGCGCACGAGCGTCCACTGGCAGGGCCTGCCGCACCCCGTGCAAATGGTCCACCAGCGCGTCGAACTGCCCGTCACCCACCTGGACTGGCGTGACCTGACACCCGGTCAACGCGAGCAAGCCACGCAACGGTTGCTCGCCGAGGACCGGGCGGCGGGCATGGAGCTGACCCACGCACCGCTCACCCGCATCACCCTGGCCGCCCTCCCCGGCGACGAGGTGCTGCTGCTGTGGTCCTCGCACCATCTGATCCTCGACGGCTGGAGCACCGGGCAACTGCTCACCGAGGTGTGCGAGCGGTACGCCGCGCTCACCACGGGCACGGACCTCGCCCCGCCGCCGCGCAGGCCGTTCGCCGACTTCCTCGGCTGGCTGCGCGACCAGGACGAGGCAGCGGCCGACCGCCACTGGACCGAGGCCCTCGCCGGGTTCACGGCACGCACCCCGCTGCCGTACGACCGCACACCCGCCGAGGCGCACCGGGCGCGCGCCGCCGACGCCGTGCACCACGAACTCGACGAAGCGCTCTCCCGGCGGCTGCGGGAGACGGCCGCCCGCAACGGACTCACCGTCAACACCGTGGTGCAGGGCATGTGGGCGCTGCTGCTGGCCCGCTACAGCGGGCGCCGTGACGTCGTCTTCGGCACCACCGTCTCCGGCCGTCCGGCCGAACTGCCGGGCGTGGACTCCATGGTCGGCATGTTCATCAACACCGTGCCCACCCGTGTCCGCATCCCCGCGGACGGCGTCCTGCCCTGGCTGCGCGGGCTGCAGGAGGAGCAGAGCGACGCCCGGCGATTCGACTTCCTCGCGCTGCCCCGCATCCAGGCGCTGAGCGAAGTCCCGGCGGGCGAAGCCCTGTTCGACAGCATGGTGGTCTTCGAGAACTACCCCGTCGACGAGGCAGCGACCGCCAGGACGGGGGTGAACGTCGAGGAGGTGCACGCCGAGGACGCCACCACCTTCCCGCTCTGCCTGCGCGCCCACCTCACCGACCGGCTCGGCTTCGACCTGGCCTACGACGCCACGCTGTTCGACCGGACCACCGTCGAGCGCGCCGCGTCCCGCCTGGCCGCCCTGCTCACCCGCTTCGTCGACGGCGCCGAGGGCGAGGTGGACGGCCTGGACGTCCTGAGCGCCGCCGACCGCGAACTGCTGGAGCGCTGGAACACCACCGCCCGGCAGGCACCGCCCCGCAGCCCCCTCGACCTGTTCGCCGAGCAGGTCCGGCGCACCCCGGACGCCCCGGCCCTGTCCGACGGCGACCGCCGGGTGACCTACCGGCAGCTCGCCGACTGGTCGGACGCCCTGGCCGCGCGGCTGCTGGCCGGACGTCCGGCGCCCGAGGACCGGATCGCCCTGCTCATGGACCGCTCCGCCGAACTCGTTGCCGCCCAGCTCGCGGTCCTCAAGGCGGGCTGCGCCTACCTGCCGGTGGACACCCGCGCCCCCGAGGACCGGCAGCGTGCCCTCCTCGCCGAGGCGGGCGTCACGGTCCGGCTGACCGCCGAGGAGGTCGCCGCGGCGCGTACCGCGCCACCGGCACGAGCGGTGCTGCCGCCCGCCGACCCCGACCGCCTGGCGTACGTCATGTTCACCTCCGGATCCACCGGCCGTCCCAAGGCCGTGGCGGTCCGGCACCGCGACGTGGCGTCGCTGGCCACCGACAGCCGCTTCACCGACGGCGTGTGCGACCGCGTCCTGCTGCACTCGCCGGTGGCCTTCGACGCCGCCACGTTCGAGGTGTGGGCGCCCCTGATCAACGGCGGCTGCGTGGTGGTGGCCCCCGAGGGCACCGTGGACGCGGCCCTGCTGCGGCGGCGGGCCGTGGACGGCGGGCTGACGGCGGTGTGGCTGACGGCAGGCGTGTTCCGGCTGCTGTCCCAGGACGCGCCGGACTGCTTCGCGGGGCTGCGCCAGGTGTGGACCGGCGGTGACGTGGTCCCCGCCGCGGCCGTACGCCGGGTACTGGCCGCCTGCCCCGGCCTGACCGTGGTGGACGGCTACGGGCCGACCGAGACCACGACCTTCGCCACGTCCTTCGCCCTCACGGACCCGGAGCGGGTGCCCGGCACCGTGCCCATCGGCCACCCGCTCGACGACCTGCGGATCCACCTCCTGGACACCCGCATGCGGCCCGTCCCGCCGGGCTGCGCCGGCGAACTGTTCGTGTCCGGCGAAGGCGTAGCGCGCGGCTACCTCGGCTGCCCCGGTGACACCGCGGCCCGCTTCCCGGCGGACCCCTACGGCCCGCCCGGCGCCCGCATGTACCGCACCGGAGACCTGGCCCGCCGCCACCTCGACGGCACGATCGAATTCCTCGGCCGCGCCGACGACCAGGTGAAGATCCGCGGCTTCCGGGTCGAGCCCGGCGAGGTGGAGGCGGCGCTCGCGACACACCCCGGCGTCAGCGACGTGGCCGTCGTGGCACGGGAGGACCGGCCCGGCACCAAGCGCCTGGTGGCCTACGTCGTCGGGCCCGCGGGCGAGGACGTCATGGACCTCAGGGCGTTCGCCGGACGCACCCTGCCCGACTACCTCGTGCCTTCCACGTTCGTCCCGTTGCCGGCCCTCCCGCTCAGCCGCAACGGCAAGGTGGACCGGGCGGCCCTCCCGGCCCCTGACGACGGCGCCGGGCAGGGCACGCACGTCGAGCCCCGCACCGACGCGGAACGCCGCACGGCGGAGGTCTTCGCCGAGGTCCTCGGCGTCGAAAGGCCCGGCACGGAGGACGACTTCTTCCAGCTGGGCGGAGACTCGATCCTCAGCATCCGGCTCGCCTCCCGGCTGGCCGAGACGTTCGGGACGGAGCTGTCGCCCCGCGCGGTGTTCACCCACCCCACCCCCGCCGCGCTCGCCGTCCTGCTCACGCGGCGCAGGACAGGTGAGGCCGACGTGCCCGCCATCGTCCCGGTCGCCCGCGACACGGCGCCGCCGATGTCGTACGCCCAGCAACGCCTCTGGTTCCTCGAGGAGTTCGCACCCGGCGGCGCCGAGTACGTCACGGCGCTCGCGCTGCGTCTGCGCGGCGCGCTCGACGCCGGCGCCCTCGCCGAGGCCCTGCGCGCACTGGTCGCCCGGCACGAGTCGCTGCGGACCACCTTCGACTCGCTGGACGGCCACGGTGTGCAGATCGTCCACCCGCCCAAGGACGTCGCGCTGCCGCTGCACGACCTGTCACGGCTGCCGGAGGACGAACGCGCCGACCGGCTGCAGCAGTTGCTGGCGGCCGAGCGCACCCGCCCCTTCGACCTGCGCCGGGGCCCGCTCATGCGCGCCGGACTGGTCAGGCTGGCCGACGACGACCACGTGCTGAACCTGACTTTGCATCACATCGTCACCGACGGCTGGTCGACGTCCGTGCTGGCCGGTGACCTGGCCCACCTCTACCGGGCCGAACTGGACGCCACCGCCGGTCAACTGCCGCCGCTCCCCGTCCAGTACGCCGACTACGCCCACTGGCAGCGCACCTCGGGCGGCAGCGGTGCCGCCGAACACCTCGCCTACTGGAAGGAGCAGCTGGCCGGCACCGAACCGCTGGACCTGCCCACCGACCGGCCGCGCCCGGCGGTGCGCACCAGCAACGGCGCGACCGCCCGCCTGGTCCTGCCGCCCCGTACGGCCCGCCGCCTCACCCAGGTCGGCCGGGACCGCGGCACCACCCTGTTCACCACCCTCGTCGCCGCCGCGCAGACGTTCCTCGCCCGCCTGTCCGGCGAGCGGGACGTCGCCGTCGGCACCGTCACCTCGGGCCGCGACCGGGCGGAGACCCAGAACCTGATCGGCTTCTTCGTCAACACCCTGGTCCTGCGCTCCCGGGTGGACACCGACCGCCCCTTCCCGGAGTTCCTCGCCGACGTACGGCGCACGGTGCTGGACGCCTTCGCCCACCAGGAGGTGCCGTTCGAGCAGGTGGTGGACGAGGTGCAGCCGGTCCGCGACACGAGCCGGACCCCGCTCTTCCAGGTCATGGTCGTCCTGCAGAACACGCCGGCGGCCGACCTCGACCTGCCCGGCCTCGACGTCTCCGACATCGAACCGGACCTCCAGCAGGCGGCGTTCGACCTCACCCTGGAATTCGCCGAGACGGACTCCGGAGCCCTGCACGGTTTGCTCACCTACAACACGGACCTGTTCGACGCGGCCACCGCCGAACGCATGGCCGACCAGCTCGGCACCCTCCTCACGGCCGTCGCCGACGACCCGCACCGGCCCCTCGGCGCGCTCCCGCTGGCGACCGACGAGGAACTGAAGGCCCTCCTGGACCAGGGCCGGGACACCGCCCGGCCGGTAGCGGCGGCGACCCTGCCGGAACTGTTCCAGCGACAGGCGGCCCGCACCCCCGACGCGGTGGCCCTCGCGGACGAAAGCCGGCAGCTGACCTACGCGGAGCTGGACCGCGCCGCCAACCGGCTGGCCCACCGGCTCATCGGCCGCGGCGCCGGGCCCGAACGGATCGTCGCCCTGGCCCTGCCCCGCGCGGCGGAGACCGTGGTGGCCCAGCTCGCCGTCGCCAAGACCGGCGCGGCCTTCCTGCCCGTGGACCCGGCCTACCCCGAGCAGCGACGGGAGTTCATGGTGCGCGACGCGGGCGCCGCACTGGTCCTGGACGACCCGGCCGACGTGTGGGTCGAGGCGGGGCCCGACACCGCGCCCACCGACGCGGACCGCACCACCGCGCTCACCCCTCACCACCCGGCCTACGTGATCTACACCTCCGGGTCCACCGGAACGCCCAAGGGCGTCGTGGTCACGCACAGCGGACTGGCCGCCTTCGCCGCGGCCGCCGCCGACCGCTACGAAGCGGGCCCCGGCGACCGGGTCCTGCAGTTCGCCTCGCCCAGCTTCGACGCCTCCGTCCTGGAACTGTGCGTCTCCCTGCTCACCGGCGCCGCCCTGGTGACCGGCGAGGAGGGCCCCCTGGTCGGCGAGCGGCTGGCCCAGATCCTCGCGGACCGGGCCGTCACCCACACCCTGATCCCCCCGGCCGCGCTGGCCACCGTGCCGCCCGAGGCGGCCGGCTCCCTGCCCCACCTGCGCACCCTGATCGTCGGCGCCGAGGCGTGCCCGGCCGACCTGGTCCGGCGCTGGGCCCCCGGCCGCCGCATGATCAACTCCTACGGGCCCACGGAGGCCACCGTCGTCGCCACCTGGACCGGCCCCCTGACTCCGGAGGCGGGCGCCCCGCCGATCGGCCGCCCGGCCGGCGCCACCCGCGTCTACGTCCTCGACGCCGCCCGCCGCCCCGTCCCGCCCGGCGTGACCGGCGAACTGTACGTGGCGGGCCCCGGACTGGCCCGCGGCTACCTGAACCGCCCCGGCCTGACCGCCCAGCGGTTCACCGCCGACCCGTTCGGCGCACCGGGGGAACGGATGTACCGCACCGGCGACCTGGTGCGCTGGGGCACCGACGGCCGGCTCCGCTTCGCCGGACGCGCCGACGACCAGATCAAGCTGCGCGGATTCCGGATCGAACCGGGAGAGATCGAGAGCGCGCTGCGCCGCAGCTCCCTGGTGCGCGACGCGGTGGCCGTCGTCCGCACCGACGACTCGGGCGACGGGACCGCCAAGGGCCACGGACGACTGGTGGCGTACGTCGTCCCCGAGCAGGGCGCTCCCGCCCAACTGCCCCTCGCCGAACTGCGCGAGCACCTCGCGGGGTTGCTGCCGCCCCACATGATCCCGGCGGCCTTCGTACCCCTGGAGCGGCTGCCGCTCACCCCGAACGGCAAGACCGACCGCCGTGCGCTGCCCGCACCCGGTCCGGCGCACGCGGCCGGCGGCCCGCGCACCGCACCGCGCACCGACACCGAACGCCACATCGCCCGCATCTGGGAGGACGTGCTCGGCGTGGACGGCGTCGGCGCCGACGACAACTTCTTCCACCTCGGCGGCGACTCGATCCTGAGCATGCAGGTCGTGTCGCGGCTGCGGCGCGACGGCCTGCACCTGGCCACCCGCGACCTGTTCACCCACCAGACGGTGGCCGAACTCGCCACCGTCGTCGGCGCCGCGCCCGAGCGCGCCGGGGACGGCCCGGCGACCGGGGAGGTGCCGCTCACGCCCATCCAGGAGTGGTTCCTCACCACCCCGCGCCACAGCCACCACCACTTCAACCAGTCCGTGCTGCTGGAACTCGACGGCCCGCCCGACCCGGCGGCCCTCGCCACGGCCCTGGACGCGCTGCTGGAACACCACGACGCCGTCCGCATGCGCTTCACCCGGGACAACGACGGCTGGCACCAGTTCAACCCGCCGCCCGCCGAGGGCGACGGCGACCGTGTCCTCGCCCGGTACGACCTGACGGGACTGTCGCCGGCGGAGGCCGACGACGCCATGGAGCGGGCCGCCGACGACCTGCACGCCGGCTTCGACCTCGCCCACGGCCCGCTGCTGCGGGCGGGGCTGTTCACCGGCGGGGCGGACCGGCCCGCGTTCCTGCTCCTGGTCGCCCACCACCTCGTCGTGGACGCCGTGTCCTGGCGGATCCTCAGCGACGACCTGGAAGCGGCCTATCGGCAGGCGGCGCGGGGAGAGACCGTGACGCTGGGGGAGCGCAGCACCTCCTTCCGCGACTGGGTCCGAGCTCTCGCCGCCCACGTCGCCGAAGGCGGCCTTGACCACGAACTCCCCTACTGGGAGGAGGCGGTGACCGCGGAACGGCTGCCCGCCGCCGCGACCCCCGCAGCGGACGCCGGCGAAGCACGCGTGCTCACCGTGGAACTCGACGAGGAGGACACCGCGGCGCTGCTGCGCTCCGCACCCACCGCCTACCGCACCCGCGTCAACGACGTCCTGCTCTCCGCGCTGGCCCTGGCGCTGGCCCGCTGGACCGGACGCGACCGCGTCCGCCTGGATCTCGAAGGACACGGTCGTGAGGACGTGCTCGACGGGGTCGACCTCTCCCGCACGGTCGGCTGGTTCACCACCGTCCACCCGGTGGCCCTCCGGGTACCCGACCCGGACGACCTCGGTCCCGCCCGCGACTGGCGCGCCCTGGTGAAGTCGGTACGCCGCCAGCTGCGTACGGTGCCCGGGAACGGGCTCGGCTACGGCGCGCTGCGCACGTACGGCTCACCGGAGGTCCGCGAGCGGCTCGGCTCGGCGGCGCACGGACAGGTGGTGTTCAACTACCTCGGCCAGTGGGACGCCCGCCCGGCCGCCCCCGGCACCGGCCTCGTCCGCGCCGAGCACGGTTCCTTCGGCCGGGACCACGACCCGCGGGACAGCGGATCGCACCCGCTCGAGGTGGTGGGCGCGGTGCAGCACGGACGCCTCGCCTTCACCTGGCACCACCGGACCGGTCTGCACGACACCGAGACCGTGCGCGCCGTCGCCGAGGAGTTCGCCGACGCGCTGCGCCACATCGCCCGGCACGCACGGGGCGGCCGGTGACGGGCCCCCGCCGCAGTGACGCCGCGAGCGGCCCAAGGTGCCGCGGGCGCCGGGCACCACCGCCCCGCGCGCCCACCACAGCAGCCCGGTCCGCCGGGAACAGGACCGGCCGGTCCCCGGCCGGCCGCCAACACCGTACCTACGACGAAAGAGCGTGACATGGACGAGAACACCCGCTACCAGGTGCTGCGCAACGACGAGGACCAGTACTCGCTGTGGCCGGTCGACGTCGACGTACCCGCCGGCTGGCACCCCGTCGGCAAGGAGGGCAGCGAGGCCGAGTGCTCCGCCTACGTCGACGAGGTCTGGACCGACATGCGTCCCCGCAGCCTGCGCGAGCGCATGGAGAAGGCGGGTTCCTAGCCCGCCCGTCCCGCCCGGCCCGGGCCCGGAACCCGGCCCGGGCCCGGAACCCGGCCCGGGCCAGGAACCCGGCCCGGGCCAGGAACCCGGCTCAGGCTCGGGCCCCGGCCGGTGAGCACCCGTTGCCCGGACTCGCGGCGCCGGGGCGGCGAGACCGCCGCCCCGGCGCCCGTCGCACGGCCCTCCCCCCACCACGTCTTCGCGCCGCGCCCCTCCGCGACGCCCGTCCCGCCCCGCGTCACCCAGAGGAGTACGCCGATGACGCCCGCACTGCGCACCGAGCGACTGGAGTTCACCCCCTACCGGCCCCAGGACGAGGACCACTTCGTCGCGCTTCTGCGCGACGAGGAGGTCTGCCGCTGGATGGGCCAGGAGCTGGTCCCGGAGGCCGACCTCCGGACCCTGTTCCGCACGATCCTGACCGACGTGTACCCCAAGCGGCTGTTCGACGTCTGGGGCCTGTGGTTCGAGGGCGCGTACGCCGGCCACGCGGAGGTGAAGAAGACGGGCAACGTGGACGGGTACGAGCTGATCACCGCCCTCGCTCCGCAGTACTGGGGCCAGGGGCTGGGCACCGAAGTGGTCCGCGGCCTGCTGCGCCACGCCGCCGGCAACCTGGGCCTCAAGGAGGCCTACGGCATGGTGGGCGCCGGGAACACCGCCAGTCTGGCGATGGCCCGCCGTCTCGGCTTCCGTCACGTGCGCGACGTGGTCGGCGACGACGGTTCGGTGACGAAGATGCTGGTGATCTCCACGACCGACCCGTCCTGAGCCCGTCCCGGCGGCTCAGTGGCCGGCGCTCTGACCGCCGTCGACGGCCAGGACCTCGCCGGTGACGAACGGGGCTTTCTCCAGGTACAGCACCGCGTCGACGATGTCGCTCACCTCGCCCATGCGGCCGACGGGGTGGAGCGCGGCGAGGGCCGCGTGGTTCTCCTCGGGGTGCATCGGGGTCTTGATCGTGCCGAGTGCGACGGCGTTGCTGCGGACGCCCCGGCCGGCGTACTCGATGGCCAGGGCCCTGGTGGCCGCCTGGAGCCCGCCCTTGGTCAGCGAGGCGAGCACGGACGGCACGGCGGAGTTGGGGTGTTCCACCAGACTGGTCGTGATCTGTACGACGTGACCGCCGCCGTGCTCCAGCATGTTCGCGACGGCGAGCTGAGTGATCCGGAAGAAGCCGGACAGGTTCACGCCGAGGACCGCGTCGTAGTCCTCCTGCGTGTATTCCGTGAACGGCTTTGCGACGAAGATCCCGGCGTTGTTGACCAGGGTGTCGATCCGGCCGAACCGCTCGAGGCCCGCGGCGATGACGCGTTCGGCCGTGGCGGGGTCGGCGATGTCGCCCTGGACGGTGAGGACGTCGGCGTCCGGTGACTCGGCGATGCTCCGCGACGTGGCCACGACGGCGTAGCCGAGCTTGCGGAAGCCGGCGACCAGGCCCGCGCCGATGCCCTGCGAGGCACCGGTGACCACGGCGACCTTCTGACCCTGAGAGCTCATGACGGTTTCTCCTGACGGAATGCGGCGCGACTGACGGGACACGGCCGGTCCGGCGACGGCCCGACCGGTCATGCACGGAATATAAGCGACCGGTCTACTATTATCAAGGACAGTCACCGCGGGCGCATCCCGCGGACGCGTCACCGAACGGAGAGGCGCCATGCGTGAGTTCCTGGTCGAACTCGTCACCACCGTCCCCGAGGGCACCGACCCCGCCGAGGTCCGCCGGCGCCGGTCCGCCGAGGCGGACCGGGCCCGGGAACTGGCGGACGCGGGCCGGCTGGTGCGCCTGTGGCGGCCCGTCGGCGAGCTGCGCAGCATCGGCGTATGGAGGGCCGCGGACGAGGCGGAACTCCATAGGGAGGTGCTCGGCACGCTCCCTCTGCGCCCCTGGATGAGCGCGACCGTCACCCCGCTCGTCTCCCACCCGAACGACCCGAACGACCCGAACGACCCGAAGGATCCGAAGGATCCGAACGACCCGGGCGCGGCCGGGCCCGCCGCGTGACCACCCGTTCCGCGGACGGCCCGCCGCGGGAGGGCGCCCGCCGGGGGCGTCCGGCCCGCTGCGGGTCCTGCCGTACGGCGGGCGCCGCACCACCGCCGCGTCGTACCCTGGTTCCCACCTCCGAGAGGATGCCGACATGACCACAGCGCGGGACCTGCTGATCGTCGCGATCGACCTGGAGCCGGACCGCTCCGTGGATTCCGGCGCCCTTTCGCTCACGCTCGCCGGCGCGGAGGTTCTCGATCTCCTCGACGGGGGAGTGCTCCGGCTGGACGGGGTCCGCATCGTGCCGGCTGATCACTCGCGGCAGGACGATCCGCTGCTGCGGGAGGCCGCCGCCTCACTCGTCCGGCAGGAGCCGTACGAGCCGGTGGAGGACTGGCTGTGGCGCAGGGGCCGCGACCTGTCCTCGGCGTATCAGGCCGCTTTCGAGGCGGAGGGTCAGCTCGCGCGGCCGCACCGGCGTCTCGCATCCTTCCGGGCGGCGGCCCCCGCGGCTCTCGTCGACTCACCGGCCCGGAGCCGGGCGGAGGCCCGCTGGGCGGACCGTGAGCCGGTCCTCGTCGCTCTCGCGGCGGCCGCCGGCCTGTACGACGAACCGTCCGACGAATCGGGTGAGAACGACCCGGGCATCCCGGACGACACGGTGGCGACGGTCCTGGCCGCGGTCCACGACGCCGTGATGGAACTGGAGGCCGTACGGCAGCGCCGGGCCGTCGAGGAAGCGGCCTTCGACAACGTCTGGCGCGGCAGCGTGTGACGCGGACCCGGGCCCGCGCCGAACTCGGGCGCCGGGCCGGGCTCGTCCCCCCTGAGCACTCGACCGGTCGACCCCCTTGTAGTCGGTCGGTCGTATACTGGGCGCATGGGACGCACCAGCAATGCCAGGGAGAAGATCCTCACCGCCGCCCGGTCGCTCATCGAGCAGCGGGGCTACTCGGCCCTGGGCACCGCCGAGATCTGCAAGGCCGCGGGTGTGCCCAAGGGCAGTTTCTACTACTTCTTCGAGTCGAAGGAGGCCCTCGCGCTCGCCGTGCTCGACGAGCAGTGGGCCGCCCAGCGCGGCGACTGGACCCGCGCCCTGCGCGGCGACGCCGATCCCCTCCAGCGGCTGCGGCGGCTCTTCGAGGAGACGGAGGCCGCACAACGCGCGGGACAGCAGAGCTGCGGCACGGTCTCGGGGTGCATGTTCGGGAACCTGACCCTGGAGATGAGCAACCAGACCGAAGCCATCCGCGCGCGCCTGCAGGAGATCTTCGACGCGCAGGTCGCCATGGTGGAAGAGGTCGTCGCCGACGCGCACGAGCGGGGTGAGGTGACCGTGGGCGACCCCCACGAGGCCGCCCGGTCCGTCGTCGCCCAGCTCGAGGGCCAGGTGCTCTTCGCCAAGCTCTACAACGACACGCAGCGGCTCAGCGTCCTGTGGCGGAACTGCCTCGCCATCCTCGGCGCCCGCGAGCCGGAGACGGCCGCGTCCGCCGGTTGACGTCCGTCGCGACCGCCGTGCGCGGAGCGAACCGCGCGGTACGTGTGGTGTCGTCCACCGGGTTGGTGCCCCGGCCGTCGACGTGCGACGTGACGTAGGGCTCGCCGTCCGCGAACTTGACCGGGTCGGTGAAGCCGGAGGGCGACCACGATGCCGCCGAAGCGGTGGACGGAAACGCGGTCTGCCTCGGGTCGCGAAACGCGGTCTGCCCTCAGGGCGCCAAAGGTCTGCTTCGGCAACCCGGCTCCCGCGTCGGCGCGCGCGGCGGGCGGGGAGCTGGTCTGCTGGTCGTGGGGGTCGTCGTATCTGCTCCGGAGAGACAGCATGAGTACCTACCGAGTAGCGCAGGTGGCTGCCGCGAACGGCCCGTTCGAGATCGTCGAGCGCGATCTTCCGCGACCGGGCCCCGGCCACGTGCGGGTCGCCGTGGAGGCCTGCGGGATCTGCCACAGTGACGCCTTCTTCGTGTCGGCCGGTATGCCCGGCGTCCGCTTCCCGCTGGTTCCCGGGCACGAGATCGCCGGGCGCGTCGACGAGCTCGGCGAGGGCGCGCGGGACAGCGGCTGGCAGGTCGGCGACCGGGTCACCGTCGGCTGGTTCGGCGGCAGTTGCGGCCACTGCGAGCCCTGCCGCCAGGGCGACTTCGTCGTGTGCGAGAACCTCAAGGTCCCCGGGTGGGCGTACGACGGCGGCTTCGCGGAGGCGATGGTCGCGCCGGTCGACGCCCTGGCCCGTATCCCCGACGCGCTGACGGCGAGCGACGCGGGACCCATGGCCTGTGCCGGTGTCACCACGTACAACGGGCTGCGGCGCAGCTCGGCGCGGCCGGGGGACCTGGTCGCCGTGCTCGGCATCGGCGGTCTCGGGCACCTCGGGGTGCAGTACGCGGTCGCCATGGGCTTCGAGACCGTGGCCATCGCCAGGGGGCCCGACAAGGCGGACTTCGCCCTGCGGCTCGGCGCCCACCACTACATCGACAGCACGGCCGGGACCCCCGTCGCGGACGCACTGCAGTCACTCGGCGGCGCCAAGGTCGTCCTGGCCACCGCCGGCAGTTCCGACGCCATCGCGGCGACCGTGGACGGACTGTCGCACCGCGGCGAGCTGGTGGTCATCGGGGCCACCCCCCAGCCGCTCGGGATCAGCCCGATCCAGCTGCTCATGAGCGGCCGTGTCGTCCGCGGCCATCCGTCCGGCACCGCGCAGGACGTGCAGGACACCATGGATTTCAGCGCGCTGCACGGGATCCGCCCGACCATCGAGTCGGTGCCCCTGGACGGGGCCGGCGAGGCGTATCGCAAGATGCTCGCGGGCGGGGCCCGTTACCGGATGGTGCTCACGCCCGGCTGACGGGGAAGCGCAGGGAAACAGGGGCCGGGCCCTCGTCAGCGTTCGGAGAGGTGGCGTGGGCTCCCCTTCGGATGATTCGGCTGAGCGGACAGCGCTCAGTTCCAGAGGGGCTGGATCACCGTTCGCCCGAAGCCGTCCGGCCTGCTGCCGGTGTAGACCAGGCTCATCCGCGTGTAGTGGGACAGCTGGGGCTGCTTCTTCCACGTCTGGGCGCGGTCCAGGCGCACGGTGACGGGGTACGCGTGGAACTTTCCCGCGGCGCAGTACGGCTTGCAGTCGTTGACCACGTTGAACCCCGTGGCGACGGCGCGGTTGCCGTCCCACCGCGACCAGTGCAGCGAGGAGAGGCGGCTGTTCCCGTCCCCGCAGGCCAGGATGAAGCGGGCGGGACGCACCTGTGCGTGCGAGAAGCAGTCGACGATCACCGGCGTGCGCACCTGCCGGTCGACGGTGTGCGTGGACGTGGGCGACGCCGCGGGGGAGGCGGCGGCCGTGGCGGTCGCCAGCGACGCGGCGGCGCAGAACACGATGGCCGCCCTGACTGTTCGTGTGGGCATGTCCGCTCCCGGCCTGCTCTGCGGGACCTGCGGCCCCGCGCCTGTCCCCCGGCCGGGCAGGCCGGGGTGGCGGGCGGCCGTCGACCGCGTGACTCGTCGCCGGCCGTCGTCCTTGGTCCCGACGCTACGGGTCCGCCGGGGGATGCACCACTCGCACGGAGCAACCCGTTCCGCATGGCGGCGGATCCACCACGGGCTACGGCTGGGGGACGACGGGATCCACGGCTGGGGGACGGGATCCACGGCTATCGGGTGGCCGAGACGGCCGGGTCACCGGCCACCCCGCACGCCCTCGCGGTCAGGCGCCGGCCGACCGGGGCGACGAGGGCCGCCCGGCCGGCCGGGGGAGAGGGATCAGGAGCGGGAGCCGCCGGAGTCGTCCGCACGCTCCGCCTTCTTCTCCTTCAGGCGCACGGACTCCTTGCGGACCTCGGCCTGTGTGGCGCGCTCCCGCCGCAGCCAGGAGGGGCTCTCCTTCTTCAGCGCCTCGATCTGCTCCGTGGTGAGGGCCTCGGTGACGCCGCCGCGGGCGAGCCCCGCGATCGAGACGCCGAGCTTCGCCGCGACCACCGGCCGGGGATGCGGGCCGTTGCGCCGCAGCTCCACCAGCCACTCCGGCGGATCGGTCTGCAGCGCGCTCAGCTCGGTGCGTGAGACGACACCCTCCTGGAACTCGGCGGGCGTGGCCTGGAGGTACACACCCAGCTTCTTCGCCGCGGTGGCGGGCTTCATGGTCTGGGTGGTCTGCTGCGACGTCATGGTGTCAAGGGTATCGAGCATGTGCGCCCCCTCTGACCACGCCCGGTAGCCTGGCCAGGTGACAGGCTCGGAAGCATCCCCCTCGTTCCGGCTCGCGTATGTCCCGGGAGTGACACCCACCAAGTGGGTGCGGATCTGGAACGAGCGCCTGCCCGACGTCCCCCTCACCCTGGTCGCCGTGCCCGCCGTCGAGGCGAGTGCCCTGTTGCGCGGAGGCGGCGCTGACGCCGGTTTCGTCCGGCTCCCGGTCGACGGCACGGATCTCAGCGCGATCCCCCTCTACGCGGAGACGCCGGTCGTCGTGGTCCCCAAGGACCACATCGTGGCGGCGGTCGACGAGGTGTCCGCCGAGGATCTGGCCGACGAGATCGTGCTGCATCCCCTCGACGACGTCCTCGGCTGGGAGCGCCTGCCCGGGCGGCCCGCGATCGAGCGCCCCGCCACGACCGAGGACGCCGTGGAGCTGGTGGCGGCGGGCGTGGGAGTCCTCGTCGTCCCGCAGTCGCTCGCCCGGCTCCACCATCGCAAGGACCTCACGTACCGCCCGGTCTCGGACGCACCCGAGTCGCGGGTCGCGCTGTCGTGGCCGGAGGAGAAGACCACCGAGCTGGTCGAGGACTTCATCGGGATCGTCCGCGGGCGCACCGTCAACAGCTCACGCGGCCGGACCGCGGCCCCGGCGGCCACGCCGGCCCAGCCGACGCGGAAGCAGCCCCGGAAGGGCGACGCCCGGCAGAAGCCCGCGGGCGGCAAGCAGACCGGCAAGGGTCCGCGGGGCGGAGCCGGCGGCGCGTCCAAGGGCGCCAAGCGCGGCAAGCCACGCCGCCGCTCGTAACCCCGGCGGACCATCGCCGTCCACACCGGACGCCGACCGCGTCCGGCCGCGTCCGGCCGCCCCGGCATGGACTCGCGGGCCGCACGCGGCGCGGGGCGGTGCAGTCGCAGACGGACCCGGCCCGTGGTCCCCGGACGGTGTCCGTCTGCGACTGGCCCGGCGCCCCCCGGTGCATGCGGTCGGCCGCCCCCCGCCGCCCGGCTCACCACGTGTCGACGAACCCCCGGCCCTCCCGTGGGCCGGTGTCCTCGTGGGCGTCGAGTGCCGTCAGGATCCACTCCCGCGACTCGGCGGGGTCGATCACCGCGTCGATCTCCAGCGCGGCTGCCGCGTTGACGGCCTTGCCGTGTTCGTGGAGTTCGGCGACGCGGGCCTCGAAGGCACTGGCGCGTTCCCCGGGGTCCGGGATCGCCTCCAGTTCCCTGCGGTAGCCGAGCCGGACCGCGCCCTCCAGTCCCATACCGCCGAACTCCCCGCTCGGCCAGGCGGCGGTGGCCAGGGGAGCGCGGGTGGAGCCGCCCATCATGGCCATCGCCCCGAGCCCGTACGCCTTCCGGCTGCTCGGCAACCACCGCCCCGAAGTCGGCACCGGCGGCTTCGCCTTCTGGCGCCGCATGCGCCTCATCCCCTTCGAACGTGTCGTCCCGGACCACCGCAAAATCGACAACCTGGCCGACAGCCTCGTCACCGAGGAAGGCCTCGGCATCCTCACCAGGGTCGTCGACGGCGCACACCGCCACCTCGCAGGCGACGAGGACCTCACCGGCCCCGACGCGTTCGCATCACCACCGCAGAGTGGACATAGGGCTGCCGTGGGCATTCGCGACCACGAGCGTTCGCGGTCGTCCCGGACCAGAGCCCCGAGTAGGGCGAAATACGCCGTGGCCGGCCCGGGACGGCTTACGGCTTCGACTAGAGGCAGGCCGTCCCGGGTGCGCCTGCTCCGTCACAAACCGGCGCACTGTATAGCATCCCGCAGCGTCCGACCACGCGGCACCGGGTGATCACACAGCAAGAGGCAATCCCCCTTCGGCGCGCAAAGCACGGGGGTGCGCCTCTCCCAATTCCACCCCGAAGGGCGAGAACGGAGACCATCACGCCCGCCCCCACCCTCTTACGGCAGCCGCCCCGCCCACCCGTCACCCCGCCCGGCCGCCACGCGCCATCCCGCCGCAGCAGGAAACGCTGCGCACCGCAAGCGCCCGATGCGAACCAGGATCTTCTAAGATCGCCGGCCAGGCCTGCGGAGCACGACAGGAACAGTGAGTACGGAGCAGTCCAGCTTCCCCGGAACATCTCGATACCTACTCGGTCCGTGTCCTCGTACCGCGTTCAGTCCGTGGATGTCCATCGCTCCGGCGAAGAGGCATACGCAGGCCGTAGGCGAGCTGGCAGTTGCCGTCAGTTGTCTGGGAAATCGGTGCTCGCCATGAAGGCGGCTCCCGAAATCGTCTGTGTAATCTGTGCCCGGCGGAGGACGTGGGATATGGGAGATCCGATGCGGAGGGCCGTGGTCGTGTCCAAACCCGTGCTCGCTGTAACCTCTCCGCCCACCTGAACTGGAAAATCCGCAGGTGGGCGGCCCGGAACAAGGTCGAACTGTGCTTCACCCCGACCTACGCGTCCTGGGCCAACCCCATCGAAGCCCACTTCGGACCACTACGGCAGTTCACCCTGGCCAGCTCGCACTACCCAAACCACACCGTCCAGACCCGAGCCCTGCACGCATACCTGCGCTGGCGCAATAAGAACGCCCGCCACCCCGACGTCCTGGCAGCACAACGACGCGAACGCGCCCGCATCCGCAGCGAGAAAGGCATCCGCTGGGGCGGACGACCCCTACCCATCGCGGCCTGACCACTCAACCCGGTGAACCTTTCCGGTCACAGCACTAGACCACGACCGTGACCGCAACCACCCGGGTTCACCCGAGCGGCCACGGCAAAGGGCACAGTCCAGACGGCAAGCCGCTCGGCTACGAACGACGGCTTGCGCAGCTTCGCCGTGGCCGCCCCGAGTAGACGATCAGACGGCGTGCAGGATCGAGGGGAAGACCGCCGTGGTGTCGACGTAGTACTTGCGGATCAACGGGCCGAAGCTGTTGGGGTCGTTGCCGAGGAGCATGAGCTTGGTCTGGGCGATGGCAGCCGCCTCGGTGAGCGCCGACACCTTCGTGACGGTGTCACCGACCGTTTGCCGGGTCACCCACGCCTTTCGGGCCGCATCCGTCGCGCTGACGTCCGGGTCGAACGCCAGGAAGTACGGGCGACGCCCTGCACAGCCGTCGTTGCCGGTGGCCAGGAACACGATCACATGGAACCCAGCGCTGTTGTCCAGCCTGAACAGGCTCAACTCGCCACCCACGTGGTCGGTCGGACCCTTGACGGTCACGGCACGGTTGTTGTGCAACATGTTGCTGATCCCAGCCCACGTGGCCGTGATGTCCTGTGCCGCGGACAGGGATGGGGAGTCGTACCGGGCTGCTGGGGCGCTGAGGGCTGTCCCCACGCGCTGGCTGCGAGGATCGCAGTCCGCGTCCAGCATCTTGGGGAACGTCGTGTCTTTCGGCAACTGCAACCAGAACTTCACGCGGTCGAGCACGGTCCCTACGCCCGGTGCGGGGTTGTTGTCGATCGCCGCTGCGATCCGGGCCTTCAAGGCCGCCACCGCCTGGTTGGTCACGTCTCCGGCCTGAACATACGCCTGCGTGATCATGAAAGACCCCCCATCGGATGCTTTGCTCCACTATGGCGCACGGAACACGCCACTGGTGGTGCGACCGGGGAAGGACAACACCGTTGCTGGGTAAACCTATTGGCGCTCACCCGGCCTACGTCGGGGCTGGCCGGGGACATGACGATCTCCAGCGGGTGCGCCATCGGGATGTGATCACGTTTCAGGCCGCATGTCCGGGCCGCCGTACAATCAGGCTGCGGCCCAATGTCGGCACTTCCTGGACCGCGGACGGGCCGGGTCCGCACCCGTGACGGGAGCCGGCCGGCTCAACCGCAGGCGTAGGGCAGTGCTGCTCCGCAGCCCGCAACGTCCCGATATCCCGGCGGCAACAGGCCCGCCTGTCGCAGTTGCGCCCGGGCGGCGCCCGCCAGGCCGGGTCTGCAACCCCTGCTGCCGCCTGCAAGAGGATGCGGCGTTCTCCGAAGGAAGGGTGGGGCGCCGACGGCCACTGGACCGAACAGACCTGGTGAGTCTTCGAGGCCATCGACTACCGGTGGAGCGTAGACCTGGTTCCGTACTGCATATGACCACCGCGCTGGGCCGTGAACTGCTGGACGGGAACCAATAGCGCCGCACGGCCCTGCCACAGCCCTTTAAGCCACGGCTTAAGGGCATGGCCACACCACGCGACACCCCGGAGCATTCATGGCATTCCGGCGTGTCCGGGGAAGCCCGACGCCGGACCACTGGAGGTACACCGCCTTCGACAAAAGGGGAGTATGCGCATGACTGCTCCACCGACGTCGCCCCGGCGGCGCTAACGTCGTGCGCGGCTCCGGTGTCTTTTGAGCGGTGACACCGCTCGGCCGACCCGGGCCTGCTCCTACGTACGTGTTCCGCACCCAGAACCGACGACGCAAGGGGAATCGATTCCATGACCGTCACAGCAGCACGCCGCACCATGTCACCGCGTCGCTCCGCCACCCGCACGGCGGCCGTGGCGGCGCTGTTCGCCACCGCGCTCCTCGGGGGTGGTTTCACGGCCCAGGCTGCCGCACCCGCCCGCACGACGGGCGCGGCCGTGGAGCTCGCGCCGGCCGGTGCGCTCGCCACCCAGTGCTACTACAGGGTCAACGCCAGCGGCGGTCTGCTGATCCGCAGCGGTCCTGGCACCGGCTACTCGGTCGTCGGGTCCTACGCCAACGGCTCCACGATCCTCGCGTCGGCGTCCACCACCAACGGCTTCCGCAATGTGGGTACCAACCGCTGGGTCTCCATGGTGTACACCGTCCGCATCACCAGCTATCCCTGCGAGTAACAGGGACGCGCGCTAAGGACACCGTTCCCCAGCCCTTCAACAGGCTGCCGGCCCGCCGGAAATGCCTCCACCGCCGCGGAGGCGGCCGAGCAGCTGCGTGTGGCGATGGACGAGTGGGAAAAGGACGGGATGGACTGGTTCGCGGCGGGGCTCTGCGGGAAGGACGTGGCCAGCTCGATGAGCACTCCGCGTTCACGAGGCGTGGCAGGCGAAACCCGCTCCGGACCGCGCGTTCCAGGAGGCTGCCCGAAGGGCTTTGGGAATCAGAGGCCCGGTAGCCGCGTCGAAGGACGCGTAGGCATCCCGGGACGTCCGGCAGCGCCGGGCGGGCGGCGTCGAGCCGCTTCAGGTGTTGCAGAGCTCGGGTTTCGGGCTCCGGGACATCAGGGCCGTAGCTGCGTCCTTCACGGTTGCTGTGCCGTCGATGACGGCGGTGACGACCTCGGTGATCGGCATCTCGATGCCGTGTTCCCGGGCCAGGTGCAGGATCGCGCGGCAGGACTTCACGCCCTCCGCGGTCTGGTTCGTCGCCCGCACGGCCTCGTCGACGGTCATGCCCTGGCCGAGATGTTCGCCGAAGGTCCGGTTGCGGGACAGGGGTGAGGAGCAGGTGGTGATGAGGTCGCCTGCTCCGGCGAGGCGGAGACGGTGAGCGGGTCGGCGCCCATCGCGGCGCCGAGCCGGGTGGTCTCCGCGAGGCCGCGGGTGATGAGGAGGGCTTGGGCGTTGTCGCCCAGGCCGAGGCCGGTCGCGATTCCGACGGCGAGGGCGATGACGTTCTTGGTGGCGCCGCCGAGCTCGCAGCCCGTCACGTCCGTCGTCGCGCAGGGGCGGAAGTAGGGGGTGTGGCACCCGCTTTGCGGCGTGGTGGCTGCGGTCTCGTCGGGGCAGGCGATGACCGAGGCGGCGGGCTGCCCGTTGGCGACTTCCCGCGCGAGGTTGGGCCCGGACAGGACGGCGATTGGCTCGAAGGGGATGCCCGTCACCTCGTGGATCACCTCTGACATGCGCAGCCCGGTGTCCGTCTCGATGCCCTTGAACAGGCTGACGACGACCGTGCCGGGCCGGATGTACGGGGCCCAGTCGGCGAGGTTTGGCGCGCAGCGTCTGCGCCGGGACCGACAGCACCAGGTACTGGGTACCGGAGAGGGCAAACGTCGTGTTCGTCGTCGCCTGCACAGCGGGCGGCAGGAGGACGCCGGGGAGGTAGCGGGGGTTCTCGTGCCGGGGGTTGATGGCGTCGACGACGTCGTCCCGGCGGGCAGGGACCATGACGCGGTTGCCGGCTTCGGCAAGACCTTCGCCATGGCCGTTCCCCACGAGCCGGCGGAGAACACCGCAACCCGAGCCACCGCGGCCCACCTCCCGCTTGCTGGAACGCCGTATGCCCGAAATCTACTGGCGGCTGACGCGGCGCTTTTCGAAGTGCCCTCCGGCCTCCGCCGACAGAGCCGTCGTCATGGCCAGCATGTTCAGCAGGACCTCGCCGGAGCTGGACAGCCGGACCTGGACCACGTTGCCGACGTGGCCAGTGGCCGGCACCGGCCGTCGGCCGCGAGGTGGATCTTCGTGGTCAGTCCGCCGCGGGACCGGCCGATGGCGTGATCGTCCGGCTCGCCGGCCGGGGCCCCTTTCTGCGGGCCCCGGCCGCATGCTGGTGAGCGCGCATGATGGTGGAGTCCACGGACACGGCCCAGCTGACGTCTTCGTTCGCGTCCGCCTGGGCCCAGGGCGGTGAACACCCGCTCCCACGTGCCGTCAACGGCCCACATCCGCAGCCGGTTGTAGACGCCCCGCCAGTTGCCGTACTTCTCCGGCAGGTGCACCCACTGGGTACCGGTCTGGAACTTGAAGGCGATCGCGTCGATCACCTCACGATGATCACGCCACCGACCACCCCGCCTCGGCGTCCGGTCCGGGAGCAACGGCTCGATCCGCGCCCACTGCGCATCAGTCAACGGCACACCCGGACCAACGACCGGCTGATCCAAACGAAATGGCCTAGTACCCATATGCGCCCGGCACGCATCAACGATCCGCCCTTCTTCTGTCTTGCCGAGCACCCCGGAGCTCACCGGGAGGTCGGCGCTGTCGTCTCGCACCGTTCGTCTCAGCGTTTGAGGGATACGGCGTCCCCCATGACGATCACACCGCCCCGGGCAGAGTCCTCGGGCATCCACCTGTGTACCCATACCGATTCCGGACTCGTCCTGGACGCCGACCCGGTGAGGATGCGGCAGGTCCTGGGCAACCTGACCTCCAACGCGCTTCGGCACACCCCGGCCGGCGGCACTGTCACACTCACTGCCCGTCGGGTCGGCGACCTGACCGTCCTCACCGTCGAGGACACGGGCAGCGGCATCACCGCCGATGACCTCCCCCAGGTTTTCGAGCGCTTCTGGCGGGCCGAGAAGTCCCGCAGCAGGCGCACCGGCGGTAGTGGCCTGGGCCTGTCCATCGTCCGCCAGTTCGTCGAAGCACACGAGGGAACCGTCACCGTCGACAGTGAGCCCGGCAAGGGTTGCGTGTTCACCATCAGGCTCCCCCGGGCCCGGCACCAGGACCGACGAACCCCATGAGATGTGCTGCGTGAGGCACTCGCCGACGGGTGCGCTCGCGAAGAACCTGCCGACGAGATGCAGAGTGTGCCGACGCGGGCCGCACCCAAATCCCTCTCTGGCCGAAGCCGCGTGCCCAAAACGTGTTCCGTCCGGCCGTCGTAAGGGGTCACGGCCGCGGTTGTAAGCGTCAACCAAGGGCCGGAGAGCGGGCCGTCACTGATGGCGTGTGCAAGCCGACGGGTCGACGCCGGAAGGGCAGCCCCGAACCATGTTCGGAGCTGCCCAGTGAGCCGGTATCAGCTCTTACAGGCCAAGCCCGAGGTTCAGGAGGCCCCCGGTCGGTTCCGAGTCGTTGATGTTGGCGGCATCGACGTCCCCACCGGCGCAGATCTGCTGGATGGCACTCGAGGGGGCCGAGCCGGTGCCCAGGAGTCCGAGGCTGCCCAGATTGATGAGGCCGTTCTGCACAGTGTTCTGCGGCACCTCAGCCGACTGCTCACACAGCGTCACACCCGAGTCGCCTCCGGTGTCGTCACCGTAGCGGGACCCGTCCTCGGCGGAGGCCACACCGGCCCCGAACGTGCTGACACACCCGATCATGGCAGTCACCACAGCGGCCTTGCGAAGCTTACGCACTGCATCTCCACTTCCGTCGGATTCAATATGCGCCGTTATGAAACGCATATCGCCTAGGTAGACAATAAGCGTAGAATGTTCACTTTGCGCGAGGGGCAGGTCAAGTCGGCGTGCGACCACTCGAATGGCCCAGCCCGCCGGGCGGAAGACGGATCCAAGGCTGAGCTGCGCGGCGTCATCGCATCGCCCCTGATGGCTCCACCTACCCGGAGTACGGCCGTCCCGACAAGGTGTTCCGGCTCAGCCGGCACCGCGAACGAGGCGCGTCACCGAGGGACGCTCCCGCAGTCGTCGCCCTCTCCCGGGCGGTCGTGGGACGGCAGGCCGGCGACGGCTCCGGCCCGATCGGTGGGGACGGCCGAGGGGCAGAGCCACTCGAAGAACAGTACGGTCGCGTCGTCCTGCAGCCGGCCGTCGTGGTATTCGAGCACCGCGTGGATCAGGCGCCGCAGGCTCTCTGGCACGGACGGACCGTCCGCGTGCCGACGGACCAGGAAGTCGGCGAAGCGTTCCAGCCCGAACTCCCGCTCGCCGCACCCACGGGCTCCGGTGATGCCCTCGGTGTACATCACCACGCGGTCTCCGGGATCCAGTTGGTGGCGGCACACCGTGACGGGCAGGCCGAGGTTGGTGCCCATCGGGTGCGCGGGACGGCAGTTCAGGTGGGTGTGCCGGCGGCGACCACGAATGGTCACCGGCGGATGATGGCCGCGGTTGACCCAGGTCAGCACACCGGTGCGCGTGTCCAGGTCGGCGAGGACGCCCGTCGCGTAGCGCAGCTGGCCGAACTGCTCGATCTACGCGCTCTCGATCCTCTTGGTGATCTCGACGAGAGAAGCTCCCTGACGGCGGGAGTTGCGGCAAGGCCCCCATGCCAGGTGGGCGGTCAGGCCCGCGGCGGCTCGGGCCGTTCGACGAGGTGGCCCGTTCGGAGCGGGCACCGGCCCGGACCAGGGCGACGAGCTGAGGTGCGGTCACGGTCCGCCGGCGTTCCTGTGCGGACTACGGGCTGTCCGGCGGGTCAGGGCCGGGCCGGGAGGCGGCGGGCCGCGTATGAGCCGTCGGTCGGGATGGAACCACGCGTCGCCAGGACCTCGCCTGTGTCGGCGAACCCCCAGTGGGCCACATGCCTCCCGCCCTTGAACGGCTGTTCGACTCGGACGATAGAGCGGCTCAACAGGCTCTCGAACCAGCCGGCGCACCACTCCCCGAGCTCCTCAACCGTGCCGGAGGCCGGGAAGGAGCCGCGCTCGGGCGAGGCTCACCGAACTCGGCCTCAGCCTCGATGAAGTGCGCGACGCCCTCGCCGACGACGCCGGGCGCGAACTGACCGAGATATTGGCCCGCCAGGAAGCCGACATCCGGGAACGCCGCTGCCGACTCGGCGCCCTGCTCGCCGAGCCGCCCGGCGCGACCGGGCCCGCCTCACCCGCCCTCGCCGCACTGCTGGCAAAGGCCCTCCGAACAGACTCGGCGGCACCGCCAAGGACCGCGAGTACTTCACGCTGCTGGGCGCCACCAGCACCGGTAACCAAAAGATGCTCGGGCTGCTCCGGCAATTTCGGCACCCTACAGGGCCGCCGGCCCGGCGGTTGTGGCCGGGCCGGCGGGTGCTTCCTGTCCGATACCGCCGGGTCTGGGTTTCCGGGGGTTGCGGTGGGGCCACTGCGGGGGCGCAACTGATGTCGGTTGCGGGGCAGCGGCTGTGGTCAGGCTGTGGTGCAGGTCCTGCCGTTGAGGGTGAAGGTGGTCGGGGCGGTGTTCGTGGCGCCCCTGCTGGCGATGAAACCGAGAGTGACGGAACCGCCGGCGGTGATGGTGTCGGTGTAGGAGGCGGGGATCACGCTCACGGAGTCGCCTGCCTGGGTGGGGGTACCGCCCCACATGTTGTTGATGGTCTGGCCGTTGGTGAAGGTGAAGCCGAGCTTCCAGTTGCTGACGGCGGCGGCGCCGGTGTTGCGGATGGTGATCTCGCTCTGGAAGCCGCTTCCCCAGTCCCCCACCAAGCGGTAGCCGACGGAGCAGGTGCCCGCCGGGGTGCCGGTGGTGGTGACGGTAACGGTGGCGGAGCGGGTGGAGCGGTTGCCGGCCGCGTCCTTGGCGTAAACGGCGAAGGTGTAGGCCGTGTTGCCGGACAGCCCTGTGACCGTGGCCCGGTTGGACGCCGAGCCGGCCACCCGCGTCTCGGTGCCGCCGGTGACACGGACGACGTCGTAGCCGGTGACACCCACGTTGTCCGTGGAGGCCGCCCAGCTCAAGGTCGCGGAGGTGGCCGTCACCTCGGAGGCGGTGGGAGTCCCCGGAGCGGTGGGCGCAGCGGTGTCACCGCCGGGATCATCGGGGGTCTGGCTGAGCAGGTGCGCCTTGAACCCCTCACCGTAGGTGCTGGTCGGTGTGCCGTTCCAGTCCTCGATGAGCACATTGCCACCGCTGCAACCCCAAGGGTTCCAGGTCCAGGCCGTGTACCCGACCTTGTTGGCGTCCGCCCAGGCCATCACCTTGTCGATGTAGTCATGGGCGCAGGTGTTCTGACCGATCTCGCCGGCCTGGACCGGCACCTGGGCGGCGACCGCTCCGATGTTGCTGTCCCAGCACGAGGTGGTCACGCAGCCGTTGAAGTTGTAGGAGTGCCATGAGGCCATCAGATTGCCGGTGGGGTCGGCCGGCTTGAATTCCAGCCACCGACTCAGGTTGTTGGTCCACTCCAGACCGCCCGACATGATCACGTTGGTGGCGCCGGTGGCGCGTACCGCGTTGACGAGGGTCTGCATGCCGGCGACCGGGTAGGTGATCCCGGCGCAGGTGCCGCCGTCACGCAGACAGGTCCATGCGGCCGTGGCGTCGGACCAGTTGTTGGCCGCGTCCGGGTACGGCTCGTTGAACAGGTCGAAGATGACCGCCCCGTTCCCCTTGAACATCGTGGCCACCTCGGACCAGAACGTGGGGGTGTAGCGCGCGTCCGGCATCGGCTTCTGACAGGTGGCCGCGACGTCCGTGCAGCCGCCGCCGGGGCCGGTGTACTCGCCCCAAGTCCAGTGCAGGTCGAGGATCACGTTGATGCCGTTGGCCACCAGGCGGTCCGCGTAGGTCTTGACCGCCTGCTGGTACGCCGCAGCGGTGGGCGCTGTCGGAGGTAAGTTCCCGGTGCCCAGCCAGCACTCCTCGTTCAGCGGGATCCGGACAGTGTTGATCTTCCATGCCTTCATCGCGTCGACGGCCGCCTGGTCCGTCGGCCCGTCGAATATCTCCTTGCCCTGGACACAGCCGAACTCCCCGCCGGACCGGTTGACGCCCAGTGGGCGGAACGTCGAATTGGACCCGGTGACCAGGCGGTTGCCCGAAACGTGCAGTGCCGGCGCCGCGGCGGCCGCCGATGCCCTGCCGTCTGCGGCGGACCGACCGACCGCCGAGGCCGGGCCGCCGAATCCGGCCACCGAACCCGCCACAAGCACTCCGACAACGCCGAAAGCCCGCAGGGCTCTTCGCATGCTCATCGCACTCTCCCTCAACGCACGTATGTGACCGAACACGCCATATGGGCGCCGCCCGGCGAGAGACCGGCCTCAAAGCGGGTTCCACAATGGGCAATGCGCCTCTCCCTGGCTGGATGGCCTTCCATGCGGCGCACAACGCTGTTCCGACGACCGTGGGAGCGCTCCCATAGGTAGTGAGCGTAGACGCGCCGGGCAACTGGACGGAAGCTCTCTGCAGGACTTGTTCTGACGTCGAACCCTGAGGCTTCGGAAGCGGGCAGAGGAGGGTGGTCGACGAGAGCGGGACGGGGGCGATTCATTCGCGCCACAAAAGTCCGCATGGTTCAGCCCCTGCTCAATGTGAGTCGCGGGGCGGCCCGGCCGAGGTCCGCGTTCCTCGACAAGGTGGCGGCCGCCCCCGCACGCGTCCGGACACACTGAGCGCCGACAAGGCCTGAGCTCCCGCCGCGTACGATCTATCTGCGCAAACGTCGGATCCCGCACAGCCTTCCGGAGAAGAAGGATCAGGTAGGCCACCGCTGGCCCGCGGTTCAGCGGGCGGCCGTCCACTCGGCTTTGACCGCACCACGTACAAGCGCCGCAACGAAGTCCGACGCATGATCAACCGGCTGAAAGGCTTCCGTGCTGCGGCGACGCGCTATGACAAGCGCGCCTGCGTGTTCCACGGCACCGTGACCGTCGCCGCGATCCGCCTCCGGCTCTGCGACTGATGCCCCACCGCCATCAGAGCTGCGGCAGGCGGTTCGCTCTCGTCGGAGAGCGTCGCTCCTCAAGCCAGAAAAGGTAGACGCGGAGATGCGATGCCAGCTCGCCGTCGAGGTACGCGGCGTAGCTCCTGGCAGCCGCGGCCACCCTCTGCCCGGCCTTCGCGTCATCGGCCTCCCAGTCCGCTCGCCGATTCGCCAGATACTCCCTGATCAGCCCTCGGTCGTGCCACCATTCCCGCACCGCTGCCGGCGTCCAATGGATGTCGCCGTCACAGCCATAGCCGGAGAACGCCTCGGACTCTGCTGCGCCGACCAGCTGCTGGAGCTCGTCCGGCGTCCGGGGCTGCCGGTACACGTACTCGGTGAAGTAGTCGGCCTCGTAGAGCACGAGCTCCGGCGCATGGATACGGCCGGTGCCACAGTTGTCAGTGTCTGCCCCATAGAACGGTCCGGGCACGTTGAGCCACTTCCGATCCGACCACTGCCCGAGGAACGCTCCGCGCGCATCGCCGAGCACAGGCACCGGATCGAAGTAGAGGGCCACGGCCTAAGGTTAGCCAGGCGCCGAACGATTCACCGGACACGCCGTAGACGGGCGCGTCGTCAGGGCTGACAGGGGCAGCGTGGACGACGAAGACGGGCCATCGCCGGGGTGAGTGGGAAAGGCCCATGAGAGGCAAGGGGGTGCACGGCCGCTGGTCTGTGCGGCACCAGCGGAGCGCCGCGCTGAGCTCACCGCCCACAGCGACGACACCTCCGCTCACGGGGTGCTTGGATCCCCGGTGCACAGTGCGTGGTCGATCAGGGCGCTGGCCGCGTTCTCCTGCTCCAGTATGTGCTCCATGGTGTCGCCGCGGGCCTCGGACATGGAGACCACAGCGCTTCGACGCCCGTCATCGGTGACTCCGTTCAGGGTGATGTAGCCGCCGTCCCCGCCCTCATGGCTCCAGTAGGTTCCTCCACATCCAAGAGGACGTTCGACCAGGCCGAGCCCGTACCGGCCCTTGGGCCACAACTGTTGGACCTCCGCGCTCACGGGGACGGTCTGCTTCATCTTGGCCAGCTGCCTTGCCGGTAGTAGGCGGCCGTCGAGCAGCGCGCGGAAGAAGTGATTTTCATCCCGAGTGGTCGTGACCCACGAAAGGTTCGCGTGGTCCACCGGTATCTGGTCGGTGACATCCACCCGGGAACCAGGGCCGAAGAGCTGGTAAGCCTGGGCGTGGGGCCTGGGCAGGGTGGGCGAGGTGCCCATCCACCGGGTCTGGTCGAGGCCCAGCGGGCGCAGGATGCGGTTTTCGGTCTCTTGGTGAGCGGGGTGACCGGTTGCCTTCTGGGTGATCATGTCGAGCAGGACGTAGCCGGTGTTGGAGTACGCCCAGCCCTTGCCGGGCAGGAAGTCCTCCGGTTCATGGGCCATGGCGAGGTCGACCAGCTGCTCGGGTTCGTAGATGTTGTAGCGCTGCTGGTAGTACTCCTTCGGCGTGGTGTATCCGGGCAGGGCGTCCCGGATGCCGCTGGTGTGCTGGAGCAGGTGGCGGATGGTGATCTGGCTGCCGTCGTTGCCGTTGCCGCGCACAACTCCGGGCAGCCAGTGGTCGACCGTGTCGTCCAGGGACAGCCGGCCCTCGGCCTCCAGCTGGAGGACCACGGTGGCAACCAGCGTCTTGGACGTGCTGGCCATGCGGAAGTAGCCGCCGGAAGAGACCGGGCGGCCGGTGTTCAGGTCGGCGGTACCGCTGGTGGCGACTGACTGCCGACCGTCAGGCGCGATCACGCGGGCCTGCACACCGCTCACACCGAGGGCGTGGATCGCCTTGGTGTCCCGGCGTAACTGCTCCACAGGGGAGGGACTGGCGGGCCGAGCGATGGCGGGGGCCACCTCGGCGGCGAGCAGCGTAGCGACACCGAGTGCCATGACCAGGTGCTTTCTCAGAGTCGAAGTCATGGCTGGAGGCTAGTTTCGCTCCCACTGGGGCACTATCCGGCGCACCCCCAGATCGGAACGGGGGATACCTCCCCAGCGCGGGCCGTCGCCAGCCACACCACCGAGCGGTTCCGCCGTCAGACGGGACCGCTCTCTTGTCTCAAGGAGCCTCAATGACCCCTGCGACGGGAAGAGTGGGCAGTTCGTCGGGCGCGAGGAGGAAGCGGAGCGGACCTGTTGGCCGGCGACCGACCGCTGTTCAAACCTGGCACGACGCGGTCCACAGCAGTGACAACGCCGCCGCCGGTACAGCACACCGCAGCGCCGGGCGGGCGGTGTCGGTCATTTTGAGGTCGCTTTCCTGTTGTAGTCGAGTGCTTCCTGGATCCAGAAGCGGAAGGCCTTCTCCGATGCGAGGGCAGAGGCATCGACAACGATCCATCCCCGGCTCATCGGTTTGCCCCGCATCTCGGGCCAGTGGGTGCCTTGCCGCTTCAGCAGTTCTGTAGCTCGCTCCGGGTCGCAGCGGACCATCAACTGGCCGTGGGCATTGGCCGTGGCTGCCATCTTTCCGTTGAAGATGAAGGAGAGGCCGCCGAACATCTTCACCTCGCGGGAGTCGGCACGGCCGGACAGTACCTGCCGGATGCGGTCGGCCAGATTCGGGTCGTATGCCATGGTCGGACTGCTCCTACCGGTGTCTGGGGAGGGGGCATCGGGGTCATTGAGGGTCGAGGCGTCCTGCTGGCAAAACGTATTCGCGCCGGGTATTCCCTTGCCGGCGCGTTTGGTGCTGGTGGCGAGGGCGGCGGGCCGCAGGGTCCCGGGGCCCTGACGTGCGCGGGCGCGGTCGGTGCCCCGGCCCCAGCGGTTCATGGCTGATGCCGGTATCCGTAGGCACGGCTCGGTCACCAGCGAACGGTACGCCACCGTGGCGGACTGATCGAGGAGCGTGCGCAGCCCGCACACGACCTCTCGGATTTCACTGCCGGATGGGGTAAGGACCCGCATGACGGCCGTGCAGCAGCACGACCGGCTCCCCGGCCCGCCCCGGTCCCGGCAGACAAGCCGAACGCCATCGCGCACCACCACGCGCTCGGACCCCACCACGACCGCCCCCAGGAATCGTCTCGCCCCGATCATGCCCCGACAGCCACGAGCCGCGCACAAGGCCGCCCTTCTCGAAGGCGCGCCGCTATGAAACACCGGCCACCTCCGCGGCGACGGTGGCCTGCGACCGCAGCGGGGCAATGGCCACTGTCAGACCCAGGTGGCAGCATCACCGAAGTGAACGCCCTGAGGCGTCCTCAACTCACCTCCGCAGCAAAACGAAGAGGAGCATTCCCCTTGCGACTGCATCGCACAGCGCCCTGCATTGCCGCGGGCATCCTCGCCCCGGCCCTCCTGCTCGCCACCCCGTCCTTCGCCGCCACGGCGGCACCGACCGCGGTGACGGTGCCCGCGGTGTCCTCGTCCGCGGACGAGCCGGACGCCGACGACCTGAGGGTGGCCATAGTCCGGATCCTCGCCGACCCGGACAGCGGCCGGCGTGTGACACGAGAAGCCAACGCCCTCCTGGACGCCAACGACCCCGAGGCGATGCGCGCCTGGCTGGAGACCGGCTACCGGATCGCCCAGGCCGAGGACGACCGCGTCGCCATCACGCGCCTGCTCGCCGACCCCGACAGCGGCCGGCGCGTCATCGCCGAGGTCAACGCCCTCCTGGACGCCAACGACTCCGAGGCGATGCGCGCCTGGCTGGAGACCGGCCACCGGATCGCCCAGGCCGAGGACGACCGCGTCGCCATCGCCCGTATCCTCGCCGACCCATCCATCAGCCCGGCCCTGCGCGCGGCAGCCAACGCCGCCCTCGACGACAACACACCCGAAGCGCTGCGCCACTTCCTGGAGGTCGGCAGGCACCAGGTCGCCTGACCGGCACGGCGCCGCACCACAGCGCCTCGTCCGGGTGGCACCCCCTCCGGAGCCAAGGTCGGTTTCGCCACCAAGGCGCTGAAGACCTCCGCACGATGGACCGGGGCGTCAAGGGCGCGTACTGGGCTGGCGGAGTTCTCGACGGAGAGATCATGCAGGAGGAAATGTGTCCCCACAGGCAGCGGCGACAACAGACAACTGGCCGGCAACCATCGTCATGTTGCTCCTCGGAGCCGCTGTCGTGGCCTTCTTCCTGATCAAGGGGAAGAAGAGGTAGAAACACCTCGCACGTTGCGGCTGCCGCCCCTGCTGCGCGGGGCGGCAGCCGCGCAGCAGGGGCGGCCGGCTGGTCTTCCACGTCTTCGCAGCCCTCGCCGAGTTCATCCGCGAACCCATCGTCATCGGCACGAACGAGGGCCTGGCCGCCGCCCGCGAGCGCGGCCGGGTCGGCGGGCGCCCGAGCGTCGCCAACGAGGAAAGCTTCTGGTGCCGACGCTGCGCGCTGCAGTCCCGGTCCCACAGGTGCGTGACGGCCCCGGTCGTGTCATCGACGATCCGCACCTCGACGTGCCGGGCGCCCTCCAGCAACCGCTCCACGTACAACTCGGCTCTGCCGAAGCTCTGTCGCGCCTCGGAGCGGCAGCGTTCCCAGGCCTGTGCCAGTTCCCCGGCCGACCGCACCACCTGCATCCCGCGGCCGCCGCCCCCGCCGACCCCCTTGACCATGACCGGGCCGCCCGCGAGAAAATTCCGCGCCTCGTCGAGGCCGGTGTCTGCGCGGGTTCCTTCGAGGACCGGCACGCCGAGGTCCACGGCGAGCGCAAGCGCGCGTGCCTTGTCCCCGAAGAGGGCGAGCACCTCGGGGGAGGGGCCGACGAAACGATCTCCTGATCCAGACACGCCCGGCGAACCGCGCGTCCTCCAGGCCTCCGTCGGCGCCTTCATCGCCGCCTACGCCCGGCACCTGCCACTGCTCGGCCTGCTGGAGCAGCAGACCCGCAGTGACCCGCACGTGCGTGAGCTGTGGAAGGAGATCAGGGAGCGGCCCGTGCACCGCCACGCGCGCTACATCCGCCGGCTGGCCGCCGAGGGCAGGGCGGCGCCGGTCGCGGAGCCGCTCGCCGTCGCCCGCGTGGTGGGCGGCATGTGCGTCGAGTTCGCCCGGCTCACCGCCGCGGCACCCGGGACGTCCGAGGCCGCCGTGCGCGACGTCACGGCGATGTACCTGCACCTGCTCGGGGCCGGCCCCCGGCCTCCGCGGGAGCCCCGCTCCTGACGGGTGGGTGACGGGACTTCGAAGCACCCGTCCTGGAACGGGGAGTTGTGGGAGCGCTCCCCGTTGTGCAGGATGCTGCGGTGACTTCGTCTCCCGCCGTACGTCCCTACCGCAGCAAGGACCGAGCGGCCCTCGAGGACATCTGCGTCCGCACCGCCCACAACGGCGGAGACAGCAGGCCCCATTACGAGGATCCCGGGATCTTTCCCACGACCTTCGCCGTCCCGTACGTGGAGCTGGAGCCGGAACTCGCGTTCGTGCTGGACGACGGGCGGGGGGAGGCGGTCGGCTACATCCTCGGCACCGCGGACACCGTCCGCTTCGCCGCGGCCTTCCGCGACCGGTGGCTGCCCCTGGTCGCGGACCGCTATCCGCGGCCGCCCGAACCGGCCAGCACGCCCGACGAGGCGATGATGTTGCTGCTGCACCGTCCCGAGCGCATGGTCGTCCCGGAAGTCGCCGCGTACCCGGCCCATCTGCACATCGACCTGCTCCCCGAGTGGCAGGGGCGCGGCCACGGCCGTGCGCTGATGCGGACCCTGCTGCTCGCACTGCGGGACAGGGGCGTGCCGGCCGTCCACCTGGCGATGGTGACGTCCAACCGCCCGGCCAGGGCGTTCTACGACCGTCTGGGCTTCCACGAGATCGACGTGCCCGACCCCGGTCCTGTCACCTACCTCGGGCGCGCGACGGGACAGCTCGACGGGCTGTGAGCCCCGACCGGGACGGGCGTGACGTCCGCCCGGTCACTCGCCCCCGCCGCCCCGCGGGTTCTGTTGCGGTGACGGACGGTGCGGCGGCTGCGGGGACCCGCGGACCGCACGGTCCTCCGGACTGGATGCCACCGGCGGCCACACCGGACGGTGCTCCGCGGGCAGGTCCAGCAGGGCCTGCCCGACCGTGAGCCGGGAGGGCAGCAGCTCCGAACTCCCCGTCTGCGCCAGCAGTTCCGTGAGGCGGCGGCCCGCTCCGGCCAGCATGAGCCTTCCCTGGCGGCGTTCCAGCAGCCACCGGACGGCCAGCAGGCTGTTGAGTCCCCGTGAGTCGCAGAAGACGAGAGCCGTGACATCCAGCACCAGATGCCGGTGACCGGCGTCCATGCTGGCGCCGAGCGTGCCGAGGAAGAGCCCCTCGCAGCTGTGGTCGAACTCGCCGCTGACCCGCAGGACCGCGCACGCGTCGCAACGGGTGATCTCGGTGATGGTCAGACGGTGGGTCCGTGTGGACATCGCACCTCCATCCGGCCCTGGTGCGGCGAGCCACGACCACCGGCGCTCTCCTGCACGTCCGTGCCCGTCCGGGCCGGGCGAACGGCCCGGACGATCCTCCTCCGGCTTCCCGTACCGGGCTGCCGCGCGATCCGGGTGCCCTCCGCATCGCCACCCGTACGGGTACGTGTGCCCAGCAATCCCGGCGACAGCACACGGGCGGGGCGGTGAAGGGGCCCGGTCCGGGATCGCCGGTGCGTGGGGCGAGGCTCCGGAAGGGCCGCCGGGTCAGCCGTCGGCCGCCCGGCCCATCGACTCGACCAGCGGCAGCAGCCGGTACGGAACGCGCTCGCGCAACACCACTTCGGTACGGGTCCGGACGACTCCCGGCAGGCTGATGAGGGACTGGATGACGTCCTCCAGATGCGCGTTGTCGCGCGCCACCACCCGGGTCAGCAGATCACCGCCGCCCGTGATCGAGAAGGCCTCGACGATCTCCGGCACGGCGGCGAGCGCGTCCCCCACGTCGTCGAGATTGCCCTGGGTGACCTCGACGTGCACGAAGGCGAGGACGGGGTGGCCGAGTGCGGCGGGGGACAGGGCGGGCGCCGTGCCGGTGATCACGCCGTCGCGCTCCAGCCGGTCCAGGCGGGCCTGCAGCGTGCCGCGGGCGACTCCGAGGATCCGCGCGTACTCCCGCACGCTGGTGCGCGGCTGCTCCAGGAGGAGCCGCAGGATGCGGGTGTCGAGTTCGTCCACGGCCATGGTCCGTTGGCCTCCCTGCCGTCATGAGTGATCCTGGGTGACTGTACCAATGGCCCAGTGAAATCAGGGCCGGTTGAGCCATCGCCCAGCTGATGTTTACCTTGTGCCCATTGATGGCGCCGCGCAGCGCAGGACAGGCAACGAAGCCGGATCCGTGCCCGCGGCGCCATTCCCACGTCCTGAGGGTGTCCTCGAAAGGCTGTGTCGACGCGATGGGGGCGGGCTGCCGGCGGTGAAGAAGATGTTCAAGGCTCCGGATCCGGGACTGTTCCGGCTGCGGGTCTCGGCGCGGGCGGTGCTCGGCATCGGCCTCGCAGTGACCCTGTCGGAACTCGCCGGACTGTCGTTGCCCGCCTCGATCACGGGCGGGCTCGCGGCGCTCCTCGCGCTGTTCACCGTGGGCGACCCGACGGTGCGCGGCCAGGCGGTCACCACCGCGCTGCTGCCGGCCGTCGGCTTCCCCGTCCTCGCGGTCGCCACCGCGCTGCACGGGGTGCCGGCCCTGCGGGACGCGACCTGGCTCGCGGTGATCTTCTGCGGGGTGTACGCCCGCCGCTGGGGACCGCGCGGCCACGCCCTCGGGATCTTCGCGTTCATGATGTTCTTCACCACCCAGTTCCTGCACGCCGAGACCGGTCAGCTGCCGGAGCTGTACGAGGCCGTCGCGCTGTCCCTGGCCGCCACCTCCGCGGTCCGCTTCGGCGCGTGGTGCATCGAGCGGCGCACTCCGCTGCCCGCCGCGCCCGCCCCGCTGGACGGACGCGGGCTCGGCCGCCCGGCCACCCGCCAGGCCTTCCAGGCGACCGCCGCCTGCGCCTTCGCCGTCGCCGCGGGCCCGGTCCTCTCGCACGAGCGCTGGTACTGGGCCGTCGGCACCGCCTGGTGGATCTTCGTGAACACCGCGTCGCGCGGCGAGACCCTGGTCCGCGGCTTCCGGCGCGTCGTCGGCACGGTCACCGGCATCGGAGCCGGGCTGCTCGTCGCCGTCCCCCTGCACGGTGCCCCGGCGCCCACCGCCGTGCTCGTCGCCGTGTGCGTCTTCGGCATCTTCTACACGGCGGCGCCCTCGTACAGCTGGATGATGTTCTTCGTCACCGTCATGGCGGGCCTGCTGTACGGACTCCTCGGCGTGCTGCATCCGGGGCTGCTGGCGCTGCGGTTCGCCGAGACCGGGGTCGGCGCCCTCGGCGCCGCGCTCGCGGTCACGCTGATCCTGCCGGTCACCACGCACGCGGTGACCGACCGCTGGATCGAGCGGGCGCTGCACGCGGTCCACGGCTGCACCGCCGCCGCGGCCCGACGGCTGGCCGGTGACGCCTCCGCGGATCCCGCGCCCCGCGTGGCGGAACTCGAAGCACTCCTCGGGCGGGTCCGGCAGGCCCTCGCACCCCTGGTCCATCCGCTCAACCCGCTGCGGGCGCGCAAGGCACGGGCCCGTCAGGTCCTCGCCCTGCTCGACGAGTGCGCCCGCGAGGCCCGTGGACTCGCCGCCGTGGCCGCCGACCCGGACGCCTCGCACGACGCGCGTCTGACCGCCGCCTGCGGGCGCGTCGAGGCGGCGATGGAGACGCTCGTCGGCGCCGTACCGGAACGTGCCCTGCCGGCGCACGCGGCCGTCCCCGGCCACCACCCCGGCGCCGAGCAGGCCCTCGCCCACCTCCACGGCCTGGAGCGGGCGCTCGCCGCCCTCGCCGCACCGCTGGGAGGCTCGCGGCTGCTGGGGGCGTGAGACCGCGGGGTTCGGCGGTGCCTTTCCGCGCAAACCCCGAACGCGCCGTGCGTCGCGGCGACTTGGTCCAGACCGATGGACCCCGGCTGCTACCGTCGCCCCGGACAGCGCAGGAGCGAGAGAGGGACGGCAGTGACAGACGGCGTCATGCGGCAACCACGGGCGTTCATCGGCTCGTTCACGGCGGCGGGAGGCCTCGGCGTCCTCATCGCGGACGTGGACGCGGAAGGCGGCACCCTGACGGTGCTGAGCGCGGCGGACGGCGTACCCGACCCGTCGTACCTCGCGCTGTCGCCCGACGGCGGCATGCTCTACACGGTCAGCGAGACGGCCGACGGGGCGGTGGCCGCCTACCGCGTGTCCGGCGACAAGCTGGTCGAGGCCGGGCCGCCCGTGCCGGTCGGCGGCAGCGGACCCACCTACCTCAGCCTCTTCGCCGGCCACGTCCTGACCGCCAACTACGATTCCGGCAGTGTCACCGCGGTGCCCGTCCGCGCCGACGGGAGGCTCGCCGACGCCCCCTCCCACGTGTTCACGCACACCGGCTCGGGCCCGCACGCCCCCCGCCAGCAGGGCCCGCACGCCCACCAGGTGCAGCCCGACCCGAGCGGCCGCTGGGCCGTGAGCGTGGACCTCGGCACGGACTCGGTGCGGGTGTGCGCGCTGGACGGCGGAACGCTCGCGCTGCACCGCGAGACGGCGTTGCGGCCCGGCTGCGGCCCCCGCCACCTGGCGTTCCATCCGCGCGGCGAGCACGCGTACCTCGCGAACGAACTCGCGCCCACCGTGACCGTCTGCCGCTGGGACGCCGCAGAGGGGGCGCTGCGGCCCCTCGGTGAGACCTCCGTGCTGCCGGGCTCCCCGGACGGCGACGCGTTCCCGTCGGGCATCGTCGTCTCGCCCGACGGCCGGTTCGTGTGGACCGCCGTCCGCGGCGAGGACGTGATCTCGGTGCTCGCGCTCGACGGAGAGGAGCTGCGACTCGTCGCGACGGTCCCGTGCGGCGGCACCTGGCCGCGCGCCCTCGCCCTCCACCCCTCGGGGCGCTTCCTCCACGTCGCCAACGAACGCTCCGGCGACGTGACCTGGTTCGCAGTGGACCCCGTCACCGGGATGCTGCGCAAGGGCGGCTCGATCCAGGCGCCCGCGGCGTCCTGCGTGGTGTTCGGCTGAACCGCGGAACCGCTCTCCGGCGCCCCCGGACCTCCCGCACGGCGAAGGGCCCGTTTCCGTGGAAACGGGCCCTTTCGGCGTCCGACGTGCGGTGTGCGCCCTGCCGGCGGCTTCCGCGCGCCGGCCGGACAGGTCTAGCGGACCGGCGCGCCCTGCGGCTGCTGCGGGGCGATGCCCAGCGCCGTCGTGTACTTGGCGAGCGCGAGCTTGCCGATCGCCGGGTACGGGCCGAGCGCCTCGGCGGCGGAGCAGCCCGCCTCCTTGGCGGCCTCCTCGAGCAGCCCCGGGTCCAGCTCGGGACCGATCAGGTACGGCGCGAGCGCCAGCTGCTGGGAACCGGAGGAACGCAGCTGCTCGGCGATGGCCGCGATCGAGCCCTCCTCGTCGAGCGCCGCCGCCATCACCGGCACCGCGAGCCGCGCGGCCAGCAGCATGCCGGTGATCCCGGCCGCCTGCACGGCCTCCTCGCCGCCCACCGACGCGAGGATGATGCCGTCGGCGGCGGTCGCCACGGTGAACAGCCGGGCCCGGTCGGCGCGCGCCAGACCCGCCTCGGACAGCCGCACGTGCAGCGCCTCGGCGAGCAGCGGGTGCGGCCCGAGCACGTCGGTCAGATCGGCCGCGACCCGGCTCTCCATGACGGCCTGGCGGATCCGGCGCAGCAGGGCGTTGTCCGGACCGGCGAGCAGCGGCACCACGACGGCCACGGGGCCGTCGGGCTCGGCCACGTCCGCCCCGGCGGCGCGCGCCTGCTCGAAGCGGGCGGTGCGCTCACCGGCGGCACGGCCGAGCACGGACTGCAGGGTGGGGAACTCGGCGTCGTCGCCGTCCAGGTACCCGATGCGGGCGTCGAGGCCGGGGAGCTCGGAGCGGGCGATGCTCACGACCTCCTCGGCGAGGCTGCGCGTGGCGGCACTGGGAGTGCCCGGCAGCGCGAGGACGAGCGCGGGCGCGCCCTCGGGAGCCGCCAGGGGTTCCGGGCGGCGGTGCCGCCCTGGCTGGCGGGGTCGCGGCATTCGTACGGGCAGGCCGGACGCGGGCCCAGTGGGGGAGCTCATGGCGCCGCATGTTACTGGTTTCCTGGGCTCCCCTGTTCGGGGAGGGTGCAGGTGAGCGGTATCCGTCCGGTTTTGTCGCATGAGTTGCATACGGATCAGAAATGATCGCCGCTGTGCGACTTGACGCGCATGGCGTGACTGTCCGGTTTCGTCCGGCGGAATGTCCTCGCACGGCCGACCCGGGTGAAGCCGGTCAACCGGTCTCCTCGGTCACCACGTGCAGCAGGCGTTCGTCGCGCGCGAGCGCGAGTTCGCCGCGGGCCAGGTCGACGGCGATGAGCATGGCGCCGTGCAGGGGGTCGCCGGCGGCCGGCACCGCGCGGGCGTGCGGCAGTTGCTCCGCCAGCTCCGCGCGCAGCGGTACGAGGAGCGGTTCGCCCATCCTGAACAGGCCTCCGGTGAGGGCGACCTGCGCCTCGCTGCCGTCCGGGCAGACGGCCGCGGCGGACTCGGCCATGTACCGGGCCGCCGCCCGCAGGATCCCCGCCGCCACCGGGTCGGCGTCCGCGCAGGCGCCGACCTCGGGAGCGAACGAGGCCAGCACCGCGGCCCGGTCGGCCCGCGCGTACAGCCGGCCCGGCAGCTCAGGCACCGGCCCGAACATCTCCTCCGCGCGGGCCAGCAGCGCCGCCGAACCCCCGCGCCGTCCGTCGAAGGCCCGGACGGCCGACTCCAGGCCGGCGCGCCCGATCCAGGCCCCGCCGCCGCAGTCGCCGAGCAGATGACCCCAGCCGTCGGCCCTGCGCCAGCTCGTCAGGTCCGTACCGATGGCGATCATGCCCGTGCCCGCGGCGATCACCGCGCCCGGCTGCCGGCCGAGAGCGCCCGTGTACGCGGTGACGGCGTCGGCGGCCAACACCACGCGTCGTACGCCCAGTTCACGGTGCAGGGCGGACGGCAGCACCGAGCGCAGATCGGCACCGAGGGTGGCGAAACCGGCGGCGCCGAGAGCGACGGCCCCGAGTTCACCGACACCGGCGTCGGCCATCAGCCGCCGTGCCATCGGCAGCAGTTGCTCCAGCAGATGTCCCGCGTCGATGCCACGGGAGCCCGTGCGTACCGGCTCTTCGGACGTCAGCGGCGCGGGGCGGGCGGTGCCGTGGCCGGCGGGGACACCGAGCGCGGCCCGCACCCCGGAGCCTCCCGAGTCCACGGCGAGGACGCCGGACACCGGGCCGGGCGGCGTCACGGCAGTCGCCAGTCCACCGGCTGGGCGCCTTGCCCGGTCAACAGGTCGTTCGCGCGGCTGAAGGGGCGGGAGCCGAAGAAGCCCCGGTCCGCCGACATGGGGGAGGGGTGTGCGGACTCGATCGACGGGAGGTCCCCGAGGAGCGGACGCAGATTGCGGGCGTCGCGGCCCCACAGGATCGACACCAGCGGCCGTCCGCGGGCCGCCAGCGCCCGTATCGCCTGTTCGGTGACTTCTTCCCAGCCCTTGCCGCGGTGGGCCGCGGGGCTGCGCGGCGCCGTGGTGAGCGCCCTGTTGAGCAGCAGGACCCCCTGCTGTGTCCAGGGCGTGAGGTCGCCGTTGGAAGGCTGCGGAACCCCCAGGTCGGTGGTGAGTTCGCGGAAGATGTTGATCAGGCTGCCGGGCAGCGGCCGCACCTCGGGCGCGACCGAGAACGACAGTCCCACCGCGTGCCCCGGGGTGGGATAGGGATCCTGTCCGACGATGAGGACGCGGACTTCGTCGAAGGGCTGCTGGAAGGCGCGCAGGACGTTCGGTCCGGCCGGGAGGTAGGTGCGTCCCGAGGCGATCTCCGCGCGCAGGAAGTCACCCATCCCGGCGATCCGTCCGGCGACGGGTTCCAGGGCCTTCGCCCAGCCCGCTTCGACGATTTCGTGCAACGGTCGTGGTGCCACGGGCGTCACCCTACTGCCGTACGGGCAGCGGCGATCAACCGGTGGCCGAAGGATGACCGGAGACGACCGGCGAGGGATCCGGGGGCGAGGAGACCGGCAGGGGAGGGCCCTTCGGCCTGCACGCGGCACGGGACCGCCTGCTCGGCCCGCCCCGCCCCGCCTCCGCGTGCCGGTCCCTCACCCCGCTGGCATGACGGTCCGTCACTTGGAAGCGGTGACCGCCTCCGCCCTGTGGCCGCCCGTGACTCGCGGACCGCCGCCGGTCAGTCCACTACCGCCGCCGGTCAGTCCACTACCGCGGCCGGTCAGTCCACCACCGCCGCCCGTACGCACAGCACGTCCGGCAGATGCGAGGCCAACTGCCGCCAGCTGTCGCCGTCGTCGGAGGAGGCGAACACTTCGCCGTTGCGATTGCCGAAGTACACACCGGCCGGGTCCGCGTCGTCGGTGCACAGGGCGTCGCGCAGCACGGTCCCGTAGTGGTCGCCGTCCGGGAGGCCGGCCGTGAGGGGCTCCCAGTTCGTGCCCGCGTCCGCGGTCCGGAAGACCCGGCACCGCCGGTCGGCCGGTACCCGGTCCGCGTCGGCGTTGATCGGGAAGACGTACGCCGTGTCCCCGCGGCGCGGATGAGCGGCCACCGCGAACCCGAATGTGGACGGCAGCCCCGCGCCGATGTCCGTCCAGTGCGCCCCCGAGTCGTCGCTTCTGTAAACACCCCAGTGGTTCTGCAGGTACAGCCGGTCCGGGTCCACCGCGTCCCGCGCGACCTTGTGCACGCACTGGCCGAACTCCGGGTCGGGATCCGGCAGGAACACCGCAGAGACACCGGAGTTGGACGGCGCCCAGCTCGCGCCCCCGTCGGCGGTGCGGAACACACCGGCGGTCGACACGGCGACCGTCACTGCCCGCGGGTCGCGTCCGTCGGTGAGGATGGTGTGCAGCCCTTCGCCGCCACCGCCCGGCACCCACTTCGAGCGGGTCGGGTGCTCCCACAGCGGACGTACGAGTTCGAAGGTTTCGCCCCGGTCCTCGGAGCGGTACAGCGCGGCGGGCTCCGTGCCCGCGTACACCACGTCCGGCTCGGCGGCCGCCGGGTGCAGTTGCCAGACCCGCTCCAGCGAAGCCCCGGTGTCCTTGGGGAACTTGACGGCCGGCTGGGCCGGTTCGGTCCAGGTGCGACCGAGGTCGTCCGAGTGGAAGACGGACGGGCCCCAGTGCGCGCTGTCCCCTCCGGCGAGCAGCCTGGGCGTTTCGCCGCGGGTGTCGATGGCGACCGAGTAGATAGCCTGCGCGTTGAAGTACGGACTCTCGTCGAACTCCCAGGTGCCGCCCCGGCGGCGGCCTACGAAGAGTCCCTTGCGTGTACCTACGGTGAGCAGTACGTCGGCCATGCCGACCACCTCCGCGACGTCGTTGTCCCAGCACCGGTCAGTCTGCACCCCGGCACTGACAGTCACCCCTGGACCGGCGTTCCCGCAGGTCAGAGCGTGGTGTCGGGGTCCGCGTCGGCTACGCGTACGCACGGCGGCCCCTCCCGGGCCTCCGTCGTCCCGAGGAGGGGGGCGCGGACAGGCATGAGGGCGCCGACTCGGAGCATCCGTATGAGCATCGACGAGTCGGCTCCCGTACGGGTGGGCGGTCCGGCATGTCCCGAAGCCCATGAGGAGGATGCCCCGGTGACGGCATTCCGTGGTTCGAAGGTGTGGCTGTGGCGCTGGCGACGCAACTCGTTGCGACGTCCCTGCGACGTCCTCGAGGCATGGGTCCTGCTGATCGCCTGGACCCTCACCGTGCTGTGCGGGATGTTCACGGGTCTGGCGACGGCGCGGTCCGTCGAGAGCGGCCTGGCCCGGGAACGCGTGGAATGGCGTCCGGTCACAGCGACGGTCACTCAGGACGCGCCACGGCTGAGGTCCGCCGCCACCTCCTACGGCGCCGACCGGGTGTGGGGAAGGGTGCGCTGGACGGCGCCCGACGGCGCCGCGCACACCGGACAGGCCCGGGTCGAGTCCGGCAGCGCGGCCGGCACTGCGGTCACCGTGTGGACGGACCGCGCCGGCCGGCTGGTCGCCCAGCCCGTCTCCGCGTCCCAGGCGCGGCTGCGGGCCTCCATGGTGGGCTTCCTCGTCGGGGCGGGGGCGGCGAGCGTGCCCTTCGCGGCCGGCCGTCTGGTGCGCGGGCGGCTGGAGCTGCGGCGCATGGAGCAGTGGGACCTGGAGTGGCAGCGGTTCGGCCCCCTGTGGGGCCGCAAGACGAGCTGACTCCGCGCCCCCGCCCGCAGCCCCCTCGCCATCGGGCCTGCCCCCCGCAACCGCCGCCCCCCTGCAAATCCACCGCCGCAGAAACGGCTCATCCGCGCGGACGTCGTGGCCACCGGGGCAGGCCGCCGAGTCCATCGAGGCCACCCGAGCGTGCCGCGACCGCCCGCCGGGGTGGTCTAGACGGAACGGTGGTACTGGTCGGGCACATGCACCTCGCCGCCGAGTTCGCGGGCCGCGAGGCGGGTGAAGGACGGATTGCGCAGCAGCTCGCGGCCCAGCAGCACCGCGTCGGCCTCGCCGTTGGCGACGATCTTCTCGGCCTGCTCGGTGCCGGTGATGAGACCGACGGCGGCGACCGGCATCGGCGTCTCCGTCTTCACCCGGGCGGCGAAGGGCACCTGGTAGCCCGGACCGACCGGGATGCGCACGCCGGAGGCGTTGCCGCCGGTCGACACGTCGAGGAGGTCCACGCCGTGCTCGTGCAACTGCGTAGCGAAGCGCACGGTGTCGTCCGCGGTCCAGCCGCCGTCCTCGAGCCAGTCCGTCGCGGAGATGCGGAAGAACAGCGGCTTGTCGTCCGGCCACACCTCGCGCACGGCGTCCACGACCTCCAGCGCGAACCGGGTGCGGTTCTCGTACGAGCCGCCGTAGGCGTCGGTGCGGTGGTTGGAGTGCGGGGAGAGGAACTCGTTGATCAGGTAACCGTGGGCGCCGTGGATCTCGGCGATCTCGAAGCCGGCGGCGAGGGCGCGCCGGGCCGCGTCGGCGAACTGCCCGGTGATCTCGTGGATCCGGGGGACGGTCAGCTCGGTGGGAACGGGATGCCTCTCGTCGAAGGCGAACGCGCTCGGCGCGAGAGGCTGCCAGCCGTGGGCGTCGGCGCCGACCGGCGCGCCGCCCTTCCAGGGGCGGTCGGTGGACGCCTTGCGGCCGCTGTGCGCGAGCTGGATTGCGGGTACGGTGCCCTGCGCGGTGAGGAACCGCGTGATCCGGCGGAAGGCGTCGGTCTGCGTGTCGTTCCAGATGCCGAGGTCGTACGGGCTGATCCGGCCCTCGGGGGAGACGGCCGTCGCCTCGACGACGATCAGGCCCGTACCGCCGGCCGCGCGAGCGGCGTAGTGGGAGAAGTGCCAGTCGTTCGGCGCGCCCGCGTCGGGACCGTCGGGCGCGGCCGAGTACTGGCACATCGGGGGCATCCACACCCGGTTCGGGATGGTCAGATCGCGCAGGGTGAAGGGCTCGAAGAGCGCGCTCACGGCGGACTCCATTCGTCGCGGAGGCAGATACAGCTCGTACGATAAGCATCGTAGTACGGGAGATGTCAAACTACGAGAGGCCTCGTACCATGGGGGCCCGGTGGGTCGCACTCCGCGGACGTCGCCGGACGTGCGCCCCGCCCCGACGAACTGGAGCACCCGTGACCACCGCCGCCCCCGCAGGCAGCAGCCGCGACCTCCCGCATCCCGCGAACGAGGAGATCCGGCTGGAGAGCGTGCTGCACGCGCTGTCCGACCCGATGCGGCTCCGGGTCGTGCGCGAGCTCGCCGCCGACGGCGGCGAGCTCTCCTGTTCGCGCTTCGACCTGCCGGTCACCAAGTCCACGACCACCCACCACTTCCGGGTGCTGCGGGAGAGCGGAGTGATCCGCCAGGTGTACCGGGGCACGGCCAAGATGAACGAACTGCGCCAGGACGATCTGGACGTGCTGTTCCCCGGCCTCCTGGACAGTGTCCTCGCCGCGGCCGCCCGGCAGGCGGACCGGCTGGGCGAGCGCTGAGGACCGCGCCGCGGCGCCCCGGGGCCCGCCAAGGCGGCGGCGCCCCGGCCGTCCCACCAGGGCCAGGACCCATCTGAAGATCCCGTCTGCCTCGCGGCGACGACGGGAATCGCCGGACAGGCTCTAGGAACCCGCCGCCCGGGCGGCCGCCAGCAGCGACGCCCAGTCGGGGAGCTTGACGACACCCCGCCCGAGGGACGCACCCAGCTCCGCCTCGGCGCGTTCGATCGCCTGCCACCCGGTCCACTCCACCGGGGCCGGCCCGGCCGCCCGCAGCGCCGCGAGCGGATCCCCTGGCACGTTCCGCCGTACGAGCAGCGGCGCGTCCTCCAGCAGCGAGGTCACCGTCTCCTTGGCGCAGGGGCGGTTGGTGCCGATGACGCCGGTCGGGCCCCGCTTGATCCAGCCCGCCACGTACTCGCCGGGAGCGACGGCGCCGTCCCGCAGGACCCGGCCCGCCAGGTGCGGCACCGTGCCGCGCGACGCGTCGAACGGCAGCCCCTCCAGGGGTACTCCGCGGTAGCCCACCGAGCGCAGCACCAACTGCGCCTCGATGTTCTCGTACCGGCCCGTGCCCGTCACCCCGCCCTGCCCGTCCGGCGCCGTCCGCTCGAACCGCACGGCGCCCACCCGCCCGCCGACGGCGAGGAGTTCCACCGGGCGCAGGAAGAAGCGCAGCCGGATCCTCCGCGATCGGGTCGCGGGCGGCGCGGCGGCCCAGCCCCGCATCACCTCGACGTTGCGGCGGTTCACGGCAGGCAGCTCCGAGGGGTCGGCGTACCCGGGGTCCAGGGCCAGCTCCCGCGGATCGACGAGCACGTCCACGTCGGGCAGCGCACCCAGCTCGCGCAGCTCCTTGGTGGTGAAACGGGCCTGGGAGGGGCCGCGCCGGCCCACCATGCCGATCTCCGTGATCTCGCTGGCGGCCAGGGCCCTGAGCGCCGCGTCGGGTATGTCCGTGGTGCTCAGCTCGGCGGTGCCGCGGGCCAGTATCCGCGTCACGTCGACGGCGACGTTCCCGACGCCGATGACGACGGCCCGGCGCGCGCCGGCCACGAAGTCGCCTGCTGCGGCGTCGGGATGGGCGCTGTACCAGGACACGAACTCGGTGGCCGACCAGCTGCCCGGCAGGTCCTCGCCCGGGATGCCGAGGTGGCGGTCGGTGGCGGCGCCGACGCAGTAGACGACCGCGTGGTAGAGCTCGCGCAACCGGTCGGCGGGCAGTCCGCCCGGTCCGACCTGGACCCCGCCGAGGAACCGGACGCGCTCGTCCTCCAGGACCGTGCGCAGACTGTTCTGCAGGGACTTGATCTTCTCGTGGTCGGGTGCCACCCCGTAGCGCACCAGGCCGTAGGGGCAGGGCAGCCGGTCGAGGACGTCCACGCGGACGGCCGGCAGCACGCTCTGCTGGACGAGACTCTGGGCGGTGTAGACCCCGCTGGGCCCCGAGCCGACGACGGCGACATTGAGCACGGCGGAACTCCCTTGCGACGTCGAACGGTCCCAGGAGATCGCTGGTGGCTCCAGCATGGCACCGGGCGGCGCCCGACGGGAGGGGGCGCGGCCCGGGGGCGGGGCTGCGCCGTCGGCGTACGGAGCTCACTATCCGCATGCGTGCCTATCCGCATTGAATGTGATCATGCGCTTACGTTGCGTATGTGCTGGAAGCATCCTTTCTTAATCTTTCTGATCGTGATCGACCGGATGGTGCGGTGTCCGTGCGGCCCGCGTGGGAAGTGCGGGAAAACGAGAGCCGGACGTCGTGGTTCGACGTGCGCCTCGGCTTCGGCGACGGCGCCCGGATCGACGTCCTCGCGGTGGTGTCCGAGGAGGGCGTCTTCGTCGAGGACGTGCGGGCCTGCCCGCCGCTGTCCCTCGACGATCTGGCGGCGCTCGCGGAATGGATCGAGGGTCCGCTCTACGAGGCGTGCGGTGCCGGGGCGTCCGACGGCTGCCCGCGGTCCCCGCGTCGCGCCCGGCCCCCCTGGCCGCGCGGCACGGAGGGCCGGCGTCTGATCGCGGAGGAGTACCGCGCGGCCCAGGAGGCCGGCGCGGACCCGGTTCTCGCGGTCATGTGCGCGACCGGACACAGTCGCCGACGCGCACTGCGGCTGATCGCCGGCGCCCGTGACGCGGGATTCCTGTCGCCGCGGCACGCGCGCCGCTGAGCCGACCCGCGCCACCCGGTGACCGACGCTGCCCGGGTGACCGACGCCGCCCCGCGCGCCGGTGCCGAGTCACATGTCGCGCATCCGGCTGATCTCGCTCGTCTGCTGCGCGATCACGTCGTCCGCCATCTCCTCGATCTGGACGTTGTTGCCCTGCGCCTTCACGTCGGTGGCCATCGTGATCGCCCCGTCGTGATGGGTGATCATCAGCTTGAGGAAGAGTTCGTCGAACGTCTTCCCGCGTGCCGCCCGCAACTTCTTCAGCTGTGCCTCGGTCGCCATGCCCGGCATGGCCCCGTGCTGGTGCTCCGGGCTCTTCCGTGCCCCGCCGTGTTTCTTCAGCCAGCTCTTCATGACCGCGATCTCCGGTTGCTGCGCGGCCGTGATCCGCTCGGCGAGCCGCCGCACCCTGCCGGACGCCGCCCGCTCGGGCGCGAGTCCCGTCATCTCCAGGGCCTGGGTGTGGTGCTCGATCATCATGCGCGCGTAGGAGATGTCCGCCGAATTGGGGGCGCCGTCGCCGGAGTTCTGCTTGCGCGCGTCCTCGGCGGAGAGGGTTTCGGCGGCCTCCCCGGGTTTTCCCGGGGCGATCACCGAAGGGCCCGTCCCCGCAGGTGACTTGGCGGCGGAATCCGGTGAGTCCGCGTCACAGCCCGCTAGGACGAGTACGGCAGCCGCCAGCGACGCCCTGACCAGCAATGCGCGGGACCTACGGCGAACGAGCACAACGACCTCCTGTGGCCCGGGCATTGACGGACACCTCTCGGGTGTCGAGGTCCGTCCTAGCACGCTTGAGCATCTGGGTGATCAGGAACTTTTGTTAAGGGTCCGTTGCCATCTGTTGATCTGTGCATGATGAAGACGATACTGCGGGGGTCCGTGCCGTTCGAACCCGAACGGCGACTAGGGAGGGCACAGTGACCCTGTTGAACAATCCCCGAACGCGGCGCAGACGCCTTGGAGTTGCGGCGTCCGCGGCCGGACTCCTGGCCGCGCTGCTCACGGCCGGCCCGGCGGCCGCGACCCCCGACCCCGGGGACGGCCCCGCCGCGCAGAAGAAGGTCTCCAGCAGCGAGGCCGCCGAGGTCAAGGCGGACATCGCAGCCGGTGAGATACCCGGACAGGACGAGATCGTCCACTCCGACAACATCGAGCATCTCGTCAACATCCCCAAGGAAACCCTCGCCGGAACCAATTCGGACCTGGCGTTCCAGGGCCACTATGCGTTCGCCGGCAACTACGACGGCTTCCGCATCTTCGACATCCGGAACCCCAGGGCGCCCAGGACGGTCGCGCAGGTGCTCTGCCCCGGCTCGCAGAACGACATCACCGTCTCCGGGGACCTGCTGTTCCTGTCGACGGACTCCTCGCGCAGCGACAACTCCTGCAACAGCACCACGCAGCCGGCGACCGAGAAGTCCTCGTGGGAGGGCATGAAGGTCTTCGACATCAGCGACAAGGCCAACCCGAAGTACGTCGCCGCCGTCGAGACCGCCTGCGGCTCGCACACCCACACCCTGGTGCCCGAGCGCAGGAACGTCTACATCTACGTCTCCTCGTACTCGCCGAACGCGGCCTTCCCCGACTGCCAGCCTCCGCACGACGGCATCACGGTGATCAAGGTGCCGCGCAAGGCCCCCGAGAAGGCCGCCGTGGTCAACTTCCCCGTCCTGTTCCCCGGTGAGGGACCCGACGGCGGCGGCAACCCGGGCGCGCCCACCAACCCGGGCGTCTCGAAGACCACCGGCTGCCACGACATCACCGTGCTGCCCTCCAAGGACCTCGCGGCCGGCGCCTGCATGGGCGACGGCATCCTCTTCTCCATCGAGGACCCGGAGAACCCGAAGGTCATCGACCAGGTCCAGGACAACGTGAACTTCGCGTTCTGGCACTCGGCGACCTTCAACCAGAAGGCCGACAAGGTCGTCTTCACCGACGAACTGGGCGGCGGCGGCGCGGCCACCTGCAACGCGGCCATCGGCCCGAACCGGGGTGCCGACGGCATCTACGACATCGTCGGCCGGGGCGACCACCGCAAGCTCGTCTTCAAGGGCTACTACAAGATCCCCCGCCACCAGGCCGACACCGAGAACTGCGTGGCACACAACGGCTCGCTCATCCCGGTCAAGGGCAAGGACCTCATGGTCCAGGCCTGGTACCAGGGCGGCGTCTCCGTCTGGGACTTCACGGACTCCGCGAACCCGAAGGAGATCGCCTACTTCGAGCGCGGCCCGCTGTCCACCACCACCCTCGCGACCGGCGGTTCCTGGTCCGCGTACTACTACAACGGCTACATCTACTCGAACGACATCGCCAAGGGCTTCGACGTGCTGAAGCTCAGCGACCGGCGGACGGACCCGGCCAAGCGGATCCGGCTCGACGAGCTCAACGTCCAGACGCAGCCGGACTACTTCGACTGACCTGACGGCCCGGACGAGTCGCGGCTCTCCGTCGCGAAGAACCGTGACAGGTCCTCGTCGCCGATCCCGCCGGATGCCTCGGCCTCCGGCGGGATGCCCATCGTCCGGTCCAGGCCGTAGCGCTTGAACAGCTCGGCCCGCAGGACCGGTACCGGCATCGGGACACCCGGCACCAGCGCCGCGAACACCGCGCCCATCAGCAGCGCCCGCAGCATCGGATAGTCGGAGGCGGCGTCCGGCGGGCCGTGACGGGCGACCGTCTCCCGCAGCAGCTCGGCGAGACGCTGCTGCTCCGGGCACTGCACGAAGCCCTCGGCCTGGAGGATCCCCGCCATGTGCTGCCGCATGAGGACGGGGTGGTCCCGGGTGAGGCCCAGGACGGCGTCGATCGCCCGGGCCATCCGCTCCCGCCCGTCCTCGGTGCGCGGTTCCCGCTCCAGCGCCTCCTCCAGCGTGCGGTGCATCAGCCGGTGCACCGCGGACTGGAGGAGCTGCCTCTTGCCCGGGAAGTAGTACGACACCAGGCCCCGCGCCGAACCCGCGCGGTCCGCGATGTCGCCGAGCGTCGTCGCGTCGTATCCACGCTCGCGGACCAGTTCCACGGCCGCCTGCAGGAGCCGCTCCCGGGAACGCCGCCGCAACTCTTCATTGACCGAGGCGCTTCGCGGGGACATGCTGTAACTCCTGCGTTGACTGGCTGCCAGCCAACTATACTCAACGCGTCCGGCCAAGACCCCTCGTGGGTCCCGTCCGGGCTGCCGTCCGCCCTGGGCGACGCGGGGGATCGTCCAGGGCGGACGCGCGCGGCCACCTGTCGCAGCGCCGGCGAACCGTCCCTACAGTGGGCACGGGGGCCGAGGAGGCGATACGGACATGGATCAGGAAGAGATCCTGGCCAGGATCACGACGATGGTGGACGACGAGCGGCGCCTGCGTGACGCCCTCGCCTCCGGACAGATAGACAGCGCCACGGAGAACCAGCGGCTGGAAGAGCTGGAACGCGAGCTCGACCGCTGCTGGGACCTGCTGCGCCAGCGCCGCGCGAAGACCGAGTTCGGAGAGAACCCGGACGACGCGCAGGCGCGACCTTCCTCGCAGGTCGAGGGCTATCAGAACTGAGCCGTCCGGGCGCCGGTCAGCCGGCCGGGCCGCCCGCGCCGCCGGTCAGTCGAGCAGGTCGAGCACCGGACGCAGTCCGGCCGGGCGGTGGGCCACCGGCAGGTGGTCCACGAAGTGCACCCGGCAGCCCAGCGCCGCGGCGCCGCCGTCGGCCCGTCGGTCGTCCCCGACCATCACCGTGTCCTGCGGGGCGATCCCGAGCACACCGCACGCCGTCGCGAACAGCCGCGCGTCCGGCTTCTGGATGCCGTGCTCGTACGACAGCGCGTACGCGTCGACGTACGCGTCCAGGCCGTGCTCGCGGAAGACCGGCCGCAGGTCCCAGCCGATGTTGCTGACCACGCCCACGGCGACGCCCCGCTCACGCAGCCCCGCCAGCACCTCACGGGCGTCGGGGTAGGCCGTCCAGGCCGCCGGCGTGCGGTGCCGGTCGTACAGGGCGTCGTACAACCGGGGATCGGGCAGCGGAACCTGACGGCAGACGCCGGTGTACGCGGCCCGGTGCAGTTCGGCGCTGCGGTCCCGGTCCGCCCACACCTCGGCGAGGTCGTCCGGGACCGGCCGTATCGCGGAGCCCCCGCCCGGCAGCGCGCCCACCGAGTCGAGCTCCCGCGCCGTTGCGGCCACCTCGGCGTCGGGCAGGGAGATCTCCGCGTCCGCCAGCACCGCCCGCAGCCAGGACTCGGTGGATTCGATACGGAAGAGGGTTCCGGAGAAGTCGAAGAGCGCACCTTTGATCGCCATGGGAGTCGATCTTTCGGGTCCGTGTCGCGGGGGTCAAGACCGCCCGGCCCTCCGAAGGGGTCAGGGCCGCCCGGCCGTTGGGCCCGGGGGCGGCCCTAGGGGTTCGGGCCCGGCCGGCTCCACCCAGCGGTGATGCGCGAGTACCCCGAGCGCGACCAGGAGCCCCCCGAGGAGCCAGCCGGCCAGGACGTCCGAGGGCCAGTGGACGCCCAGCCAGACGCGCGTGAGCCCGACGCCTGCGACGGAGATCACAGCGAGGACGAACCCGGCCCACCACAGGGCGCGCCCGGCTCCGTACCGGTGCAGCAGCCACAGCAGCAGCCCGCACACCAAGGTGGCCGTGAGGGCGTGGCCGGAGGGGAAGGCGGAGTAGTGGGCGGAGTCCACGGGGTCGGGCCACACCGGCCGGCGGCGGTCCACGGCCGTCTTGACGCTCTGTTGCAGCAGGGTGCCCGCCGCGCAGGTGGCCGCCAGCCACAGGGCCGTGCGCCAGGCGGAGTGCCTCAGTACCAGCCACAGGATCACGGCCACGCACAGGATGCGCATCGTCGTCGGATCCCACACCCAGTCGGTCAGCACCCGGAAGGCCCGAGTGGTGCCCGCGTCCTCGACCGCCCGGCGGTGTGCGGTGCGTGAGATGTCGCCGTCGAGGTCGAGCAGCGGCTGCCAGGAGGCCGCGACCAGCAGCAGGAGCACCAGGGAGGCGACGGCGAGCGGGACCGCGGCCAGGACCGCGGCCCGCGGGGCCGGCGTGCGGGCGGGGGAGCCGGCGGACGGGTTGTGCATACGCCGATCCTCGCCGATGTCCGGCATGTGATCCCGTACCCACCCGCCGCGACGCGGTCGGGGGAGCCTCGGCCAACTCCGGGCGGCAGGTCAAAGGGCCGGCGCGACCGGTTCTGCCGTTGCGGGGGGCGCGGCCCGGGGGTGGTCCGCCGGCCGGCAGCCCGCGGTGGTCGCTGCCGGTGGGTCGGTCCGGTCAACGGGCGTCTCCCGTCGTCGACGAGGTGATGATGTCCCCGTGCGCGAAGTCGCCCGGGGGGATGCCCGGGTGATGGCTCTCGGGACGTGAGTGCGGGGCAGTGGCGCCCAGGGCCAGCCGGGAGACGATCCGGTAGCGGTCGCCCCGGTAGACCGAGTGGACATACTCGACCGGGTGGCCGGCGGTGTCGGTGGTGAGGCGTTCGATGAGCAGGGCGGGCGAGAGGACCGGAACGTCGAGCACGCCGGCTTCGGCCTCGTTGACGACCGTCGGCTCGATGGACTGCACCGCCTGGTCGACATGGATTTGATGGTGTTCGCGCAGGTGGTCGTAGAGGTCTCCTGCCTCCAGTTCCTGCGGATTGAGGGAGGGCACCAGGTCGGCGGGGATGTGCAGGTGCTCTATGGCGATCGGCGTTCCGTCGACCAGCCGCAGCCGGGCGATGTAGATGACCCCCGCGGCCGGTGAGACGCGCAGCTTGCGGCCGATGCGGGCGCCCGCACGGATGGTGTCCAGCCGCAGCAGCCTGCTGGACCAGGTGCCGCCGGCCCGGGGCACGGAGAAGGTGGCGTCGCCGGAGACGAGTTCCTGGGTGATCTTGGCGGGGGCGACGAACATGCCACGGCCGTGTTCGCGTACGAGCTGCCCGGTGGCGACGAGTTCGTCGACCGCGGCGCGCAGGGTCGGGCGGGAGACGCCCAGTTCGGTGCTGAGTGTGCGTTCGGAGGGGATGGCGTCGCCGGGGCTGCGTACCTCGATCAGACCGAGGAGGAACTCCCGGACCCGCTCCCGCTTGAGTACGGCACCTGAGGAGCTGCTCTCCATGTCTGCGACCTCTCTGCCTCGCTACCCACAACTGGTCTGGTGGTAAACGGTAGTTCAGGCGACCACCGTCCGCCAAATCAGCGAAGAGGCCTTGATTACCAAGGGGGTTGACGCCTCTATTGGTCTATGCCACCTTCGAACCACATCATTGACCAGTTGGTCAACTGGTCAACTCTCCCGCGAGGTGAATCCAGTGAAGATCCGCTTCATCCCCGCTGTTGCGGCACTTGCGGCCGCCTGTGTGCTCACCGCCTGCAGCGGCGCCTCGTCCGGCTCCGACCAGGCGGGCGGCTCCGGCGCGCTGACCGTATGGATCATGAAGGACAGCGTTTCCGACGCGTATCTCCATCGGTTCGAGAAGGACTTCGAGCGGCAGCACGAGGACACCGTCCTGGACATCCAGATACAGGAGTGGGACGGAATCGGTGAGAAGATCACCGCCGCCCTCGCGAGCAAGGACGCCCCCGACGTGATCGAGGTGGGCAACACCCAGGTCGCGCAGTACGCGCAGAGCGGCGGTGTCCTCGATCTGAGCGACAAGGTCGGGGAACTGCGGGGCTCCGACTGGCTCCCCGGCCTCGCCGAGCCGGGGAGGGTCGGCGGCAAGCAGTACGGCGTCCCCTGGTACGCGGCCAACCGCGTCGTGATCTACCGCAAGGACCTCTTCGCCAAGGCCGGGATCACCTCCCCGCCCAGAACCCGCGACGAGTGGCTGCGGATCACCGAGAAGCTGAACCGGGGCAAGACGCAGGGCATCTACCTGCCCGGCCAGAACTGGTACACCCTCGCCGGCTTCATCTGGGAGGAGGGAGGAGAACTCGCGGAGAAGAGCGGCGACCGGTGGCAGGGTTCACTCGACAGCCCGGAGGCCTCCCGGGGCATGGACTTCTACCGGCGGCTCCAAGGGCTGGGCAAGGGCCCCAAGGATTCCGACGAGGCCAAGCCGCCGCAGGCGGACGTGTTCGCCAAGAGCGACGTCGCCCAGATCATCGCCGTTCCCGGCGGAGCCAAGATCGTGGAACAGGCCAACCCGGCCCTCGCGGGCAAGCTCGGCTTCTTCCCGATCCCCGGCCGTACGGCGGGCACGCCGGGAGCGACCTTCACCGGCGGTTCGGATCTGATCATTCCGGCCGCGTCCGCCCACCCCGACGCGGCCTACCAAGTGGTCAAGTCGCTCGCGGGGGAGAAGTGGCAGCGGGACCTGGCCAGGACCATGAGCTACGTACCCAACCGGACGTCGCTCGCCGATGCCCTGCAGGACGACGAGGGCACCGCCGCCATGGCCGCGGCGGCCGCACGAGGGCGCGCCACACCCAACTCCCCGCAGTGGGCCGCCGTGGAGGCCACGAACCCGATCAAGGAATACATGACCGCGGTGCTGACCGGAAGCGACCGGCGGAAGGCCGCTGAGGACGCCTCCGACGCCATCAGCAAGACGCTGAACTCATGAGCGGGACCCGGCCGGGGAAGAGAGCATGACGCGCCCCGACACCCGTCCCGGTCCGGCAGCTCGACCGGTCACCACTGCGGCAGCCTCCGCGTCCGCGCCGACACCGGCCCCCGCGCCGGCCATACGCCGACGAGCCGTTCCCGATGCCCTGTGGTCCTACCTGCTCATCGCACCCACGGCCCTCGGCATCGTCTTCCTGCTCGCCTATCCCCTCGCCCGCAACCTGCTGATCTCCCTCCAGCACTACGGAATGGCCGAACTGATTGGGGGTGGCGCGGACTTCGCCGGTCTGGAGAACTACCGGCAGATCCTCAGCGACGCCGAATTCTGGCAGGTCACCCGGCGTACCCTGTGGTGGACCGCGACCAACGTCGTACTCATCATGGTGATCGGCACAGCCGTCGCGTTGATGCTCCAGCGGCTCGGCAGACGGATGCGCACTCTGGTCCTGAGCGGACTCGTACTCGCGTGGGCCAGCCCCGTCATCGCCACGACCACCGTCTTCCAGTGGCTCTTCTCCTCCCGCCTCGGAGTGGTCAACTGGCTGCTGGTGCGGCTGGGGTTCGACTCCTTCCAGGACTACTCCTGGCTGGCGCACGGACCGGCGGCCTTCACCGTCCTGGTGCTGCTCGTCGTCTGGCAGTCCGTGCCGTTCGTCGCCATCACCCTGCACTCCGCGCTGACCACCGTTCCCACCGAACTCTTCGAATCGGCCCGGCTCGACGGCGCCGGCGGCTGGCGCACCTTCCGCTCGATCACCCTTCCCCTGCTCCGGCCGATCTTCGGACTCGTCCTGAGTCTCGAAGTCATCTGGGTCTTCCGGTGCTTCGCCCAGATCTGGGCCGTCACCCGGGGCGGTCCCGGCGGAGCGACCACCACCCTGCCGGTCTACGCCTACCAGGTGGCCCAGTCACTGCACCGCTACGACCTCGGAGCCGCCGCGGCAACCCTCACCGTCCTCATCCTGATCGCCGCACTGATCCTCTACTTCCGTCAGATGTACCGGCAGGAGGCCGAGCTGTGAGCCGCGTCCCCGCCGCCACCTCCCGCATGCTGCGGCGGGTGCCCCTGCACGCGGGTGCGCTGCTCACCTTCGTGGTCTGCGCCTTTCCCGTGTACTGGATGGTCCTCACGGCCTTCAGGCCCACACCCGACATCCAGGCCGAGTCACCCCTCTTCCTGCCCACCTCGCTGACGCTGGAGCACTTCTCCGCAGCAGTGAACGCCGACGGATTCTGGTCGTTCTGGCGCAACAGTCTCCTCGTCACGGCCGGAAGCGTGCTGCTGGCCCTCGCAGTCGCCCTCGGCTCGGCCTTCGCGGTGGCGCGGCTGCACTGGAAGGGCCGCCGCGGCTTCGTCCTGATGGTCTTCATCGCGCAGGTCGCGCCCTGGGAGGCCCTCCTCATCCCGATGTACGTCATCGCACGCGACACCGACATGCTCGACCGGCTCGCCACCCTCACCCTCGTCTACTTCATGATCACACTGCCCTTCACCATCGTCACCCTGCGGAGCTTCCTCGCCGGAATACCCGAGGAACTGGAGGAAGCCGCCCAGCTCGACGGCTGCACCCGCACGGCCGCGTTCCGCAGGGTCACCCTCCCGCTGCTCGCACCCGGCCTGCTCGCCACCTCGCTCTTCGGTTTCATCACCGCCTGGAACGAATTCGCCTTCGCCAACATGCTGATCATCAAGAACCAGGACGACCGCACCCTCCCGGTCTGGCTCTCGTCGTTCTCGAACGTCTTCGGCACCGACTGGGGCGCCACCATGGCCGCCTCCACGCTCTTCGCGCTGCCCGTCCTCATCCTCTTCCTGGTGCTCCAGCGCCGGGTCGCCACCGGCCTCGCCGGCGGCGCGGTCAAGGGCTAGGCCGTGTCCGCGGGGCCGGCACTCGGGTCGGTCAGGACGAACCGTCGGTCACAGCCGGCCCGATCCCAACGACAGGCCCTGGGAGACACCGTGTTACGACCATCCACATGCCCCGGACTCGTCCCGGCCCCCTTGAGACTCAGCCGGTCCTCCGGGACCTTCACCCTCGACGAGAGGACGGCGATCCGCGCCACCCCCGGCGCCGGGCCCGCCGCCGCACTGCTGCGCACGCTGCTGGCCCCCGCGACCGGCCTGCCCCTGCCCCTCGCCCCGGACGGCCGGATCGTCCTCGTCCTCGAACCCGGCCTCACCGGCCTCGGCGCGGAAGGTTACGGCCTGACTGTCAGCGGCGAAACGGTATTGCTCCGTGCCGCGGGCGTCGCCGGGCTCCGGCACGGTGTCCAGACCCTCCGGCAGCTCCTGCCCGTCGCCGTACTCGGGACAGAACCGGTACGCGGAGTGCGGTGGTCCATCCCCGGCATCGAGATCACGGACGTACCCCGATACGCCTGGCGCGGCGCGATGCTCGACGTGGCCCGCCATTTCCAGCCCGTCTCCTTCCTGCGCCGCTTCACCGACCTGCTCGCACTGCACAAACTCAACGTGCTGCACCTGCACCTGACCGACGACCAGGGCTGGCGGATGCCCATCACGGCGTACCCCCGGCTCACCGAGGTCGCGGGGATACCGTACGGCGGCGCGTACAGCCGTGCGGAGCTGCGCGATCTGGTGGCGTACGCCGCCGACCGGGGTGTCACCGTCGTGCCCGAGATCGAGATGCCGGGCCACGCGCGTGCCGCCCTGGCCGCCTACCCGCACCTCGGCAACTTCCCCGGGCGGCCCCTGAAGGTGTGGCAGGGCTGGGGAGTGTGCGACACCGTCCTCGGCGTCACCGACGAGGTCCTCGACTTCTGCCGCGCCGTCCTGGACGAGGTCATGGACGTCTTCCCCTCGCTCCACGTCCACGTCGGCGGCGACGAGTGCCCGACCGCCGAATGGCACCGTTCCCCCGCCGCCCTGCGGCGCGTCGCCGAAGAAGGGCTGGACGGCCCCGACGCGCTGCACGGATGGTTCATGGAACAGATCGGGAGCTTCCTGACCGGGCGCGGGAGGCGGCCGCTGGGGTGGACCGAGACCGGTCGTGACCTGCCCGACTGCTTCGCCGCCCTCGCCTGGCGCGACGCGGATCACGGGCTGACGGCGGCCTGCCGCGGCCAGCCCGTGATCATGGCCCCGCACCGCTCCACGTACCTCGACTATCCCCAGTCCCCCCACCCGGACGAACCGCCGGGCCAGCCGGGCGACGCGGTCGACCTGCAGGCCGTGTACGCCACCGAACCCGCCCCCGCCCACTGGGAGGCAGCGGTCGCCGCACGGGTGCTCGGCACCCAGGCGCAGCTGTGGACGGAGTACGTCGCCACGGCGGCGCACGCCGAGTACCTCGCCTTTCCCCGGCTGTGCGCGCTGGCCGACACGTCCTGGTCCGGCGGCCACGACTGGCCGGGATTCCAAGCACGGCTGCACCACCACCGAACCCGGCTCGACGCCCTTGGAGTGCCGAGCCGCCCCTCCGCGATCCTTCGTCCCGAGAGGACCACCAGGTGAGAAGCATCAGCACGAGCAAGACAGCGCGACTCCCACGGATACGCGCGGCCCTGGCCGCCGCCCTCGTGGCCGGACTCGGCTGCACCGCCCTGTCGGCGACGCCCGTTGCCGCCGCCGGCGAGTCACTGACCGTCCAGTACCGGCAGAGCGCCTCCGGCAGCGACCAGGCCGAACCCTGGTTCAAGGCCGTCAACACCGGCACCGCCCCGGTGTCCCTCGGCCAGGTCAAGATCCGGTACTACTTCAAGTCCGAGTCGGGTGCCTCGTACACCTTCGCCTGTTCCTGGGCCGTCAGGGGCTGCGCGTACATCACCGGCACCTTCGGCACCCTCGCCAAGCCGACCGCCACCGCCGACCGCTACCTGGAGATCGGCTTCACCGCCGGCGCCGGCACTCTCGCGCCCGGCGCGGACACCGGCGACATGCAGCTGCGCTTCCACCGCTCCGACTGGCAGCAGCTGAACCAGAGCGACGACTACTCCTTCGGGCCCGCCCAGACCGTGTACGGCAACTGGTCCAAGGTCACCGCAAGCGTCGGGGGTACGCAGGTGTGGGGGACGGCGCCGGAGGGCAGCGGTCCGGGGCCCGACCCGGATCCGACCGACCCACCGACCGGCGCCGCCCTCTTCGACGACTTCAACTACTCGTCGCACAGCGATCCGGCGATCGGCGCCCACGGCTGGAGCGTGCGGTCCAACGCGGGCGGGCCCGGCGTGCCGGGCGCGACCTGGGCGGCGCAGAACGTCACGTTCGCCAAGGAGGGGACCAACTCGATCATGAACCTGGAAACCTCGACGGCCGGCACGCCCGAGTCCACCGAACACGCCGAAGTGCTCACCTGGGCGGCGAAGTTCAAGAACGGGACCTATGCGGCCCGGGTGCGGTTCTCCGACACGCCGAAGTCGGGACCCGACGGCGACCGCGTCGTACAGACCTTCTTCACCATCAACGACCTCAAGGCCCCGATGGCGGACGACTACGCCGAGTACGACTTCGAGTACCTGCCCAACGGCGGTTGGGGCGAGCCCGGTAACATCCTCTACACCACGTCGTGGGAGACCTACCGGCCCGACCCCTGGGAAGCCGTCAACCAGCACTCGGAGTCGCGCACCAGCTTCGCCGGTTGGCACGACCTCGTCTTCACCGTCAACGACAGCAACATCACCTACTACGTCGACGGCCAGGAGTTCGGCCGCCACGACGCCCGATATCTGCCAGAACGGCCGATGTCCATCAACTTCAACCAGTGGCTCATCGACCTTGCGGGCCAGACCAGCACCACCCCACGCGCCTACGACCAGAAGGTCGACTACGTCCTGCACGTCAAGGACCGGGTGCTGACCCCGGCCCAGGTCGCGGCGAAGATCACCGCCTACCGGGCGGCAGGCACGACCTTCGAAGACACGGTGCCCGCGAGTCAGTGACCACCTCCGGTGGGCGGGCGCCGCTGGTGCTCCCGCCCACCACCTCCAGCGCTCGTGTCCCGATGCCCGCACCGACTCGGCGCGCGGCCAGGGGCCGGCGGACCGGCAGGCGTGCGGCACCCGCGGGCGTCGGGCGGATCCACGGATCGGCGGTGCCCGGGCCCCGGTCTCAGTGTCCGAGCGCCCGCAGGCCCGGTATGAACGCGATCAGTACGGGGATCACCGGCACCAGCGCTCCGGCCGCCGTCAGCCGCAGCCGGCGCGCCGCCGTGAGCCGGGTCGCAGGGGTGAGGAGGCGGTGCACGCGCTGCGGGACCTGGGCGTGCGGAGCGGGACCGGGACCGAACACGCCGCGATCCTCGTTGAGTTCGACCAGCGCCAGCGCGATGCTGAGACGGCCGAAGCGGCGGGACGCCATGTCGTCGGCGGCGAGTTCGACCAGACGGTGCATCTCGTCGCGGAACGCGGCGAAGACCGGTACCTGCGGGAACCCGTTGGCCAGCGCGGCCGAACAGTGCAGCAGCCAGTCGTGGCGCGCCCGCGCGTGTCCCTGCTCGTGGGCGAGTACGGCGTCCAGCCGGGGTCCTCGGAGGCGCTGCAACGCGGCCGTCGTGATGACGAGTCGGGGCGCCGCGCCGGGCAGCCACCAGGCGTCCGGGCGCTCGCCCTCCAGGACCACCAGGCGCTCACGGCCGGACTCTTCGCCGGGCAACAGAGGAGCGCGGTCGAGGAGTTCGGCGCGGCTGCGCCGGCGGTGCGCGGCGGCCCGGGCGATCTCGCGGGTCAGCATCGCCGCGGTCCACACACCTCCGCCCGCGAGCACCAGCGCGGTCGTCGCGGCCCAGGGGCCGCCCGTGCCCAGGGAGTAGGCGTCCACGACGGAATGCGGCGCGGGGGCGAACACGTGGCCCCGCACGGCTGCCCAGGCGGCGGCGGCGCTCAGGGTCATCGACAGCACGCAGCACAGCAGGACGGCGGCCACCACGCACTGCCACATCCACAGGGCGACCACCGGTTCCCGGTCGGTCCAGTCGGCCCGGGCGAGCAGCCGTGGAGCGGCGACGGCGGCGAGGGCGCCGAGCAGCAGCAGTGCCACGGGGACCATCATGGGGCGAAGCCTATGAGCGGGAACCGCCGGAGGATACGGGCTGCCGCGCCAAGTGACGCACACCACGGGGGAGTACGGCCGGCCGGACGGGTCCGCCCGCATGCCAAGGCCCGCACATGTCCGTCGGTGCGGCGGCGCCGACACGCGGGCGGCGTGGGGTTCAGAGGGTCAGCAGCATGGCCACCATGGCGATCCCCATCGACAGCCGGCACGCCCGCGCCAGCTCGGGCCGGTCGCCCCAGCCGGCGGTGCCGCGCCGGGCCGGGGACGCGGCGCTCGCCCCGGGCGGCGCCCCGGCCGTGCCCGGCAGCAGTCCGGTGCCGGACCACAGCACGTATCCGGTGAAGTACAGCAGGAGCGCACCGGTCACCAGGGGGGCTCCGGACCCGCCGTGTCCGCCGTGCTCCTGTACCGAGGGCGACGCGGCCATCGCCCCGCCCATGTAGGCCATCGCCAGGGCGCCCACCAGGTGGTGCAGGTGGTGGGCGCTCTCCCGGGCGGCCCACAGCGCGCGGACCGCTGCCGTGCCGAAGACGGCCGCGTACACCAGCCAGGTCCAGCGCGGCGGAGAGGCCACGGCCGCCGGGACGGCCATCGCGGCCATGCCGAAACCCATGAGGGCCTCACCGCCCGCCGCACGGCGCTGCTCGTCGACCGGGCTGCGCATCCGGAGCAGGCAGTACACGCCGGTCGCCGTGCACAACGCGACGAGCAGCCAGCCGGACGAAACCGGTCCGTGCACCGCACACCTCCCCCTTCGACGGTGTCGGACAGTCGGTCAGGGCATGCCCGTGCCGCCCGGTGCGCAAGCGAGCGCAAGGGTGTACACGGGGGAGCGTGCGGGGTGCACCGCAGGCCATCACCTCGACGGCGGACGGCGGACGGTGCACCCGGACGGCGGACGATGGACCCGGGCGGCGGGTGGCGGCCTGCCGGGAACCGGCCCGCGGGGATGAACCAGGCTGACAATTTACGAGTAAAACACCTGTTAAAGTTCGAGTCATGAGCAGTGTGTCCCCCCTGTCACCCCTCGTCCGCGTACGCCGCCTCCCGCTCGCCGGGGTGCTGCGGCTGGGCAGACCCTCCGACATCTGGTTCAAGCCCGCCCTGAGCGTCGTCGCCGCGGTCGCCCCGCCCAACCTCACGCTGCTCGCGTTCGACCGCCTCGACCTGGCGATCTACACGATGGCCGGATCCCTGTGCGCGCTGTACGCCCACAACCGCCCGTACGCCGCCCGGGCCCGCGTCCTGGCCGGGGTGGTGCTCGGCATGCTCGGCGGTCTCACCGTCGCCCTGGTCACGGCGTCGCTCACCACGGACGCCGTCGTCCTCGTCACCGTCGGCGCGCTGCTGGCCGCCGTGCAGAAGGTGCTGTGCGACGCCACCCGCCTCGGCCCGCCCGGTCACGTCGTCCTCACCTTCATCAGCTCCGCCTCCCTGTTCGCGCCGCAGACGCTCGGCCAGGTCCCCGGACACCTGGCGCTCGCCGTCTGCGCGGGCGCCTGGGCCTGGCTGGTCGGCATGGCGCCCGCTCTCGTACGGCCGCACGGGCCCGAGCGCCGGGCCACCGCTCACGCGCTCCATGCCGCCGCCGCGTACGCCGGGACGCGCGCCGCCGACGACGGCCGCGCCGGGAGCCGGGCCGCCGCGGCGGCCGCCGTGCACGCCGCCTGGCAGTGCCTGCTCTCCACCGGAGCCCGTTCCGCGTCCCGGCGCGCCCTGGAAGGGCTCGTGGTCCGAGCGGAGGCCGCCCTCGCCGCTCCCGACGACACCGAGGCCGAGCGGCTGCGCGCGTGGGCCCGCCGGCTGCGCGGCACCGGGCCCGTCCCGCGCCCGAACGTCCGGGAGGCCGGCGAGCTGCTCGGTGTCGAAGCCGAACTCGAGGCTCCCGCACGGCCGTTGCGTGCCAGGCTCGCTCCACTGGCCCCCATCGCTCTGCGCACGGCACTCGGCTGCGCCCTGGCCGGATACGTCTCGCTCGCCCTCGGGATCGGCCGCCCCTACTGGGCCCTGGTCACCGCGGCCTCCCTCTACCAGGCCAACGTCACCCTGACCTGGAGCCGGGGCGTCCAGCGCGTCGTCGGCAACGTGGCCGGCGTGCTCGTCTTCGCGGCGATCGTCCCGCTCGCGCACCTCGGACAGCCGGCACTCGTGCTGAGCTGCCTCCTGCTCAACTTCGGCGCCGAGGCACTGATCGGCCGCAACTACTGGCTCGGCAGCGTCTGCGTCACCCCCATGGCGCTGCTCATCACCGAGTTCGCCCGCCGCCAGGAGCCCGGCGAGCTGATGGCCGACCGGGTCGCGGACACCCTCGTCGGCGCGCTGGTCGGCTTCGTCGCGGCGGTCGTGGTCACCAACCGGCGGGCCGGCGACCGTGTCGAGGAGGCACTCGGCGCCGTCGAGCGCGCCCGCGGGCACGCGGCACGCGTCCTGGCCGGCCCGCACCCCGCGCCCGGGGCCCTCGAATCCGCTCGCCGCCACCTCGCCGCGGCCGTCGTCGATCTGCGCGCGGCATCCGACGCCGCGGCCGGGGAGTGGTGGCAGCGCGCCCTGCCCGAGGAGCGGGTGATGCGGGCCGAGCAGGCCGCACACCGTACGCTCGCGGCGACGGTACGAGGTCACGGACCCCACTCCCTGGAGGACGCACAGGCATGACGGCAGCACACGGGCGGGCGGCGAAGGCGGCGGCCGGGCGGGACACGGCCCGGCGGGCGCCCGCGGGGGAGACCCCGGGCGAGACGCCCCGGAGCGGTCCGGGGGCCGCGGAGCCCGTGAGCGGGGCGGGAGCGGCGGCACCCGTGGACACCATGGGTGTCGTCGTACGGCAGTGGCAGTCGGTGCACCCCGGTATCGACACCGGTCCCATGGAGATCATCGGCCGTATCAACCGCAGCGCGGCGCTCCTTCAGCAGGCGGAGGACGCCCCGCTGCGCCGGGCCGGACTGACCCGCCCCGAGTTCGACGTCCTGGGCACGCTGCGGCGCACCGGTCACGAGCTGACCCCGAGCGAGATCGCCCGCGAGACCTTCTCGTCCGGTGCGGCAGTCACCAAGCGGCTCAAGCAGCTCACCGGTCGCGGCCTCGTCGAGCGGCGCGGCGACACCCGCGACCGCAGGGTCGCGCACGTCCGGCTGACCGACGAGGGCCGCGACCTCGTCGACGGCATCCTGCCCGACCAGCTCGCCTACGAGGCGGCCGTCCTGTCCGGCATCGACCCCGGCCGGCAGCGCGAACTCGCCGTGCTGCTCGGCGAGTTGCTGGGTCGGCTGGAGGGAAGCCTCGGCAGGCCGCGCGTCTGACGCCCTAGGTCAGATGCCCGGCCGGTACCGCAGGGGATGGTCCGCCGGGATCTCGACGAGCACGATCTCCGTCCCGTCGGGGTCGGCGATCCACATCTCGATCAGTCCCCAGGGTTCCCTGACCGGCGGACGCACGATGCCTACGCCCGCGGCCGTCAGCTCCTCGTGCGCCGCCGCCGCGTCGGCGACCTGGAGCCACAGCTTGAGCGCGGGGGAGGCCGGGGTGTCGGAGCGGCCCGCGACCTCCAGGAAGCCGCCGCCGAGGAAGTAGACCGTGCCGCGCTCGGGGCCCGTGCCGAACTCGCGGTGGACGGCGAGGCCCAGCTGCTCGCCGTAGAAACGCCGGGAACGCTCGGGATCGGTCGGACGCAACAGGGTCCGGCTGCTCAGTACATGCACCATGCACCCGGAGCCTAGGCGAGGGTTAGGCTCGGCGGTGCCCGAGCCGCGCCACACATCGGAGAGCCGCCCCATGGACACCTCTGCCGCCGGACTGACCTTCCGCGATGCCACCGACGCCGACGTCGACGCCCTGGTCGGGCTGATCGAGTCCGCCTACCGCGGGGAGAGCAGCAGGACCGGGTGGACCACCGAGGCGGACATCCTGGACGGGCAGCGGACCGACCCGGAGGGTGTGCTGGCGGTGGTCAAGTCGCCCGACAGCCGTCTGCTGACGGTCGAGCGGGACGGCGCGGTCGTCGCCTGCTGCCAGCTCGAACACCGCGGCGACCACGCCTACTTCGGAATGTTCGCGGTGAGCCCGGCACTTCAGGGCGCCGGCCTCGGCAAGGTGATCATGACGGAGGCGGAGCGGTACGCGCGTGACGTCTGGGGCGCCGGCGAGATGCACATGACCGTGATATCGGTACGCGACGACCTGATCGCCTGGTACGAGCGGCGCGGCTACCGCCGTACGGGGAGGATGACGCCCTTCCCGTACGGCGACGAGCGCTTCGGCGTCCCGCGCCGGGCCGACCTGCAGTTCGAGCTGCTGGTCAAGCCGCTGGTGTGAGGCTCATGCGGTGAAGCGGCCGGTGCGTTTGATCTCCGGGTAGTCGGTCGTCGCGCCGTCCAGCCCGAGCGCCCGTACCAGCCGCAGCTGGTCCTGGGTGTTCACCACCCAGCCGATGATCCGCAGGTCCGCCTTGCGCGCGTGCTCGACGATCTCCAGGGTCAGCCGCCGGATGTTCAGGACCAGACAGGCCGCGCCGACGGCGGTGGCGCGGTCGACGACGTCGACGCCGTAACGGCTGGCGACCAGCGCGGTACGCACGCCCGGCACGAGACGGGCGATCTCGGCGATCGCCTCGTCGTGGAAGGAGAGGACCTCGACGCGTGCGACGAGGTCCCGCCGGTGCATGACCTCCGCCAGTGCCCGCGCCGCCGCCACGTCCTTGATCTCCGCCTGGAGCGGCGCGCTGACGGCGTCGAGGACCTCCTCGAAGACGGGGACGCGCTCGCCTCGCCCCGCGTCCAGTACGCGCAGCTCGGCGAGCGTCTTCTCGGCGATCGGGCCCGTGCCGTCGGTCGTGCGGTCCACGTCCGGGTCGTGCATGACGACCAGGGCGCCGTCCTTGCTCAGGTGCAGGTCGAGTTCGATCAGGTCGAGGCCCGCTTGCTGGGCGGCGACGAAGGAGCGCAGGGTGTTCTCGGGTTCGACACCCATCACCCCGCGATGACCGATGGTGAGGAAGTTCACGGTTCGTCTCGCTTCCGTCGACGGCGGCTCGGCTCCGGCGTGGGGTCCGACGGGGCGTCCACGCGGCAAGGCCGCAGCCTAACGGCCCCGCTGTGCGGTGTACCCGCTCCTGCGCCGGGCAATGGGGGCGCTCCGCAGGGCCGACCCGTACCGTGGCACGGCGGGCGCGTCACCCCGGGGTGGGCGAGTCCCCCGCCGGTTGACCGCCGTCGCCGCTCTCACCCCCGATCCCGGCAACGGATGGTGCAAGTCGTCGCATCGACGGTGTCCGACAGGAAAAAGCGCGGCGAAGACGGGGGTCGCGCAGGATAATTTGCCGGACCTCCACTTGTGGGAAGGAACCTCGAATGCATACGGTGTCGATACGCGAGGTTCTTTTGTGGAGGATGGGTCATGACGGAGATTCTTGTGCAGACGGCTACGGAGGAACTCATTCCTCCCTCGGTCAGGGTGGTGGAGCACCCGGCTTGGCCCGTGCTCAAGGATGCCGTGGAGGAGATACGGCCGTGGCAGGCCAAGGACGGCTCGATCGACTTCGAGGCCGAGGGTGCCCCGGACGCCTCCGACGTCGAGCTGGCCGTACGCCGTGTCATCGACGCCGTGGAGCAGCTCGCCCCGCTGGTGCCGCACGACGCGGCCTACCACGAGGCGCTCGTCAAGGACCTGCGGCGCTGGGCCGACGACGGCTTCAAGGTGCCCGACTTCCTCGACTCGCTGCTGGCCTTCCAGCCCGCCGCGCGCCGCGAGGACGGCCTCCAGCACCTCGTCCTGTTCCCCATGTACACGCAGAACGGCAACCCGGACCGCAACTTCGAAGCGGTCGTCCTGCGCATGGTCTGGCCGGACTGGCTGGCCGAGCTGGAGCGCACCCGCTACGACAACCCGTTGTTCTGCGGCATCACCTTCGAGGACTTCACCGCGGGCTACGACACGAACTCCGCGGTCCTCTTCCCGGAGACCATCGCCGTGCGCGAGGCCCCCGAGCGCTTCACCTGGGGCGGCATCTTCTGCGACCGTGAGGCGGCCCGCTTCCGCGCCGTCACCGACGCCGCGGTCGACATCCTGGGCCTCGACCTGCCCGAGGACATCGCCGCCATGGTGCACGACCAGAGGCGCTGCGAGGAGGCCTTCGTCCTGTGGGACATGGTCCACGACCGCACCCACAGCCACGGCGACCTGCCCTTCGACCCCTTCATGATCAAGCAGCGGCAGCCGTTCTGGATGTACGGCCTGGAGGAGCTGCGCTGCGACCTCACCGCCTTCAAGGAGGCCGTGAAGCTGGAGGCCGACGGCGTCCCGCAGGCCCGTGACGTGCAGTACGCGGTCCTCTTCGACCGCATGTTCCGCTTCCCGGTGACCGGTGAGCGCGTGCGCAACTACGACGGTCTCGGCGGCCAACTGCTCTTCGCCTACCTGCACAAGCACGACGTCGTCCGCTGGACCGACAACAAGCTGCACATCGACTGGCAGCGCGCCCCGCAGGTCACCAACCAGCTCTGCGCCGAGATCGAGGACCTCTACCGGGCGGGCATCGACCGCCCCAAGCTGGTGCACTGGTTCGCCGCGTACGACCTGGTCTCCCAGTACCTCGCCCCGCACCCCGGCTCGCGCTGGGCCAAGGGCCCCGACGCCCTCGACCTGAGCCTGCCCCCGCGCAAGCTCGTCGACGACGTGCTTCCCGACGAGTTTCCGCTGAGCATGTTCTACGAGGCGCTCGCGAAGAAGCTGAAGAACGTGATCGCCGCGACCAAGGGCATCACCGCGGAGAACGCCGAGCGGATCGCCGCGTGAGCGCCCGCGCCGAAGACGCCCAGGAGGCGAAGACGATGGCCCAGGGGAACGGCAACGGAGCACTCGGCGGCGCGGTGATCGCGGTGGCGGGCGCCGGCGGACCGGCCGGACGTGCCGCGCTGATGCGGCTCGCCGAGGCGGGCGCGGTCGTCGTCGGCTCGGACGCCGACCCCCAGCGGCTCGCCGAGGCCGTGGACGCGGCACGCTACGCGCACGGCGGTGCCACCGTCGTGGGCGACACGGTCGACCTGCTCGACCCGCAGGCGGCCCGTGACTGGGCCGGCCGCATCGAGAAGGACTTCGGCCGCGTGGACGGCCTGGTCCACCTGGTCGGCGGCTGGCGCGGCAGCGCCTCCTTCGCGCAGACCGACCTCGCGGACTGGGAGCTGCTGGAGAAGCTGCTGATCCGCACGGTCCAGCACACCTCGCTCGCCTTCTTCGACGGGCTCCAGCGCAGCGACCGCGGCCGGTACCTGCTGATCAGTGCCGCCGGTGCCTCGCAGCCCACCGCCGGCAACGCGGCGTACTCCGCGTCCAAGGCCGCCGCCGAGGCGTGGACGCTGGCCATGGCCGACGCCTTCCGCAAGGCGGGGAGCGAGGACGGGCCGCGTTCCGCGGCTGCGATCCTGGTGGTGAAGGCACTGGTGCACGACGCGATGCGCGCCGAGCGCCCCAACGCGAAGTTCGCGGGCTTCACGGACGTCACGGAACTGGCCGAGGCCATCGCCGGCGTCTGGGACAAGCCCGCCGGTGAAGTGAACGGAAACCGTCTGTGGCTGACCGAGAAGCCGTGAACCCTCCGAAGACCGATGCCCGGCGTCACCACGACCCGGATGTCCGCGGCTTCGCCAGCGACAACTACGCGGGGGCCCACCCCGAGGTGCTCGCCGCCCTGGCCCTGGCCAACGGCGGGCACCAGGTCGCGTACGGCGAGGACGACTACACGGCCAATCTCCAGCGGATCATCCGCAGCCACTTCGGGGCCGGCGCCGAGGCCTTCCCGGTCTTCAACGGCACGGGCGCCAACGTCGTGGCACTCCAGGCGGTCACCGACCGCTGGGGTGCGGTGATCTGTGCGGAGAGCGCGCACATCAACGTGGACGAGGGCGGTGCCCCCGAGCGCATGGGCGGCCTCAAGCTGCTCACGGTGCCCACCCCCGACGGCAAGCTCACCCCCGAGCTGATCGACCGGCAGGCGTACGGCTGGGACGACGAGCACCGTGCGATGCCGCAGGTCGTCTCCATCACCCAGAACACCGAACTCGGCACCCTGTACACGCCCGACGAGATCCGCGCGATCTGTGAGCACGCCCACGCCCACGGCATGCGCGTCCATCTCGACGGTGCCCGGATAGCCAACGCGGCCGCCGCCCTGGACGTCCCGATGCGGGCGTTCACCAACGCGGTCGGCGTGGACATCCTCACGCTGGGCGGGACGAAGAACGGCGCGCTGTTCGGCGAGGCGGTCGTCGTCCTCAACCACGACGCCGTCCGCCGCATGAAGCACCTGCGCAAGCTGTCCATGCAGCTGGCCTCCAAGATGCGCTTCGTCTCGGTGCAGTTGGAGGCCCTGCTCGCCAAGGACCTGTGGCTGCGCAACGCCCGGCACGCCAACGGGATGGCGCAGCGGCTCGCCGAGGGTGTCCGCGCCGTCCACGGGGTGGAGATCCTCCATCCCGTGCAGGCGAACGCGGTCTTCGCGCGGCTGCCGCACGACGTCAGCGAGCGGCTCCAGAAGCGGTACCGCTTCTACTTCTGGGACGAGGCCGCGGGCGACGTCCGCTGGATGTGCGCCTACGACACGACGGAAGAGGACGTGGACGGGTTCGTAGCGGCACTCAAGGAGGAGATGGCCCGCTAGGACCTGTCTGAACCCGAAGACCAGTCTCTGCATAGATATACGGTCGATCGAAAAGTCATTGACTTCCGGTCGGCCGTGTTTCTATGCTCCGCGGTCATGGAACTGATCCAGGAAACCCCTGACCTTTCGGCGTACTTGGCTGCCGACGACGTCATCGATCACCATCACCCCGCGGTGCGAAAGGCGGCCGCCGCGCTGGCCCGGGACGCGACGGACTCGTATGCCTATGCGCGAGCCGCCTACGAATTCGTCCGTGACGCCATCCCGCACTCGCAGGACGCGGAGGACCCCCGCGTCACCTGGCGCGCCTCCGACGTGCTGGAGCAGCGCACCGGCATCTGTCACGCCAAGGCGCACGCGCTGGCCGCGCTCCTGCGCGCGGAGGACATCCCCACGGCGCTGTGCTACCAGCGACTGCGGCACGACGACGGTGACGGATACGCCGTGCACGGCCTGGTCGCCGTGCGGTTCGACGGGGCGTGGCACCGCCAGGACTGCCGTGGCAACAAGCCGGGAGTCGACGCGCAGTTCTCGCTCGACGGCGAGCGGCTGGCCTGGGTGCCCGACCCGAAGTCCAATGAGGTGGACTATCCGGTGCTGTACGCTGAACCTCAGTCGGCGGTGCTGGCAGCGCTCAAGGCCGCTCAGGACCGCCCGCAGCTGTGGAAGACGCTTCCCACCGCACTCTGAGGCAAGGCAGACGATGACTCTCACGCTCACCGTGTCCGACGAGGTCCGCGCGCTCGCGCCCGGCTTCACGCACGTGGCGATCGAGGCGGACGGCCTCGTCAACGGGCCCAGCACGGAGGGGACGTCCGCGCTGCTCGACGACGCGGCCCGCCGTCTCGCCGTACGGCTCGACGGCCGCGCCCCGCACGAGGACCCGCACATGGCGGCCTGGCGCGAGACCTACACGGCGTTCGGCTCGAAGCCGGCCCGCACCCGCAACTCGGCAGAGGCACTGGCGAAGAGGGCGCTGTCGGACGCCGGGCTGCCGCGGATCAACCTGCTCGTCGACGTCTACAACGCCATCAGCGTCGCCCACCTGATCCCGGTCGGCGGTGAGGACGCCGCCCTGGTCCAGGGCGGGATGCGGCTCGTGCGCGCGACGGGCGACGAGGACTTCGTGACCGTCGCGGGCGGCGAAGAGGTGGTCGAGCACCCGGACGCGGGCGAGGTGGTGTGGCGCGACGACGCGGGCGTGACCTGCCGGAGGTGGAACTGGCGCCAGGGGCCGCGGACGCGGCTCACGGAGAGGTCGACCTCCGCGATCTTCCTGCTGGAGAGCCTCGCCCCGATGCCGGTCGCCGACGTGGAACGTGCCGGAGCCGAACTCGCCGAGCTGCTGGAGAAGTTCAGCCCCGGGGCGCGGATCACCGTCCACGCCCCGGCCTGACGGCAGGTCAGCGCGCCTCGGCGGCACGCACCTCTTCGGGGGTCGGCGCCGTGCCGCCCAGGTGCGCGGGCATCCACCAGGCGTCTTCCGGGCCCTGCGGGCGTCCGGGATAGGCGTGCTGCGCGGCTTCGAGGAGTTCCTGGACCCGGTCGCGCAGCCGGCGCGTGATCGCGCCCGCGTACTGGTCGCGGGGAGCCTCGACCGGCTCGCCGACGCGGATCGTGACCGGGATGTGGCTCCGCTTGAAGTTGCGCGGGTGCCCCTTGGTCCACAGGCGCTGGGTGCCCCACAGGGCCATCGGGATCAGCGGGACCCCGGCCTCCTGGGCCATGCGCGCGGCACCCGACTTGAAGCTCTTCAGCGTGAAAGACGGGGAGATGGTGGCTTCGGGGAAGACGCCCACGATCTCACCGGAACGCAGCGAGTCCAGCGCGTGCGCGTAGGCCTGCTCACCCTGCTTGCGGTCCACCGGGATGTGCTTCATGCCGCGCATCAGGGGGCCGGAGACCTTGTGGCGGAACACCGACTCCTTCGCCATGAAGCGGACCAGACGTTTCTGGGGAAGTGCGGCCATCCCGTCGAAGATGAAGTCGAGATAGCTGATGTGATTGCTCACCAGCACGGCGCCGCCCGAGCGCGGAATGTTCTCCGATCCCTTGCAGTCGATTTTGAGGTCCCAGGCCTTGAACAGCGTGAGGGCGAGACCGACGACGGGACGGTAGACAAGCTCTGCCATGGACGGGGTGGACCCTTCTCTCTGCCTGGGAAAGGGGCTCCCGGCGGTAAGTTACGCAGCCGTAGGTTTACGGCATTGCGCAGATCGTGCCCCAAGAACGGACCGGGGGCCAGTCCTGGTGCCGGAGTGTGGCGAGATCCTCGTCACGTCGACCCTTGATCGACCTCGGCGTTTTCCCTCGGCTTTACTCCGCGCGCACCGACAGGCGACGCACGACCAGGTACATCTCACACCCCAGGCAGTACCCGAAAACGGCGTTGAGGAACGCCGCGGCGAGCGCCGCCGCGGTCGCCGCCGTCCCCAGCCACTGCGGACCCACCGCGTAACCCGCCAGGCCCACGACGGCGAACGCCAGTCCGACCGCCTGCGCGAACCGCGGGGGCTCGGGCGGCTCGAAGTCCGTCGGCGGCCCGATCCGTGGCCGTACCAGCGTGCGGAACAGCCACCTGTACGGCGAGCGCCCCGTGCCGCCCGCCGCGCCCAGGGCGAAGGCCAGGGTCTGCCAGGCCAGCAGCCAGGCGCTGCCGGTGATCAGCACGGTCGCCAGCACCACGGCCGTCACGGCCGCACCGAACCGCGGCCCCCTCACGTCGATGTCCATGAATCAAGCATTCCGTACGGGGCGGGATCCGTGGGCCGGGAATCTTTGCGGTCTCGTGAACGCTGCTCCGGGGGATGACCGGACTTGTGGTGTGCGTGGCGGTGCTCGTGGTCGCGAGCGCCTACGGAGTGCTGCATCGGCGGCGGAGCGGGAGAGTCGCAGTGCGCGGGCGTGACGACGGCAGACGAATCGGCGCGGCCGAGCTGGGGGCGCGCCTCGGTGAGCGGGCCACGCTCGTCCAGTTCTCCAGCGCCTTCTGCGCCCCCTGCCGGGCCACCCGCCGCGTGCTCGCCGAGGTGGCCGGCCTGGTCCCCGGCGTGTCCCACGTCGAGATCGACGCCGAGGACCACCTGGACCTCGTGCGGGAACTCGGCATCCTCAGGACGCCCACGGTGTTCGTCCTCGACGCGGACGGCCGGATCGTGCGCCGGGCGACCGGGCAGCCGCGCAAGGCGGACGTGATCGCCGCGCTCGGCGAGGCCGTCTGACCCGTGGTGATCTTCGTGAGGCATCTCGCAGAACACGGGACGCCCTTGACTGTGCCCGACGCCTGTCGTCAGCCTGACCGTATGCCCCGCGAACTCCTTCTCTTCGAGCGTGTCCATGTGGACCTCGCCCGCACCGCGAGTGCGCGCTGTCCGGGCCGTTGAGCACCCACGGACCCGCCCCCGACCGCGGCTTCGGCCGAGCGGGGGGACCGCCACGCCGCCTCGCGAAGAAGGACCACCAGATGACGGCCACGCCCGGCCTCGGCACCGCGCAGCTCGCCTCTCCCGACCTCCTGCGCGCCGTTTTCCGGCAGCACGCGGCGGGAGTCGCCGTGATCACCGCCCGGGGGGCCGCGGGCCCGGCCGGCTTCACCGCCACCTCGCTCACCTCGGTCTCCGCCGAGCCCCCGCTCGTCTCCTTCGGCATCGGCACCGGCGCGTCGAGCTGGCCCGCGGTGGCCGAGGCGGACCATGTCGGCGTGCACATCCTCGGCGAGCACCAGCAGGATCTGGCCGCCACCTTCGCGCGCAGCGGCGCCGACCGCTTCGGGGCGCCCACCCGCTGGCGCGAGGGCCCCGAGGGCGTCCCCCTGCTCGACGACGTCCTCGCCTGGCTGGTGTGCCGGGTCGTCGCGCGCGTGCCGGCCGGGGATCACCGCATCGTCCTGGCCGAGGTCTGCCAGGGCGATCCCTCCGGCGCGGGCCGCCCGCTGCTCTACCACCAGGGGCGATTCAACGGACTGCGCGACTGGTGGACGTGAGTCCCGGACCGGTGTGGCCGATGCCACAGGCGCCCGCAGTTGATTACGCAGCGTTGTCAAGGTCACAGTTCAAAGCGCTTGCTTAGTGGGCATCCGGTAGGTGTACTGACGAGTAATATTTCGTTCGGAGCGCGGGTCGCCCCGACCGGGACCGGCCGCTTCAGGCGCCTATGCTGCCTGCAAGAAGGCAGCCCAGAAATGACGATGCAGTAGGAGAGCCGGCGTGAGCTTGAGGATCGTTGTCACTGTGAAGTACGTGCCCGACGCCACCGGCGACCGGCACTTCGCCGATGACCTGACGGTGGACCGCGACGACGTGGACGGTCTGCTCTCGGAGCTCGACGAGTACGCGGTGGAGCAGGCGCTGCAGATCGCCGAGAACGCCGACGACGCCGAGATCACCGTGCTGACCATCGGCCCCGAGGACGCCAAGGACGCGCTGCGCAAGGCGCTGTCGATGGGCGCCGACAAGGCCATCCACGTCGAGGACGACGACCTGCACGGCACCGACGCCATCGGCACCTCGCTGGTGCTGGCGAAGGCGATCGAGAAGGCCGGCTTCGACCTCGTCGTCTCCGGCATGGCCTCCACGGACGGCACCATGGGTGTCGTTCCCGCCCTGCTGGCCGAGCGTCTGGGTGTGCCGCAGGTGACCCTGCTCTCCGAGGTATCCGTCGAGGACGGCGTCGTCAAGGGCCGCCGTGACGGCGATGCCGCCTCCGAGCAGCTGGAGGCCTCGCTTCCCGCGGTCGTCTCGGTCACCGACCAGTCGGGCGAGGCGCGTTACCCGTCCTTCAAGGGCATCATGGCCGCCAAGAAGAAGCCGGTGGAGTCCTGGGACCTGTCGGACCTGGAGATCGAGGCGGACGAGGTCGGCCTCGGGGGTTCCTGGACCAAGGTCGACTCCGCTGCCGAGCGTCCGGCGCGCACCGCCGGCACGATCGTCAAGGACGAGGGCGAGGGCGGCAAGCAGCTGGCCGAGTTCCTCGCGGGCCAGAAGTTCATCTAGGCCCGCCAGATTCGCCCGGGGTCCGGACCGTCGGACCCCACTGCCCCCTCATACTTCGTAAGCAGGAGAGAAGAAGTCCCATGGCTGAAGTTCTCGTCTACGTCGACCACGCGGACGGCGCCGTCCGCAAGCCCACGCTGGAGCTGCTGACGCTGGCCCGGCGTATCGGCGAGCCCGTCGCCGTCGCCCTCGGCGCCGGTGCCGGCGACACCGCGGCCGTGCTCGCCGAGCACGGCGCGGTCAAGGTCCTCACCGCCGACGCCTCCGAGTTCGCCGACTACCTGGTCGTGCCGAAGGTGGACGCGCTCCAGGCCGCGTACGAGGCCGTCTCCCCGGCCGCCGTGCTGCTGCCGTCCTCCGCCGAGGCCAAGGAGATCGCGGCCCGTCTCGCCCTCCGCATCGGCTCCGGCATCATCACCGACGCCGTGGACATCGAGGCCGGCGACGAGGGCCCGGTGGCCACGCAGTCCGCGTTCGCCGCCTCCTTCACCACCAAGTCCCGTGTCTCCAAGGGCACTCCGGTCATCACGGTCAAGCCGAACTCGGCTCCCGTGGAGGCCGCGCCGGCCGCGGGCACCGTCGAGGCCCTGACGGTCTCCTTCTCCGAGAAGGCCACCGGCACCAAGGTCACCTCGCGCACCGAGCGCGAGTCGACCGGCCGCCCCGAGCTGACCGAGGCCGCGATCGTGGTCTCCGGCGGCCGTGGCGTCAACGGCGCCGAGAACTTCTCGATCATCGAGACCCTCGCCGACTCCCTCGGTGCGGCCGTCGGTGCCTCGCGTGCCGCGGTCGACGCCGGCTGGTACCCGCACTCCAACCAGGTCGGCCAGACCGGCAAGTCCGTCTCGCCGCAGCTGTACATCGCCTCCGGCATCTCCGGTGCCATCCAGCACCGCGCCGGTATGCAGACCTCGAAGACCATCGTGGCCATCAACAAGGACGCCGAGGCCCCGATCTTCGACCTGGTCGACTACGGCGTGGTCGGCGACCTCTTCGAGGTCGTCCCGCAGCTCACCGAGGAGATCAACACCCGCAAGGGCTGATCCCTCCACGGGAGGCCGGTCCGCCGGGGCCGCGTCTGCCGCTCCTGCCGGGGCCGCGTGGTGTTCGTCACCGCGCGGCCCCGAGCCGTTCCGGGTGACCATTGACGCAGATCGCAACCGCCTATTAACTTCGCTATACGGATTGTTGATTCCGTGCAGCGGAAAACAGGAGGGTGTGGAATGGGTCAGGGTCAGCAGGAGAAGGTGGCAACGAGCCTCGCGGGCGCCGTCAGCGAGGAGATCAGCGCCTCCCTCGCCCCGGTCGACGCGGAGCTGGAGCGCCGCTATCCGGGAGACCCCGGCACCCGGCAGCCCGTCCACACGGTGTACGTCCCCGGTGACGCCTTCGCCGCCGACACCATCCGCTCCTGGGGCGACCGGGCCCTGGCGGCCCTCGACGAGCACGCCCCCGACGCCGCCTCCTTCGCCGCCGTCCTCGGCCTCGCCGACGACCTCGCGGGACCCGTGTACGACCGCGTGCGGGCCAAACTGGAGCGTGAGCCCGTCGAGGACCTGCGCGTCGACTTCGAGGACGGCTACGGCCCGCGCCCCGACGCCGAGGAGGACGCGGCCGCGGCGCGCGCGGCGCGACTGATCGCCGAGGCGTACGCGAACGGCACGGCGGCCCCGTACATGGGCATCCGCATGAAGTGCATGGAGGCCCCGGTCCGCGACCGCGGCATCCGCACCCTGGACATCTTCCTCACCGGCCTGATGGAGGCCGGCGGCCTGCCCGGGGGACTCGTCCTGACGCTGCCCAAGGTGACCTACCCGGAACAGGTCACCGCGATGGTCCGGCTCCTGGAGGAGTTCGAGAAGGCGCGCGGCCTCGAGCCCGGCCGGATCGGCTTCGAGATCCAGATCGAGACCAGCCAGTCCATCCTCGCCGCCGACGGCACCGCCACCGTCGCCCGCATGATCCAGGCCGCCGACGGCCGCGCCACGGGCCTGCACTACGGCACCTTCGACTACAGCGCCTGCCTCGGCGTGAGCGCCGCCTACCAGGCGTCCGACCACCCGGCCGCCGACCACGCCAAGGCGGTCATGCAGGTCGCCGCCGCGGGCACCGGCGTCCGCGTCTCGGACGGTTCGACCAACGTCCTGCCCGTCGGCCCGACCGCCAAGGTCCACGACGCCTGGCGCCTGCACTACGGGCTCACCCGCCGCGCCCTGGCCCGCGCCTACTACCAGGGCTGGGACATGCACCCCGGGCACATTCCCACCCGGTACGCGGCCGTGTTCGCCTTCTACCGCGAGGGTTTCGAGCAGGCCGCCGCCCGCCTCGCCCGCTACGCCAACCAGGCCGGCGGCGATGTCATGGACGAGCCCGCCACCGCGAAGGCGCTCAGCGGCTACCTGCTGCGCGGCCTCGACTGCGGTGCCCTCGACGTCGCCGAGGTGGCCCGGCTCAGCGGCCTGACCCGTGCCGACCTGGAGGCGTTCGCGTCCCCCCGGCGCGGCGACCTGACCGCGTCGGCCAAGTAGCCGGGTGCGGCGCGTGTGCCGCTGAATCGTCGCACACGGGTCATGACGTGGCCTGGTTCGTCAAGTCCGGGGTCATCGAGGGCGGTTGCAGCCGCGGGACCCCGTGGGCATAGGTTGACGGCATGGAGCAGGGGGCGAACTCCGCGGTGTCGCAGGCCGTGCCGCGGGAGGATGGGACAAGCGGGCGGTTCGCCGCCCGGCGGAACAAGGACCGGAGCGGGGGCGGGGCGGCTCGTTCGTCCTTGCTGATGGCCGTCGGCACGGTGGTCTCACGGGCGACCGGGCTGATCCGTCAGGTGCTGCAGGCCGCGGCGTTGGGGACGGGCCTGCTGGCCAGTACGTACAACACGGCGAACACGGTGCCGACGAGCCTGTACACGCTGCTGATCGGTGGCGCGCTCAACGCCGTGCTGGTCCCGCAGCTGGTGCGGGCCAGGGCGACGCAGCCCGACGGCGGGCGTGCCTACGAGCAGCGGCTCGTCACGCTCGTGGTGTGCGTGCTGGCAGCGGGGACGGCGCTGGCGGTGTGGGCGGCGCCGCAGATCGTGGGCGTGTACATGCGCGACACCCCGGACGGCCACCAGGCGTTCGAGCTGACGGTGACATTCGCCCGGTTCCTGCTGCCGCAGATCTTCTTCTACGGCCTGTTCGGCATCTACGGTCAAGTCCTGAACGCCCGCGAGAAGTTCGGCGCGATGATGTGGACCCCCGTCCTCAACAACGTCGTACTCGTCGCGATGTTCGCCGCGTACCTGGGGCTGATGACGGTTCCCGGTCAGGTGGCGGACGTCACCGCCGACGAGGTGCGGTTGCTGGGAATCGGGACGACCGCGGGCATCGCCGTGCAGGCGCTGGCGCTGATCCCGTTCGCACGGGCCGCGGGATTCCGGTTCCGGCCGCGGTTCGACTGGCGGGGCACGGGTCTGGGCGGGAGCGTCCACGCGGCGAAGTGGACGCTGTTGTTCGTCCTGGCGAACCAGGTCGCCCTGGCCGTGGTCACGAACTACGCCAACGCCGCCGACCAGGAACTGCCTGAGGCGGGCGCGGGCTACTCGGCCTACACCTACGCCCAGACCATCTGGATGCTGCCCCAGTCCATCGTGACGGTGTCCCTGGTGACGGCGCTGCTGCCCCGCATGAGCCGGGCCGTCGCCGAGGGGCGCATCCCGGATCTGCGCGCGGACCTGTCCCGGGGGCTGCGGATCAGCGGGGCGGTCATCGTGCCCGCCGCCTTCCTCTTCGTCGCCCTGGGACCGCAGATCGCATCGCTCCTGTTCGCCCATGGAGCAGCGGACGCCGCCTCGGTCCGTCCGCTCGGGTACATGCTCCAGGCGTTCGGGCTCGGGCTGATCCCGTTCTCCGCCCAGTATCTGCTGCTGCGCGGTTTCTACGCGTTCGAGGACACCCGCACCCCCTTCTTCATGGCGGCCTGGACCGCGGGCGTCAACATCGCCCTGGCCACGGCCTGCCATCTGCTGCTGCCCCCGCGCTGGGCCGTGGTCGGCATGGCCGGGGCCTACACGCTGTCCTGTCTGGCGGGCCTCACCCTCACCGCGTATCTGCTCCGCAGGAAACTCGGTGGCCGCCTCGACGAGGGAGGTGTGCGCCGTACCTACGTGAAGCTGCTGTGCGCCGCGGGCCCGGCGGCGGCGCTGGGCTGGGCCGCGGCGCGTACGTGCACCGCGCTGGGGAGCGGAACATGGCAGACCGCCGCCGCGCTGACCGCGGGCGCACTCACGACCGTTCTGGGATACCTCGTGCTCGCCCGGCTGATGAAGGTCGCCGAGCTGCGCCGCCTGCCCGGCACGCGCTGAGCCGGAGGGCTTCGCCTTCGGTGTCGCGCAGGCTCGCGGGGTGAGGTCGCGCTCGCGGGAGGAGGCCGGGGGCCGCGACGAGGCGCGACACCGCGACGCGGGGGACCGGGAGCGTGGCCCGGTCCTTCCGGTGCGGGCGAGCGCAGCGGGGTCCGGGCTCCGGCCGTCAGCCCGACGGGGGCAGTTCGCCCGAGCCCCGGGTGATCAGGCGGGTCGGCAGTTCGATGCGTTCGGGGGTGACGAGGCTGCCGTCCAGCTGGCGGAAGAGACGCTCGGCGGCGGTGCGGCCGAGGGCGGCGGCGTCCTGGGCGACGACGGTCACGCCGGGCTGCAGGAGGTCGGCCAGCTCGAGGTCGTCGAAGCCGACCAGGGCGACGGGCCTGCCGCGCTCGGCGATGACACGAACGACGGTGACGGTCACGCGGTTGTTGCCCGCGAAGACCGCGGTGACGGGGGAGGAGCCGGACAGCATGTCCTCGGCCGCGCGGCGCACCCGCTCGGGGTCCGTGACACCGAGGGACATCCAGGCGTCCTCCACCGGTATGCCCGCGTCCTGCATGGCGGCCCGGTAACCGCGCAGACGCTCGGCGGCGGTGTGGATGCGCGGCATGTCGCCGATGAACCCGATCCGCCGGTGACCGTGCGCGATGAGGTGGGCGACGCCGTCGCGGGCACCCCCGAAGCTGTCCGACAGCACGACGTCGGCGTCGACCCTGCCCGCGGGGCGGTCGACGAAGACCGTGGCGACGCCCGCCTTCATCTCCGGCTCCAGATACCGGTGGTCGTCACCGGCCGGGATGACGACGAGCCCGTCCACGCGGCGGGCGCACAGGGCGAGCACCAGCTCCTGCTCGCGCTCCGGGTCCTCCGCACTGGACCCGTTGATCAGCAGGGCGCCGTGGGCGCGGGCGACCTCCTCGACCGCGCGGCTGAGAGGGCCGTAGAACGGGTCGGCGAGGTCCTCCAGGACGAGACCGATGCTCGCGGTGCGCCCCTTGCGCAGCACCCGCGCACTGTCGTTGCGGCGGAAGCCCAGCGCGTCGATCGCCTCCTGGACGCGGCGCTCGGTGTCCGGGGTGACCCCCGGCTCGCCGTTCACCACGCGCGAGACCGTCTTGAGGCCCACACCGGCACGCGCCGCCACGTCCTTCATGGTGGGACGGTTGCCGTAACGGGTCTCGGAGCGGCGGGCGGTCTCGGCCACGATGTGCTGTCCTGTCCTGTCGTCCACGGGGATGCGTAGGTCCATGGGGTTGTATGAGGATGTGGCGTCGAGCATAGAGCCTGGACAACGTTGTCAGATGCGGGAGACACTGTCCACCGCAATCTCCGGTCCCGCTCCCCACCAGGGGGGAGCGTCGTCCTGCCGGGTTCCGGCCGGGGATCCGGGCCCGCCGCGGCAGTCGCCGCGCGCCGGGACCGGCACGACACAGCAGCGGGAGACCTGACTCTGATGCACACCGACCTCGTGGCCGCGCTCGACATCGGCGGCACCAAGATCGCCGGAGCGCTGGTGGACGGCCAGGGCCGGATCCTCCTGCGCGCCCAGCGCGCGACGCCCGCGCGGGAGGACGGCGACACCGTCATGCGGGCCGTCGAGGGAGTCCTCGGCGAGCTGGCGCTCTCCCCGCTGTGGGGCGGGGTGAGGGCCGTCGGCATCGGCAGCGCGGGCCCGGTGGACGCCTCCGCCGGCACGGTGAGTCCCGTGAACGTGCCGGGCTGGCGCGGCTACCCGCTGGTCGAGCGGGTCCGTACGGCCACGGCGGGGCTGCCGGTCGAGCTGATCGGTGACGGCGTGGCGATCACGGCGGCCGAGCACTGGCAGGGCGCCGCGCGCGGTCACGACAACGCCCTGTGCATGGTCGTGTCCACCGGCGTCGGTGGCGGTCTGGTGCTGAACGGGCAGTTGCACCCGGGCCCCACCGGCAACGCCGGTCACATCGGACACATCAGCGTGGACCTGGACGGTGACCCGTGCCCGTGCGGCTCCCGCGGCTGCGTCGAGCGCATCGCGAGCGGCCCGAACATCGCCCGGCGCGCGCTCGAGGGCGGCTGGCGGCCCGGCCCCGACGGTGACACCTCGGCGGCCGCGGTGGCGGCCGCGGCGCGGGCGGGCGACCCGGTGGCCGTCGCGTCCTTCGCGCGTGCGGCCCAGGCGCTCGCCGCCGGCATCGCGGCGACCGCGACCCTCGTCGAGATCGACGTCGCCGTCATCGGCGGCGGCGTGGGCAAGGCGGGGGACGTCCTTTTCACCCCGCTGCGCAGGGCACTGAGCACGTACGCGACGCTGTCGTTCGTCGAGCGGCTGACCGTGACGCCCGCGCTGATGGGTACGGACGCCGGTCTGGTCGGTGCGGCGGCGGCAGCGCTCAGCGGGAGGCCGAGCACGACCGCCGGCGTGTGAGCGTGCCGGGCGGGGAGCGAGCGGCGACCCCGGTTCGAGGACGGTCGGCGGCGGTTCCGAGCGGGGTGGCGGGCCCACCCGGTCCGCACCGGAACGCGCGCACCGACGGCGGTGTCAGTGCCCGTCGCTACGCTGGCGGCAATGTAACTACGAACAAGTCGGGTTACTGCTGTGCCCCGTCCTTCCGCCCCGTCAGGGACAGCACCGGGAGGGCGGGGCATGCTGCTGCCCGGGGCCCGTGAGCCCGATGGCGAGAGGTGTGAGCGGATCAGTGGGCAGTGGGTCCGGCGGGGGAGTACCCGTGACTCATCCCCGGGTCCGTAGTTGATCCGGGCATGAAGAAGCGAACCATGCTCGCCGTAGCCTCCCTCGCCACCGGATTCGTCGTCGCGGCGGTCACTCCCTCCCACGCCCTCGGAGGGGACGCGCTGGGTGATCTGCATCTCGAGCGCACCCTCAGCAACGTGGACCACACGGTCAGCAGCGACAGCCTGGACATGGAGGAAGGCGTCCTGGACCAGGACGGCTGACCGGCAGCTTCGCGGCGCCGGCATCCCGGGGGTCGGCCGGGGTGCCGGCGCCGACGCGTGCCGCCCCTCGGGAGGCTCCCTCAACAACGCCCGGTTTCCGTGGCAGGGTGGAGCGGGCAAGCCCCAGGGGGCCAACAGAAGAGGGGGAACCGTGATCGTCTGGATCAACGGTGCGTTCGGTGCGGGGAAGACGACGACCGCACGGGAACTGATCGACCTGATCCCGAACAGCACGCTCTTCGACCCCGAGGTGGTGGGCGGAGCACTCACACACCTGCTGCCGGCCAAGCGCCTCGCCGAGGTCGGCGACTTCCAGGACCTGCCGATCTGGCGACGCCTCGTGGTCGACACCGCGGCAGCGATGCTCGCCGACCTCGGCGGCGTCCTCGTGGTCCCGATGACCCTGCTGCGCCAGGAGTACCGCGACGAGATCTTCGGCGGCCTCGCCTCGCGCCGCATCTCCGTACGCCATGTGCTCCTCGCCCCGGCGGAAACGATCCTGCGGGAGCGAATAGCCGGGCGTGAGGTGCCGGCCGACCTGCCCGACGGCGAGCTGCGGGTGCGCCGGTGGTCCTTCGACCACATCGAGCCCTACCGCGCCGCGCTCGCCTCCTGGCTCACCGCCGATGCGCACCTCGTGGACACCGGCACGCTCACCCCGCACGAGGCCGCCCTGCGCATCGCCGAGGCCGTGCGCAGCGGGGACGCGGCCGTCAGCGACATCGTGCAGACGCCCGAGCCGACCGCCGAGACCCTGGCGGCCGGCGTCCTCCTGTTCGACGAGCAGGACCGGGTGCTGCTCGTCGACCCGACCTACAAGCCGGGCTGGGAGTTCCCGGGGGGTGTCGTCGAGCCGGGCGAGGCTCCCGCGCGCGCGGGCATGCGCGAGGTCGCCGAGGAGACCGGAATCGTCCTCGACGAGGTGCCCCGGCTCCTCGTCGTCGACTGGGAGCCGCCCGCACCGCCGGGCTACGGGGGCCTGCGCCTCCTCTTCGACGGCGGGCGCCTGCCCGCCGACGAGGCCCGACGCCTGCTGCTTCCGGGCCCCGAACTGCGCGAATGGCGTTTCGTCACCGAGAAGGAGGCGGCCAGACTGCTGCCGCCGGTGCGCTACGAACGGCTGCGCTGGGCGCTGCGCGCCCGGGAACGAGCGGCGGCACTCTACCTGGAGGCCGGTGTCCCGATGGGCTGAGGACGACGGGGCGCACGAGGAGCCGACTCCGACAGGCCCTGGGCCCCTCTGCCGAGGGCGGAGGGACCCAGGGGGCCGGGCCGGCGGGGGCCGGTCGGGCCCGGCCGGATCAGCTCGCCGCGTAGTTCCGCAGGAAGAGCGCCTCCGCAACGGACAGGCGCTCCAGCTCCTCGGGGGACACGCTCTCGTTCACCGCGTGGATCTGGGCCTCCGGCTCGCTGAGCCCGATCAGCAGGATCTCCGCCCGCGGGTACAGCGAGGCGAGGGTGCTGCACAGCGGGATGGAGCCGCCCTGGCCGGCGTACTGCATCTCCTCACCCGGATAGGCGACCGCCATGGCCTCGGCCATCGCCGCGTACGCCGGGCTGGAGGTGTCCGCCTGGAACGCCTGGCCCTGGCCGATCTGTTCCGTCCGCACGCGCGCCCCCCACGGCGTGTGCGCCTCCAGATGGGCCTGGAGCAGCTTGGTCGCCTCGGCCGCGTCGGTGCCCGGCGGCACCCGCAGGCTGATCAGGGCACGGGCCCCGGCCTGCACGGACGGCGTCGCCCCCACCACCGGCGGGCAGTCGATGCCGAGCACGGTGACGGCCGGCCGCGCCCAGATCCGGTCGGCGACCGTACCGGCTCCGATCAGCTGTACGCCGTCGAGCACCTTCGCGTCCCTGCGGAAGCTTTCCTCGTCGTACTGAAGCCCGTCCCACCGCGTGTCGCCGGTGAGGCCGTCGACGGTCGTCGAACCGTCCTCGGCGCGCAGCGAGTCCAGTGCGCGGATCAGCGCGCCGAGCGCGTCGGGCGCGGCGCCGCCGAACTGCCCGGAGTGCAGGTTCCCTTCGAGCGTGTCGACCTGTACGCGTACCAGCGTCATGCCCCGGAGCGTCGAGGTGACCGTCGGCAGGCCCACCCGGAAGTTGCCCGAGTCGCCGATGACGATGGTGTCGGCGGCCAGCAGCTCCGGGTGCGCCTCGGCGTACCGCTCCAGACCGCCCGTGCCCTGCTCCTCGGACCCCTCCGCGATCACCTTGACGTGCACGGGCACACCGCCGTTCGCCTTCAGCGCGCGCAGGGCGAGGAGGTGCATGATCAGGCCGCCCTTGCAGTCGGCGCTCCCTCGTCCGTACCAACGGCCGTCGCGTTCCGTCAGCTCGAACGGCGGAGACGCCCAGGCCGCCTCGTCCAGGGGCGGCTGCACGTCGTAGTGCGCGTACAGCAGGACCGTCTTCGCGCCCTCGGGCCCCGGCAGGAAGCCGTACACCGACTGCGTGCCGTCCGGGGTGTCGAGCAGTGCCACGTCCTGGAAACCCTCGGCCCGCAGCGCGTCCGCGACCCAGGCCGCGGCGCCCTCGCTCTCGCTCCGCGGGTATTGGCCGAAGTCCGCCACCGACTTGAAGGCCACCAGCTCGGTGAGCTCCGCCTTCGCCCGGGGCATCAGCGAGGCGACGATCTCGGCGACCGGATTCGACGACATGGGCACGCTCCTTGTGGGTGCGACGTGGTACTTCGGTGTACGAGTACGGGCTGTGCATGGTGCACGGGGTGTGCGAGGTGTGGACCTCGTGGGGGTTGTTCCACGATCTTTTCCTGGTGCGTACGCGCGTACCGGTGTGCAGGGCGCATACGCCGCCGATCCTCCCACAGTGGCCTGCGGCGATGCCCGCCGTAGGATGCGGGGGGAAGGTGCGGCAGGCGGCTGGATCGGGAGCAACAGACCATCGTGAGCAGCGAGAACTCTTCGACGGCGGACGACGCGGAGCGGGTATGGGACGTCGTCGTGGTGGGCGCGGGACCCGCGGGGGCCTCGGCCGCCTATGCGGCGGCGGTCGCGGGACGCAGCGTCCTGCTGCTGGAAAAGGCGGAGCTGCCGCGCTACAAGACGTGCGGGGGCGGCATCATCGGCCCCTCCCGTGACTCACTGCCGCCCGGCTTCGAGCTGCCGTTCCGGGACCGGGTGCACGCGGTCACGTTCTCCCTGGACGGCAAGTTCGCGCGCACCCGGCGCTCCAGGCAGATGCTGTTCGGGCTGATCAACCGCCCCGAGTTCGACCAGCAGCTGGTCGAGCACGCCGAGAAGGCCGGTGCCGAACTCCGGACGGGCGTGACCGTCTCGCGGGTCGAACAGCACGGTTCGGCGGTACCGGACCGGCGCACCGTCGCCGTCGTACTGCAGGGCGGCGAGTCGGTGCTCGCGCGGGCCGTCGTCGGAGCGGACGGCAGCGCGAGCCGGATAGGAGCACACGTCGGTGTGAAACTCGACCAGGTCGACCTCGGCCTGGAGGTGGAGATCCCGGTGCCCGACACCGTCGCCGAGGACTGGAAGGGCCGTGTCCTCATCGACTGGGGCCCGATGCCCGGCAGTTACGGCTGGGTCTTCCCCAAGGGGGACACCCTGACGGTCGGCGTGATCTCGGCCCGCGGTGAAGGCGCCGCCACCAAGCGGTACTTGGAGGACTTCGTCGCCCGGCTGGGGCTCGCCGGCTTCGAACCGAGCATCTCCTCCGGGCACTTGACGCGCTGCCGCGCCGACGACTCACCGCTGTCGCGCGGCCGGGTGCTGGTGTGCGGCGACGCGGCGGGACTGCTCGAGCCGTGGACCCGCGAGGGCATCTCCTTCGCGCTGCGCTCGGGACGGCTGGCGGGCGAGTGGGCGGTACGGATCGCCGAGGCGCACGACGCCGTGGACACCCGGCGCCAGGCCCTGAACTACGCCTTCGCGATCAAGGCGGGCCTGGGCGTGGAGATGAGCGTGGGCAAGCGTCTGCTCGGGGCCTTCGAGCGCCGTCCGGGTCTGTTCCATGCCGCGCTCACCGGTTTCCGGCCCGCGTGGAAGGCGTTCACGGGGATCACCCGTGGCTCGACCTCGCTCGGCGAGATGGTGCGCAGCCACCCCATGGCCGGGCGGGCCCTGACCGCCCTCGACCGGCAGCCCGCTCCGCCGACCGACTGACGCGCGGAGGCGCGGGTCCGCGGGTGGCGGGTGCGTACGAGCATGAGGCTTTCGGGCGGCCGGGTGCGTGAGGGCGTGAGCCCGCCGGGTCGCCGGTGGTGAGGTGTGCGCCCGTCGGGTGACGGGTGCGTGAGAGCGTCCTTCCGTCGGCCGGGCAGGTGCGCAGGCCCACCGCGTACTCCGCGGGGAGTACGCCTGGTCACCACGCCCGGCTGACGCCGGGAACACCGGACGGCGTCTAGCGTGACGGTCATGGAAGAGCAGCACGCCCGCAGGCCCCCGGCCCCGGCCGGGCCGTCCCGGTGGTGGCGGTGCGGGCCGCCGGGGCGCGACCGCCGGGACGACGAGGACCGCGGCGCCGGCCGGCCGTGGCGTTCCACCCTCCTGCTCACCGTCCTCGTGCTCGCCGGTTCGCAGTTCGCGGCCCACGCACAGGCGGGCGTGCGCGCCTCTCCGGACAGCTTCGCCCGCGTGCTGCTCCTCGCGGGATGCGGCGTGCTGCTGTGGCGGCAGCGGTACCCGGTGTTCGTCGCCTTCGCCACGGCCGCGGCGGCGATGGTCTATCTGGGCGCCGGGTACCCGTACGGCCCGGTGTTCCTCACCGTGGCGGCCGGCTGCTTCGGCGCTGTCGTGGCCGGGCACCGCAGGGCCGCCTGGTCGGCGGTCGGGCTGCTGTGGGCCGGCCATCTGCTGGTGGCGCACTGGCTCTACCGCCGGCTGCCTCCGACGGGGGACGGCGCCGCCGCCTGGGGCCAGGAGATCGTGGTGGCCGCCTGGGTGGTGGCGATCGTGGCGGTGTCGGAGCTGGTCCGCGTACGGCGTGAGCAGTGGGCGCGCGACCGGGCCGAGCGGGCGCTGGCCGCGGCGCGCCGCGCCGACGAGGAGCGGCTGCGGATCGCCCGTGAACTGCACGACGTGCTCGCACACAGCATCTCCGTGATCAACGTCCAGGCGGGTGCCGGTCTCGCGCTCCTCGACTCCGACCCGGAGCAGGCGCGTACGGCACTCATCACCATCAAGGCCGCCAGCAAGGAGGCGCTGGGGGAGGTCCGGCAGGTTCTCGACACGCTGCGGGCAGACGGCCAGGCGCCGCGGGCCCCGGCGCCGGGCCTCGGCCGGCTCCCCGAACTGGTCGAGCAGGCGGCAAGCGCCGGACTGACGGTCGAGGTGCTGGGTGAGGTCACGGGGCTCGCGCCCGCCACCGACCTCGCCGCGTTCCGTATCGTGCAGGAGGCGCTGACCAATGTCGTACGGCACTCTGGATCGCGGCACGCGCGGGTGCGGATCGACCGTACGGAGGGCGCGTTGCGGCTGCGGGTCGACGACGAGGGCCCCGCGACCGGCGCGGACGCCGGCGGCAGCGGCAACGGGCTCGCCGGGATGCGGGAGCGGGCCGCGGCGCTGGGTGGCACGATCGAGGCCGGCCCGCGCGCCGACGGAGGCTTCCGTGTGCTGGCGCTGCTGCCACTCGGACTCGGGGAGGACCGATGATCCGCGTACTGCTCGCCGACGACCAGTCGCTGGTGAGAGCGGGCTTCAGGGCGTTGCTCGACGCGCAGCCGGACATCGAGGTGGCCGGGGAGGCCGCCGACGGCGAGGAGGCGCTGGGCAGGGTTCGCGAACTGCGCCCGGACGTCGTCCTGATGGACATCCGCATGCCCCGCCTCGACGGTCTCGCCGCCACCCGCCGCATCACCGGCGAATCGGACCTGGAGGGCGTCAAGGTGGTCATGCTCACCACGTTCGAGCTGGACGAGTACGTCTTCGAGGCGATCCGCTGCGGAGCGTCGGGCTTCCTCGTGAAGGACACCGAACCGGAGGAACTGGTGCGCGCGGTGCGGGCGGTGGTGGAGGGTGACGCGCTGTTGTCGCCGGGGGTGACCCGGCGGCTGATCGCCGAGTTCGCGGCCCGCTCCAAGGAGCCGGCGGCCGTCCGGTCGCTGTCCGCACTCACCGAGCGGGAGCGGGAGGTGATGGCCCTGGTCGGCATCGGTCTGTCGAACGACGAGATCGCCCGCCGCCTGTTCGTCAGCCCGCTGACCGCGAAGACCCATGTCAGCCGGACCATGGTGAAGCTCGGAGCGCGTGACCGGGCCCAACTCGTCGTGCTGGCCTACGAGTCGGGACTGGTGCGGCCGGGCTGGCTGGGCTGACGGAGGTGCTGGAAGCGGATCAGCACCGTCGCCACGGTCGCGAAGAAGGTGACGGCCGTGAGACCGGCCGCGGCCTGCTTCAGTGTGTGGCTCGTCCCGCCCGGAGTCCCGAAGAGGGCGGGGACGGCATGGAGCACGCCCAGGCAGACCGCTCCGGCCAGCACCGCGCCCGCGAACAGCGCGTAGCCGATCTCGACCGTCATCGCGTCCCGCTCCGCCTGTGTACGTCTCCCCATGCACCGAGTCAAACAGGGGAACGCCCGGCGGGCAAGCAAGTGGCCGCCGGGCGGGCCCGATCGGGGACGCAGGACCGGCCCGGTCGCGAGAGCCGGGCGCCGGGCCGGTCGATGCGCGTGCGAGGCGGGCCGCTCAGTCGACGACCGCCACCCGCGCCTCCTCCGACTCCTTGTGCGCCGTACCCGGCTCCTGCGGCGAGCGGGCGACCACGATCGTCTCCCGCGTCCGCGGAGTACGCAGGCCGGTGAGGGTGACGAGCAGTCCCGCGAGGGCGATGCCGGTCACGACGACCAGGCCCGACCGGTAGCTGTCGAGGACGGCCTGCGGGGAGGAACTCCCGGAGGAGTTCGCGGTCACGACCGCCGTCACGACGGCGAGGAAGATCGCGCCGCCCACCTGGACCGAGGTGTTCAGCAGGCCGGAGACCATGCCCTGCTCGTGGTCCGCCACGCCGTTCGTCGCCTGGATGTTGAGGGACGGGAAGACCAGGGCGCAGGCCGCGCCGATCAGCAGCATCGTTGGCAGGATGACGGCCGCGTAGACCGGGTCGAGGTCGACACGGAGGAACAGGGCGTAGCCGAGGACCATCAGGGCGAAGCCCACGGCGATGAGACGCGGGGTGCCGAACCGGTCGACGACCGAGCCCACCTTCGTGGAGGACAGCGCGACCAGCGCGCCGGCGGGCAGGAAGGCGAGGGCGGTGTGCAGCGCCGACCAGCCGAGCAGCGACTGCATGTACAGCGTCACCATGAACTGGAAGCCGACGTACGAGCCGAAGAACGCCATCGCGCCGAGCTGGGCGCGGACCTGACTGCCGGAGCGCAGTACCCCGAGCCGGATCAGCGGGCTCGGGCTGCGGCGTTCGACGGCGACGAAGACCGTGAGCAGAAGTGCGACGGCGGCGAAGGAGAGCAGGGTACGGGCCGTGCTCCAGCCCACCTCGGGCGCCTGGACGACGGTGAAGACGAGCAGCAGCATCGAGGCGGTGCCGATCACGGCGCCCGGGATGTCGTAACCGCGGTGGTCCTTCTCGCGCTCACTGCGCGGGATCAGCTTCAGGCCCACGATCAGTGCGATGACGGCGATCGGGGCGGGCAGCAGCATGGTCAGCCGCCAGCTGGCCTCGGTCAGCAGGCCGGACAGCACGAGCCCCATGGAGAAGCCGGTGGCCGCGCAGGTGGTGTAGATGGAGAGCGCGCGGTTGCGCAGTGGGCCCTCGGCGAAGGTCGTGGTGATGATGGACAGGCCGGCGGGCGCGGTGAACGCGGCGCTCAGACCCTTGATGAAGCGGCTGGCGATCAGCAGTGGTCCCGAGTCGACGAGTCCGCCGAGCAGCGAGGCGAGTGCGAAGACGCCGAGGGCCACCAGGAAGACCTCGCGGCGGCCCAGCAGGTCGGCGGCGCGTCCGCCGAGGAGGAGGAGCCCGCCGTAGCCCAGGATGTAGCCGCTGACGATCCATTGGAGCGTCGACGTGGAGAGGTCGAGTTCGGAACCGATGGACGGCAGGGCGACGCCGACCATCGACACGTCCAGCGCGTCCAGGAACATCGCGGCGCAGAGCACCAGCAGGGTGCCCCACAGCCGGGGCGTCCACGTGCTCCGGGACTCGGGGGCGGTGAGCGGAGAAGTCATGACGAAGACAGTACATGCATACGCATCCAATGCAAGCGCATTTAATTCCGATGCAACAAAATGGATTCTTTGCTACGGTGCGCCCATGGCGGCGGCGAAGAAGGCCGAGCAGGTGCTCGTGGACGAGTGGCGTGACATCCTCGCGGTGCATGCGCGCACACTTTGTGAACTCGACCGAGCGCTGCACCCGTACGGCCTGGGCGCGAGCGACTTCGAGGTCCTCGACGTACTGGCGGAAGGGGCGGCGTCGGACGGCGGCCCCTCGTACCGCGTGCAGGAGATCTCCGAGCGGGTGCACCTGAGCCAGAGCGCGCTGTCCCGGCTGATCGGCCGCCTGGAGAAGGACGGGCACGTCACACGCTGTGTGTGTCCGACCGACCGCCGGGGCGTCCGGGTGGCCCTCACGCCGAATGGGCGCGAGCTGCACGGCGAGGTGCTGCCGGTGCAGCGGGCGGTGCTGCACCGGATGCTGGCGGACCGCCCGGTCGGATGCCGCTGACCTGAACGGCCCCCGGTCCGGTCGGGCCGCCCGGCTGCGGACCACCTGCCCTCGGATCGGGCAACTCGCCTCGCTCGTGCGCCTCCTCGGTCCTCTCAGTTCCAGGTGACGGCCGACTTCTCCCGCCACAGGTCGGCGAGTCCGGCGTCGCCCGCCACGCTCGGGAAGGGCCGGCGGTTCCACAGCGCCAGGTACAACTGGTCCGCCGGTCCGGCCAGTTCGCAGTCGGCGTCCCCGTCCTCGCCCGGCTCGCCCGCGGGCGGCTCAGCCGACAGCCGTACGGTCCACACGGCCTCCACGGCGTCCGCGCCTCCCGTGGCTTCCGCGAGGTCCGCGGTGCCGATGGCTCGTACGCGCAGCACACGGGGCGCCTCCGAACGCACCCCGCTCTTCGGGCGGGCGTGGAATCCGCGCAGCAGCTCGTCGATGCCGTCCACCGCGAAGGCCGTGGCGATCGCGGTCGGCTCACCTCCGAGTGCCGACTCGGCGTCGACCCGGTGCACGGTCGTCTCGTGGGCCTGCCGCCGCGCCCAGAAGGCCAGCGGGGAGGGCGCGGGCAGGAAACTCCAGCACTGTATGTCGGACGGTGCCGCGGCCAGCGTGTCGACGAGCCGGCGGTGGCCCTCTCGGAACCAGGCCAGGAGTTCTCCGCCGTCCAGGTCCGGCAGGCCGCCGTCGCGCTGGTACGAGGTGTGCCCGTCGGCGACGAACGCCGCTGCCCAGCGGTGCACCATGCCCGTGTGCCGCAGCAGGTCGCGCACCTGCCACCCCGGGCAGGTCGGCACTGCGGCCTCGACCCCGGCCTCAGCGGCGGCCGAGGCGAGCAACCGGCCTTCGTGGTCGAGGGTTTCAAGGAACTCAGTGATCTTCATGGCGCAAGTGTGACCGATGGGCCGAGGCCGGGGGAGTGCGGCTCGACCGCCGGGAGCCAACCCCGCACGCCCCTTCGCGTGAACCGGATCGCGCTGCGGCGGCGAGAACTGCCTCTCCCCGCGCGGGTTTCGGCCGAGCAGGCCTGCCACGGGCCGACCCGCTCCCCGGGGCGGGGCCGTCAGCCCACCGCCGAGCGGCGGGTCGCGAAGCCGATGACGGCCGCCACCGCCGACAGCGCCGCCACGCTGGTGAGGGCCGCCGGCAGGGAGAACCAGTCCGCCATGAACCCGATCGCCGGCGGTCCGAGGAGCATGCCGCCGTAGCCGAGGGTGGACGCGGTCGCGACGCCGGCCGGCCCGGCGAGCGCGCCCGCACGTTCGACGGCGACCGGGAAGATGTTGGCGAGGCCGAGTCCCGTCACCGCGAAACCCAGCAGCGCCGCCCAGGCCGAGGGTGCCAGTGCGCCGAGCAGCATGCCCGCGCATGCCAGAGCGCCGCCCGCCACCAGTGTCCGCGTCCGCCCGGCCCGTTCCAGGAGGGTCGTGCCGCCGGCCCGGCCGATCGTCATGCTGAGTGCGAAGCACGCATACCCCGCCGCGGCGACGCCCGGGTGGGCGTGCAGGTCCTGTTCCAGGTGCAGGGCGCCCCAGTCCGCGAGGGCGCCCTCCCCGTAAGCGGTGCAGAGGGCGATCAGACCGAGGACGACGACGAGCCCCCGGGTCCGCGCGTCCCGACTTCGTGGAGTGCCGTCCTTCTCCCGGGGCTGCGCGTGGTCCGCGGGCGCCGGTGGCTCCAGGCGCAGCAGGATGCGGCCCACGACGGCCGTCACCAGCAGTCCGACCACGGTGAGGCCGAGCAGATGGTGTGCGGGGGAGAGCGTGCCCGCGACAAGTCCGCCGAGCCCGGCACCGATCATGCCTCCCAGGCTGAAGGCGGCGTGGAAACTCGGCATGACCGGCCGCCGCAACGCTGCGACAAGATCGACGGCCGCGCTGTTGAAGGCGACGTTGATCCCGCCGTACGCGGCTCCGAAGACCAGCAGAACGGCGCCCAGTGTCAGTGCCGAGTGCGTGAGCGGCGGCAGGGCGACGCCGAGTGAGAGCAGCACGCCGCAGACAACCGTCACGGGGTGGTTGCCGAAGCGGCGGCACAGGCGCCCGGTGAGCATCATGGTGATCACGGCGCCGACGGAGACTCCGAGGAGCGCGAGCCCCAAGGCGCTGGCGGAAGCGCCGGTCTGCTCCTTGATGGCGGGGATCCGGACCACCCAGCCGGCGAAGATGAAGCCGTCCAGTGCGAAAAAGGCGGTCAGGGCGGCCCGGAGCCGGGTGAGGTCGGTGCCCGGCACGACACTGTGCTGGACTCTTTTGTTTATTAGCGGCACAAAGTCAGGGTAGGCGGGGCGATGGGGCACGGCAAGGCCCTCGCGTGCGTCGGCGGCGGCACGCAGGAGGCGCGCGGCACGGCCCCGGCGTACGGGGTGCTGCCGGAGAAGCGGCTGAGTGGCTGAGCGGCCGAGCGGCTGAACGACGGGGTTCTCGGACGGGCGATCAGACCGCCAGGACCTCCACTCCCGCCTCCTCGAACCGCCGCACCGTCTCTCCGGCGACCGCGGTGTCCGTGACGAGGATGTCGACCGCGTCGGCCGCGCAGATCCGGGCGAACGCGCGCTGTCCCAGCTTGCTGGAGTCGGCCGCCACGATCACCCGCTCGGCGCGCTCGCACAGCAGGCGGTTGATCGCGGCCTCCGCCTCGTCGTGCGCCGCCGCCCCGTGCTCGGCGTCGAAGGCGACCACGCCGAGCACGGCCACGTCGAGTGTGATCTGCCCCAGCACGCCGTCCGCGAGCGGGCCGATGAGCTCGTACGACGACGGGCGCGCCACCCCGCCGGTCACCACGATCTTGAACTGGGGCCGCACGGCCAGCTCGTTGGCGATGTTGAGCGCGTTCGTCACCACCGTCAGCGCGGGTGAGCCGGACGCCAGGTCGGGGCGTACGGACAAGGCGCGGGCCACCTCCGTCGTGGTCGTGCCGCCGGTCAGGCCCACCGCCTCGCCCGGCGTGACGAGATCGGCCACCGCTTCGGCGATCCGTTGCTTCTCCGGGGCCCGGCGGGCGGTCTTGTAGCGCAGCGGCAGTTCGTACGAGACCCCGTGGACCACCGCGCCGCCGCGGGTGCGGACCAGCATCTGCTGCTCGGCGAGCTGGTCGAGGTCGCGCCGGATCGTCGCGGCGGACACCTCGAGCTCCGCCGCGGCCTGCTCGACGTCCAGCCGGCCCCGCTCCACGAGCAGTTCCAGCAGGGTCTTCCAGCGGGCGTCGCGCGACATCCGCACTCTCCGTTCCTCGATCTTCCGCGACCCTAACGCACCCCTTCCCCTGCTCGAATGCTTGATTGTGCGCGAAAGTCGGCTATATCTTGCATGAACAAGCATCGGCGCATGCGCAGGAGGAACACGGCATGACCCATGTCGAGAACGAGCTGATGACTCAGCCCGAGTGCTGGGCCCGGGCCGCCGAACAGGCCGAGGGGCACGGTGCCGCGCTGCCGGCACCGGGGGAGCGGGTCGCCGTCGTCGGATGCGGCACCTCGCTCTTCATGGCCCAGGCCGCCGCCGCGCTGCGCGAACAGTCGGGGCAGGGCGAGACCGACGCCTTCGCCGCGTCCGAGTTCCCGCACGGCCGCACGTACGACCGGGTGGTCGCCCTCACCCGCTCCGGCACCACCACCGAGGTGCTGGAACTCCTCGGCCGGCTCCGGGGCCGTACGCGTACGACGGCCGTCACCGCCGACCCGCGCACGCCCGTCATGGACTGTGCCGACGACGTCGTGGTCCTCGACTTCGCGGACGAGCGGTCCGTCGTGCAGACCCGGTTCGCGACCACCGCCCTCACCCTGCTGCGCGCCCACCTCGGTCTGCACTCCGACGCCGTCGTGGCCGACGCGGCCACCGCACTGAAGACTCCGCTGCCCGAAGGGCTTGTCGACGGCACGCAGTTCACCTTCCTCGGCCGTGGCTGGACCGTCGGGCTGGCCTGCGAGGCCGCGCTCAAGATGCGCGAGGCTTCGCTGGCGTGGACCGAGGCCTACCCGGCGATGGAGTACCGGCATGGTCCCATCAGCATCGCCACCCGCGGCACGGCCACCTGGATGCTCGGGGACGCCCCCGACGGGCTGGCCGAGCAGGTGGGGGCGACCGGCGCCCTGTGGGTGGCCGGCGCGCTCGACCCGCTGGCCGAACTCGTCCGCGTCCAGCGGCTCGCGGTCGCGGTCGCCGCCGCCCGCGGGCTCGACCCGGACCGGCCGCGCCACCTCACCCGCTCGGTCATCCTCCGGCAGAGCGCGCAGTGAGCCGGCCCAACCGCCCGGACAGAAGGAAGAGTTGTGCCCCTCGCCGCAACCGGTGACCTGATCGCCGCCGCCGTCGGGACGCGGACCGCCGTCCCCGCGTTCAACATCATCACGCTTGAGCACATCGAGGCGGTCGTCACCGGTGCGGAGGCCGTGAACGCGCCCGTCGTCCTCCAGGTCAGCGAGAACGCCGTGCGGTTCCGGCACGGACGCCTGCTCCCGCTGGCCCGTGCCGCGGCCGCGGCGGCGGAGCGCGCCGCGGTCCCCGTCGCGCTCCACCTCGACCACGTGCGGAACGACGCACTCCTGCGCCAGGCGGCCGATGCCGGGTTCAGTTCCGTGATGTACGACGCGGCCCGCCTGCCGTACGAGGAGAATCTCGCCGTCACCCGGGCGGCCACCGACTGGGCTCATGCCCAAGGGCTCTGGATCGAGGCCGAGTTGGGCAAGGTGGGCGGCAAGAAGGGGGAACCGGCGCTCGACGCGCACGCGCCCGGTGCCCGCACCGACCCCGCCGAGGCCCGCGCCTTCGTGGCCGACTCGGGCGTGGACGCCCTGGCGGTCGCGATCGGCAGTTCGCACGCGATGACCACCCGCACCGCCGCCCTCGATCACGAGCTGCTCAAGCGGCTGGCCGCCGCCCTGGACGTGCCGCTCGTCCTGCACGGTTCCTCGGGCGTACCGGACGACGAACTGACGGCGGCCGTCGCGGGCGGTATCGCCAAGGTCAACATCGGAACGGCGCTGAACCTCGCCATGACCGGTGCCATCCGGGAGTTCCTCGCCGCCCACCCCGAGGCGGCGGACTCCCGCACGTACCTCGGCGAGGGGCGGGAGGCCATGGCGCGGACGGTGGCGCGCCTCATCAGGGTGCTGCGCGGCTGAGCCGCACCCGGTGAGCGCCTGGGACACGCCGGTCAGCACCTGCGTCGCACCGGCGGTCGTCCGAGAGGCACCCGGTGAGCGCCTGAGTCGGGTCCGGTGCGCATCGGCTCACGGGTCCGGTGCGCGTCGGCTCACGGGTCCGGTGCGCACCGGGCGCGGGCCCAGTGAGCCGGCACCGCAGCCGGGCGCGTCTACTTCTTGACCGCCCTGAGGAGCACGAACTTCGCGTCGCTCGCGACCAGTTCACTGTTGCCGAACAGGCGGCGCAGCTTGAGGTGGTAGCCGAGATGCCGGTTGCCGATGACCCACAGCTCGCCGCCCGGCCGCAGCGCACGGCGTGCTCCGCTGAACATCCGCCACGCCGTCGCGTCGGTCGTCGCCTGGTGGGAGTGGAAGGGCGGATTGTTCAGCACGACGTCGACACTCGCGCTCGGTACGTCGGTCAGCCCGTCCCCGACGAGGAACTCCGCCGAGCCCACCGGGTCCGCCGAGCCCACCGGGTCCGCCGGGCCGTCCGAGGCCGGCTGTTCCACGTTCGCCCGGTACGTCGCCTCGGCGGAGGCCACCGCCTGGTAGGACTCGTCCACGAACAGCACGCTCGCCCGCGGATTGGCCAGCGCGACCGCCGTACCGACGACCCCGTTGCCGCAGCCCAGGTCCACGACGCGCTCGGCGCCCCGGCTCTCCGGCAGGTGCTGGAGGAGGAAGCGGGTGCCGATGTCGAGGCGGTCGGCGCAGAAGACCCCCGCGTGATTGGTGACGGTCCGTCCCGACACCACGCCGACGCCGTCGGGGAGTTCGTAGCGGTACGGCCACGGGTTCGTCGGCCGTACGAGCCCCGGCGCGGGGGTGCTGAAGATGAGCCGGGCCTTCTGCTCGGCGAGGGACGTGCGGGTCGGGCCGACGATCCGCTCGAACAGGCGCAGCGTCGAGGTGTGGATCTCCTTCACCATGCCGGTGCCGACGACGACCGTCCCCTCGTGCAGGGCGGGTGCGAGCCGGTGCAGCTGGTCCTCCAGCAGCGCGAGGCTCCTGGGGACACGCACGATCAGGACGTCGACGCGGTCGGGCGGGGTGTCCCGCGTGGTGAGGAGGCGTACGGAGTCCTCGTCGACGCCGTTGCGCCGCAGATTCGCCCGGGTCGCCTCCCGCGCGAGGTGGGAGTCGGTGATCTGCACCGGCCGGTGCGCCGCCAGCGCCGTGGTCAGCGCGCCCCACCGGTCGCCGGTCACGACCACCGACCCGGACAGGGAGGTGTCGCTCGCCGCGAGGTGGCGCAGGACATAGGCGTCGGACGCGTCCCAGGCACGCAGCCGGTCGCGGGGGTCCTCGGGGAAGCGGGCCAGCGTGTACTCGCCCCAGGGTGTGGCCATCCGGTCGTTCATCGTGCCCCAGGCTATCCGAGGCGCGGCTCAGCACCGGTCAGGGTGGGTGCGGCCGGGGTACCCGGGCGCCCCGGGCCGCGCGATGCCGGGGCGCGGTCCCGGCCCTGACCCGACGCGACCGACCGGCCCCGTCGGCGCCTGGGTCATGATGGAGCCATGGACAGCGAGCTGTTTCCGCGCGGACGGACGGAGGTCGCGCCGGGCGCGGTGCACCTGCCGGACTGGCTCGACCCCGTGGGCCAGCGGCAACTGCTGGCGGCCTGCCGCGCGTGGGCCGAACCGCCCGCGGGGCTGCGCACGGTCCGCACCCCCGGCGGCGGCACCATGACCTCCCGGCAGGTCTGCCTCGGCCTGCACTGGTATCCCTACGGGTACGCGCGCACCGTGGTGGACGGCGACGGCTCGCCGGTGAAGCCCTTCCCGGACTGGCTGGCGGACCTCGGCCGCCGCGCGGTGACGGATGCCCTCGGCCGGGCGGCCGCGCATCACCCCGCCCACGACATCGCACTGATCAACTTCTACGACGCCGACGCCCGGATGGGCATGCACCGCGACAGCGACGAGGAGTCGGACGCGCCGGTGGTGTCCCTGAGCCTCGGCGACACCTGCGTCTTCCGGTTCGGGAACACCGAGGCGCGGACCCGCCCGTACACGGACGTCGAGCTGCGCAGCGGGGACCTCTTCGTCTTCGGCGGAGCCTCCCGGCTCGCGTACCACGGGGTCCCGCGGGTGCACGCGGGCACGGCGCCCCCCGAGTTGGGGCTCACCGGCAGACTGAACGTCACTCTCCGGGTGGGCGGCTTCCCGGACGCGTCCTAGCCAGTAGGGCTTGGTCAGGGTGGAATCGGGGTGGGTGTGTTGCGGTGGCAGGTGGGGCAGGCGCCGGTCCGGATCGCGAGGATCGGCTGTACTCCGGGGACCACGTGACAGAGGCTCAGACCTGCGGCGCGTCTTTTGTGTGGCCCGCCTTGGAGGGTGACTGGTGCACGCGGCGAGGGTGGCGAGGAGGGCTGCGACGCAGGCAGCAGTTCGCGTGAGCATGACGCCGGAAGGCTAAGGCGGTACTGCTGATGGGCTAGGAGTCTCATCAACCCGTCCGGATGATGCTGGTTGAGGGTGGAGCATGCACTGGCCAGGAGCCGGTGAGTGATAGGCGGGTCTCCGCCATCTCCGCAACGCTCACAGGGTTCCAGCGCGTTCCGCATTCAAGAAGACGCACAGATGGAAGCGCGTGGCAGTGGGTTCCGCGCACGCCTGCCAGTTTCCCGTCATGCACATGAAGCGCCCTTGCTACACGTGGTGTGCGTGTGTCTACAGTGCACTTCTTGCGGCGAATGGACCAGACCAGTCCGCCCGTACGCAGGCTGGGAACGGCAAGCGGGGGAGCGTGCCCAGCCATGTGCACTCCCCTGGCAGCACACACAGCTTCCAAGGGGGAGGGTCCTTGCGTCTCACACGAACCGCCACGAAGTAGGCCGCCTTCGCCGTTCTCTCAAGTCAGCCGTCATATCCCAGAGTTCGTGGTCCTTCCATGAAGACACCCCGAGGTGCGGCGGCTTCGCCCTGTCATGCACGAAGACATGCATACGAAGGGTAAAAGCTTTGAAGGTACTCAGACCCGTTCGCCAGGCCCGCGTCGTTGTCGCGAGCCTGGCGGCCACCGCCGCCATCGGACGAGACGAAGGTCGCCTCAACGCGTTCCGCGAGGGCCTGGCCATCGCCGCCACCACCGAGCAGGCGCACCGTCCGGAGCCCGTCGGTGCCGTCTTCCGCGCGGTTCTCGAAGCAACCGGCTGACCACCAGGACACGCCCGTCCCTTCAGGCCCGTCTCGCCCGGAGGCGGGCCTAGCTGTGCCCCGACCAGGCACGGGAGACCACTCAACGAGAAGCGGGGAAGCACTCTCTTGAGACCCAGAAAACGAACACGCGCGCCTCTGGCCACCGTGCTGGCCTGCGCCGCACTGACCGGCGGCCTCCTGCAGGCAGCGCCCGCCACCGCCGCACCCGAGCCGCAGCCCGACCGCAGCCACACCACACCGTCGGAGCCCACCAGCCGGGTCGCCCATCCGGGCCGCAAGCTCGGCAAGGGCTGGAACACCTCCGAGGACCGGGCTGTCACCCTTGCCGCCGACTCCGACGGCGTACACGTCCTCGTGGCCGACAGCGCGAAGGCGTACGAGTGGAAGACCGCCACCGTCCTTGCCGAGCCCGGCATGCCAGCGGACTCGTGGATCGGCAACCAGTGCGTCATCGACAACGCGCACGCTGCCGTCGTCTACGCGCCCCGCACGTTCACGAACAAGCCGGATCTGATGCAGGGCGGCGCATTCGCCGCCATCGTCAACCTCGACAGCGGGAACGTCACCAAGCTGCCGTTCACGGCTTCGCTCGCCTACTTCGACCCGACCTGCAACCCGGACACCCACACGGTCGCGTTCACCGCCTACCGGGACATGAACGACCCCGAACGCACGAAGACGCGCGTGATGACCGTGAACACGGCGGGGAAGACGACCGGCACGACCGTGACGGGTGGTGAGGTCACCAGCGCTGTTCCGGTGAAGGACGGTACGGTGGCCGCACTCGGCCGTCACCTGGTGCACATCGGCCGGTCCGGCAAGGTGAAGAACCTGACCACTGCGGACGGCGTCCCGTTCGACATCCGCCCTGCCGCAGACGGACAGATCGCCTTCGTCGACCGCAGCGACGACACCACCGCGCACGCCAAGCTCCTGAACGGGCAGGCCAAGCCGTCCGTCATCGCCTCGGGCAAGCTCGGCGACCTCGACCTGATGCAGGGCGCGGCGGGCCGGGTGTTCCTCACCGGACACCCCACCGGCACCCCGCGCACGAAGGGCACCGGGGTCACCCGTGTCAACGCCCCCTCGAACACGGACGTCTCCTCCCTGGGGCGGCTCGCCGTCCACCCGGTCCTCACTCCTGGCGTCCGTGCCGGCCTGGAACGGGTGAAGAACGCGGGCAAGGGCTTCACCAAGACCGAACCCTCCCCGCAGGACCGGTCTGCGCAGGCTCCCGCAACGGTGACGTCGGACGCGCCGACGACTGTGACCTCCACCGCCACCACCACCGGCGAGAAGATCACCCAGTCCGTTCCCGAGACGACGGCTCCCACCGGGAACGACACCTTCTCGCCCGCCCTCGCCGCCGGCGGGTCGCAGGGCAAGAAGAAGCAGTTGGCGCGCACCGCGGCCGAGGTGTCACACACTCCGGTCGACACCGACCGCTGGTGCGCCATCTCCCGCAACGACACCGGAGTCCAAGCGCTGCAGCCGACCCCGAACCAGGTCGAATGGGCCGTCGACATGGCCGTCCGCGGCAAGCTGCGCGCCGGGGTGATCCGGCAGGGCGGGTACCGCAACCAGACCGGCATCAGCTCCATCGACCCGCAGGGCGTCTTTCGCCCGCCGACGTTGAAGGGCGGCGACGGTCAGGGGCGCATCCCTGCCAACGTACTCCTCGGCATCATGGCCCAGGAGTCGAACCTGTGGCAGGCCGAGGGCGGTTCGATCCCCGGCCAGATGGGCAGCCCCCTCGCTGCCGTGGACGGCTACTACGGTCACAAGGCCGTGGACGGTGACCCGGACGCCTACTGGCAGATCAACTGGGACAAGTCGGACTGCGGTTACGGCGTCGGGCAGGTCACCGACGGCATGCGCCTGGCGGGTCACGAGAAGCCGGGGGAGACCAGCCTCTCCCCGGCCCTGCAGAAGGCCGTGGCCGTCGATTACGCGACGAACATCGCCGCCTCCATGAAGATCCTCGCCAGCAAGTGGAACGAGGTCCACACGGACGGGCAGAAGGTCACCGTCAACAACGACGACCCGTCCATGGTGGAGAACTGGTTCACCGCCGTGTGGAACTACAACCTCGGCTTCAACCCGCCGTCGGAGGCGTCGAAGCACGATGGGCACTGGGGCCTGGGCTGGTACAACAACCCGGCCAACCCGCTCTACAAGAAGAGCTGGGGCCACCCCTTCATGGACACCTCCGTGGACGGCTCGGAAGCCAACAAGGATGCGGCGCATCCGCAGGACTGGCCGTACGAGGAGAAGGTGATGGGCTGGTCCGCCTGGTCCATCGACGCCGGCTTCTCCTACGGCACCTCGGGCCGTCAGGACTGGAAGGGTGAGTCCGGGTTCTCCTCGGCCGGCTTCCAGCCCGCCTGGTGGACCAGCCCCGGTCAGCGCAGCCAGGTCTCGCCGCCGCTGAGCACCTTCTGCAACGGCAACAACAACTGTGACCCGAGCGCGCCGCCGGACTGCAATAACGAGGCGTGCTACGCGAAGTACTGGTGGAACAAGCCCAATGTGCAGTGGAAGACCAACTGCGCCAACGACTGCGGGCACGAGAACATCAAGTATCAGACGGAGATCCCGGAGCCGGGGCGCGGCTACCGACTCAAGAACGGGACGCCCGTATGCTCCGGCGTGCCCACCGGCGCCCATGTCGTCGCGTCCGTCCCCAACGGAACCGAATCGTGGAGCGACTGCGGGCAGGTAACCTCCTCGGGCAGCTTCCAGTTCGGGTTCTACCCCGGCACAGAGGGTCGCTACGAAGCGAAGGCGGACCTGCACCAGGTCGGCGGCGGCTACGGCGGCCACTTCTGGTACACCCACACCCGCGACAGGTCCCATCTTGGCGGTCCCAACGGCTACATGACCATCGACGGCACCTGGACGCTCGGTGAGAGCATGGACCTGGCCCAGGTGTACGCGCATGTTCCCGACACCGGGGCGCAGACCCACCGGGCCCACTACGTCGTCAACGGCGCGGTCGGCGGACCCTACGACCGGTACGTCAACCAGGACGGCAACAGCAGCAAGTGGGTGTCACTCGGCGCCTACAAGTTCACCTCCACCCCGAGCGTGAGCCTGTCGAACTACACGCCCGTGGGAGGCACCGCCGACGATGACATCGCCTGGGGCGCCGTCGCCTTCCAGCCGATCAAGGGCAAGTTCGTGCACCGCTCCCTCACCGCGGCCGCGATCTTCGACCCGAACCAGAACCTCGACTCCAACATGCCGGAGGAGTTGAACACCCCTCTGCGGAACGCAAAGACCCTGCACGACTGGGGTCAGGGGCTCGCGTATGAAGGCCCCCGCTGGGACAATGCTGGGGCGGACGCGAGCGGTCTCTCCTACGAGGCACGCTGCCCGACCGCCAAGGCGGTGGGCGAGTGCACCGGCCAGAAGACCTGGGACGCGGCCGACAAGTGGTACACGGACATCAAGGCCGGCGGGGAGAAGCCGACCTCGGACGGCTCAGCGCCTGCCATGTCGATCCCTGTCTGGATGGGCATGTCCAATCAGCGGCCCGATCCCTCGCAGCCCGCGAGTGTGGCGCTGAACGGCGACAACAGCTACAAGATCAAGAGCGAAGTCGACGTCACGTTCGTCTCCGACGACAGCGGGAAGATCGTCGCCGGCAGTGAGGGGGCGAGCTACCGGGTCCGTGTCGGCAACGCCCACCTTCCGTACTTCGTGACCGACATCATGAAGGCCATCGAAGCCGACTACGGCATCCCGAAGCCGAACATCGACTACACCACCCAGGATGCCCTTGAGTACGGGAACGTCCTCACCTCGCACCCGTACACCGACGGCGACACCCCCGGGCAGGCGTACTTCCCTCACTTCCGGGGCGCACACCTGAACTCGGACCGCACATGCGTGGACTTCCGCGCTGTGGGCGGCGGGGTCCACGGCTACCGGCCGATGGTCGCCCACAAGTACATCAACGACAACGTCAAGGCCTGGGTTGACAAAATCAACTCCAACTTGGAGACCAACTACGCTGTCAAGAACTTCGCCGGCGACATCTACTCGATGTTCTTCAAGAACAGCGGGGACAACAACGTCTTCGGCAGCATGATCGGCAACGCGCCTCCGATCTGGCAGGACATCGCCGCCGCGTTCTGCGCGGACGGCAGCGTCAAGCCGACGCACATGGAGGAGAACGGGGACGCCACGCCGCACAACGGCATCGCGTTCCAGAGCTACATGCCCGATCTGTACCTCTACATCGACGACACGATGACCGACAACCTCGGCCGGCCGTCGAACGCGAGGATCCGCGGGGGAGACTGGAAGAACTTCTCCAACCTCCCGCTGACGGCTCCCAACGGCAACGCCTTCGGCACCTGCAGTGCCGCCACCCGTGGAAACGGCGGCAACCCGTGGAACGTCGAGCCGCCCGTCCCGGTCATCGGGGACGGACCCGGCTTCCGACCGTCGAACGTCGTCCACTGTGACGATCCGGCGAACAGGTTCTCGGAGAACTACACGCAGTAGCGTGTGACGTTCAGAGCGCGGGGGCCGCCCGGTTGTGCCGGAGCGGCCCTCGCGTCAACGAGTGAACGGCAGGCCCGGCCCTTGGTGGCCGGAGCACATCGCATGAGCACAGCAGAGAAAGCAGGCAAGCGGTCATGGGTTCAGGTGCCGGTTTCATCGTCCTCTTCTTCCTCGTCCTGTACCTGGGGCCCGCCTGGTGGCTGTGCGCCAAGGTCGCGAAGAAGACGTCGAGGAAGATGGGCTGGCTCATGGCGACGGGGCTCATTTTCGCTCCGGCCGCGGTACTGGTCCTCGGTGCCCTGTACGAGTACGGCGGGCAAGGCTGAACACACGACCACACCGAGACGAGACAAGCCCTGGGGCCTGGCCCACTTCGAGGGCCGCACCTGGGGCGGGTTCCAGCGGGACGTGTGGCTCGCGGGCGTCTAGGGGTACGGGGACGTCACCGACGCCGTGTACCGCATGGTCCAGGACACCTAACTGGAGAACTGTACCGCTGGTCGTCCTGCTGCTCCTGCCTGGTCCCGCCGCGCGCGCCGCTCACCTCGTCACCACGTGCCCGGGGGGACGGGCCCAGCGCCTGTCCGGATCATGGGAGACTCGCCCTCATGAACGGCAAGGCGGCCCCCCGGGCGGCGGGGGAAGGGAACACGCGGACGCGGCTGGACCGGGGGCGTGGTGCGCTCGGACCCGCGCTGGAGCTCGTGCACACCGGACGTGCGCCGACCCGTGCCGTGCTCACTGCCGAACTGGGGGTCACCCGGGCGACGGCCGGCGCGGTGGCCGCGGAGCTTGAGGCGCTGGGCCTGATCCGTGTGGACGCGCGGCCCGGAGCGGCCGCCGGATCACAGGGCCGCCCCTCGCACCGCCTCGGGGTCGCCGAGGACGGCCCCGTCGCGCTCGCCGCGCAGGTCCACGCCGACGGGTTCCGCGCGGCGCTGGTCGGCCTGGGCGGCCGGATCGTCGCCACCGCGCCCGGCTGTGAGACGGTCGACGCCGACCCGGCGAAGGTCCTCGGCTCGGTGGTCGAGGCGGGCGCCGACTTGCTGGCGGCGACCGGGCGGCGCTGCGTCGGCGCCGGACTCGCCGTGCCGTCGGCGGTGGCGGAACCGGACGGGCTCGCCCTCAACCCGCTCCACCTCGCCTGGCCCGCCGGCGCGCCGGTCCGGCAGATCTTCGCCGAGCGGGTGCGCGCCGCCGGCATCCTCGGACCGGCCTTCGCGGCCAACGACGTCAACCTCGCCGCGCTCGCCGAGCACCGGCACGGCGCGGGCCGTGGCGCCCGTGACCTCCTGTGCGTGGCCACCGGCCACCGGGGCGTGGGCGGTGCGCTCGTGCTGGACGGGCGGCTGCACACGGGCAGTTCGGGCCTCGCGCTGGAGGTCGGGCACCTCACCGTCAATCCCGAGGGGCGGCCCTGCCACTGCGGGAGCCGGGGATGCCTCGACGTCGAGGCGGACCCGCTGGCCTTCCTGGACGCCTCAGGACGCACGCCGGGGCCCGAGGTCTCGCTGCTGAAGCAGTCCAACGACCTGATCCGCGGCCAGTACGCCGACCCGGCCGTCCGCACGGCCACCGAGGCACTGATCGACCGGCTCGGGCTCGGGCTCGCGGGGCTGGTCAACATCCTCAATCCGGACCGCATCATCCTGGGCGGACTCCACCGCACGCTCCTGGACGCCGACCCGGACCGCCTGCGGGCCGTGGTCGCCGACCGCAGCCTGTGGGGGCAGAGCGGCGGCGTGCCGATCCTTCCCTGCACGCTGGACCACAACAGCCTGGTGGGCGCCGCCGAGTTGGCCTGGCAGCCGGTCCTCGACGACCCGCTGACGGCGCTCGCCGTCCTCTGACACCCGGACCGGCGCGGACCTCCTAGAGCCACTCGACCGCGAAGGCGCGGCCGGGGTTCTCGACGAGGACGCGTTCCACCAGCTCCCTGCCGAGGGCGACTTCGAGCCGAGGCCGGACCCGGCGCAGCAGATACGGCATCCCGGGGCCGCCGTTGACCGAGCGGGCACCCGCGGTCGTCGTGTCGCCGCCCAGGAGCAGCCGATGGCCGAAACCGGCCTCGGCCAGCGCCCGTACGGCGTCCGGCATCCGCCAGTCCGTGGCGTGGTGGGCGCGCGAGGGCCCGTCGAAGGCGAGGTAGGCACCCGCCTCGGCGGCCTGGCGCTGCACCACCGGGTCGGGCGACCGGTTGAGGTGCCCGAGGATCACCCGGTGCGGCGGAACGCCCAACTCCCCGCACAGCAGGTCGAGTACGTCGAGCGCACCCGTGCCCAGCTCCAGGTGGACGGCGACGGGGGCGCCCGTGGCGTGGTGGGCCTCGGCCGCCGCGGTCACGGTCCAGCGGGCGTGCGCGTCCAGGGCGTGGAAGCCCCCGGCGACCTTGATCAGCCCCGCCCGGACCCGTGTCGTGCCGATGCCCCGCGTCAGTTCCGCGACGAACACCTCCGCCAGCCTGCCGCGCAGGCCGGTGAGCAACTCCGGTGCGTAGTGCTCGGCTTGGTGCAGGCCCGTCGCGGCGACCACGTGCACTCCCGTGTCGCGGGAGAGGAGCGGCAGATCCGCGGCCCGCCGGCCGAGTCCGTACGGCGTCCACTGCACCACGCTCGCACCGCCCTGCTCCCGGAACGCGGCCAGTTCGGCGCGCGCGGAGGCGGCGTCGCACAGTTCCTGACCGGGGAGGCGGGGGCTGCCGAAGAAGAGGTGGTCGTGTGCGTCGCACACGCCCAGCTGTCCGGGGAGCACATCCCCGAGGACGGTGCGGACCGCGCTCACCACTGCATCCCCCGCGGCAGCAGGGTGCGCCCGGGCTGCGACATGTGCAGGACCTCGAACACCTCACCGGCCGTCCCGGGGGCGTCGTGGGCCCACACCGAGAAGTGCACCACCTCCCAGTTCCGGGTGTCGACGGCGGTCGCCGCGCAGACGGCACCGTCCAGTGCGGCCAGCCGTCCGGCCTCGCGGGCCGCTTCCCGCGCCGCCTCCGACAGCGGCATTCCCTCCGGGAGGGACCGGCGGCGCCGCACCGCGACCGCGCCCGGAGAACCGGCGGCGCCTCCTTCCTCGTACGCGAGTCCGGTCCACTGCTGCACCACGGGCCGTCCGAAGTCGTCGACGATCCCCTGGAACGGGCCGGTCCACAGGAAGGCGTTCATGCCCTCCACCGTGTTCCACAGGTAGAACGGGGCGTACTGGTTGACCGGGGAGCCGTGCACGCCCCGCTCGCGTATCAGGTAGGTCTTGAAGCCGAGACCGTCCCAGTCGTCGAGCCGGTGTCCGAGCCGCGCGACCCGGTCGCGGACGACGCTCATGTCGTAGTCGGCGGGCAGGGTCAGCTCGTACTGCATGGCGTGCATCGTGCCTCCGAAAGGGGTGATCGGGCCGGGTGCCGGCCGGGGAAGGCGTGCTCAGCGCGAAGGGGAGAGAAGGGCGAGCAGTCCGCGCACGCCCGTGTCGAACGCGGCGGGTGAGCCGGACGCGCGGGCGAGGACGTAGCCGCCCTGGACGGTGGCGACGATCGTCGCGGCGATCTCCTCGGCGTCGAGGGAGGGAGCGAACTGCCCCTGTTCCTTGCCCTCTTCGACGAGGTGGGCGAGGCGCTCACGCAGCCAGTCGAGTGTCGCGTCGACGGGTGCGCGCAGTTCCTCGCTGGCGATGACGTCCGGGTCCATCGTCAGCCGCCCGACGGGGCAGCCGCGCAGCACGTCGCGCTCGCGCCGCAGATACGCCTCGATGCGCTCGTACGGCGTGCCGGAGGCGCTCAGCACGCCCTCGGCGGTGGCCCGCAACTCCTCGGCGGTCCGGGTGATGGCGGCCAGGGCCAGGTCGGGCTTGCCCTTGAAGTGGTGGTACATGCTGCCCTGGCCCGCGCCCGCGTGCTGCTGGATCGCTTTAGGACTGGTGCCCACGTAGCCGCGTTCCCACAGCAGTGCGCGGGTGGACTCGATCAGTCGCTCCGGAGTGCTCATGACGTCACTGTACATACTAGTAGGTACAGAAATCGAGAGGGTGCGGTGAGCCACAGGAGCAGCCGGAGACCTGCCGCGTACTCCCGGGGTGGTACGCACACCGCCGCTGTTCGTACGACGACCCGGCACCCCTCCCGGGGAGAGGCTCGGAGCATCACGAGACAACCACCGAGGAGATGAACCGAGATGCAGACCCTGGCGAACTGGGACGGCGGCCCCGGCCCGTGGATCCTGTTCTTCCCGCTGATCTGGGCGGCCGTCGTGATCGGTGTCGTGACCGTCCTGCGCGGCACGGCCCGGCGCGGTCGCGGCGGTCCGTGGCGGACCGCCGGCGGAGGCCGCCCGGCGGGTGACTCGCCGATCGCCGTGCTCGGCCGCCGCTTCGCCTCCGGCGAGATCGACGAGGACGAGTACTGGCGTCGGCTCTCCGTCCTGGACGAGCAGTTCGGGCGTACCGGCAAGGGAGAAGCGACATGAGCACGGGGTCGGCCGTCACGTGGCACGAGGTCTCGGTTCCTGAGCTGCGGTCCGGGCTCAGGCGCGCTGCGCCCAGTCCTGGTCCAGGAGGTCGGTCAGGCCCGCGGCGGCGAAGGCTGCCTCCAGTTCGTCGCGGCCCTCGGTGAAGTGGGCCCAGCTGTCGTGGTGGACGGGGACGACGCGGTGGGCGTCAAGAATCCGGGTGGCCTCGGCGGCTCGGGCGCTGTCCAGGACGATCAGGTTGCCGTCGAAGAGCATGGGGAAGCGGGGGGCGCCGGCGAACAGGAGGGCGGTGTCGATCGGGGCGAAGCGGTCGGCGATCTCCCTGACCGCGTCGAGCGAGGCGTGTCGCCGCTGACGTAGACCGTCGGCAGTCCCTCGCCCGTCGGGACGAAGTGGACGACCTGGCCAGCGAAGGGCTCGATCTCCTGACGCGCTCCGGGGCCGTGGATGGCCGGGGCCCCGGTCACAGTGATGGTGCCGCCGCGCGGGCTCAGTTGCGCCCCCGCAGTTGCCCCACCGCAAACCCCCGGAAACCCAGGCCCGGCGGTATTGGACAGGAAGCACCCGTCGGCCCGGCCACAACCGTCGGGCCGGCGGCCCTGCAGGGTGCCGAAATTGCAGCACGGCCGGGACGTGCACCACGGCGCGCTGGACCGGCCGCGGGACTCCGGCGAGTTCGGTCCTGCGCCGCGTTCGACGAACAGCAGGCCTTTGCGCCGCTCCTTCCAGCGCCTGCATGCCCCGCCAACCCGACCGGCTTCGTCGGCGAGAACAACGGCACTTCGACAGAGCCACGCTGTCGAGCGCGAACTCAATCAGAGGGCGTGACCGGGGCCCGCAGGCCGAGCCACTGATCGGCGTCCCAGGCCCGGAACCGCTCTACTTCGGTGAACCCCAGCTTTGCCGCGAGGCGCATTGAACGGACGTTGGCGGTCTGAGTGGCAAGCACCACCGGCTCACCCGGAAGGACGTCTTCGAGCCAGTCCAGTGCCGCCGCGCACGCCTCGGCGGCATACCCGAATCCCCAGGCCCGCGGCAGGAACAGGTAGCCGAGATCGACCTTCCCCACGGCAGTGGGGCAAAGGTGCTCCGTTGCTCTCCTGAGCAGGATCTGGCCGATCATCGCCCCTTCGAGATCCACGACGAACATCCCGGGCCGCCGCTCGGGCACCTCGGGCATCTCGCGCTCAAGCTCGTCACGCGGGCGGGGGCTGCCGAGGTAGGTGTGCACCTCCGACGAGGCGTGCAGTTCGATGAACGCCGCACGGTCCCAAGCCTCGGGCTCACGCAGCACGAGCCTCTCGGTCTTGATCGGTGCAGGTGGCCACGCAACGGGTCCGAGATCTTTCATGTCTGCCAGCCAATCAGCGGCCTCAATGGTGATCAAGACTCGCGGTCCCTCTCTTGGCGAACCTCTTGCGGGGCGTCTCCAACTCCACCCGCCGGTCAGCCGGCTCCAGCACCAGAGGCTCGTCCGCCACCTCAGCAATCCACGTCGACAGCACCACAGCATTATCCCTGCACACCGCGAACCGCCAAAAGAAACGACGTCTGAGGGTTGTCCCGCATAGATCTCGGTTCCGAGTGCGGAGCGGCCTGAAAAGGTGGCAAGTTGCTCAGCCGGTGGTTCGTGAGGTGTCCAGCGACCGGTCCGCGGCGGCGTGCTGCGCGAGGACGCCGCCGGCCAGGAGGGACTCGTCGTCCGGATGACCGCAGACGCCCAGCAGGGACGGCCGGGACGCGGAAGAGGACGGAGGCACGGGTGAGACCCTTTTCGTCGAACGCAGTCGCGGGCGTGGTCGGTGCCGGCCTACCGGCCGGGGGAGACGTACGGCTGGAAGTGGGCGAGCGGGTGATCGAGCGGGAGGGCGGGGTCCCAGGCGGTCAGGCACTGGGCGCTGGGCACGAACAACGGCTGGGGCAACGCATCGAGGCGCCAGAACCGCCAGGACCCGATGGCCTCCTCTCGTTGCTGGGGAATGCCGGACCAGCAGGTGATCAGGGCGGGCACCGTCAGCCGTACGACGTCGCCCACCCGGTCCAGGAGCGTGCCCAGTACCTCCACGTCGTCGGGCGCAGCGACGAGGCCGGCCTCCTCGCGAAGCTCGCGGACGGCGGCCTCGGCGAAGGTCTCGCCCGGCTCGACCTTCCCGCCGGCGAGCTCCCAGGTACGGCGCCGGTGTTGGCCGAGCAGGACTCCGTCCGGGCCGTGCACGATCACGCCGACTCCGAGGGCGGTGTTCGGCGGGGGAGGTGCGTTGGTGCGGGGGCGGCTCGGCACGCGGTCCGGACGGCGGGCCGTGTACAGCCGGTAGGAGACCGCATTGCCCGCCGTCGGGGAGTCGATCGCCGTGACCGATTCCAGGGTGAGGCCGTGCTGGACCAGGAGGTCTTCCCAGAGCTGCACGCTGAGGACCCACATGTTCACGGGGTGGTCCTCGGTTGTGCCGGGCAGTCGCAGGATCTCGGGGCGCGGGGTCACCTCGGTCGAGGGCCCGGCGCCGTCCGAGTTGGTGTGCAGCGTGGAGAAGACCAGGCGTCCGCCCGGTTTGAGCCCGTTGGCCAGGGCGGGCAGCAACCGGTTGGGGTCCAGGTACGGCACGGAGCAGACGGAGTAGATCAGGTCGTACGGGTCGGCAGCTCGCAAGTGGGCCACCGCGTCGGCGCACACCAGGCGCAGGCCGGGGTGATCCGGGTAGCGGGTGAGGGCGCGCTGGTGCTGGGCGGGTGAGGCGTCGACGGCGGTGACCTTGGCGCCCAGGGCTGCAAGGTTCGCGGCGTGCCGGCCGAGGCCGCTGCCGAGGTCTAGGACACGTAGTCCCGACACATCGCCGAGGGCGTTGATGCCGGGGCCGGCCTCCGGGATTCCCCAGTCCCACCGGTCCAGTCCGGGCAGCTGAAGTCCTCTGGTGATCTGGTGGGTGCCGTAGGTGTTCCAGACGTCGACGGTGTCCTTCTCGGTGGTCACCGAGGCCTCCAGCGGAAGGGGGTGGTGAGTGGGGTCAGGGGCGCAGGGCGTAGCAGCGGAGCACGTCGAGGTCGGCGGCCTGGACCGCGGACCAGCCGGCGGTGAGGATTTCGGTCTCGGCGGGGCTGATCCCGAGACCGTGGCGGGGGTCGGTGTCCTCGCGGCGTCCGGCGATCTCGGTGACCACCCAGAACGTCCCCCCGGGGACGAGGAGGTGGCGGACGCGGTTGAGGAAGGCCGCCCTGTCGTCCACCCACCGGTAGACCAGGCGGCAGGTGATGACCGCGTACGCAGGCTCCGGCAGCGCCGTGAGGTCGCTGGTGGTGATGTCGCCGCACCGCCACGCCGGACCGGGAGCGCCTTCGTCGTGGGCGGCGGCGAGTGCGACGGCGCTGGGGGAGATGTCGATGCCGGTGGTGCGGTATCCGAGCTCGTGGTGAAGGTGGCGGGCCAGGGTGCCGTCGCCGCAGCCGAGGTCGAGGGCGGGGCGGCCGCGGCCGGGGCCGAGGTGTTCATCCATCAGCCGGGTTTCGGGGCCGTCGAGTTGCCGGTAGCGACGACCGCCTGCCCAGAGCGGTTCCCAGTACGCGGCGGTCGAGGTCGTCGTCATGAGGCTCCTTCACAGGCGGGCGGCACGGCGGTCCCCGCGGACGGGACGGGCATGTCCCGCAGGGCGCGGACAGGGGAGGCGAACAGGAGGATCACGGGGACGATCTGGAGGACCGCTCCGACGGTGAGGGTGCCGCCGACGCCAAGGAAGAGGACCAAGGCGCAAGTGGCCGCGGCGGCGTGGGGCCGGGCTCCTGCGGTCACCGTGGTGCTCGCGGCCTGCATGCGGCCCTCGAAGCGGGGCTCGCACAGGATCTGTCTCAGGGACCTCTGGCTCAGTTTCTTCGCCGGGGTGCCGGGGACCGCGGTGAGCAGCAGGGCCAGGTCCTGGGCACGGCTGTCGATGAGGCGGGGCGCCCGGGTGTGTCCGAGGACGGGGACGATGTGGCGGTAGGCACGGCTCTCACGGGTGAAGAACTTCACCGAGGGCGAGACCTTCAGGTAGTGGTGCACCCCGCGTTCGCCCTCCAGGTCCCACACCCGGGAGCGGTCCCAGTCGTGCGAGGCGTCGGGGACGGGGCCGACCTGCTGTTCCGCCCAGCGCTGCAGGGCCGCGGGCGGCAGCTTCGTCGGGCTCATCCGGCAGACCTCGCGCCCGGGCGCGGGACGGCGGAGCAGCAGGGCCCACCGCCATCAGATTCGGTGCGGACGGGGAACACGGTTCCTCCCGGGGGTCTGTCGCGTTGGTCGTCGGGGTGCCGGGGTCGGCCGGCCAGGCCGGCGGGTCGGCCGACCCCGGCCGTTGGCGGACGGCCGAAATCGGCTCAGGACCGCGGCGGCGGGGCTCAGTTCGGATCGGGTGCGCCGCCGGTGCGCTGCTCCAGTTCCCACAGGGTCCGGAAGAGCCCGGGTTCGCGGGTGAGCTGCGCGTACGTGCCTTCCTGGACGAGGCGGCCCCGGTCGAGGACGACGATCCGGTCGGCCACGGCGACGTTGGCGAGGCGGTGAGTGATCAGAAGGATGGCGCGGTCCTTGGCCAGGTCCCGCAGGCCGGTGAAGACGTGGTGCTCGGCTCGGGCGTCGAGGGCGGCCGTGGGCTCATCCATCACCAGCAGTTCGGCTTTCCGGTGAAAGGCCCTGGTCAGGATGACGCGTTGCCACTGCCCGCCGGACAGTTGGTGGCCGCCGAACCATTCGCTGGTCAGGAGGGTGTCGAGGCCGGAACGGAGGGCGGGCAGCATGTCCGCGGCTCCGGACGCCTCACAGGCCGCCATGAGCGCGGCGTCGCTGGTGTCGCCCTGCCCCAGGGTGACGTTGTCGCGCAGCGTCAGCGGCAGGTAGGTGAACCGCTGCGGTGCTACCGCTACGTGCTTCCACGCCTCCCACGGCTCCAGCCGCGCGGTGGTCGTGTGGTCCCAGGCCACTTCCCCGGAGGTCGGCAGCAGCAGCCCGCAGATCAGCCGGGACAGCGTCGTCTTCCCCGACCCATTCTCCCCGACCAGCGCCATGATCTCCCCGCGCCGTACCTTCAGCGACACCCCGGCCAGGCTGTCCTTATCCGCACCGTCGTACCGGTAGGTGACGTCGCGGACCTCGAACCGCTCCGGAGGCGCCGACAGCACCTCGGAGCCACGAGAGGCCACCATCGCCTGCCCGTGCGCGTTGTCGATGAAGTTCTGCCAGTCCTGCACGTACCAGCCGGTGCGCACCAGCCGGGCCCCGCCGTTGATGATGCCGCGTACGGAGCCGGTCGCCGTCTGCAGGGCGAAGACCGCGCCGCCGCCCGCCGCCAGGTCCATCCGGCCGGAAACCAGCAGCCACAGCAGGGTCGCCCAGACCGCCGCCGAGGCGACTCCGCCGGCCGCCGCACCGGCCAGGCCCATCCAGGCACCGGTGTTCGCGGCCTCGCGCTCGGAGACGTTGACGGAGGCGGCAAGGCGCCGGTAGCGGCCGAGGAGGAACGGGCCGGCCAGGCAGGCCCGCATCTCCTCGCTGGACTCCATGTAGGACATGTGCCAGCGCAGCTTGTGCAGCATCCGCCGGCGCCCCGACGTCTCCAGGCTCGCGAGGTACACCACGCGGGCCGCGCGCACGTACGCGGCGGCCTGCGGCAGGCACGCCAGGAGAAGTAGAGGCAACAGAACCGGATGGATCACGGTGAGGACCGTCGCGCCGGCAGCGAGCGTCGCCGTGGCGGCCAGCACGTCCTGGGCTTCCTCCACGAGATCGGGAGTGACCTGCGCGCCGCGGTCGGCGATGTCGTACTGGTCGTTGTACCCCGGTCTGTTGTTCGCCGCGGCCTCGGCGCCGAGAGCAGCCTCGACCATGCTGACCTCCGCGGCACGGGCGAGCACCGGCCGCAGCCGCCCGGTCAGCCAGGTCACCGTGACTCCCAGCAGGACACGCAGGCCGGCGGCTCCGGCGATGACGGCCAGCTGTGGGGCCGCCTCCCGCAGCCGGTCGGTGATGTCGCCGGAGGAGATCAGCGCGGTGAGGGTGCCGGTGACGGCGAACAGGCCCAGTGCGGCCAGCACGCCGGTGCCGGTCTGGCACGCGAGGAGTCCGGCCGTCGCGCCCCGGTCAACCTGCCACGCCATTCGCAGCGACCGGCGCACCAGCACGGGCAGACGCCGCGCCATCGTGGTCGTCGTCATCTGCGCGCCGGCTTGGAACCGAGACTCGTCCCGGTACCGGAACTCTTCCTTCTGCGCCGTGCCGCCGCTGTCCGGCGGAGTCCCGTCCGCTTCGTCTGTGCTCGGTGTTGCTGCTGTGCTGCCCGAGGTCAAGTCGATCCCCCTGTCGGTCGGTCACGGCTGGTTCGCGAGGCTCAACGACGCAGCCCCCGATATCGAACACACGTTTTTCGGCCGGTCCTGAAGTCCCGGGATAGAGCGTTCGAGGAACGGTGGAGGCGGCACCGACCCAGCTCCTGCAACGGCACTGCCACCAAGGTCGGTTGGCCGAATCGCCGAGGTTCCCAAGCGCCGTACGCCAGAGAGCGCTTTGGCGCGTGCGGGGGTCGGGCGGACTTGTAGAGTGCGGGGTTTCCGGAACGCCACGACCCTTGTGGGGCTGACTGTGTACGACGCCCAGGGGCGCAGCCAGTGCGCAGCGCGACCCGGCTTCCACCAGGGCCGGCGGGTGTGCTGTCCCTCCTTGAGGTGACCGGCAGCGTGGTGTCGCCTCCAGGCTCCACCGGGTGCACCACAGTGAGCCGGTGCCCCGCCGACCGCTCACTCTCCTGTTCCTGCTCCTGGTGCTCCTTGGCGCCACCAGCTGCACCACCGTGGTGGCGCCCGGCTCCTCGACCGACGGGCGCCCATCGGGCAGGCATGCTCGGCACCTCCCTGACGCATCCGCCCCACCGGTCGCGGCACCCTCGCAGCGCAGCGCCCTGGTCGGCATCACGCCCACTCGTCCCCGCCTCAAGACCACCAAGCGTGCCCGCCGGCACGCGGCGCCGGTCCAACGCTCACCGCGCGCCGCGCCTGCCGCCAGCCCGGTTCCCCGCGAACGCGCCGCGCCCCGGCTCCGGGTGCAGCCGAAGCCGCCCGCGCGGCACCCGCGCGCCCGGACCGCGCCCAACCGTCCCCACCCGCAGCCGGGACCCGGGCAGATGCGGCAGCTGTGCCAGCGCGCCGACGGCGTCGCCGGCCCCGGCATTGTCAGCCTCTGCCACCGCAGGTGGGGGTAGAGGCGCGTGTGGGCCCTGCCCGAGCTGATGGTCGCCGTCCCGGTGGACAGCCCCACGCTGCCTGCCGGGTGGGCGGCTGAGTCGAAGTTCGACGCTTCTTCAGCCACTTGACGTTGTCTCATCCGGAGTGACATCGCGGCGTCCCCCAGCACACCTCCGACCGACACCGAAAGACTGCACGTTGCCAGAGCTTCAGGCGTGGGCCGGTTCGAATGCCTGCTTCAGGTTGTACTCGGCGATGCCCGCCATGAACGCCCGGTCAGGGAAGTGCCGTCGAGCAGTCGCAGCGGGCCCGCTGTCAGAGACAAACGCTGCGCGAGCATGTAGAGCGCGAGCCGGTCCTCGTCCAAGCCATCCGCCTCCAGCCGCTGGTAGGCATCGTGCATCAGTCCCTCGATGTCGATCGCCACGGGATGGTCGGGTCCCAGTTCGCCGTGCACGACCGCGTACTCCGCGCGTGGCTGCACCGCCGCCGCCATGATCAGCAGCCATTCCTCCAGGCGGTCCCGGGCGGCCGCGATCCGCGAATCGCGCGCAGCCGCCTCGGCAAGGCCCCGCAGCGCACGGTCGAGTACCAACCCCTCGCACGACGTGCCGCGCGATGCCGCTGTCCGCCACCTACGGGCCTTACGAGGTGGTACGGATCAACCTGCACGTGAACGGCGACTTCTGCCGCAGGGTCGTACGGGCGCACTACGACGCACCGGACGGACGGCGGGCCTACGACCTCCGGCTGTGGCCGCAGCCGCGACACGCGCCTTCGGGATGGTTCTGGTGATCATCTGGCGGGTTCGTGGGACCAGGAGCGCGGCCAGGGGGCGGCCTCGACGCAGAACCGCCGGCTCGCTGCATACGGAGAGCGAGCCGGCCGGCGGTTGCCCGGCTATCGACGTAGTCGTCTCCGATCGTGCGGAGGTCGTGAGTTCGAGCTCTGACCAGGTAGACGGTCGGCTTGGTGACGCCCCGAGGCCGCCTCGCAGGTTCGAGCCCGGTGCTGCGACTGACGAACCTGAAAAACCTGGCGAAGAGTCGTGTCCTACCGGCTCGAGGCGCTGCCAACCGCCCCTGCTACGTCCTACTTCTCCTCCGGCTCCCAGGCGCGGAGCAAGTCGAGCAGCCCTGCGTCTCCGTCAACGTGCAAGGAGTCGGCCTGGATCCGGTCGTACAAGTAGAGGACCAGCTCACCGGCCGTGCCGTGGACGGAGGCGCCGGCTGCGTCCGAGTCCTCGCCGGTCGCGGCAGTGAGCGCGGGGATGCGGGTGGAGCGTGCTCCGTCGCCGTCGACCGTGAGGCGCCAGGAGCAGCCCTCGGCGGCGTGGAAGTCGAAGGCCGTGGGCTTGTGCGGCCAGGCACTCGGCGTTGCGCAGACGGTGAACAGGAACTCCTCCACACCGTCGAGTGCCAGCTCGACCGGCAGCGGCTGCGGTGCGCCCCCGGCGAGCTGGGCGTCGTAGGTGTGCACCGCGGTCTCCTGGACCCGGTGCCGGGCGGTGCCGCCGGCGGTCTGCGGAGACTGCGACGCGGGCCACCACGTCCAGCAACCGCTCTCCGGTCCCGCCGCACGCAGGGCGCCCAGCAGAAGCTGCGTCGACGCGTCCAGCCAGGCCAGCAGGGCCTCGCGCTCCTGCGGCACTTCCAGCGCGGCGCGCGCGGCGACGGCCTCGGCCGGGGGCGCGTCGGCGGGCCCCGCGCCGACGATGGCGGCCCAGAAACGATCTCCCCCACCCAGGTGCTTCACCAGATCGAACAGCGTCCACCCGGGGCAGGTCGGCACCTGTGCGTCGAGACCGGGCGCGGCGGCGACCACGGCGCGGAAGGCGGTCGACCGTTCATCGATCAGTCTCAACAGGTCGGGGAACTCAAGATTCTCTTCCACGCCGGATGTCTATCACCGTGCTCCGGTGATCGGACAGCGATTTCCGCAGTCGCAGCCGGTTGGCCATTGCGGAAGTCGTCCTCGCCTCCCACCGCTCGGGTGACCAGCGAACGCGACCGCCTTCAGGTGGAGCGGGACCGCCTCACCGGGGGCGACGTGCCGCCGGATCCTACGGGGACGGGCGACTCCGGCCTTCGATGCACGCGCAACCAAGTGGGGACTCGAGAGCGGGCCTGGCCGTTTTCAGATCCTCATCAGGGGCTCAAGGTTGCTCACCGCAGCGCAGCCGCTCCGTCCCGCAAGCCGGGTCAGGGCGGCGACCTGCCGCAGCCCCTGCCCCGAGCCCACTCGGGCGTACCCGGCCCGCAGGCAGAGGACGCGGCCACAGGGATAGCGCCCGCCGTCGGCCGCGTGGCGACAGACCATGGTCCCCGGACGCCGTCTGCCCGCGTTCTACTCCTGTTCGAGGCGCCACGTCGTTCGTGCTCCATCCCGAAGGACAGGCCCGCCATGAGCACTTCCGCCCCGCAGTACGAGCCGCCCACCTGCTCCACGGCCAACGTCGGCCCCTGCGCCCGGTGTCAGCGGCCGACCCAGAAGCACGGCCCCGGCGCGAGCCCGCTGCGCAACGAGTGCCTCGCTCCGGTACGAGCACTTCAGCGCAAGCCCGCGACTACCTGACAGCAGAAAGGCCCACCGAACTCGGCGAGGGCCTTCATGCCGGGCGGCAGGACGCTCCGGTTGGTCTACTTGCAGCGCGTGCGGAGCGCGGGCTCCAGTGACGAGCCTGTCCGCAGAGTACGGAAGCCGAAGCGGTCGCTCGGTGCAACCATGGGCTTCCGAGCCTGTCTCCCTCCTCATGACAGCCAACCGGAAGCCGTGGTCCACGCAAGCCGACCGGGAGTTGAGACTGTCGAAGGTCGACTGGGCGCTGGGCCTCGCCTTCGCTGCCGCTGTCCTGTCCGCGGGCGGCATCCTCTACGGCCTGGTGGTGCTGCTCGACTTCAAGGAGATCGACAGCAACCGGAAACTCGACGCCGAGACGCTCTTCGACCTGGTGAAGCTCTCCTTCGGAGTGGTCGCCGGGACCGGCGCGCTCGTCGCCCTGGTCGTCGCCTACCGTCGCCAGCACGTCGACGACGTAGCCCAGCTCGGCGATGGCCTGCTGCACGGCACGCCGGGTCGACTCCTTGACACCGGTCGCGTGTTGATGACGCGGGAGACCGTGCCCCGCCCCACCCCGGCAAGCGCGGCCACTTCCTCCAGCGTCGGCGTGGTGCCAGGGCGCCGCTTCACCATATTCACCCCACCACCAGGGCACCCGATCTTACGGTCCCGGGCGGGCGCCTGATCGGCGGACCGGCGGGTCGGCGTCGGTCGGCGGCCCGTACGTCTGGCGCGGTTCCCCCTTGCGCACCCCGTGTCCCGTTCTCCTTGACCGACCCGGCCCAGGGCGCGATGGTGAGGGCGGCAGGGCCAGGGCGAGGATCAGCGGCGCAGGGTGAGGGGCAGCGCCTCCAAGCCGCGCAGCATCATCGTGTTGCGCCAGCGCAGGTCGCGCTCCTGGCAGGCCAGGGTCATTCCGGGGAAGCGGGCGAGGAGCGCGGTGAGCGCGATCTCGGTCTCCAGCTTGCCGAGCAGGGCCCCGAGGCAGCGGTGGATGCCACCGCCGAAGGCGAGATGGCCGGCGTCCCGGCGGTCGAGGATGAGGCGGTCGGGGTCCTGGAAGCGCGCCGGGTCGCGGTTGGCCGCGCCGAGGGACAGCAGCACGAACTCGTCCTGCGGGATCTCCACCCCGCCGACATCCACTGGCTCGGTGGTGAAGCGGGTGGTGGCCATACAGATGGGGGAGTCGTAGCGCAGGAACTCCTCGACGGCCCTGGGCATCCGGGTGAGATCGGCGCGCAGCCAGGCGGCCTGGCCGGGATCGCGCAGCAGCGCGAGGCAGGAGGTGCCCAGCAGGTTCACGGTGGTCTCATGCCCGCCGATCAGCAGCAGGGCGACCATGCCCACGATCTCGTCGTCCGTCAGCTCCCCGCGCTCGCGGGCCGCCAGCAGCTCGGTGAGCAGATCGGCGGGACGGTCATTGCGGCGGATACGCCGGTCGGCGATGGCCAGGACGTACGAGCCCATCTCCTGAACGGCTCGCCGGAACGCCGCGTGGTCGCCCTCCTGGGTGACGATGGCGGTCGACCACTTCCGGTAGAGGTCGCGGTCCTCGGGCGGGAAGCCGAGCAATTCGCAGACGACGAGGATGGGCAGCGGGAAGGCGAAATCACGTATCAGGTCCACCGTGGCGGTGGTGGTGCGGGTCGTGTGGCGCGCGGCTGCCGCGTCCAGCCCGTCGAGGAGTTCGAGGGTGATGCGCTCGACCATCGGCCGCATCGCCTCGACCCGCTTGCGGCTGAACGCCGCTTGGACCACGCGGCGGAGGCGGGTGTGGTCGGGCGGATCGCTGCTGAGCATATGGGTGATCTCGGTGCCCAGGTTGACGCCCTCGACCCGGCTGTCGGCCAGGGCCTGGGCGCGCCGCACATCCTGCGCGAAGCGGCGGTCGAAGAGCGCGGCCCGGACATCGTCGTAGCGCGGGATGATCCACAGCCGCAGGCCGCCGTCGCTGTGCAGCACGGAGACCGGGGCCGATTGCCGCATCCTGGCCAGGGTCGGGTACGGGTCGCTGAGGAACGTCGGCGGGTTCTGGCGCGGTTCCGTCGTCTCGGGCTTGTCCGGCCGATGCTTCTCCGGTCGGGGACTGTTCGTCCGGGGTGCTGCCGTCGCTGCCGTAGCTGTGGTCATGATGTTTTCCTGTCCTCACCGGTACGGCCGGCGCCGCGGCGGGGTGCCAAGCGTGGCACCCCGCTACGGCGCTGCTTGGGCTCACTGCAGAGGCGACTTCTTCTCCGTGTTCTTCTTCGTGCGGGTGGTGCAGGTCCGCGCCGGGCCGTTCGGCCGGACCGGGACCGCCTTGTCCAGGGCGGCCTGGGTGTCCGGCGGAATGATGATCCCGCGCTCCCGCTCGGTGGCGCTGATGGGGTCGACGCGCAGTCCGTGACGCTTCATGGGGTTGACCTTTCTTCGGGGTGGTGGACGGGGTGGTGCGAGCCGGTCCGCCCGCTGTTGCGGCGGTCGGCGGTTCCGGGGGAGGCGCGCAGCGCGTCGTCGGCGTAGCGCACCATGGCGGCCCAGGCGGCGGCGTGTCCGGCTGGGTCACGGCCCACGTCGTGTCCGCCGCCGAGCCACCGGACGCGATGCGGGACGTCGCGGCGCCGCAGCGCGGCGAGATAGCGCTCGATCTGTTCCGGAGGGCACTTCTCGTCGTCCGCCGAGGCGGCGAGGAAGAGCGGGCCGCGTACGCGGCCCACATAGGTCGTCGGGCAGGCCGCGCGATAGCGGTGTGGCACCTGCTCGGGGGTGCCGCCGAAGAGGCGGTCGTCGACCTCCCGCAGCGCCGGCGTCGTCGCCCGGTACGCCGCCGTGTAGTCGGCCACCGGGGCGACGGCCAGCCCCACGTCCCACAGCCGGGGCTGGACGCCCATCGCCAGCAGCGTCAGATAGCCGCCCCAGGAGTAGCCGCACAGGCCGGTACGGCCCGGCTCCGAGACTCCCGCGTCGATGAGGTGGCCGCGCACCGCGGCGAGGTCTTCGAGCTGGGCGAGGCCGACCCGGTGGCCGAAGTCGTCCCGCCAGCGGGGGCCGTAGCCGGTCGAGCCGCGGTAGTTGGTGCGCACCACGGCGAATCCGGCCCGGACCAGGGCCTCGGTCCGGGCGTCATAGGCGTCCCGGTCGTGGGTGTGGGGCCCGCCGTGGACGAGGAAGACCGTCGGCCAGGGGCGGTGGCCCGCCCTGCGGCCGGGCGGGGTGGCCACAAAGCTGTGGATCTGCCCGTACGGCCGACGTGTCCACAGCTCGCGGCGCCTGGATCCGGTCGTTCCGCCGGGCGCCGTGCCGCGTGACGCCGTCGTGGAGCGGCCGGAGTGGCCGGAGTGGCCGGAGCGGGCGGGACGTTCCGGGGGTTCCGGGTGCTCCGCACTTTCCGAGTTTTCCGGGCTTTCCGGGTGGCAGATCAGTGGCCGGGGCGGTTCGCCGTCGCGGCTCCACAGGCAGTGGACCGTGCGGTCGGGTGCGCAGGAGAAGTCGATGATCGTGCCCTCGGGCGTGGGAAGCACCGTCGTCGTACCGCGGTCGAGGTCGGCGCGGAGCAGGCGGCTGCGTCCCGCCCGGTCCTGCTGGACCAGCGCCGTGCGGCCGGGCCCGTACCAGCAGGCGGTGATCTCCGTATCGAAATCGAGGGCGGAGCCGGGACCGTGCGTACGGATCCCCTCGCCCTGCCGCCAGAAGGCCAGGGTGTAGCGGCCCGCGCGTTCGAGGACGAGCAGCAGTTCCGGCCGTGCGGTGGTGAGGTCCGGGCGGAAGCCCAGCGCCCACACCGCGCCGCCGTCCCCCGCTGCGCCGGGGATGGCGTCCACGAGGACGCCGGAGGCCGGTGACCACGGCCGGACCGCGGCCTCTCCGGCCGGGCACCCCGCGGTGGCCAGCAGTCGGCCGCCGGGCGCCAGGCCCACCACTGCCGCATAGCCGGGCTCCTCGGCCACCAGGCGGGCGCGCTCGCCCGGTCGGCCGAGGTAGTACCGCGAGCGGTCCGCGACCCCGACGCCGACGGCGGCGAGGCCGCTGCGGGGGTCGAAGGCCAGGCCGTGCATCCGCCCGGCGGGTACGCCGTCGAGCGCCGGACGCGGGTGCCCGCCCCCGAACGGCCCGCGCAGCCAGCGGCCTTGACCGCCGGGAGCGGCGTCGAACCACCACAGGCCGTGGCCGTCCGGCTCGATGGCGGCGGTCTCCACACCCAGCGGTGCGGTGGTCGCCTGGCGGCGCTGACCCGTCGTCAGATCCCAGGCCACGATCTGCGGGAGACCGTCCACATACCGGGTCTCGACCGCTCGCCGCCCGTCGCGGGCGGCGAAGGACGGGACGTGCACCGCCGTTCCGATACCGCCGCTCATCGCCGTCCCTCCCTTCGTTGGTGTCCGCTTCCGCCGCCGGTGGTCTCGGCCGTGGTGGGCTCCGACGGCCATCACACTGCCGGACGGGCGGGCTGCGTGGCAGAGAAGAAAGCGCAGCGGCACCGGCGGTGAGCTACCGCCGGTCCTTCCCTGGCACCGGACGGTGGGCGGGCGACAGGGTGCGGGGGCGACCACATGGCCCGGACCCACCGAGGAGAAAGGGGCGACCCGATGACGATCGCGGCGACCCGGCCCGGCGCAACCCCCGTCCCGCCCGGCGGAGCGCCGAACGGCACACCGGGTGGCAGGCCGAGCCGTGCGCTGACGGCGGTCTACGTCGCGGGCGCGGTGACGGCGTTGGGCACCCAGATGACCATGCTCGCGCTGCCCTGGCTGGTGCTGGAGACCACCGGCTCGGCCACCCGGGCGGGCCTGGTCTTCGCGGCCCAGGTGCTGCCCATGGCGCTGCTCGGCTTCGCGGGCGGAGAGGTCATCCAGCGCCTGGGCGCCCGCCGGACCATGGTCGTCTCCGATCTCGCCCGCGCTCCGGTGGTGGCGCTGATCCCGCTGCTGCAGACCCTGGGCGCGCTAAATCTGGCCGTCCTCATGACGATCGTCGCGGCGCTCGGGGCGCTGGCCGTTCCGTACCACGCGGCACAGCGGGTGCTGGCGATGGAACTGCTGAGCCCGCACGCCCGCTCTCTGGCCCGCGCCAACAGCGCGCTGGCAGGTGTGCAGAACGGCTCGGCGTTCGCCGGACCGGCGCTCGCGGGCGCGCTGATCCCGCTGGTGGGGACCACATCGGTGGTGTGGCTGGACGCGGCCACGTTCGCCTTCTCCGGGTTGCTGCTGCTGCGCCGCGTCCCGGCAGGGGGTGGCGGGGCCGGAGGGTCCGCGGCCGGCCCCCGCGGCCTGTGGGCGGGGGTGCGGCATCTGTGCGGCGACTGGTTCCTGAGCCGGGCGATGCTGTCCACCGTGGTGTTCGGGCTCATGCTGCGGACCCTGATGATCACCATGCCGGTGCTGGCGTTCGCCCGGTTCGAGGGGGACGCCAGGGTCGGCGGCCTGCTGATCGCCGCCCATGGCGCCGGTGGCCTGGTGGGCTCGGTGGCCGCCTATGCGCTGGCGGCACGGGTCGCCCCCGTACGACTCGCCTGCACGGCCCTGGTCTGCGTCGCTCTGCCCCTGTGGACGCTCCTGGTGCCCGTGCCAGCCAGCGTGCTCGTCATCGCCGTCGGTTTGTCATCGGCCGCCGCACCCCTGGCGAACGCGCCGCTGATGGGCCTGCTCTCCGCCCGGCTGCCGGACGGCTTCGGGCCCAAGGTGTTGCAGGCCGTGGTCACGATCAGCACCCTGGCCGGGCCGCTGGGCTTCCTGGCCGCGGGCGCCGTGCTGGACCGGGCCGGTGTCACGGCGACCCTGTGGGGCGTCGCCGCTCTCGCGACGTTCGGCAGCGGCAATCTGATCCTGGCCCTGCGCCGCCTCCAGGCCACCGGGGACCCGGACTGACCTGGTCTTGTGAGAAGACCCCGGTGGACGAGGGTCACGCGGCGCCGGAGTTCACCGGAAGTCCTCCCCGCGGTACTCCGCGTCCGAGCCCGCTGCGGTGGCCTCGCGCAGCTCGATGCGGCGGATCTGGAGGCCGCTGGTGATGACCAGCGACAAGCTCGCCTCCGCCTACGCGCTCGAACGCCGGTCCCCCTACCTCGCCCGCGACCTGATCGAGGTCTCCTACCGGCTGCCCGCCGAGCACAAGATCAGCGACCCGGCTCAGGGCAAACGGATCCTGCGGGACGCCGCCAAGGCCCTCGGCCTGCCCCGCGAGGTCTGGGCCAGGCGGGGACAAGCTCGGCTTCGCCTCCCCGGTCCCCGCCTGGCTCAACAGCACCCTCGCGGGCTGGGCCGATGCCCAGATCAACACCGCCCTCGCCGACGCCCCGGCCGCTTTCCGCCCCCTCGAGGGGGTTGACGCCCGGCAGCCGGTTCGATCGCACCCGCATGCAGGCCCTCATGGCAGCCGCCTGGTTTTCGAACCAGACGGTCCAGGCTGCCGCGTGATCCTCAACTGCCCCACCAGCGTGTCGGCATGCACTCCGACACCACCATGGCCGAGGAGCCGGCCGCCGCCCGCGGCGCCGTCGCGATCATCGCCAACCGCCGCGGCGACCTCCTCCACCCCGGCGCCGCACCGCACAGGGGAAGGCGCACCGGAGCCTGCAGTGGGTCCTGGACGCCGTCACCGCCGGCCCCGCCTTCGTAGCCCATCGAGGAGACCATCGGCGCGCTGACCGAACTGGTCGCCGAGGGCAAGGTCCGCCACATCGGACTCTCCGCGGCCAGCCCCGAGACGATCCGCCGGGCACACGCCGTGCATCCCGTAGCCGCGCTGCAGACCGAATACTCGCTCTGGACCCGCGACGTCGAGGCCGAGATCCTCCCGCTGCTCCACGAACTCGGCATCGGCTTCGTCCCCTACTCGCCGCTCGGCCATTGCCTGCTGACCGGGCAGATCCGCACCGTCGACGACTTCGCCGACGACGACTGGCGCAAGACCAACCCGCGCTTCACCGGCGAGAACTCCCAGCGCAACCTGCGCATCGTCGACGCCCGGACGTGCTTCGATGCGCCGCGGTGGTGCCGGGGGGCGGCTGGCATGATGACTCCCTATGTCGTCCGGACCCGCTCTCCGTCTCGCACGTGCCGCGGTGTTCGCCGCCGTGTGCGTGACAGTGACGGGTCTCGGCCACGCCCTGATGTCCCAGGAGGTTCCGGCCTGGGCGGTGGGGTACGGATTCGCGGCCACGGCCGCAGGGGCGTGGTGGATCGCCGGGACCCGCGAGCGCGGTGTGCTGGCGGTGACCGGTGCAACGGTGGCGGTGCAGTTCGCTCTGCACGGGTGGTTCGACTTCGCCCAGTCCTCCTCCGCTCCCCCCGCCATGGCCGGTTCCGGGGCCGGGATGGTTCATGACATGTCGTCGGCGATGGGAGCGATGCCCATGGACGGCCCGATGACGAGTCACGGGTCCCTGGGCATGGTCGTGGCACACTCCCTGGCCGCGGTGCTGTGCGGACTGTGGCTGTGGCGTGGCGAGGCCGCAGTCTTCCGTGCCGGCCGTGCGCTGGCGGTGTCCGTCTTCGCTCCGCTGCGGCGGGCCGGACGGATCCGTGTCGTGCGCCAGGTGCAGTCCCCGGCACGTCCGGTGTTCTTCGTTCCGGTGCGGTTGGTGCGTGGTGTGCTCCTGCAGCACGACATCGCGCGCCGGGGTCCCCCGATGTCTGCAGTCTGCCGCTGACCGTCCGTCGTACCCAGTGGTGCGACGGGCGCAGTCCGGCGTGCCCTCTTGGACGGCACTTCCTGGAACGGCCGCGTCTCATCGAGCCGTTCCCGGGAGGCGGTTCCGCCGCGCACGCCATGCCGCCGCTACCCGGCGGACCGACTCGCCAACTTCACTCGCGCCCGCGTCGCTGACGTCGGGTGCCCATTGGGGATGCATCCATGTCTTCAACCCAGGAACAAAAACCGCAGGACGAGTCCGAGGCCACCGACACGGTCCTCGACGAGACCCCCTATACAGCAGCCGCCGACACCACGGCCTCCGACACCGCGGGCGACACGCGGCCGGTCCGCTCATGGCGGGGCGTGCGGGCGCTGCTGGTACGACTGCACTTCTACGCCGGGGTGTTCGTCGCCCCCTTCCTGCTCGTGGCCGCCCTGACCGGGCTGGCCTACATTTTCACCCCGCAACTGGACGACCTGGTCTACCGCGACGTGCTGCACGTGGAGCAGTCCGGCCGACAGCCACGCCCGCTGGCCGAGCAGATCTCCGCGGCCCGCACCGCCCACCCGGAGGGCGCCCTTGCCTCCGTGACCACCCCACCCGGTCCGGGGGACACCACGCAGGTGGTGCTGTCCGTGCCGGAACTGGGCGAGAAGCAGCGCACCGTGTTCGTCGACCCTTACACCGCCGAGGTCAAGGGTGAACTGACCACCTGGTGGGGCTCGACCCCGCTCACCACGTGGCTGGACGACCTGCACCGCAACCTCCACCTCGGTGAGACCGGACGCCTGTACTCCGAGGTCGCCGCCAGCTGGCTGTGGGTGCTCGTCGCCGGCGGACTCGTCCTGTGGCTGGGACGTGCCCGTGGACAGCGCGCCGGGTCCGCGCGCGGTGTTCTGCTGCCCGACCGGTCCGCCCGGGGTGTTCGCCGCACCCGCGGCCGGCACGCCGCCACCGGCGTGTGGATCGCCCTCGGCCTGCTGTTCCTCAGCGCGACCGGCCTGACCTGGTCCCACTACGCCGGTGACCGGTTCGGGCAACTCCTGGACACGGTCAAGGGACACGCCCCCGAACTCGACACCGCGCTTCCCGGCGCCGAGACCGCCGCCGGTGACGAGCACGCGGGACACACCGGACACCACGCCGGCCAGGACGCGGCATCGGCCGACCCCGCTGCCTTCGACGCGGTTCTCGCCGTGGCTCGCCACGAGGGCCTGGGCGGCAAGATGGTGGTGACCCCGCCCGCCGACCCGGCGAGTGCGTGGACCGTCGCCCAGGACGATCCCAGCTGGCCCGTCCACTACGACAAGGTCGCCGTCGACGCCGCGAAGGGTGAGGTCACCGCCGAGACCCGCTGGGCCGACTATCCGGTCACGGCCAAGCTCACCAAGCTCGGCGTCCAGGGACACATGGGGCGGCTCTTCGGCGTCGCCAACCAGATCCTCCTCGCCGTCATCGCTCTGGGCCTGGTCTTCGTCGTGCTGTGGGGCTACCGGATGTGGTGGCAGCGCCGCCCCGTCCGCGAGGACCGCACGGCCCTCCTCGGCAAGGCCCCCGCGCGCGGCATCTGGCGCACCCTGCCCCTGCCCGTCCTGATCCTCGGCGTCCCCGCCGTCGTCGCTCTCGGCTGGGCACTGCCCGTCCTGGGCATCACGCTCCTCGCGTTCCTCGTCCTCGACGTCGCGACCGGACTCGTCCGCAAGGCCCTTACCACGGCGTGACCCCACCCGGCGGGAACCCGGCTGGGCACGAGACGAGCGAAGGCCCGGGCCGCGGAGGGGCGAATTCCAAGAATCGTCGCAACACGTGATCACTGGCGTGTAGGTGAGCAGTGTATGCAGCGGCTCGGCCGGGAGTTCCCGGCCGAGCCGCTGCCGCATCGTCGGTGGGATTCTGCTGCCGCTCCGGCGGCCCCAGGGGTGAGCAGTGGGCCGTCACCCTGGAGGCCACGGTCCGCCGTGCCGCACGGGTCACCGAGGCCGTCGAGGTGTACGGCTGCGGTGAGCCGGCCGTGCGGACCCGGCGCGGTGAGCCGGCCGTGCGGACCCGGCGCGGTGAGGCGGCCGTGCGGACCCGGCACGGTGAGCGTCGGGTTCCCGGCCGGAGGCTTCACGGTGGCCGGACTTCACCGTACGTGCAGTCCCCGACCGGTCGGGCGCCCTCGCCCTCGCGGTACCGCCCGCGCAGCTCACGGCGGTCGATCCGGTCGCCCTCGCGGCACTGCGTCCAGCTCGGCGTGCGGCGCGGCCGGGCGTGCTCCGCGCCCTCGCCGCCGAATGACGCAGCCGGGCGACGCGGAGGTCGCCGCCCGGTCAGCCGGCAACGGCGGACCGGGCGGGAGCGTGCTCGGGCCTGAGTCCCTCGGGGCCGAACCTGTGCGCAGGTGTCTCCAGAGCGGTGCCGTACGGCGGTCGGGGCGGTGCGGCGAGCGCGGCGGAGTGCGCCGGCAACGTGAACCACACGACCTTGCCCGAGTCCCCGTTCGGCCGCACGCCCCAGCTCTCGCTCATGGCGGCGACCATGGCGAGGCCGCGGCCGCAGGTGGCGAAGGGGTCCGCGTCCTCCACGACGGGCAGGCGCGGGTCGTTGTCGTGCACCGAGACCGTGAGCCGGTCGAGCAGGAACTCGATCTCCACGGTGCACATCTTGTCGGGCTGGGCGTGCCGGTGAACATTGGTCAGGAGTTCGGTCACGCCGAGCGCTGCGCGGTCTATCAACGAGTCCAGATGCCAGTAGCGCAACTGCGCAGATACGATTCTGCGGACCTGGCCGATCCGCGCCGGCAGGGCTTGGAGCCCCACCGTGCAATGCCTGCTTGGCTGGCTGATCACGGCTGCGACTCCCCGAATTGAGGTCCGGAAGAAGACGGAGATCGGATCCAGCAGATGGCTGCGTGGAACGACCGCCTGCTGTGATGTCCGGCGGGCTGGTTCGCAGCGTTATCGCCGGTAAACCCAGAGTGACGTGAGATCAGCGTCACCCAGGGGAGGCCGTCCCGCAACTCGCGGCGCATTCAACCGTTGCGCCCCGCCGCCCTGCGCACCGCTTCGATGAACCGCCGTGCCGAGGGCGGGCCCGGCTTTCCCGGCGCCGGATCGTGCTCTCCGAGAGTGAGCTGGTAGCGCGTGCCGTTGATGTCGGCCGACGCGCGGTCGTCATGGGCGAACCACGGCTTCGACGCCCGCACCGCCTGTACCGGCGCGCTGTCGATCTCGCTGCCGTAGCTGGTGAGCAACTCGAGCCTGCCGTCGCTGATCCGGACCTGTCCGGCCCGGGTGAGTGAGCGCAGCCTCTTTTCGATCCGCACCCCCGTGGCCGTGAACTCCGGCTCCGCCATGATGCCCCGCCCCCTCGCGCGGTCGGCTCCCGCTCCGTCGTGCTCCAGCGTGGTTCCCGGTCCAGTGAAGCATCCCCGTGCCGTGCAGTCTGCCCGCCTCCGGTGACGAGCACCAGTACGCACGACGAGGTCCCGCGGAGCGGCGGAAGCACTCGCCCCGATGCGCCCCCGCACCGCGACACCCCGTGCCCCAGGGCCTCCTTTGAGTTGCTCAAAGATGCGTTTATGCAGGTGAGAAGCGTGAGGAAGATGTTTATGATCGAGGTGTCCGACCATGTCGACCGGCGTCGGCGCAATGCGTAAGGAGCCCCGCCGTGACCACCACTCCTCCGGCCAGAACCGGCCAGACCCTCGACGTCGACCACAGCGACACCGCGTATCGCGCCTGGCTCAAAGAAGCCGTCCGCAAGGTCCAGGCCGACGCCAACCGGTCGGCCGACACGCATCTGCTGCGCTTCCCGCTGCCCGAGCAGTGGGGCATCGACCTCTATCTGAAGGACGAGTCGACCCACCCGACCGGCAGTCTCAAGCACCGGCTCGCCCGTTCGCTCTTCCTCTACGGCCTCTGCAATGGCTGGATCCGGCCCGGACGCCCCGTCATCGAGGCGTCCAGCGGGTCGACGGCCGTCTCGGAGGCGTACTTCGCGAAGCTCATCGGGGTCCCCTTCGTCGCGGTGATGCCGCGTACGACGAGCGCCGAGAAGTGCCGGCTGATCGAGTTCCACGGCGGGCGGTGCCACTTCGTGGACGACCCGCGCCGGATGTACGAGGAGTCCGCGGCCCTCGCCGTCGAGACCGGCGGCCACTTCATGGACCAGTTCACCTACGCCGAGCGGGCCACGGACTGGCGCGGGAACAACAACATCGCGGAGTCCATCTTCCGCCAGCTGGAGCGGGAGCGGTTCCCCGAGCCGGCGTGGGTCGTCGCCACGGCGGGCACGGGCGGCACCTCGGCGACGATCGCGCGGTACGTGCACTACATGCAGCACGACACCCGCATCTGTGTCGCCGATCCGGAGAACTCGTGTTTCTTCGAGGGATGGACGACGGGTGATCCGGACGTCACCACCGACTGCGGATCCCGCATCGAGGGGATCGGCCGGCCGAGGATGGAGCCCAGCTTCGTGCCCGGCGCCGTCGACCGGATGATGAAGGTCCCCGACGCCGCCAGCGTGGCCGCCGTGCGCGCACTGGAGCGGGTCATCGGACGCAAGGCGGGCGGGTCGACCGGTACCGGCCTGTGGAGCGCGCTGAAGATCGTCGCCGAGATGGTCGCGGAGGGCCGCACGGGAAGCGTGGTGACCCTGCTGTGCGACCCCGGTGACCGCTACCTGGACAAGTACTACTCGGACGCCTGGCTCGAGCAGCAGGGGCTGGACATCGCGCCCTACACGGCGGCGATCGAGTCGCTGCTGCTGACGGGGGTGTGGCGGGACTGAACCGGCGGGGGGCCGGGGGTCGGGCGACGTCTGGACGACACCTTGTCCGGCGGACCGTCAGATGTCCGTACCGTCCTCCGGTTCACCCGCCACCACCAGGCGCGTGAGGTGCTCCGCGATCTCCGTGCGCACCTCGGCCGACAGCCCCGTGTCGGTCACCCACGTGTCGACCTGCTCCAGCGCGGCGAACGAACTCAGGCCCACCGTGCCCCACTTGGTGTGGTCCGCGACCACGACGACCCGCCGAGCGGACTGCACCAGCCGCCGGTTCGTCTCGGCCTCCGCCAGGTTCGGCGTGGACAGACCGGCCTCCGCCGATATGCCGTGCACCCCGAGGAACAGCAGGTCGAAGTGGAGCGCGGCGATCGCCCGGTCGGCCACGGGTCCGACGAGCGAGTCGGAGGGCGTGCGCACTCCACCGGTCAGGACGACCGTGGCGGCTCCCGGCCGCTGACCCGAGACGCGCTGCGCCGAGTGGAAGACGTCCGCGACCCGCACCGAGTTGGTGACCACGGTCAGGTCCGGCACGTCGACGAGCCGGTGGGCGAGCGCGTACGTGGTCGTGCCGCCGGAGAGCGCGATCGCCGTCCCGGGAACGACCAGCTCGGCCGCGGCCCGGGCGATGTCCTCCTTGGCCGTCAGCTCCAGACCGGACTTGGCCTCGAAACCCGGCTCGTGCGTGCTCGCCTCGGCCAGCGGGACCGCGCCGCCGTGCACCTTCTCCACCACACCCTGGCGGGCGAGGGCGTCGAGATCGCGGCGGACCGTCATGTCGGAGACGCCGAGCTTGCGCGTCAGCTCGTTGACCCGGACCCCGCCGCGGCGCCGTACCTCGTCGAGGATGAGAGCGCGCCGCTGCTCCGCGAGGAGGTTCTGATTCTCGCTCACGTCCGCTCCGGTTCCTTTCGCCTCAGCCCGCCCGACACGCCGCCGGACCCGCTCCGACGAGGGACATTCTCCGCGCCGGGGGTCCGGAGGACGACCCATCCTCGCACGGCTCGCCGACGGTCGCGCCACTGCCTGTGCACGGGTTCCGGCCGTCACCGTCACACGTACAGGGGAGATTCCGTGACGAGAGGTGTGAGCCGGTCCCCGAATGGAGATCCTGTGCCTGCACATGACACGCCATCGGGCAGCACGGGGGAAGTGCAGAACAGTGGAGCGTGCACGGGAACAGGCCTTGGCCGGGGAGCGCGGCGACTCCCTCCAGCACTCGACGGGAGAGCACGCCGACCCTCCCGGGCGGCCCGCGGGGGACGAGACGGCCCTCGAACTCCTGGTCCACGGAGTCGGCGGTGCAACACCCCAGGACATGCTCGACGACCCGCGCACGGTACGGATCACGGGCGACGAGACAGCGGCCGTCTACCGGCGCGTCGACGACGCCGACGCCGAACAGCGCCCCGGCGGGTGCCGTGCGGCGCCGGTGCCCGAGGCGTACGTCTGGTGCAACCTGACCTCGGGCAACGGCGCCCGGGCCCTGTGGCTGTTGCTGCTGCCCTTCATGGTGGTCAACCTCGCCCACTGGATGCGCCCCACCGCCCGGGGCAGGACCCGGACCGTCCGGCTGTACGGGCTGATCGTGCGGCTCGCCGGACTCAGCCTGACCGTGCTCCTGGTGGCCGCCGCCTGCGAGGTGGCCCTCGACCTGACCGCCTGGCAGTGCGCGGGCACGCGCGCGTGCGCCGCGAAACACTCCTGGCTCGGCTTCCTCTCGCCCGCCGTGTCCGACGGCGGCTGGTGGAGCCTGCCGGGGCGCAGGCTGGCGCTGGCTGCAGTGGTGCCCGCCGCGCTCACCGGACTGCTCTGGTACCTCTCCCACCGCACCTGGAGCGCATACGAGTCACAGCAGCCGATGTCGCGCCGCGCCGAGCCCGACGAGGAGACCGGGCGCACCGGTCTCGGCCGCCCCGGGTTCTGGTACGGGCGCCGCCTGGTGGCCCGGCTGCGCGCCGCGCACACCGCCGCGGGCTTCCTGACCGTGGCCGCGGCGGTCGGCACGTCGGCCGCCCGCCACGACCGGGGGGCCGGCGGCCCCGCCCTCCTGGAGGCCCTCGGGCGGCTTCTCGACGCGACGCTCGTCCTGGGAGCGGCCGTCGTGGTGTGGGTGGTCTGCCGCCGGGGCCGCAGTGAGCACCGTCTCGACCGGAAACTCGACGAGACGCTCGTCCGACGGCTGCCACAGGGCGCGATCGTCCTCCTCGGGCTCACCATGCTGTACGCCGGCTGGTCGCGCCCGGGCTGGGAGTCGACGGGACGGCTGCCGGGTGACACGACGTTCGGTGCCATCTCCCTCGGACAGGGGCTGCTCGTCGTCGCGCTCGGCGTGGTCGCCCGTGTCCTGTACCGCACCCGTCCCGACCGGCGCACCGCGATGCGCGGTCTGGCCGGTCCCGCCGTCGCGATGCTGGCCTGCGCGCTGGGCGGGGTGATGTCCGGGGGAGTGGCCCAGCGGGTCGCCGACTGGCTGGACGGCACCCGGGACACGCTGGTGAGCCCGCCGGTGCTGCTGACGTGGCAGGCGTCCGCGATCCCGCCCCTGCTGCTGGTCCTGCTGGCGCTCGCCGGATGGCTGGCCGGGCGCACCCGGCTGCTGCGGCGCCTGGAGATGAAGCGGGTGGAGCTCGAATACCCCGGCGAGGAGAAGGACACCGTCCGTACCCGCCGCATCGCGTCCACGCGCGCGCACGCCTCCCTCACCGACCGCGCGCCCCGCATCGTCGGCATCGTCTCGGCGGCGACCCTGTTCTTCGGCGCGGCGGCCCTGCTCGGAGCCGCGATGACCGAGCAGGCGCCCGGTGAGGCGGCCCGCGGTTCGTCCGCCTTCGTGCAGGGCGCCGCGCAGACCGCGCAGACCCTGGGCTCCTGGCTGATCGGACTCGGCTTCATCCTGTTCGTCACCTGGGGGCGCCGCGCCTACAAGGACGCCTCCGCGCGCCGCACCATCGGCATCCTGTGGGACGTCGGCACCTTCTGGCCCCGCGCCGCCCACCCCTTCGCTCCTCCCTGCTACGCGGAGCGCGCCGTACCCGACCTGACCTGGCGCATGGCCTCCTGGACCCGCGCCACCGGCGGACGGCTCGTCATCTCAGGCCACTCCCAGGGCAGCGTGCTCGCGGCCGCCGCGGCCTGGCAGCTGAAGCCCTCCGTCCGCAGGCGGGTCGCACTGCTCACGTACGGATCACCGCTGGAGCGACTGTACGGCCGCTGGTTCCCCGCGCAGTTCGGGCCGGCCGCGCTGACCTCCCTGCACCGCGAGGTCGACTGCTGGCGCAATCTGTACCGCCCCACGGATCCCATTGGCGGCCCCGTCCGGCTGCCGGGTGACTGCGGGCCGCAGGTCGACCGCGAGGCACTGAAGGACCCCCTCGCCTACGGCCGCACCGAGCGCCACCCGCTGCCCGCGCCGATCCTCGGACACAGCGACTACCAGGCGGATCCGGCGTTCGCGGAGGAGCGGGAGCGGCTGCTCGCACGGCTCACGCCGGACGTGCCCGGCCCGCGTGCCTGCGACGACGAGGAGCCGCCGCGCCCGCCGGACGGCGACGGCCCTCAGGGCACGTCCGGCAGGTCCTCCGCGTAGAGCAGGGTGAGGTCGTCCGTGCTCGGTTCGTGCAACTGCGCGACGCGCCCCGCGTGCCGCTCCACCATCGCCTCGAACGTCTGGCGCGCCGTGCGGCCGTTGCCGAATGCGGGTCCCTTCGGGATCGCCGTGAAGTACTTCAGAAGAGCCTCACAGGCGCCGGGAGCGAGCCGGTACTCGTGCTCCTCCGCCTGCTGTTCCACGATCCGCAGCAACTCCTCCGGCACGTAGTCGCTGAAGGTGATGGTGCGTGAGAAACGGGACGCCACACCGGGGTTGACGGAGAGGAACCGCTCCATCTCGGCGGTGTAACCCGCGACGATCACCACCACGGCCTCCCGGTGGTCCTCCATCAGCTTGACGAGCGTGTCGATCGCCTCGCGGCCGAAGTCGCGTCCCGAGTCCTCCGGGGACAGCGCGTACGCCTCGTCGATGAACAGCACACCGCCGCGCGCCCGGTCGAAGGCCTCCTGGGTGCGGATCGCCGTCGATCCGATGTGCTCGCCCACCAGGTCGACCCGGGAGACCTCGACGAGGTGCCCCTTCTCCAGCACGCCGAGCGAGGCCAGGATCTCGCCGTAGAGACGGGCGACGGTCGTCTTGCCGGTGCCGGGGGAGCCCGTGAAGACCAGGTGGCGGCGCGCGGAGGCCGCCTTCAGGCCCGCCAGTTGCCGGCGACGGCCGACCTCGATCATGTCGGTCAGGGCGCGCACCTCGCGCTTGACGCTCTCCAGGCCGACGAGCGCGTCGAGTTCACCGAGGACGGCCTTCGACGGGCGCGCGGGCCGTTCGGGCTCCGGCGCGGGCGCGGCGACCGGCGCCTGCCCGCCGGTGCGCTGGTCCGGGACGGCGCCCAGCAGGCCGGGGGAGTGACTCGCGGTCTGTACGGCCGTCTCTGGCGCCGGGGGCCGGGGGTGGGCGCTCTCGTCGCTGGTGCAGTCCTCGACCAGCGGCCCTCCGCCGGGCGCCGCGCCGGTGGCGGCCTCCGCGAACTCGTAGCCTCCGCGCGCGCACCGTTCCGTGCGGCACTTCTTCAGCGTCGTGCGGCAGCCGTCGATCACGTGGAAGCCGTAGCCGCCGCTGCCCGTGACCCGGCAGTTGTGGAAACTGCCGCGGCCGCCGGCCGACACGTAGAAGCCGGCCTCCGCGGGCGAGTCGACCGTGCAGCGCTCGATGGTGGGGTCGGCGCCCTTGGTGACGATCACGCCGGTCTGGGTGCCGTCCACCGTGCAGCCGGACAGGGTGCCGCCGCTGCCGTGGTCGCGGAACCAGGCGCCGGTCGCGGCGTCCCGGATCCGGCAGTCGTCGAGCTGCGCGGTGGCGCCGTCGCTGACCGACACCGCGGTGTTCCGCACCTGTGAGAGGTCGCTGTCGACGACGTCGGCCCGGGAGCCGCGGTCGAGGACGAACAGGGCGTCCGGCACGTCGTGCACCCGGCACGATTCGAGGACGACGGCCGCGCCGTCGCTGACCCACACCGCGGGGTAGTCGCCGGTGCTGTCGAAGATCTCGCACTGGTTGGCGTCGACGCGCGTACCCGGGTCCCACACGGACAGGCCGTTGCGGCCGAACTGCCGCACCGTGGTGCGCGTCAGGGTGAGCACCGAGCGGGAGCGCAGGTCGACCGCGTTCTCCGGGATGTCGTGGATGCGGCAGTCGGCGAGGGTGAGGACGGCGTCGGTGTCGAGCGTGACACCGTCCGCGGTCGTACGGTGCACGTCGCAGTCGGTGAGGTGCGCGGTGGCCCGGCCGGTGATCTGCACCCCGGATCCCCTGACCTCGTACACCTCGCAGCCGACCGCCTCCAGGGACGAGTTCTCGCCCGTGGCCGAGAGTCCCGCGCCCGAGGTGTGGTGGATCCGGCAGCGCTCCAGGCGGGGGCGGGCGCCGCCGCGCACCGCGACGCCCGACTGGCCGGCCGCGACGACCTCGCACTCCTCGAAGACGCCGCCTCCGCCGTCGAGCACCGCGATGCCGACGCCCGCCGGATTGTCGACCGTGCACCGCCGCACCGTCGGGCGCGCGCCGCCGCGCACCTCGATCCCCGCCGCGGACCGCGTGACGATCCTGAGGTCCATCAGTTCCGGCGTGCCCTCCTCGACGAGTACCGCGGGGGCGGCCGCGTCCTGGCCCTCCACGTACAGGTCCTGGACCACGGCGGAGGCGCGCACGGTGAGCGGCACCCCGTCCACCGGGGCGATGCGGACCGAGCCGGGCGTGCCGTCGGGGCCCCGCAGGGTCACCGCCCGCTGGACGACGAGGTTCTCCCGGTAGGTGCCGGGAGCGATGGTGAGGACGTCGCCGTCGGCCGCGGCCTCCAGGGCGGCGGCCAGCGATGCGTACTCACCCGTGCGGCGCCGCCACCGCGACGTGCCGGTGTGCGTCACCTGGACCGTGCCCTGTGCCATGGCGCTGCTGTGCCCCCACCTAGTCGTACGCGGGTCCTGAGTGGCCGGCCGCGTCATGTCGAGGAACGGATCCCCCGAGGAGATCCGATCATGCGAAGACCGCGGACAACCTCTCACGAAGGTGCCGAACCGTTCGGCCGGTCCACCGTAGCGTGCGCGGGCACGGCGCATTGACCGGAGCGGGAAGGCCGTCAGCTGCCGGTGCCGGTCCTTCCCCAGTCCGGGCCCGCCCGGTCCCAGGCCCGGTCCCAACGGGCGTACCTGCGAAGGACCATGCGCCACACGATCAGCCGCCTGCCGCCCTCGACGAGCCCGGCGGTCGCCGCCGCCGCTCCGAACCCGGCCAGGAAGGCGTGCGTCGTCGCGGTGGCGGATTCCAGGGGGCGGCCGGCTATGCGGCCGTGCCGGTCGGTCCACACGATGAAGCGGTCGCCGCGGCGGGGGACCCTGAGGTCGGCCATGACCGTGCCGTGCCGCGCGGTGCGGTCCGGGCCGGTCCAGCGGGCGAGCACCCGGCTGTGCGCGTCGCGTGTCGAGGAGGTCTCGGGGTCCGGGTCGAGGGGGGAGCGGTCCAGCCGCCTGATCACGGTGGCCACGACCTGATGGCGTGCCTCGCGCTGGTCACGGACGGACTGCTGGAGTGCCCGGTGCGCGGCGCCCCCGACGGCGATTCCGGCGAGCGGAGCGGCGAGGAGAACCAGCAGGACGGCCGTCAACGCCAGCCAGGCCTCGATGAGATCGGTCGTCCGCCGCAGCGGATTGCGCCGCCACCGCCAGAGTCCGCCGAGTGCTCGCACCGTCCCCGCACCCCCTTCCGCCTCCGTGATAACCCTCCGCGAGGCCGTTCACCCGTGAGCCCGGGGAAGAGAGAGCGAAATCACCCGCCCGTCACCGCGGCCTCCCGTGGACTGCTCATGCAGTCCCAACGCCGGTGCCGGGCCCACGGGTTCCCGCCCGGGAGTTCCCTCACCGGACCGGGACGGGCGGGTCCGGGAGGAGCGGATCCGGCGCGTCGAGGGTCCGGGCGGCGGTCAGCCGAGAATCCTCACGGGGTCCCCGACCCGCACCGTGCCGGGGGACTCCGGCACCAGGTTCTGGCCGAAGGCGAGCTTGTCACCGACGCGGCGGTGGCGCCCGAGGGTGCGCAGCGGTTCCTTGCCGCGCTCGGCGGTGCCCTGGTCGGTGGTCGTCACGACGCAGCGGCCGCACATCTTGGCGACCCGGAAGGTGACTTCGCCGATGGCGATGCGCGCCCAGTCGTCCTCGGCCCACGCCCGGGTGCCGGCCACGACGACGTTCGGCCGGAAACGGTTCATGGGCAGGGGGCCCTCGCCGGGGTGGTCGCCCTGGGCGATCAGGGAGTTGAGGGCGTCCAGCGAGGAGAGTGTGGTGAGCAGCAGCGGGTAGGCGTCGGCGAGGCTGACGGTCTCGCCGGGGTGGGAGTGCGGGGCGTCGTCGATGGGCCGGCGCGTGGCGGGGTCGTCGAGGTGGACGAGGGTCACGTCCGTGCCCAGGTAGGTGCTGAACCACGCGCTCGCGGACGCGTCGGCGGCGACCGTCTCGATCTTCTGGCGCGGGAACGCCGCGGAGGTCGTGGCGAGGGGATCGGGCACCGCGACGGTCAGCGGGTCGAGACCGGGCCCGGACAGCCGGATGCCGCCGCCGGGCAGGGGCTCGGCGGCGGCCAACGCGAGGCGGGGCTGCTGGCGTTGCGTGACGACCTTCCCCGTGTCGTCGATCAGTGCCCAGCGCCGGTCTCCGGCCAGCCCCCAGGGCTCCACCACGGCCTCACCGGCCGCGTGGGCCCGCAGTGCCTTGACCGGGTGGACATGAATCGCGTGCAGCGCCGGATTGTTCGACATGGGGCCATGGTGCCAGCAGGCACCGGTCCCGGCCCCGACGGGTCGAGGGCCGGTCAGTAACCGCGGTACTGCTGCCCGTTGTTGTACGGGTCCTGGTACGGCACGGGGGCGGGGCGGGGAGCCGCGGGGCGCATGGCCTCGTAGCCGGTGCCGGCCGCCATGGGGCGGGGCTGCTGTTGCTGGGGGCCCGGGTAGCCACGGGGTCCCGCGGCCTGCTGGGGGATGTAGCCGGTCGGAGCCTGGTGGAGGGGTGCGGGCTGCTGGGCCTGCGGGTAGCCGTAGGCCTGCTGGGAGTGCCCGGAGGGCAGCGCGGGAAGAGCAGACGGCAGCGCGGGCAGGTGGCTGCTCGTGTCGTACGCGGAGGGGACCCGGATGGGGGCGATCTGAGGGGTGCCCCGTTCGGCGACGAGGGAGTCGTAGATCGGGGTGTCCGGGAAGGACGGCGCGGAGTAGTAACCGCCGCCATAGGTGGAGCGGGGGGAGGTCATGGCACATAAGTTAAGCCCACGATGTGCTGGTTGGGGAGACCGATAAGAGGGTTGTTTTCCGTGTCGGCGGTGACGTGGGATCCCCAATCCGAGCGAACTCGGCAAAAAGGGACGCCAAACGGGGTTGAGATCGTGTAAAGGTCCAGTTCCTGGGGGGTTACCGGCGGTCGGCTGCGGGGCTTCCGGCCCGGATCATGGGCGTTCGCGGCCGGGGGGATTAGGTTGGCCCGGACGGATCCGGAGTCGGCCGGGTCTACCGCACTGTTCCGGGTGGCGCGGTGCGAAGACGTCGATGGGGGCGTACATGTCAATGTCCAAGGGGTCGAACGTGGCCGTGCCGACGGCCGCGCTGCGTGTCGAACTGGGCCGGCGTTCCGGCCCCGGCGTGCCCGACGCCGACGCGTCGGCGCTGCTGCTGGTGTCCGGAAAGGTCCGCTCGGACGACGACTTCGTCTTCTACAACCAGCCGCAGCACGCCTCCGGTGCGGTCCGCCACGAGGGCAGGGGCGAGGCGGGCGGTCAGGCGACCGACACGCTCCTCGTCGACCTCGGGCGCGTGGAGCCCGCCATCGAGACCATCGTCCTGGCCGCTTCCACGGACGGCGGCACGTTCGGACAGATCCCGGGCCTGTACATCCGGGTGGTGGACGCCCGGCAGGGCACCGAGATCGCCCGTTTCGACAGTGCCGCCACCGTTGAGACCGCTTTCGTGCTCGGCGAGTTCTACCGCCGCCAGGGCGCCTGGAAGTTCCGTGCCGTCGGCCAGGGCTACGAGAGCGGACTCGAAGGGCTCGCCACGGACTACGGCATCACCGTGGACGAACCCCGGCAGGCGGCGCCCCAGGCCGCGCCCGGTCGCGCCGGCGGCCCGCCCCCGGCGGCACCGCCCGTCTCCGTGCGCCCGCCGGCCGGGCCCCCGCCCGTCGCGCCGCCCGTCACCGTGCCGCCGCCCGCAGCGACTCCGCCGCCCGCACCTCCCACGCCGCCGGTCCGGCTCACCAAGGTCACGCTCACCAAGGAATCCCCGTCGGTCTCGCTCAGCAAGCAGGGTGGCACGTCCGGTGCCATGCGGGTGAACCTGAACTGGGAGGTGCGCAAGCAGTTCTCGGGATGGGCAGGCAAACTCGGCCGGGCCGTCGCGATGCACTCGGACCTCGACCTCGACCTGTGCGCCCTGTACGAACTGACGGACGGCAGCAAGGGTGTCGTGCAGGCCCTCGGCAACGCCTTCGGGTCGCTGCATCAGCCCCCGTACATCCATCTCGACGGCGACGACCGCACCGGTGCCGCGACGAGCGGCGAGAACCTCTCCATCAACCTCGACCACAAGCAGCGCATCCGGCGCATCCTCATCTTCGTCACCATCTACGAGGGCGCGCGCTCCTTCGCCGACCTGCACGCCAAGGTCACCCTCCAGCCGCTGAACGGCGCGCCGATCGACTTCTCGCTCGACGAATGCACGGTGCCCTCCACCGTCTGCGCCCTCGCGCTGATCACCAGCGACCGCGGCGACCTCGTCGTCCAGCGCGAGGCCCGCTACCTGATCCCCGAGCGCGGCGTCAGCCCGCAGCGCACCGTCGACCACGCCTACGGGTGGGGCATGAACTGGACCCCCGGCAGGAAGTGAGCCGTCAGCTCTCGTCGAGGGCCGCGGTGTCCGGACGTGCGTAGGTGCGGCCCTTCCAGGCCGCACCGCGCCCCCGGTAGTGCTGCACGGCGGAGTCGACCGTCATGAGGAGATAGAGGAACGCGGTCGCCGGCAGCAGCGGAGCGAGCCAAAGAGGCAGGCGGTAGTAGCGCAGCATCGGCAGGTACGTCGCCGTCATCACCAGCCAGGCGAGACCACCCGCGATCGCCGCTCCCGCACTTCCCCCGGCCAGTCCGGCGACCAGCGTGACGGGCGGCACCAGGTACACCAGCGTCAGACCCAGGACCGTGCCCAGCAGCAGCGGCGGGCTGTGCCGCAGCTGGGCGTACGCGCTGCGGGAGACCATGCGCCACAGGTCGTGCAGCCGTGGGTAGGGGCGCACGCTGTCCACCCGCTCGGCGAGCCCCAGCCAGATGTGGCCCCCGCTGTTCTTGACCGCTCTCGCCAGCGCCACGTCGTCGATGACGGCGTGCCGGATCGCCTCGGGGATCCGGGCCCGCTCGGCGGCGTCGGCGCGCAGCAGGACGCAGCCGCCCGCCGCTGCCGCCGTCCGCGACCCGCGCGCCCCGATCCGGCGGAACGGGTAGAGCTGGGCGAAGAAGTAGACGAAGGCGGGCACCACGAGCCGCTCCCACCTGCTGTCGACGCGCAGCCGGGCCATCAGGGAGACGAGGTCGAAGCCGCCCGTGCGCGCCGCCGCCACCAGCTCCCTGAGGCTGTCCGGCGCGTGCGCGATGTCGGCGTCGGTCAGCAGCAGGTAGGCGGGGGTACGTGCGCGGGCGAGGCCGATTCCGTGCCGTACGGCCCACAGCTTGCCCGTCCAGCCGGCGGGGGGCTCGCCGGGGGAGTCCACGGTGAGCGGCAGGCCGCCGTGACGACGGGACAGCTCCCGGGCCAGCTCCCCGGTGCCGTCCGTACTGCCGTCGTCCACGAGGAAGATCTCGGCCCGCCCCGGGTAGTCCTGCGCCAGCAGCGACGGGAGGCTGTCCGGCAGCACCGCGGCCTCGTCCCGCGCGGGGACGACGACGCACACGGACGGCCAGTCGTCCGGCTCCCGGCGCGGGGGGAGCCGTACGTCCGTGCGCCAGAAGAAGCCCTGGCAGAGCAGCAGCCACAGCCAGGCGGCGAGTGATCCCACGGCAGTCCACACAACGGCGCTCACCCGGCGAAGTCTGCCCCACCCCGCAGGCCCGTAGAGGCCCATCGTCTATGGTGACCGGGTGAAGATCGCGCTCATGGACTCCGGAATCGGTCTGCTCGCCGCGGCCACCGCGGTACGCCGTCTGCGGCCCGACGCCGATCTCGTCCTCTCCTCGGACCCCGGCAGCATGCCCTGGGGGCCCCGGACGCCGGAGGACGTGACCGCGCGCGCTCTCGCCGTCGCCGAAGCGGCCGCCCGGCTCGAGCCCGCCGCGCTGATCGTCGCCTGCAACACCGCCTCCGTGCGTGCCCTGCCCGCCCTGCGTGCCCGCCTGGAGCCCGAGGTGCCCGTGATCGGCACGGTCCCGGCGATCAAGCCGGCCGCGGCGGGTGGCGGACCCGTGGCGATCTGGGCGACGCCCGCCACCACCGGCAGCCCGTACCAGCGCGGCCTCATCCGCGAGTTCGCCGCCGGGGTGCGGGTCACCGAGGTGCCCTGCCCCGGGCTCGCCGACGCCGTGGAGCACGCGGACCAGGCGGCCGTCGACGCGGCGATCGCCGCGGCCGCGGACCGCACCCCGGACGACGTGACCACCGTCGTCCTGGGCTGCACCCATTACGAGCTGGTCGCCGAGCGGATCCGCGAGGCCGTCCAGCAGCCCGGTCTGCCGCCGCTCGTGCTGCACGGTTCGGCCGGTGCGGTGGCCGCCCAGGCACTGCGCAGGATCGGCGCGTCCCCCGCGCCGGACGCACCCGCCACCGGCTCCCTCACCGTCCTGCTCGGCGGACACGAGGGCACCCTGCCCGAGGCCGCCCTCGCGTACGAGGAAGGCCGCCTCCTGCAGACGGTCAGCCCCGCCCGCTGACCGGAAACCCCCGGCGCCACCGTGCGGGGCAGGCCGCCCGGCCGGAGCAGTCACAGTCCGCCACCGGGTACGCGCGCTGCGAAATCTGAGTAGTCTCATATTCATGAGGGACCACCCCCACGGCGAGAACGCCCCCCACCCCAAGGTCTGGACGGGACGCGCGAGGAACCGCGTCCAGTGGTTGCCGGCCCTCGGCGGTGCCGCCTGCATGGCGCTCGGTATCGAGCTGGCCGTCGACTCCACATGGACCTCGGGCAGCGCGCCGCTCGTGATGTCCGTCGTCGGATGCATCGCGGCGGGACTGCTGATCCTCTTCGGCACACTGGCCTTCGTGCACGTGGCCGTGACCGTCGACAAGGACTGCCTGGAAGTGCGCTGCGGCCACATCGGTCTGCCGCGCCGCCGCATCCCGCTGGCGCACGTGGTCGGGGCGGACTTCGCGCCCCAGGTCACCCCGCGCCAGTGGGGCGGCTGGGGCTACCGCTGGCGGCCCGAGAAGGGGACGGGAGTGATCGTCCGGCGCGGTGAGGGCGTGGTCCTGCGCCTCGGCGACGGCCACACGTTCACGATCACGGTCGACAACGCGGAGGCGGCGGTACGGATCATCCGCGACCACCTGCGCCCGGGTACGGGGACACCCGCAGCCCCCTGACGGGACCCGGCGCGGCTCGCCGTGCCGGTGGGCCGGCCAGGTCGGCAGGGCGAGCCGCGGGACCCGGTCGGGACCGCCGTGACGCCCGGCCTCTTCCGGGGGTGCTTCCGCGCCCAGCGGGCGGGCGGGTCCGTCCAGGGCGGGCGGGACCGACCGTGCTGTCGGTGCCCAGGTCACGCGCCGTAGACTCGCCGGGTGACCGCGACCGCAACCTCCGTGGACGAGCCGGAGCAGCTCGGACCCCAGGCCCCGTTCGTCTCCCGCGGTGCCGGACGGGTACGGCGGCTCGTTCCGTGCGCCGCCGCGGCACTCTCCGGCCTTCTGCTCTACGTCAGTTTTCCGCCCCGCACGCTGTGGTGGCTCGCGCTGCCGGCCTTCGCCGTCTTCGCCTGGTCCCTGCGCGGGCGCACCTGGAAGACGGCCCTCGGCCTCGGCTACCTCTTCGGCCTCGGATTCCTGCTGCCGCTGCTGGTGTGGACCGGCGTGGAGGTCGGCCCCGGCCCGTGGGTGGCGCTCGTCGTCGTCGAGGCGGTGTTCGTCGCGCTCGTCGGCGCGGGCATCGCGGCGGTCTCCCGGCTGCCCGCGTGGCCCCTGTGGGCGGCGGCCCTGTGGACGGCGGGTGAGGCGGCACGCGCGCGTGCGCCGTTCGGCGGCTTCCCCTGGGGCAAGATCGCCTTCGGTCAGGCGGACGGTGTCTTCCTTCCCCTGGCCGCCGTGGGCGGGACTCCCGTGCTCGGTTTCGCGGTCGTGCTGTGCGGCTTCGGCCTCCACGACGTCGTCCGCCTGGTCGTCGAGGGCCGCCGCACCGGTGCCGTGAGGCGCGGGGCCGCCGCGGTGGCCCTGCTGAGCGTGGCCGTGCCCCTCCTGAGCGCGCTCGCCGCGCGTTCCCTGGTGAGCGACAGGGCGGAGGACGGCACGGCGACCGTTGCGGTGATCCAGGGCAACGTGCCGCGGGCGGGACTCGACTTCAACGCCCAGCGGCGCGCCGTTCTCGACCACCACGTCAAGGAGACCGAGCGCCTGGCCGCCGAGGTGAAGGCGGGCAGGGCCGCCCGGCCCGACTTCGTGCTGTGGCCGGAGAACTCCTCGGACATCGACCCGTTCACCAACCCGGACGCGCGCGCCGTGATCAACGGCGCGGCCCGCGCGATCGGCGCCCCGATCTCGGTGGGCGGCGTCGTCGAGCGCGACGGCAGGCTCTACAACGAGCAGATCCTCTGGGACCCGGACGAGGGCCCCGTCGACCGGTACGACAAACGACAGGTGCAGCCCTTCGGGGAGTACCTCCCGATGCGCTCCCTCCTCGGTGCCGTCAACGAGAACTGGACGTCCATGGTCCGCCAGGACTTCAGCCGCGGCAGCGAACCGGGCGTGTTCACCATGGCGGGCACCCGGGTCGGTCTCGCCACCTGCTACGAGGCCGCCTTCGACTGGGCGGTGCGCGACACGGTCACCCACGGGGCCCGGATGATCTCGGTGCCCAGCAACAACGCCACCTTCGACCGCAGCGAGATGACCTACCAGCAGCTGGCCATGTCCCGCGTGCGCGCCGTGGAGCACAGCCGCACCGTCACGGTGCCCGTGACCAGCGGAGTCAGCGCCGTGATCATGCCGGACGGGCAGATCACCCGGCGGACCGGGATGTTCGTCGCCGACTCCCTGGTCCAGACGGTGCCGCTGCGCTCCTCCGAGACCCCCGCGACCCGCCTCGGGATCCTCCCCGAGCTGGTCCTCGTGGCGCTCGCACTCGGCGGACTCGGCTGGGCCGGCGCCTCTGCGGTCCGTGCCCGGCGCGGCGACGATGCCCGGGGCCAGTAGCTCTCGGTTCGTGACCGTCCTCCGGGGGCTCAGCTCTCCTCGCGCAGTCCCCACGGCGAGCCGTACTCGTCGAGCAGGTCGAGGAAGGGACGCGGCGGCAACGCTTCCGGGCCCAGCACGCCGGCGGCGGACCAGCTTCCGCGGGCGACGAGTTCGAGTGCGATGACGGGATTGACGGCGGTCTGCCACACCACCGCCTGGGACCCGTACTCGCGCATCGACCACTCGTTGTCGACCACGTGATACAGGTAGACCTCGCGTGGTGAGCCGTCCTTGGTCCCCTTGACCCACGTGCCCGCGCAGGTTTTGCCGGTCATGCGGTCGCCCAAGGTGGCCGGGTCGGGCAGGCAGGCGGCGACCACGTCCCGCGGGGAGACGTCCACGGGTCCGTTCTCCGAGGGAACGGTGACCTTCCCGGTGGCGTCCAGACCCAGTTCGTGGAGAGTCTTCAGCTTGGCGATGAAGTCGTCACCGAGGCCGTACTTGAACGTGACCCGGCGAGCATCGATCCAGCGGGGCATGAGCAGGACTTCTTCGTGCTCGACGTTGACGCACTCCACCGGGCCGATGCCCTCGGGGAAGTCGAAGACCTCCGGCTCGCTGAAAGGAGCCGTGGTGAACCAGCCGCGGTCCTTCTCCCAGATCACTGGCGGGTTGAGGCACTCCTCGATGGTCGTCCAGATGCTGAAGGACGGCGCGAAGTCGTAACCCTCGACCACCAGATTGGCTCCGTCGCGGACGCCGATCTCCGCTATCTCGTCGAAGAGTTCGTCCGCCGCGTACCGCGCGAAGACGTCCGACAGGCCCGGCTCCACCCCCATGCCGACCAGGGCGAGCCGCCCGGAACGCTCCCAGGCAGTGGCTTGTTCGAACTGCGCGTCACCGAGCTTCACGCCGCACTGCTCGTACGGGTGGGTGGCGTGTGGCGTGGACAGGGACATCGCCATGTCGAGGTAGTGCGTGCCCGCCGCGCGGGCGGCGCCGAACAACGGCATCACGAAGCGTGGGTCGGTCGCGTTGAGCAAGGCGTCGCACTCCTCCTCGACGAGCGCCCGCCGTACGGCGTCCTCGTCGGAGGCGTCCAGACGCAGGGCGCTGAACCGGTCCCCGTGTCCCTCCAGCGCCGCGACGGCCGCCTCGGCGCGTGCGAGGTCGTAGTCCGCGACGACCATGTGGGTAAGGAAGTCGCGACGAGCCGCGATCCGGGTGATGGCCGTGCCCACGCCGCCCGCGCCCACGAGAAGAACCCGCATGCCCCACACCTTCCGGTTGCCGGGGACGGACGCCCCGGGATTGGACGCGATACAACGGGAACGCCCGAGTTAAGGTCAACGGTGTTGGCATAAGAGCCGCGAGTGCGAGACGGGGACCGGGCGTGGCGAAACCAGTGGTACCGGAGGCGGCGCGACGCAGGCGCCGGCCGACGAGACAGGGCACGGTCCTGTCCGAGAAGGTGATCGTGCACACCGCTCTGCGCATGCTGCGCGAGCACGGCAGTACGGGACTGACGGCACGCAGACTGGGCGCAGCGCTGGGTGCCGACGCCAGCACCCTCTACCGGTACTTCGCCGGAATGGACGACCTGACCAGAGCCATCGGCGAGGAGCTGATGGGGCAGGCCCTGGACGCCTGGACGGCCACCGGGGAGTGGCGGACCGACCTGCGTGCCCTCGGCCGGTCCATCCACGCCACCTACCTCGCCCACCCTCAAGCGGCGGTCCTGACCGCAAGCCGAGTCACCGGCCGCCCCCGTGAGATCGCGGCGGACGAGACCATCCTCCGCATCCTGCGCACGGCAGGCTTCCCGGACGCGAACGCGGTCGTCGTCTATCACGCGTTCATCGACCTCGCCCTGGCCTTCTCCGCCCTGGACGCCGGATCCCTGACGCTGAGCGACGAGACCCGCGCAGCGGACGAGCAGATGTGGAACTCCACCTACGCCGAACTGTCCGCCGACACCCACCCGCACATCGCGGCCACGGCGCCGCTCCTCGCCGGGCGGATGACGCAAAGTGCATACCCGGTACTCCTCGAAACGCTGCTGAACAGCGCCGAGGCGGGGCTCGCCCGGACGCGCGCCCGACCCGTCGGATGAAACAGCGCCACCACCGGTGGAGAGCCGGTCGGCGTTCCCGCAGAACGGCCGGCCTGGTCGACGGTGACACCGGGGGCGGCCGGAGCTGTGGAGCGGGGCCGTTAGGGTCGCTCCATGGCCACTCCTGACTTCATCCGCACGATCCGCGCCTCCGCGGGCCACCAGCTGCTCTGGCTCCCCGGGGTCACCGCCATCGTCCTCGACGACGACGGCAGAGTGCTCCTGGGGCGCCGCACCGACACCCGCAAGTGGTCGGTGATCGGTGGCATCCCGGATCCGGGCGAGCAGCCCGCGGCCTGTGCCGTGCGGGAGGTCTTCGAGGAGACGGCGGTGCGCTGCGTCGTCGAACGCGTCGTGCTCGTCCAGGCCCTGGAACCGGTCACGTACGCCAACGGCGACACCTGCCAGTACATGGACATCACGTTCCGGTGCCGGGCCGTCGGCGGCGAGGCCCGGGTCAACGACGACGAGTCGCTCGAGGTCGGCTGGTTCGGCATGGACGCCCTGCCGGAGCTCAACGAGTTCGGACGGTTCCGGATCAAGCAGGCACTGTCCGATGCACCCACGTGGTTCGACCCCATGAACTGAGCGCGAAGTATGGGTGGTGACCATATCGGGAGGGGTGCGGGGGCTGCCTAGGGTCGAGACATGACCGCGCCCAGTGCCCTTCCGGGTCTCCCCGCCCCGCCTCTCGACCTCGGCGGCCGCACCGCCCTCGTCACCGGTGCCGCGAGCGGCATCGGCCGTGCCTGCGCGCTGCGGCTCGCCGGCGCGGGCGCCAAGGTGAGAGCGGTCGACCGGGACGCCGCGGGCCTTGACTCCCTCACCGAGCAGGGGCGGGGACTGCCCGGCACCGTCGAGTCGCACGTCCTCGACCTGACCGACCTGGACGCGGCGGAACTCGTCGCCGCGGGCACCGACGTCCTGGTGAACAACGCGGGACTGCAACTCGTCCGCCCCCTGGAGGAGTTCCCGCCGGACGTCTTCCACACCGTGCTGACCGTGATGCTGGAGGCCCCGTTCCGGCTCATCCGCGGAGCACTGCCGCACATGTACGGGCAGGGATGGGGCCGGATCGTCAACGTGTCCTCGGTGCACGGCCTGCGGGCCTCGGCCTACAAGTCGGCGTACGTGTCCGCCAAGCACGGCCTCGAAGGACTCTCGAAGACCGCCGCCCTGGAAGGCGCCCCCCATGGAGTCACCTCCAACTGTGTGAGCCCCGCCTATGTGCGCACCCCACTGGTCGAGAAGCAGCTCGCCGACCAGTCCCGGGCGCACGGGATCCCCGAGGAACGGGTGCTGACCGAGATCCTGCTGCGGGACAGCGCCGTCAAGCGGCTCATCGAACCCGAGGAGGTCGCCGAGGCCGTCGCGTACCTGTGCAGTCCGCATGCGTCCTGTGTCACCGGCACCTCCCTCGCGCTGGACGGCGGCTGGACCGCCCACTGATGGACCCCCGGCCGAGTTGTCCACAGGGCTGGCGGCGCCGGCCCGCCGACAGGTAATCCTGTGAGCATGTCCCGCGATCACGTGCAGTCCGCCGAGTGCTCCGCAGCCGGCGCCGAGGCGCCCTTCCTGGAGCTGCTGGCCCGCGGCGCGTCCGCCGAGGCGTACGAGCAGCCGGTCCTGCTGGCCCGCGCCGAGGGCCGGCCCGCCGAGCGTGTCGCCGCGCTCGAGCAGGCGAAAGCGCTGGCGCTGCGCGTCCGCTCGGAGATGGAGGGGCGGCGCCGCCGCGAGGCGGAGCTCTCCGCGCTCTTCGCGACCGCGCACGACCTGGCGGGACTGCGCGACCTCGACGCCGTGCTGCAGGCCATCGTCCAGCGCGCCCGGTCGCTGCTGGGCACGGACGTGGCGTACCTCAGCCTGAACGACCCGGTCAGGGGCGACACCTACATGCGGGTCACCGAGGGTTCGGTGGCCGCCCGCTTCCAGCAGCTGCGGCTCGGCATGGGGGAGGGACTCGGCGGACTCGTCGCGCAAACCGCCCGCCCGTACGTCACCGACGACTACTTCGCGGACGACCGCTTCCAGCACACGCACGCCATCGACACCGGGGTGCGGGACGAGGGGCTGGTCGCGATCCTCGGCGTACCGCTGATGATCGGGCACCACGTCATCGGCGTGCTGTTCGCCGCCGACCGGCGCGCCCGCGTCTTCGAGCGGGAGCAGATCGCCCTGCTCGGTTCCTTCGCCGCCCTGGCCGCGGCCGCCATCGACACCGCGAACCTGCTCACCGAGACCCGCTCGGCCCTCGACCGGCTGGGCCGGGCCAACGAGATCATCCAGGACCGCAGCGCGGTGATCGAGCGCGCCTCGGACGTCCACGACCGCCTCGCCGAGCTCGTGCTGCGCGGCGGCGGGGTCCACGACGTGGCCGCCGCGGTGTCCGAAGTACTCGACGGCACCGTGGAGTTCACCGAGGACGGCACCACCACCGACGCGGCCCTGGAAGCGTCGCGTGCGGAGGGGCACGCCGTGCGCCGCGGCGGCGACTGGATCGCCGCCGTGACGGCCGGGGGAGAGCTCCTGGGTGCCCTGGTGCTGCGCGGCCAGCCCGGCCTCGACCCCGTCGACCAGCGCACCCTGGAACGCGCCGCGATGGTCACCTCCCTGCTCCTCCTCGCCAGACGCTCGGCAGCCGAAGCCGAACAGCGCGTGCGGGGCGAGCTGCTGGACGACCTGCTCGACTCCCGCGACCGGGACCCCCGTCTGCTGCGCGACCGCGCCGCCCGGCTCCACGCCGACCTCGACGCCCGCCACGTGGTGCTCGCCGCCCGGCTCGACGGCCCGGCGGCCGACGCCGACCAGGAAGCCGCGGCCCGCCGGCGCCTGTGGTCCGCCGCGTCGCATCTAGCAGGCACCCGGCGTGGACTGGCCGCCGCACGGGACGGCGGCACCGTCCTGCTGCTGCCCCTCGACCCCGGCGACGCGGCGACGGACCTGGCCCGCCGCACCGCCGGACACCTCGGCAAGGCCGTCCACGAGGCCGTCACCGTGGGCGCCTCGCCCCCCGTGGAGGACCTCGCGACCCGTCCCGACGCCGTGGCCGCGGCGTACGCGGAGGCGCTGCGGTCCCTCGAAGCCCTCCGGCTCCTCGGTCGCGCCGGGGACGGGGCGGCCGCCGAGGACTTCGGGTTCCTGGGACTGCTGCTCGCCGGGGACCGCGACATCACCGGGTTCGTCGAGCGCACCATCGGGAAGGTCGTGGCGTACGACGAGCGGCGCGGCACCGACCTGGTGCGGACCGTCGACGCCTACTTCGCGTGCGGCATGAGTCCGGCCCGAACCAAGGACGAGCTGCACGTCCACGTGAACACGGTGGCGCAGCGACTGGAGCGCGTGGGGCGGCTGCTCGGGGAGGACTGGCAGCGCCCGGCCCGGGCGCTGGAGATCCAACTCGCCCTGCGCCTGCACCGGTTGTCGGCTGCGGCACGGCACTGACCCCCGTACGCGTCGGCGTACGAGGGTCGGTGGCGCGTTCCCGGGTCAGAGGGCCCGTACGTCCGCCGGCGCCGCCGCCGGGGTGGGCTCCGCGTCGGACGGGGTGTCCACGTCGGTCAGGTCCCGGTGCCGGGTCTCCTTGGCGACGCCCACCGCGATCAGCGTGAGGACGACCGCCGCGATCACGTACAGCGCGATCGGAGTCGAGTCGTCGTACTCGGCCAGCAGGGCGGTCGCGATGAGCGGGGCGGGCGCGCCGGCCGCGACGGAGGCGAACTGGGCACCGATGGACGCGCCCGAGTAGCGCATCCGGGTCGCGAACATCTCCGAGAAGAAGGCCGCCTGGGGCGCGTACATCGCCCCGTGCAGCACCAGGCCGACGGTCACGGCGAGGAGGAGACTGCCGAAGCCGCCGGTGTCGATCAGGCGGAAGAACGGGAACATCCACATCCCGACTCCGGCCGCGCCCAGCAGATAGACGGGGCGGCGGCCGACGCGGTCCGAGAGGGCGCCCCAGGCCGGGATGACGGCGAAGTGCACGGCGGACGCGATGAGCACCGCGTTGAGCGCCGTCTGCTTGGAGACGCCGACGGACGTGGTGGCGTACACCAGGATGAAGGCGGTGATCACGTAGTAGCTGATGTTCTCCGCCATGCGCGCACCCATCGCCACCAGCACGTCGCGCCAGTGGTACCGCAGGACGGAGACCAGCGGCATCTTCTCCGGTTCCGCGGCCGGGGCGCCGGCGGCCTGTGCCGCCTTGCGGGCCTGCGCCTGCGCCAACGCCTCCTTGAACACGGGGGATTCGTCGACGGACAGGCGAATCCACAGACCGACGACGACCAGTACGCCGGAGAGCAGGAACGGGATGCGCCAGCCCCAGGAGCCGAAGGCGTCGTCCGACAGGGTGGCGGTCAGCAGCGAGAGCACTCCGGTCGCCAGAAGCTGTCCGGCGGGGGCTCCCGTCTGCGGCCAGGAGGCCCAGAAACCGCGCCGTTTCGCGTCCCCGTGCTCCGAGACCAGCAGGACGGCGCCGCCCCATTCGCCGCCGAGCGCGAAGCCCTGGACCAGGCGCAGGGTGGTCAACAGCACCGGAGCGGCGACGCCGATGGTGCCGTAGGTAGGGAGCAGGCCTATCGCGAAGGTCGCTCCGCCCATCAGCAACAGGCTGAGCACCAGCAGTTTCTTGCGGCCCAGGCGGTCGCCGTAGTGTCCGAAGACGAGGGCGCCGACCGGGCGGGCCGCGAACCCGACGGCATAGGTCAGGAACGAGAGCAGGGTTCCCACGAGCGGTTCGGAGTTGGGGAAGAAGAGCTCGTTGAAGACGAGCGCGGCGGCCGATCCGTAGAGGAAGAAGTCGTACCACTCGATGGTGGTGCCGATGAGACTCGCGGCGACGATGCGCTTGAGGCTGGACGGGGCTGGCGGAGCGGTCGCGGGGGAGGACATCGGCACCACTTCCTGGCGTTCGACGGGGACGATTGCGTGTCGCCACACCGTAGGAACGCGCAGGGCAGGGGCGTATGTGGTGGGACACCATAGTTCTGACCGCGGGAGTGCGCGCGGCCACCATGGAGAGGTCGCGGGCGCCGTCCCGCTCGGCACCGCCCAGGTCCGGAGTTCGAAATCGCCGTAGCAGGGCTCCACGCGCAAGGGGCGTCCGCGGCGTGAGCCTCGTCGCATCGGGGCGGGCGAGGCTTGCTATGCAACGAGTTGCATAGCAGGATCGGCGTCATGGCGCTCGAACAGGCGATCCTGGTGTCGCTCCTGGAAAAGCCGGGATCCGGCTATGAACTGGCCCGGCGTTTCGAGCGGTCCATCGGCTACTTCTGGACCGCGACGCACCAGCAGATCTATCGCGTGCTCAAGCGCATGGAGAACGACGGCTGGGTCGACGTCCGCGACGTCCCGCAGCAGGGGCGGCCGGACAAGAAGGAGTACTCCGTCGCCGACCTCGGACGGGCGGCGCTGTCATCCTGGCTGCGCGAGCCGATCGAGCCGGAGAGTGTCCGCCACGACCTGGCGGTGAAGATCCGGGGCGCCGCCTTCGACGATCCCGCCGGTCTGGTCCGCGAGGTGGAGCGACACCGGCAGACACACCGGGACCGGCTCGCGCATTATCTCGTGGGCGAGGCGAGGGACTTCACGGGACCCGAGGCGGAGGCAGCCGGTACACGGGCGCCGCTCGACGCGCAACGAGAACTCCAGCACGTCGTCCTGCGCGGTGGTATCGCGTACGAACGGATGATGATCGACTGGCTGGACGACGTACTCGTCACGCTGGCCCGGTTCGGTCCGGTCCGCTGATCGGCGCCGCGCCCGAGAGGCCCTGCGGCCTGCCGCTCGTCCCGGGCCGGCCCGCACCCTCCGTTCCTCCCGGACCGGGCCCGCACCCTCCGCCGCTCCGGGCCGGCCCGCACCCGCCGCCGCCCCGCTCCGCGGCTCCTCCCCGGCCGCACCGCCCGGCCGTCAGATCTCCCGATGTCCGCCCTCACCTCTGCCGAAAGGCGTCCCACCATGGCTGACCAGCTACTGTTCAACCCCCGCGGCTACGACCCCGCGCACTTCGACCCCGAGACGCGCCGCCTGCTGCGTGCCACCGTCGACTGGTTCGAGGAGCGCGGGAAGCGTCGGCTGCTGGAGGACTACCGGACGCGTGCGTGGCTCGGTGACTTCCTCGCCTTCGCCGCGAAGGAGAACCTGTTCGCCACCTTCCTGACGCCGTCGTCCGCCGCGGGGGAGGGGGAGCCGGACAAGCGGTGGGACACCGCCCGGATCGCCGCGCTCAACGAGATCCTCGGCTTCTACGGCCTGGACTACTGGTACGCCTGGCAGGTGACGATCCTCGGCCTCGGTCCGGTCTGGCAGAGCGACAACGCCGCCGCCCGCACCCGCGCCGCGGAACTCCTCGCCCAGGGAGAGGTGTTCGCGTTCGGCCTGTCCGAGAAGGTCCACGGCGCCGACATCTACTCCACCGACATGCTGCTTGAACCCGACGGCGACGGAGGCTTCCGCGCCACCGGCTCCAAGTACTACATCGGCAACGGCAACGCCGCCGGACTCGTCTCCGTCTTCGGCCGCCGCAGCGACGTCGAGGGCCCCGAGGGCTACGTGTTCTTCGCCGCCGACAGCCGTCACCCGGCCTACCACCTGGTCAAGAACGTCGTCGACTCCTCGAAGTTCGTCAGCGAGTTCCGTCTTGAGGACTACCCCGTGACGGCCGCGGACGTCCTGCACACCGGCCGCGCGGCCTTCGACGCCGCCCTCAACACCGTCAACGTCGGCAAGTTCAACCTGTGCACCGCCTCGATCGGCATCTGCGAGCACGCGATGTACGAGGCCGTCACCCACGCCCACAACCGCATCCTGTACGGCCGCCCCGTCACCGCCTTCCCGCACGTGCGGCGCGAGTTGACCGACGCCTACGTCCGGCTCGTCGGCATGAAGCTGTTCAGCGGCCGCGCCGTCGACTACTTCCGCTCCGCGGGCCCGGACGACCGCCGCTACCTGCTCTTCAACCCGATGACGAAGATGAAGGTGACCACGGAGGGCGAGAAGGTCATCGACCTGATGTGGGACGTGATCGCCGCCAAGGGCTTCGAGAAGGACAACTACTTCGCCCAGGCGGCGGTGGAGATCCGCGGTCTGCCGAAGCTGGAGGGCACGGTCCACGTCAACCTGGCGCTGATCCTGAAGTTCATGCGCAACCACCTCCTCGACCCGGTCGAGTATCCCGGCGTCCCCACCCGCCTCGACGCGACCGACGACGACTTCCTGTTCCGGCAGGGGCCGGCCCGCGGCCTCGGCGCGGTGCGCTTCCACGACTGGCGGCCCGCCTTCGAGGCATACGCGCACCTGCCCAACGTGAGCCGTCTGCGCGAACAGGCAGACGCGCTCTGCGCGTTCGTCACCACCGCCGCTCCCGACGCGGAGCAGAGCCGCGATCTCGACCTCGCCCTCGCGGTCGGTCAGCTCTTCGCCCTCGTCGTGCACGGGCAGCTCGTCCTGGAGCAGGCGGCCCTCACCGGACTTGACGAGGACGTGCTCGACGAACTCTTCGCCGTGCTCGTGCGGGACTTCTCCGCCCACGCCGTCGAACTGCACGGCAAGGACTCGGCGACCGAGGCGCAGCAGGAGTGGGCGCTGGGTGCCGTGCGGCGACCGGTCGTCGACGAGGCCCGCACGGGGCGGGTCTGGCAGCAGGTCGAGGCGCTGTCCGGCACGTACGAGATGGCCCAGTAGACGCGCGGTGCACTTCACCGGAGGCCGGGCCGCTCGAGCCCGGCCTCCGGTCTGTCGGCGCTCGGCTTCTGCCGAGATCCTGGCCGTGAAGGCTCCGGCCGCCCTCAGGTGACGCTGTACGGCAGATCATCCCGTTTCCGGACTGGCGGTCAGTCAGTCGTGAGCCGCGGAACCACTCCGAGGTCCCTCTTCCGGCGATGTGTGCCGAATCACCCCTTCCAGTAGGCGCCCAAGTTGTCTGCGTCACAGCGGAAATGTCCCTTTGGCGTCCATGCTTCTAGGACAGCGACTCCCGAAGCGGAGCCCCTCCTCATGGGCACGAAGCTCCGAAGTGGCCCATGACGCAGCCCTCGTGACGTTCTTCCGCGTTCCCCTGGAAAGGTGCCCATCATGGCCGCATACCTCTGTCCTCCTGCCGTCATACACGGCGAGCACACCGTGGAGACCAGCCGGATCGTGGCGGAGGTGCGCGACCGGCACCCGCACGCGCCGTGGGCGCCGCGGATCGACGGCATCGCGGCCAGTACGGGCATCGAGACCCGCGGGTGGATGCTGCCGCTGGAGACCGCCCTGGCGCCCGGCAACGGCGGCGGCCTGGGGGCTGCCGGCGTCGGGCACGCCCAAGAGGCGCTGGCCCGCGACGGGTTCACCCGGCAGGACGTGGACCGCGTGATCGCCGCCCTCGAGGCGATACCCGCGCCGCAGACCGTCCAGGAGCGCACCGCGCCGGCCTGGGAGGCCGTGCAGTCCTACGGGGAGCGGGCGGCGCGCGGGGCCTTGCAGATCGCCGGCCTGGACGCCGCGGACGTCGACTGCCTGATCACCAGTCACTCCACCACCCCGGCGCTCCCGGGTCTGGACATCGCCCTGGCCAACAGGCTTCCGCTCCGCGACGACGTGCTGCTGCTGCCGGCCACGCAGTGGGCCTGTGTCGCGGGGACCCGCTCGCTTGCCCTGGCGGCGGACCTCGTGGCCGCGGACCCCGACCGGGTGGTCCTCGTCGTGATCGCGGAGGCGCTGAGCACGACCTACCAGCCGGCGGACGACACCCTCGAGTCCCTGATCGTCCGGTTGCTGTTCGCGGACACCGCGGTGGCCGCGGTGGTGACGGGCCGTCCGAGGCGGGAGTCGATCGTGCGGCTGGACGCCGCCTGGCACCACACCTTGCCCGGCACCCAGGACCTGCACCGTCTGGACACGCGGGCGGACGGCACCCACTTCGTGATGGACCGCCGCGGGCCGCGCGCCGTGCAGGAGACGGTCACCGCGATGTGGGAGTGGCTGCGCCTGCGCTACCAGGACGCCCCCGGCTCCTGGCACCCCGACGTGCTGCTCGCGCACCCCGGCGGTACCCGGGTGCTGGAGTACATGGAGCAGACGATGCCCGACGCGTGGCCGTCGGGGCTGCTGGACCACAGCCGGGAAAGCTACACCAGCGGCAACCGCGGAGGCGCGGCCGTGTTCGACATCCTGAGGCGGGCGCACGACGCCGGGCAGCAGCCGGGCAGCCGTGCCGTCCTGTACGCGGCCGCTCCTGGCCTCACCGCCACCGCCCTGGAAGGGGAGTGGCTGTAGTACGAGCCCACGCGAACCCCGTCGGCGAACCGGGCGCCCGCATCATCGGGCACGCGACCGGTCCCGCATACGCGGCCGCGTCACCTCCCGACCTGCGCCCAGACCACCTTGCCGGTGTCCGTCCACCGCACCCCCCACCGGGTGGTGAGCTTGTGCACGATGTGCAGGCCACGCCCGCCGTCGTCGAGCAGGCCGCCCCGGCTCAGACGCGGCCTGCCGTTACCGGTGTCGCCCACCTCGCAGAGCAGGCCCTGACCGCCTCTGATCAGTCGTACCGTGATGGGACCGCGGGCACAGCGCACCGCGTTCGTGACCAGTTCGCTGACCAGCAGCGTCGCGTCGTCCCTGGTGTCGTTGCTGGTGCGCCACTGCCGCAGCAGCGCGGAGACGTGCGCGCGGGCACGGGCGGGCGCGTCGTCGCGGGCGGGCAGCCGCCAGGTCGCGGTGTCCCCCTTGCGGTGGCCGATCATGCGCGCGAGCAGCAGGGTCACGTCGTCGCGCTGGCGCGCGGGTGCCAGCGTGGAGACGACGTGCCGCGCGGCCTGCTGGAGGGCGTCCCAGGGGTGCACCGTGGACACGGCGTCCGCCAGCCTGCCGATGCCCTCGTCGATCAACAGGGCAGGATCCTCCACCAGGCCGTCGGTGTAGAGCGCGAGCAGGGAGCCGGGCGGTGCGTCGAACGTGTGCACGTCGAACGGCTCCCGCAGTGCGAACTCGGCGCCCAGGCCGGGGTGAGGGCGGACCGCGAGCGGGCCCGCGTGCCCGTTCGGAAGCACCAGGACCGGGGGCAGGTGACCGGCGCTGGAGAGCGTCACGTCGTGGCCGACCGGGTCGTAGAGGGCGATGCAGCAGGTCGATCCGAGGGCGCTGTAGCCGGCCGCCAGCCCGGACTCCGCGTCGTCCAGCAGCGACACGGTCTCGTCCAGGTGCTCCAGCACCTCGTCGGGTGCCAGCCCCGCGGACAGCAGCGCGCGGGCCTCCATGCTCAGCTGGCCCATGGTCGCCGCCGCTCCCAGGCCGTGCCCGACCACGTCTCCGACCACCAGCGCGGTACGGCCGTCCGGCAGCGGAAAGCTGTTCACCCAGTCCCCGCCGACGCCCGCGCTGTCGGGAGTGGCGGGTTGGTAGACGCTGGCGATCTCGATGGTGGCGCCGCCGGTCCGGGGCAGCAGGCGGCGCTGCAACGCCAGCACCTGCGTGTGCTCCCGCTGGTGCTGGCGGGCCAAATCGACGTGATGGGCGGTCCTCGCGACCAGTTCCTGAAGGTCGAAGAGCTCGCTGTCGCGGAAGGGGCGGTCCGCCCGCCGCCAGACCTCCGCCACGCCCAGCACCACGGGCCGCGCGCCGACCAGGACCAGCGGTATGCACGCCACACTCGCCGACCGGTCACCGGGCACCATGGCACGTATGACCCGCGGACTGCCGAGCACCCGCTCGACCGCCTCCCGGTCGGGTATGACGATGGCTTGCGGGGCGTCGTCCCGCCGTACCGCCTGCGCCAGCAGGCGACTCGCGTCGCTCGGAAGGTCGTTGCCCGGAAGCACGTACCCCTCGGGCCATGCCCGGTCCGGCACCAGGGCCGCCCGCCGCAGCCGGATGCGGCCCTGCGCCTGCTCGGTGACTCCCTCGCCCGTCCACACGGCGAAGTCCAGGTCGACGGCGGCCACCTCTCCCCAGGCCAGCAGGGACTCCGCCAGCGACTGCGCGGTCTCGGCAATGTCCAGCGAGGTACCGATCGCGGTCTCGGCGGCGTACAGGTGCAGCCGCCTGGCCATGGCGATCAACGAGACGGTCAGGCCTTCCTGGGGCGCCGCGGCGGGCAGGATGCTCATCGAGACCACCAGCTCCGACCCGTCGCCGCGCCGCAGGCGCTGGATCCTGGCGACGTGCGCCTCTCCGATCTCCAGGACCTGCCGCAACCGCCGCGTGACCGTGGGTACGTCCCCGGGGGGCAGGAGATCGGCGAACGGAATCCCGGCCGCGGCATCCAGACCCGCGAAGACGGGGGCGTCCAGATTGCAGCGGGTGATTCTCAGATCCCGGTCCAGATTGACCACGCCGAGGATCTGGTCGTGACGGTCGGCCGCCGGGTCGCCGGGTGCGCGCCGACGGGTGCCGCGGTCGCTCCGCGCCTCGGCGGGACCGGCGGCCGCTTCCTCCGCGCCGCGCGGGATGTAGCGTCCCAGAGCGCTGCTGACCTGCTCGAACGGCGAAGAGGACGAGGGGGACGGTGTGGAGTCCATGCGGCTCTCTCGGCAATCCCCGGCGCAGCGCCGGGGCCGTAGTCGGACCCGTGCGACGGGGCCCCGAGATCCCTGACCGCACACCTCATTGAACAACACCGGGGAGTGCTTCGCCCACACCGGCGGATCGCACGGTGAACGCCGGATGAGGGCGTGCCGCGGCCGGTGGAGCCGTGTTCCGGGTCTCCCGGCCGCCTCAGGCGAGCAGTTTCGCCTTGGCCCGGTCGTATTCCTCCGCGCTGATGTCACCCCTGCTCTTCAACTCGGCCAGGCGCGTCAGGCTGTCCACGTGGCTGCCGCGGTCGCTGCCGGAGTCCGCGGACGCCTCCCGCACATACTTCCGGAACGCCGCCTCCCGCTCCCTGGCCTCCTCGGCGTCCCGCTTGCCCATGGTGCGGCCGCGGACGATCAGATAGACGAACACGCCGAGGTACGGGAGGACGAGGACGACGATCAGCCACAGGGTCTTCGCCCCTCCGCTCAGCGAGTGGTCCCGGAAGATGTCGGTGACCACCTTGAAGAGCAGGAAGAACCACATCGTCCACAGGAAGAACCACATCATCGTCAGGAAGACGTCGAGCAGCGGATAGTCGTCCATGGGCCCGCTCCGTTCGAGTGCTGTCCCCCCAGACAGTCATACCTCCACCCCCTTCCCGCCGCACCCGGTGGCCGCGCTCGCCCCGGTGCGCCCGCCGCCCCTGTCCCGCGGGCCGGCGACCGTCTCGCGGCGCGGCTCAGCGGGGGCCCGGACCGCTGGTCCGATCGGACGAACCCACCCGTCCCGGTGTCCGGACGGTGGTGTGCCGGGCAACCCGCGTGCCGCGGCCGTGATTGCGTGACCTCCGCAGCCGGGCGGACCGGAGCCGCGCAGCGAGGAGGCAGGCGTCATGGGTTCCACCGTGGAAGCATCGCGGGATGTCATCCCGCCGGATCTGCTCAAGGGTCAGAAGGCCCTGGTCACCGGCGCCAACTCGGGCATCGGCAGGGCCACGGCGCTCGGCCTCGGCCGGGCCGGCGCGGATGTCGTCGTGAACTACGTGGCAGACCGTGACGCCGCCGAGGAAGTGGTCCGGGAGATCACGTCGTTCGGGGTGCGCGCCGCGGCCCACGAAGCGGACGTGTCGCGGGAGGACCAGGTCACCGCCATGGTGGACCGGATGGTCCAGGAGTTCGGGACGATCGACATCATGGTGGCCAACGCCGGTCTGCAGCGGGACGCCCGGTTCACCGACATGACGCTGGCGCAGTGGCAGAAGGTCATCGACGTCAACCTCACCGGCCAGTTCCTCTGCGCCAGGGAGGCGACCAAGGAGTTCCGGCGCCGCGGAGTCGTCCCCGAAGTGTCCCGCGCGGCCGGGAAGATCATCTGCATGAGTTCGGTGCACCAGCTCATCCCCTGGTCGGGCCACGTCAACTACGCCTCCTCCAAGGGCGGCGTCCTGATGATGATGCAGACCCTGGCCCAGGAGCTCGCACCGGAGAAGATCCGGGTGAACGCCGTCGCCCCCGGGGCGATCAGGACGCCGATCAACCGGGAGGCCTGGGAAACCCCCGAAGCCCGGGACGACCTGCTGAAGCTGATCCCGTACGACCGGATCGGTGACCCCGAGGACATCGCGCACGCCGTGGTGGCACTCGCCTCGGATCTCATGGACTACGTGGTGGGGACCACCCTGTACGTGGACGGCGGGATGACCCTCTTCCCCGGCTTCGCGACCGGCGGCTGACCCTCTCCCGGACCGTCATGGCCTTCCCCTTCGTCACCCGGCGGTGCAGTTCGCGGTCGGCATCGTCACCGGCACGGTGCTCTGCTTCGAGTTCGGCCTGCTCTGGCCCGGCCTGGTGGGCAGGTGGGGTGATGGCGGCATCAGGATCCCGCTCCTCGACCCGGTGCCGGCCGGATTCAGCCCGGACACCGAGGTGCGGGACTCCTCTACTGACTGGACACCCACGGCGAACTCGCGGAGCTGACCGACGTGGAGCTGACCGACGCCGAGCTGCGCGGCGGAAGCGGGACGGAACCCGACGGCGCGGCCCCCGGCGGCTGATCGCCCGGGCCCGTACCCGCCATTCGCCCCCGTGCCAGGACATCGACGAAGGAAGCCGCTGTGACCGACGACGAGATCCTCCTCGGACTCGCCCTGACGGTGGTGCTCGCCACCGGATCGCAGATCCTGGCGAGCAAGCTGCGCGTCCCGGCCCTGATCATCCTGCTTCCGGTGGGCTTCGCCGCCGGCGCGATGACGGACGTCATCCACCCGGACAACTTGATGGGGCCCAACTTCTCGGCGCTGGTGTCGCTGTCCGTCGCGGTGATCCTCTACGACGCCGGCCTGGGGCTCGACCTGCGCAAGTTCGCCGGCCACACCCGCGGCGTCGTGGGAAGGCTGCTCCTGTACGGCGTGCTGCTCACGTTCCTGGTCACCGCGGCGGTGGCGCCGGCGATGTTCGGCATGCCGCTGCGGGTGGCCGCGATGCTGGGCGTGATCCTCGTCGTCTCCGGGCCCACCGTCGTGGGGCCGCTGCTGGACTTCGTGCGGCCGAGCGACAAGGTGCGGCGCATCCTGATCTGGGAGGGGACGCTGACCGACCCGATCGGGGGCATCCTCGGCGCGCTCACCTTCCACGCCATCGCCACGACGCACCGGGTCGACATCGGCCGGGGCTACCAACTGGGCCAGTTCGGTATCAGCATGGCCGTCGGACTGGTCGGCGGGGCCCTCGGAGCCGCGCTCCTGTGGCTCACCCTGCGCACCCTGCGGCTCGGCGAGACGCTGGGCACGCTGGCCCAACTCGCCACGCTGCTGGCCGTGTCGGCGGGCTGCGACATCGTGCGGGACGACACGGGGCTCATCGCCGCGATCGTCACGGGACTGGCCGTGGCCAACCTCCGCGGCTTCGACATGCCCGCGCGGCGTCCGTTCTTCGAGACCCTGGTGCAGCTCGTCATCGGGCTGCTGTTCGTCTCCATCTCCTCCACCGTCGCCCCGGCGTCCCTGGTCCCCGTACTGCTTCCCGGGCTGGGCCTCATCGCGATCCTCGTCCTGGTGGTCCGGCCGATCGTCGCCTTCGCGGCTGCGGCGCGCACCGACCTGTCCCGAGGGGAGCGGGCCTTCGTCGGATGGATGGACCCGCGCGGCATCGTCGCGGCGGCCACGGCGTCCGCCTTCTCCGCCGGCCTGGTGGACGAGGGGGTGAGCGGGGCGGCGAAGATCCTTCCGGTCACCTTCCTGGTGATCGTCGGAACCGTGCTGCTGTACGCGCTGACGGCGGCGCCGGTGGCCCGACGGCTGGGTGTCGTCAAGGAGTCGGGCAAACGCGTCCTCCTGGTGGGCGGCGAGCGGTGGGTGGTCGATCTGGGAAGGGCCCTGCGGTCCGCCGACCTCGACGTGCTGATGTGGGCGGGGCGCGAGGAGGAGCGGGAACGGATCAAGGACGCGGGGCTCGAACTCGCCAAGGGCGACCTGCTGGCCACGGCCGTCAACCCCGGGGCGCGGGTGGAGGGAGTGACGGCCGTGTTCCTGGCCACCGACGACGACGACTTCAACGCGCTCGCCGCGGTGGTGATGCAGGACAGCGTCGAGGGGTCCGTCTACCGGGTCGGGCCACCGCACGACAGCCACGGAGTGGTCGCTCCCTACACCGGCGGCGACATCCTCTTCGGCCCCCACCTCGTCCGTCACGTCCTGGCGGAGCGCTACGAGCGGGGCGCCCGGTTCGTGGTGCAACCCGCCGCCGCCCCGCTGCCGCCGGAGCACGACACGCTCTTCGTGGTGCGGGCCGACCACCGCCTCGACCCGGTCACCGAGCGGCAGCGGACCGTCCCGCGCGGGGGCGACACCGTCGTCCTCCTCGGTTCCGTCCCCGCGCACGCCGGACAGTGAACCGCTCACCCGTACTCCGTGCCGCTACGGCCCGCCCCTGCGCGCCCCGCTGAGTTTCGCGTCCAGGGTGATCGCCGCGTCGATCAGGGCCAGGTGCGTGAACGCCTGCGGGAAGTTGCCCAGCTGACGCCCCGTCAGGGCGATCTCCTCGGAGTACAGGCCCAGGTGGTTGGCGTAGGTGAGCATCTTCTCCAGCACCAGCCTGGCCTGGTCCGTGCGGCCGGCCCGTGCCAGGGCGTCGACGTACATGAACGTACACAGGGAGAAGGTTCCTTCGGAGCCGCTCAGTCCGTCCGGCGACGCCTCGGGGTTGTAGCGGTAGACGAGGCTGTCACTGACCAGTTCGCGGTCCATCGCGTCCAGGGTGGACTTCCACATCGGGTCATCGGGCGTGATGAACCCCACCGTCGGCATACGCAGCAGCGACGAGTCGAGCACGTCGTTTCCGTAGTGCTGCACGAAGGCCTGCTTCCGCGCGTCCCAGCCCCGGCCGAGTACCTGCTCGTACAGCTTGTCGCGCTCGGCCATCCAGCGGCCGCGGGCTGCCGGGCGCCCGTCGTCGTACGCGATCCGCACGGCGCGGTCGAAGGCCACCCAGGACATCACCCGGCCGTAGGTGAAGTCCTTGCGGCCGCCGCGGGTCTCCCACAGCCCTTCGCCGGGCTGGTCCCAGTGGTCGACCAGCCAGTCGAGCAGGGTGTGCAGCGCGGTCCATCCCCCGGTGTCGAGATGAATGCCGTGCTGGTGCGCGAAGTAGATGCTGTCGAGCGCCTCACCGTAGATGTCCAGTTGCAGCTGCGTCGCCGCTCCGTTGCCGATGCGGACCGGGGCGGAGCCGCAGTAGCCCTCCCAGTGCTCCAGGGTCTCCTCCACCATGTCGGACGAGCCGTCGACCCGGTACATGATGTTCAGCGGTCCGGTGCCGTCACCCCCGCCGGCTTCCTCCTTCACCCGGTCGTGCAGCCAGCCGATGAACGACGTCGCCTCCTCCTTGAAGCCCAGGCCCAGCAGGGCGTACACCGAGAACGAGGCGTCACGGATCCAGGTGAAGCGGTAGTCCCAGTTGCGCTCGCCGCCGAGCTGTTCCGGCAGGGCCGTCGTGGGGGCGGCGACCAGGGCACCGGTCGGCGCGTAGGTCATGAGCTTGAGGGTCACGGCCGAGCGTTCGACCGCCTCGCGCCACCTGCCCTCGTACGTGGACTGGCTGAGCCACGAGCGCCAGAAGCGCACCGTCTCGTCGAAGAGCTCCTCGAACTCCGCCACCCGGACCTCGTGGGGCGGCCCCGCCGGAGCGGATTCCATGACCAGGCCGCGCTGTTGTCCCGCCTGCAGGGTCAGGGTGAAACGGAGATCCCTGTCGCCCGAGAGGATGTTCAGGAGTCGCTCGTCCTGCGGCTCGCGGACGGCGTGGACGGCGAAGTTCAGCACCTCCGAGGTGAACAGGGCACCGTGTTCCGTGATGTGAAGCTCGTGCGGCGCGCGGCCGTAGTCGAAGCGCGGGGCGATCTCGCCCTCGAAGGTCATGCTGCCGCGGACACAGCGCAGCATGCGCACCAGCCGGTGCCGCGGAGTCGCCGTCGTCCCGGTCACCGGCATGAAGTCGACGACCTCGCCCGTGCCGGCCTCGGTCATGAAGCGCGTCACGAGAACGGCGGTGTCCGGGTGGTACAGCTGCTTGGTGGTGTAGGTGTCGGCGGCCGGCCTGACGGTGAAGTGGCCGCCTTTGCGGCGGTCGAGCAGGGCGCCGAAGACGCTGGGTGAATCGAAGCGAGGGCAGCAGAACCAGTCGATCGTCGCATCGGTCGTCACGAGAGCCGCGGTCTGCAGGTCACCGATCAGACCGTGGTTCTCGATCAGGGTGTAGTCGTCCATCGTGAGCCCCTTTCGGCCCCGGTCGACAAGCCTAGGCGTACGAGGTCGTCGCGTCCTGGCGAGGCGCCGGCGGCGGGAGCTGCCGCTGCGCGGGTCCGCGAACGGCCCTACCGTGAGGTGACAGCGGTCCCGCTGAGGGAAACCGCGGTTTCGTGTGCCGCACGAGCACGGGGCTCCTCCGGGTGAAGGGGGCGTGACGTGGGTGTCCTGACGTCGTGGGCGGTCAGGTTCAGGTGGCGGCAGTACGTCAAGGCGAGCCTGTGGATCGTGCCGATGTTCGGTCTGGTCCTCGGTGTCCTGCTCGCCGAACTCGCCCTCACCGTGGACGGCGCCGACTGGCCGCCGAGCGGCTGGCGCTACTCCGCGGGGACCGCGAGCGACGTGCTCACCGCCATCGTCGGGGCGATGGTGGCGCTGCTCGGATTCGTCGTCACCATCGGCGTGCTCGTCGTGCAGCAGGCGACGGGAACCCTCTCCCCCCGTTACATGCGCCTGTGGTACCGGGACCGGCTGCAGAAGGCGGTGCTGGCGACCTTCACCGGGACGTGCGCGTTCGCGTTCTCCCTGCTGCGCAGCATCGAGTCCGACTCCGTGCCCGACCTCGGGGTCACCCTGGCCGGCGCGGCGGTGGCCGTCAGCCTCGTACTCCTGCTCATCTACCTCAACAGGTTCACCCACAGTCTGAGACCGGTGGCCATCGCGGCGTTGGTCGCGCGAATGGGGGAGGACGTCTTCACCACGGGGGCCTCGGCCGTCCGGGGCGCGGCGCCGCGCGGAGACAAGACCGTGCAGGGCGACGGTCCGGTGGCGCGCATACGCACCGGACACGGCGGAGCCGTCCAGGCGTTCGACGTCACCGGGCTGGTCGCGGAGGCGGCGCGCCACGACTGCGTCTTCGTCGTGACCCGGCTGATCGGCGACTTCGTACCGCCCGGAGCTGTCCTCGTCGAGGTCCACGGGGGCACGTCGACACCGGACCCGGAGCGGGTGACCGCGCTCGTCGCCCTCGGGCCCGAGCGCACCATCGAGCAGGACCCGGCCTTCGCCGTGCGGGTTCTCGTCGACATCGCGATCAGGGCGCTCTCCCCGGCGGTGAACGACCCGACGACCGCGGTGCAGGTGATCAATCACATCGAGTCGTTCCTGCACACGGTCGGCGGGGTGCCTCTTCCCGGCCGTTACGTTCTGGCCGACCACCACGGTCACGCCCGGCTCGTGCTGCCGGGCCGCGACTGGGAGAGCTACCTGCAGCTGGCCGTCTGCGAGATCTGCGACTACGGGGCGTCGTCCGTGCAGGTCTGCCGACGGCTGCGCGCCATGTTCGAAGACCTGCTCGACGTCCTGCCGTCGACGCAGCACCCCGCTGTGCGAGCCGAGTTGAGCCTGCTCCAGGAGTCGGTCGAGCGGGAGTTCCCCGACGCGGCCCGCAGGGCCATCGCGCAGGGGTCGGACCGGCAGGGCATCGGCGGGCACCGTCCTCCGCGGGCATAGCCGCGAGCGCGGGAGACGGACTGCGGGAGACGGGCTGCGGGAGACGGGCTGCGCGAGGCGGGTACGGCGGACGCCGGCGCCGTCGTCACGGGGGAACGGGCAGCGGAACCGCCGGGGCGAACTGACTCAGCGGGTGGTGTTCATCCGCACGGCCGTATCCGGTCGCATCCGGCCCCCGGCGCGTGGTCTTCGGCGGGGCGTCATGAGGGTGGTGGCGCGGAAGGGTGACGTGAGGCGTCGCTCCGGTCGCGGGACCCGCGAGGAGCGCCTTTGCTGGACTGGCGGCGGGCGCTCCGCCGCTCGCGGCCACCCGCGAAGTGCTCTCGCAGGAGATCCGCATGGAACCCCAGCCCACTCGGCCGGATCCCTCTCACGGCACGCCTTCTCCGGGAGGGCAACGGAACGAATTGGCGGATCTGCAGCGCCGGATCGCGGAACTGGAGGGCGGCGGGAGACCGCGTCGGCACCGGTGGCGGTCGGCTCTGTCCGCCGTGCTGGTGATCCTGGCCGCACTGCTGTCCGTGCTGTCGGTCGTCGCGGTGTGGGCCGACAGCATGGTGGAGGACACCGACCGCTATGTCGACACCGTCGCGCCGCTGGCCGAGGACCCGGCGGTGCGGACGGCGGTGACCAACCGGGCCACGAAGGCGATCCTCGACCGGATCGACGTGAAAGCCCTGGTGGCCGAGCTCTCCTCGGCAGCCCGACAGGACGGGGCGCCACCCGCTCTCGCCAAGCTGATCGGTGAACTCGACGGTCCCATCGAGAACGGTCTCAAGGAACTGGTGAGCAGCACGGTCCACCGGATCGTGTCGAGTCCCGCCTTCGCGACACTGTGGACGGACGCCAACCGGGCGGCGCACAGCACCATGGACAAGGCGCTCACGGGCAAGGGCGGCGGCGCCGTGACCCTGAAGGGCGATCAGGTCGCCATCGACGTCGGCCCCGTCGTCGAACGGGCCAAGGACGAGCTGGTGAAATCGGGCCTCTCCCGCGCCGCGGGCATTCCGCAGGTGCACACCGACTTCGTCGTCTTCTCCTCGGAGCAGCTCGTCGAGGTGAGGACGTACACCCGGATCCTCCAGATCGTCGGCTCATGGCTTCCGGTACTCACCGTGCTCATCGCCGCCGCCGGGATCCTCCTGGCAACCCGCCGGCGGCGGGTTCTGGTGACGACGGCGCTCGCCGTGGCCTTCGGGATGCTCGTTCTCGGGGTGAGCCTGACCGTCTTCCGCGACATCTACCTCGACCGCCTGCCGGCCGAGGTGTCGCAGGACGCGGCCGCCGCCGTGTTCGACGCACTCGTCAAGTTCCTTCGGGCCACCCTCCGCGCGGTCGCCGCCGTCGCTCTGGTGACAGCCTGCGCAGCCTTCCTGACCGGGCCCTCGCGGCCTGCGGTCACGGTGCGGCGAGCCTGCGCCGACGGCATCGCGTCCGTGCGGGGCGTCGCCGGCTCGGGCGGCCTGCGGCTCGGCGCGTTGGGCCGTTTCGTCCACCGCCACAAGCGGTGGATCGGTGGTCTCATCCTGCTCATCGCCCTGATCGTTCTCGTCACCTGGTCGTATCCGAGCACAGCGGTCGTGCTGTGGATCGTGGCCGCGGTCCTGGCCGCCTTCGCCGTTCGCGAGTTCCTCGACGACACCGGGGCGGGGGACGACGCCGGGGCGGGGGACGACACCGGCCGGCATGACGGCGGGAAGCAACCGCGGCCCGCGTGAGGACGCCGCCGGGGAGGTGAAGTGAACCGGTGGCCCGCGCGCTCCGACCGAATCCGCGCGGTGACCCCGGTGGCCGCGACGGGCGGGTGTCCCGTTCAGAGTTCGAGGATGCGGCTCTTCTGAGCCGCGAACTCCGCCTCGGAGAGCACTCCTTGCTTTTTGAGCTCGGCGAGTTCCTTCAACTGGGCGATCTTGGTGTCCATCGACGCTGCGGCCGCCGGCTCGGGCGCCGGAACGGGTGCCGGAGCGTTGTAGGTCTGCCGGGGCGGCGCCGCCGGGGTCTGTTCGTCCTCCTGTTGCGCCCACCGGCCGGCCTGGCGGCGCGAGACGCGGTTGGAGACGGCGGTGGCGGTACCGGAGATGACGGCGGTGCGGGCGACCCCGCGGAGCAGACCGGGCATGGCAGGTGTCCTTGTCGTCGGGCGGGCGTCGGCCTAGAAGCCGTTGCGGGACAGCCCTGAGGAGGGGGATCCGGCCTCGACGGCCTCCAGAGTCGACAGGAGGTCCTCGGCCGGGATCCTCCCGTTGGCGACCATCCGGGCTCCGCTGCGGCGCAGGGCCGATGCCAGCGGTGCGGCCCACACGTTCTCGTACACGAGGACGCCCGCGGAGTTGCCGGGTTCGAGAACGGCGGCGGCCTCCCGTAGGTCGTCCTCGCCGAGCAGGCCGGAGGAGGCACCCTCGAACACGGCCAGGTCGAGTTCCCCGTCGCCGTCCATGTCGGTGAGCTCGAGCGCTCTGACCGAGCCGTCCTCGTCCTTGCGGACGAAGGACAGGTCGAGGACACGGATGATGTGCCGGTCGACGAGGTCGAGCAGGAGAGGCAGGCCCTCCCCGGTCATGCGGTTACCGGGGAACTCCAGGACCAGGTAATCGACGGGTCCCATTTCCGAGAATGCGTCGACGCTCATTCGGACTCCTCGCCTGGCGGCCTGCTGCCTCCGACGGCGCGTCGGCCGCGCCCCCGCGGGCCGCGCTCATCGCCGCCTTCAATTCCAACACCGCAGGTCGTCGTACGCACCTTCGGGGCGAAGGTGGGCACCGCTGCCGGGCAGCCGGTCATCGCCGGGCGCACGCTCGGCCACGGCGACGGAGGCGCCTGTTCGACCGGCGGCCCGGTGCCGAGCGGGTGACGCCCGCGTTTCCCGCGGGAGGGGGCGTCGTTAGGACGGACATGATCAAAAAGCTCGCCTGTGTCTCCGTCCTCGCCACGGCCCTGCTGGCCTCCGCTCCCGTCGCCCAGGCCGCTCCCGCCGCCTCGGCTCCCGTCCCCGTCCCCGGCCCGGCCTCCGGTGCTCCGCTGGTGCCCTTCCTGAGCGGTGTCCTCGGCTCGCTCGAAGTGGGCCATCCGGCGACCTCCGCCCAGTCCCTCCTCCCCACGGGCATCCTCGGCGGCTGAGGAGCACCGCACACGAGAACGCCTCCGCCGTCCGTGCGGGGACCGCGGCGGCGGTCCCCGCACACCTGACGTCAGCCGGTGCCGAGGAAGCGCACCAGTTCGTCGCGGAAGGCGGGGTCGCGCACCGCCTGCATGTGGTCGCCGGGCACCAGGCGCAGCCTCGCGTCCGGGAGCGCGTCCGCGAGAGTCTGCGGACGCACGGCGAGAGGGTCGTCCCGGCCGGCGAGGACGAGCGTCGGGGCCTTGACCGTGTCCAGCGGTATCGGCCGGTCGTGCGCGGCGCTGACCTGTGCGGCCAGCGCCTTCCGGTCACCGCCGACGGCGTCGACGAAGGCGCGGAAACCGGCGGCCGCCGGATCGGTGACGGTGGCCGGATCGTCGGTGCCGAGCGCGTGCAGCAGCGCCGGACGCCCGACGGCCCGCGTGTCGACACCGCCGAGTTCGACCACGGCGGCGCCCACACCGCCGACCACCAGGCGGCGGACGCGCGGATCGCGTACCGCCGTGAGCAGGGAGACGATCGCTCCCATCGAGTAGCCCGCCAGGTCGTAGGACGCTTCCCCGAGCAGGTCGACTAGCGCGCGGACGTCCTCGGCCATCCGGGCCTCGCCGTAGCGGGCCGGATCGTGCGGCTTGTCCGACCTGCCGTGCCCGCGGGCGTCGATGGTGGCGACCCGGCGGCCGGCGGCCGTCAGCGCGGCGACGATGCCGGGAGCGACCCAGTTGGACTCCCCGTCCGCGATGAAGCCGTGATGCAGCAGCACCAGTGGCAGCTCGGAGGTGCCCGGCCACACCTCGTAGGAGAGGCTGACGCCATCGGGGGCGGTGAAGACCGGCATGCGTGGTCCCTTTCTCGAACGGCGGACGACGTGAGGCTGCGCCCGCGAGCGTACTGACCGCGCTGCCGCCGTCGACAGGGCTACCGGGTGGCCGGCCCCGTCGGGGCTGGTGGGCGGCGCGCGACTCCTGTGCATCGTGCAACGAAAGCGTGGAAGAAGATCGGCATGTCCACCAATCTTGAAGACCAGCCCGCCGCCGACTTCTACGACTTCGAGGCCGCGCTGTCCGAAGAGGAACGCAAGATCCTGCTGCGGACGCGGACCTTCATGCGGGACGAGGTGAAGCCCCTGGTGAACGAGAACTGGGCCGCGGGCACCTTCCCGGCCGAGCTGATCGACAAGTTCCGCGCGAGCGGCCTCGTGGGTCTGCCCTACGAGGGCTACGGCGAGCAGGGCGCGGCGGCCGGTCACCTGCTGACGGGAATGATGGCGATGGAGATGGCGCGCGTCGACGCCTCCGTGGCCACCTTCTTCGGCGTCCACAACGGCCTCGCGATGTACTCGATCCAGGCGGGCGGCAGCCAGGAGCAGCGCGACCGCTGGCTGCCGGGCATGGCCAGGATGGACACCATCGGGGCGTTCGCCCTGACCGAGGCGCTCGGCGGGTCCGACGTGGCCGTCGGGATGCGCACCACCGCCGAGCGCGAGGGCGACACCTGGGTGCTGAACGGAGCCAAGCGGTGGATAGGCAACGCCACCTTCGCCGACCACGTGGTGGTGTGGGCGCGGGACGTCGAGGACGACAGCGTCAAGGGCTTCGTCGTCGCGAAGGGCACCAAGGGCTTCACACCGGAGAAGATCGCGAACAAGACGTCCCTGCGGATCGTGGAGAACGCGGACGTCACGCTGACCGGTGTACGGGTGGCGGAGACCGACCGGCTGCAGAACATCGAGTCCTTCCGCGACGTCGCGGAGATCCTGCGCGCCACCCGCAGCGGGGTCGCCTGGCAGGCGCTCGGCGTGATGATCGGCGCCTATGAACTGGCGCTGGACTACGCCACCGAGCGGGAGCAGTTCGGCCGGCCGATCGCGGGCTTCCAGCTGGTGCAGGACCTGCTCGTCAAGAGCCTCGGCAACATCACGGCGTCGTGGGGCATGCTGGTGCAGCTGGCCCGGCTCCAGGACGACGGCGTGTTCAAGGACGAACACTCCTCCCTGGCCAAGGCCCACGTCACCGCGCGCATGCGGGAGGTCGTCGCGTGGGCACGGGAGATCTTCGGGGGCAACGGCATCGTCCTGGACTACGACGTCGCCCGCTTCTTCGCGGACGCGGAGGCCATCTACTCCTTCGAGGGCACCCGGGAGATGAACACCCTCATCGTGGGCAAGGCGATCACCGGACAGAGCGCGTTCGTCTGAGCGGGGACGGAGCGGGTCAGGCGCGCCGCTCCGGTGGCGCGGCCTCGCCTCAGACGCTGCGCGTCACGGTGAAGTGCGCCCCGTCGGGGTCGGAGAGGACCGCCTCGGTGGATCCGGTGCCGCCCTGCCGCGCGGATCCGCCGTGGGCGCGGGCGGCCCGGGCGCAGGCCTCGACGTCGTCGACGGCGAAATGGACCTGCCAGTGGGGCCGCAGGGTGGGCTCGGGGGCGGCCCCGAGGGCGCCGGAGTGGATCCGGGCGACCACGTCGCCGCGGCTGCGCAGCACGACCTCGTTCTCCTCGTAGTCGACGTCGCAGCAGCCGGCGCGGTCGGAGGCCCAGTCGAGGACCTCGCCGTAGAAGATCGCCGCGTCGAAGGCGTCCCGCGTGTGCAGCCGTACGAAGGTGGGAGCCACCCGGCGCCAGTCCTCCCAGCCCGTGACCAGCTTGCCCTCCCAGATCCCGAAGACCGCTCCGTCGCGGTCGGCCAGCAGGGCCGCCCGCCCCGGTGGGAAGGCGATCGGCCCCACTGCCGTCGTACCGCCGCGTTCCTGGCTGCGCGACACGGCCTCGTCCGCGCTCGGCACGGCGAAGTACGGAGTCCAGGCGGCGGCGATCTGCCACATGGACGCCACCGCGGCCACTCCCGCCACCGGGACTCCGTTCACGTGCGCGACCTTGAACTGGTCGCCCAGCTTGACCGAACGCCACTCCCAGCCCAGCACCGCCGCGTAGAAGTCCTGGGTGGCCTGCAGGTCGCGTGCGGTAAGGCTGACCCAGCACGGGGCCCCGAAGACCGACTGGCTGGAGTAGACCTGGCTGCGAAGCGTTCTGTCGCTGTTCATGGTCGTCGCACTGCCGTTCTGTTCTTGTGGCCGGCCCCTGAGGTCAGAGCCGGGTGCCGAAGCGCTCCCACACACGATGCTGGCCGAGCAGGCCGGTGACCTGTTCCAACACGCCCGTGCCGGTGTCGGCGCCCACCACGCCCGGAGCGTCCGCCGGGATGCCCGCGGCCGTCAGGACGGCGTCCGCGCCGGCCCAGCCGCCGATGGCCTTGCCGTGCCGGAAGGCCTCCGCCAGCATCAGCGTCACGCGCGGGTCCGCGGTCGCGCCGACGGCACCGTCGCCCGCCTTCGCGTCACGCGCCCCGAAGGCGTCCTTGGCGGGACCCGGAACGCCTGCCAGGAGCAGCGCGTCGCACTCCACGGACCGGGCCGTGGCGAAGGAGCGCTGCACCGTGATCGGCTCGCCGTCCGCGTCCAGCTTCCCGCCGGCCGGGGCGATGACCAGCGGCACCATGCCCGCCTCCAGGACGGCCTTCTGCACGGCGCGCACACCGTCCAGGTCGCCCTGCTCGTCCGTCACGATGCCGATGATGCGCCCTTCCAGCGGCCAGACCTTGCCGAGCTGGGAGAGGGCCGGGCTCGGTTCGGGCGTCAGCAGGGGCTCCGTGGCCTGCGGGGCCGGCAGCCCGAGTCCGGCGGCGACCTGCTCGCACAGCTCGGGGTCGATGTTGGCGAGCACCTGGAGCGCCCGTTCCTTGATCGCCTGCTCGTAGCACTTGCCCAGCTCGAACGTGTATGCGCCGACGATGTGCTCGCGCTCCGTCGGGGTCATGCTGAGCCAGAACAGGCGGGCCTGGCTGAAGTGGTCCGAGAACGACGCGGGCGCCTGCCGGACCTTGCGGGCCGCGGGCACCTCGACCGGGGTCTCGATGTACGCGCCGGTGTCCGCGCCGGCCAGGAACGGGCAGCCGCCGTCGAGGGAGTTGGGCTTGTAGGGCGCCACTCCGGTGTGCACCGCCGTCTGGTGCATGCCGTCGCGCAGCATGTCGTTGACGGGGGCGTGGGGCCGGTTGATCGGGAGCTGGCCGAAGTTCGGGCCGCCGAGCCGGCTGATCTGCGTGTCCAGGTAGGAGAACAGCCGTCCGGCCAGCAGCGGGTCGTCGGTGACGTCGATGCCGGGGACGAGGTGCCCCGGGTGGAAGGCCACCTGCTCGGTCTCCGCGAAGTAGTTGGACGGGTTGGCGTTCAGCGTCAGCATGCCGATCGGCTGCACCGGCGCCAGCTCTTCGGGCACGATGTTGGTCGGGTCGAGCAGGTCGATGCCCTCGAAGGTCTGGTCCGGGGTGTCCGGGAACGCCTGGATGCCCAGCTCCCACTGCGGGTATGCACCGGCCTCGATCGCGTCGGCCAGGTCCCGCCGGTGGAAGTCCGGGTCCATGCCGTTGATGAGCTGGGCCTCTTCCCACACCAGCGAGTGGACGCCGAGCTTCGGCTTCCAGTGGAACTTCACCAGGGTGGTCGCGCCCTCGGCGTTCACCAGCCGGAAGGTGTGGACGCCGAAGCCCTCCATCATGCGGTAGGACCGCGGCAGGCCCCGGTCGGACATGTTCCACAGGGTGTGGTGGGTGGCCTCGGTGTGCAGGGTGACGAAGTCCCAGAAGGTGTCGTGCGCGCTCTGCGCCTGGGGGATCTCCCGGTCGGGATGCGGCTTGCCGGCGTGGATGACGTCCGGGAACTTGATGGCGTCCTGGATGAAGAAGACCGGGATGTTGTTGCCGACCAGGTCGAAGGTGCCCTCACTGGTGTAGAACTTCGTCGCGAAACCCCGGGTGTCCCGCACGGTGTCCGACGAGCCGCGGGACCCGAGCACGGTGGAGAACCGTACGAACACCGGCGTCTCGGCGTCCTTGGCGAGGAAGGCCGCCTTGGTGACGTTGGCGGCGGTCCCGTAGCCCTGGAAGACGCCGTGAGCGGCCGCGCCGCGGGCGTGCACCACCCGCTCCGGGATGCGCTCGTGGTCGAAGTGGGTGATCTTCTCGCGCAGATGGTGGTCCTGGAGGAGGACGGGCCCGCGGGCACCGGCCTTCAGGGAGTGGTCCGTGTCGTGGAGACGGGCCCCCTGGGCGGTGGTCAGGTAGGCGCCACCCTGAGCCATGTCGGCCGGGGCGGCGCCGGTCGGCCGACCCGTGGGGCTGACCGTCTCGGGGGAACCCTGATCCGGCTTGGGCGGGAGCGGCTCACGCGGTTCGGTGGGCTCGGCGACGGCCGGCGGCTGCACGGCCGGCCTGCCCGGCACGGAGTCCGGCGCGCCGGCCTCACGGATCGCGTCGACGACCTGCTCGGCCTTGGCCTTCAGGGGGTTCTTCTCGCTCATCACACTTCCAAGGGGGTCGAAGGTCCCGCCTGGGTACCCGAGCCCCGTTCGTCGAATCGCCCGATCGCGCAGGTTCACCGATCGTCGAGCCGCTGCCGGCGGGACGGAGGGCGAACCGCACGGGACAGGCGAACCGCACGGGACGGGGACGGTGCGCACCGCCCCGGCGAGAACGCCGGCGGTGGCGGGTGCGCGAGGTGGGATCCGGAGACCACGACTCCGCCGGTTCTGGCGGCCGAGTACCCGGTGGGCCCGGGCCAAACGGGTCACGGCCCCGGGCCGTCCCGCATGCGGACCGCCGCCGGGGTTTCGCGGCGGCGAGGAGGGGGACCCGGCCGGACAGACAGGTACGAGCGTGGAGCAGTGGCAGTCCCGCGCGGGCGGGGCCCGGAGGCAGAAGGAAGTTGGAGTGCCGTGACCGCGGACGTCCGTAATGACAGCAGCATGCGCCGGCCCGAGACGGGCTGGGCCGAGGCACGACGTGGGCGCGGGAGCGCCATACGCACCTGCGTGGCCGCCCGGGCCGAGAGAGACGGCCGGCAGGCGCAGACGGGCTCCGACTGGAACATCGTCAGGGGCGAGGACTGACCGGCTTCGCGTGCCGGCGGAGGACCCGCGAGGGAAGGCAGGGGAAGAACCAGGGGCCGGAGAGGCGAATCGTCTCTCCGGCCCCTGTGCGCGACGCCTGTCGGTCAGCGGGGCCGGAGCCGTGTGGGGGAGCGGCACAGGGGAACCCGGACAGCCGCTCCGACGGAGACCGAGGCTCTCGGACCCTCCGGTGAACGGAGGCACCGTCGCCGAAGCCGCGGCGGTCCGGGCTCTCCCGAGAGGACTCACGACGTGACGGACTCACCCGGCAAGAAGATCGTCGTCACCGGAGCCACCGGCAACGTCGGCACCAGCGTGGTGCGCCTGCTGAGCGAGGATCCGGCGGTCGCGTCCGTCGTGGGCCTGGCGCGCCGGACCCCGCACTGGTCGCCGCCCCGCACCACGTGGAAGGCGGTGGACCTGGAGAAGGACACCGGCCTGGTCGAGCTGTTCCGCGGCGCGGACGCCGTCGTCCACCTCGCCTGGAAGTTCCAGCCCGCCCGGGACCCCGCCGTCACCTGGCGCACCAACGTCCTGGGCAGCGTGCGCGTCTTCGAGGCCGTCGCGCGGGCGGGCGTCCCCGCGCTGATCCACGCCTCGTCCGTCGGTGCCTACTCGCCCGGCCCCGACGACCGCGCCGTCGACGAGTCCTGGCCCACCCACGGCTGGCCCGGGGCCGCGTACACCCGGGAGAAGGCCTATCTGGAGCGGGTCCTCGACACCTTCGAACGGGAGCACCCCGGCACACGCGTCGTACGCATGCGGCCGGCGTTCCTGTTCAAGCGGGAGTCGGCCAGCGAACAGCGGCGCATCTTCGGCGGCCGTCTCCTGCCGGGACCGCTGCTCAGGCCCGAGGCGCTGCCGGTCGTCCCGGACATCCCCGGCCTGCGCTTCCAGGCCCTGCACACGGACGACGCCGCCGACGCCTACCGCCTCGCGGTGCTGCGCGAGGTGCGGGGAGCCTTCAACATCGCCGCCGATCCGCCGCTCGACGCCGGTGTCCTCGGCGAGCTGTTCCACGCCAGGCCCGTGCGGGTGCCGAGCCCGGTGGCTCGCTCCGGGCTCGCGGCCGCCTGGGCGCTGCACCTCCTGCCGGCGTCGCCGCAGCTGTTCGACGCCGTCCTGCGGCTGCCCCTGATGGACTGCGCGCGCGCCCGCACCGAGCTGGGCTGGCAGCCCCGGCGCACCGCCGTCGAGGCCTTGGAGGAACTGCTGGAAGGAATGCGCCGAGGTTCGGGGGCGGACACCGCACCGCTGCGGGGCCGAACCGTGGGCTGAGGTGTGGAGCACGGGCTCGTGGGCACTCTCGACCAGGCGCGGGCGCCACGCCTCCCCACGAGCGAACGCCGCGCTTCCCCCACGAGCGAGAAGAAAGGCACCACCCATGAGCGACCACGGGCAGCAGAACCCCGTAGACAAGCACCCGCAGCCCGACTTCCCGCAGCAGGAGCAGCAGCACCCAGGCTGGACCGGGCCCATGGACCCGCCGCCGGACCACGGGGAGGAGTCCTACCGGGGCAGCGGCCTGCTGACGGACCGCAAGGCCCTCCTGACCGGCGGCGACTCCGGCATCGGGCGGGCGGTGGCCCTCGCCTTCGCCCGGGAGGGCGCGGACGTCCTGTTCACCCACCTGCCCGAGGAGGCCGAGGACGCCCGCGAGACCGCACGTCTGGTGGAGGACGCCGGGCGCAAGGCCGTCGCGGTGCCCTGCGACATCCGTGAGGAGGAGCAGTGCCGCCGACTGGTCGAGCGCGCCGTCGCGGAGTTCGGCCGCATCGACATCCTGGTCAACAACGCCGCGTACCAGATGTCCCAGCCGGACGGGATCTCCGCCATCTCGACCGAGCAGTTCGACCGGGTGGTGCGCACCAACCTGTACGGCATGTTCTGGCTGTCCAAGATGGCCCTGCCGCACATGCCCGCGGGCGGCTCGATCATCAACTCGACGTCCGTGCAGGCCTACAAGCCGAGTCCGCACCTCCTCGACTACGCCATGACCAAGGGTGCGATCGTCACGTTCACCCAGGGACTGGCGCAGATGGTCGCCGGTGACGGCATCCGCGTGAACGCGGTGGCACCGGGACCCGTCTGGACGCCGCTGATCCCCGCGACGATGCCCGACACGGCCGAGTTCGGGAAGCAGTCACCCATGGGCCGGCCCGCGCAGCCCGCCGAGATGGCCCCCGCGTACGTCTTCCTGGCCTCGCAGCACGCGAGTTTCATCACCGCGGAGATCATGAACGCCACCGGTGGGACGCCCCTGCCGTAACCGGGCGACGACTCGACGGCGTACGCGGAACGCCCGCGCACGACATGGACGACGACAGGAGGACGGTGCGACAGCGGGTCACGGAACGGGCGACGGGCAGGGAACGCCACGTCGTTGTGCACACCCTGGGCTGGGAACTGGCCGAGATCCGGCGCTCCGTGTGGCGGGCCGTCACGGTGCCGGGCTCGGAACGCAACACCGCGGTGCAGTCCCTCAAGGCCGCGGGGGCGGCGCTGCTGGCGTGGGCGGTGGCCGGGTGGTGGTGGGAAGCGCCCATGGCGCTGCTGGCGCCCTGGACCGCGCTGTTCCTCATGCACCACACCGTCTACCGCTCCCTGCTGTCCGCGCTCCAGCAGTTCGTCGTGGTGCTGGTCGGCACGCTGCTGGCCGCCGGAGCGGGAGCGCTGACCCACAACGAGATGGCCGCGATGGCGCTCGCGCTGCCGATCACCGTCCTCCTCGGCAACTACGCCCGCTTCGGCTCCAACGGCCTCTACGCGCCGACCGCAGCGCTGTTCGTCCTCGTCTACGGCTCCTACACCGGCGCGGACATCCTGCACCGGCTCCTGGAGACGCTGCTCGGCGCGGTCATCGGCATCGGCGTCAACGCGCTGATCCTTCCGCCGGTGCATGTGCGCCGGGTGACCCAGCTGCGCGAGGAACTCCCGCGGTCCTGCGGCGAACTGCTGCACCAGGTCGCCGACGGACTGCGGGCGGACCACGGCCAGGAGCAGGCGCGCCGGTGGTACGAGAGCGCCCAGCGGCTCACGGACGTGGTGACGGACCTGCGCGAGGCACGCCGGTGGGCGGACGAGAGCTACCGGATCAACCCGGCCCGGCGGCTGCGCCGCATCCCGCCCGAACCGCCGGCCGCCTGGGACTTCGTCTGGGACCAGGTCACCGAGCACATCATGAGGACCACACGCGCGCTGACCGAGGCCGCCCCCCGGCCCCCGCTCCCGGCTGACGCGCGGGACGCCCTGGCGGAACTGCTGCGGGCGGCGGGCGACGTGTGCCTGCTCGACGACCACCTCCAGGAGGACGGACGCCGGGACGAGGACCGGACGCGTGAGTGCCGGCGGGCGCTGGCCGGGGCCTCCGCCGCCCACCGTCGTCTCACCACCGCGTGCGCGCACGGGCAGCGGGTGCTCACCCCCGCGACCGGCGGTGTCCTGGCCGACACCCGGCGGCTCCTGTCGGCTCTCGTGCGCATCGCGGACCCCGACGCGGTCTTCGAGGCGCAGGGCGCCCGGCAGTCTCGTACGGAGCAGCCCGTGGGGCGCTGAGCCATCCGGGCACCGCCGCGCTTCGGTCGCGACGGCCGGGGAACCCGGGGCGCATGAAGACGCACGCGGACCAGCAGAAGTCGTACTGGATCGATTCGGCGCCCGCCGCGGACCTGCCGCCTCTGGACGCGGACATCACGGTCGACGTCGCCGTGATCGGCGCGGGGATCGCCGGGCTCAGCACGGCCTGGGAACTGGCGCGCCGGGGGCGCAGCGTGGCGGTGCTGGAGGCCGACCGGATCGCCGCGGGCGTCACCGGTCACACCACGGCCAAGCTCACCGCGCTGCACACCATGATCTACGCACGGCTGCGGCACACCCGGGGGCCCGAGGGCGCCAAGCTGTACGCCCGCTCCCAGACGGAGGCCATCCGGCACGCGGCGGCGGTCGTGGACGAACTGGGCATCGACTGCGACTGGGAGGACACGGCCGCCTACACCTTCGCGCACGACCCCTCGGGCATCGCCGATCTGAAGGCGGAGGCGGAGGCCGCCCGGGAGGCCGGACTCCCGGCCGAGTACGTGACCGAGACGGGCCTGCCCTTCCCCGTCGCGGGCGCCGTCCGGGTCACGGAGCAGGTCCAGTTCCATCCACGCAAGTACCTCCTCGCGCTCGCCGACGACCTGCGCGGGCAGGGCGCGGTGATCCACGAGAGGACCAGGGTCGTCGGACTCAAGGAGGGCGAGCCCTGCCGGCTCACCACCGAGAACGGGTCGACGGTGACGGCGACGGACGTCGTGGTCGCCACGCACTACCCGATCTTCGACCGGGCGCTCCTGTTCACCCGGCTCTCCCCGCGCCGTGAACTCGTCCTGGCCGCGCCCATCCCGGCCGACCTCGATCCGCACGGCATGTTCATCACCCAGGAGCAGAGCACCCGCTCGCTGCGCACGGCCCCCTACGAGGACGGCCAACGGCTGCTGATCGTCACCGGGGAACACTTCACGCCCGGTACCGCTGACGTCGAGGAGCGGTTCGGGCGGCTCGCCCACTGGGCCACCGGGCACTTCGGGGAGCTCGCCTTCACGCACCGCTGGGCCACGCAGGACAACGAATCCAGTGACTCCGTGCCGCTCGTCGGACCACTGCACGCGGCCACCCGTCACGTGTACGTGGCCACCGGCTTCGGCGGCTGGGGTCTCAGCGGCGGCATCATGGCGGGGCAGCTCCTGTCGACGCTGATCAGCGGGGAGAAGTCGCCGTGGAGCGATCTGTACGACCCGCGGCGGGTGCTCTCGGCCGTGCGGGAGGCGCCGGCCTTCCTGAAGAACCAGGCGAAGGTGGCGCGCCACTTCGTCGGCGACCGGCTGTCGCCGCCCGGGCCCGCGCAGTCCGTGGACGACATCGCCCCGGGTGACGGAGCGGTGGTGCGGGTCGGGGGACAGCGGTGCGCGGTCTTCCGCGACGACGACGGAGAGGTGCACGCCGTCTCCGCGCGCTGTACGCACATGGGGTGCCTGGTCGCCTTCAACCGGGCGGAGCGGGCCTGGGAGTGCCCCTGCCACGGCTCTCGCTTCGGCACGGACGGCGAGATCGTCCAGGGCCCCGCCACCAAGCCGCTGGAGCGGCGCGACATCTGAGGACGGTCCCCCCGCGGGGCCGAAGAGGCAGAGGTCAGCGGGGGTGGCCGAGGGGCGCAGGGTGGATTACTTGCCTCCTGCGGGGTACCCGGCAGCCATGAAAGCGACGGGATACGAACTGGCTGTTTTCAAGGACGCGGCATTCGGCGTGATGGGGGCCTTCCTGGGCGGTCTCCTCGTCGTCGCCGCCCTGATCTGGGCCGTACGGCTCGGCATCAAGGTGCGGCGCCGGGAGCCGGAGCCCCCGAAGCCCCATGAGCAGCCCAGGCTGCCGGAGACCGGCGCCGTTCACGAGACCCGGGAGACGCCGGAGCCGAACGAGGTCCCCCGGGCCGCGGACGGGGGCGAGCGGCTCAACCCGCAGCAGGTCCGCCAGTCCGGCAGCACCACCGAGGGCGAGAACCAGCCGCGGCCCCGGTGGGACTCCGGCTCCGGTGGTTTCGGCAGCGGCGGCCCGGGCCGCACCTGACGGCTGTCACCGCCGAACGGCGCGGGCGAAGGATTCGAACGGTACGGGGTTCGGAAAGGCAGCCCCGTTGGGCTCTCCGCCGCTGACGGCGCGGAGAGCCTCAAGCCTTTCCGGGGTCCGGGACGCTCAGTTCGTGACGTGCGCCAGCACCTGGCGCATCGCGCGGTGCACGGCCTCGCGCCACTCGTCCGTCGGGTCGAGGGTCTCGAAGCCGTGGTGGCCGTGCGGCACGTCGACGACATCGACGGCCGCCCCGCAGTCCTCGGCCGCGGCCAGGAACTCCTCGACGGTGGCGGCGATCTCGGGTACCTCCAGACCCACCCGGGTCAGCACCACGGGCAGGGCGCCGGCGTGGGCCACCGCGTCCGCCGGACGGAACCGGCAGGTCATCCCCCAGTTAGGCAGCGGCGCCATGATCGGGTACGTGGCCGCCAGGCAGCGCAGCCACGCCGGGGGCGCCCCCAGCCAGTCCGCCGTGATCGGGCCGCTGCCCGAGAAGAACCACAGCGCGACCCGGTCCGCGTCCACCCGCGGATCCGCCCGGACCCGTTCCACCGCGGCGGCCACGTCCGCCGCGGCCCGCCCGTAGTCCTCCACCCCGTGCAGCCGGTGATCGAGGGTCACACCCACCACCCCCTGCCCGGCGGCATACCTGGCATAGCCCACGAGGGTGGGCCAGTCCCGGGGCGTCGGCCGGGCCCCGGCGGGCACCGGGCCGCCGTGCACGAACACCACCGCGGGCCGCGGACCCTCGGCACCGGGCAGGTACAGGTCGATGTTCCCGGCCCGCTCGCGGGGGAGTTCGGGCACGTCCAGCAGGAACGGCCGCAGATGCGCGGGCGTTTCGGCCGGGCCGGACGCCTTCAGCCGGTGCCCCTCACCGGCCGCGGCGCGCAGCAGGACCCCGGCCAGCTCGGCGGGACAGGACAGCATCGGCCAGTGCCCGGTGGGGAGTTCGAAGAAGGTGACCCCGGGGCCGGTGAGTGCCTGCAGCGCGGGATCGCCGAAGTCCACCTGCATCTGGACCAGTTCGATGCTCCCGCCGTTGCCGGTGCACAGCACCCCCGTACTGGGCACGGCGTCCACCGCGCCGGTCAGCCGCAGGGGCTGGAGCAGCGTGCCGAGCGGCTGCGGAGCGGCGAGGGCGGTGAGCCGGTCGAGCGCCGCGTCGGGTACGCCCGCGGTGCTGCCCCAGCGCGGCCACTCGTCGCGGGCGGGCGGCGCCAGTTCGCCGGTGCCACCCGCGGGCCCACTTGCGTCCGCATCGGTCCCGGCCCCCGTCGCGCCCGTACCCGCAGCTGTCCCCGCCGCGCCCGTGCCCGCACCGGCCCCCGCCGCGCCCCCGGTGGCGCGTTCGGCCAGCCGCTCGCGCAGTGCCTGGTCGGGTACGGCCGCGAGGGCCGGGACGCCGTCCTGCGGCATCCCCGCGTCCAGGTGGACGATGCGGGCGATGCGCTCGGCGCGCCGGTCGGCGGCGCCCCGCACCGGATGGATCCCGTAGTCGTGGCCGACCAGCACGATCTCCCGGCCGGCCGCCGCGTCGACCGAGTCGATCACCGCGAGCACATCCGCGACATGCGTGTCCAGGTCGACGACCGCAGTCGCCGCGTCGCGGGGGCGGCCCGGTCCGGTGAGGGCGACGGCGTGCACCTCGGCGCCCGCGGCGGTCAGCCGCGCGGCCGTCTCCTCCCACACGTGTGCGCCGGTGAACACGCCCGGCACCAGGATGAACACAGTCATGGCCTTCTCCTCGAACGTCGTCCTCCGCGGACGTCCCGATCACCCGTCCGCGCTCGCCGGTACGGTAGGAACTCCCCCTGAGGGAGGTTCAAGTGTTCACGTCCCACGACGGTCTGTGCGGCATCGGAGAGCTCGCCGAAGCGGCGGGCGTCACCGTCAAGACCGTCCGCTTCTACTCGGAACGCGGCCTGCTGCCCGAGGCGTCCCGCAGCGCCGGCGGCCACCGCCGGTACGGGCCGGGCGCGCTGGAGCGGCTGCGGCTGATCCGCTCCCTGCGCGCCTTCGACCTGCCGTTGCCCGAGGTGCGGCGCGTCCTCGACGAGGACGAGGGCTGTGCGCCGGGCGGGGTCCTGGAGGACGCCGTCGCCGGGCAGCTCCGTGAACTCGGTTCCCGCCTCCGGGAGTTGCGCTGGCGGGAGGCCGCTCTGCGGCTGGTGCAGGAGTGCCCGCCCGGCGAGCGGGCCGACCGGCTGCTCCTGGTCGGCGCCCTGACCGCCCCGCCGAGCACGGCCCCGCTCGCCCGGTTCTGGCGTGCCTGGCTGCCCGCGCGGATGCCTGCCAGGTCGACCGCCGCATTCCTGGACGTGGCGGTGCCGCAGCCGCCCGACGATCCGCGACCGGCGCATGTCCTCGCCTTCGCCCGGCTGAACGCGCTGACCCTCGCGCCGTGCCCGGACGTGGGCGGACGGCCCCAGCCCGAGGCGCACCGCACGGCGGGAGCCCGTGGGGCGGCGGTGCTGTACGCGGGTCTGGCCGAGGCGTACGAGCTGGCGGCCGTACACCTGCGACGGGACCGGGAACCGCACGGGGGCGAGGCGCTGGACAGCTTCGTCGACGCGTACGCGAGGGCGTACGGCATCCGCGACACCCCGGACTTCCGCCGCCTGCTGGCACGTCAGCTCGCGGCCGACCCGCGGATCGACATGTACTGGGAGCTGGTGGCCGAGGTCATCACCCCGCCGGGTGCCCGGGCGGAGCCCACCCCCGGGGCCGCGCACGACTGGCTGCACGCGGCGCTGACCGTCCGCCCGACCGCCTCGGCGGCCTGAGGAAGGCCCCCGGCGGGGCCGCGGTTCCGGCCCGGGCGGGGCGCGTCCGGCGCCTGTTGCCGTCCGGTGACAAAGGGGACAGGTCCGTAGCGGTGACAGGGGGCAACGAACGGGGGCTGTCGTGGGTCATAGGTGGCGTGACGGTCGGCCGGGGGCGTTCTCCGGCGTGGCCGACGCGCATCGGTACGACGAACCATCAACAGGGGGAAACATGAACATCCGTACGCGTGGCACGCGGCTCGTCCTGGCGGCTGTGGCGGTCGGCGCGGCGGTGACGGCGACCGCCGTCCCGGCGAGCGCCGCCGGATCCGGCTCGCCCCAGTTCCTGGAACCGGCCGAGCTGCCCGCGCACCCGTCGTCCGCCTGGTACGCGGGCGAAGTGACCGCCGGCCAGCCGGACCCGCTGCCGATGTGTGTCGGGGAGGCCCTGCCGTCGATCTCCAGCCACCGCGCGTACTGGACCGACCTCGACACCAACGCGCTCCAGGTCACGGTCGAGGAGCGGAGCGTGCAGCGGGCCAAGGACTTCGCGGCGCTGCTGCGCAAGGACCTCGCGGGCTGCGCGGCGAAGCTGATGGAGCAGGACCCGGAGGTGACCGCGACGCAGAAGTACTACGGCAAACTCGACGTGGAGGAGGGGGCCCACGTCTACGGCGTCCACACCGAGACCTCCTGGGGCGCCTCCGACATCAGTCTGTTCTCGGTCGGCCGGGACGGCACCGCCGTGACGGTCGTGCGGTGGGGGCAGATGGGCACCTTCCAGCACGCGAAGGTCGCCGGCTTCAAGGCGACGACCGTCACCGCGGTCAACAAGCTCCACTGAGCCCGGGTACGGAGCCGGGCACGGTCGCCCCGGACGGCTTGCCGCCGGGGACACCGACCGTGGCCGGGTCCGTGACCCGGCAGGAATGCCCCGGCTGCGGCCGGGTAGGCGACGGTGACTGCGCCCCGGGCCGATCTTGTCCCGGTGGCCCGTCCGAACTACCTGGGAATCAGTCATGGAGACACCCTCGAACGACCACACCGCCCCCGCGCCCGGCAACGCCGCGGTGCCCGCGACTCCGGCGCAGGAGGCGCTGGACACCCTCGCCCGCGACACCCAGGACGTGGTGGCGCTGGACACGCTGGCCGGGAGCGACATCCTCGTCCCCGTGCCCGACGACGCCGCCGAGGAGGACGCGGCCGACCCCTCGGCCGTGGCCCTGCCCGTGCTGGAGCAGCCGGGCGGCGTGCAGGTCGTGCCGGTGTTCACCTCCGAGGTGGAGATGGCCGGGCTGCTGCCCTCCGTGTCGCGCTACCGTCTCGTGCCGCTCGGAGCGCTCGCCGCGCAGTGGCCCGCCGGCGATCTCTCGCTCACCATCGACCCCAGTTCGCCGCGCGGACTGACCCTCACGTCCGAGGGCGTCCGCACCCTCCTGGCCCGGCCGCGGGCGTAACAGCCGCGCGCCGTACGGGCCCGGTCGCCGTCGAGGAGGGGAGCGGCCGGGTCCGCAGGGCCGGGCTCCCCGCGAGGGCCGGCCTGTGGCACCGAACGGTGGCCGTCAGCCGTCCAGCATGCGGGCGAGGGCGTCCCGTTGCAGCGGAAGCGTCTCGGCGTGCAGGTCGCGGCCCTTGGCGGTGAGGGCGACCCAGACTCCGCGCCGGTCCTCCTGGCAGACCGTCCGCTCGACCAGCCCCTCCTTCTCCAGCCGGCCGATGAGACGCGACAGGGCGCTCTGGCTGAGATGGACCCGGCCGGCGAGGTTCTGCACGCGGCAGTGCTCGCCGGCGTCCGCCGCGGTGCTGGTGGCGAGGATGTCCAGCACCTCGAAGTCGCTGGCGCCGAGGCCGTGTGGATGCAGTGCTCGGTCGATCTCGCACATCGTGCGCGCGTGCACCGACAGGATGTCCCGCCACCGATCTTCGAGGCGGGCGCCGGTCGTCTTGGCTGCCATACATGCACGGTAACAGAATGCCGCCATTCATTGAGCATGCAACTAGTGCAGACGCATGCAGCGGGGTCGGCCAGTGCCGCGGCACTAGGACCCGGCGGAGTCCTGGACCAGGCCGATCGGATTCCCGTCCGCGTCCTTCACCGAGGCGATCAGCCTGCCGCCACCGACGTCCTGGACGTCCTGGAGCGTCTCGGCCCCGGCGGCGAGCAGGGCGGACAGGGCGGCCCTGATGTCCTCGACGGTCCAGTAGGGGACCGGACCCGTCATGCCCTTGGCGTGACCGTTGGGGTCCAGGCCGGTGTCCTGTCCGGCCGTCCTGAAGCCGACGTAGTACGGCTCGTCCGCGTACGGTTCGACGCCCAGCAGGGCGCCGAAGACGGCCTTCGCCCGGGCGAGGTCCTTGACGGGGTAGACGATGGTCGTGAGGCCACTGGTCATGGCGAACTCCTCCGCGCTGGTGGGAGCCGGCGTCCTCGCGCCGGCTCCTCCAACCTAGGACGGTGAGCCGTGGACCGCTTCTCCGATCCTGACCGGTGTCTCCCGGCCCGGCCTCAGGTCGACTGGCGCCGCACCAGCTCCGTCGGCAGGATCACCGCGGCTGCGTCCTGGCCCCCGATCTGGGCGAGCAGGACCCGCACCATCTCGGAGCTGATCCGGTCCCAGGGCTGGCGGATGGTGGTGAGGGCGGGAGTGGCCGAGGTGGCGGCGGGGGAGTCGTCGAAACCACCGACCGCCACGTCCTCGGGGACCCGTCGTCCCGCCCTGTGCAGGGCGGCGAGCACTCCCTGCGCCATCAGGTCGGAGGCGACGAAGACACCGTCCATGCCGGGCGCCGCCGCCAGCAGCCGCTGCGCCCCCGCCTCGCCGCTGGCCCGGCTGTAGTCGCCGGACACGACGAGGCGCTCGTCGGCCTCGATGCCGGCCTCCGCGAGCACCTCGCGATACCCGGCGAGCCGCTCGACACCGCCCGGGGTGTCCAGCGGGCCGGTCACCATCCCGATACGGCGGCGTCCCAGGGACAGCAGGTGGCGCACCATGTCACGGGCGCCGTCCCGGTCGTCCGCGGCGACGTAACTCACCTTCGAGCCGAGCCCGATGGGCTTCCCGCACGCGACGAGCGGCACGCCCGCCTCGCGCAGCTCCTCGGCGACCGGGTCGCCGGAGTGGCTGGAGACCAGCAGCACGCCGTCGACATGGCCGGCGGTGATGTACCGCGTGATGCGCCGCCGTTCGTCCCGCGTGCCCGCGAGCATCAGCAGCAGCGGGATGTCGTGCGCGGCCAGGGCCTGCGTGCAACCACGCAGCAGCACATTGAAGTTGGGGTCCTCGAAGAACCGCTCCTGGGGTTCCGTCAGCAGGAAGCCGATGGAGTCGGAGCGTCCCGTGATGAGCGAGCGGGCGTGCCGGTTGACGACGTAACCCGTCTTGCGGATGGCGGCGTTGACGGCTTCCTGCGCGGCCGGACTGACGTAGTGGCCGCCGTTGAGGACGCGCGACACCGTCCCGCGCGAGACACCGGCCTCGCGTGCCACGTCGTGGATCGTCGGCGGCCTGCGTCTGCCCCCCGTGTTGTTCATGGTCACGACTTTACGGCTCCGGACAGCAGATCAAGGCTCCAGAAGCGCTGGATGACCAGGAACAGGGCGATCAGCGGAAGGACCGCAAGCAGGGCTCCGGTGATGACGAGGGTGTAGAGCGCCGGGGTGTTGGCTCCCTGTTCGAGCAGGGTGAACAGGCCGAGCGTGATCGGGAACTTCTCGTCGTCGCTGAGCATGATGTACGGCAGCAGGAAGTTGTTCCACACCGCGACGAACTGGAACAGGAACACCGTCACCAGTCCCGGCACCATCATCGGCAGCGCGATCCGGGTGAAGATGCGCCACTCGCTCGCCCCGTCCATCCGCCCCGCCTCCACCACGTCGGCGGGCACGGCCGCGGCAGCGTAGATCCGCGCGAGATACACGCCGTACGGGGACAGCACGAGGGGGAGGAGCACGGACGCGTAGGAGTCCGTGAGGTCGGCCTTGGCCAGCAGGAGGTACTGGGGGACGGCGAGGATCACCGGGGGCATCAGCACGCCGGCGAGCAGCACGTTGAACACGCTCTCGCGGCCCCGGAAGCGGTAGACGGCGAGCGCGTAGCCGCTCAGTGCGGAGACCGCGGTCGACAGGAGCGCCCCGAGACCGGCGTACAGGGCGGAGTTGCCCATCCACCGCCAGTAGATGCCGTCGCGGTAGGCGTGGAGGTCCTTCAGGTTCTGGGTGAAGCCGGTGCCGGGCAGGAACGTGAAGGTGGAGAACAGCTCGCGGCCCGACTTGGTCGCCGCGATCACCACCCAGGCGACCGGCAGCAGGCAGTAGACGGCGCCGAGCAGCAGCGTGAGGGTCGGGACGAGGGCGATCCGCCGCCGGAGCGGCGGCCCCTGAGCGGTCCCGGGCGTCGTGCCGGCGGCCGGGACGGACTTGCCTACGGCGAGGGAACTCATCGTGCTTCCTCCTGCTTGTTACGGGAGTTCGCGGCCCGCAGGAAGGCGAAGGACAGCAGGAGGGTGACGACGGCGATGAGCACGGCGGACGCGGCCGCGGAGTAGATGTCGCCCTTGCCGAAGGCGTCCTGGTACACCTTCATCAGCGGACTCCAGGTCGTGGAGACGGAGTTGGTGAGCGGTTTGAGGGTGGTCGGCTCGCTGAACACCTGGAGGGTCGCGATGATCGAGAAGAAGAAGGTGAGCACCAGCGAGGGCGCCACCATCGGGATCTTGATCCGCAGTGCGGTCTGCAGCGGCGTGGCGCCGTCCAGCTTCGCCGCCTCGTACACCTCGGCCGGGATCGCCCTGAGCGAGGTGTAGATGACGATCATGTTGAAGCCGGTGCCTCCCCAGATCGCGATGTTGGAGAGGGCCAGGTACAGCGGACCGCCGTCCAGCAGGTCCGGCTGGGGCAGGCCAAGTCTGTCGAGCACGAAGTAGAAGGGGCTGACGTCGGGCAGGTAGAGGAAGCCCCACAGCAGCGCCGCGACGACGCCTGGAATGGCGTACGGCAGGAAGATTGCGAGCCGGGTGACCGGCGCGAGGCGGACCCGCTCGGTGTCGAGCATCAGCGCGAAGACCAGCGCGAGGCCGAGCATGACGGGGACGACGATGGCGCCGTAGCCGAGGACGCGCAGCGCGCCGCCGAGCAGCTCGGAGTCGGTGAACGCGTCGGTGTAGTTCTCCAGTCCGGCCCACACCTCCTCGCGCGCGCCCGCGCCCAGACCCAGTCCCTTGACCTGGACCTTGTGCAGGCTGAGCCAGATCGCGTAGCCGATGGGCAGGGCGAAGAAGAGGGCGAACAGGACGCCGGCGGGGAGGAGGAAGACGTAGGGGGCGCTGCGCGTCCGCTTGACGGGGGTGGCGTACGGGGCCTTCTCGGCCCCGTACGGCGTCCGGTGTGCTGTCGTCACCGAGCGACCTCGAAGCCCTGCTTCTTCAGGTCGGCGACCGTGTCGTCCTGCATCGTCCTCAGGGCGGCACCGAAGTCCGACCTGTTCTTGGCGGCGGCGGCGAAGGCGTCCTTGAAGGACGTGTACGCCACGTTCACGTTCGGGCCCCAGGCGGCGGGCGCGGTCGTGTCGGCGATCTTCGATGCCTGCGGGTAGAAGTCCGGCTGGTTGGAGAAGAAGGCCGGCGGCTTCAGGAACGCCTCGCTGGTCTGCGCGGTCGTGGCGGCCGGGTAGATGCCGCCTTCCTTCGCAAGGGCGGTCAGCGCGTCCCGGTCCGTGTTCAGCCAGGCGGCGAACTTCGCGGCCGCCTCGCGGTGGCCGGAGTCGGTGGTGACGGCGGTCGACGAGCCGCCCCAGCTGCCGGTGACGTTGTCGGAGGCCGACCACTGCGGCAGCGGGGCCATCGCCCACTTGCCCTTGGTGTCGGGGGCGGCGGTGGTGAGTGTGCCCGGCGCCCACACCGCGCTCACCCAGGCGATCTGCTTGCCGGTGTTGAGCGCCTTGTTCCAGGCCGGCGTGTACATGGGCTGGTTGTCGATCGCGCCCTCCTTCACCAGCCCGCCCCAGAAGTCGGCGACCTTCCGCGTCGCCCCGTCGTCGATGGCGACCTTCCACTTGTCGCCCGAGGTCGTCCACCACTTGGCGCCGGCCTGCTGCGCGAGACCGGCGAAGAGTCCGGAGTCGTTGGCGGAGAAGGTGGTCAGGTCCTTCTCCGGGGCCTTCTTCTTCAGCGCCCGGGCGGTCTCGGCGAACTCGTCCCAGGTCGTCGGGACCGTCAGTCCGTACTTCTTGAAGAGATCCTCGCGGTAGTAGAACATCATCGGCCCGGAGTCCTGCGGAATCGCGTAGACCGCGTCCGAGCCCAGGGTGGTCTGCTGCCAGACGCCGTCGGCGAACTTGTCCTTCACCCCGTCCACGTCACCGGATATGTCGGCGAGCGCGTCGTTGCTGACCAGGGTCGGCAGGGCCTGGTACTCGGCCTGCACCAGGTCGGGGGCCTTCTTCGCCTTGTGCGCGGTGAGGATCTTGGTGACGAGCGTGTCACCGGACGCCTGCTTCTTGACCGTGACCTCGATCTGCTGCTTCTTGCCCGGCCCCTTGTTCCACAGGTCGACGACCTTGTCCATGCCCGGGGTCCAGGTCCAGTACGTCAGCGAGACCGGCCCCGACTCGGCCGTGCCGTCGTCCGACGAGCCGCAGCCGGCGAGTGCGGTGGTGCCGAGCGCGACGGCGACCGTACCGGCGGCGAGGCGGTGGAGCTTCTTGTTCGGCATGGAATGTTCTCCCCTGAGCTGGGTCCCCGCCTGCTGCGGACGACCTGCCATGCTTCTGTGAGCGTTCACAGTAGAGAAACATCCCGGACACTTGTCAATGGTTGTTGCTGTGCGGTTATGTTGAGCTCTCGCCGTCGGCGATGTCTGTGCACGTTCCCAAATGATCGACCAAACGGGAGAGATCCATGCCGGAGACCACCCCGAAGGGCCTCACCGGGCTCGCCTTCGGTGGGGACTACAACCCCGAGCAGTGGCCGGAGTCCGTCTGGCGCGAGGACGTCCGGCTGATGCGGGAGGCCGGCGTCACGATGGTGAGCGTCGGGATCTTCTCCTGGGCGCTCCTCGAACCCGCGCCGGGCGCCTACGAGTTCGGCTGGCTGGACCGCGTCCTCGACCTGCTCCACGAGAACGGCATCCGGGCCGACCTCGGCACGCCGACCGTGGCTCCGCCCGCCTGGTTCTACCGCGCCCACCCCGAAGCGCTGCCGGTGGCCGCCGACGGCACCCGCTACGAGTTCGGCTCGCGCGGCGCCATCTGCCACAGCAACGCCGACTACCGCAGGGCCGCCGCAGCCGTCACCACCCGGCTCGCCACGAGGTACGCCGACCACCCGGCGCTCGCCCTGTGGCACGTCCACAACGAGTACGGCGTGCCGGTCTCCGCCTGCTACTGCGAGAGCTGCGCCGCACACTTCCGCCGCTGGCTCACCCGCGCGTACGGGACCGTGGACGCGCTCAACGAGGCCTGGGGCACCGCCTTCTGGGGCCAGCGCTACGCCACGATCGACGAGGTCAACCCGCCGCGCGCGACCCCCACGGTCGGCAATCCTGCCCAGGCCCTGGACTACAGGCGGTTCGCGGACGCCACCCTGCGCGAGAACTTCGTCGCCGAGCGGGACATCCTGCACCGCCTCGCGCCCGGCATCCCCGTCACCACCAACTTCATGACCGCCCTGAGCCAGTGCGACTCCATCGACTACTGGGCCTGGGGCCGCGAGGTCGACCTCGTCACCAACGACCACTACCTGATCACCGACGGCCGCCGCACCCACGTGAACCTCGCCATGGCCGCCGACCTCACCCGCTCGGTGGGCGGCGGCGCGCCCTGGCTGCTGCTCGAACACTCGACGTCGGGGGTGAACTGGCAGCCGCGCAACCCCGCGAAGGCCCCCGGCCAGATGGCCCGCAACTCCCTGGCACACGTGGCCCGCGGCTCCGAGGGCGCGATGTTCTTCCAGTGGCGGCAGTCACGCCGCGGTGCCGAGAAGTTCCACTCGGCGATGCTGCCGCACGCCGGCACGGACTCGCGGGTGTGGCGCGAGGTCGTCGAACTCGGCTCGGCCGTCGAGTCGCTGGCCTCTCTCAAGGGCACGCGCACGGTCGCCGACGCCGCGATGCTCTGGGACTGGCAGTCCTGGTGGGCGCAGGGCCTCCAGTGGCGGCCCAGCGAGGACCACGACGCCCGCGAGCGCGCCGACGCGTTCTACGAGGCGCTCTACGACCGGCACCTCACGGTCGACTTCGCCCACCCGGAAGCCGACTTGTCGCCCTATCCCCTTGTCGTCGTACCCGCCCTGTACCTGATGACGGAGACCGCCGGCAGGAACGTGCGCGCGTACGTCGAGAACGGCGGCACCCTCGTCGTCTCGTACTTCTCCGGCATCGTCGACGAGCACGACGCCGTGCATGACGGCGCGTACCCGGGGGCGCTGCGGGACGTACTCGGCCTGACCGTCGAGGAGTTCTCGCCGCTGCTCGCCGACGACCGGGTGCGCGTCACCGGACCCGACGGCCGCGAACTCACCGGCGACGTCTGGACCGAGTTCGTCGTGCCCCGCGGCGCCGAGACCGTGTGCACGTACGCCGACGGCCTCGCCGCGGGCCGGCCGGCCGTCACCCGGCACCGCCTGGGCGGGGGTTCGGCCTGGTACGTGTCCACCCGCCTGGCCGCCCGGGGGCTCGACGCCCTGCTGGGCTGGGCCGCCGACGACGCCGGGATCGCACCGCGCGCCGACCTGCCGCGCGACGTCGAAGTGGTGCGCCGCAGCGGCGAGTCGGGCACCTACGTCTTCGCCGTCAACCACACCGCGTCGGACGCCAAGGTCCCGCTGGACGCCCACGGCACCGAGCTGCTGACGGGCGAGCGCGCCGCCGGCCGCCTCGCGGTTCCCGCGGGCGCGGTCCGGGTCGTACGACTCGACGGCTGACCCCCGGTGCGGCGCGGCCCGCAGACGCACCGCATCCCCGGGCGGGCCGACCCACCCGACGACGGCCGTGCCGTGCGTCGACGGCCCGCCCCCTCAGACACCGGCCGGACTCCGGGGGGACATCCGGCCGGTCACGGCGGTGCCGTGTCCGGGCCTTCGGTCACGGCACCGCTCGCCCCCTGTCTCCCCGCCTTCGTCGAAGGGACGACGATGTTCCACGCGAGACGCGCCCTACGGACCCTGCTGATACCGCTCTTCGCGGGTCTGGCCCTCACCACCCTCCCCGCCGCCCCGGCCCACGCCGCCGCCACCCTCACCAACGGCGGTTTCGAGTCCAACGGCAGCGGGACGGCGACACCCACCGGCTGGTCGACGTACTCCGCGGCCGGCCGGAACGCCGCCTCGTTCACCGAGGCCGGCGGCCACAGCGGCGGCTACCGCCTCACCCACTGGTCGTCCTCCGCCTACAAGGTCGAGACCTACCAGTACCTGTCCGGCCTCACCAACGGGAAGTACACCCTCACCGCCTGGGTGCGCTCCGGCGGCGGCCAGAATTCGGCCTACCTCGCGCTGAAGGGCTGCGGCAGCGCGGAGCAGCGCACCGACCTGCCCGTCTCCAGCAGCGGCTGGATCCGGATCGTCACCTCCGTCGCCGTGACGAACAACCAGTGCACGATCAGCGTCAACTCCGACGCCGGCGCGGGCAACTGGATCAACGTCGACGACCTGACCTTCACCTCCGGCGCCACCGCGGTCCCGGTCAAGGGCGCCGACATCTCCTCACTCGCCAAGAGCGAGGCCCTCGGCGGTGTCTACAGGAGCGGTTCCGGCGCGAAGGGCGACGCGCTCGCCCTCCTCAAGTCCGCCGGTATGAACTACGCCCGCCTCAAGGTCTGGGTGAACCCGGCCGACGGCTACAACAACAAGACGCGCGTCCTCGCCCTCGCCAAGCGCGTCAAGGCCCAGGGCATGAAGCTCCTGGTCGACTTCCACTACTCGGACACCTGGGCCGATCCCGGCGCCCAGACCAAACCGGCGGCGTGGTCGGGCCACTCGTACAGCCTGCTCAAGACGGACGTGTACAACCACACGTACGACGTCCTCAACGCCCTGAAGGCGCAGGGCACCACCGCCGACATGGTGCAGATCGGCAACGAGACCAACGCCGGCATGCTCTGGTCCGAGGGCTCGACGGACAACTGGCCCCAGCTCGCCGGACTGCTCAACTCCGGCTACAGCGCCGCCAAGGCGGTCTCCTCGTCGACCGTCGTGGCCCTGCACCTCGCCAAGGGCGGCGACCTGGCGGGCACCCGCTGGTGGTTCGACAGCGCGGTCGCGAACGGCGTGCGCTTCGACGCCGTCGGCCTGTCGTACTACGGCTACTGGCACGGTTCGTTCGCCGATTTCCAGACCACCCTGGACGACGCCGCGGCCCGCTACGGCAAGCCCGTCTTCGTCGCCGAGACGGCCTACCCGTTCCGCCTGGACAGCGACGACCCGCTCACCAACATCATCGACACCACCGGTGAGCTGGTCCCCGGCTACGCCGCCTCGCCGGCCGGGCAGACCGCCTGGATGCGGGACGTGACGAGCATCGTGGAGGCCGTCCCGAACGGCCGCGGACTCGGTGTCTTCTACTGGGAGGCCACCTGGACCGCCGTCACCGGCAACGGCTGGGACCCCACGGACCCGGCCTCGGGGAACGGCTGGGAGAACCAGGCGCTCTTCGACTACGACGACAAGGCGCTTCCGGCCATGTCGTGGTTCAGTCACCGCTGAGCGTGTGAGGGCCCGGCTGCCGGGGCAGCCGGGCCCTCGAGGTGGCACCGGCCCGCCACGACGCCCCGTTGGCTGTTTCTGCCCCTAGGGCCCCCGGCAAAGGACACAAGGGCCCTGCACGTCACCTCCGGACGCGGGACAGTGGACCGAGAAGCCAGCGACGGAGGGGGACGAGATGCTGAAGGTGCCCGCCGGTGAGGACCGCCTGGAGATCCTGGAGTGGATGAGGAACCCCGCCGGATCCGCGACGCCGCGCGACCGGGACGCGGACGGCGTCAGCTCCACCTCGGTCGCCGCCGCGCTCGGCATGAGCCTTCCCGTCGCGAGCGCGCACCTGGACCTCCTCGCCCGGCTCGGGCTGCTGCGCGCCGAGCGCACCGGGGGACGCACCGTCTACCGTCGTGACGAGTACCGCATCGCCGAGGTCAAGCACCTCTTCGAGAAGGGCTGGTAGCCGCGCACCGCCGCGGGAACCGCCCCCACGACGAAAGGCAGAGGTGCATGGCTCACCCGCCCGGCACCGGCCGCCCCGCCGCGCTCACCCCCCGACGGTACGTCGGAATCGGCGGCCGTGGCCCCGAGGACGTGGTCGCCGACGCCCGGGGCCGGGTGCTCAGCGGTGACGAGGACGGGCGCATCCTGCGCGTCGACGGCCTCACGAGCGCCGGTCCCGCCCGCGTCGAGGTGCTCGCGGAGACCGGCGGCAGAGCCCTGGGTCTCGAACTGCTCCCGGACGGCGACCTGTTGGTGTGCGACGCGCGCCGAGGACTGCTGCGGGTCCGCCTCGACGACGGGACCGTGCGCGTCCTCGCCGACTCGGTGGCCGGCGAGACCCTCCGCTCCTGCAGCAACGTGATCGCGCTCTCCGACGTAACCGTCTACTTCACCGTCTCCAGCCGGCACCACCCCCTCGAACACTGGATCGGCGACCTCGTCGAGCACACGGGAACCGGACGCCTGCCGCGCCTCGCGCCGGGGGACACCGAACCCGAAGTGGTCCTGGAGGGGCTCCAGTTCGCCAACGGCCTCGCGGCCGCGGCCGACGAGTCGTTCCTGGTCGTCGCGGAGACCGGGGCCGCCCGCCTCACCCGCCACCGGCTCACCGGACCGCGGGCCGGGCGGAGCGAGACCTTCGCCGACGACCTCCCCGGGCAGCCGGACAACATCTGGCGCGCGCCCGGGGGCCTCATCTGGGTGGCGCCGGCCGGCCCCCGCGTCGCCGGCCTGGGCTTCCTGCACCGGCGCGGCCCCGCCGTGCGCCGCGCCGCGGCCCGGGTGGCGGTACGCGCCCCCTTCCGTCCGACCGGGTTCGCCGGTGTCCTGGCCTTCGATGACCAGGGCCGGACCGTGCACCACCTGGAGCGCCGCCACGCGGGCTTCCGCATGGTCACCAGCGTGTGCGAGGCCGACGGCCTGCTCGTCCTGGGCAGCCTGTGGGAGAAGGGCCTCGCCGTCTGCGAGCCGCCCGCCGCCGCGGACTGACCCGAGTGCGGGAGCAACGCCGCCGGGGCTACGCTGGTCACCGGCCACGATCCGGTCCGCGGCGCGGTGATGGTGCCCGCCGTAACCGAACGGCGGCACAGGCGCCGCCAACGGTCCCCCCAGCGCGATGGCGCGCACCCGGCCGACCGAGCCCCGGCGAGCAGGAGTCGTACGTCCATGTCAGTGCCGCACCCCGAGCGGGCCGACGCACCCCCGGACGGGGGCCCTTCCGCCCTCGCGGGTCCGGACGACGCGCTGCCCGCCCCCTGGCGTCCGTTCTGGGGCGGTCAGGGGCCGGTCGTCGCGGCGGTCGCCCTCGGCGGCGGCATCGGCGCCGCCGCCCGGTACGGCGCGTCGCTGCTGTGGCCCGCGCAGACCGGCGGTTTCCCGTGGACCACGTTCGGGGTCAACGTCGTGGGCTGCGCCGTCATCGGCGTCCTCATGGTGCTGATCACCGACGTGTGGGCGGCCCCCCGGCTGGTCCGGCCGTTCTTCGGCACCGGGGTGCTCGGCGGCTTCACCACCTTCTCGACGTACGCCGTCGACACCCAGCGCCTGGCCGACGCGGGGCACGCCCCCACCGGGTTCGCCTACCTCGCCGCGACCCCCTGCGCGGCGCTGGCGGCGGTGTGGCTCGCGGTGACGGCGACGCGCCGCACCCTGACCGGGAGGCACCGATGACGAACGCGCGCGTCCGGCACGCCGACCGGGAAGACGAGTCCGTCAGGACGGGCGGGAAAGGTATGAGGTCGCGGTGAACTGGCTGCTCGTCATCGCCGGCGGCATGGTCGGCGCCCCGCTGCGCTACCTGACCGACCGCGCGGTGCAGTCCCGGCACGACACGGTCCTCCCCTGGGGCACCTTCACGGTGAACACCGCCGGCTGTCTGATCCTCGGCCTGCTGACCGGCGCCACCGCCGCGGGCGCCGCGACGTCGCACCTCCAGCTGCTTCTCGGCACCGGCCTGTGCGGCGCGCTCACCACGTACTCGACCTTCTCCTACGAGACGCTGCGGCTGGCCGAGGACGGTGCCCGGCTGCACGCGGCCGCCAACGTCGTCGCGAGCGTGGTGACGGGACTGGGCGCCGCGTTCGCCGGGGCCGCCCTGGCCGAGACCTGGTGGCCCCGGTGACCTGAGCCGGAGAGTCGGCGGGGCCGTCCGGGGCGAGCCCCCCGGGCCCGGCGCGCGGCACAATGGCGATCATGTCCGTGTCCTCGTCCGCCCTCACCTTCCAGCCGGTGCTCGAACGCATCGCCACCGAGATCGCGCAGCGACCCGGCCGCGGGCGGCCCGCCGACTACATCCCGGCGCTGGCCGCCTGCGACCCGCGCCGGTTCGGCATGGCCGTCGCGGAACTGGACGGCACGGTGTACGGCGTGGGGGACTGGCGGCAGCCGTTCTCCGCGCAGTCGATCACCAAGGTCTTCACGCTGGCGCTCGACCTGGCCCGGGAGGGCGACGAGCTCTGGGAGCACGTGGGCCGCGAACCGTCCGGCAACCCCTTCAACTCCCTGGTGCAGCTGGAGTACGAGAACGGCATCCCGCGCAATCCGTTCATCAACGCGGGCGCGCTCGTCGTCACCGACCGCCTTCAGACCCAGACCGGTGACGCGGCGAACACGCTGCTGGAGTTCCTGCGGGCCGAGAGCGGCAACCGGGACCTCACCTTCGACCCGGAGGTCGCCGCCTCCGAGGCGGCGCACGGCGACCGCAACGCGGCCCTCGGTCACTTCATGGCGGCGTACGGGAACATCGGCAACGCGGTGCCCGTCCTGCTGGAGCAGTACTTCCGGCAGTGCTCGGTCGAGGCATCCTGTGCCGATCTCGCGCTCGCCACCGGTTTCCTGGCCCGTCACGGGGTGCGCGCCGACGGCTCCCGGCTGCTGACCCGCAGCCAGGCCAAGCAGGTCAACGCGGTCATGCTGACCTGCGGCACGTACGACGCGGCGGGGGACTTCGCCTACCGTGTCGGGCTGCCCGGCAAGAGCGGCGTCGGCGGGGGCATCATCGCGGTCGTACCGGGCCGGTGCACGCTGTGCGTGTGGAGCCCGGGACTCGACGAACGGGGCAACTCGGTGGCCGGGGTCGCGGCCCTCGACCGTTTCACCACGCTGACGGGACTGTCGGTGTTCTGAGGTCCGCCACCGGCGCCGGGTCAGCCGCGCGTGGCCCGGCCGCCCAGCAGCCGCAGGGCGAGGGCCACCGCGCCCGCGCCCGCGCCGGCCGCGCCCGCGATCACCGCCGCCTCCGGCCAGCCGGTGCCGCCAGGGGCGGTGGGGCGGGGAGGCGGCGCGGCGGGACCGGCCTGCGCTGTCGCCGGGGCGGGCGGCGACGCGACGGCCGCGGCGGTCCGGGCCGGCACGAGGGAACCGACCGCGGTGACCCGGCCGGCGGCGGCGAAGCCCCAGTCGAGCAGCGACCTGGCCTCCTCGTACACGGCGCGGGAGCCGCCCGCCTGAGGGTTCATCACGGTGACGACGAGCGTGCGCCCGCCCCGTCGCGCGGCGGCCACGAGCGTACTGCCCGCGTTGCTGGTGTAGCCGTTCTTCACCCCGATCAGGCCCGGATACGGTGCGACGCCGTCCGCGCCGGTGAGCAGCCGGTTGGTGTTCTGGATGTCGTACGCCCATCCGCCCGCGGGAAAGCTGGCCCGCACGGTGGCGCAGTACCGGGCGAAGTCCGGGTTGCGCAGCCCGGCCCGGCCGAACACGGCGAGGTCGTACGCCGACGAGACCTGGCCGGGGGCGTCGTAACCGTCGGGGGAGACGACCCGGGTGTCGAGCGCGCCGAGGGCATGTGCCCTGGCCTGCATCTGGGCCGCCGTGGCACGCCAGCCGCCGTTCAGGGACGCCAGGACGTGCACGGCGTCGTTGCCCGAGTTCAGGAAGACGCCGCGCCACAGGTCGGCGACGCGGTAGGTGCGCCCCTCGGCGACCCCGACCCGGCTGCTGCCGTCGCCGATCCCCGTCAGCTCGGCCTCCGTGACGGTGTGTTCGACGCCGCCGGGCAGGACAGGCAGCACGGTGAGCGCGAAAAGGGTCTTGAGGGTGCTGGCGGGCGGCAGCGGCCGGTGCGCGTCGTGCCCGGCGAGCACCTCACCCGTGCGGGCGTCCGCCACCACCCACGAGAGCGCGGACACCTGGGGGAGCGCCGGCGCCCCGGCGAGGGGCAGGACCTGGGTTCCGGAGCGGTACAGCGAGGGTGGCGGCGAGGCCGCGGGTCCCGCCGCTCCCGGGTCCGTCCCGGCGCGGGCGACGGCCGGGTCCGGGGCGAGGGCCAGCACGCCGATCGCGCAGGCGACGGAGCACGAGACGGCAATACGGGTTGAGAATCCGATGGTCATATGATCAACGTAGGAATGGTTGCGCCGTCCGCCGGGGTGCCAGGGCCGGGCCGCCGGGTTCCAGCACCCGGATGCCGCATGTGGGCGGGTGTCAGGCCGCGGGCAGTGTCGGCTGGACCTGGCGCAGGAAGGCCGCGTTTCCCGGGGTGGCGCGCAGCCGCTCCAGGAGGGTTTCGAGGTTCGCCTGCGTGTCCCGCGTCTGCAGGGCGCGGCGCAGTCCCCGTACGGCCGCCAACTCGGGTGCGGGCAGCAGGAGTTCTTCGCGCCGGGTGCCGGAAGGGGCGATGTCGACGGCCGGGAAGACGCGCCGGGAGGCGAGTGTCCTGTCCAGGCGCAGTTCCATGTTGCCGGTGCCCTTGAGTTCCTCGAAGAAGAAGTCGTCGGCGCGGGAACCGGTCTCGACCAGGGCCGTGGCGAGGATTGTGAGGGAACCGCCCTCCTCGGCCAGGCGTGCGGCGCCGAAGAGCTGCTTGGGGCGCTGGAGCGCGGACGCGTCGACGCCGCCGCTGAGGGTGCGGCCACCGGCGGCGGCCGCGTTGTTGTGGGCCCGGCACAGCCGGGTGAGGGAGTCCAGGAGGATGACGACGTCCTGTCCCGCCTCGACGAGCCGCTTCGCCCGCTCGACGACGAGTTCGGCGAGCGCGATGTGCTGCTTCGGTGTCCGGTCGAAGGTCGAGGCGAACACCTCGCCGCGTACCGAGCGGCGCATGTCGGTGACCTCCTCGGGCCGCTCGTCGAGCAGCACCACCATGAGATGGCACTCCGGGTGGTTGCCGGCGACGGCCGCGGCGATCTGCTGGAGCAGCACCGTCTTGCCGGTCCTGGGCGGCGCCACGATCAGGCCGCGCTGGCCCTTGCCGACGGGCGCCAGGAGGTCGACGACGCGTCCGGTCAGGCCGCTCGCCGGGTGTTCCAGGCGGAGCCGCTCGCGGGGGTGCAGCGGGGTGAGGTCGCGGAAGTGCGGGCGGTGGCGCAGCTCCTGGAGGTCGCGGCCGTTGACCGCCCGCACCTCGGCGAGAGCGCGGGCCGCGCCGCGTACGCCTTCGAGGGTGTCGCCCGTGCGCAGTCCGTGCCGGCGGATGAGCGCGGCGGGGACCTGCACGTCGGACGGCGTGGCCTCGCAGCTCGCCCGGCGCAGGTGCCCCTGCCCGTTGTGCGCGATGTCGAGGATGCCGCAGGCCTGCGTCGGGAGCTGCTTCTGCACCGGGGGGTGTTCGAGTGCGGTGGTCATGCGAGGTCCTTTCCAGGACGGATTCATCAGGTCACGAGAGGGGGAGGGGAGGGCCGGAGAGGCGGCGTTGTTCACGCCTCGTGCGGCAGGAAGGCGTCACCACGGGTGCGACGGACGGAAGAGGACGACGAAGACGTCCGTGTCCGTGCGCGGGAGGTGCTGCCGGGAAGCCGGGACCGCCGGTCCGCGAAGGACGGGCGCTACAGCTGGAGGAGAGGGATTCCGCACCGGCACCCCGAGAAGGGGTGTACACAAGTGCTGATGGAACGATACCACACAGGGCGGGGTGAGTGGGGGCGGCTCGGTCCGGTGCGGGCGGCGACGGGTTGGGCGGCCCGCACGAGGGTGGTCCGCACGAGGGTGGTCCGCACGAGGGTGGTCCGCACGGGGTGGTCCGCACGGGGTGGTCCGTCCGTTCCCCACCGGCCTGGTGCGCCGCGATACGAGCGGGCAGAATCGGCCCCGTACGGCCCAACTCCCCATGCCCGTCAGGAGAAACCGGTGGAGACCACGCCCGGAGTGCCGCACACCATGGATGCGGCCGGCGGCTGCCCGCACGCGGCCAACGCGCGACTGCTGGCGCGCGGCACGGTCGCGCACGTCGTCCTGCCCGGTGGGGTCGAGGGCGTGGCCGTGCTCGGGCACGACGTGCTGAAGGAGTTCCTCGCCCATCCCGACGTGGCCAAGAGCGCCCGGCACTTCACCGCGCTCCGGGAGGGACGGATCGCCGACGGCTGGCCCCTGCTGACCTTCGCCACCGTCCAGGGAATGACGACCGCCGACGGCGAGGACCACCGGCGGCTCCGGGCGCTGGTGAGCAAGGCGTTCACGCCCCGGAGGGTCGAGGAACTGCGGCCGAGGGTCGAGGAGTTGACCGCCCGGCTGCTCGACGACCTGGGAGCGGCGGCGGACGCGGGAGGCGGAGTCGCGGATCTGCGGCGGCACTTCGCGCTGCCGCTGCCGATGGGGGTCATCGGCGAACTCCTCGGCGTCGACGCCGAGTTCCGGGACACCCTGCACCATCTGTCGAACAAGGTGGTTGCCACGGACATCGGGCCCGAGGAGGCCGTCGCCGCGAACCGCGAACTGGTGGACGTGCTGAGCGCCGTGGCGGCGGCTCGGGCGGAGCAGCCGGGCGACGACCTGACCAGCGCGCTGACAGCCGCCCGCGACGAGGACGGCGGGCGGCTCAGCCGGCCGGAACTCATCGGCACCCTGCTGCTGATGGTCATCGCGGGGCACGAGACCACACTGAACCTCATCACGAACGCCGTGCGCGCGCTGTGCGGTCACCGGGACCAGCTGGAGGCGGTCAGGGACGGTGCGGCGGGCTGGCCGGACGTGGTCGACGAGACGCTGCGCTGGGACGCGCCGGTCAGCTACTTCCCGTTCCGCTATCCGGTGCGGGACCTGACGGTCGACGGCACGCTCATCCCCAAGGGCACGCCGGTGCTGGCCGGTTACTCCGCCGCCGGGCGCGATCCGGCCGCGCACGGGGCGGACGCCGGCCGGTTCGACGTGACCCGGCCGCGCAGGCCCGGTGCCGTACGGAATCTCTCCCTCGGGCACGGGGCGCACTACTGTCTCGGCGCCCCGCTGGCCCGGATGGAGGCGACCATCGCCCTTGAACGGCTGTTCGCCCGCTTCCCGGACCTCGACCTCGCCGTGCCCGAACGGGAACTCCCGCGGTCCTCCAGTTTCGTCGGCAACAGCGTGCGCGAACTGCCCGTACGCCTCTGAGTGCGTCGGCGTGCGCGGTGCCGGCGCACTCCGATCGTCGTAAGCTGCACGCGATGTTCACTCCCGAGGGTCCGACCCTGCGCGAACTGGCCGTTCAGGCCCTCTCGTCCGTCGAGCACGGCTACGACCTGCTCGCGCCGAAATTCGACCACACCCCGTTCCGGACACCCGACGCGATCCTCGACGCCGTGGCACGGGCGCTCGGCCGGTTCAAGCCCTTCGGTCACGGGCTCGACCTGTGCTGCGGCACCGGCGCCGGCCTGTCGGTGCTGGGCGAGCTGTGCGGCCGGAGCGTTACCGGTGTCGACCTCAGTGCGGGGATGCTGGCGGTGGCACGGGAGCGGCATCCGGGCCCTACGAGGACCGGCGCACCGCGCGTCTCCTGGGTGCGCGGCGACGCCCGTGCCCTCCCCTTCGGACCGGCCTTCGATCTCGTCGTCAGCTTCGGGGCGTTCGGGCACTTCCTGCCGCGGGAGCTGCCGGGCCTCTTCCGCGGGGTGCACGCCGTCCTGCGGCCGGGCGGTCGCTTCGCGTTCCCCGTCGCCGCCCCGGCCCCGCCGAGCTCTCCCTGGTACTGGGCCCTGCTCGGCTTCGACGCGGCGATGCGGGTGCGCAACGCCGTCCGGCGTCCGCCGTTCGTGATGTACTACCGGGCCTTCCGACTGGGTGACGTGCGGCGGGAGCTGGAACGGGCGGGCTTCGCGGTCGAGCTGCACGCCCTGCCCGAGTTCGGACGCAGGCGGGACGGCAGCCCGCGCTGCCGCATGGTCGTCGCCACGCGCACGGACGCGACGACACCCGGCTGAGCACACCCGTCGGCCCCCGGTGCCGACCACGCCCTCCACCCGGGGATGCCGCTGCCGGGCACGGGTGCGGGTCTGTGGAGACGGCCGGCCGCCCGGGACCCGGAGGGTTCCGGACGGCCGGGTGACCTGCCCCGGTGACATCCTCCGCGAGGGACGTCACCGGGCCCGCGTCAGCTCTTGATGAAGGCCAGCAGGTCGGTGTTGAACGCCTTCTCGTACTCGCCCACCAGGCCGTGCGGGGCGCCCGGGTAGACCTTGAGGGTGGCGTCCTTGACCAGCTCGGCCGTCTTGTGGGCGGCGGCGCCGATCGGCACGATCTGGTCGTCGTCGCCGTGCGCGACGAGCGTCGGCACGTCGATGCGCGCCAGGTCCTCGGTGAAGTCGGTCTCCGAGAACTGCTTGACGCAGTCGTAGGCGGCCTTCACGCCGGCCTGCATGCTCCACAGCCAGAAGGCGCGGCGCATGCCCTCGGAGACCGCGGCGCCGGGGCGGTTGAAGCCGAAGAACGACTCGCTCAGGTCCCAGTAGAACTGCGAACGGTCCGCCTCGACCCCGGCGCGGATCCCGTCGAAGACCTCCAGGGGCGTGCCCTCGGGGTTCGCGTCCGTCTTCAGCATCAGCGGCGGCACGGCACCCAGCAGCACCACCTTGGCGACCCGGCCGGACCCGTGCCGGCCGATGTAGCGGGCCACCTCGCCGCCGCCGGTCGAGTGACCGACCAGGACGACGTCGGTGAGGTCGAGCTTCTCGATGAGCTCGGCCAGGTCGTCGGCGTACTGGTCCATGTGGTTGCCCTGCCACGACTGTGCGGAGCGGCCGTGCCCGCGGCGGTCGTGGGCGATGGCCCGGAAGCCGTTCTCGGCCACCAGGCGCAGCTGTCCGTCCCAGGTGTCGGCGTTGAGCGGCCAGCCGTGGCTGAAGACGACCGGCTGCCCGCTGCCCCAGTCCTTGTAGAAGATGTCGGTGCCGTCCGACGTGGTGAACGTGCTCATGGTGTTGCCTTTCGGAAGTGGGACGCGGTGCGTCCGGTCGGGTGAGGCCGGTGGCCGTGCGCCGGGCCGGGCCACTCGGCGCAGGGACGGCGACGTGGTCGGTCGGCGCGCGGACGGGGCCCGTCGGGCGCCGCACCGGGCCGGGCGCGGGACGCGCCCCTGTCCAGCACGTTAGGCGTTCGGGGCCGTCGAGGGATCTGTCAGATGACTGCATGTCGCCGCCGACCGGCACGGGGTGCGTCCCCCGTCCGCCGCCCGTGACGTCACGAGCGGCGGCTCTCCCGCGCGGCCGGGGAGCCGGCCGCCGTCCGGACGGCCTCCGTCACGCGGTCCACGAGAACCCACGACCGGGCGCTCACCACGCCGGTGTCCGTGTACGTCCCGGCAGGGAGGCGCGGGACGTCACCCGGCCGCGGGCAGGGTGAACTCGTACACGAGCGCGTCCTGCTGGGTCTCCACGACCAGGTCCGTGATCTCCAGCGGCCGGTCGTACTGGTCGTGCACCCGACGGGTGACCCGCACCGACCGGGGCAGCTGCGAGATGGAGTCCCGGTGGTGCAGGGTCAGACCCGCCCTGCGCATCCAGTCGTAGGCCCGCCGCAGGTGCGCCGAACCGCTGCCGTCCGCGCGGTCGCGGTAGCGGGCCAGCTCCTCGACCTCGGCGAGGGCGACCGCGGAGAAGGACGTCACGGCCGTCCGCAGGCCGGTCCCGTCCGCGGCTGCCGACTCGTAGCGGTGGACCAGCGTCGGCCGCCGCGGGGCGAGACCCAGCGCCCTGGCGTGCTCCGGCGGGGGAGCCTCCCAGGTGACGCTGGTCCGGTGCACGGCGCACGGTTCGGCGGTGTGCGCCCCGACGGGGAAGTCCAGGGAGGGCACGTGCTCGACGGTGGTCCCGGGCAGCGTGGCATGGCTGCCGCGCCGGTCCGTGGAGACCAGCCCGCTGCCGCGCAGCATCTGCAGGGCCTGGCGGACGGTCTCGCGGCTGACGCCGAAACGCGCCGCCAGATCCCGTTCCCCGGGCAGGCGTTCGCCCGGCGGGATGTTTCCCTCCCGCAGTTCGTCGAGCAGTTGCGTCGCGATGCGCCGGTAGCGGGGTTCGTGGTCGGTCGTGTGGACGGTGCGGGACATGTCCGCGCCTCCTGTTTGGTGACAAGGTGTAGCCGTACGGGCTCGGTGCGCGACCACAATTAGCATTGGTCTAAACCACTAGGGAAGAGCAACCCGCCGGTTCGGCCGATTTCAGCCCGCACCGCCCCCCAATGCCGACGTCCTCAGAGCGCGCCGTACAGAGCGTCCACCAGTGCCGTCTTGCGCGGGTCGTCGGCGATGTGCGGGCCCATGCGGTTCATCACGTACCCCAGGGAGACACCCGCCTCCGGGTCCGCGAGGCCGCAGGAGCCCCCGAAGCCGTCGTGTCCGAAAGCCCTGGGGTTGGGCCCGTACGAGCCGTTGGGCCCACTGAGCCACAGCCCGAGGCCGAGCTCCGTCTCGTGCGCGAAGCCGGCCCCCAGCACCAGGTCGCGGCAGCTGCCCTGCCCCTCGCGCACCCGCTCGGCCGCTCTGGCCGACAGCACCTGCCGGGAGCCGTACGAGCCCCGCCCGGCGAAGATCCCGTACAGCGCGGCGACCGCACGCGCCGTGCCGTGACCGTTGGCCGCGGGAATCTCCGCCGCCCGCCACCGCGCGGTGCCCGCCTCGGCGGCACCGACGGACGGGTTGGCGAGCGCCGCCAGCGCCGCGGGCGCCAACCCGGCGAAGACCGCCGCCTGTCCGCTCGTCGTCGCGGCCCGCGGATGCACCAGCTCGGCCGCCCGGCCGGCCTCCTTCTCGGGCAGTCCGATCGTGAAGTCGATCCCGAGTGGCCCCGTCACCTCCCGTTCCAGGAACGCACCCGGCAGCAGCCCGGAGACCCTGCGCACCACCTCTCCGACCAGGAACCCGTAGGTCAGCGCGTGATACCCGGACCGCGTCCCCGGCTCCCACCACGGCTCCTGCGCCGCGAGCCGCGCGACCGTCAGCTCCCAGTCACAGAGCTGCTCCAGGGTGTGCGGCTCCCGCAGCCCCGACAGCCCCGCCCGGTGCGACAGCAGGTGCCGGACCAGCACGGACTCCTTGCCCGCCGCGGCGAACTCCGGCCAGTACGCGGCCACGGGCGCGTCGAAGTCGAGCAGCCCCCGGTCGGCGAGGATGTGCGCGCACAGCGCGGTCGGGCCCTTCGACGTCGACCAGACGTTCACCAGCGTCTCGCTCTCCCAGGGGCGGGTGCGGGCGGCATCGGCCCAGCCGCCCCACAGGTCCACCACCGTCTCCCCGCCGAGGACGACGGCCACCGCCGCGCCGAGCTCCTCGCGCGCGCGGAAGTTCTCCTCGAACGCCGTGCGCACCGCCGAGAAGCGCGCGTCGCAGTGACCGTGCACCTGAGGTACTCGCGGGGACATGGGACCTCCGTCGTCCGTCGTGGCCGCGGAGCACCGGCCGGCGCTCCGCGCCCATGAACGTACCGACTGGTCGGACTGGGGGGAACCCGCCGGATCGCATCGCCCCGTCCTTCACTCCGCGATCTTCCGCATGTCACCCAACACCCCTACGCTGCACTGCGGTTGACCACCCGAAGCTCCGAAGGCAGGGGGAAACATGCCCAGACATGCGCAGGCGTGGACGCGTACCGGGTTCACGGTGACGGCGGCAGCCGTGCTCGCCCTGGCCGCCTCACCGCCTTCCACGGCCGCGGACCCGGCGTACTCGGCCACCACCTGGGTGGGCGTCCACAACGCCTACGAGAAGGCCAAGTTCCCCTACTTCGCCGACGCCCTGGACTCCGGCGCCGGGATGCTGGAACTCGACGTGTGGACCAACGTCTTCGGCTCCTCCTGGCGGGTCTCGCACAGCAACCCGCTCGGCAACGACAACAACTGCGAGAACGCGGCCCGGGCCTCCGAACTGCGCACCAGGACACGCAACCGCGACCTCGGCGGCTGCCTGGCCGACATCAGGGCCTGGCACGACGCCCACCCCGGCCACCGGCCGATCCAGCTCAAGGTGGAGATGAAGGACGGCTTCCAGGGCAGGAACGGCCGCGGGCCCGCCCAGTTGGACGCCCTGCTCACCGCCAGGCTCGGCGACGCACTGCTCCGCCCCGCCGACGTCGTCGCCTCCCACCCGGACCTCGACTCGGCGGTCCGCGCCGACGGCTGGCCCGCCCGCTCCGCCCTCGCGGGCAAGTTCGTCGTCGAGCTGATCCCCGGCACGGTCGAGGAGGGCAACCCCGCCGACACGCTGTGGACGGACCGCGAGTACGCCACCCACCTGCGCGACCTCGCCGCCGCCGGGCGCCTGCGCGAGGCCGCCGCCTTCCCCGCCGTGCACGGTGCCGCCGCGGGCGACCCGCGCACCCGGTACACGGACCCGACGATCCGCCCGTGGTTCGTGGTCTTCGACGGCGACGCCACCGCCTACACCAACGGTTCGATCGACACCGCCTGGTACGACGAGCGGCACTACCTGGTCGTCATGACCGACGCCCACGGCGTGGCCCCGGCCATCGACGGCACCAGTCCGACGCAGAGTCAGGCCCTGGACCGGGTGGCCCTGCTGGCCGGACGGCACGCCAGCGTGGTGTCGGCGGACTGGTACCCGCTGCCCGCCGTCCTGTCCACGGTCGTACCGCGCGGGAAGGCGGGCTGAGTTCCCCCGGCTCCGACGGGTGACGCCAGGGCGTCCCGGCAACCGCCGGGACGCCTCAGAGGTGCCGTGGCAGCCAGCGGAGCTTCGCCGCCTCCTGGTAGGGGCCGCCGCCCTCGTGGTCGTTGAAGTCGTAGACCTCCATCGTCTTGTCGTCGTGCGTCCACGCGTTGAAGGCGGCGTAGACGGTCGACGGCGGGCACGTCTGGTCCTCCAGCGCCACCGAGAACAGTGCGGGCGCCCGGCCGCGCGCGGCGAAGTGCACCCCGTCGAAGTACGCCAGTGTGGTCATCACCCGCTCGGTACGGCCGCGGTGGGTCTTGAGGTACTTGCCGATCTCGCGGTAGGGGTCGCGGTCCGTCAGCGTCGTCGCACGCGGGAAGTCGCACAGGAACGGCACGTCCGGCGCGACCGCCGCCAGGTCGGGCACCAGACCGCCGACCGCGATGCTGATGCCGCCGCCCTGGCTCGCACCGACGACGGCGGTGCGGGCCGCGTCCGTCAGGGGGTGCGCGCGGGCCGCCTCCACGGCACGCACCGCGTCCGTGTACACCCGCCGGTAGTAGTAGCTCTCCGGGTCCTCGACCCCGCGGGTCATGAACCCGGGGAACGCGGGCGCGCTGCCCACCGGGTCGGGGGTCTCGCCGCCGCCCCAGGCACTGCCCTGACCCCGGGTGTCCATGACGAAGTGGGCGAAGCCCGCCGAGGCCCACAGCAGATGCGTGTGCGGCAGACCGCGCCCGCCGCCGTAGCCGACGAACTCGACGACCGTGGGAACCGGCGCGTCCGTACCTGCCGGCAGGGTCAGCCACCCCTTGACCGGGTGACCGCCGTAGCCGGCGAACGTCACGTCGAACTGCTCGACCGTCCGAAGACGCGTCTGGACCGGTTCGTAGCGGGCGTCCAGCTCGTGCTCGCGGGCTTCCTGGAGGGTCTTGGCCCAGAAGGCGTCGAAGTCCTCGGGCTCGGCCGACGCGCTGCGGTAGCCGCGGAGCTCGTCGAGGGGGAGGTCGAACAGGGCCATGAAGGACCACCTTTGACATCGGATGCGGATGATCACACCGTACGGGCGGGGCACGCGCGCCCGCCAGGCCCTCTTGCGCCGACCAGCCACCACCGACCACCGACCAGCGACCAGCGACAGGCGGGCAACGCCCGGCGGCCGGGGACAGATGACCGGCGGCCGGCGGTGAGAGTGACGAGCGGCGAACGGTGACGGGCGACGACCGCGCGGGACGCGCCGGAGCGTGAGCGGACGGTGCGATGTCCGAACTCGCCGCTACGTTTCCTCCATGACGGAATTCGTACTGGTGGCAGGCGCGTGGCTGGGATCGTGGGCGTGGGACGAGGTGGTGCCGGAGCTGCGTGCGGCGGGGTGCGGCGCGCACGCCGTGACGTTGTCCGGTCTCGCCGAGAGGCAGGGGACGCCGGCCGGACAGCGGACTCACGTGGACGACATCGTCGCCGAGGTGGAACGCCTCGACCTGCGCGACGTCGTCCTGGTGGGACACAGTTACGCGGGCATTCCGGTCGGCCAGGCCGCCCTGCGGATCGGCGGCCGGCTGGCCCGGGTCGTCTTCGTCGACTCCGAGATCCCCGTCGACGGTGTCTCGTTCGCCGCCAACTGGTGGCAGGGCCAGGAGAGGTTCGAGGCCTCGCTCGCGGAGAACGGCGGCTTCTGGGAGCCGCTGACCGCGGACGGCTACGACGGCCAGGGCCTCACGAGTGAGCAGATCGCGCGGATCGCGGCCGGTGCGACCCCACACCCGGGCGCCTCGCTGACCGAACCCGCCGTCCTGCCGCGCCCCCTCGACGAGTTGCCCGCGACGTACGTCAAGTGCCTGCTGGACGGCCCCGAGCCGAACGACGACGTGGCCGACGCGCTGAGGAGTGAACGGTGGCGGCTGGTGGAGATGGACACCGGCCACTGGCCCATGTTCTCCCAGCCCCACGAGCTGGCGCGGATCCTGCTCGACGAGTGCCGCTGACGCGGGGCCGCCGCCGGTCACCGCTCCCGGCGTCCCGCGGCGGATGCCCCCGCGCGGCCCGCGCCGCCCGCGGGCCCGACGGGACGCCCGGGGCGGCGCGCCGGGCTCAGCCGAAGCGTTCGATGCGGATACGGTCCACCGGCTGGCCCGCCCGGACCAGCAGCCGTGACGCGTGCTCCGCGAATCCGTTGGAGCCGCACACATAGGCCTCCCACCCGCCCGGCGGCTGCTCGGCCAGGAGCGGCGCCACATGTGCCGCCGACAGACGGCCGACCGGCACACCCTCCGGTGCCCTGCGCGTGAAGACCGGAGTGGTCTCCTCGCCGTACTCCCGCGCGTAGATCAGCTCTTCGGGGGAGCGGGCGGAGACGAGCAGCCGCAGCGGGACCGTGAGCCCGCGCGCGCGACGGTGCCGCACCATCGACATCAGCGGCACGACACCGGAGCCCGCGCCGAGCAGCAGCGCGGGCCGGTCGCCGGGCCAGGCGAAGAAGCCGCTGACCGGGCCGCGCACCTGCACCTCGTCCCCGGGCCTGGCCACCGTGTGGAACCAGCCGGACACCTCACCGCTGTCGACGTGGTCCAGGGTGAGTTCGATGTGCCCGCTGTCGTCGGGCGCGGACGCCAGGGAGTAGTGGCGCTGGGCCGTGTAGCCGTCCCGGGCGGTCAGCCGCAGCATCAGGTGCTGCCCGGGCAGATGGCCCGTCCAGCCGGGCACCGCGAAACGGAACGTCGAGGCGTGTGCCGTCTCGCGGCGGATCGCGGTGAGCGTGGCGGTCTGCCAGTGCGCGGCGGCCTGCTCGCCCACGGCGATCCGGCCGGGCACGGCGAACGGGGTCGGGGGCACGAATGTCTCAGTCACCGGAGTAGCGCTGCTCTTCCCAGGGGTTGCCGCGTGCGTGATAGCCGTTCTGTTCCCAGAAGCCGGGTGCCTCGTGGTCCAGGAGCGTGATGCCCGCGATCCACTTGGCGCTCTTCCAGAAGTACAGGTGCGGCACGACGAGCCGTGCCGGGCCGCCGTGCTCGGCGGGGAGCGGTTTCCCGTCGTACTCCCACACGATCCAGGCGCGCGAGCCCGTCAGGTCCGCCAGCGGGAGGCCGGCCGTGTACCCGGTGTGCGAGTAGGCGACGGCGTGGGTGGCGGCGGAGTCCGGGCGCACGAGAGCGAGGAAGGCGTCCAGGGACACGCCGCCGAAGCGCACCCCGAACTTCGACCAGCTCGTCACGCAGTGGATGTCGCCCTCGTACGCCGACGCAGGCAGCGCGTGAGCCTCGTCCCAGTCCCAGGTGCGCGGCTCTGCGACAAGGCCGTCGATCCGGAAGGTCCAGTCGGCCGGCGTCAGCTCGGGCGTGACCTCGGCGGAGAGGACGGGCCAGTCGTCGCCCGCGTCGTACTGACCGGGCGGCAGGCCGGCGTTCGGGACTCGGGTGCGCCCGGTGAAGCCTCGGGTGACGTTCATGGGGTGGTGCCTCCAGGCCGCCTTCGGGACGGCGCGGGGTCGGTCTCGGTCGGAGTGCGGGCAGGAGCGGGACACCCGCGCGGACAGGTGCTCGCGCGGTCCCGGCGTACGCATTCAACCGTACGCGGACCCGGGTCCGCCCCGGCGCCCCGGGGGACGACGGCTCCGACTGTTGCGGCCGTATGAACTCTCCGCGGCCCCGGGAATAGCGGTGTCGTGATCTCCCTTGCCGTAGGTGCCGACGCCGGTGGCGTCCGGCCGGCGGCAGCGAAGGGAGAGTGAGGCAGCCATGCCCGAGGCGTACGTGTTCACCCGGTACGGCGGTCCGGAGACCGAGGCCCTCGCCGGCCGGGAGCGGCCGGTCCCCGGGCCCCGCGGCATCCATGCGCGCGGCGAGACCGTGATCGAGGTCGCCGCATGAGCACCGGGGCGCGCACGGAGCGGCATGCGGCCCGTACCGAGGTCCCGCGGGGGAGCGCCGCCCGGCACGTCCTCGACAATCCGGCCCTCGCCTCGCTGACCGGCCCGCACGCCCGCTTCGCCGAGCGCCGGGGCCGCGTGCTGCGCTATCCGGCCGACGTGTCGCCGTGGCTGGCGCTCCCGGACGAACCCGACGCCCGCGACTGGGCGGATCTGGCGGCACTCGTCGGCCCCGGCGGGGAGGCGCCGCTGGCCGGCTTCCGCGGACGGATCCCGCCCGGGTGGGAGGTGACCTTCAGCCTCGAAGGCGTCCAGCTCGTCGACGACGGGCTCGCCGCGGCGCCGGACCCGGAAGCGGTGCGGCTGGGTCCCGCCGACGTACCGGAGATGCTGGACCTGGTCCGGCGCACCCGGCCCGGCCCGTTCCTGCCGCGCACGGTGGAACTCGGCACCTACCTGGGGATCCGCCGCGGCGGCGCTCTCGTGGCGATGGCGGGGGAGCGGCTGCACCCGCCGGGCTGGACCGAGATCAGCGCCGTCTGCACCGACCCGGACTTCCGGGGGCAGGGGCTGGCGGGGCGGCTGGTCCTGGCCGTCGCGCACGGCATCCGCGACCGCGGCGAGACCCCGTTCCTGCACACCGGCGCGGGCAACACCGACGCCGTCCGGCTCTACGAGGCCCTGGGTTTCCGGCTGCGGCGCACCACCCGCTTCATGGCGGCACGGGTACCGGAGCACGCGACGGACGCACCCGCCCCGGCCGTCGCCTGAGGAGACGGGGCCACCGCCATCGGGGCGGAGCCGGCGCGCCGACCGTCCGGGGCGACCGGCGGTCCCGCTGGTCGCACCGGACTCCGGGAGTCCGCCGGACGCGAGTCCCGCGTTCAGCCCGGGGAAGGACTGTCGGCCGGGGTGTCGGAGCCCGACCCGTTGTACCGCAGCAGGTACTCCGCGAACCGCGCCAGGTCCTCCTCGGACCAGCCGTCGAGCCGCTCGCGGAACGCGGTTCTGCGGCTCTCGGTCACCTGGACGAGGATCGCCGTGCCTGCCTGTGTCAGATGCAGCACCTGCACCCGGTGGTCCTCGGGGTCCAGGCGCCGCTCGACGAGGCCGGCGCGTTCCAGGGCGGCGACCTGGCGGCTCACCGTGGACTTGTCCAGCGCATAGTGCGCGGCGAGGTCGGTGGCCCGGCAGCCGCCCCGCTCCTCGAGATGCCCCAGCAGGGTGTACGAGACGAGCGACAGCTCGGGATGCATGCGTCCGGCCGACGCCCGGGCGCGCCGGGCGAAGGCCGTCATCTCACGCTGGATGGTCTCGACCGCCCCGTCGGGGGACCGGCCGGTCCCTTCCCGGTCCCGGGCGGCGGTCTCGCCGGACTCGTCTGACACGGTCACGGAACACCTCCCTCTCTCCTGGTTGTATAGTACAACTGAAACCTGAGTTGTATAAGCCAACCAACGGAGGTTCCGTGCTCACCGGCCTGCGCTCCCCGGCCCTGCGCCACGTACTGACGCACCTCATCACCCCCCTGCTGATGTGCGTCGGCATGGGGCTCGCCTACCTGGGAGCCTTCGCCACTCCCGAGCCGAACCACCTGCCCGTCGCCGTCGTCGGCTCCGGGGCCGAGACGAAGGTCTTCGCGCAGACCGTCAAGGACCGGGCGGGTGACGCACTCGACGTCCGGACCATCGCGACCCGCGCCGAGGCGGTCGACCTCCTGAAGTCCCGTGACATCACCGGTGCCTACGCGGCGAACGGCAGGACGCCCGAACTGCTCGTGGCCACCGCCGCGTCCGACATGGGCGCCCTGTCCGTGGAAAAGGTCTTCACCCCGGTCGCCGCCCGGCAGGGCCTGCCCCTGAAGGTCACCGACGTCACCCCGACGGTCGCCGACGACCCCACGGGGCAGGGCCTGTTCTTCCTGCTCGTCGCGCTGAGCATCGGCTCGTACGCCTCCGTCGCCGCACTCGGCGCCGCCGGCGGAGCCCTGCCGATGCGGATACGGGGCCTGCTGGCCGTCGCGGTCTCCGGTGTCGTGAGCGTCATCGGCGCGCTGCTCGCCGGGCCGGTCTTCCACCTCGCGCACCACGACCTCGCGGGCGTGTGGGGGATGAGCTGGCTCTACTCCGCGGGCATCCTGTTCGTGGGCGTCGGACTCCACACGTTCCTCAAGCGGTGGACCACCCTCGCCATGATGGTGCTGTTCGTGATGCTCAACTTCACCAGCTCAGGCGGGTTGTTCCGGCCCGAGCTGCAGAACGGCTTCTTCGGCACCCTGCACGCCTTCTGGAACGGGGCGGGATTCGTCGAGGGCGTCCGCGCACTCCTCTACTTCGACCGTGACGGGCTGTCCGGCAACGTGGGAACGCTCGTCGCCTGGCTCGCCCTCGGCCTGCTGGTGACCGCGGCCGCCGGCGCGGCCGAGCGGGCGCGCGCCCGGCGCGCCGCACCCGCCGCACAGGCGGAGACGGCCGCCGAAACGGCGTCCCCCGGGGCGAGTTCGGCCTCCGTCCGGGCCGAGGAGGAGACCGAGGAGGAGCTGGAGGAGTCGGTCGCCGTCTGATCGTTCCTGTAATGTGGTCGCGGCCGTGGACGTCCCCGGCCGGGAGTTGTCAGGAGGTGAGACCCATTACCGCTGTGTCAGGCCGGGTGCTCTCACCTCGAGGCAACACGGGTCACCTGCTCTAGGTGCCCGCGAGAGCGCCCTTCGGTCCATCGAAAGGCTCTCGGCTTCCATGCCCTCCCTCTCACCCTCCGCCGTCGTCGCCGCACTTCGCACCGCAGGCTGTGTGTTCGCCGAGGACGAAGCGGAGTTGATCCTCGCAACCGCCCGTGACCAGGCCGAGGCCGCCGCCATGGTCGACCGCCGTGTCGCCGGTCTGCCCCTGGAACACGTCGTCGGCTGGGCCGAGTTCCACGGACTGCGCATCACCGTGGACACGGGCGTCTTCGTGCCCCGCCGCCGCACCGAGTTCCTCGTCCGCCAGGCCGTCGCGCAGGCCCGGCGGGCGGCCGTCGTCGTGGACCTGTGCTGCGGCTCGGGCGCGGTGGGCGCGGCACTCGCCGTCTCCCTCGACGGGCCCGAGCTGCACGCCGCCGACATCGACCCGGCGGCGGTGCGCTGCGCCCGCCGCAATGTCGCCGCCTTCGGAGGCCGGGTGTACGAGGGCGACCTGTTCGACGCCCTGCCCGGCACCCTGCGCGGGCGCGTCGACGTCCTGGCCGCGAACGTGCCCTACGTCCCCACCGGCGAGGTCGGCCTGCTGCCTCCGGAGGCGCGTGACCACGAACCGCTGATGGCCCTCGACGGGGGTGCCGACGGCCTGGACGTGCTGCGCCGCGTCGCCGCCGACGCCCCGCACTGGCTGGCACCCGGCGGCTGCCTGCTCGTCGAGACGAGCGAACTCCAGTCACCCGCGGCCCTCGACGTCCTCGCCCGCAGCGGTCTCGTCCCGCGCCTCGCGGTCTCCGAGGAGATGTACGCCCACGTCGTCATCGGCGTCCGGCCCGGCTAGGCGGTTTCGTTCGGGACCAGGGGCGGGGCCTCAGTGGGCCCCGCCCCCGGTTGCGTTGCTCAGAGCGTCGCGGAGTTCTCGTGCCAGTGCCCCTGACGCAGGCTGTGCGGTGCGGCGAGGGACGGAGCCGCTGGGTTCACCGTCCAGTCGGGGTGGCCGGGCATGCGCGGAGTCTTCGTGCCGTAGAGCCAGTCCCGCAGGAAGCCGGACTGGTCCTGGCCCGAGACCGTCGAGGCCACGGCTATGTAGTCGTCCGTCGTGGCCGCGGAGTTGCGGAAGCGATCGAGGAACGCCCGCTCGACGCGGTTGAAGACCTCCTCTCCGACCAGCTCGCGGAAGGCGTACAGGACGAGGACGCCACCGAGGTAGCGCTGGCTGTCGAAGAGGTTGACCGCGTTGGGGGCGGCGACCGGGCCGGAGTCACGGCGCCACTGGTCGCCCCTGGCGTAGGTGTCCTTCATCCGGGCTTCCATGCTGCTCAGCCCGAGGGAGTCGGTCCAGCCGCGCTCGTACCGGTACAGGAGGCCGTAGTAGTCGGCGTGCCCCTCGTTCAGCCACAGGTCCGCCCAGGTGGCCGGGCTGACGAGGTTGCCGAAGTACGAGTGGACCAGTTCGTGCATCATGTGCGAGCCGATCTTCTTCTCCTCCTGGAGCAGGAAGTTCGGCTTGTAGAGCGTGAGTGTCTGGGTCTCCAGTCCGGTGAAGTCGAAAGCCGCCGGGTCGTCGGAGTTGCACGGCAGCAGCCCGTACGTCTCGAACGGATAGGCCCCCAAGCGGTCCTCCAGCCAGGCCACCAGACCCGGTGTCAGAGACAGGGCCGGTTCAAGAGCCTCGGCGCGGGCGGTCGGGACGACGTCGCGCAGCGGCAGTCCGTGCGGCCCCTGCCGCTCCTTGATCACGTAGTCGCCGACGGTGACCTGGACGAGTTCGGTGGCGATCGGGGAGGCCGATCGGTACGAGTACGCGGTACGGCCGTCGGCGAGTTTCTCGGTGCAGGTGAGCCGGCCGCTCGCGACCGCGCGCAGCCCGTCGGGGACCGTCAGGCGGAAGGAGAAGTCGGCCTTGTCCGAGGGGTGGTCGTTGCAGGGGAAGACGGTGTGCGCGGAGTTCGGCTGGGGACAGATCGCGAAGCCGTCCGCCGTGGGCACCCAGGCGGTGTGGGACAGTGCGCGGCGCGGGTCGGCGGAGTATTCGATCCGAAGGGTCACGGCCTTCTTCGGCGGCAGGGGCCTGGCCGGAGTGATGCGCAGCTTTTCGTCGGCCTGCTCCCAGGTGGCGGAGCGGCGGTCGACGTCCACCGCGCGGATGTCGAGCCCCAGGGCGTCGAGCGAGAGCCGGTTGAGCACTCGGTCCGCGCGGATGCTCAGCGTCGCGGTGGCCTGGACGAGCCCGGTGGCGGCGTCGTAAGCGAAGTCGAGGTCGTACGAGGACACGCGATAGCCCTCGTTGCCGAGGCTCGGGAAGACCGGGTCGCCGAGAGTCTCGGGGCCCGGGGTCCCCGGCCCGTCGGGGCTGGGGGAAGCGTGGGCGGCAGTGCCCAGGGTCAGTGCGGTCGCTGTGCCGAACAAGGCGGCCGCAGGGGCCGTCACTCTGGAGCGATATCTCATGGTCCGCTTTCGCTGAGGCGGCCGGGTGGTCACGCCGGCCGTCGGTGAGTAGCCGATCACCCGTCTAGATCAGCGAAGGGGCCGTTTGGTTGCCTGCAGCAGGAGCCGGCCCGAAAGGTCCGGGAAAACAGGTGCGGTCGACCGCGTACCACGCGACCGAACCACCCGCCGGTGGTGGACGGTTCCCGCGCCGGTGCGCCACGCTCAGGCCGGGCCCGTGAAGCCGGGCGCCGCCCCCGCGGGCCCGCCCACGACCGTGAGAAGGTCCACGACGAAGATCAGTGTCGAGCCCGCCGGGATCAACGGAGAGGGGGACTGCCTGCCGTAGCCGAGACGCGGAGGAACGATGATCTCGCGGCGGCCGCCGACCTTCATTCCCCTCACTCCCCGGTCCCAGCCCTTGATGGCCCTGCCGCCGCCCACGGCGAACTTGAACGGCCGGCCCAGTTCCCAGGAGGAGTCGAACTCCCTTCCGGATGCGAACGTGACCCCTACATAGTGAACCTGGACGACCCTGCCCGGCAGCGCTTCGGGTCCGTCCCCGACCACCAGGTCCCGGATCGTCAGCTCGGAGGGCGCGTCACCCTCGGGAACCTCGATGCTCGGCTTCGTCCGTTCGCTCATCGCGGCCTCCTCGCTCGCCACCGGGATCCCTCGCGCGGGCCGGCCGGGACCCATGGACCTTCCATGCGGCAGACGATCACGCTACCGGCCGTGCGCACGCTCCCGGGCGCGCACCCCGTGCCGTGGCTGCGTGCCCCCTGTTCCCGGGCGCCGGGTCGCCCTCGTGTGACCTCGGTCCCTCCGGTTGTGCAACTAGTTGCATAAGCGTCCTGCGGTCGTCTACAACAGACACACCACACCGCGCACGGAGGGCCCGATGAGCCGTTACCCGCACCTGCTGAACCCCCTCGACCTGGGCTTCACCACGCTGCCCAACCGCGTGATCATGGGCTCCATGCACGTGGGCCTCGAAGAGGCCGAGCGCGGCTTCGAGCGCATGGCGGAGTTCTACGCCACCCGGGCCCGCGGCGGCGTAGGGCTCATCGTCACCGGCGGCATCGCCCCCAACGACGCGGGACGCCCCTACGAGGGCGGGGCGAAGCTGACCACCGAGGCGGAGGCCGAACAGCACCGCGTGATCACCGCCGCGGTGCACCACGAGGGCGGCAGGATCGCCATGCAGATCCTGCACTTCGGGCGGTACGCCTACCACCGGGACCTCGTCGCGCCGAGCGCCCTCCAGGCGCCGATCAGCCCCTTCCCGCCGCACGCGCTCACCGACGCCGAGGTCGAGCAGACCATCGACGACTACGCGCGCGCCGCCCGGCTGGCCCGGCAGGCCGGGTACGACGGCGTCGAGATCATGGGCTCCGAGGGCTACCTGATCAACGAGTTCATCGCCGCCCAGACCAACCGCCGCGAGGACCGCTGGGGCGGCTCGTACGAGAACCGGATGCGCTTTCCCATCGAGATCGTCAAGCGGGTCCGCGAGGCGGTCGGCGACGACTTCATCATCATCTACCGGCTCTCGATGCTCGACCTGGTGCCCGGAGGGTCCTCGCTGGACGAGGTCATCACCCTGGCCAGGGCCGTGGAGGCCGCCGGGGCGACGATCATCAACACCGGCATCGGCTGGCACGAGGCGCGCATCCCGACCATCGCGACCTCGGTACCGCGCGGCGCGTACGCCTGGGTGACCAAGAAGGTGATGGGCGCCGTCTCGGTCCCCCTGGTGACCACCAACCGCATCAACACCCCCGAGATCGCCGAGCGGTTGCTCGCCGACGGGCACGCCGACATGGTGTCCCTGGCGCGTCCGATGCTCGCGGACCCCGACTTCGTCGCCAAGGCGGAGGCGGGACGGCCCGAGACCATCAACACCTGCATCGGCTGCAACCAGGCCTGCCTCGACCACACCTTCGGCGGCAAGATCACCTCCTGCCTGGTCAATCCACGCGCCTGCCACGAGACGGAGCTGGTCCTCGCGCCGACCCGGCTGCGCAAGCGCGTCGCCGTGGTGGGCGCCGGCCCCGCCGGACTCGCCTGCGCGGTCTCCGCCGCCGAACGCGGCCACGACGTCACCCTCTACGACGCCGCGGGCGAGGTCGGCGGCCAGCTCAACGTGGCCCGCAGGGTCCCCGGCAAGCAGGAGTTCGACGAGACGATCCGCTACTTCCGTACCCAGCTCGAACTGCACGGCGTCGACGTCCGGCTGAACACCCGGATCGCCGCCGAGGACGTCTCCGCGTACGACGAGGTCGTCGTCGCCACGGGCGTCAGCCCGCGCACCCCCGACATCCCGGGCGTCGACCACCCCAGCGTCGTCGGCTACCTCGACGTCCTGCGCGACGGCGCCCCCGTCGGCGACCGGGTCGCGATCCTCGGCGCGGGCGGCATCGGTTTCGACGTCGCCGAGTACCTGACCGACAGCGGCGACAAGGCGAGCGAGGACCCCGCCACGTACTTCCGGCACTGGGGCGTCGACATGGACTACCGAGCGCCCGGCGGTCTCACGGCACCCGAGCGGCCCGCCCCGCCGCGCACCGTCCACCTCCTGCAGCGCAAGGCGTCCAAGGTCGGCGCCGGACTCGGCAAGACCACCGGCTGGATCCACCGCACCGAACTGAAGCACCGCGGCGTGACCATGGTCCCCGGCGTCCGGTACGACCGGATCGACGACGCCGGACTGCACGTGACGGTGGACGGCGTCAGCCAGGTCCTGGAGGTGGACACGGTCGTGCTCTGCACCGGCCAGGAGCCGCGCCGCGACCTGTACGAGGAACTGCTCGCCGCCGGCCGCAGTGTCCACCTCATCGGCGGCGCCGACGTCGCCGCCGAACTGGACGCCAAGCGCGCGATCAAGCAGGGCACGGAACTCGCGGCGGCGCTCTGAGGGCCCGTCCGGCCGTTCCCGTCGCGAGACGGGCGGGAACGGCCGGACGGCCATGAGGACCTGCCGCGCAGGTCACGGCACGAGAGCGGGAGAGCGGCCGGTGGGCGGCCCTCCCTAGGATGAGGCCCATGTCACTGCCGCACGCGATCCTCACCGCCCTGCTGGAGAAGCCGTCGTCGGGGCTGGAGCTGACCCGGCGGTTCGACAAGTCCATCGGCTACTTCTGGTCGGCGACGCACCAGCAGATCTACCGTGAGCTGGGAAAACTGGAGGCCGCGGGCCTCATCCGCGCCCTGCCGGCCGAGCAGCCCGCCCGGGGCCAGAAGAAGAGCTACGAGGTGCTCGCGGCGGGCCGCGCCGAACTGGCCCGCTGGACCGCCGCCGCACAGGATCCCAAGCCGATGCGCGACACCATGCTGCTGCGCCTGCGTGCCTGCGCGGTGGTCGGCACCGACGGCGTCGAAGCGGATCTGCGCCGCCATCTCGAACTGCACCGGCGGCAGTTGGCGGAGTACGAGGCGATCCAGGAGCGGGACTTCCCGCCCGGCGGGGACAACCCGCAGCAGCGCTTGCAGCACCTCGTGCTGCGCGCCGGGATCGACCTGGAGACCTTCTGGACCCGGTGGCTGACCCATGCGCTCTCGGAGTTCGAGCAGGTGCGCGACCGGTTGCCCGCCCACGAGCAGGAAGCCGCCGGTGCGCAGGAGGCCGCCCGGCCGGCCGGAGCCGGCGGACGGCCGCCCGGCTGACGGGCGCCGGCCCCGCGGTCAGAGCCGGTGCGGCTTCGCCCGCCGGCGCAGGAACCAGGCGGCCGCCACGGTGCCCGTGGCCACGAGCGCGCCGCCCCCCACCAGGGTGAGCGTGCGGTAGTCCTTCGTGGCGCCGCCCACACCACCCATGACACCGCGCGAAGGGGAGGCCGTCGCGGAGATCGTGGGAGCGGAGACGACGATCGACTGGGTGCCCGCCGTGGTCCCGTTCTGGCACACCACGATGACCGTGTAGGTGCCCGAGCCCACGCCCGACCAGGTGGCCGTCTGACTGTTGCTGGTCCCGGTCAGCGCCGCCTGGCGGCCCTGGGCGAAACTCGACTGGCTGCTGGTGAGCAGCGAGGCGTTGCCGAAGCGGGCACCGCTGCCCGTGCAGGCACTGGTGGTGACCGAGACCGTCGACCCGCTGGTGCTCACCGAGATCCCCGCACCCCACGCGGTGGCCGACCCGGCGGCCAGGGTGAAGGGAAGCGCGGCGGCGGCCACGGTCAGGCCGGAGCGAAGGAATATCTGAGTGGTACGCATAGGACTTGCCCTCCAGAGGCACGGTTGGCGGTAGATCCCATGAGCCGCCTTGGATGGGGAAGCGGCCGTGCTGCCTCAGGGAGAGCCAACGCGCCCCGGACCGGGACCGCATGCGGAGGAGGGCCGGGCAGGTGACGGACTCCGTCGAACGGCGGGCGCGGGCCGCCGCTCAGGAAGGCCGCGTCACCACGTGCGCCCGGCCTGGAGCAGCCGCTCCCGGACGAGCGAGACATGGGGATTGTCCGGTGCCCCGGGACGCTGCGCCAGGTACGCGGTGTTGATCGGCGGGTCCTCGGGCGACAGCAGGGGCACCAATGCTCCCGAGGCCAGCTCCTCCGAGCACAGGTAGCGCGGAAGCACGCCGACCCCGGCACCGGCGGCGACCGCCGCCCGTACCCCGCGCAGATCGGGCACCGTGATCGCGGCCTGTGCGGTGAGCCGCACACCGAAGACGTGCCGCCAGTAGCGCCGCGCGATGGGCAGATCCTCGGCGTACGACACGAGGGGTACCCCGCGCAGTGCGTCGGCCCCCTCGGCGGCCACCCGGTCGGGGCCGATGCGGTCGGCCCAGGCCGCCGACGCCACCAGCACGAACTCCTCGTCGCCCAGCGGCACGGACGTCAGCGCGCGTCCGCGCGGCCTGCTCGTCGCGATCACCAGGTCGTACCGGCCGCCGCGCAGCCCGTCGAGCAGCTCGTCGGTCAGGCCCGTGCCGACCCGCAGCCGGACGCCCCGGGCCGTCAGCGGCGCGAGCGCGGGCAGGGCGCGGGTGCACAGCAGCTCGGCCGGCCCCGCCATGTGGACGGGTTCGGGTACCTGGTCGGCGCCGGGCCCGCCGCGCTCCGCGACGGCGCTGAGCGCGTCCAGCGGCGCCGCCACCTGCGCGGCCAGCTCGTCCGCCACCGCCGTGGGCGTCACCCCGCGCGGCTGCCGCTCGAACAGCTCACGGCCCAGCTGCTCCTCCAGCGCCCGCATCTGTGTCGTCACCGTCGGCTGGGAGAGACCGAGCAGGCGCGCCGCCGCCGTGAACGACCCGGCGCGGTGGACGGCGAGGAAGGTCCGCAGCTGCGTCAGGTCCAGCGGAGCGGTATGCGATTCCCTATGGGCCATGCGATCAACCCTAGTCGCGCCTGTCGGTCGCCCCCGTCGTCACCGTCCGCTCGGCCGAGAAGCCGCCCCAGGTGCCGTCCGGCAGCTTCGCCCGGATCCGCACCCGGTGGGTGATACCGGCCTCGCGGCCGATGTAGAAGCTGTAGGAGGCCCGGCCGGCCGGGGGAGTGCCGCCCCACACCAGGGAGGTCGCCGCCCGCCCGTCCAGCCGGATCTGGTACTCCGTGATCACGCCGTCCGTCTTCGGCGGGACCCACGACAGGTCGAGGGAGTAGGCGCCGTCGGACGTGTGCGTGGTGGCCCGGAAGGCGGCGGGTGCCGTGTCCCGGCCGTCACCCGGACCCGGCGCGGTGGTGAGCCGGACCGGTTCGCCGGGCGGCGACACGTTGTCCGCCGCGTCGCGCGCCCGCACGGTGAAGGAGTAGCGGGTGCCGGGCCGCAGCCCGGTGATCACGGCCGCCGTCTGCCCGCCGCCCACGCTGTGGATCTTCGAGCCGCCCTGGTGGATGTCGTACGAGGCGACGCGCCTGTCGTCCGTGGAGCGGCCCCAGGACAGCTGGACCGCCCGGCCCCCGAGCACTCTGCCACCGGGGTGCTCCGGGCGCGTCGGTGCGCGGTGGTCGGCCGCGGTCGCCGCGGGGGTGGTGGCGCGCACCGATCTGCTGGGCGGCCCGACGTCTCCGCCGGCGGCCCGCGCCCGGACCGTGAAGACGTAGGCGGTGGCCGGCGTGAGCCGGGTGACGTCCACCATGTGCTCCGTCCCCGGCACGTCCTTCACCTTCCTGCCGCCCCGGTACACCTCGTAGCCGGCGATCTCCGGGTCGCCCGTGGCGAGGTTCCACATCACGTGCACACTGGTCGCGCTGCCGGCCGCGGCGGTGACGCCCGCCGGGGCCGACGGCAGCCGGCCGCTCCGCCCGTCGTCCTGGCCGCCGCCCCAGCCGCAGGACGCCACAAGGAGCAGCGAGCCGCAGATCACCGATGTCCGAGCGCGTCGCACAGCCCCGCCTTCCCTCGACCGGATTGGTCTGTACCTGTATGCCACGTCGACGCGAACACAGCAAGGGGTGGGCCGGGAACAGGAGCCGGCCGCCGCGTCCGCCGGGTGCTCCGTGGGCCGATTCCTGACGCGAAGTGAACTCGTTTTCCCTGCACGGGAGTTCCGCACCAACGGCACGGGCCGCTGTCGTCGCTCATCCCGCGCCCGGGACGGCGGCCGATGCGGGCCCGGGACCGCATCGGCCCCGCCCGCCCGGCCGACCGTCCGCGGCAACGCCGGTGCACCCGTGCCCTGGGCCGGACCGAGGCCGTGCGCCATCCGGACGCACACCGGTGGACGGCCTGCGCGACCCGCCCCAGATTTGGTTGAGTGCCCGTCAGTGTCGCCCAGGAGAGGGTTCCTCATCGTGCGTGTCCAGTCGCTGACGTTGGCCGCGGCAGGCGCCGCCCTGCTCGCCCCCACCACGCTGCCCGCCAAACCGCCGCCCCCCGCCCCCGCCGCCGGTCCGCAACGGCCCCCGGTGCGTGAAGCGGAACGACCCCGGGTGCGCGAAGGAGACGTCGGCGCGGCCGACCTGCTCGCCGCGGTCCGCCACTGCGCTCCGGTCTCGTCCGGCCGCTACCGCAGCGACGACGACGCCCCCGCCGCCATCCCCGTGTGCGGCGCCCGCGGGGCCGTGTTCTTCAAGGCGGACCTCGACATCGACTGCGACGGCAGGCCCGGCCCCCGCTGCAACCGGCGCACCGACCCGCTCTTCTCGTCCATGACGGCCTTTCAGCAGTCCGACGGACGCTACCTGAGCGCCGAGACCCTTCCGTACATCGTCGTGCCGTCCCCCGGCCCCGTCTGGGACCACCGCGACCACGGCATCACCGGAGGGTCCGTCGCCGCCGTCATCCACCGCGGCCGCGTCCAGTACGCGGTCGTCGGCGACGTCGGACCGCGCGACATCATCGGCGAGGCGTCGTACGCGGCCGCCCGGGGCCTCGGCATCCGGACCGACCCGCGCGGCGGCGGTGTGCCCTCCGGGGTCACGTACATCGTGTTCGAGAACTCCGGCGGTTCCCCGATCGAGGACCACCGGGCCACGGCGGCCCGCGGCAGGACGCTGGCACGGAAGTTCCTCGCCGAGAACCGGAACTGAGCACCGCCCGACCTGTCGCGATTGGGTCCGGCCCGGCCCCGGACACGAACGAGCCCCCGCCCGCCGGCGGCGGGGGCTCGCGGTACGCGGCGCACGCACGCCCCGTACCGCCGTGTCACTCCTTGCGGTACGCGTACGCCTCCGCCGCGGCGGCCTCCACGGCCGCGAGGTCCGCGCCCGCCGAAGCCGTCACGACCGCGGCGACCGCACCCTCCACGAAGGGCGCGTCGACCAGCCGCGTGTTCTCGGGCAGCTCGTCACCCTCCGCGAGGAGCGCCTTCACGGTGAGGACCGCACTGCCCAGGTCCATGAGGACGGCGACCCCGGCGCCCCGGTCCACGGAGGCGGCCGCGGCGGAGATCAGCTCCGCACTCGTCCCCAGGCCGCCGTCCACGGTGCCGCCCGCGGGCGCCACCGGAGCCGTCGCGCCGCCGCCCGACAGCCCCACCGCCAGCTCGGCGACCGAGGCGGCGACGGCTGCGCTGTGCGACACGAGCACGATCCCGACCTGCTTGCCGTCACTCACCGGACGCCTCCACGAGAGCCGCGATCAGCAAGGAAGCGGACGTCGCCCCCGGGTCCTGGTGCCCGATGCTGCGCTCGCCCAGATAGCTGGCACGGCCCTTGCGCGCCTGCAACGGAGTCGTCGCCGCGGCACCTTCCTCGGCCGCGGCACGGGCCGCCGCTAACGACTGGCCGAGCGCGTCCACGGCCGGCACCAGCGCGTCGATCATGGTCTTGTCACCGGGCGCGGCCCCGCCCAGCGCCATCACCGCGTCCACGCCCTCGCGCAACGCCTGCGCGAGCTGCTCCTCACTGACCTCGGGAGCGTCCCCGAGGGCCTTGCCCGTACGGCGCAGCAGGGTGCCGTACAGCGGCCCCGACGCGCCGCCCACCGTCGAGATCAGCTGCCGGCCGGCGAGTGTCAGAACGCCACCGGGCGTGTCCGGCGCCTCCTTGTCCAGCGTGGCCACCACGGCGGTGAAACCACGCTGGAGGTTGCTGCCGTGGTCGGCGTCGCCGATGGGTGAGTCCAGGGCGGTGAGCCGTTCGGCCTCGCGGTCCACGGACGCGGCGGTCGCCGCCATCCAACGTCGGAAGAAGTCGGCGTCGAGCACGGGATCTCCTTGCGTGGTACGAACGTTGACCGGACGTCAGGGCCGGATGTCGGGAGCGGACGTCGGCGGGATTCACCTGCCCCAGCGCAGGCCCGGGGTCTCCACCGGGGCGTCCCACAGCCGCAGCAGCTCCTCGTCCACCTGGCACAGGGTCACCGAGGCGCCCGCCATGTCCAGCGAGGTGACGTAGTTGCCGACGAGTGTGCGCGCCACGGCGACACCCCGCTCGGTCAGCACCCGCTGCACCTCGGCGTTGAACCCGTACAGCTCCAGCAGCGGAGTCGCCCCCATGCCGTTGACCAGGACCAGGACCGGATCACGCGGGTCGAGGTCCTCGAGGATCGCGTGCAGCGTGAAGTCGGCGATCTCCCGCGAGGTCATCATCGCGCGCCGCTCCCGGCCGGGCTCGCCGTGGATGCCGACGCCCAGCTCCAGCTCCCCGGGCGGCAGGTCGAAGGTGGGACTGCCCTTGGCCGGAGTGGTGCACGCGGAGAGCGCCACCCCGAAACTGCGGGAGTTCTCGTTGACCTGCCGGGCGAGCGCCTCGACCCGCTCCAGCGGCGCGCCCTCCTCGGCGGCCGCCCCGGCGATCTTCTCCACGAACAGCGTCGCGCCGGTGCCGCGCCGGCCCGCCGTGTACAGACTGTCGGTGACGGCGACGTCGTCGTTCACGAGGACCTTGGCGACCCGGATGCCCTCGTCCTCGGCCAGCTCCGCCGCCATGTCGAAGTTGAGCACGTCACCCGTGTAGTTCTTCACGATGAACAGCACGCCCGCGCCACTGTCCACCGCGGCCGCGGCCCGTGCCATCTGGTCCGGCACCGGGGAGGTGAAGACCTCGCCCGGACAGGCCGCCGACAGCATGCCGGGACCCACGAATCCGCCGTGCAGCGGTTCGTGCCCGGAACCACCACCGGAGATGAGCCCGACCTTTCCGGCCACCGGGGCGTCGCGCCGGACGACCAGCCGGTTCTCGACGTCGACCGTCAGCTCCGGATGGGCGGCCGCCATGCCCCGCAGGGCGTCCGCGACCACTGTCTCCGCCACGTTGATGAGCATCTTCATGGGTACCTCCTGATGAGATCCGCCTCTTGCAGTATCGGCGTTCCGGAGGCGGTGGTCACGTGCTGCGGGTCCCCGGGTGGAGCGGACGGGCCGGTGCGGGGCGGACGGCGGGCCGGTGACGTACGAGGAAACGCCCCGGCGGGCCGGGGTACCGGCGCCCCGGAAGGGGCGCGGTCCCGGTCCGCCGGGGCGCGGGGCCGGCTCGGGACGCTCAGGCCAGCTTCTTCAGCAGTTCGGCGGCGAGCGGAGCGGAGGAGGACGGGTTCTGGCCGGTGACCAGGTTGCGGTCGACGACCACGTGCGGGGCCCACGGCTCACCCTCCTGGAAGTCCGCGCCCGCCTCGACGAGCCGGTCCTGGAGCAGCCACTTCGCCTTGTCGGCGAAGCCGGCCTGGGTTTCCTCCGCGTTGGTGAACCCGGTCAGGCGGTACCCCGCGAAGGCGTTGCCGCCGTCCTCCAGCCGCGCGGCGAGCAGCGCGGCAGGGGCGTGGCAGACCACACCGAGGGGCCTGCCCGATGCCAGGGCGTCGACGAGCAGCCGGCCGGAGACGGTGTCGACGGCGAGGTCCTCCATCGGTCCGTGGCCCCCGGGGTAGTAGACGGCCGCGTAGTCGTCGAGCCGTACGTCCTCCAGCCGGATCGGCTGCCGGAACTCACTGATCGACGCCAGGACTCCGTCGACCCGGTCGGCGCCCTCCTGGCCGCCGTTCACCTCGGGCGCGAGGCTCGCCCGGTCCACGGTCGGTACGGCACCGCCGGGCGTGGCGACCACGATCTCGTGGCCCGCGGCCGTGAACGCCTCGTACGGGGCGACCGCTTCCTCGGCCCAGAAGCCGGTCGGGTGCTTGCTGCCGTCCGCGAGGGTCCAGTGGTCGGCGCCGGTCATCACAAAAAGAATCTTCGACATACGACGAACGTAGACGCGCGGGGCCATAAGTTACCAATAGGCATGCCGCTCGGAGCCATAGGAGATCCGATGCCTCGAAGGGAATACGCCACCCCGCCCGGTGGGATCCCCGGTGGGCCCGGGGCCGGACCGGGGATCAGCCGCGCACGGCACCCCGTCGTTCCAGGATGCGCAGGGACCGCTCCGCCCACGTGATGTTCTCCCGCTCGAACGCGCGCCCCCGCGTCAGCGTGAGGTACGGGCCGATCCGCTCGGCACCGGACAGGTACTCCTCCTCGGTGCGGCCGTCGAGGAGGCGGGCGCACAGCCGGTCGTAGCGGGCCAGTTTCGCGCGGGCCCACTCCAGCCGCTCGGTGATCGCCGCGCGCACGGCATCGAGGTCGCCCTCGTCGACGGCGTGGACCTTGACCAGGAGCTCGTCGCGGATGGCCGTCGGTCTCGGCGGGGTGGCCGTGAAGTCGTGCAGCGCGCGGCGGCCGGCGTCCGTGAGCGAGAACATCCGCTTGTCGGGTCTGCGCTCCTGCCGCACGAGCCGGGCCGCGATGAGCCCCTCGCCCGCCATGCGGTCGAGTTCCCGGTACAGCTGCTGGGGAGTCGCCATCCAGAAGTTGGCGATCGCCGCGTCGAACCCCTTGGCCAGGTCGTACCCCGACGCCTCGCCCTCGAGAAGCGCGGCCAGGACCGCGTTGCGCAATGCCATGCGCCCAACCTAGATGTCCACCCGAACCCATGAGTAATCTCTTCCACACCTGATCAATTAGTTGACTATGAGAGGTGGGCGCGATGCATCCGTTCCGCAAGGCGGTGGAGGCGAACGACCACGCCGCGATCGAGGCGCTCCTGGCCGACGACGTCGTGTTCACCAGCCCTGTCGTCTTCAAGCCGTACACCGGCCGGGCGATCACCGCGGCGATCGTGCGCGGTGTCTCCCGTGTCTTCACGGACTTCCACTACGTCCGGGAGATCGGCGGCGGCGACGGCGGCGACCACGCGCTGGTCTTCCGGGCGAAGGTGGGCGACAGGGAGATTGAGGGCTGCGATTTCCTGCACCTCGACGAGGACGGCAGGATCGACGACCTCATGGTGATGGTCCGCCCGCTGTCGGCGGCCCAGGCACTCCAGGAGGCGATGGCCGCGCAGTTCGAGCAGATATCGCGGGAAGCGGTCGAGCGCGCGGACGGATAGTCGGGCGCACGGACGGACGGCGGACGGACGGATGGGGAGCGGCGGGGGCGGGGCCCCCGCCACCACGGCCTACCTCGGTCGTGCGGCCCGCGGCTGCGGAGCGCCGGCACGGCTCGTCCGTCCGCGGAACGCCGGGTGCGCGGCCAGCCGTCGTACGTAGGCCCGGAGGTGTCCGTACGGGGCGAGCGCGTCCGGGTCCTCGAGGTGGACGAGGGCGACCCAGAGGTCCACGTCCGCGGCGGTCAGGTCGCGGCCCGCGGCGTAGGGCGCCGAGGCCAGTCGCCGGTTCAGCCGCCCGAGTGCGGCGGACCGCCTATGCGGCGCTGCGGCCGGTACGACGTCGGCGTCCAGGAGTTCGCCCAGGGCGTCGATGTCCGCGGCGCGGGCCGGCGGGCGGAGTGCGGGAAGCCCGGTGCCGGTGCGGACGGCCAGACCCGCGAGGTCGCGCAGGATGTCGGGGGTGTGGTTGCTGACGACGCGTCCGGTCCAGCGGTCGCAGAGGGCGGGCGCGGTGAGCGGGCCCTCGTAGTGGTGCCAGGTGGCCTCGTAGGCCCGGCGCAGGGCCGCGAACCCGTCGGACACCTGGCCGGCGTCGCCGGTGTGCGTCAGGGGGGTGGTGGCGACGAAGTCTCCGAGGCCCAGCAGGTCCAGGGTGATCGAGACGCGCAGCGAGCGGGGACAGTCGGTGCACAGGTACAGCCGGTAGCGGTGCGGTGCCGGGTAGAAGCCGCCTGCCAGGCCGACGCCGATACGGCTGTGGAGGCGGCGCGGGCCGGTCGGCGACCCCGTGCCGCGGGAACCGGGAACCGGGCCGGGGATGCCGTCGGGACGTCCGGCGTCGGACGTGGTGCAGGGTGTGCTCGTGCTGGAGGCGTGCGACATGGTCTCGGGCATGACTCTCCACGGGTGAGGAAGTCCGGCCGCCCGGTGGGCGCCGCGACGAAACGGAGTGACTGCGCTCTCGTACCGGTCCGGATCGGCGGTTAGTAGGCGCTGGAGACACGCGACAGATCGATGTGCAGGCGCCTCGTCAAACCGTTCCTCGGCATTTCCACCGGTCCACGCTCGGGGCTCGCGGGATGCGAGACCACGCTTGTCCCGCCGCACCGGCGGAACCCGGTCGTCACCCGGGGCACCCCGTCGCGGTGGAAGGGTTGCCTGCCAGCGGGCCGGGGCCGATGACCGTACGAGCAGGGAGCCTGCCCGCGGGGCGCTGACAATCGTGACCGTCCCCGTCAGTGTCGTCGCGCTCCGTGAGAGCGTCAAGAAGGCCTGCACGACGTCTCACGACGTGGTCGGGGCAGCCCGTCCGAGCGCCGGGGGACGGACGCCGCCCGGAACGTGTCCGAGCAGTTCCCGCACCAGCGCGGCCACTTGCTCCGTCTCGATGAGGAAGCCGTCGTGGCCGTACGGGGACACGACCGTACGGAGACGGTCCGCCGTGCCGATCCCGGCGGCCAACTCCGCCTGCTGGTAGAGCGGATAGAGCCGGTCGGAGTCGACCGCGGCCACCAGGGTCCGGGCCGTGACGCGGCTCAGTGCCGCCCGGACGCCCCCGCGGCCCCGCCCGACGTCGTGGCTGTTCATGGCCTCCGCCAGTGCGACATAGCTGCCCGCGTCGAAGCGGCGCACCAGCTTGGCGGCATGGTGGTCCAGGTACGACTCGACCTGGTACCGGCCGCCGTTCCACGGCTCCTCCGTGCCCTGGTACCCGCGGCCGAAGCGGGTCCTCAGCTCCGGCTCGCTGCGATAGGTGACATGGGCGAGGCGCCGGGCCAGGCCGAGTCCCGTGTGCGGTCCGCGGCCGGGCCCGGCGTCGTGGTAGTCGCCGCCGCGCCAGTGGGGGTCGGCGCGGATCGCGTGGACCTGCGCCGAGGCCCAGGCGATCTGCTCGGCGCTCGCCGCGGCGGTCGTCGCCAGCAGCAGCAGCGAGTCCGTGCGCTCCGGGTACGACACGGCCCACTCCAGGGCACGCATCCCGCCCATCGACCCGCCCAGCACCAGCGCCCACCGGCCGATGCCGAGCGCGTCGGCCAAGCCGGCCTCGGCCGCCACCTGGTCACGCTGTGTCAGAAACGGGAAGCCGGCGCCCCAGCACCGTCCGCCGGGACGCCGCGAGGACGGTCCCGTGCTGCCCTGGCAGCCGCCCAGCACGTTGGGGGCGACGACGAACCAGCGGTCCGTGTCGAGTGCCCGGCCCGGTCCCACCAACCCGTCCCACCAACCCGGAGTGGGATGCCCCGGTCCGGCGGGTCCGGCGACGTGACTGTCCCCGGTGAGCGCGTGCAGCACCAGCACGGCGTTGGACCCGTCCGGCGCGGGCCGCCCCCAGGTCTCGAACGCCAGCCGCACGCCCGGCAGTTCACCGCCCGCCTCCAGGGGCAGCGGCGTCCCGCGGACGTGCCACTGGCGCCGTCCGGCCGGGTCTCCCTCCCGCCACGCCCCGGAGGCCGGCGGGAGGGGGACCGGGGAGGTCGCCGGCCCGGCGTTCAGGACGCGCCCTTCGCGGCGCGGAAGCCGGCCTCCAAGTCCGCTTTGAGATCCGCGAGGTTCTCGATGCCGACCGACAGGCGCACCAGGCCCGGCGAGGTCCCGGTCGCCGCCAGGCCGTCCTCGTCGAGCTGGCTGTGTGTCGTGGACGCCGGGTGGATGATCAGGCTGCGTACGTCACCGATGTTGGCGAGATGGCTGAACAGCTCGACCGCGTCCACGAACCGCTTCCCGGCCTCGACACCGTCCCGCAGCTCGAACGCCAGCACCGCGCCCGCGCCGCGGGGAAGGTAGCGCTGCCCGGCCTCGTACCACCGGTTGGACTCCAGTCCCGGATAGTGGACGGCGGCGACCTCGTCGCGCTGCTCCAGCCATTCGGCCAGGGCCTGGGCGTTGGCGGAGTGCCGCTCGATGCGCAGGCTGAGCGTCTCCACCCCCTGGAGCAGCAGGAAGGCGGAGTGCGGCGACAGCGCGGGCCCGAGGTCGCGCAACAGCTGCACCCGCAGTTTGATCGCGAAGGCGCCCGGACCGAGCGCGGGCCAGTACCGCAGCCCGTGGTAGCTGGGGTCCGGCTCGGTGAAGTCGGGGAAGCGCTCGGCGTGCGCACCGAAGTCGAAGGTGCCGCCGTCCACGACGACACCGGCGATCGTGGTGCCGTGCCCGCCGAGGAACTTGGTGGCCGAGTGCACCACGATGTCGGCACCGTGCTCGATCGGCCGCAGCAGGTACGGGGTGGGCACCGTGTTGTCCACGATCAGCGGGACACCGGCCTCGTGGGCGACGTCCGCGACCGCCCGGACGTCCAGGACGTTGCCGCGCGGATTGCCGAGCGTCTCGGCGAACAGCGCCTTGGTGGTCGGCCGGATCGCCGCCCGCCAGGCCTCGGCGTCGTCCGGGTCGTCGACGAAGGACACCTCGACGCCGAACTTCGGCAGGGTGTGGCGGAACAGGTTGTAGGTGCCGCCGTAGAGGGACGTACTGGAGACGATGTGGTCACCGGCGCCCGCCAGCGTCAGGATGGCCAGGGTTTCGGCGGCCTGCCCGGAGGCGAGGGCCACGGCGGCGACCCCGCCCTCGAGCGCGGCGACGCGCTGCTCGAAGACGTCCTGCGTGGGGTTGTGGATGCGCGTGTAGATGTTGCCGGGCTCGGCGAGCGAGAACAGGTCGGCGGCGTGCCGGGTGTCGCGGAAGACGAACGAACTGGTCTGGTAGATCGGCACCGCCCGCGCCCCGGTGGTCGGGTCGGGCACGGCACCGGCGTGGACCTGCTTCGTCTCGAACGACCAGGCCGAGGTGTCGGGTCCCGCCGGTTTCTCCTCGGGGGTGTGACCTGCGGTGACGGAGTCGATCGGCTGGCTCATGGTTCTCCCTTGTGCGGCGTGCGGAGGCACGCGTGGTGTACGAGTGCAAGCGTGCGTGGAGGCACCGCGGGGCCGTGTGCCGTGCCCTCGGCCGGGCGGCGGGCAGCACGGATTGCGGCGGTGGAGGGGGATGGTCAGGCGGCGGAGGCACCCGGGGCGAGACAGGCCGTGGTGGTGACACGCATGTGGTCGACGTGGCGCCGGCTCACGAGCACGGTCGCGGGTCCGGGCCGCCACCGTCCGTCGGTCGGGGCGGGCGCGGCGCGTGGGCTGAAGGGCTGGGCGGGCGGCGCCCCGGAGCGCTCAGGAGACATCGGCGGAGGAGTCGGGGACCGGCGTCAGGACTTTGCTGAAGCAGACGCTGTACGGGTTGCGGTCGTACGGAGGGTAGGGCGGCACCCGGGACCATCCCTCTCGCGCGTAGAGCGTCCGGGCCTCCGGCTGCAGCGCGCCCGTCTGCAGCCACAGCCGCTCGATGCCGAGCCCGAGCGCCGTCGACTCCACCGCCCGCAGTGCCGCCCTGGCCAGTCCCCGGCCGCGGTGACCGGCGTGGACGAAGACCCGCTTGACCTCGTGGCGGTCCGGCAGCCTGCGCAGTGAGGCGGTCGCCACGGGGACGTCGTCCGCGTACGCGACCCAGGTGACGACGATCTCGTCCGCCGACGGCTGGGGCGCTCGGACCCGACGGTGCTCGTCAGGGGCGTAACGGGGGGCCAGTTCGGCGGACATCAGCTCGCGCAGCCGGACCGGGGCGGCGGCGTTCCAGTTCTCGGACTCCCACCGGAGGGTGGCGGACGACGGCAGGCTCATGGTGCTTCCCAGCGGGAGGGGGACGCGGGGTGCGGGCCCCGTGGACCTGCATGGTCACCCCGGCCGGGTGCGCCTGTCCTCCCCTGCGGCCCGTTGTTCGCAGAACGGAAACAGCGCGTTCGTGAAGGCGTGACGGTGACCAGCCGCGCGCCGACCGGTCACCGAGGGACGGCTCTCCCCCCGCGGCGCGCGGGGCGGGGGAGGGAAGAGCGGGCGGCGGTCAGTGGGAGCCGGAGCCGCCACTGCCGAAGGAGCCGCTGGAGCCCGCGCTCCACCGACGTCGTGTGGTGTTCCCGCTCGGCTTCGAGGCGATGTTGCCGTGGGCCGCCAGCTGGTACGGGGTCAGACGCTGACTGCTCCGGGGCACCTCGTCGGGCTCGCGGTTCTCGTAGACCTCGAACACCGGACCGCTCACGGGCGGCCTCGGCTGTTCGTCGGCCCGGGGGCGCGGCGGCTCCTCGCGGCGGACCCGGCTGCCCATCCACATGGCACCGCCCAGCAGCGCCACGACGGCCAGACCGATCACCAGCGGCGCGAAGCCGGCCACCAGACCGCGGTTGGCGCTCGCCGCCATGTCGTTCACCAGTAGGTTCATGACCCATCCGTCCCTTGTGGGGGTTTTGTCCCGCGAGTACCCCTCGTCCCTCGCGTGAACCGGGCGGGTCGCGCCGGCCGGGGCCCAAGAGCGCGGCGTTTGACAGGGGCGACCGCGGCTACTCGGGGCGGGTGACCTCGATGACATCTGAGCAGGAGCTCTTCCGGTTCCTGGAGGACCGCTTCGCGTGCGCGCAGTCGTGTGCGGAGTGTGCGCGGGCAGGTGCTCTGCGTGCGAGCCTCGTGGATCCGGACGGGCCGAAGGAGCAGGAACTGGTACGCCGCAAGGGCGTCTTGTGCGCGGAGGTGTGCGACGCGACGTGCCGCATGCTGTCCGAGCAGTCGGGTCTGGACGAGGCGGGCATGCGCGTCCAGCTGGAGTGGTGCCGGGACGTCTGCCTGGAGTGCGCCGACGTCTTCGACGACCACCCCGGCGCGCAGGGCAGTGCGAAGTCCTGCCGTGAGTGCGCCCAGGCCTGCATGGACTTCATGGCCACGCTCCGCTGAGGCGGGCCGTCCCACCCTCGGCACCCGCGGGCACCCGCCGGCACACCCGGGAACCCGCAGGCACACCCGGGCGGCCCGGGGTGCCCGGGTCGCCCGGGGCTGCCGACGGTAAGGCGGCCTGCCGGGCCCCACATCGCTGCCGGCCTCGGCCCCTGTCACGCGGGCGCGGGTGCCGGTCCGTGTCACGCGAGCGCGAGTCCCGGTCCGCATCACGCGGGCGTTGGTCCCGGTCCGCGTCTCACCGGGGCTCGTCCCGGTCGGCGCCCCGCCGGTGCGCTTCCCGCCCCGTGTCCCGGTCCGGCAGCGGGCGTCCGGCGCGCACGTTCCAGCGGCGCGAGCGTCCGCTGAGGTCCGTGGCGGTCAGCGGCGGTACGTCGATCCGCCAGAACGCGGACTCGGGCGCCCCGAGAGCCCGTACCAGCGCGGCCCGTACGACCTCCGGCTCCACGACGGCGACGACGCGCCCCGTGTGCTCCGCCGCCCGCTCCAGCCCCCGGGCGACCCGGTCGCAGAAGTCCCGCACCGACTCCCCGCCGTGCGGAGCGGACCCCGGGTCCGCCAGCCATCGCGCGACCGCTTCCGGTTCCGTCGCGCCCACCTCGTCCAGCGTCGCCCCGCGCCAGCGGCCCACGTCGAGACCGGCGAACTCCGCCACCTCGACCGCGTCCAGACCGAGCGCGCCCGCGGTGTCCCGGCAGCGCACGCTGGGGGAGACCCACCGCTCGCCCGCGGCCGTGAACGTGCCCGCGGCGGCCCGGGCGAGCCGCAGTCCGCCGGCGTCCGCGGGACAGCCGTCGTCGAAGCGGGCCTCGCGGAGCGCCGCGCTCGACGCTGCTGAGATCAAGGTCACTCGGGTCGTCATGGATCCGCTCTCGTGATCGAAATGCCGGCGGCCGAACGCCGTGCGCGGAACGGGAGTTGGCCGTGGTCGTGAGCCCCGGGGCGCGCGCCGTGCCTCCCGTGCGCCCTTGGCCGGACCTCCGCTTCGCGGTACGGTCTCGACGATATTGACGACGGTACGGCGGAAGCCCGGTGAGAATCCGGCACGGTCGCGCCACTGTAATCCCCGCAAGTGCCGCTCCCGCCAGGGGTGGTGAAGGCAGGGCAAGTCAGACCCGCAGCCGTCGTCCTGTGCACCACCACGATGGGACGCGAGTTCCCCAGGAGGTCCTGCCACATGGCGCAGTCCGTCGCTCAGCCGACCGCCACCCCCACCGCCGTTCCCGCCAAGCTGCCGATCGGCGCGATCGCCCCCTGGGCGGTCTTCTTCGGCATCCTGATGCTGGTCCTGCTCTACTTCGTCGGCGCCGAACAGGGCGCCACCGCGCTCGTCTCGGGCGAGAACGTGCACGAGTGGGTGCACGACGCCCGCCATCTGCTCGGCTTCCCCTGCCACTGACGGCGACGAGGAAGCGTACGAGCCGATGAACTCAGCAACAGTCAGAAACCTCTTGGTGCGCGGCATGCTGGCGGGTCTCGCCGCCGGCCTGCTCGCCCTCGCCGTCGCGTACTTCCTCGGTGAGTCCCGCGTGGACGCCGCGATCGCCTACGAGGAGTCGCACGCGCACCACCACGAACACGGCGTGGAGACGGTGACCCGCACCATGCAGTCCACCGGGGGCCTGGCCACCGGCGTCCTCGTCTACGGGATCGCCTTCGGCGGCATCGCCGCCCTCGCGTACTGCTTCGCCCTCGGACGGATCGGCCGCTTCGGGCCCCGGGCGAGTGCGCTGCTGCTGTCGACGGCGGGCCTGGTCGCGGTCTACGTCGTGCCGTTCCTCAAGTACCCGGCCAACCCGCCGTCCGTCGGTGACGCCGACACCATCGGCAAGCGGACGACGCTGTACTTCCTCATGGTCGTCCTCAGCGTGCTGCTCGCCGTCGCGACCGTGATCCTCGGCAAGCGCCTCGCACCGCGGCTGGGCAACTGGAACGCCACGCTGGCCGCCGGGGCGTTCTTCGTCGCCGCCGTCGGTCTGGCGTACGCGTTCCTTCCGGCGGTCGACGAGGTACCGAGGGACTTCTCGGGCACCCTGCTGTGGCAGTTCCGGCTCGCGGCACTGGCGATCCAGCTGACGCTGTGGACGTCCTTCGGGCTCGTCTTCGGCGCACTGGCCCAGCGGCTGACGGCGCCCGGGACCGCCCCCGCCCAGGGCAGGGAGGAGAAGCCGGTGACCGCGGCACCGGTCGCTCCCTGAGCGAGCGCAGATCACGGCGGGCCCCGGCCGGCCGGGGCCCGCTTCTCGTGCCCGGGCGTCAGTCCGGCCGGGCGGACCGGTCCACGGCTCCCGGGGCCTTCGCGCGCGAAGGCCGGGCGAGGCGTTCGAAGCCGTCCAGCATCGCGGTGAGCCCGGTGTCGAACTGCTCGGCGGGGTCGCCGGCGCAGTCCTCCGCGCCGGGGCGCAGCACGGCCAGGCTCAGCGCGTGTCCCACGGTGAACTCCCGCAGGCAGCGGGCGATGCGGCCCGCCCGGGCGGGCCCGAAACCCGCGGCGCCGACATGGTCGACGAGCCGCGCGCAGGCGTCCGTCGCGGCGGGCGAGCGCACCGGATGCGTCGCGAACACGGCGACGGCGTGCGGGTGTGCGAGCAGCGTGCGCCGCAGCCGCCGACAGTACTGCTCGGCCACCGCCCGCCAGGAGCCGCCCCAGGGCAGCGAATCGAAGTCCACCTCCTCCAGGAGGAGTTCGGCGACGCCGTCGAAGAGTGCGTCCTGGTCCTCGAAGTAGCGGTACGCGGTCATCGGGTCCACGCCGAGTCCCGCACCGAGCTTGCGCATCGAGAAGGCGCGCAGCCCGTTCACGTCGATCAGCGCCAGTGCCGCCGCGGCGATGCGGGCACGGTTCAGCGCCGGTCTGGTGGAGGGGGCCGACGGTCCGTCCTCCGCTTCGTGTCTGTCGGTCTTCATGGTGCGCGGGTCCAGGTTCGTGTTCGGGCCGATTCCTGCACTTCCGGGAAAACCGGCGGGCCAGCCGGTTTCGGGGTCTCCCCGCATGCTACGTCCGGCGGGTCGTCCAGGACATCTGCCGTAGGGCGGTGGCGCCGGGGGTGTGGGTGACCGGCGGCTCGGCGGCGGCGCCGGAGGTGTGGGCGGCCGCGCGTTCTCCGACGTGTCTTCGGCATTCCCAATTTCTGGAACGCGTTCTACTGTGTGCGCCGTCAAGTCCGGGGTGGGACCAGTCGGTCCACCGGGAGCCGGGAGGCGCCGTGCATCTCCAATACACGCCCGAGCAGCAGCGGTTGCGGACCGAACTGCGTGAGTACTTCGCCCGTTTGGTGCCGGACAACGCCTACGCGCGCCACGGAGAACCGGCGGCGCGGAAGCGTTTCTACCGCGAGACCATCCGCACGCTCGGCGCGGACGGCTGGCTCGGCGTGGGCTGGCCGAGGGAGTACGGCGGACGCGGGCTGAGCCCCATGGAGCAGTTCATCTTCTTCGACGAGGCCGCCCAGGCGGGCGCCCCCCTGCCGTTGATGGCGCTGAACACGGTCGGCCCGACCCTCATGCGGTTCGGCACGGACGAGCAGAAGGCGTACTTCCTGCCGAAGATCCTCTCCGGGGAGATCGACTTCGCCATCGGCTACAGCGAGCCCGACGCTGGCACGGACCTCGCCGCGCTCAGGACGAGAGCGGTACGGGAGGGGGACGAGACCACCGGCCACTACACGGTCGACGGCCAGAAGATCTGGACGACGAACGGTGACACCGCCGACTGGATCTGGCTCGCCGTACGCACCGACCCGGACGCGCCGCCGCACAAAGGCATCACCATGCTGCTCGTGCCGACGTCCGACCCCGGCTACTCCTGCACCCTCATCAACACCCTCGCCTCGCACGACACCACGGCGAGCTACTACGAGAACATCCGCGTCCCCGCCTCACGCCGGGTCGGTGAGGAGAACAAGGGCTGGCGCCTGATCACCAACCAGCTCAACCACGAGCGGGTCACGCTCGCCGCCCACGGGACCATGGCGATCCGTGCCCTGCACGACGTGCAGCACTGGGCGATGAAGACCGAACTCGCCGACGGCCGCCGCGTCGTCGACCTCCCCTGGGTGCGCCGGCGCCTCGCGCAGGTCCACACCGGGCTCGACGCGATGAAACTCCTCAACTGGCAGATGGTGAACGCCGTCCAGGAAGGCACGCTCACACCCCAGGACGCCTCCGCCGTCAAGGTGTACGGCTCCGAGGCGCGCCGGGACGCGTACGCCTGGCTGATGGAGATCGTCGCCGCCCCCGGTGCCCTGAAGGAGGGCTCGGCGGGCGCCGTCCTCCAGGGCGAGCTGGAGCGCGGCTACCGCTCGGCGGTGATCTTCACCTTCGGCGGCGGCAACAACGAGATCCAGCGCGAGATCATCTCCTGGATCGGCCTGGGGATGCCAAGGGTGCGGCGCTAGATCCTTTGTGACGAACCGTCACCACACTCGCCCACAAACCCCCGCTCGATGCCGCGGTCGAGGACGGAGTAGGTGGGCTGCTCGGTTCGCAGGCGGTGCAGTGGTGTCCCGTTTCCTTCCGCTGCCGTACCTGTTCGGTACCTGCGCCTGTCCGGGCGGCCGCCCGTGCGGCTGCGGCCAGGACAGGCGCAGGTATGTCAGGCCGGTCGGTTGGTTCAGCCGTTGTACGGAGCGGTGACGTCCAGGACCCAGGTGATGCCGAAGCGGTCGGTGAGCATGCCGTAGAGCGGTGCCCACTGCGCGGGCTCCAGCGGACGCACGATGGCCGAGCCCTCGGCGAGCTTGCCCCACAGGGCGCTGATCTCCTCGGCGTCGTCGCCCCGCACGGAGACGAAGAACGGGTTCTCGCCCTGGTTCCAGGGCAGCCGCGAGGGCACGTCGTAGGCCATCACGTGGAAGCCGTTGTCGCCGGCCACCTCGCCCCACATCACCCAGTCCGCCTCGCTCTCATCCTGCACGGCGCCCGCGTCCCCGTAGGTGACCGCGACAGTACGTCCGCCGAAGACGGACTGGTAGAAGTCCAGCGCCTCACGCGCGGTGCCCCGGAAGTTCAGGTGAGTGGTGGTCGTGACGGACATGACCTGCTCCTTGCTCGATGTGATGAGTACACCGCCGGCCGTCCCAGCTCCAGCGGCAGCCGCCGTGACCAGGAGCGATGCCTCCCGAGCGGCTCGTAGGCCACGATGGCAGAGGTAGAGGACAGGTTGTGTCCGGTACTTCAGGGAGTATGGGTGCCATGCATAAGACATCGGCCCGGCTGCTCGCGCTGCTCTCGCTCCTGCAATCGCCCCGCGACTGGTCCGGCGATGATCTCGCCGAGCGTCTCGGCATCACGTCGCGCACGGTCCGCCGTGACATCGACCGCCTGCGCGAACTCGACTACCCGATCAAAACCCTCAGAGGACCGGCCGGCGGCTACCGCCTGGAGGCCGGCACCCACCTGCCGCCCATGTTGTTCGACGACGACCAGGCCGTCGCCCTGGCCGTCGCGCTGCACACCGCGGCCGCCGGCACCACCGTCGCCGAAGGCGCCACCCGCGCGCTGGCCACCCTCCGCCAGGTCATGCCACCCCGCCTGCGTCACCGCATCGACCTGCTGCACATCACCGCCGTCCAGCCGCCCGCGGCGGCCGGCGACACCCCCCAGGTCGACGCCCGGGTGCTGATGGACCTGAGCCGCGCCATCCACGCCCGCGAGGAACTGCGCTTCGACTACGCCCCGGGTCCGAACACCTCGGCCGATGAAGTCCGCCGCACAGAGCCCCACCACCTGGTCACCCGGCGTCATCGCTGGTACCTCGTGGCCTGGGACCTCCACCGCGAGGACTGGCGTACCTTCCGCGTCGACCGCATCCGGCCCCGCACACCCACCGGCCCTCGCTTCACCCCTCGTGACCTCCCCGGCGGCACCGTCTCCACCTTCATCACCAGCCGGTTCCGCGGCAACGACGGCACCACTGCCGACTGGCCGTGCCAAGGCGAGGTCATCCTCCGCCTCCCGGCCGCCGATGTCGCGCCCTTCGCCCCGGACGGAATCGTCGAGGAACTCGGCTCCCGTCACTGCCGGCTCATCCTCGGCTCCTGGTCATGGACCGGACTCGCCGCCGCCGTCAGCCGCTTCGACACCGATATCGAAGTCGTCGGCCCACCCCAACTGGCCACCGCGTTCAGGGACCTCGCCGCCCGCTACGCCCGCGCCGCCGGACCGGAGACCGGCCCGGCGCGTTCACCTCGGCCCCCGGTGTCAGACAGGCTTTAGGCACCGACGAGGTCTCGTCGGTGGGGCTCAGCGGCGCACCCGGCGCCAGCACGCCGACATCGTGGCTGCGCAGTCGGGAGCCGTCCGCCAGACTGCGGCGGGACCACGGGCCGGGAAGTGAGGCCCCGGAATACCAGCGGCAGTTGACCGCCGTGGCCGCGGAGTCCTCCCGCTCGCGACCGCCGCCGCTCTCACCGGCGCCCCGGAACGCCTGGTGCGTACTTGGAGCGGATCCCTCGTGCCACGGTGCTCAGCGACAGCGGCCGCGTCAGACGCGGCCGCTGTCCGAGCACTACGGCGACCCGGCCCCCCGTCGCTCCGATGAGAACCGGACGCAGCCCGGACACCCGCCGGCTCATCTCGGCCACCTCACCTGCTGACGGGTGCTCGAGGGATGCGGTGCGCACCCATGCCGCGCGGCGACGACGTCCAGTGGTCGTGCTCGACTCAGGTCGAGCCCTGTCCGCGTCAGTTCTCCACGTGGGGGCTGCTGAAGGCGGCGCCGAAGTAGCCCTGCATTCCAGCTACGGCGATGCCGGCGTTCTTGCCGCACACGTTGACCGAGCCGTTCAGTACGGGGCCGGACGCCGAGCCGAGGGCAACCCAGAGACAGCCGTCCTCGTTCTCGGTGGGGGCGCCTACGACTGTCTCGGCCTTGCCGTCCTTGTTGAGGTCGGCGAGGTGGACGGCGGCGCCGAACCCGTCGCCGGTCTCCGCGGTGCCCGGGATGCCCGCGGTGTTCTGGGTGTAGCCGGCCGCCTGAGTCGTCGTCAGGCCGGAGGCGGAACCCCGCAGGAGGACGGCGGTGCCTGCCGAGGCGAGCGTCCCGACGGCCTCTTCGGGGGCGCCGACCAGGACGTCGGCATACCCGTCGGCGTCGACATCGCCGACGCTCAGGGACTGGCCGAACCAGTCGCCCCATTCCGCGGTGCCGGGGACGCCCGCCGTGTCCTGGTGGAAGACCTCCGGCTGCTGCCCCGCGGTGATGCCCTGTGCGCCGCCGTACAGGACCTGGATCTCGCCGCCGCGGTGGGCGGCGGGAGTGGGCGCGTTGAAGTGGGAGTCGTCGCCTGCGATGCCGGTGACGAGATCGCCGTAACCGTCGCCGTTGATGTCGCCGATCTGTCCCGCGTGGCCGTCGGCGTACGGCAGCTCGATGCCCTTGTTGACGAACGGGTCCTCGGGATCGGGGGCGCCCGCGTCGAGGATCACCGGCCCGCGGATGTCGCCGTCGGTGGGGCCGGCCAGGTAGAAGCGCTCGGCCCCGCCGTCGCCGTTCACGTCACCCATCACCACGCCGCGGGCGTTCTCCCGCCGGTCGAGGTAGCGGGTGGCGGCCTGACCGGCGCGGGTGAACGGGCCGCTGTAGGAGGCGGGGTTGCAGGCCGAGCCGACGCCGACCTCCGGAGCACCGTCGCCGTTCATGTCGCCGGTGGCGATGGACATGCCGAACCGGCAGTAGGTCCTGCCGTCACCGAACCCGGCCGGAGGGGCGATGGTCGCGCCCCCCGTGAGTCCGTTCGCCCCGCCCCACACCACCGTCACGGAGCCCCGCGACTCGACACCGTCGACGTCTTCACCCGGGGCGCCGACGAGCAGGTCGGCATAGCCGTCCCGGTCCAGGTCGGCGCTGGTCACCGTCCTGCCGAAGCGGTCGGACTCCTCGGGGGTTCCGGGGATTCCGGAGGTCGCCTGGGTGATGAGCGTGCGGCGGGTGGCATCCACCGAGGCCGCGGAGCCGTAGAGCACGACGACGGCACCGGCTTCCTCCACCGTGCCGTTGGCGGCCCCGGGCGCCGCGACGGCCAGGTCGTGGTAGCCGTCGCCGTTGAAGTCGTCCTGTACGGCGGCCGTGTTGGCGCCCTTGAAAGGGGCGTCGGCGGACGACGTCACCGGGGTGAGGGTGACGGCGACGGAGACGGTGAGCACGGCGGTCGCCGTGACTGCTCTACGCAACGGAACTCCTTGTCCGAACAACAGATGCCCCGATGACACACGAGCGGTACGAAGGGTTGTACGTTCAGGCACGCCGATGTCGCGGCGCGTTCATCCCACCGTCCGCGGGTTCCCGCGCGGCGACGCCGACCGGTCCCGCTCCCGTCGGGTCGTTCCGCGTCGGCCCGCCGATTTCGACCGGGCGGGGCCCGCTGCATCCGGAGAGCGTGCGGAGCCCGGCTGCCGAGGTTCCCCGCCTGTCCGGGCTTCGTGGCGCACGCGCCGAAGCCCGGACGGGCGAGGCCGGTTCGGGCCGGCGTTCAGCCCGAGACCGTCGGCCCTCAGAGCCGGTCGAGGATGCCCTTCAGCTGGGCGACCTCGGCGGACTGGCCCTCGACGATGTCGCCCGCCATCCGCACGGCGCCGGTGTTCTCGCCGTGCCGCTGCTCGTCCCGGGCCATACCGATCGCGCCGTTGTGGTGGTCGACCATCATTTCGGCGAACGCCTTGTCGAACGCGGCGCCCTTCATGTCCTCGAGCCGCTTCATGTCCGTGCCGGTCATCATGCCGTCCCCGCCGTGGTGGTCCATGCCGGGCATGGACTCCATGGCGGTCGGCGCCTTCCAGGACTTCAGCCAGCCCTTCAGCGTCCTGATCTCGGCATCCTGGGCCTTCTCGATCTTCGCCGCGATGTCCTTGACCTGCGTGTCGGAGGCGCGTGCGCCGGCGAGCGCGGCCATCTGCAGAGCCTGTTCGTGGTGCGGGACCATCAGCTGCGCGAAGGTGACGTCCGCGTCGTTGAAGGAGCCCGCCCCCGGGGCCGCGGACGCGGAACTGTCGTGGCCGCCGTGGTCCCTGCCGGACGTGTCGTCGCCGTTGCCGCCGCAGGCGGAGAGGAACAGGACAACGGCGGCGGTGACACCCGTGGCGGCGGCTCGGCGCAGGGGCTCGCGGTGCGGGGGACGCGTGAAGGAAGTCATCGTCGATTCACCTCGTGTGCTTGGTACTTCGGCTGTCGGAGAGCATGCGGAACCGCGGGGCGGCGCCGAAGGGCGCGCCCACGTGAGCGGTTCGGCCTACAGCCGAAGAACAGACAGACGGACGAGATCGGGTCGGCGTGGCGGCGGATCGGGCCGCGGTGTCGCGGCGATCCCGGCGAGCGCCTCCGCCGGCGACTCCCGGTGGCGGGCGAACGCCGATGCGAGAAGCGCGGTCAGCACCCACGCCCCGAACATGACCGCCACGCACAGCGAGGTCATGTCCATGGCCATGGCGGGCTCGTGCGACGAGGCCGACGACGACAAGGCCGACGGGGACAAGGCCGACGAGGCTGAGTGGTGCGGCGTCGAGGACGAGGGCGAGTGGGGCGACGACGCCTGCATGACGACGCCGCCCGGTCCGGCGAGGGCGGTCATCGGGGCGTGGCCCGTGACGACCCCGTCCCGGGCTCCGGCGTGGGACGCCGTACGCGGGGCGGAGTGAGCCGACCCGGTGGGGTGCCCCACGCTGTGCATCACGAACACGCCGAGCGCGAGCACGACGACCAGCAGCAGGTGCCCGAGGGCGCCCGCTGTGCGTACGTACCGCCTGGCCTTCACGGGTGACTCCCCCTGGCTTCGCTTCCGGGTGTGCCGGACCGACACGGTCTGCCGGAACGACAGTACCCATGGGACGCGCGCATGCCGCGGAAGGGGGCGGAACGCTGCGTCGCCGTGACCCCGGCCGCGGGGAGCCGCGGCGGTTCCCCGCGCTGTCACATCCGTTCCGGTGCCGACACTCCCAGCAGGTGCAGGCCGGTACGGGTTGGCGCCCCCGACTCCCGACGCTTCGGGCGCAGTCGGTCGGCGCGTGGCAGGGACGGCGTGTGGCCGGTGGGCGCGTGGCCGGGTGCGTCAGCCGGCCCGCAGAACCCGGAAGCGAGTGGGTTCCGCCGGATCCCGGTCGACGACCTGGACGGGCGCCCAGGCCCACTGCCACACGCCGATACCGGGTGTGCGGGAGAACCGGATCCGCCCACGGGTCCCCTCGACCGCGACGTGCTGCCAGGTTCCGGCCGGGCGCGCCCGGTCCGTGCCGTGCGAACGCAGTACGGCGGCCAGGACGGCAACGGTGTCGTAGCCCTCGAAGGCGACGAAGGAGGGGGCCTCGGCCAGCCGCGCGCGAAGGGCCGCCCCGACGCGTGCGCCGAGGGGGCCGAGGCGTTCGGGAAGGTAACGCAGGAACGGGATCCCCGCGCCGTCGTCGCCCAGTGACGACGCCCAGGTGGCGAACTCCGGCTGCCCGGCCGGAGCACCGATCAAGATCTCGGAGAGGCGCTGGTCCCGGCGGACGGACCGGACGATCGACACCGCAGGCTCCGGGTGGCCGACCAGGAGAAGGAGAGCCGTCGCGCGCAGGCCGACGAGTTCGCCGCACAGGTCCGCGGAACTGAGGGCGCGCATGTCCAGTTCGGCGACCGTGCCGCGCGGAGCCAGCCGGTCCCGCAGGATGCGGGCCCCGGACGCCCAGTAGACGCTCGGCTCCGCCGCCACGGCGATCCGGCTGTGGCCCGCGCCGAGGAGGAAGTCCGCGTAGAGCTGCCAGCCGTGGGACTGCGCCGGGGCGAGGCGAGCGACCCGGTCCGTCGGCTGTCCGGTGAGCGCGTCGAGAACCGCCGACGAGCAGAGGAACGGCAGGCCGAGGGTGTCGGCCCGGGTGGCGGCGGCTCGTGCGACGACGCTGTGATACTCCCCCGCCACGGCGGCCACGCCCAGGCGGGCCAGTTCGTCCACGGCCGCCACGGCTCGCTGCGGATCGGCCGCGGTGTCCCGGACCACCAGCTCGAGTGGTCTTCCGGCGATCCCGCCGGTGCCGTTCACCTCCTGAACGGCCAGCTCCAGGCCGGCGAGCAGGTGCCGGCCGGCCTCGACCCAGCCGGGCCGGGACAGCGGGACGAGAGCACCGATCCGGACGGTCGATCCGTCAACGCGCCCCGCTCCGGGCGATGATGGCGGCGCCGGCATGCCTGGGTGTCTCCCGTCTGACGGTCGATACGTAGTGTGCCCCGGTCGCCGGGCGGACGTCTCGGCCAAGACGCCGAGTTCACCACCGGTACACCAAGTGGTGCCGCAAAGTGTTCACTTGGCTGCACCGTGCCGCAGGCGCCGGTCGCCAGCAGCGGAGCCGGCCTGCTGCCTACGCCTTCGCGTCCGGCTTCCACTCCTGGACGAGAAGTCCGAGCAGCACCTCGTCCAGGAACTCGCCCATCACCCAGGCCGAGGAGCGCAGTACGCCCTCGCGGACGAAGCCGTTGCGTTCGGCGGAGCGCAGCATCGCGGCGTTGTCCGACAGCGTCTCGATCTGGAGCCGTTGCAGACCGCGCACGACGAAACCGTAGTGGCACAGCACCGCGACCACGTCGGTGCCGTAGCCCTTGCCGCGCGAGGACGGCAGCAGCCCCAGACCGATGTGCGCGGAACGGCTGTGATTGTCGATCCCCCACAGCACCGCGGTGCCGACCAGCGTGCCGCCGTCCAGTTCCACCACGGAGAACGGGACGTTCTGCTGGTCCTTGTCGTCCACCACGAGCCGCGAATCCTTCGAGCCGGGCGAGATCGGCCGCCACGGCCGGCTGTCGGACCGCGAGTGGGTGACCACGTCGTCGTAGAGCTCGGCCCGCAGGATGGGGATGTCTTCCTCGTGCCGGGCCCTCAGCCCGATCTTGTCGCCCCTCAGCATGCAGGATTCCTATCCGACGGGACTCGTCGGCGGCAAGCGGTATACGGCTGCGCCCCAGGTCGTGGTCCGCCATACCGCGGGCCCACATCGTGGAGATGATCCGTCGTCACGGACGTCGTGCCACGAAGACGAGCTCTTTCCCTGGGCGGTCGGGTGCATCGCGGACACCCTCCACCACATATCCCTGCGCGACCAGTTCCCGCTCGACCTCCTCCCGCTCACGGAAGCGCAAGGTCGAATCCGACGTCAGCACCTGCCCGTCGGCAACGAACCTGTAGGTCCAGCGGAACGTCACCAGGGGCAGGCGCACGTCGATCAGCTGGACCCAGCTCTCGACGGGGCCGACGCCCGGGATCCCGGTCACGCGGTGCGAGTTCTCGCGGGTCCACTCCTCCCAGGCCCGCCCGGCCGGATCGCGGGTCTCGAAGACCAGATGCCCGCCGGGGCGTAGTGCTGCGTGAGCTCCTCGCAGCGTGTTGTGCCACGACTGCGTATCAGTGATTTCCTGGGCCACGTTCGCTGTCATCGTCGCGAGGTCGACCTGTAGCCGCGGGAGGTCTGTCGCGTCACCGCGGATCCAGCGCACCCGCTCACTGCCCGGTTTGCCCCGGGCGACGTCGATGGACGCCGAGGCGGGATCGACACCGACCACTTCGAGCCCGCGGTGCGCGAGGAGAAGCGCGAACACCCCCGTGCCGCACCCGATGTCCAGCACCCGCTGGGCTCCTACCTCCTGGGCGATGCGGAGGTACGCGTCGAGATCGCCGCGGTCGGGGTCGAGCGGATCGTAGAGCGCGGCGAGCCGTGGATGAGCGAAGCAGTCGTCAGCCATGCGCAGAACGTACGCAGAACTCGGCTCGCGCAGCCATTCGATTTGGATGTGCGGCGCTGCCGCGGCTTGCCGAAGTGCTCCGGGGTTCCCGTCGGACATCGGCCCGCAGGCTCAGCCGTGTCCGTGAACCGCCGCGATACGGAGGCGTTCTCGGGGAGCCCTCATCACGAGGTCCCCCACCACGTCGGCGCGCGACCGTACATCGGTGCGGGCGGCTGCGTACGGGCGTCGGACCGGTGGGCGATACCCTGCTCACCGCTTCCGGCGCGACCTCTCAGGAGCAGCTCGATGAACCGACGTACCCGCCTGGCACTCGTGCTGGCGCTGGGCGGACTGCTGGCCGGATGTGGCTCCGCTCCCGACAGGCACTCCTCCTCGGCGGGGGAAAAGCCCTTCTGGCACGCCGAGTTCGACGGAGCGGCGGCCTCCCGTCCGTCGGAAAGGTCCTGGAACACCGAGACCGGCAACCGGGACGCCGAGGGGTGGGGCAACAACGAACTGCAGTACTACACGGACGATGCGGCCAATTCCGCTCTCGACGGCTCGGGTCACCTGCTGATCTCGGCGCGACCGGCCCCGGCCGGGTCCGAACTGCCTTGCTTCACGAGGAAGTTCTGCACCTGGACGTCGGCCCGTCTGACCACCGAGGGCAAGGTCGCCCTCACCCGCGGACGCGTGGAAATCCGCGCGAGAATACCCACCGGGACGGGGCTGCTGCCGGCGATCTGGATGCTGGGCAACAACGGAATCGAGTGGCCCGGACAGGGCGAGATCGACATCTGCGAGGTGGTCGGCGGGGAACCGCGCACCGTGTACGGCACGGCGCACGGGCCGACCTACTTCAACGAGAAGGGGATCGGCGGCTCCACCACCCTGCCGGCCGACGCCGCACGGGCATTCCACACCTACGCCGTCGACAAGCAGCCGCGCCGCATCACCTGGTCCGTGGACGGAAAGCCGTACTTCACCCTGACCCCGTCGAAGCTGCCCTCACCACGCGACTGGGTCTTCGAACAGGACATGCACCTGCTGCTCAACGTCGCCGTCGGAGGCGACTGGCCCGGCCCGCCCGACGCCTCGACCCCGGCCCCCGCGACGATGACGGTCGACTACGTGCGCTTCTACGGAAAGGGCAGTGCCTGACGGCTCCGCGGTGCCGGCGCCGGGCACCCGCACGTCCGTTTGGTCGGTTTGGTCCGCGGGTGTCACCTGCGGTCGCCGGCCTCCGCGGGTGGGCGGGGCCGGTGACCGCCGTCGGTGCTGCTACGCCGCGTTCCTCCGCCGGCCCCCGTGGGCGCGGATGATGTCCGCGTACCGGTGCCCGCTGCCCTTCACCGTGCGCTTCTGGGTCTTGTAGTCGACGTGCACGAGTCCGAAACGCTTGTCGTAGCCGTACGCCCACTCGAAGTTGTCGAGGAGGGACCAGGCGAAGTACCCGGCCAGGGGCACGCCCTGGCGGGCCGCCGAGGCGCAGGCCGCGAGGTGCTGCTCCAGGTACTCCGCGCGCTCCGGGTCGTGCACGGTCCCGTCGGGCCCCACGACGTCCGGGTAGGCGGAGCCGTTCTCGGTCACGTACAGCTTGCGGGCGCCGTACTCGTTCGTGAGCCGGAGCAGCAGGCTCTCGATGCCCCCGGCGTCGATCTCCCAGTCCATGGCGGTGCGGCGGACACCGAGCCTGCGGACCGTGCGGACGCGCGGGGCGGGCCCGGCCGGGTCGTCGGCGACCGCGGACGGGAAGTAGTAGTTCAGGCCCAGCCAGTCCAGCGGCTGCGCCATGGTCTCCAGGTCGCCCTGCTGCTCGGGGAGTTCCACCCCGTACACCTCGCGCATGTCCGCGGGGAAACCGCGGCCGTGGACCGGGTCCAGCCACCAGCGGTTGGTGTGCCCGTCCAGCCGGTGGGCCGCGGCGACGTCCTCGGGCCGGTCGGTGGCGGGCTCGACGCTGGAGAGGTTGTTGACGATACCCACCTCGGCGCCCGGGGCCGCCGCGCGGATCGCCTGGGTGGCGAGCCCGTGGCCGAGGAGCAGGTGGTACGAGGCGCGCACCGCCGCCGTCAGGTCGGTCCAGCCCGGCGCCATCCGGCCCTCCAGGTGGCCGATCCACGCCGAGCACAGCGGCTCGTTGAGCGTGGTCCAGTGCCGGACGCGGTCGCCCAGCCGTTCCGCGACGACCGACGCGTACGACGCGAAGTGGTACGCGGTGTCCCGCTCCGGCCAGCCGCCGCGGTCCTGGAGCACCTGCGGCAGATCCCAGTGGTAGAGGGTCACGGACGGCGTGATGCCCGCCTCCAGCAGGGCGTCGATCAGTCCGTCGTAGAAGTCCAGCCCCTTCGCGTTCACCGGGCCGTCGCCGCCCGGCACGACGCGCGGCCAGGCGATCGACAACCGGTACGCGTTGGTGCCCAGTTGCCGCATCAGCCCGATGTCCTCGCGCCAGCGGTGGTAGTGGTCGCAGGCCAGGTCCCCGTCGTCGCCGTTGTCGATCTTGCCGGGGGTGTGCGAGAAGGTGTCCCAGATCGACGGGGAGCGGCCGTCCTCGGCGACGGCGCCCTCGATCTGGTAGGCCGACGTGGCCGTGCCCCACAGGAAGTCGTCGGGAAGGGCGGCGAGATCGATGGTCACGGAGGTCCTTTCGGGAGGGGAGGAGCCGGTCACTTGACGGCTCCCGCGGTGAGCCCGGCGACGAGGTAGCGCTGCAGGAGCAGGAACCCGGCGACCACGGGGACGCTGACGACGAGGGAGGCGGCCATGACCTGGTTCCAGTACACGTCGTTCTGGGTGGCGTAGCCCTGGAGGCCGACGGCGAGGGTGCGGGTCTCGTCGCTGGTCATGACCGAGGCGAAGAGCACCTCGCCCCAGGCGGTCATGAAGGCGTACACGGCGACGGCGACGATGCCGGGGACGGCGGCCGGCACGACCACCCGGAACAGCGCGCCGAGCGGCCCGCAGCCGTCCACCATGGCCGCCTCGTCCAGATCGCGCGGCACCGAGTCGAAGTACCCGATCAGCATCCAGATCGAGAACGGCAGGGAGAAGGTGAGGTACGTGAGGATGAGGCCGCCGCGCGAGCCGAACAGCGCGATGCCCGTGGCGTTGCCGATGTTCACGTACAGCAGGAAGAGGGGCAGCAGGAACAGGATGCCCGGGAACATCTGGGTGGACAGCACGGTGACGGTGAACACCCGCTTGCCGGCGAAGCGGTAGCGGCTGACGGCGTACGCGGCGAACACCGCGATCGTCACCGAGCAGGCCGTCGCCGCACCTGCCACGATCAGCGAGTTCACGAAGTACCTCGCGAGCGGGACCGTCGACCAGATGTCGATGTACGGCCGGATCGTGAGCCCGCTCGGCACCCAGCGGAACTTCCCCGACACGTCCTCCAGCGGCTTCAGCGAGCTGGAGAGCATGACGTACACCGGCAGCAGGACGAAGCCGGTGAGCAGGGTGAGGAAGATCCGGCGCGACCAGAGGAAGGAGCGCGGGGCCGCCATCGGCGACCTGGACGCGCGCGCGGTGTCAGACATCGGCGGTCTTCCTTCCCCGGGAGGTCAGCACGAGGTAGACGGCCGTCACCACGAGCAGGAAGAGCAGCAGCAGCACGGACATCGCCGATCCGGTGCCGAAGTTCCACGTCACGAACGACGACTGGTAGATGTGGATCGAGATGAGGTCCGCGGCCTCCGGTGCCGCCTTGCCGAACAGCACGTAGGGCGTGTTGAAGTCGTTGAACGTCCACAGGAACAGCACCAGGATGAGCACCTGGTTGACCGGCCGCAGTGACGGCAGTGTGATCCGGCGGATCTGCTGCCAGATCCCGGCGCCGTCGATCGACGCGGCCTCGTACAGCTCCTTGGGGATGTTCTGCAGGCCCGCCATCACGATGAGGAAGGCGAACGGCCAGCCCTTCCACACCGAGACGACGAGCAGCGCGTAGAAGCTGTTGTCACCGATCAGCCAGAAGGAGGGCTTGTCGGTGAGTCCGAGCTGGTCGTGCAGCACGTGGTTCACCAGGCCGTTGTCGTGCTGGAACATGAACGCCCAGGTGATGGTGGCGGCGTAGACGGGAAGGGCGTACGGGATCAGGAAGATCGCCCGCAGCAGCCCGCGTCCGCGGAACGTCTCCTGGAGGAACACCGCGGCCGTCGTGCCGATCAGCCAGCACAGGCCGACGGACAGCACCGTGAACGCGCACGTCACCCAGAACGAGTGGAGCAGCGACTGCCCGATGGGCGCGTCGAAGTCCACCGACAGGCGGTAGTTGTCGACGCCCGACCAGGGTGCCGTGCCCCAGTCGCGGATGTAGAACTGGGTGAGCTCCTTGAAGCTCATGAGGATGCCGATCACCATCGGCACCAGGTGGACCAGGAGTTCGAGCAGCAGCGCGGGGAGCAGCAGCAGGTACGGGAGCCCGATGCGGCGGATCCGCCCGGTGCGGCGCGGGCCGCGCACCGCACCGGGGGAGTCCTTGCGTACCGCCCGCTCCCCGGTCTCGGGGGCAGCGGTCACGGTCATGGGTCACTCGTTTCGGCAGTCGTCACGGAGGGCGTCCTCGTACCCCTGTCGGGAGTGGCGGTCATCGGGTGCTCACTTCTTCGGCATCTGCTGCTGCGCCTTGGCGAGTTTGGCCTTCACCGAGGCGGTGGTCACCGCGCGCCCTCCGGCCGCGTCCGCGAAGAGCTCCTTCACGGCCGTGCCCACCGCCGTCTCGAACTGCGACTCGTCGGAGACCTGCGGCAGCGGTGCCGCGCTCTTGGCGAGGGTGTCCTTGATGACCGCGAGGGCCGGGGAGTTGAACGCCGGGTCCGCCTGCGCCGCCTTGACCGGCGGGATGGAGCCGTAGGTCTTGTTGAGGATCTTCTGCTCGCCGTCGCTGGTCATGAACTTCACGAACTTGGTGGCGCCGTCGATGTTCTTGGTGTTCTTGAAGACGGCCATGTTGATGCCGGCGACCATCGAGTTGGTGGCCGTCCCGGTGCCGGGGGTGCCGGACCGGACCGGGACCGGCGCGACGCCCCACTCGTCGTCGCTCATGCCGTGCGCCTTGAAGGTGGCCGAGGCGGTCTGCCACAGCACCATCGCCGTCTTGTCCTTGGCGAAGTCCTGGAGCGACTGGTTCTGCGCGTACTCGGCGTTGCCGGGCGCGACGACCTTGTCCTTCGCCATCAGGTCGACGTACTGCTTCACGGCCGCGACGGCGCCGTCGGAGGTGAAGTCGGGCTTGCCGTCGGCGTCGAAGAAGTCGGCACCGTGCTGTTTGGCTAGGACGAAGACCTGGTGGATGTTGTTGGAGAGGTTGGAACCCTCGGCGCCCAGCGCCCACTTGTCGTTCTTGGAGATCTTCTTGCCGTCGGTGACGAGCTCGTCCCAGGTCGCGGGCGGCTTCGAGATCCCCGCGTCGGCGAACATCTTCTTGTTGTAGTAGAGGGCGTACGCCATCGAGTACAGCGGCACCGCGGCCGGGTCGGCGGTGGACGCGCCGGCCGAGCCGAGCGCCGACTCCACGAAGCGGTCCCTGCCGCCGATCTTGTCGAAGTTCTTGTCGTCCCAGGGCAGCAGCGCACCCGTCGCCTGGAGCGAGGCGGACCAGGTGTTGCCTATGTTGAGCACGTCCGGGCCCTGGCCCGAGGTCGTCGCCGCGAGGATCCGGTTGAGCAGATCGGACCAGGGGACCACCTCCAGCTTCACCTTGATCCCGGTCTGCTTCTCGAACTTCTTCAGCTCGGGCGTGAGAATCTTCTTGTCCGCCTCTACGCTGGGCCCCTGGTTGGAGGCCCAGTAGGTGAGCGTCTTCGGCGAGTCGTTGGACCCGCCCCCGCCCGTCGACGAGCCGCCGCCACAGGCGGTCACGGCGGTCAGCATGGAGACGGTGACCGCACCGGCGGCCGCGGCTCGGAATCTGCGCATGGCTCTGGTGTCCCTTTCCGGAGAACCAGCCGTGGGAGGGTCCGGGCACGCGTTCACTTCCCGAACGACCCTCACGGCTTAATTTACGACGTGAGTTAAGACCGGGAAGAAAGTCGCGTCAAGGGATCGCGCAGGGGTATCTTGCAGGTCGGGCGGACCGGAAGGGACCCACATGGCGGGGCGGAACGGGCGAACAGTGCGTGACCTGCGGCGGGGCAATCGCACCGCCGTGCTGCAACGGTTGTATTTCGACGGGCCGATGAGCCGTTACGAACTGGGGCCGGCCACCGGACTGAGTTCCGGTTCCATCAGCAACGTGGTCGCGGAGCTCCTCGCCGACGGCCTCGTCGAGGAGGCCGGCAGCGTCGACTCCGACGGCGGCCGCCCGCGCACCCTGCTGCGCGTCGCACCCGCCAGCGGCCACATGATCGGCGTGGACGTCGGGGAGACCCGGGTACGCGTCGAGCTCTTCGACCTCACCCTCACCGAGCTCGCCCGCACCGAAAGACCGCTGGAGCAGCAGGGCTACGACGTCGACGTCATCGTCAACCACATCTGCGACGGCATCGCCGAGGTCCTCGCCGCGGCGGACATCGCGCCCGAACGCCTCCTCGGCGTCGGCGTCGGCGTCCCCGGGATCGTCGCCCGCACCGCCGAGCGCGGCGCGGTGGTCCACGGCCAGACGATCGGCTGGGACGCCGTCCCGATCGAGTCCCTGCTCCGCTCGGCCTGCCGGCTGCCCGACAGCGTCCCGTACTTCACGGACAACGGCGCCAAGACCCTGGGCCAGGCCGAGATGTGGTTCGGCGCCGGGCGCGGTGCCCGCAACGCCGCCGTCGTCCTCTTCGGCTCCGGCGTCGGCGCCTGCCTGGTCACCGAGGAGGTCGAGCACGGCCGCGCCGTGGAGTGGGGGCACCTGACCGTACGGGTCAGAGGGCGCCGCTGTCGCTGCGGCGCCCTGGGCTGCCTGGAGGCGTACGCGGGTGCCGAGGCGCTCCTCGACCGCTGGCGCGAGGAGGGCGGCCGGCCCCCCGAGGGCGTCGACGAGGAGACCGCCCTGACCGCGATGCTCGCCGCCGCCTACCCGGCCGACGGGACCGCGCCCGACCCCGTGGCGCTCGCCGTCCTGGAGGAGACCGCCGAGTACCTGGGCGCGGGCCTCTCCGACCTGATCAACCTCTTCCAGCCCGAACGCATCCTCATCGGCGGCTGGGCGGGCCTCCAGCTGGGCTCCCGCTTCCTGCCCGCAGTCCGGCGGCACGCGGCCTCCTACGCGCTGCGCTACCCCGCCCAGCACGTCACCATCGACCTCGGACGGCTGGGACCCGACGCGGTCACGGTCGGCGCGGCCATCCTGCCGCTCGCCGACTTCTTCGCCCGGGGCGGACGGCGCGCCGAGACCGTACGGGAGGGGCGGTCACCCGCCTGGCGCACGGCGCTGGAGGAACGGGCACCGCACTGATCCGCCGCCACGGGGCGGTCCCGCACTCCTCCGCGGCGCCCCGGGCGCGGGCGCCCGCACTGATCCGCGGCCACGGGGCGGGTCCCCGGCTCATCCGCGGCCACGGGCCGGGTCCCCGGCTCATCCACGGCAGCGGGTTTCGCCGGTGACTCCCGCGGTACCCGCGCGTGGCCCACGAGCGCGTGCGGCGAGTGCCGACCTGCCGAAGAATGGAGTGCGTTGTGACCGATCACCGGATGGAGGGTCCCGGCGAGCACGGCGATCCGATCCCGCGCGACCTGCCCGACCAGCAGGCCCACGAGGGGGAGGACGACGCCCTGGACATCACCCCGGCCTCCGGGGGCGGCGACGACGAGGACGAGTCCGACTCGGACGTGCCCGACACGGACGAGGCCGGGACCGGCAGACGGGGCGGCGACCGCTCGGACACCGTCCACCCCGAGGACCCCAACCCCGACGAGTCGTCCGCCTGACCCCGTAAGGGAGCATCCATGGGTGTGTCCGACCGGTTCCGCCGCTGGCCCGTCTACCGTCAGCTCACGAGCGAGGACCGCCTGGGCCGGGGCTCCGCCGCCACCTCCCCGCACACGGAGCAGCTCAGGCCGCGCACCGACACCGCCGACCGGATGACCCGGTCGATCTGTCCCTACTGCGCGGTCGGCTGCGGCCAGCAGGTCTACGTCAAGGACGACCGCGTCGTCCAGATCGAGGGCGACCCCGACTCGCCCGTCAGCCGCGGCCGGCTCTGCCCCAAGGGCTCCGCGACCCTCCAGCTCACCACCGGCTCAGCCCGCCGCCACCAGGTGCTGTACCGGCGCCCGTACGGCACCGAGTGGGAACCGCTCGACCTGGACACGGCGATGGAGATGGTCGCCGAGCGGGTCGTACGCACCCGGCGCGAGACCTGGGAGTGGGAGCACGACGGCATGCGCACCGCCCGCACCATGGGCATCGCCAGCCTCGGCGGCGCGACCCTCGACAACGAGGAGAACTACCTCATCAAGAAGCTGCTGACCGGCCTCGGCGTGGTGCAGGTGGAGAACCAGGCCCGGGTCTGCCACAGCTCCACGGTCGCCGGACTCGGCACCTCCTTCGGACGCGGCGGCGCCACCGCCTTCATGCAGGACCTCCAGCACTCCGACTGCATCGTCATCCAGGGCTCCAACTTCGCCGAGGCGCACCCGGTCGGCTTCCAGTGGGTCATGGAGGCCAAGGCCCGCGGCGCCCGCGTCATCCACGTCGACCCGCGCTACACCCGCACCAGCGCCCTCGCCGACCTGCACGTCCCGATCCGCGCGGGCACCGACATCGCCTTCCTCGGCGGAATCGTCAACCACGTCCTGACCGAGGAGAAGGACTTCCGCGAGTACGTCCTCAACTACACCAACGCCGCCTTCCTGGTGCGCGAGGACTTCCGCGACACCGAGGACCTGGACGGCGTCTTCTCCGGTCTCGACGAGGAGCGCCGCCACTACGACCCGCGCAGCTGGCAGTACGAGGGCGTCGACGTCCAGCAGCCCACCGGCGAGGTCGACGAACAGTACGAGGAGCGCGTCGGATCGCTCGGCGGCTCCGAGACGCACGGATCCGGCGGCGCCCGCACCGCACCCCGCCCGCCGCGCGACGAGACCCTGCGGCACCCCCGCTGCGTCTACCAGATCCTCAAACGGCACTACGCCCGCTACACCCCCGAGATGGTCGAGGAGATCTGCGGCGTGCCCCGCGACACGTTCCTGCGGGTGTGCGAGGACCTGACGTCCAACTCCGGCCGCGACCGCACCAGCGCCTTCTGCTACGCCGTCGGCTGGACCCAGCACTCCGTCGGCGCCCAGTACATCCGCGCCGCGAGCATCCTCCAGCTCCTCCTCGGCAACATCGGGCGCCCCGGCGGCGGCATCCAGGCGCTGCGCGGCCACGCCTCCATCCAGGGCTCCAGCGACATCCCGACCCTGTACAACCTGCTGCCGGGCTACCTGCCCATGCCCCACGCCCACGCCCACATCGACCTCGACTCCTTCGTCTCGGCGAGCCGGACGCAGAAGGGCTTCTGGGGGAACATGCGGGCCTACTTCGTCAGCCTCCTCAAGGCGTACTACGGCGACGCGGCCACCCCCGAGAACGACTTCTGCTTCGACCACCTCCCGCGCCTCACCGGCTCCCACTCCACGTACGAGACGGTCATGGCGCAGCTCGACGGCACCTGCAAGGGCTACTTCCTGATGGGCGAGAACCCGGCCGTGGGCTCCGCCAACACCCGCCTGCAACGCCTCGGCATGGCGAAGCTCGACTGGCTGGTCGTCCGCGACTTCTCCCTCATCGAGTCCGCCACCTGGTGGCAGGACGGTCCCGAGATCGAGAGCGGGGAGCTGCGCACCGAGGACATCGGTACCGAGGTGTTCTTCTTCCCGGCCGCCGCCCACACCGAGAAGTCCGGCTCCTTCACCAACACCAACCGCTGGGTGCAGTGGCACCACGCCGCCGTCGAACCCGAGGGCGACGCACGCAGCGACCTGTGGTTCACCTACCACCTGGGCCGCCGCATCCGGGAGAAGCTGGCCGGCTCCGCCGACCCGATGGACCGCCCGGTCCTCGACCTCACCTGGGACTACCCGGTGACCGGACCGCTCCGGGAACCCGTCGCCGACGCCGTCCTCGCGGAGATCAACGGCCACGGCCCGGACGGCAGCCCGCTCACCGCGTACACCGAGCTGAAGGACGACGGCTCGACGCGCTGCGGCTGCTGGATCTACTGCGGTGTGTACGCCGACGGCGTCAACCAGGCGGCCCGCAGGAAGCCCGGGAGCGAGCAGGACTGGGTGGCCGCCGAATGGGCCTGGGCCTGGCCCGCCAACCGGCGCATCCTCTACAACCGCGCCTCCGCCGCCCCCGACGGGACGCCCTGGAGCGCGCGCAAGGCGTACGTCTGGTGGGACCGGGACGCCGGGAAGTGGACCGGGCACGACGTCCCCGACTTCGTCCCCGACCGGCCCCCGGGCTTCGTCCCGGACGAGGACGCCACCGGCCCCGACGCGCTGCGCGGCGACGACCCGTTCATCATGCAGGCCGACGGCAAGGCCTGGCTGTACACCCCCGCGGGCCTGGAGGACGGGCCGCTGCCCACGCACTACGAGCCGCAGGACTCGCCCTTCACCAACGCCCTGTACCCCTCGGCCCCGCGCTCGCCCGTGCGCCAGCTGCTGCCCCGCGAGGGCAACCGCTACCACCCGAGCGGCGACGAACCGGGCGCGGACGTCTTCCCGTACATCGTCACCACGCACCGCCTCACCGAACACTTCACCGCGGGCGGCATGAGCCGCTGGTCGCCGTATCTGGCCGAGCTGCAACCGGAGTTCTTCTGTGAGGTCTCCCCGGAGCTCGCGGCCGAGCGCGGGCTCGAGCACGGCGGCTGGGCCACCGTCGTCACCGCGCGCAACGCCATCGAGGCGCGCGTGATGGTGACCGCGCGGATCCGTCCCCTGACGGTGCGGGGCCGCACCGTCCACCAGATCGGCCTGCCCTTCCACTGGGGACCCAACGGAGTCGTCACCGGCGACGCCGCCAACGAACTCGTGGCGATCGCGCTCGACCCCAACGCCCACATCCAGGAGGACAAGGCGCTCACCGCCGACATCCGGCCGGGCCGCCGGCCACGCGGGCCCGAACTGCCGCGCCTGGTCGCCGACTACCGCCGTCGGGCGGGCATCACCGAGACCACCGGAACGGAGGCCCGGACATGAGCGGGGAACGGATCGGCTTCTTCACCGACACCTCCGTGTGCATCGGCTGCAAGGCCTGCGAGGTGGCCTGCAAGGAGTGGAACGCGATTCCCGAGGACGGGCTCTCGCTCACCGGAATGTCGTACGACAACACGCAGGCGCTCGGCGCGTCCACCTGGCGGCACGTGGCGTTCATCGAGCAGCCCCGCTCCGCCGGACCCTGCGAACCGCCGGGGCCCGACGGCAGGACCGAACTCCCGTTGGCGCAGGGGGAGCCGGGCCCGCAGGCCGACGGCGAGGGGATGCGCTGGCTGATGTCCTCGGACGTCTGCAAGCACTGCACCCACGCCGCGTGCCTGGACGTGTGTCCCACGGGCTCCCTCTTCCGCACGGAGTTCGGCACGGTCGTCGTCCAGGAGGACGTCTGCAACGGCTGCGGCTACTGCGTCCCCGCGTGCCCGTACGGCGTCATCGAGCAACGCCCGGACGACGGACGGGCGTTCAAGTGCACGATGTGCTACGACCGGCTCGGCGCGGGCCGCGAACCCGCCTGCGCGAAGGCGTGCCCCACCGAGTCCATCCAGTTCGGCCCCCTCGACGAGCTGCGCGAGCGGGCCGCGCTCCGGGTCGACCAGCTGCACGCGGCCGGCGTCGCCGACGCCCGGCTGTACGGCCACGACCCCGCGGACGGGGTGGGTGGCGACGGCGCCTTCTTCCTGCTGCTCGACCGGCCCGAGGTGTACGGGCTGCCCCCGGACCCGGTCGTCACCACCCGGGACCTGCCCGCCATGTGGAAGCACGCGGGGGCGGCGGCGCTGTCCCTGCTGGGCGGGATCGCGCTGTCGTTCGCCGTGACCGGGAGGGGACGCCGATGACCAGCTCCGCGAGCGCGCGGCCGCAGGAACCCGGACGGCGACGCCGGCGGGGCCGCCGCGGGGAGCAGCTGATGGTCCCGCGGGCCGAGTTCGAGTCGTACTACGGCCGGCCCGTCATCAAGGCGCCGTCCTGGGAGCCGCGGGACATCGCCGGGTACTTCTTCCTCGGCGGGCTCGCCGGGGCGGGGTCGGTATTCGCGGCCGGCGCCCAGCTGACCGGCCGGACGGCCACGGCGACGGCGCTGAAGGTCTCCTCGCTCGCCGCGGTCTCGCTCTCGGGGGCAGCCCTCGTCCACGACCTCGGGCGGCCGGACCGCTTCGTCAACATGCTGCGGGTCTTCAAGCCCACCTCGCCGATGAGCGTCGGCTCCTGGCTGCTGTCCGCGTACGGACCCGCCGCAGGCGTCGCCGCGGCCTGCGCGCTGACGGGACGGCTGCCGCGGGCCGGGGCCGCCGCGACCGGCGCCGCCGCCCTGCTCGGGCCGGCCGTCGCCGCGTACACCGCGGTCCTCGCCGCGGACACGGCCGTACCCGCCTGGCACGGCGCCCACCGCGAACTGCCGTACCTCTTCGTCGCGTCGGCGACCGCTGCCGCCGCCGGCATGGCGCTCGTGGTCGCCCCGGCCCGGGAGACCGCGCCCGCCCGCCGCGCCGCGGTGCTGGCGGCGCTGGCCGAGACGGCGGCGACCCGGGCCGCGGAGCACCGCCTCGGCATGGTCGCGGAAACCTATCGCGAGGGCCGGGCGGGCACGCTGCTGCGTGCCGCGCGTGCCCTCACCGCGGGCGGCGCGCTCGGCGGCGCCCTCCTGGGCGGCCGCTCCCGGGCCGCCGCCGCCGTCAGCGGTGTCGCGCTCCTCGCCGGTTCGGCCTGCACCCGTTTCGGCGTCTTCGCGGCGGGCGTCGCCTCGGCGCAGGACCCCAGGTACACGGTCGTGCCGCAGCGGGAACGGGCGGAACGGGGGGCGTAGCCGGTCCCGGCCTCAGTACGGCGCGGGACCGGCCGTACGGGCACGCTCGTGGTCCACGCGTACGGCGGCCACGGATTCCTCGTCACCCCGCCGGTCAACTCGCCACCGGACTGCGGTAGTTCACCTCCGGCGGGTGTGGGGCGGCGGCGCTCACGCGAACGCGTCGACGCCGGTCAGCTCCGCCGACAGGCGCCACAGGCGGGCGGCCTGCTCTGGGTCGCTCGCGTGGGCGCTCACGCCGGTCCTGGTGCCGTCCGCGGGAGCCGGCTCCGCGATGTCGCAGTCCTCGCAGTACACCCCGCCCATCCCGGCCAGCCGCGGCGAGGTCGCGGCCCACACCTGGGTGGCCGCGCCCTGCTCGGGCGTCTTGAAGCCCGCGGGGTTCAGCGGGGTGCCGTCCTCGTCGATCCAGCCGCGCTGGACCATCTCCTCCCTGGGAAGGTGCCGCTGGAGCGGCGTGAGGATCCCGCCGGGATGGAGCGAGAAGGCCCGCACGCCCGCGTCCCGGCCGAGCCGGTCGAGGTGCACGGCGAACAGGGCGTTCGCCGTCTTCGCCTGGCCGTACGCCTCCCACTTGTCGTAGCCGTGCCGCCAGTGCACGTCGTCCCAGCGGATCCCCGAGTAGTGGTGACCCGCGGAGGAGACGGACACCACGCGGGCGCCGCCCGGCGCGACGGCCGGCCACAGCCGGTTGACGAGGGCGTAGTGGCCGAGATGGTTGGTCGCGAACTGCGCCTCCCAGCCGGGTCCCACCCGCGTCTCCGGACAGGCCATGACCGCGGCGCTGCCGATGACGATGTCGAGGCCCCGGCCCGTGGCAAGGAACCGCTCGGCGAAGCCGCGCACGCTGTCGAGGTCGCCGAGGTCCAGCTCGTCCACCTCGACCCCGTCGAGCCCGGCCAGGGCCTCCCGGGCGACGGACACCCGCCGGGCGGGGACGACGACGCGGGCGCCCGCCTTCACGAGGGAACGTGTCGTCTCCAGGCCGAGCCCCGAGTAGCCGCCCGTCACGAGCGCGAGCTTGCCGGTGAGGTCGGTGCCGTGCAGGACGTCGTCGGCGGTGCTGCGGGCGCCGAAGCCCGAGCCGATCTTGTGCTGTGCAGTGCTCATGCCGGGAACGCTACGAATTGGAGAGCACTCGAAGTCAAGCGGACACGGCTGCCGGCTCTCCCCGCGGCGGCCCCGGTACGCGGAAAGCCCCGACCGGGGGAGTGCGCGGTGACCTGCGTCACGGGCCCGGGAGGAGCAGGAGGTGAACAAAGACGAGTGAAGGGGCTCATATAGGCTGCTCGCTCCGCCTCTTGTCATCCGCACCGAGCTGGGGAGTCCCCTGTGTCCGTAGCGAGCGCCGCGCCCGGAACGGCCGTTCCGTCCACCGACGAGACGTCTGCCGAGGAGAACTTCTGGGACGCGGGAGCGCCGTCCGGGCGGGATGCCGTGTCCGGGCGGGATGCCGTGTCCGGGCATGAGGTCCCGGTGGACGGGCCGGAGGAGCCGGTGGACGAGCCGGCCGCCTCGGACGGGCCGGTGGACGAGCGGGTGTCGCGGGACGCGCGGGAGTTCGGCGTCTACGCGCGGACCGGCGGCTGGGCGTTCGCGCTGAAGGTGGCGCGCAGCGTGCGCCCCGGCGGGCAGGCGGCGGGGGAGACCCCCAAGATCTCCGCGCGCGAGTTCGCCGGACTGGCCGGATGCTCGGCGGAGCGGGTCATGCGCTACTACAAGGCATGGGACAGGGCGGCCGACGACGGTCTCGTCCCGCACTTCGAGGTGCTGGCCCCGGGGCAGGACGTCGACCTGCCGGACTCCGACGCCTGGCTGACGTACTACGCCTCCCGCTCCAGCGCTGCCTCGGAGCGCGGGACCGCCATCACCGCGGCGGCGGAGGCCGAGGGCATCCGGCCGACCAAGGCCCTGGAGGTCGCCGAGAACCCCACCGCGCTGCGGGCCGCGATCCTCGCCGACCCCTCCACTGCCCAGGCCGCACGGTCGGCGCTCCTGGACCGGCTGAAGGAGGACCCGGCGCTGCAGACCGAGCTGGCCCGGGACATCGCGCGCACCGACGACCTGAAGAAGGCCGTCGCCACCGAGACCCGCGCCGCCGACCGGATCGGCTACGTCCGCCAGATCGTCGAGAACGGGCAGGTCAAGACGCCGGCCGGGCAGACGATCGACGCCCCCGCCGCACTGCGCGCGGAGGCAGAGCGGCACCTGTCCCTCATCGACGAACTGGACGAGGACGAAGAGGCCGGACAGTGGGCCACCGAGGCCTACGACACCGTCAGGAGCCTCGTCGTCCAGACCGTCGAGGCCGACCCCGAGCTGCGGGTGCAGGAACGCCGTACGAAGTTCTACAGCAGCCTCCAGCGGGCGACGAAGGTCTTCGAGGAGCTGACCTTCGACGACGTCGAGGGCATCGACGACATCTACGAGGACGACATGCTCCAGCGTCTGGAAGAGCTCCAGGCGGCCATCAGCACCTGCATCACGAACCTCCGCAAGGCGGCCCCCGCGTCCTGACCCGACCGGCCCCCGCGTCCTGACCCGACCGGCCGCGCACGGCCTTCCCCGGGCCGGCGGATACCGGCCCGGGGGAAGCGTTCGGCCCCGCCCGCCGGGGCCTCAGGCCCGCGTGCCGCCGTCCACGGGCGGCGCCGCGCCGCTCACGCGTCCGGAGCCAGCGGGCTGTCCGCCAGCTCGGCGAGCAGGTGGGCGGTGTCCCGGTAGACCGAGCCGGCCCCCGCCTCCTCCAGGTCGGCGCGCGGAATGCCGCCGGACAGGACGCCCACGGTGGTCACGCCGGCCCGGGTGCCCGCGCGCATGTCCCACACCGTGTCGCCGACGAACACCGCACGCTCGGGCGGCACACCGACCAGCTCCAGGGCGTGCTCGACCGGTTCCGCCGCCGGTTTCCCCTGGTCGACGTCGTCGGCGCTGGCCGTCGCCCTGATGGCGTCGTCGGCGTCGATCGCCCGGCGCAGCGCACCCAGTTCGGCCCCGCCCGCCGAGGTGGCCAGCACCACGGCCCAGCCGTCGTCGGTCAGTCGCCGCAGCAGCCGCCCGGCGTCCCGCATCGGGGGAAGGCGGTCGAAGTAGGTCCCGTAAAGGGTCTTGTGCGCCTGGCTCAGCGCCTCGTCCTCGTCCGGGTCGCGGTCCTCGCCGAGCAGGTGGGGGACCAGGTCGTCGGAGCCGAGCCCGATCGCCCGGTGGATGTCGTGCATCGGCACCCGGTGCCCGGCCTGTCGGAAGGCCTCCCACCAGGTCGCCACATGAAGGTGGTTGGTGTCGACGAGAGTGCCGTCGACGTCGAACACGGCTGCCCGTTCCATCAGATGTGATCTCCTCTCACGTCGCACGGGTACCACGTCACGGGCCTGCCACGCGTCGCGGTGCCGTCCTGTTCCGGGTCCAGGACAGCAGCTCGTCCGCCGTCCAGGTGGTGATCACGCGTTCGGCGGGCACCCCGCACTCCTCGGCCCGCGCGCAGCCGTGGATCTGCCAGTCCAGCTGGCCCGGCGCGTGTGCGTCGGTGTCGACGGAGAACAGCACGCCCGCCTCCACCGCCCTGCGCAGCAGCCGCCGCGGCGGGTCGAGCCGCTCGGGACGGCTGTTGATCTCCACGGCCGTCCCCGCCTCGGCGCAGGCGGCGAAGACCTCGTCCGCGTCGAACTCGGACTCCGGCCGCCCCCGCCCGGTGACCAGGCGGCCCGTGCAGTGCCCGAGGACGTCCGAGTGCGGATTGCGAACGGCGGCCACCATGCGGCGTGTCATCGGGCGGGCGTCCATGCGCAGCTTGGAGTGCACGGAGACGACCACCACGTCGAGCCGCTCCAGCAGTTCCGGTTCCTGGTCGAGCGAACCGTCGTCGAGGATGTCGCACTCGATGCCGGTGAGCAGTCGGAACGGCGCCCATCGCCGGTTGAGTTCCGCCACCACGTCCAGCTGTTCGCGCAGCCGCTCCGGGGACAGCCCGCGTGCCACGGTGAGCCGGGGGGAGTGGTCCGTCAGGACCGCCCACTCGTGCCCGAGCCGTGCCGCGGCCCGGCCCATCTCCTCGATCGGGCTGCCGCCGTCCGACCAGTCGGAGTGCAGATGGCAGTCGCCGCGCAGCAGGGCCCGCAGCTCCTCGCCGCCCTCGGCGAGCGGCGCGCCGGCCTCGCCCTCCAGCTTCTCCAGGTAGCCGGGCACCTCACCGGCGAGTGCCTCGCGCGCCACCTGCGCGGTCTTGGGGCCGACCCCTTTCAGGGACTCCAGGGTCCCCGCCGCCGCCCGTTCCCTGAGCTCGTCCTCGGGCAGCGCGCCCAGCACCTCGGCCGCGGTACGGAACGCGCGGACGCGGTACGTGGGGGCCTGGGCCCGCTCCAGCAGGAACGCGATCCGGTCCAGCGCCTCGACGGGGTCCATCGACACCTCCTGCCTCCAGCCTTGCCCAGGCGCCGCCGGCCCGCACGGCGGACCCGGCGAAACGGTGGCTCCGCCCGTGCACCGGCCGAGGGGCGGGCGCCGCGGCAGGGCGTCCTGCCGGCAGCCGCGGCCACGTGCGACGGCACGGGCTCACCCGGCTGGGCGAACACGGGCTCCTCACCCCTCCGGCTCCACACCGGGCCGGCGTGGCGACGGCCGCCTCCCGGGCCCACCACCGACCCGGGAGAACCGATCTACGCTCTAGACATGACCGAAAGCGCGAGCCCCTACATCTCCACCCCGCGGATCATGGTGCTCGGGGTGCAGCCGGGCAGGCCGCCGTTCCGCATCGTCGAGATCGACGGCGAGGTGGTCGGCGAGGCCAGGGCCTTGACCGACGTCCTGGTGGCCGCCGCGGCCTACGGCATCACGGTCCACGACCTCGACGACCCGGACGTCGTCCGCTGGGTCGGCGGCGACAAGCTCACCTGGCATCCCCACTAGGGCCTGAACGGCGCTTCCCTGAGAGGCGGGGACCGCGAGAATCCGGGACCGCGAAAATCCGGGACCGTGAGAAGGCGGGGCCCCGAGGAGCCGGGGCCCCGGGGAAAGGGAGAGGGCCCGGCCGGGGCGACCCCCGCCGGACCCTGCGCCGCCCGTCCGGGCGGTCTAACCCACCGTCCACTTCTGGTTGGCGCCGCCGGAGCACGTCCAGATCTGCAGCCGTGTGCCGTTGGCCGAGCTGTTGCCGGTCACGTCCAGGCACTTGTCGGCCTGGGGATTCACGATGTCGCGGGCCGAGGTGACCACCCACTTCTGGTTCGGGCTCCCGGCGCAGTCCCACAGCTGGACGGTCGAACCGTTCGCCGTGCCGTTGCCGGTGACGTCCAGGCACTTGCCCAGGGCGCGGATCGTGCCGTCCGGGGACACCGTCCACTTCTGGGCGGCGGTGCCGTTGCAGTCGTAGAGCTGTACGGGGGTGCCGTTGGCGGCACTGGCCCCCGCCACGTCCACGCACTTGCCGGCGAGCCCCCTGATCGGGCCCGCGGTGCCGCCCGAGTCGCTGGTCGTCACCTTCACCTCGTCCACCACGAGCTGCTGCGGGAAGGACGTGGAGCCGTCCGGGTCACCGGGCCAGTAGCCGCCGACCGCCAGGTTCAGGATCAGGAAGAACGGCTTGTTGAAGACCCAGGTCTTGCCGCCCAGGTCGGCGGGCGTGCGGCGCTGGTAGACCGTCCCGTCGACCGACCAGGTGATCGAGTCGGGTGCCCAGTCCACCGCGAAGGTGTGGAAGGCGTCCGCGAAGACCTGGCCGCCGGGCAGGGTGTAGCCGGCGCCGATGCCGCCCGATCCGGAGTAGCCGGGGCCGTGGAGGGTGCCGTGGACGGTGGAGGGCTCGAAGCCGACGTTCTCCATGACGTCGATCTCGCCCGAGTTGGGCCAGCCGACCTGCCCGATGTCGCTGCCCAGCATCCAGAACGCGGGCCACATGCCCTGCCCGCGCGGGATCTTCATCCGCGCCTCGACGTGGCCGTAGGTGCTGGTGAACTTGCCGGACGTGTTCAGCCTCGCCGAGGTGTACTCGCAACGCCCGTACCAGCACTGGTAGTTGCCCGGGTTCTCCTTGCGGGCGGTGATCACCAGATGGCCCTGGCCGTCCAGGGCGGCGTTGTTGCTGCCCGGCGTGTAGTACTGCCGTTCGTGGTTGTTGACGTTGTCGCCGGTCTCGATCTGCCACTTCGAGGAGTTGACGGCCGATCCGGCGGGACCGTCGAAGGTGTCCGAGAACGTCACGGCCGCTGCCGCCGCCCGGGGACCCGCGTGCGCGGGAACGACGGCGGCGGAAGCGGCGAACACGGCGGCCAGAGCGGCGAGAAGACATCGGCGGAGCAGGCGCGGGGAGTCCATGACTCTCCCTTCTTTACGGCGGCCCGTGCGGGCGGGCACGCCGATCGAGGCGGGGGGTGCGAGGTGGGGGGTGCATGCTTCGCCCCTTGATTTAAGAAGTGAGGTAAGGGGGTGTCAAGACTTTGGTCCGGACCATCTTCCCCACGGCTTCGGTCAGTCGCGGTCGCGGCGGGGGCGGCGGGGGTGCACCGCCCGGCCGAGCCGCCGGCCCAGCAGCAGGTAACCGATGAGCGCCCCGGTCGTGTTGAGGATGACGTCGTCGATGTCGAAGGCGCGGCCGGTGAGGAACGCCCCCTGCACCACCTCGACCAGCAGCATCGCCACGGCGGTCAGCAGCACCACCCGCAGCAGTCCCCGGGTCTTGGGCGCCAGCATGGGCAGCAGCACACCGAAGGGCACGCCCAGCAGAATGTTTCCGCCGACCTGCTTCACGGCGTCGTACAGCGCAGGCTGGTTGAGGTACGTGCGCAGGGAGCGGCCCGGATGCAGGTTGTTGTGGGTCATCGCCTCCGAGGCCGGGGACGGCTGCAGCGTCAGCTTCGCCAGTACGGCCGCGAACGCCACCATGGCCGCGAACGCCAGCAGGGTGACCAGCACGCGTACCAGGAAGGGGAGTCCGCGCCGCTCCCGGGGTGCTGCCTCCCGCGGTGGTTCCGGCGGCCGCCGCTCGGATTTCGCGGCACGCGTGCTGCGCAAACCCCGCAAGCCCAACGCCGTACGGACCATTCCAGCCTCCTGGTGACAACTGCGCTGTGGATTACCGCGATTACCCGCGATGCGGCGGCGGATGCCCGGTCGGCGACAGCCGCGGGCGCGGATTCGTCCGGAGTGCCGTCAGTCCGTGAACGCACGGACCGCGACTCCCTCCCTCGCCGTCTGCCCGCTTTCCCCCGCCTCACCGGATCCACGCGGGCCGCGGCCCGGGTCTTTCGGTGAAACAGCACGGAAACGGGGCGGGGGGGGGGGGGGGGGGGGGGCGACCCCCCCCCCCCCCCCCCCCCCCGCCCGGCCGCCCGGCCCCCCCCCCCCGCGGGGCCACGGTTGAG
>NZ_JBIAJE010000005.1:0-90505 GCF_042871785.1 Streptomyces sp. NPDC005551 | reverse complement strand
CGGGGCCCCCCCGGTCCCCCCCCCCCCCGCGGTGTTGGTGTTTTTTTTTTTTATAAACCCCCCCCCCCCCCCCCCCCCCCCCGCCGGCCCGGGCCGCCCCCCCCCCCCCCCCCCCCCCCCCCCCCCCCCCCCCCCCGCGGACCGGAACTGTCCCGGTCGACCGGGTTCAGGCGTTCCGCGCCTTCGCGTAGTCCTGAGCCATGCCGCCGGCGAAGTCGTACAGGATCACCTGTTCGTCCCCCACCACCCAGGCGTCGTGTCCCGGCGGGCAGACGAAGACGTCGCCGGGGCCGACCTCGCTCTCCGCGCCGTCGTCCATGAGCAGGCGCATCCGGCCCTGGACGACGAACCCGTTGTGGTGGATCAGGCAGCTTTCCGTGCCCGCGATCGGTCCCACGGACTCGGACCAGCGCCACCCGGGCTCGAAGGTCCCGACGGCGAAGTCCAGCCCGGTGAGGTGGACCGCCTCCAGGTGGCCTCGCGGGAAATCGCGCCGCTCGTCCGGCTTGTCGACCGTTTTGACCTCAAGCATGACGGCTCCCTTCGGTCGGGCCGTGCCCGACACCTGCCGGGGCCGGTGCTCGTCTCCTCCGCGGCGTCCTCGGGCCGGCGCCCACGTCGACCGAACCCCTCACCTCCATGCTCCGCCCGTTCCCGGGGCGCCGCCAGGTGGAGAGGCGGCCGTCCCGCGGGGGCGTGCGCACGGTGTGATCAGGCGGCGCCGTAGGTGACCTTCACCTCCTTGAAGCCGAGCGAGCCCAGCAGGCCCTTGAGCATGCTCGTGGTGTTCTCCTCGGCGCGTGCGGCGAGTTCACTGTCGTCCGCGGCCTCGCCGATGTGCTTGACCGCGAGCTTCTGCACGGCGCGCTCGCTGTTGGGGTTGTCGGAGAAGAAGTCGCCGAGCCGGTCCAGGAGGCCGCGCTGCTTGGAGACGGCGTAGGAGTGGTCGGCGTCGAGCGAAGGCTTGCCGAGCGCGGCGTGCGGCAGCCGGATGGTGGCCGACGTGCGGTCGTCGTTGACGGACACGTCCTTCTCGGCCAGGCGGCCGAGGTCGACGTAGGCGTCCACGGTGCCGGCGCCCACGTACAGGGTGCGGGTGCCGCGGACGGCGTCCGGCAGGAGCTTGGCGTCCTTCTCCAGGTCCACGACCACCTGGAAGTTGCCCGAGGCGGCCTCGTACCTGCTCATGTTCTGGATGGACTTCAGGAGCGCGGGTCCCGTCCGGTCGTGCGTCTCCTCGCCGAACATGTCCCGCAGTCCGGTGAGCGCGCTGAGTGCCAGGCCGGCGAACAGCACCGCGATCACCAGGACCGAGGCGACGAGAGCCTTGATCCAGCCGGGCAACTGCCTCCTGCCCCGGACCTCGGACGTCGAGGCGGGCTTCTGCTTGGTGGACGTCGTCATGTCGACAGCCCTCCTTTCTCTACGCCGTGTGCCCCCCAAACCCGCCGCCACAACGCCGGGTTGGCCGAATCCTCGGGCCGGCCCCGCCCCGCCCGCCCGGCGCCCGGGCGGGGCTGGTAGACAAAGATCCCGGCCGCCCCACCCGGCGGGCAGAACCCGCGGAAGGTCTTCCCAGCGCACATGTCCATCACCGTCACCCGCGACCTGCTCTACACCACCTCGGCGGACGGCCGCCGGCGGCACCTCGACGTCTACCGGCCCCACCTCGCAGGACCGGTGTCCGTCGCCCTGCTCTGGCACGGCAGCGGAGCCGACGAGAAGGACATGCTGGCTCCCCTGGCCGAGGAGGCGGCGGGCAACGGACTGCTGGTGTTCGTCCCCGACTGGGATCCCACGGCCGCCGACCGCGGACGCGCTGACCTGCTCGCCTCGCTCGACTACATGCGGAGCCGGGCCGCCCGCTTCGACGGCGCCACGGACCGCTCGGTGGTGGCCGGCTGGTCCGCGGGAGCGGGGGCGGCCGTGGGTCTCGCGCTGTCGTCCCGGTACGACGGCTGGCGCCCCTCCGCGGTCGTCGGTGTCGCGGGACGCTACGACGTCCCGGCCCGCAGTACGGGAACCGTGCCCATGGACGACCTGTTGGAGCCGTCGGCCTCCCCGACGCCCGTCCACCTGGTCCACGGCACCGGGGACACGGCCGTTCCCGCTCTCCACTCGCGTGAGCTGCTGGAGGCACTGCGCGACAGGGGGCGGCCCGCCAGTCTCACGGAACCGGACACCGATCACGCCGGAGCGGTCATGACCGAGTTCGATCCCGGCCTCGGCCGCTGCCGTCGCTCCCGCTGCGCGCACGCGGTCCGGGCCGGACAGCAGACGGCCCGCGTTCTCGCGCAGGCTGCCGTGTCGGGAGCCTGATCCCGGCCGCCCCGCAGGTGGGCGTGCCGGCGCCGTCAGGCAGCCGGCCGCCCCCGTCGGGGGAGAGGCGGTCGTCGGCGCGCGCCGGCCTGCCCGTAGCATGTGCCGCGCAGTCCGGATCTGATCTTGGAGGAGCGGATCGTGCGTGACATCGCCGTTTTCAGCGGCAGTGCCCATCCCGAGCTGGCGGCCGAGGTCTGCGCGCATCTGGGCGTACCCCTCAGCCCCGCCCGGGTCAGCCGCTTCGCCAACGACTGCCTCGAGGTGCAGCTCCAGGCCAACTGCCGTGAGCGGGACGTGTTCCTGGTGCAGCCGCTGGTGGCGCCGGTGCAGGAGCACCTGGTCGAGCTGCTGCTGATGTGCGACGCGGCGCGCGGTGCGTCGGCGGGGCGCATCACGGTGGTCATGCCGCACTACGCCTACGCCCGCTCGGACAAGAAGGACGCGCCGCGCATCTCGATCGGCGGGCGGCTGGTGGCCGACCTGATGGTGGCGGCCGGGGCGAGCCGCGTCCTCGCGATGACGCTCCATTCCCCGCAGGTCCACGGCTTCTTCTCCGTGCCGGTCGATCACCTGCACGCCCTGCGTGAGCTGGCCACGCACTTCCAGGGCTACGACCTGTCGCGCACGACGGTGGTGTCGCCGGACCTCGGCAACGCCAAGGAGGCCGCCGCGTTCGCGCGGATGCTCGGGGCCCAGGTGGCCGCCGGCGCCAAGCAGCGGTTCGCGGACGACCGGGTGAGCATCAGTTCCGTGATCGGTGACGTGGCCGGGCGGGACGTCATCGTCCTGGACGATGAGATCGCCAAGGGCAGCACGGTGCTGGAACTTCTGGGGCGGCTGCGGGAGCTGGGACCGCGTTCCATCCGCGTCGCCTGCACGCACGGCCTCTTTGCCGCCGGTGCCCTCAAGCGGCTGAGCGAACAGCCCGACGTCCTGGAGATCGTGTGCACGAACACCGTGCCGATCGCGGCGGGGGAACGCACCGACAAGCTGCGGGTCCTGTCCATCGCCCCGGCACTGGCCGAGGCGGTCCGCCGGATCCACAACGGTGAGTCGGTCAGTGCCCTGTTCGACGCCCCCGAGACCGCCTGACCGGCCCGCGTGGCCCCCCGGGGAGGCCCGGGGATCAGTCCGGATACGTGGGAAGGGGGTGCTCGGGCAGACCCGGAAGCGGTCTGGAGCGGGACGCCGCCGCGGCACCGCCGATCGCCTCGTCCGGGGAGGCCGCCGGCGGCAGCACGCGGGCGAGGCCGGTGACGCGGATGATCCGCAGCGTCAGCGGGTGGGTGCAGACGAGGTGCAGTTCGCCGCCGCGGGAGGCGACGCGGTGCCGGGCGCGGTAGAGCAGACGCAGCCCCGAGCAGTCGAAGAACTCGACGGGCCGCAGGTCGATCACGATCCGCGGGGCCGGCCGACCGGTCTCGGCGTCCAGGACCGGGATGATGTCGAGCGCCGCGCTGATGTCGATCTCTCCGTGCAGCTCCAGCACGGTGTACCCCCGGTACCGGTGTATCCGCAGCTGCCGGGTGAGGGGTGCAGGTTCGTGCCGCACGAGACATCGCCTCCAACCGGCTGCTGGCCCCGCTGCTGGTCGCGGGGCCCGGAGTCACCGGGGGCCGGGGTGACGACTTCTTTTGGACACGTCATCCGGGCACCCGTGGTTGCAAAACCGTTCCTTGCTTTGCAAGTTACCCCCGTGAGAGTGAATTCCAGCATGTTCGATTGACATATGTCTTGGAATTGATCGGCGAGTCCTGGACGGGTCGTGCGAGCCGCCGGGGGGAGCGGGGCTGAACGAGGCGCGGGGGGCGGGACGGGTGCGGCCCGGCCCTCGTCCGGACCGGGCCGCAGCGGCTCTTCTCGCGTTACGGGAGCGTCAGCACCAGCTTCCCCGTCGTGCGGCCCGTGTCGCCGAGGGCGTGTGCCTCGGCGGCCTCGGCCAGCGGGAAGGAACCGGCGATGGTCGCGCGCAGTTCGCCCGACTCGACCAGTCCGGCGATCGCGTTCATCCCCGCGTGGTCGGCCTCGACGAGCATCTCCACCGCCCGGACACCCAGCCTGCCGGCCTCCTCGATGAAGTCCGTCGCGCCGCTCGGCAGGATCGTGACGAGGAGACCGCCCGGGCGCAGCACGCGCAGCGAGCGGAACCGGTAGTCACCACCGATGGTGTCCAGTACGACGTCGACGTCCCGGACGGTCTCGGCGAAGTCGGTCTCCCGGTAGTCGACCGGCTCGTCGACCCCCAGCTCGCGCAGGAAGTCGTGCTTGCCCGCGCTGGCCGTCCCGATCACGTACGCGCCGCGTGCCTTGGCGATCTGCACCGCCAGGTGACCCACCCCGCCGGCGGCGGCGTGGATCAGCACGCGCTGTCCCGGCCGCACGTCGGCGGTGTCGACGAGGGCCTGCCAGGCGGTCAGCGCCGCGAGCGGGAGCGCGCCGGCCTGCTCGTGGTCGACGGACGCCGGCTTACGGGCCAGGGAGCGGGCCGGGGTCGTGACGTACTCGGCGTGCGAGCCGACGCCGAACGGATAGGGCAGCATTCCGAAGACCTCGTCCCCGGGTTCGAAGAGGGTGACCCCGAGGCCGACGGCCTCGACGACACCGGAGACGTCCCAGCCGAGGACGAACGGCGGCTCCTTGAGGAATCCGCCGTTCTGACGGTGCTTCCAGTCGGTCGGGTTCACTCCCGCCGCGCGCACCCGCACCAGCACCTCGCTCGGCCCCGGGGCGGGCCGCTCCACCTCTGCCTCCTCCAGTACCTCGGGGCCGCCGAGGACGGTCTGACGAATGGCGCGCATCGTGTTCTCAGTGCTCATGGGGTCCAGCCTGCCGGGGACCGCGCGCCAGGGAAATGGCAAAATGGTCACTGTCCGATAGAATCCTGCCATGCAATCCGTGGAGCGCGTCGTGGTGCTCGCCCTCGAGGGGGTCTACCCCTTCGAGCTCGGCATCCCCAGCCGGATCTTCGGTGCGGCGGACGGCCGGTACGAGGTGCTGACCTGCAGCGTCGACGGCCGTCCGGTCCGCACGAACGCCGATTTCTCGGTCACCGTCGAGCACGGCCCCCAGGTGCTCGCCACCGCGGACACCGTGGTGATCCCGCCCATCACCCCGTCGTACGTCATTTCGCGGCTGTCCGACGAGCTGACGGCCGTGCTCGCGCACATCCGGCCCGGCGCCCGTATCGTCTCGATCTGCACCGGTGCCTTCGTGCTGGCGGCGGCCGGTCTGCTCGACGGGCGCCGGGCCACCACGCACTGGCAGCTCGCCGACGAGTTCCGCGCCATGTTCCCGGCGGTGGACCTCGACCCCGACGTGCTCTTCGTCGACGACGGCACCGTGCTCACCTCGGCCGGCGCCGCGTCCGGTGTCGACGTCTGCCTGCATCTGATCCGCAAGGACCACGGCAGCGAACTGGCCAACAAGGTGGCACGCCGCTGTGTCGTGCCGCCCTGGCGGGACGGCGGCCAGGCGCAGTACATCGAACAGCCGGTCCCCGCGCCCTCCGCCGCCGGTACGGCGGCCACCCGCCAGTGGGCCCTCGAACGCCTCGGTGACCCCCTGACGCTCGCCGACCTCGCGGAGCACGCCCGGATGAGCCTGCGCACCTTCGCCCGCCGCTTCGGCGACGAGGTGGGTATGAGCCCCGGCCGCTGGCTCACCCAGCAGCGCGTGGCGCGCGCCCGCCACCTGCTGGAGGCCAGCGACCTGCCGGTGGACCAGATCGCCGGCGAGGTCGGCTTCGCGACGGGCGCCTCCCTGCGCCAGCACCTGCACGCCGCGATCGGCGTCTCCCCCCAGGCCTACCGGCGTACGTTCCAGGCAGTGCGTTAGGGCCTACGGGCGTCGGGACGGTTCCGGTCTCAGCGGCTCCGGTGCAGGGCGACGAGCAGTTGCCAGACCTGGTGGGCGATCCCGTCCGGCGTGGCCTCGATCAGGCCGTGCAGCCAGTCGCCGAGGACTCCGGCGAAGGTGGCGGCCACCGCGGAGGCGACCAGCGGGGCGTCCGCCGCACCGGCGAGTTCCCGCTCGGTGAGACTGCGGGCGCGCAGGTCGCGGTGGAGCACCCGGCCGAGCGGCCCGCCGCCACCCGGGCTCAACAGCGCGCGGTACAGGGCCGCGTGTGGGGCGATCCCGGCGAAGAAGGCGAGCAGGGCGGGCGGCGCCGACACCGGATCGGGGCGGCCGCGCCACGCGTGCAGCGCGTCCACCGCGTCCCGTACGACCTCGGCGCAGGCGTCGACCGCCAGTGCCTCCAGGTCGGCGTAGTGCACATAGAACGTGGCCCGGCCGACCCCGGCCGTCCGGACCAGCGCGGCGACCCCGACCTCCTCCAGCGGGCGGCGGGCGCACTCGTCGAGCAGCGCCGCGCGCAGCCGGGCCCTGGTGCGCGCGGCACGCGGGTCCCGCGCCCCGTCCCGGCTCCGGTCGTCCTGCGGCGTCAACGGGCGGCCAGCACGGCGGCCAGCGCGAGGGCGCCCGGCAGCGCCTGGGCGACCAGGATGCGGCGGTTCGCGGTGGCCGCGCCGTACACCCCCGCGACCACGACGCACCCGAGGAAGAACACCTGGACGCGGAACCCGGTGGGATCCGCCGCGATCAGGCCCCACAGCAGACCGGCGGCCAGAAAGCCGTTGTAGAGGCCCTGGTTCGCGGCCAGCGGGGCCGTCGCCCTGGCCAGCTCGGGATCGAAGCCGTGCAGTCCCCGGCCCGGCTTCCGCTCCCACAGGAACATCTCCAGGACCAGGATGTACACGTGCAGCGAGGCCACCAGCCCGACCAGCACATTCGCGATTGTTTGCATGTCCACCGACTTCCCGCGACGACACTCTTCATGGACAAGTGTCCAATATACCTGGACGGCTGTCCATGAAGTGTGGTCCGAGCCTGAAGACCCACCGCGGGACCCATGGCCGCACGCAGCTCGCGCAGCACCCCGGCGACGGCGCGGGCGCGTCCCGGCCCGTCGGGATCGGACGTCGCGTCAATTCGATTGGGTGGCAAGGCGGGTGACGCGGAGGGCCGGCACCCGACTGATCTCCCGGGGCGGCGGGTACCCGGGCAGCGCAGGGCAGCGAGTGACGCCGTCACCCGCGCCCCGGACCGCACGGAGGAATCATGGGACTGGAAGTGACAGGCGTCGTGGTGCTGGACTGCTCCGAGCCCGAGAAGCTGGCCGCCTTCTACAAGGAGCTGCTGGACGCCGAGGAGACGGACGCGACCGCCAACCGGGTCGAGATCAGGTCCGCCGACGGCCTGCGGATGGCGTTCCGCCGCGATGTGATGGCGACGCCGCCGAGCTGGCCGCGCCCCGAGAACTCGCTCCAGGCGCACCTGGACTTCCACGTGAACGACCTCGACGACGCCGAGCGCCGGGTCGTGGGCCTCGGCGGCCGCCCGCTGGAGACCAAGGACGCGTCCGGACCCTACGAGGAGCGCGGCTACGCCGACCCGGCCGGGCACTCCTTCACCCTGCGGCTCATCCCCGCCACGGCCCCCAAACAGGGCTGAGACCCGGCGGCTGTCCTCGGACCGCCGCCGGGCGGCACCGGCACGTTCCGTGCCCGTGCGCCGCCGGGGCTCAGTCCCGGCCGGTCTTGTCGCTGGTCGGCCAGACGCCCGTCGAGCGCTCGATGGCCTTCGCGCCCGTACGGTCCACCGCGCTGCGGACGACGGCGAAGATGGCGCCCTGGACGGCCGCCGCGATCAGCACCTCGCCCCAGCCGCGGTCCTTGTCCAGCGCGTCCGGTGCGTTGTCCTCGTGACGGATGGCCTTCCAGGTGGCCTGGAACGCCATTCCCGCCAGCGTGCCGCCCGCCCAGCCGAGCACGAAGCCGACGGGCTTGTACGCGAGGGGGAGCGACTTCTTCTTCGTCTTCTTCGACATGTGGATCTCCTTGTTGCCTCTCGGCCGGCCTCCGGGGTGTCGCCGGACACTTGGCGTGTGTCCCTATCGGCGGCGAATACGCAGGCCGGGGTCGGGTGACACTTCTCTCCGTGGATCAGGGCCGCCCCTGTGCCGGTGTCTCCCACTCTCGCGCACCGGGCCGGGCCGCGTCCCGTCGCCGTACGGGCGGACGCCGAGTTCCGCCCGGTGACGCGGTGTCAGCCGGCCGGACCGATCCGGGCCCAGCGGCACGATTTCCGACGGGAAGCGCGCGAACACGCTTACGCCGCCCGGGTCATCCTTCTTCCATGCGCCGCATGCGGCGCATGGCGAGGATGGGGAGGAGTTCCCCGATTTCCGCCGACGTCACCGTGTGAGCGTGCCCGGCTCGGGCATCCGGGGCCTGTGACCAACGACTCGACGCAGCAGCCGAACAGTTCCGACCGCAGGACACGCGTCACCGTCCTGGTGGCGCTGGGCGCCAACCTCCTGATCGCCGTCGCAAAGGCGGTGGGCGGTCTGGTGTCCGGTTCGCCCGCGCTCCTCTCCGAGGCGGCGCACTCGGTGGCCGACAGTCTGAACGAGGTCTTCCTCCTGGCGGCCCTGCGCCGCAGCCGCCGTCCCGCCGACCGGCGCCATCCCTTCGGCTACGGCAAGGAGCGGTTCTTCTGGTCCCTGCTCGCGGCCGTCGGGATCTTCGTGATGGGCGGCTGCTTCTCCGTCTTCCAGGGCGTCGAGGCACTCAGGAGCGGTGCCGAGGAGTCGTTCTCCGGCTATGTGACGGGCCTCGTGGTCCTCGGGGTGGCCCTGGTGGCGGAGGGTGCCTCCCTGGTGCGGGCGCTGCACCAGGTGCGCAAGCAGGGCGGCAAACTGCGCGACCCCGCGCTGCGCACCGTCGTCGCCGAGGACGGCACCGCGGTGCTCGGCGTGGCGCTCGCGATCATCGGCATGGCGCTGCACATGGTCACCGGCCAGGTCGTGTGGGAGGCTGCGGCCTCGCTGGCCATCGGCGCGCTGCTCGTCTGCGTCGCCTTCTGGCTGGGCCGCGACGCCCGCGCCCAGCTCGTCGGAGAGGCGGCCGACGAGGAGCTGAGCGACCGGATCCGCGCCGTGCTGGCGGCGCAGCCCGAGATCGACAGCGTGGAGGCGCTGCTCACCATGAAGATGGGTCTCGACTCCACGCTGGTGGCCGCCCGCGTCGACCTGGTCCCCGGGCTCGACAGCGAGGAGGTGGAGGACGTCGCCGTCCGCATCAAGCGGTCCGTCGCCCACCTGGTGCCGGCGGCCGACCAGATATTCCTCGACGTGACGGACGCGCGTGCCGCACGGAAGGCGGCGGCGGAGAGCCCCGCCGCCACGGGGGAGCGCGGCGGGGTCTGACGTCGGCGTGCCCGGGGCCCGCGAGGCCACGCGGACCGGTTCACCGGGCTACGGGTGCCCGGGAGCCGGGAGCCGGGGGCCGGGAGCCGGGGGCCGGGAGCCGGGTGGGCTCAGTCCGTCGGGTGGGCTCAGTCCGTCGGCTCCAGCACGAAGACGGGGATCTCGCGGTCGGTCTTCTCCTGGTATTCGGCGTACGCCGGGTACGCGGCGACCGCCCGCTCCCACCAGAGGGCCTTCTCCTCGCCGGTGACCTCACGGGCGGTCAGATCATGGTGGGCCGGCCCGTCCTGGAGCGAGACATGCGGGTCGGACTTCACGTTGTGGTACCAGACCGGGTGCTTGGGCGCGCCGCCCAGCGAGGCGACGGCCGCGTAGCTGCCGTCGTGCTCCACCCGCATCAGCGGGGTCTTGCGGATCTTGCCGCTCCTGGCGCCTTTGGTCGTGAGGATGATGACCGGGAGGCCCGTGTCGCCCAGGGTCGTCCCCCGGGTCCCGCCGGAGCTCTCGTACAACTCCACCTGGTCGCGCACCCATTGCGTGGGGCTGGGTTCGTACTCGCCCTGAAGAGGCATGTCTGCCGTCCCATCGTCGCGTCGTACTGGCGTCGTCCAGTCAAGATTCAACCCGGGTCGCACGCAAGTCACCCACGCCCTTACCCGACGGGTAATCGACCATGCCGTCGGCGTCGGGCACGGTGGACGCGTCGTCAGAACATCAGGGCCGCGCACCGAGGGACGCAAGCCGCGGGCCGGCCCACCGTACAGAAGAGGGAGCGAGCTCATGTCCGCAGCCACCGAACGGACCCCCGCCACGCGTGCCGTGATCGAGGAACTGCTGCGCCGGATCGGCGAGGGCGACCCCGAGCGGATCGCCGCGCTGTACGCGGAGACGGGCGACTGGAAGCTCAGCTGGCCCGAGGACGAGCACGGGCGGGCCGCGACCCCCTGGATCCGCCACCGGTCCACGCGGGCCGACGCCGCCGCGCACTACCGTGAACTGGGCGCACATCATGTGCCCGGCCGGGCGGCGACCGAGGTCGAGCGTGTCCTCGTCGACGGGGACGAGGCGGTCGTGCTGGGCGAGATCCGGCAGACGGCCGCGGTCACCGGACGGGACTACCGGGCCCGGTTCGCCCTGCACCTCACCGTCGAGAACGGTCTCGTCACCCGGCACCACGTGTACGAGGACAGCCTCGCCGTGGCCCGCGCCTTCGAGCCGCCCGCGCCCGGTGGCGACGCGCGGCCCGCCCCCGCCCGCACCTGAGCCCGAACGGAGGCGCGAATTTCTCTCCGGATCTTCTCCTTGCTCTCTGGTGGGGGCCGGATTCGCCGTGTAGCGTCTTCGTCAGATGTCGTGGTTCGCCGTACCTGCCCGCGCTCCGGCGCGGGCGCTTTGCTGTGACGGTGAGCCCGGGCGATCACCTCCGGGGCCCGCGCGGTGCGGATCCCGATCTCAACTGGAGGGCATCAGCATGGCCAGCGGAACCGTCAAGTGGTTCAACGCCGAAAAGGGCTTCGGCTTCATCGCGCAGGACGGCGGCGGGCCGGACGTCTTCGCGCACTACTCCAACATCAACGCGACCGGGTTCCGTGAGCTCCAGGAAGGCCAGGCGGTGACCTTCGACATCACCCAGGGCCAGAAGGGCCCCCAGGCGGAGAACATCACTCCCGCCTGACCCCGACCGAACCGGCCCGGCCCGCTACGGACCGGGCCGGTTCGGCTGTCGCACACCGCCTTCGGCGCGAGCCGCATGCCTCCGCCGACAGGCCTCAACGGCAGGCGTCCATCAGCACCCGGGCGGCCTCCCGGGCGCACGCGGCAGGTGCCGTGTCCTGCTCGATGCCCGCGGTGACCATGGCACCCTCGGCGAGCACGTGCACCTGCTCGCCGACAGCGTCGGGCAGTCCCGCCGCGGCCACCAGCGCCACCAGATAGTCCTTGAACGCCTGCTTGTGCGCACGGACTTGGGCGGCCACGCGCGGTGAGGCGGCCCCCAGCTCCCCGTACGAGTTGATCCACGCGCAGCCTCGGAACCCGGGCTCGCCGAACCACCGCCCCAGCCAGTCGAAGACCGCGAGAACGCGCTCGGCCGGCCCCTCGTGCCCCTCGACATGCGCGGCGAGACGCCGGCGCCACCGGACGTCACGCCGCTCCAGATACGCCTCGACCAGCACCTCCTTGGCGGGGAACAGCTGATAGAGCCGCTTGAGCGAGACGCCGGACGCGGTGCGGACGTCGTCCATGCCGACGCTCTGGATGCCGCGGCCGTAGAACAGCTCCTCGGCGGCGTCCAGCGCCTGTTCCCGCGCGAGGGCGAGTGCCTGCTCGCGGGCGGCCGTGCTGTCCATGCGGAGTCCACTCCTTGACGCGAGAACCATCGTTCTCTACGTTAGCAGCCGCCGGGAGAACGACCGTTCTCCCGGTGTGCGGCACCCCCGACGAGGAGCACGCCATGAGTGACCGTCCGCCGCTTCCGCCCTTCACCCGCGAGAGCGCGGCCCAGAAGGTCCAGGCGGCCGAGGACGCCTGGAACACCCGCGACCCCCACCGGGTCTCGCTCGCCTACTCGAAGGACTCGGTCTGGCGCAACCGCGACACCTTCGTGCGGGGCCGCGCCGAGATCGTGGAACTCCTGACCGCCAAGTGGGCGCGGGAGTCGGAGTACGCGCTGCGCAAGGACCTCTGGGCCTTCGACGGCAACCGCATCGCCGTGCGCTTCCAGTACGAGTCCCGCGACCCCGACGGCCAATGGTGGCGCAGTTACGGCAACGAACTGTGGGAGTTCGACGAGCACGGCCTGATGACGCGCCGGGAGGCGAGCATCAACGACGTACGGATCGAGGAGAAGGACCGCCGGATCCGGGGCCCGCGCCCGGAGACGGAACGGGGGGCCGGCTTCCCCCTGCGCTGGTGACAGTCGGTTGGATCATCCCGGTCGTGAGCTGCGAGGCTTGCGTACATGCAGGGGTTGCAGCGAGGACCGACGGCACCCTGCGCAATGCACGCGCGGCGGGCCTGCTTCATTGGCGCGGAACCGAGGACGGCCGTGCGGCAGCTCGCCGGGGAGGTGCGCAAGCCGGACCTGTCCATGCGTCGATTCCGGACCGCTGCCTTCGTGCACGTGCGCCGAAGGCCGCGGTCCGGAACCCATTCACTCGGTGATGGTGAGCTGTCCGGCCGTTTCGATCCCCGCCGTCCCGACTGCCGCGCTACAGAAGCTCTCAGGCGGGCAGTACCGGTGTTCCGTGATGTAGTGGATCACCAGGTTGGGTGCGGCGTAGAGCGTGCCGTCCGCGCCACGTACCCGGATCTCGGCTGATCCGAGCCACACTTCGGTGTCCAGGGACGGGCCGCCGCGGACGACGGGCCGGTCCGTGCGACAGAACTCGCAATGGTGCACACCGCGCATCTGGTTGTCGTAGTCGGCGCTGAGCACTTTGAGCGCGTCCACCACACGGTCGTCCACGATCCCCGTGGGGTAGTCGTGCCCGAGTGCCAGCCAGCCGACGTTGAGCATTTCACGATCCGACTCGTCGTAGGAGTAGCGCGTCAGGTCGGCGTAGTAGGTCATGCGTTGCTCCTCTTCCTCCTCAGCGCCGCGGATCGCAGTGCTTCCGGCAGATCGACAGGTGAACCGGCCCCATGTTGGGTTTGAGGATCTCACTGAGCAGGGTGTCCTTGCTGACTGTGATCGATCCGCTCATCATTCTGAGGTCACTGACCGGCGCCACGGTGTAGTTCGGAAGCGTCTTGCCGGGCCCGACGATCTCCGTGGGCTTGATCTTCTTACCCTGCTCGACCGCGAGTCCGACGGACTGGCGGAGACCTACACCGTCCTCCACGTAGAAGTAGCCCCAGGTACCACTGGGCATCTGCGTGTCGCCGGTGCCACGGACGTACCAGCCGTGGCCTGCGATGACGGCTTGCCCGTCAGGGCGTCCGCCGGGGAGCCGTTCCGCGGCGGGGCCTACTCCCTTGCCGTGCGTGGGAATCTCGTGACCACGCACCTCCGGCGCTACGGCGGCGCGCCGCCAGCCGCTCAGCGCGCCGATTCCGGTGGCGCCTCAAGGCGGCGTACCGCCCCGGCCGCGTCGATCCCGGCCACGCAGGCCAGCCCCGTACCGTCGTCACAGAACTCGCCCGGTGCCTTGGTGAGCCGATGGGCCTCCTGGGCTGCCGCACGCTCGGCGTTCTACGGCATGAACTTCGACCACATGCCGGAACTGCACTGGCGCCTCGGCTACTCCTTCGCCATCCTGCTGATGGCCCCGCTCTGCACGGTCGTCTTCAAGCGGCGCGACTGGCTCTGAGCGACCGCACGCACGGCACGTCATTCGATGCATGACACTCTCAGACGCCGGAGATATCCCGCTGTTTCGAGCGTCGAGAGCGTGCGTGCGGTCGGCTCGGAGACGTAGGCGAGCGTGGGATATTCCGGGAATTCGGGTTCCGCGAGATACCCCTCTTCGTCCTCCCAGTTCTCCTCCACCGTGATCTTCCCGAACGCCTGATCTCGCAGGAGGTAGTACCTTCCTCCCTTGAAATCACTGTGCCGGGATTCGAATGACGCCCCCAGGGAGACGGACAGGGCATCGCAAACCTCCGACAGGCTCATCTGGCCGGAGCCGTAGAGATAGTAGCGATGCCCCATCATGTTTCCTCCGTTACTTTCGCGGCGCGATGATGCTCGGTGCGCGGCCGGTTGCGCTCTCGACGGAATCATAGATCATGAAATGGACGTCCCGTCCAGCCGCTTCCGAGAGCTCTTCGGCAAGGCCCGTCAGACGCATCTTCCGAAGATTCTCATCGGACAAGGAGCCGGTCCGAGTGCCCTGTGACCGGAGTCCCACACCGGCTTTCTTTGCCTGTGCGAAGATGCTGTTACCGGCGAGAGCAATATCAAAGTCACTTTCCGGTCGGAATGGTTCCCCCGTCCTGAAGCTTCGCCCCGTGACGGAACTCCCTTGGAAGATGGCCGTGGAGTCGTCGTACCCAGCCGCACGCAGGCCGGAGTAGAGCTTCTGAGTGAACTCGCTGTAGGTCAGCGCGCTGAAACCGCGAGGGATATAGGGGTTCGCTCCCCTCAGCGCCGGATCGTCGGAATGGGCTGCGCCCGGCCCGAATCGGCCCGGCGCCCTGGGCTCGACCGCCGCACGACGCCAGCCGGTGAGGCCGCCGACCCCTGTGAGCACGATCTGCTGGGTGAGTTCGTCGGCTGCGTCGGCGTACTGGTCGGCGAGAGCGTCGCAGCCCTGCTGCCGCAGCATGTACTCGGCGCGGTAGAGGCGGTAGGCGGGGCGGACGGGGAGGTATTTGTCGGCGAAGGCGCCGGCGCCGCCGTTCTCGCCGGTGAAGGCGTCGTGCAGGTCTCCGGCGAGTACGAAGGGGGACTTGACGACGTCGACGAAGGCGTTGCCGAAGATGCTGAGGACCTGGCCGACGCTGTGGACGTGCTCGTCGTCGGGGTCTTCGGGGGTGCGGCCGCTGGGGTCGGTCAGGGCGGTGGGGACGTTGTCGGCGTAGGCGTACGGGGACACGTACGGCGTCGACTGGCCGCGGGTCGCCGGGTCGGGGCTGGTGAAGCGGCCGGTGTCGGTGTCGTACTGGCGGGCGTGCAGGTCGAGGTTGCCGGTGGTGGTCTCGTAGCGGGCGCCCGTGTAGGACGGGGTGCTCGCGGGGGCGCCGCCGGTGACCGTGTTGAGGACGCGGGTGCCGAACGGGTCGTAGGCCCAGCGCTGGTGGACGGTGCCGGTGCTGCCGGTGACGTCGACCGGGGAGCCCTGGGTGTCGTGGTGGTAGTAGAAGAGGCTCCCGGCGCCGTTCTTGGTGGCGGTGGGCTGGCCGAGGGGGTCGTAGCGGTAGGACTGCTTGACGGCCCAGGCGCTGTCGTACTCGGTGGCCAGGATCGGCAGCGGGGCGTTGGGGTCCCACTGGGTGCGGTTGGTGACGGTGCCGGCGGTGGAGGCGGTGACCTGGTTGCCGTCGGCGTCGTGGTCGTAGGTGTAGTCGGTGCCCGCGACGGTGGCGGCGGAGATCTGTCCGGCCAGGTCGTAGGTGTAGGTGTCGGCGCCCGCCTTGGTCTGGTTGCCCTCGGCGTCGTAGTCGTAGGCGGTGGTGGCGGTGCCGGTGGTGGTGGAGGTGAGCTGGTCGGCGTCGTCGTAGGCGTAGTCGGTGGAGGTGCTGCCCAGGGTGGAGGTCAGGCGGTTGCCGACCTTGTCGTAGGTGTAGGAGGTGGTACGGCTCGCGGCGCAGCCGGTGACCCAGGGCTGCGGTGCGCAGCCGGAGGTGAGGCGGCCGGCCGCGTCGTAGGTGAGGTCGTAGCCGCCGGTGCCGACGCCGGCCCGGGTGACGTCGACGCGGGAGGGCAGGCCCGCCGCGGACAGGGTGAGCGCGGTCTTGGTGACCGTGGTGCCCGCCTTGGCGGAGGTGACGGCGGTCAGACGGCCCGCACGGTCGTACGTGCGGTCCTCCGTCTCGGTGTCGGGCAGCGCCGAGCTGGTGAGGTTGCCCGCCGGGTCCCAGGTGTACGTGGTGGTCTTGCCGTCGGCGGCCATGGTCGCGGTGCGGCCGTCCGAGTCGTAGGTGTAGGTGATCGTGTCGCCGTCGGAGTACTTGCGGGTGAGCATGTGCCCGGCGGCGTCGTAGGTGTAGGCGAAGCCGCGGGTCTTGGTGAGGTTGCCGACCGCGTCGTAGACGAAGTCTTCGGAGACCTTCGAGTTGGCGCGGAGGGTCATGTCTCCGGCGTCGTCGTAGCCGTACGTCGCGTCGGGCGTGGAGTCGGAGTAGTCGGTCTTGGTGAGCAGGCCGCGCGGGTCGTAGGTGTAGCCGGTGGCGCCGCGGGGCGTGGTCTTCTTGGTCAGGTGGCCTTCGGCGTCGTACGCGTAGGACGTCTCCCGCTTCAGCGGGTCGGTGACCGAGGTGAGGCGGCGGGCCGCGTCGTAGCCGTAGGTGGTGACGTGGCCGCTCGCGTCGGTGCGTGAGGTGACGTTGCCGAGCTTGTCGTGGCCGTAGGCGGTGACCGCGCCGCCGGGGGCGGTGACCTCGGTGAGCTGGTCCAGCTTGTCGTAGCCGTAGGCGGTGGCGCGCTTGTCGGCGTCCGTCTGCTTGACGACGTTGTTCACCGCGTCGTAAGCGGTGGTGGCCACACCGCCGAGCGGATCGGTGACGGTGGTGGGGTTGCCCGCCGGGTCGTAGCCGTAGGTGGTGGTGTACTGGGCGGGGTCGGCGCCGGTGACGTTGCCGCGCGGGTCGACCGCGGTGGCCTGGCGGCCGTCGCCGTCGTAGGTCCAGCTCTCCTTGTTGCCCAGCGGTGAGGTGCGGCTGAGCAGGTTGCCGTCGGCGTCGTAGGCGTAGGTGGTGGTCTTGCTCAGTTGGTCGGTGCTGCTGGTGACCCGGTTGTTCTTGTCGTAGACGGAGGTGACCGTCTTGCCCGCGGCGTCGGTCACCTTGGTGACGTTGCTGTTGGCGTCGTAGGTGTGGCCGGTGGTGTGGCCCAGCGGGTCGGTGACCACGAGCGGCCGGTTGATCGCGTCGTAGGTCGTGGAGGTGGACGCGCCGGTGGGTCCGGTGACCTTGGTGGTGTTGCCGGCCGCGTCGTAGGCGTAATTCGTGGTGTAGGCGGCCGGGTCGGCGCCGGAGACGTTGCCGCGCGGTGAGACGCTGCTGAGCAGGCGGCCCACCTTGTCGTAGGTGTAGGTGGTCTTGCCACCCGCCGCGTCGGTTTCCGAGGCCAGACGCCCGCCGGCGTCGTAGGTGCGGGTGACGGACTCGCCGGCCGGGTCGGTGGTGCGGGTCAGGTGGCCGGCGTCGTCGTAGGCGAACGTGGCGGTGTCGCCCACCGGGTTCTTCGCGGACGTCAACTGCTCGGCGCCGTTGTAGGCGTAGGTGGTGGTGCGGCCCAGCGGGTCGGTGGCCGACGTGAGCAGCCCGCGGCCGTCGTAGGAATAAGTGGTGGTGTAAGCAGCCGGGTCGGCGCCGTCGGCGTTGCCGCGCGGGTCCGTCTTGGACAGGATCCGCCCGGCCTTGTCGTACGTGAAGGTCGTCTTCTCGCCCAGCGGGGTGGTGACGGACGTCCGGTTGCCTGCCGGGTCGTAGCCGTAGGTGGTGACCTTGCCGCGGGGGCTGGTCACCGTCTCCAGCGAACCGAGGGTGGTGTAGGTGTACGACGTCTTGCCGGCCAGCGGGTCGGTGGCCGAGGTCAGTTGGTTGGACGTGTTGTACGTGTACGTCGTCTTGTTGCCGCGGCCGTCGGTGTGGCTGGTGATGTTGCCCGCGGTGTCGTAGGTCCAGCTCTCCCCGTAACCGAGAGCCGTCGGCGCCTTGCGGGTGAGCATCCGCCCGGCGCTGTCGTACGTCATCGACGTGGTGTTGCCGCGCTGGTCGGTGATGGCGACGGGCCGCAGGTAGCGGTCGTAGTCGTAGGTGATGTTCTTGCCGTACGGGTCGATCGTCTCCATCAGGACGTTGCCGGCGTACACGTCCGTCCACACCCCGCCGTCCGGGGCCGTGGTGTGCGACTCGCTCTTGCCGTCCCACGTGAAGGTGGTCGTCTTGGTGTTCTGGTCCGTCTGGGACTTGACGCGGCCTGCGGAGTCGTAGGTGTTGGTGACCTTTCCACCCGCCGGATCCGTGTACGAGGACAGCCGTTTGTCGGTGCCGTACGCGTACGCCGACGTCCGGCCGGCCGGGTCGGTGACCGAGGTCAGCAGGCCGCCGGTGTAGCCGTAGGACACCGAAGTTCCGTCCGGCAGGCCGACCTTGGACAGCAGGCCGTCGGTGCCGGGCGTGAAGGTGGTGGTGCGGCCGGCGGCGTCCTTGACGGCGGTGAGTTTGCCCGACGTGTACGTCAGACTCAGGCCCTTGCCCGCCTTGTCGACCACGGACGTGAGCAGACCGGTGCTGTCGAAGGTCCGCTTGGTGTGGTTGGGTGTGGTGATCGTGTACGTGCTCGTGCCCTTGACCAGCTTGGCCGCTGAGCCTGCCGGGGCGGTGTACGTGCCGTCACTCGCCTGCGTGAACACGAACGACGCGCCGTCGCCCGTCCGATAGGTCGCCTTCCCCGTGGCGAGCGTCAGCTTCGCGTCGAACGGCGTCGCCCAGCCGCGCCCCAACAGCCCGACGGCCGTCGAGTCCGAACGGTAGGTCCGTTCCAGGACCATCGGCACGCCGGGGCTGACGAGCGAGGCGTCGGTGAGCTGCTCGAAGAACATGCCGGTCGCGGTGTTGACCGGGTCGGCGCGGTGCGCCTGCGCGTAGCAAGTGCAGATGCCCGCCTGCGCGCCGGGAATCACCGGGGTGTAGAACGCCTCCACCAGCGGCGAAGTGGTCCCGCCCGGGCTCGATGAACCGTCGGAGGCGGTCAGGAAGACCCAGGCGTAATACTTCTTGCCGTCCTGGAGCTTCCCGCCCAGCGCGTTGTTCGCCCACCAGAAACACTGGTCGGTGGGGTAGGAGTTGCTCGCCCACCAGTCGTAGCACCAGGCTCCGGTGGGCGGGGTGCTGCCGCTGGGGTCGTCGGTGGACTTCTTGATCTCCTGCTGGACGACCGGGTTGCCCGCCTCGTCCATGACGTACAGCCACATCCCGCTGTACGTCGATCCCCGCAGCGGCAGCTTCACCTGCCCGCCGATCGACAGCAGCCCCGGGTAGGCGGTCGCCCAGGCCGACACCGACACCGGGTTCCCGGGCGCCGCGGCGAGTCCCCGCGCGCCCGCCCCGGCGTCGGGGTCGGCGGCCGGACCGCGCTTGATGCCCTTCGGGTCCGGGCGACGGTGGGGCGTGCCCTTGGCCGTCCGCTCCGGCGCGTCCATGTAGGCCCGCATCGGGGACAGTTCGTGCCGCTCCTTCTCGACCTGCTTGCGCCGCTCGGCCAGCGTCATGGCCTTGGGCGGCTTCGGCAGATCGGCGGCCGTGCGGGGCTTGGCCTGGGCGATGGCTGCCGGGACCGCGGACGGCGGTCGGTCCCGGGGCGACGCCCAGGACGGGGTGACACCGGCTATCACCAGGAGGGCCAGGGTCAGGACGGCTATGACGAGTCTTTGCGCTTGTGCGCGCATGGTGCATCACCTGTGGGGCAGTTGTGAAAAGGGCCGAGGTGATTCTTGATCCGCAAAGCGTTCGAACTAACGCGCTATGCGAGATCTGGCCGAGAAGCGATGACGTCCGGAGGGCTCGGCCGTCCCGTGCCTGATCGTCCGCCCGCGGCGGCCGACGTTCCCCATTGAATGGCTGGAACGTGCACTCAACTGCCGTACGGCGCACGTGAACGCGCCGTCGACGGCGGGCCAACGGCAGATCGCGGAGCGGTGTCCGGACAGGGTGCTCGATTGCGAACCCAGTATGGCGGACGAGCAGAACCATCCCCGGTCCCGGCATCGACAACGGAGAAATCTTCGGACCAGGACGGCTCATGCCCAACCGACGACGAATCTCAGACAGGTCCTAGGGTGCTCGGGTGAGCGAACACACCGAGAAGCCCTTCCTGTACGTCGTCGTCTGCGCGGCCGGTGTCGCTCAGGACGTCGGCACCCTGATCACCGCGGCCCGGGCCCGGAGTTGGGAGGTCGGCGTGACGGCCACCCCGTCGGCGCTCGGTTTCTTCGACACGGCGGCCGTCGAGGCCTGCACCGGCCGTCCGGTCCGCTCCGCCTGGCGCTCACCCGGCGACCCCCGCCCGTTCCCGGCCCCGGACGCGGTGGCCGTCGCGCCGGCCACCTTCAACACCGTCAACAAGTGGGCCGCCGGCATCTCCGACACCCTGGCCCTGGGAACCCTGTGCGAGGCGTACGGACTCGGCGTCCCCATCTCCGTACTGCCTTGTGTGAACGAGGCGTTGGCCGCCCACCCCGCCTACCGCGCGAGCGTCGAGCGGCTGGCAGGCATGGGCGTCCGGTTCGGCGACCCGTACGCGGGCGGACCGCAGGAGGGTGCCGGGCGCCGGGACTTCCACTGGGAACGGGCCCTGGACCTGCTCGCGCCGCCCGCGTGAGGTCCGGCGAACAGGGCGACCGCGGCGCCTTGTTGCCGGCCGAGGCACCGGCCCCCGCTGTCCGCCCGTGCCCGGGCGCTTCGGTCAGCGGGTCCGGCGGACGTAGTCCGCGTCGCCCGGGGTGGACACCAGCACGTCCCGGCGCACGATGCTCAGCCGGCCCCCGAAATGCGCACGCGCCTTGCGCAGGCCACGGTCCGTGTACTCGATGACGAGCACCCGGTCCCGGAATGCCTTCGCGTAGGCCCCGCACTCGTCGTACTCCCCGCACTCCTCCGCCACCGCGAAGTCGAGTCCGGCCCGGGACCGCCGACCGGCCAGCTCGACCGTGTTCTTCTGTCCGATGGCCAGGTGCCGGGCGTGCGCGTGCGCCGACAGGAGCCCGGCGAACGCGACGGCGTCGTCGGCGGTCAGCAGGTGCCGGGAACGGGTGTAGCTGTCGTAGTTGTCCGGCTCGACCGCGTCGAAGCCCTTGGCGGCGCAGCCGTCGATCCACCGGTTGACGCGCGCGGCCACCCGCTTGCGCTTGGCGGGCGTGCCGATGTCCAGCAGTGCCTCGTTCCAGTCGCGGTCCATGACGACCTTGCCGTCCGCGTCGCGCAGCAGCAGATCCGCCGGCCACGACCTCCGCTCCGCCGGCTGGGCCTGGAAGGCGTTGACGTAGCAGACGTTGTAGAGGCCGGGCGCGGGCGGCGACGAACGGTCGCGGCTGACGACGCGTACGCCGGCGGGCGGGGGATAGGCGCCGCCGATCTGGTAGTCGAAGCCGGCTCCGGGCGGCGGGAGGCGGACGCCGGCCCGCGTCGGCTGCGCCGGGGGGTTCCTCGTGCCGCCGCCGTCGCAGCCGGTGAGCACGGCGAGTACGGCCAGTGCCGCGGCCAGGGTCCTGAGGGGCCGGACGCGGGTGACGCGCCTGACGGGCATGTGCGCTCCATCAATCGCGAGTACGGCCCCGCCTCGGACGCGTCCGCGATCCTGGCGACTGTGGCCGGGCTTGGACCGAGTCCGCTACCGGCTGGGCGCACCTCTGCGTGCCGGGTCGCACCACGGCACGCCATGATCCAAGCGTGCGGGCCCGCCCGCGTCAAGGGCCGGTCCTCGCCATGGATCCGGGCATCCGGCAGAAACGCCGCCCGGGCCCGTGCCCGGGGCCGGCCGGCGCGCAGGCCGAGCGTGGCCGACGGGCCGCGCACACCACGGGAGAGCAGGCCGTTCCCGGACGGTCCGCCGGCCACGCTCGACCTCATCGTGCGACCCGAAGCCGAGGCCTTATTGTCATGACATGACGAAAGACCGCAGCGCACTGGCCGTGCACGACCACGGAGGCGACGGTCCGCCCCTGCTCCTGCTGCACGGCGCGGGACGCACCCTCGCCGACTGGGCGGCCGTCGCTCCGATGCTCGTCCACCGGCACCGGGTGCTCGCCGTGGATCTGCGCGGACACGGTCGCTCACCGTCGGGAACATGGAGCCTGCCCGAGGTGCTCCGCGACCTCGACGCCGTCCTGGACGAGTACGGCATCCCGGACGCGCTGCCCGTCGGCCACTCCCTCGGTGGCCTGCTCGCCGTCCTTCACGCGCTGGAGCACCCCGGCGTCACCCCGGGCGCCGTGAACCTGGACGGGTACGGGTGGGGCCGCCCCGACCAGTACGTGGATCTCGACCCCGGGTACGTCGGGGAACGCCTCGCGGAGCTCAGAGACCTCGTGGCCTGGATGTCGGGCCGGGCGCTCCCGCACGACGGACTCAAGGACCTGCTCGCCCAACAGCGCGTCCTGTCCGAACGGCTGGGCGTCCCGTACGAGTTGCTGGAGGCCGGGATCCTGCGCGCCACCCACCGACGGGCCGACGGCCGGCTGGAGCTGCGGCCCGAGCGCGAGCACGCGCTCGAGATGCTGGCCGCGATCGACTCGCTCGACCCGTTCGCCCTGTTCCGGCGAACGCCCCAGCCCCTCCTGCTCGTCCGTGCGCTGCGGCCCGACCCGCCCGTCCCGGGCACCGACCGGTACGACGGACTGATGGCCGCGTTCGCGAAGGGACTGGCCCGGGACCTCGCCGAACTGGCTGAGCAGCGGCCCGACGTGACGGTCGCCGGGATCGACGCCACCCACGCGATGCCGCTGGAGAACCCGCGGGCCGTCGCCGACCTGATCCTCGGGTTCGCCCCATGACACCGGTGACGACACCCGTGGGTGACGAGTGGATCGTCGGCCGCGAGCACGAACTGGCGCTGCTCGCCGGGCTGGTGAACGATCCGACCGCGCACGTCCTGCTGGTGACGGGCGGCCCCGGCCTGGGCAAGAGCGTGCTCCTCGACGCCACCGCCCGCCTGGCCGCCCACGCCGGAGCACGGGTACTGCGCTGTCGCGGCTGCGAGGGCGAGTCGGAACTTCCCTTCGCCGGACTCCACCAGCTGCTGCGGCCGGTCCTGCACCTGGCGGACGGCCTTCCCCCGCGTCAACGCACCGCACTGCTCGGCGTGTTCGGCATCGAGGAGAGCGCGGATCCCGACGCCGACCCCCTGCTCATCGCACTGGGCACCCTGACGCTGCTCTCCGACGCGGCCGACGAGGGCCCGCTCCTGCTCGTGGTCGACGACGCCCACTGGCTGGACGTGGGCACACTCGACGTCCTCGCCTTCGTCGCCAGGCGCCTCGAAGGGGAGCCGCTCACCGTGCTCGTCGCGGCCCGCGACGGCGCCGCACCCGCACCCTTCGCACGCGAGGCCCGCACGCTGCCCGTCGAACCGCTCGACCCGGCGGCGGCCGGCCGGCTCCTGGACGTCCAGCCCCGGCCGCCGGCCGGGCGGGCCCGCTCCCGGATCCTGGAGCAGGCCGCGGGCGTGCCGCTGGCCCTGGTGGAACTGGCCCGGGCCGCCGGACATGATCCGGCCGCCGCCCAGGACGGCACGCTCCCGCTCACCGACCGGCTGCAGGCCATCTTCGCCGCGGAACTGCCCGGACTGCCGTCCCCCACACGGCAGTTGCTGCTCCTCGCCGCGGCCGCCGAGACGGCCGAGCTGCCCGTCGTCCTCTCCGCCGCGGCCACGACGGCCGCGGGCCGCCCGGCGACCCCGGACGACTGGCTGCCCGCCGAACACGCCGGGCTCGTCCGCATCGAGGACGGTCACATCCGCTTCCGGCACCCGCTGATCCGCTCCGCCGTCTACCAGGCCGCGCCCTACGCCGAACGCCACGCCGCCCACCGGGCACTGGCGGACGTGCTCGACGCCGAACCCGACCGCCGGGCCTGGCACCGCGCCGCAGCCGTGTCCGGCGTCGACGAGGAGGCCGCCGGGGAACTGGTGGACAGCGCGTCCCGTGCCCAGCGACGCGGCGGATACGCGGCGGCGGCCACCGCACTGGAACGGGCGGCCCTGCTCACCCCCGACCCCGACCGGCGCGCGCGCCGCCTGGTGCGCGCCGCGACCATGGCGATGTACGCGGGACACCCGCGCTGGGTGGGCCAGATCGCCTCCCGGGTCGCGGCGATCACCGAGGACCCGGACGTACTGGCCGAGGCCTCGCTCAGAGCGGGCTGGGCGCTCGCCGTGACGACTCAGTTCGAGGGTTCGCTCGGCTTCCTGCTGCCCGTCGCCGAGGCCGCGGTCGACGTGAACCCCGGACTCGCCCTGGACGCACTCGGCACCGCCACCACACCCGCCTACAACGCGGGCGGCTCCGCGCACCGCGAGAAGATCCTGCGGACCGCCGAGCGCGTGCCTCCCCAGGAGGACGAGTCGGGACGGCTGTGGATCCTGGCCGGCTGCGACCCGCTGCCGCACCGGGCCCGCGCCCTGGAGCTGCTCCGCTCCACGACGTGGACCGCACCCGTGGCCGACGGGGCCGACGGCTCGTCCGACGGACGCCTGTCGCGCCTGATCGTCGCGGGCGCGGCCGCCTGGGTCCTGGACGAGACGGCCGAGGCGGTACGGCTGCTCGGTGCCGCCCTGGAACACCTGCGGCGCTCCCCGACGGCCGGGGCCAACGCCACCGTGGCCCAGGCCCTCGCGCTCGCCCTGTACGAGAACGGCTCCTGGACCGCGTGCCGGGAAGCCCTCGACGAGGCCTACCGCACCGCCGCGGAGGCGGGCCTGGAGAACGTGGCCGTCGGTTCGCCGGTCCTCGGCGCGACCCTGCTCGCGTTGCGCGGCGACACGGAGGAGGCACGCGCCGCCGTGCAGCGTGCCGTCCGCGGCATCGACCTGCCCGCCTGCCGCAGCCTGCAGGTGCGGGCCCACTACGCGCTGGGCGCCGCCGCACTGGCCGAGGGCGACCACGCGGCGGCCTACGACCGGTTCCGCGCGGTCTACACGCAGGATCCGGAGCCCGCGCCCCTGCACTTCCACGCCTCCGACTACTACCTGGCCGACCTCGCCGCGGCCGCCGTACGGACGGGACGGGCCGCGGACGCACGGCTCGTCCTCGACGCCGTGCGCACGCGGCTCGCGGCGGGCGAGGTGTCCGTGCGGCTCGACGCGATCGTGCACCGGGCGAACGCGCTCCTGGCCGAACCGGACGACGCCGAACGGCACTTCCTCGCCGCGCTCGCCGACCCGCAGGGCGACCAGTGGCCCTTCGAGCGGGCGCAGGTCCGTCTCGACTACGCGGAATGGCTGCGCCGCAGGCGCCGTTCCGTCGAGGCACGCCCTCTGCTCGCCGTGGCGCTCGACGTCTTCGAACGGCTGGGGGCCCGTCCCTGGCGTGAGCGTGCCCTCGCGGAACTGCGTGCCGCCGGTGTCACCCCCGGGAAAGCACCGGCCTCCGACGCCCTCACCGAACTCACTCCGCAGCAACTGCAGATCGCCCGGCTCGCGGCCACCGGTCTCACCAATCGTGAGATCGGCGAGCGCATCTTCCTCTCACCCCGCACGGTCGGATTCCACCTCTACCGCGTCTTCCCCAAGCTCGGCATCACCGCCCGGGCCCAACTCCGGGACGTACTGGGCGAGTAACGCCTTCAGGCTCGCACACTCCGGAGAGCGAAGAGAACGAGAAAGCGCTCCCGGCCGGGGCTTGCTGACAACTCGTCAACTATACGGTCACCGGACGTATCGCTGAAGTTCCGTGATCTCTTGTTCCGTCCCCGTGGCCTGTGCGAAGGTGTGCCTTGCCCGACGGCGTGCGGCCCATGTTCGTTTCCCCCTGCACGCGAATGCCTTTCGGTGACCCCCCGCTGCGGAACTCTGGTACAGACTTGTCGCCGCACGGGCTTTGGGAGGAATGTGAACGTGAATGCCGTGGTCCCGCCGAATTCCTCCGCCCCCGGTCCGGCGTTCAGGCTGACGGACGAACAACTGGCCTCCGAACTGAAGAGGCACGCGGGAAAAGGGCCCACGCACCATTCCGTAGGAGAACTGCTCGCCCCCCACTGGGAAGCCGCCCACTCCTATGCGCGCCTGTGCACGCAGGGGCCCCATCCGGCCGGAATGCTGACCACGGCCGCGTTCACCCGCCTCTTCGAGGGAGCCCTGCGCGGAAGCGGTCCGACGGCGGCATGGCGGCCCGAAGTCCTGATCGCCGTACGGCGCATCGCGGCGGAGTGGGACGCCGACCACCGCCGGGAGCTGCTCCGTCCCGTCCTGCGGTCCGCCGCCGGGGAAGGGGAGCGCGCCGCGAGCCGGCTCCTTCCCCCGGACACGAGGCGTCTGGTCTCCCGGGCGTTCCAGCGCCTCGGGGCACCCGCCCGCTGCCTGCTGTGGCACGCGGAGGTCGAGGCCGAGCAACTCGAGGCGCCCGCGTCCCTGCTGGGTTTGGCGGCCGAGGACGCCGCTGTCAAGCTGGAGCGGGCCCGCTCGCTCCTGCGCGAGGGCTGTCTCGACGTCCACCGCGAGCTCGCCCCCGACCAGGAGTGCCGGCGCTACAGCCGCCTGCTCGACGTGTCGCTGCGACGTGACGACAACGTTCTCGACCCCGACCTGCGCGACCACATGACCACGTGCCGGCACTGCGCCCACGCCGTCGACCAGCTGAACCACCGTGACGGCCGGCTCGCCGCCCTGCTGGCCGAGGCGGTGCTCGGCTGGGGCGCCCAGGCCTACCTCGACACCCGCCCCGGCCGCGCCGCGCCGGAGACCGACGACCCCGCAGGGGCGGCGGCGGAGGCCGCGCCCGGCGTGATACGCGGCGGCGAGTCGTTCGCCGACACGACGACGCGGGCGGCCGCACACCCCGGCGCGGGGCCCGGCCCCCGTGTGCGACGCGCCGCGTCGCACCGGTCGGGCGGCGCCGGGAGGCCGCGCCCGGTCCCCGACGACGGCGCCGACACGCCCGGAGCGCCGTTCCCCGGCACGGCGAGCGGAACGGCACCGGGCAGAACGCCGGGCACCCCGCCCCGAAGCGGCCACACCGGCCGTACGGACTCAAGGACGGCCGGCGGCCGGGGCCGCGGCCGTACGGCGGCCGACCCGGCCGCGGGAACGGCGGGAGACGCCGAGTCGGCCGATGCGCGCGCCACGGCGGACGAGTCGGGGCGCCCGCGTGCCGGGGCGACGGAGACACCCACCTCCTCCGGACACCGCGGAGCCTCCTCGGGGCGGGCGTCCGGACCCGGGAGCGCCGTCCCCGGGCCGGCCGCCGGGTCCCGTTCGGCGGCGTTGCGTGCGCTGCGGCGCGCACGTCGTCGCCGGTATCTCGCCCTGGCCGTCCTGGCGGTGGGCGCCTGTGTCCTCGTACCCCTGGCCGTGTGGGCCGGGCCCTGGTCGGACGACGACTCCGATGTCCCCGGCCGGCCGGCCGGGAAGCGCGGCTCGGGCACGGAGGCGGATCCGGGCGTGCCGCCCGCCTGGGTGGGGGCCGCGGACGGCGGACCCGTCGGCACCCTCCGTGGCAGGCTCCGCAACACCGCGAGCGGACTGTGCGTCGGCCTGGACCGGAGGGAGCCGGTGGCGGGCGCGGAGGCGGTCCTCGTGCCCTGCGGCCCGTCCGCGAACCAGCAGTGGGTGTACGAGAGCGACGGGCTGCTGCGCAGCCGCGCCGTTCCCGACCTGTGCCTCGACTCCCACCTCGGCTACACGGTCGCCCTCGGCAGGTGCACGGGAGCGTCGAAGCCCGGGACCAGGAACGTGCGCTACGACTTCACCCTCCAGGGCACGCTCGTGCCCCGGTGGAACCAGGACCTCGCGCTGACGCCCGCCTCCGGCCGGAGCGACGCGGCCCTGGTCCTCAAGCCCCGGGCGGACACGTCGGCCGCGCAGCGCTGGCTGACCGACACGTCGGCGGACCGGCTGCGGCTGAAGACGGTCGACTGGGACCCCGCCGACGAGCCGACGGCACCGGTGCCGAGGGCTCCGGCGCCCGCGCGGACCCCCGCACCGGCCACCACGCCGCCGCCCACGCCCTCGGCGACCCGCTCGGCCGGGACACCCGCACGTCCCGGCTGGGACACCTGCTCCCGCGCCGACTGCACGTGGGGCGGACACGGCGGCTGGTGGGGCCGGGGCGGCTGGGGCGGCCGCCGCTGACGGCTCCCGGGGCGTCGCGGGCCCCTCAGACAGGGGGAGGCGGCGGTGGCAGGGTCGTGACGTCGGGCGCCGGTTCCGGCCAGACCAGCAGCACCGGGCAGGGCGCGTGGTCGACGACGAAACGCCCGGCGGGCCCGAGGCTGCGCGGGCCGAGCCCGGCGCGGTCGCCGTCGCGGGCCAGGACCAGCAGGCCGGCGCCCTCCGCCGCGGCGACCACCTCACGCTCGGCGCGGCCGGTGCGTTCGAGCCGGGTGCAGGGGCCACCGAACCGCTCCGCCGCCGCGGCCAGGAGCCGTGCGGCCGACGCGCTGCCCAGGTCCGCCAGGCGGTCGCCGGGATCACGGTCCTGACGGCCGCGCCCCAGCAGGCCCGCGAAGGCGCCGTGCGCGAGGCCGGCCGCGTCCGGTTCGTCGACGTGCAGCAGGACCACGTCCGCCGCCTGGGGCGCGTGGTCGCGTACGGCGTCCACGCACGCGGGCCAGGTCCCCTCGACGAGCCAGGCGATCACCCGCATGTCCCTCAGCCTCCGAAGAGCCGCAGTCCCGTCCACAGGGCCGCCACGGCGGGGATCAGCGCGGCCGGCACGGTGAGCAGACCGAGCCGGGTGAACTCCCCGAGGTCCACGCCATGGTCGTGTTCGTGCACGATACGCCGCCAGAGCAGTGTCGCCAGGGAGCCGGCGTAGGTCAGGTTCGGCCCGATGTTGACGCCGAGGAGGACGGCCAGCACCGCGCCGGGGCCGGACGCGGCGGTCAGCGGCAGCAGCACGAGGACCGCGGGCAGGTTGTTGATCAGGTTGGCCAGGACGGCGGCCAGCGCGGCGATGCCGAGGAGCGCGAGGAGTCCGGTCCCGTCCGGGAGGAGCCGGCCGAGGGCGTCGGACAGGCCGTTGTCGACCACCGCCCGTACGACGACGCCCAGCGCCAGCACGAAGGCGAGGAAGGCCGGCGCGGTGGCGCGCACCACCGCGAGCGGTGTGGTGCGCCGGCGGACGAGCGCCCGTACCGCCAGCACGGTCGCCCCGGCCAGCGCGGACCACGCCGGATCGACGCCGATGACGGACGCGAGGACGAACCCGGCCAGCGTGCAGCCCACGGTGACCAGCGCGAACAGGGGAACCTCGGGCGGCGCCCCGGTGGTCGGCGTGGGCGCGGCGGAGTTCAGGTCGCGGGCGAAGAAGCGCCGGAACACCACGTACTCCGCACCGATGGCGACCAGCCAGGGCAGCGCCATCAGGGCGGCGAAGCGGGTGAAACTCAGCCCGCTGGCCGTGAACGCCAGGAGATTGGTCAGGTTCGACACCGGCAGCAGCAGCGACGCCGTGTTCGACAGATGGGTGCAGGCGTACACGTGGGGCTTGGGGCGGACGCCCATCCGGCCGGCGGTGGCGAACACCACCGGGGTGAGCAGCACGATGGTGGCGTCCAGGCTCAGCACGGCGGTGATCGCCGAGGCGAGTACGAACACGGCGGTCAGCAGCCGCCCGGGCCGGCCCGCCGCCCAACGGGCCATCCACGCCCCGCACGCCTGGAAGAGGCCTTCGTCGTCACAGAACCTGGCGAGCACCAGTACCGCGGCCAGAAAGCCGACCACCGGTCCCAGATGCGCGCTCTCGGCGCGGGCGTGCTCCCAGGAGATCGCGCCGGTGGCGACGGCGAGGCCTGCCGCCGGGACCGCCACGACGGCCTCGGGCAGGCCGAAGGGACGGATCACCGCGCAGACCAGGACCGCCACGAGCAGGACGACGGACAGGGCCTCGGCGAGCGGGGTGTTCAGGGTTCGGTCCTCCGGGCGTGGTTCCTGGTGCCCGTCCATGAAAGCAGCCGCCGGTACCCGGTTGCCGCGGCCCCCTGCCGCCCGGCCTGCTCGGGGCCGCTGCACGGCCGCCTGCTCACCGCCCGCTCATTCCTCCAGCAGCGCGATCTCCGCCCAGATCGTCTTGCCGTCGGCCGTGTGCCTGCTGCCCCAGCGCTGCGTCAGCTGGGCCACCAGCAGCAGCCCACGGCCGCCCTCGTCGAAGGTCCTGGCCCGGCGCAGGTGGGGAGCTGTGTGGCTGCTGTCGGACACCTCGCAGATGAGGGTGGTCTCGTCGTGGATGAGACGCAGCCTGATCGGATGCTCCCCGTACCGGATGGCGTTGGTGACGAGCTCGCTGACCACCAGTTCGGCGGTGAACCCGGCATCGCTCAGGCCCCAGGAGTCCAGCTGCTCCACGACGTGCTTGCGGACCGGGGCGACGAGGGAGGGGTCGGCGGGGACGTCCCAGGCCGCCACCTGGGAGGCGGGCAGCCCGCGGGTGCGGGCGAGAAGCAGGGCCACGTCGTCGGAGGCGCCGCCCGGGGGCAGCAGGCTCCGCAGGACCTCGTGGCAGGTGTCGTCCAGGGAGCCCGAGTACCTCGCCAGCACGTCGCAGAGCAGCTGCTGGCTGGCGTCCAGGTCCCGCTCGCGGCTCTCCACGAGACCGTCGGTGTACAGCGTGAGCACGCTGCCCTCGGCCAGCTCGAACTCGGCGGGCTCGAAGGGCATCCCGCCGAGCCCCAGCGGCGGTCCGGCCGGCACGGCGAGCTGCCGGCACGGTCCGCCGGGCGGAATCAGGATCGGTGGCGGGTGGCCGGCCCGGGCGACGGTGCACCGGCGCGAGACGGGGTCGTACACCGCGTACAGGCAGGTGGCGCCGACCTCGCCGGTCGTGCCGTCGCTGCCCGCCTCCGCCGACAGCCGTACGACGAGGTCGTCGAGGTGCGTCAGCAGTTCCTCGGGCGCCAGGTCGATGTCGGCGAGGGTCCGCACCGCCGTGCGCAGCCGCCCCATGGTCGCCGACGCCTGGATCCCGTGGCCGACGACGTCACCGACGACCATGGCGACGCGCATCCCGGAGAGCGGGATCACGTCGAACCAGTCGCCGCCGACCCCGGCGCGCGCCGCGGGCAGATAGCGCGACGCCGCCTGGACGCCGGCGGTGCGGGGAAGGTTGCGCGGCAGCAGGCTGCGCTGGAGGGCCAGCGCGGTCTCGCGCTCGCGGGAGAAGCGGCGGGCGTTGTCGATGCACACCGCGGCCCGGGCGGTGATCTCCTCGGCCAGCAGGACGTCCTCGGAGGTGAAGGGGTCCGGCCGGCGGAACCGGCTGAGGACGGCCACGCCCAGGGTCGCGCCGCGCGCCTGGATCGGGACGGACATCGTGGCGTGGATGCCGTGCTCGGCGACCCGCTCGCCGCGCCTGCGGTCCCAGGACAGCCAGTCCGCGAGGGCGGTGGTCTCGTCCGGTGCGACGATGGTCCGCGCGGCCAGCAGGGAGTCCGCCTGGGGCGAGGAGGCGGGGTAGACGTCCGTCCGGCCGAGCTCGACCACGGCTTCGGGGGCCCCCGGGTTCACCGACCGGTGGGCGGCGCGGCGGAGCGTCACGGGCGCGGTGACCGGGGCGGGGGTGGGGTCGCCGGACTGGTCCACCGGTTCCAGCAGGTCGACGCTGACGAAGTCGGCGAGCGCGGGGACGCAGACGTCGGCGAGTTCCTGGGCCGTGCGGGTCACGTCGAGGGTGGTGCCGATGCGGACGCTGGCCTCGTTGACGAGGCGCAGCCGTTCCCGGGAGCGGAACTGGTCGCTGAAGTCGTGCGCGGACAGACACACGCCGAGCACCCGGCCGCCGGCGTCGGTGAGCCGGGTCATGCGCGCCAGCCAGGCGTGGGCGTGCTCCTCGCCGCCCGCCCGCAGATACGCCTCCACGTCGCGGGGGACACCGGAGACGAGCACGTCGTGCATCCGCCGTTCGACGTCGCCGCTCGCCGGGGTGCCGCTGATCTCGGGGGCCCGCAGCCCGCGGATCCGGTCCTCGGGGAGGCCGACCACCTCGGCCATCGCGTCGTTGATCGCCCGGAGCCGCAGCTGTTCGTCGTAGACGGCCATCGCACAGGGGGACTGCGCCAGGGCGGCCGAGAGGAGGAGGTCGTCCCCGGGGCGGCGGGCACCGCCCTCCAGCGCGCTGACCAGGAGCCATTCGCCCGGACCGCCGGGCTCGGTGCGTCTGTGGTGGGCTAGCACGCTCACGGTCCGAAAGCCGCCGTCGCGGTGGCGCAGATCCAGTGTGCCGCTCCAGCGGCCGCCGTCCGGTGCGGGCGGCGCGGGCACGCTGCCGGGGGCCAGCAGAGCCGCGGCGGGGCGGCCCTCGACGTCGCCGGGCGCATGGCCCAGCAGCCGGCGCGCGCCCTCGTTCCAGTGGCGCACGACGCCGTTCTCGTCGACGACGGCCCGTGCCGAGGCCGACTCGTCGAAGGGAAGGACCCGGCCCATCGTCGCCACTCCCTTGCGCACACCCACAGTGAACAAGCGCGTCACTCGCGTACCAAGCCTAGTGGGTGGCGGGGTCCGGCACCCGGGGGACGGCCGCTCCCGGGCTCCGGGACGTGAGAACAGCCGTCGGCGGCGCACGGAGCAGGCAGAAGGGAGCCCGGTGGACCACGGTGCTCCCGCGCGGCGGAAGCGTGCGCGCACGCTGCGGTTCGCACGGAGCGTTCGGAATATCGAAAGCCGGTGCGATCCGCGGAGATGCGGCCCTTGCTGACTGATTTTCAATTGCGGCGGAAGTTGCCCAAGTGCCTTGTTGGCCCAACGCGACGTGTGCGAGGGTGAACTCCCTGCGCAGGGGCAATGACCAGGTCTGATTCACCGTCCGGTATTTCAGGCCGTCGACCGGCTCGAAAGGCCCTCGGCAGACGGTCGTCGTGCGGCCCGTCCCCGGCTGCTTTCCCGGCGCTCACCGAAAAGGTACGCACCAATGAGGGGCCATTCGGGCAAGCGGAACTCTTGCCGGGGTGAGCCCTGGAAGGAATCCGCTCTGTGCACACCCACCCCCCACGGCCTTCCCATCCGCCTCGACCCGGACCCCCTTCCGGTGAATCCGACGAAATCCTGGCGGCCCGCCTGAGCAACCGGGCGGAGGACGGGACTCCCCACCCCGTCGCCCTGCTCATGGCGCGGCACTGGCAGTCGGCGTACGACTACTCCGTCGTCTGCCTCGCCTCCTCGGCGAACGTCGCCCCGATGGTGGCCGCCGCCTCCTTCCACCAGGTACTGGACGAGCTGACCAGGGGCGCGTCCGGCGCCGCCCTGCGGCCCCTGCTCCTCGTCACGGTCCGGGACACGGTCAGGGAATGGGCCGGCAACGGCCCGATATCGGCCGCTCTGCCGCACCTGAGGAAACCAGCGGGCGGCCGCGGCCTGCGGGCGGCGAAGTCGACGCCGTCCGAGAACCGCATGCTCGCCCAGCGCGCTTTCCTGAGTCTGCCGGGACTTGCCCAGTGCCTGCTGTGGCACACCGAGGTCGAAGCCGAGCCCATATCCGTACCGGCCGGTCTGTCCGGGCTGGATGCCGGCACCGCATCCGCCGCACTGGAGCAGGCGCGCGAGCAATTCCGTGCGGGATGTGTACGCGCCCATCAGGAACTCGCGCCGACCAAGGAATGCCGCTTCTACAACAGACTGCTGGACGTTCCCATTCGGCGCGGCGGCGCGTTGCTGCCCGATGTCCGGCAACACCTGCTGGAGTGCCGCTACTGCCGATTCGCCGCCGAACAACTGAGCCACTTCGAGGCCGGGTTGGGCACGCTGCTCGCCGAATCCGTCCTCGGCTGGGGCGCGCGGCGCTACCTCGAATCCCGTCCGGGCCGCGCCGGACAGGGGGCGCGGACGAACGCGGCCGCCCCCGCCGACCGCGACGGTCCGCTCGGCGACGGTCCGCGCGGCGGCGGACGCCCCGGCGGCGGACGTGGACGGGCGGCAGGCGGCGGACGCCACCGGTTGCTGCCCCAGTTCACCGCGTCCGGCCGCCGCCCCCCGCCGCGCGGGCTCGACGCGAAGACCGTCGTCACCGGTGCCGGGATCGCCTCCGCCGCCGTCCTCGTGACCGTGCTCGCCGCCGCCATGTGGTCCGACGACGGCGGCGGCGCCGACCCGGCCGCCTCCAGCAGCGCGACCGGCGGCCCCACCGCGGCCACACCCGGCCAGGCCTCCCCATCCCCGCCCGCCGGATCGTCGCCGCCCGACTCGGCCGGCCTGCCCACCGTCCCCCGGCAGACCCGGCTGCGCAATCTCGCCGCCGACCTGTGCCTGGACGTGCGGGGCGGCAAGGCCGGGACCGGCACCGGGACGGCGCTCGCGGTGTGCTCCGCCGCCTGGACCCAGCAGTGGTCCTACGAGCGGGACGGCCTGATGCGCAGCGTCGCCGCCCCCGAACTGTGCCTGGACTCCCACGCGGACGCCTCCGGACTCGTCGTTCTGGGCCGTTGCGCCGCAGAGAGCGCGAAGCGCGCCGACGACGTGCGCTACGACCTCACCGCACAGGGCGAGTTGCGGCCCCGCTGGAACGGGAAACTGGCGGTCACACCCGTCGCCCCGGATCCGAAGGCGGACGTGGTGTCCAAGGTCCGGGACGGCTCCGACGACCAGCGCTGGGTGACCGACGCCCCGCCTGCCGGACCCGATTCGCTGTCGATCGCCGGCACCGCCACCCCGCCGGCCCGGCCCTCCACGGCCCCACCACCGTCCGCCGACGCGCCGGAGGAGCCGGACGAACGGGGGACGGACCCCTCGGCGGCTCCGGAGGAGGCACCGTCGGAGAGCTACCGGGAAGACCGGGTCGTGACCGTCGGGGACGACCCGAGCCGTGCGCCCGTGCTCCCGTCGCCCGTTCAGGTGCCCGACGTCCTGACGGGCGTCGGTCTCTGAGGGGCCGACGCGCGCGGGCGGCCCCGGAGCGGTCCGGGACCCGCCCGCGCGCCGTGCCCGGCACGGCCTGACACACCGCGTCCCGGGGCGACTTGCCGCCCATCGAAACCGTGAGTCGCGCACTGGACCGACGCCAGGCGCGGGCGGAGGCCGGCCCGGTGGCCCGGTGGCCCGGTGGTCACGCGGTCTCCTCGACCAGGTCGTCGGGCCCGACGGTGGCGGGAGCCGCGTGGCCGGCCAGGGCGAGAGTCAGGTCGAACTCGGCGAGCAGGCAGCGGATGACGTGCTCGACGCCCGCCTGTCCGTCGAGGCCGAGCCCGTACGCGTAGGGGCGTCCGACGAGGACGGCACGCGCGCCGAGGGCGAGCGCCTTGAAGACGTCGTCACCGGTGCGGATCCCGCTGTCGAACAGGACGGCCAGCCGGTCGCCCGCGGCCTCCACGACGCGGGGCAGCGCGTCGGCCGCCGCGACGGAACCGGCCACCTGACGGCCGCCGTGGTTGGAGACGACCACGCCGTCCATCCCGGCACTGGCGGCACGGCGGGCGTCGTCCGGGTGCAGCACGCCCTTCAGGACGATGGGCCCGTCCCAGTTCTCCCGCAGGAACTCCAGGTCGGGCCAGGTCTTGCCGGGGTCCGCGAACATGCTCACGAAGTGCATGACGGCCGCGTTCGGGTCCTCGTGCACCGGCTTCGCCAGACCCGCCCGGAACGCCGGGTCGGAGAAGTAGTTGGCGGTGCCCACGCCGTGCAGGAAGGGCAGGTACGCCTGGTCGAGATCGCGGGGCCGCCAGGCCAGCATCGGGGTGTCGAGCGTGACCAGCAGCGCCGTGTACCCGGCGGCCTTGGCGCGGTGCAGGAAACTCAGGGTGACCTCGCGGTCCTTGGCCCAGTACAGCTGGAACCAGCGTTCCGCGTCGCCCATCGCCTCCGCGACCACCTCCATGGGGGTGCTGGACGCCGACGACAGGATGAAGGGCACGCCCTGGGCGGCGGCGGCCCGGGCGGCGGCGGACTCGGCGTCCGGATGCATGATCGACAGCACCCCCACCGGAGCGAGCGCCAGGGGCGCCGGCAGCGTACGCCCCAACACCTCCACGGACAGGTCGCGTTCGTGCACGTCCCGGAGCATGCGCGGCACGATCCTGCGCCGCTCCAGCGCGGCCCGGTTGGCGCGGGCGGTGCTGCCGTTGCCCGCGCTGCCCGCGACATAGCCGACCGGACCGGGGCCGAGCCGCTGCTCGGTGAGTTCCTCCAGCCGCGTCAGGTCCGTGGGCAGCCGCGGCACGGCCCCCGTCATCCCATTGAGATAGATCTCGTACTGGAAGTCGGCCCAGTGCTTCGCCATCCGTACGTCCCGCCTCTCGTCCCTTGATCCGTGCTGTGGACGTCGATCCTGTCGAGTGCGCCGATGCCCGTCCACCGAGGTGCGCACATCGCGCGGCGGGGACGTCCGGTCGGTGGCCCGGTCCTCCCGTCGCTCGGGGCGGCGAGGGCGCCGTCGCAGAAGAGGATTCGCGGGGGGAGGGGTTGGCGAAGGAGACGGACGCCGGGTTGGTGAAAGAGAGTCGGCCGGGCTGCCCTGTGCGGTCCCGCCCGCCGCGGTGACGCCCGGCGGCGGGCGGGACCGGGTCCGTCAGGGGTACGACACCACCGTGGAGGGCACGGTCGAGGTGCCGGAGGTCGGTGAACCCGTGTCGTTGATGACGCGCTCGTACTGTCCGTTGCCGCCGAGCGAGACCACCAGCAGGTCGTGGAACCTCACCCCGGGCCTGTTCGGCGCGGCGAACCCGTGGTGCTGGACGATCGTCGGGTCCACGTTGTAATAGCAGTAGCTGCCGAGACCCCAGCCCTCGTGCGTGGTCACGGAGTCGCCGACCTTGTAGGCCGCGTACCCCTTGACCGAGCCGTTCTGGATCGCCGCCTGGTTCGGGGCGTCGTACGCCTTCTCGTTCTGGAAGAAGATCGTGCGGCCGCGCTGGCCGTACCACTGGACGTCGTACTTGTTGAAGTGCTCGACGAACAGGCCCGTGGCCAGGACGTCGTCGCCGTTGACGCGGATGCCGTAGTCGGCCCGGTTGGTCTCCCAGCCGACCCCCGTCCCGTGGTCGGCGCGCCAGATCCAGGTGTGGTCGACGATGGTGTGCCGGCTGTTGATCACCATGCTGGTGGTGGCCCTGCCCGCGCCCGCACCGCCGATCCGGATGAACACGTCCTGCACGGTGGTCGGGTTGGCGGAGTGGTCCGCGGAGGCGCCGGCCGGCCCGACCTCGAGCAACGTGGGGGAGTTGACCGGTCCGGCGTCGATCAGGAAGCCCGCGAGCCGTACGCCGTCCACGTCGGCGACCCTGACGGCGGTGACGCCGTTGTCCGGGATCAGCGTGGCGTAACCGAGCCCGAGCACCACGGTGTTGGCCCGCCTGACCTGGACCGGCTGGTCGAGGTGGTAGATCCCCGGGGTGAGCAGCAGGTGGAGGCCCTGCTCCAGCGCGGCGTTCAGGGTGGCGGCGGTGACACCGGGCCGGGCGACGTAGAACTGGGTGAGGGGCAGCGAGGTGCCGCGCGGCGTGCCGTTGCCCCAGGTGGTGCCCCGCGCGTTGGTGCGCTTCTCGGGGAGGAAGACGCGGTAGTTGTTCCCGTCGAGGTAGAGGAAGGGCTTCTCCCGGGAGACGGGTGTGGTGTCGAGCGTCGTGTACGGCGGGTTCGGGAAGGACTGCGCCGGTGCGCCCTGGACACCCGAGAACACCATGTTCCAGACGGCGTTGGTCCAGCCGCCCACGGAGCTGTCGCGGGTGTACCACTGCTGCTGCGAGTACGGGCCGACGGTGCCGTCGATCTTCGAGTCGGCGATGTAGCCGCCGGACGCCCAGCCGTAGCCGTTCGGGGCGAGGTTGAGGCCGCCCCGCACGTGCATGCGGCGAAAGGGCGCGGCCTGCGCGACGGCCCACCGGTTGGTGCCGTTGACCGGGTTGAGCGCGAGGTTCTCGGCCGAACGCCAGAAGTTCTGGGTGGCGTTGCCGTTGAACCAGCCCGCGTCGACGGTCACGTCGCCGTTGATCGTGGTGTCGTCGGGAGACAGTCCGAGGCCCGCGATCGAGGTGTAGAAGCCGAGTTGGGCGTTGAGCCCGTGGTAGGTGCCGGGCTTGAACAGCAACGCGTAACGGCCGGTGCCGAACTGCGCCGACTCCTGCCGGGCGAACACCTGGTCCAGCCTGGCCTGGATGCCGGGGGTGGAGGGGTCGAAGACGATCACGTTCGGGCCGAGATCGCCGCCGCCGGGCAGCGCGCCGGCCGCGTCCGGCGCCGCCTGTGCGGGCGAGGACAGGGCGAGGAGTCCGGGCGCGGCCGCCGCGGCGGCCATGGCACCGAGCATGGTGCGCCGGGCGAGGGGGGACGGGCCGGAAGACGAGGGACCTGTGGGGGCAGGGGGCATGGGGGAGACTCTCCTGGTTCAGGAAATGAACGGTGTGGGGTGTCTGGGAGCGCTCTCTCGCCGATGCATGCTTCATCCGCGTGAACGACGCGTCAAGAGTTGTGACGGGAGTCCCGCGAGTTGTTGCGCACTCAACGGCGGCTACGCGGTGGTTTGGTGAGATTCGGCGCCTCCGGCGGTCTCCGGGGTCCCTCGGCCCGGCCGGGGACTGCGTTCAAGAGGTGCGCGACACCGCTCCCATGACACTGCGTCGGATCCCTTGACACTCCCGCGTCACCGCCACAACACTCCATCGGGAGAGCGCTCTCCCGGACTGTTTCCGGCACAGGTGACCGTCCCTCGCTGCCGGCCGCGGAAGCACCGTGCACCGCCGCCCGACCCCCACCGTCCCTCGACGTGGCAGGAGGTCTCCATGGCACGGAGATCGAAGATCGTCTCAGGAATTCTGATCAGTGGCGCACTGCTGCTGACCTCGTTCGGCCTCGGCGGAGTCGCCATGAGCGCCGACACGTTCACCACCGCCCGGCCCGCCGCCGGACCGGCCGCCGTCTCGCACGCCGGCCACGTGATGGCCGCGTCGACGGCCGCCTCACCCGACGACCCGGACGGCGACGGCTACATCCCCGCCGTCCCGCAGGTGACCGGCGTCCAGCCCTCCACCAAGGAGCCGCCCCACCGCTACTTCCACGAGTTCCAGGCCAACTGCTCGGTCTCGCACACCAAGCCGGACGATCCCATCGTCTATCCGGCCCAGCCGGGCAGGTCCCACGACCACACCTTCATGGGCAACACGACGACGAACGCGGCCAGCAGCACCGCCTCGCTCGGCAGCGGGTCCACCACCTGCAAGGCGCCCGGTGACAAGTCGGCCTACTGGATGCCCACCCTGTTCAAGGGGACGCAGGCGGTGCTGCCGACCGGACCCCAGGTCATCTACTACAAGGCCGGCGTCACGGACTACACCAGCGTCCGGTCCTTCCCCAAGGGGCTGCGGTTCGTGGTCGGCAGCCCGATGCAGACCGCGGAGCAGTTCCGCAACCACCGCGGCTTCGTCGAGGGATGGGAGTGCGGGAACAGCTTCTTCAACGTGCAGTTCCCCGCCGGCTGCCCGACCACGCCCGACGTCCAGCTCAACATCCGTTTCCAGGCGCCCAGTTGTTGGGACGGCAAGTACCTGGACACCCCCGACCACCAGAGCCACATGGCCTACCCGGTCGTCAACCCCGGTACGAACAACAACATCTGCCCGGCCGATCACCCGGTCGCGCTGCCGATGATCGAGTTCAAGATGGCCTTCCCCGTCAACGGTGACCTCTCGCAGGTGAGGCTGGCGAGCGGTCCGGCCTACTCGTTCCACTACGACTTCTTCAACGCGTGGGACGACGCGACGCTGCAGGCACTCGTCCGCCACTGCGTCGTCGGCGCACTCCAGTGCGACGCGCGCGGCTACGACCAGACCCACCCCGAGGCCGGGGCGGCCCTGGACGCGAACTACCGGCTCCCCTGACCCGCACGGTCCCGGCCGGCCCGGTCCCCGCCGGCCCGGCCGGGCCTCCCCCCACCCGCACACCGGAGAGGCAGACATGACCAGATCCCGTACCGCCGCCCGACGAGCCGCCGCACCCGCCGTGGCGACCCTGCTCGCCGCGGGCGCTCTCGCGCTGCCCGCGCAGGAGGCCCGCGCGGCCGGCAGCGTCGTCAGGGTGACCGGCTCGCAGGGCAACTGGCAGCTGTCCGTCGACGGCCGCCCGTACCAGGTCAAGGGACTGACCTGGGGGCCCGCCGTCGCGGACGCCGGCCGCTATCTGCCCGACCTGAGGTCCATGGGCGTCAACACCATCCGCACCTGGGGCACCGACGCCTCCAGCAAGCCCCTGTTCGACGCGGCGGCAGCGAACGGCATCAAGGTGATCGCGGGCTTCTGGCTCCAGCCCGGCGGCGGCCCCGGCAGCGGCGGCTGCGTCAACTACCTCACCGACACCGCGTACAGGAACCAGGTGCTCGACGAGTTCCCCAAGTGGGTCGGCACCTACAAGGACCACCCCGGCGTCCTGATGTGGAACGTGGGCAACGAGTCGGTGCTCGGACTGCAGAACTGCTACAGCGGAGACGAACTGGAACGCCAGCGCAACGCCTACACCACACTCGTCAACGACATCACCCGGAAGATCCACGCCGTCGACCCCAACCACCCGGTCACCTCGACCGACGCGTGGACCGGCGCCTGGCCCTACTACAAGAGGAACGCCCCCGACCTCGACCTGTACGCCGTCAACGCCTACAACGCCGTCTGCGACGTGCGGGCCAACTGGGAACAGGGCGGCTACACCAAGCCCTACATCGTCACCGAGACCGGACCGGCCGGGGAGTGGGAGGTCCCGGACGACGCCAACGGCGTACCGCAGGAACCCACCGACCGGGCCAAGGCCGACGGCTACACCAGGGCCTGGAACTGCGTCAAAGGCCACCAGGGAGTCGCCCTGGGCGCCACGATGTTCCACTACGGCACCGAGTACGACTTCGGCGGCATCTGGTTCAACCTGCTGCCCGCCGGCCAGAAGCGCCTGTCGTACTACGCGGTGAAGAAGGCGTACGGGGCGGACACCTCGCGGGACAACACCCCGCCCGTCATCTCGGAACTCGCCCTGGACGCCGACCCCGCCAAGGTGCCGGCCGGTCGCGCGCTGACCGTCACGGCGAGGACCACCGACCCCGACGGCGACCCGCTCTCCTACGAGGTCCTGGCCAACAGCAACTACCTCGACCAGAGCAAGCAGCTCACCCCGCTGCCCGCCACCGACCTGGGCGGCGGCAGGCTCAGGTTCACCGCGCCCGACCGGCCCGGTGTGTGGAAGATCTACGTCAAGGCCGCCGACGGCAAGGGCAATGTGGGCGTCGAGACCCGCTCGGTCCGGGTGGTGGCCCCGCCGGTCGACGGGACCGACCTCGCGCTGGGCAGGCCGGCCACCGCCTCCTCGTACCAGCCCTCCGGCGGCGACTGCCCCTGCCCGGCCGCCAACGCCGTCGACGGCAAGCCCGACACCCGCTGGGCCAGTGACTGGAGCGACCCGCAGTGGATCCGGGTCGACCTCGGGACGCGCACCACGTTCTCCCACGTGCAGCTCGTCTGGGAGACCTCGTACGCCAAGGCCTACACCGTGCAGACCTCCGACGACGGCCAGAGCTGGCAGACCGTCCGCACGGTGAGCGACGGCAACGGCGGTGTCGACGACTGGGACGTCAGCGGCACCGGACGGTACGTGCGGGTGAACGCGACCGCCCGCGGAACCGGCTGGGGCTATTCGCTGTACCACTTCGGCGTCTACCGCTGACCGGGGGCCTCGGACCGATGACCGACGAAGAGCTGGAACGCCTGCTCGACAAACTGACCCTGCCGCAGAAGGTCAGGCTGCTCACCGGTGCGACGACCTGGCGCACGGGTGCCGAACCAGCCTTAGGCCTCAGGGAGTTGGTGATGTCGGACGGACCCGCCGGGGTGCGCGGGGAGGCCTGGGACGAGCGTGATCCCTCGCTGCTGCTGCCCTCGGCCTCGGCGCTCGGCGCCCTGTGGGACGAGGAGTCCGTCGAGCGGCTCGGCGGCCTCCTCGCCGCCGAGGCCCGGCGCAAGGGCGTGGACGTCGTCCTCGCCCCCACCCTCAACCTGCACCGCAGTCCGCTCGGCGGGCGCCACTTCGAGTGCTTCGCGGAGGATCCGGAGCTGACCGGCCGCACCGGTGCCGCACTGATCCGCGGCATCCAGGCACACGGTGTGGCCGCCACCGCGAAGCACTACGTCGCCAACGACTCCGAGACCGACCGGCTGACCGTCGACGTACGGGTCGGGGAGCGGGCCCTGCGCGAGGTGTACCTCGCCCCGTTCGAAGCGGCCGTCGAAGCGGGTGTCCGGGTGGTCATGGCGGGATACAACGGAGTCAACGGTCGCACGATGACCGCCAGTTCGCTGCTGACCGCACCCCTCAAGGACGAGTGGGGCTTCGACGGGGTCGTCGTGTCCGACTGGGGCGCGGTGCGTTCGACGGCCGGACCGGCCCGCGCGGGTCTCGACCTCGCGATGCCGGGCCCGGAAGGACCGTGGGGGGAGGCGCTCGTCCGCGCGGTCGAGGCCGGGACGGTCCCGCGGGCGGCCGTCGACGACAAGGTACGGCGGCTGCTGCGGCTCGCCGCCCGGGCCGGCGCGCTCGGCGGACCGAGGGCGGCGGCGCCCCCGGTCCGCTCCCGCGACGCGCGACGCCTGCTGCGCCGTGCCGCCGCCGCGAGCACCGTCCTGCTGCACAACCGGGACGTGCTGCCCCTGGACCCCGAGGAACTGGGCACCGTCGCCGTGATCGGAACGCACGCCGCCCGTCCGCGCGTACAGGGCGGCGGAAGCGCCGGCGTGTTCCCGTCGGCCGTCGTCACGCCGCTCGACGGCATCCGGGCCTGGCTGCGCGGCCGGGCCCGGGTCGTCCACGCGCCCGGGCCCCCGCCGGACGCGCCCCCGCCACCGCTCGACATGAGCCTGTGCCGCGACCCCCGCTCGGGCGTCCCCGGCGTCCTGCTGCGCGTGCTCGACGCGTCCGGAGCCGAGATCTACGCCGAACACCGGCAGTCGGGACGCCAGTTGGAGCCGCTGCTGGTGCCCGCCGCGCACACGGTGGAGATCAGCGCGCTGCTGCTGCCGAGGACGACGGGCGAGTGGACCCTCGGGATCGGCGGCTTCGGCCGGATGAGCCTCACCGTGGACGAACACACCGTGGTGGACGGCGACTTCGCACGGGACAGCGACGACCCGGCGGTCATCCACGTGAATCCGCCCGCCCGGTACGGCCGGGTGCATCTGACCGCCGGACGCACCGCCCGGCTGGTGGCGCGGCGCGCACTGGCCGCCGGCACCGGGCGGGCGACGGTCGTCAGCGCCGCACCGCCCGGCCCCGACGCCGAGGAGGCTCTGGCCGCGGCGGTACGCGCGGCCGGGGAGGCGGACGCGGCGATCGTCGTCGTCGGCACGACGGAACACGGCGAGACGGAGGGCCACGACCGGACGGGTCTCGCGCTCGGCGGCCGGCAGGACGACCTCGTGCGGGTGGTGGCGGACGCCAACCCGCGCACGGTGGTGGTCGTGAACAGCGGCGGACCCGTGGAGCTGCCCTGGCGCGCGCGGGCCGGCGCGATTCTGCTGACCTGGTTCCCCGGGCAGGAGGGGGGTGCGGGACTGGCCGACGTGCTGTTCGGCCGGACCGAACCCGGCGGACGCCTGCCCACCACCTGGGCGGCCGGCCTCGCCGACGCGCCGGTCACCCGGACCCGCCCGGAGCAGGGGCGGCTCGCCTACGACGAGGGACTGCACATCGGCTACCGGGCATGGCTGCGCGAACACCGGGAGCCCGCCTACTGGTTCGGCCACGGTTTCGGCTACACGAGCTGGTGCTACGAGAACGTGAGCGTGCCCTCCGCGATCGAGGCGGGCGCTCCGTTCACCGTGCGGGCCGACGTGCGCAACACCGGCCGTCGGCCGGGACGTGAGGTCGTCCAGGTGTATCTCGCCCGGCCGGGATCGGAGCGGGAGCGGCCCGTGCGCTGGCTCGCGGGCTGGGCGGCCGTCTCGGCCGCGCCGGGAGAGACGGTCACGGCCCGCGTGCACGTCCCGGCCCGCGCCCTGCGGCACTGGTCGCCGGAGGAACACGCCTGGCGCACGGAGCCCGGCCGCTACCGGGTGCTGGCCGGGCGCTCGGCCGGCGATCTCCCGCTGGCGGCCGCGGTGGAGGTGACGGCAACCGGCTGACCTAGGCCCCGCCTGCGCCGGAGAGCGCTCTATACCGCTCGTGGACCGGGCCGTTAGGGTGCGGGCATGAGCAGACAGGCTCCTACGCTGGAGGACGTCGCGCGGGAGGCGGGGGTCTCCCGCGCGACCGTGTCCCGGGTCATCAACGGCATACGCAACGTCGATCCGGCCATCCAGGACCTCGTGCGCCAGGCCGTCGAGCGGACCGGTTACGCGCCCAACCGGGCCGCCAGATCCCTGGTCACCCGGCGCACCGAGACCGTCGCACTGATCGTCTCCGGCGCCGGTGACGCCACGGACGAGGAGCAGAACAGCTTCGCCACGCGGGTGTTCGCGGACCCGTTCTTCGGACGCGTCGTCGGGGGAGTGGTGGGCTACCTGCGACCCCGTTCGATGCATCCGGTGCTGATGTTCGCCGAATCCGTCGAGGCGAGAGCGCAGGCGCTGGCCTATCTGCGGCAGGGCAGCGCCGACGGCGCGCTGGTCGTCTCGACACACGCGGACGACCCGCTGCCCGCGCTGCTGGCCGACGCGGGCCTGCCCGCGGTGCTGTTCGCGCGGCCGTCGCGGCCGGTACCGCTCAGCCATGTCGACCTGGCCCACCGGGACGGGGCCCGGCTCGCCGCCGAGCATCTGCTGGCCCGGGGGTGCCGGCGGATCGTCACGGTCACGGGACCGCTGGGCGTCTCCGCGAGCCAGGACCGGCTCGCCGGGTTCCGCGACACGATGGCGCGCCGGGGGTACCCGCACGTGCCGGTCGCCGAGGGCGGCTTCACCCTGGACAGCGGCATGTCGGCGATGTCCGCCCTGCTCGCCGGACATCCGGACGTGGACGGGGTGTTCGCGGCCAACGACCTGATGGCCCAGGGCGTCTGCCAGGTGCTGCGGGAGTGCGGCCGACGGGTGCCGGACGATGTCGCCGTGGTCGGCTTCGACGACTCCAGCGTCGCGGTGACCTGCCGACCGCCGCTGACGACGGTGCGCCAGCCGGTCGAGGAGATGGCGGCGGCGATGGCGCGGCTGCTCGACGAGCACATCCGCGGCGTGCGCACGGAGCCCACCTCACTGATTTTCGAGCCCGAACTCGTGGTCCGCGCCTCGGCGTAGCGCGTCACGGGAGCCCACGGCGGGCGGTCCTGGCCGGGGGCCCTGGGGCGCGTCCCCACCATCGGCGACGGCGGTGAGGTGCGCCCTCGGCGTCGATGATGCCGGTGACCTGCACCCTTGGCGACGGCGACGGCGACGCCGGTGCGGTGCGCACGGGCACGCTGTCTCCGCACGACGGGCGTGACCCCTGCTTCCGGGCCGAACCGGAATGTTTCAGGCCTATTGCCGAGCCATGGGAAACCGGCCAGCGGGCCGATTCCGGCGATCATCGAGCCCACGGTTGCGGGGCTAGCACGTTCGAATTCTGTGACTTCGCGCCACTGATTCAATACTCAAAGTTACCGAAACGCATGGGGTCGATGTGTGTTTCCGCGCCCGACTCGGCAGACTCGCGCTCGCCGCACCGGCAACAAACCCGAGCCGGTGCAGCCTCGTCACAGCGGAAGGATGCACACAATGCCGAACACCGCGCGCTGGGCAGCGACTCTGACCATGACGGCCACCGCCGTCTGCGGCCCCCTCGCCGGGTCCGCCCTCGCCGCCCCGGGCCACGCCCCCGCCTCGCTCTACGCCCCCTCGGCCCTCGTCCTCACGGTGGGCCACGGCGACAGCGCGGCCACCCTCACCCCCGAACGGGCCGTCACCCTGAGCTGCGCCCCGACCGCTTCGGGTACACACCCGGCCGCCGTCCGGGCCTGCTCCGAACTCCGCGCCGCAGGCGGGGACTTCGACGCCCTGGACGCGAGAGACGGGGTGATGTGCACCAAGCAGTTCGATCCGGTGGTCGTCACCGTCGACGGTGTGTGGCAGGGCCGGCGCGTGTCGTACGAGCGGACCTTCGCCAACGAGTGCGTGAAGAACTCCTACGGGACGAACGTCTTCGCGTTCTAGAGACCGGGATCGCGGGGCCCCCGTGAGCACTGACCGAGGGCCGTTGCTGGGGAGTGCGAGCCCCCGTCGCGGGAGTGCCACGCGATCTCGCACCGAGGGCCGGCGGGACGGAGTGGGGCCGTCCGCCGGCCCTCGGCATGTGTCCCCGAACGAGGCCACCCGGGGCGCGCCACGGGCCCCCTGGGAGCGTTGACGGCATAGCCCACAACCAGGGGTGGGGGACGGCCGGCCAAGACCGCACCACCCATGCCAAACCCCCGCTACACTCCCCACCGCCAGGCCGTTGACCAGGAGAAATACAGAAGTCCGGCTGGAGTACTAGCCGCTCAGGGTGAGGATCGCGAGCGCGCTGCGCCAGTGGTCGCGCGCGCGGTCGTGGTGGCCGAGGGCCTGGTAGGCCTGCGCCAGGCCGTCGTGGGCGCGTGCCTGGTCCCCGGGGTGGGCGTGTTTGGTGGCGAGGGTGAGCGCGGTGCGGTGGCAGGTGAGCGCGTGCTGGTGGCGGCCGGAGACCTGGTGGCACCTGCCCAGCCCGGCGTGAACCTCGATCTCATCGTCGCCGTCACCCGTGCCACGGGTGGCCCGTGTCGCGGGCTCGACGGGGATCGGTGCCTCCTGGTGACGATCCTGGGGCCGGTGGAGATCCCCCCAGCCGATCAGCACCGACAGGTTGTCGAGGTCGTCGCCTGCCGTGCCCACCAGGTCGCGGGCCCGCGCGAAACAGCGCGCGGCTGCCTCCTGCCGCCCCAGCACCAGGTGGCCGTGACCGACACCGATCAGTGCGAACAGTTCCGCCTTGCGGTTGGCCGTGGCGCGAGCGAGGTCAAGGCCCCGCGAGAAGTGGTCCGTGGACTCCGGGTACCGGCCGAGGGCCCGATGAACGTGGCCGAAACCGAACAGGGCGTACAGCTCGCCGGTGCGGTCCTCCGTGGCGCGGGCGAGATCGACGGCCTGCCGGAAACAGCGCAGCCCCTGCTCGTAGCGGCCCAGTTTGTAGTGGATCTCGCCGAAACGGATCAGCGCGTCCGGCCGGTCGGCGCGGTCGCTGCCCCCAGGGCTTCGGCCGCGCGTCACGGCATCGCTGCACCGGCCACGGGTCCGCAGGTGCCGGTGGAGCACAGCCGTCTGGTGCCGAATGTGCCGGGGCCGGCCTTCGGGGGTCGCGTGGGCGGCGGCGGCGAGCAGGTTCTCCACTTCGGTGTCCAGCCAGGTCTCCGCCTCCGCCGGGCCGTGGAAGAAGGGGATGGACAGGCCGGCCGCCCGGCCGCGGGAGCACCGGGCCGTGTCATACGGGTACACCGTGTCCATCGCCGCCGATGTCGTGCGGGCGTAGTGGTCGAAGAGGCGGTGGAGTGCTGCCCGGCGGTCCGCCTCGGTGTCCTCGGCGTTGGCCGTGGTCATGGCGTGCACCCGGATCAGGACGTGGAAACGGTAGCGGCCCGGGGCCGGTTCGGTGAGCAGGTGGGAGTCGACGAGGTCGTCGAGCAGCGGGACGGTGTGCGCCACGGGCGTGCCGGTGAGGGCCGCGGCGGCGTGGGCGTCGAGGTCGGCGCCGGGGTGCAGGCCGAGCAGCCGGTAGGTGCGCCGCTGCTCGGGTGTCAGGTGCCGGTACGACAGGTCCAGCGCAGCGTGCACGCTGCGCCGGGGGTTATCCGACTCCGCCGGCCGGTCGTGGTGCCGGGCGAGTCGTACGGCGAGATCGTCCACGGTCCACGCCGGCCGGGCTTGCAGCCGGGCGGCGGCAAGGCGCAGCGCCAGCGGCAGGCGCCCGCACAAATCGGCCACCTCGGCCAGGCGTTCGGGGGTTGTGCCCGCCAGCCGCCCGGTGCCGGACGGGTGGGTGAAGGGGTGGGTGAAGACGCTGATCGCCTCGGCCGACGGCAGGACGCCCAGGGAGATGTGGCGGGCATCGGGAAGGCCGATGAGACGCCGCCGGGCGGTGATCAGGACCAGGGAGCCCGGCGCGGCCGGCAGCAGCGGGATGACCTGGGACTCGCTGTGGGCGTTGTCCAGCACGACCAGGGTGCGCGTGCCGGTGAGCAGAGTGCGGTAGAGGGCGGCGCGCTCGTCGAGTCCGGGCGGGATCCCCTCCTTCGGCAGGCCGAGGGCCCGCAGCACGGACGCCAGCGCGGTGGCGGGGTCGACGGGGTCGACGCCCTGCGTACAGCCGTGCAGATCGACGAAGAGCCGGCCGTGGGGGAAGTCCGGTGCCAGCCGGTGGGCGGCGTGCACGGCGAGGGTGGTCTTGCCGACGCCTGCCATACCGTCGATGACACCGATCGCGATCGCAGTCGTGTCCTGACCGGGCCGGAAGCCAGGCCCCAGGGAGAGGATCTGCTGGAGCTCGGCGAGACGGCCCGTGAAAGCCGAGGAGTCGGCAGGGAGTTGGGCGGGCACGACCGGGAGGTGCGGCTGCCTCGGTGGCCGGTCCGAAGCGGCCGGCTCGGACCCCGGCGCGGCGAACCGGGCAAACCCGCGCGGTACGGCGGCGGCCCGTACGCCCAGCCCGCCGCCAGCGCTGAGCCGCCGGTGCACCGCCAGCCAAGCACGGCGCTCCTCGTCGGAGCAGCCGCAGGCGTGCACGAGGGCCGCCACGAGCTCGGCGCGCGGCAGTGACACGCGGTTGAGCGCACCGGCCAGCGTACTGGGCGGCAGTGTGCGCCCCAGGCGGGCCGCGCGCGCCTCCAATTGCCGGTAGGTCAGCCCCGACGCGTCCTTCAGCCGCCGCAGCGAGGCGACAAACGCGACGGCGTCCGACGCCTCTTGAGGCGCTGTCCCCCTGTGATCCCCCATGGAAGCCATCCTTACCAGGGGCAAGCTGGTTGGCAATGTTCATTCCAGCCTGGCGGCCGGGCCGTCGGACGCCGTTCGGGACAAGGTTCCGAACACGTCCGTGACCGGGGCGCATCGTGGACGGGCTGTACGGAACAGTCGTCCGGCATTGTCCCGATTGCCGCGGAGTTCACAGACTTTGGCTCGCTGTGAGGGCTGTCCCGCCCTCCTGTACCGAAGGGAGAAACCCGTGCTTTCCAGATTCATGATCCTGCTCAGCGCGATGGCGATGGCGGTGCTCGCCACCATCGCCGGAACCGGCACGGCGAACGCCACGGCCGACGGCCGTGCGGCGTTCATCGCGGAGTCCCGTGAAGCGGGTCTGAGCGCCGGCAAGGCGGCCGGGCTGCAGGCCAAGGTGGACGCCTACCTGACCGAGCTGGCCGGGAACGGCACCCAGGTGTCGCCGAACCAGATCGACCTCAAGGGCGCGGTGCTGAACGTCGCCGTGCCGGGGGAGAAGCAGCCGCGGCAGCTCGGAGACATGGGTGCGGCTGTGGAAGGGCCCAATGCCGCCGAGTGCGTGGGCGGAGCTGACTTCGGGTGGTTCTGCGCGTACAAGTACCAGAACTTCTCTGGCGACAACATCGGCATGTACAGCTGCGGCTGGGCCCGCACCATCCCCTGGTTCACCGTGGGCTCGTGGGACAACAACCAGACCGCAGGCACTAGCCCCCTGCTGACCTTCACCAGCGGGTCGACCTGGTGGATGCCGGCCGCTCGCAGCTCCCAGGTCACCGGTGTGGACTGGGCGCCCGTACGGAGTATCCGCCCCTGCTGATCGGGCTTCCGGCCTTCGCGCGGCACTCGCGCGAAGGCCGTCGTCCATCGGCGCGCCCGCCGCGAGTGCGCACCACACCATCTTCCGTGGTCCTTGTCGCCGATGACGTGATCGGGCCATGAACACGGGCCGTCCCGGCCCGGTCCGGGGTACCCGGATCGCTCCCATCACGGCGGTGAACTGGGGGCAGTCGTTGGTGTTCCCGCTGGTTACGGTGAAGGCGAGCGGACGTCATGGGGCATCGCAGACCAGGTGAACCTTGCTGGTCGGGCCACCTCGCGAGCGTCCGAGGGCCGGGCTGCGGAACACCCTTCTCGGGCCCCCGTGGCGGGTCACCCGACCTGACCGCCAACTGGTAGTAGACCGAGCCGTCCGCTCCAATCCGGCGCTGTGGGACCGGCGCGTCGTGCCAGGTCCCGTCTTTCTGCACCTCCCCGGTCCCGAAGTTCCAGAGGACCCGCCGGAACTCGGACTGGTCGAACGGCGCGCGTTCGTCGTCGCCGTCCACGCGCAACCCGGGCCGCAGCAGCGCCTCCCCAGACTCCGCGACGGTGGGAGCCCCGGCCGACCTGAGACAACGGACGGCGGCGGCCGCCATCCCTGCGTGTCCCATCACACCGTCCATTGGAGCTGACGGATCGCAGATGGGTAGTGCGGGGGTCGGCTTTGCCTCTCGGTCCGTGGGGAGGGGTGCCGCCGGGGTGGCCGGCCGGGGCGGGGCCCCCTCCACGGGCGTCCAGGGGGCCCCGCGTATGTTCGTCGCCATGGGGTGGGGACAAACGGCGCACGTCAGTGCGCGAACAGGGACCGGCGGGCCGAGCGTCGAGGTCACCGCGGCCGCTGCGGTCTGCGCGGCGCAGCTCCCCGCGGCCGGGATCATCACGTGGGTGGCGTCCTACGGTGGCGACGACCACGGCGGCGGCATCGTGGGTTTCGGCGCTCTCTGCATGGTCGTTCTCGCCCCGCCGCTCTTCCTCGTCGTTGGGTGGCTGCACGCCTACGCCCTCACCATGCCCGCCGCCGGCCTCGCCCGGCGCGTGCTCCGGCGGCTGGGCGGCCCCGAGTGGGCCCGGCATCTCGCCCTCGTCGCGGTCCTCGGGGCGCTCTGGGCGATCCCGTTCGCCGTGCTCGGCCGCGCCGCGTACCTGTACGCGGCCGTGCTCGTCGCGGTGTCCGGCGTACTGCCCGTGCTCGGCGTCGCGTACGTCCGCAGGAGGGCGCGGACTCCGTGGCGCGCGCTGCGGACGAGGGGTGTCTGGTGGCGGGCCGCGGGGGCGTCGTTCGGCCTCCTCGTGGTGGCGCTGGCAGGCGGCATCGCCGCCGACGTCATGGGGCTGGTCGACGCCTACGAGCCGCCGGTACTGTCCGCGCGCGAGCTGACCGGGGTCTGGCGGGACGGCCACGGCGCCGAACTGAGGCTGCACCCCCTGGGAGGCGCCGAGCTGACCCGCCTGCCGGCCCAGCCCGACGCCAAAGACTTCGGACGCGAGGACCTCACCACCTGCGACGGGACCGGAAGCTGGCTCCTGGACCGGGACGGCCGCCACGACTTCTTCCCCGGGGACGGGCCGGAAGCGCGGGACGGTGTGCTGGTACGCGTCCGCGGAGGGTGCGGGACGGAGACGTTCTGGACCATCGGCGGCACGCAGGCCGAACCCGAGCTGTTCGTCCTGTTCGGCGACCCCGACGCGGGGGACCTGCGGATCCTGAAGCGCCACGGGGACGGCTGAGCCGGGACCGGCTCGGCCCCCTCGGCCTGACCGGAATGCCAGGACCCGGCACGGGCCGTGGACGCGCCCCCGTGGTTCGCGATTCGGTCATCGTCCCCGGTATCGGGGGGTCCGGCGTGCCGCGAAGCTCGCGACGCCCTCCCGGGCGTCCGCCGTCGTCATGTTGATCTCCTGCGCCGCCGCCTCCAGCGCGAACGCCGCGGCCCGGTCGCCGTCCAGGGAGGCGTTGACGAGCTGCTTGGTCAGGGCGAGGGCGCGGGTCGGGCCCGCGGCGAGCCGCTCCGCCCAGGCGCGCGCCGTCTGCTCCAGGGCCCCGGCGGGGACGACACGGTTGACGAGGCCGAGCCGTTCCGCGTCCGCGGCGGTGAGCGCGTCGCCGAAGAACATCAGCTCCTTGGTGCGCTGCGGTCCGGTCAGGCGCGCGAGCAGATAGGCGCCGCCGCCGTCCGGGACCAGTCCCCGGCGCGCGAACACCTCGATGAACGTGGCCGGTTCGGCCGCGAGGACCAGGTCGCAGGCGAACGCCAGATGGGCGCCGATACCGGCGGCGGTGCCGTTCACGGCCGCGATCACCGGCTTCTCGCAGTCGAGGGCGGCGGAGACGAGCCGCTGCGCGCCGAGCCGGATGGTGCGGGCCACGTCACCGGGCACCCGGTCACCGCCGGCCGGCGTGCCCCGCAGGTCGGCGCCCGCGCAGAAGCCGCGCCCCGTCCCGGTGACGACGACGGCCCGGACGCCGGGGTCGGCGGACGCCTCCGCGAGGAGCGCGATCACACGTTCGCGCTGGTCCGGGGTGACGGCGTTCATGGCCTCGGGCCGGTTCAGGGTGATCCACGAGATGGCGTTGTCAGTGGCGTGCAGTACCCATGGGTACCCATGAGCACCCATGAGCTGAGGGATCTCTCCGCGTCGTCGAGTCCTTCGGGAGCTGCGGGGACCATCAGTGTCGCCTTGGTCGGCGGCCTGTCGGGCCAGGACCTCGGCACCGTCCCGGTCCCCGGTCTCCTCCCGCAGCTCGGCATAGACCACAGGGCATCGGTGCTGCCGTAGTCGGCGGCAGGCGAAACTGCACGCGGACAACGGCTACGACTACGACCACCTGCGTCGATGGCTTCGCGAGCGCGGTATCCGCCGCCGTAACCAAGGGCACCCTCACCCGCCCGCAGAATTCGGTGCGACGACGGCTACCAGCTCAGTGGTTCAGGGGGCTGACGGCGTGACCGAAAGCCCCACCTTGTCTGACTCAGGACTCGGCATGGCCCGCACGCTGCCCGACTGATGCTCGTCGAGGCACCTCGGTTTCACCGACATCGGACTGTGCAACCAACGTCATGTCCCGCAACACCTAGATTCCCAGTCCTACGCCTCCACTGCCGTTGAGTTCGATGGTGGGCGGGTAGAGGATCGTGTCGCGCAGGGCTTGCGGCATGCTGACGCTGCCCGTCCCGAAGCCGGCCACACTCAGCAGGGCGGCGGCGTGCTCGGGGGGCTCCGGATCGACGACCAACCGGAAACGGCCGCCGCGCCCGGCGAGGTAGCCGACCACGACACCGTCATGACCCGTCACCGACCGCGGCACCGCGCGCACAGCCCCGTACACCGCGAGGCCGATGAGCAGCAGGCCACCGCTGACCACCACAGCGACCAGTGCTCCTGATGCTCCCTTCGCCCACCCGATCAGCGACGCGAACAGCAGGCTCGCCGCGCCCATCAGCGGGATCTGCAAACTTTCCAGGGCACTGGTCAGAGCCCGGCCCAGTTGCTCCTCCGTCACCATCTTCAGCGCCGCGATCCGGGCGGTAGCCTGCCCGACCGCTGCGGATTTCGCCGCGACCCTGACCGCGCGGGCCGGGTCGTGGGGGGCGTGCTTGCGCCACGCGGCCATCGCAGCGTCTTCGACCGCATCGCGTGGGGCGTCATCAGCGACCGGCTGCCTCCCGGCATCCGGCGATGGGCCGAGGTACACGCGGGTGAGCGCCGTCAGCACCACCCGTTTCCGGTCGCCCAGGGCGGCCCACTCATAGAGCGTCACCCGGAACTCCTCGACCGGAGCCGCCCGCGGCAGGCGGCGGATACGGTGCGCAGCAGTGAGCGTGAACCCCCCACAGACCGCCAGCATCAGGCCGACGACCGCGGACAAGACCAAGTAGACCATCTGCTCCCCCTGGGCCGGCGCCACTCCTCCACACAGAGTGACAGCATCAGGACTTTCCGCCAACGCCCCTGCAGGGAGCTGGATTGATCAGTCCTGCCCGCGTCTACATGTATTGGTTTGGACTGCTCGGCAATGGCGTGGTCACGCGTGGGCACCAGCGTGCCGTCCACGATCAGAACCGTGTCCTTGCGGAATCGCTTGCGCTGCTGCAGGGAGAGCGCCGGCCGGAGGCGATCGATGATGCGGTGCGCGGCCGACTTCGAGACGTCGAAAAGCGGGGCCAGCTGACGCAGGGTGAGGTAGGTCCGCCAGTACGCGGCGACCAGCAGGACCCGGTCCGCCAACGGCAGCCTCCATGGCCGGCCCCTGCGGACCGGGTCGGCGCCTCGCGCCGCAGCGCAGTGATCCGTCTGCCGGACTGAAGCGGACTCACCCGGTGAGCGGGCTGTCCAGACACCCATACCGTACGGCCGTCTCGTGCAACGTCCTCCCTGTGCCGGTCAGCTCGTGCGGGATGGCCAGCCGGAGCGGGAACTGGTGGACATCCCCCAGATTCCAGTCGCGGATCCAGGAGTAGCAGCCGTAGTGCCGACCGCGATCGTCACCGGTGCGTCGCAGTGCGGACAATACGCGGCGGAGGGCGGACGGCATCGTCGCGATGCTGTTCGCCCGAACGGGTGAAACGCCGCCTGGGTGAAGACCCAGCCTAGGTGGGCTTCGAGCGGCGGTGGCTGGTGTCGCACCAGGGGTAGCGGCGGCTGAGCCGGCAGGTGCACAGGGCGACGCGGAAGCGGTCGGACGAGACGACGCTGCCGTCCTCGAGTTCGACCTCGACCGGCCCGTCCACCATCAGGGGGCCGCGCCGCTGCACGGTGATCCGGCGCGGGGCGTCAGACGAGTCGTTCGGCACGGATGACCACCAGCTCTTCCTTTTCCTCGTGGGGGGAGAGCAGACCGCGTTCCCGCAGCCAGCCCTCCCGTTCGCGCAGTACGGGGCCGAACGCGACCCACCTGCGCTCCGTCACCGCGGCCCGCAGACCGGCCGCGCGCAGCAGCTTCAGGGTGGGCTCGGCGCCGCTGAGCGCCGAGTGGACCATCAGCAGCACGCCGCCCGGCCGCAGCAGGGCGGGTGCCTCGCGGCAGATCCGGTCCAGCACGAGCCGGCCGTCCCGGCCCGCGTCCCAGGCCCGGGCCGCACCCCGCGGGGTGCCCTCGGCGTCGGGCGCGGGCACGTACGGCGGGTTGGTGAGGATCAGGTCGAACGACTGGCCCGCCACCGGGGCGAACAGGTTTCCGCGCACGATACGCACGGGGAGCCCGGCCAGACGCGCGTTCAGGCGGGCGGTGCACACCGCCCGCCACGACACGTCCACCGCGGTCACCCGGCCGCCCTTCCGCGCGGCTGCGAGGGCCAGAGCGCCGGTACCGGTGCACACGTCCAGCACGCGCGCCCCAGGTACGAGCGGTTCGTCGGACAGCGCGCCGACCAGCAGCGAGGTGTCATCCTGTGGGGCGTAGACGCCCGGAAGTGCCAGAGGTTTCACGCGGGGCGAGTACCCGGGGAATCATGAAATATGGGTACCTCGTAGGGTCTGCCTTCCCGCGTGCCACTCCGTGAGCAGCCGCTGGGCGAGTCGGTCCTCCAGATGGCCCGTGGCGTCGATGCCGAAGACGACATCGGCCTCCAGGTACGGCTCCTCCGCCAGCAGGCCGCCGATCACGTCGTGGCGTACGACCTGCTCGTGCACCGCGTCGGCCTCGACGTGCTCGTCGTAGAAGAACTCGGCGGCGGGCCCCGCACCGGTGCGCCGCATGGCCTCCGCGAGCCGCTGGGAGCCGGGCGAGGACGTGATCTCGACCGCCGCGAAGTGCCCCACCAGCGCGCCGCGCAGATTCCGGTGCAGACCGAAGAGGGACATCATGTTGACGGTGGCCAGCATCTCCGCGGACGCCTGGTCCAGGTAGTGGCCGTACGTCGTGTCGAGTCCCAGGTCGTCCATCATGTCCGCGAAGAGCTTGGCGTGCACCCTCTCGGCCCGGCCGCCCCCGTACTCGTCGAACTCGACCGCGGCCATCCCGGCCTTGGCCCGTCCCCACAGGCGCGGCAGCACCCAGGCGTGCGGATCGGCCTCTTTCAGGTGGTACAGCGAGCGCTGTGCCACGTACTCGCGGATCTGCCACAGCTCGCCCTCGTCGCGGAGGTGGTGGCTCACCCCGGTGCCCTCCGCGGGCTCCACCAGCAGTTCCTTCACCGCCGCCTCGACGCTGTCGTGTACCCGGGTGTCCGCGCGCAGGGCGGTCAGGAAGCGGTCCTCCAGCGCCGCCCGGGTCCGCAGGAGGTCCGGGTCCCATTCGAGGCCGGCGTTGACCCCGGCGAAACCGCGGTAGTGCAGTTCGTAGCAGCAGTACAGGGCCAGCTGCAGGTCGTCCCCGTAGGGCGCCGCCTCGCGGATCTCCTCGGGCGCCGGGAGCGGGCCCGCACCCGTCAGGTGCGCGAGGACCGCCGTGGAGACGGGGCCGCGGCCGGGCGGCAGCTTCGGGCCTGGACGATCTTCTGTCATGGCCGCCGGGTACCCGCCTCGCGCGAGGTCATCCGCGGTGTGGGGACGACGGGGGGGCGGGCGCCCTGGGGGACGGGCTCGTCGGGACGGCGTGGTCGGGGCGGGATGGTCGGGACGGCGTGGTTGGAGCGGGATGGTCGGGACGGCGTGGTCGGGGCGGGATGGTCGGGACGGCGTGGCTGGAGCGGGATGGTCGGGACGGCTCAGCGGGACGGCTCATCGAAACGACTCATCGGGACGGCTCAGCGGGACGGGCGCAACCGGGTCGCCCGGTTGCTTCGACCGGGTCGCCCGGGGAGGGGCCGGGCACCGTGATGTCCGCGGGCCGGCCGGCAGTGCGCCCCGTGGCGTCCGGGCGGGTCGCCGGCGCCGTGGTCGCCGCGCGGCATCGCCGGGGCTCGCGACGGTGTCCGCAGCCGGGCGGCCGTCCACGCGGGACTGCGGCGCTCAGCGGGCCTGGGCCGGGATGCGCAGCGGCACGGCTCCCGCCCCGGTGGGCGCCGGCAGGTCGTCGCCGCGCTCGCTGATCTCCGCCCACCAGGACCCGCCGTCCTCGATGTGCCGCAGCAGCACGCCCTCGCGGATGGCCCAGGGGCAGATGCTGACCTCCTTCACGCCGGTGAGCTTCATGGTGGTGTGCCCGACCACGGCGCCGGCGAGGCTCTGGGCGGCGCGGGGGGCCGAGATGCCGGGGAGCCGGGCGCGTTCGTCCGCCGGGAGCGCGGCGAGACGCGGAATGGCCCCGGCCAGCTCCCTGCGGCGCAACTCCCGCTCCACGAAGGGCCCGTGGCGGCCGGGTGCGGTGCCGCACAGCCGGGCCAGCTGCTGGAACGTCCGCGAGGTGGCGACGGCCGTACGGGGTCCCTCCCAGCGGATGCGCGCGGCCACGTCCCGCAGTTGGTGACGGACCCTGCGCCGCAGCGCGCGCAGGGCCTCCGGCGTCGGCGGGTCCTGGTCGAGAAGGAACTCCTGCGTCAGCCGCCTGGCCCCGAGCGGCAGCGAGGCGACGAAGTCCGGCAACCGGCCCCGGCCGAAGGCCACTTCCAGCGAACCGCCGCCGATGTCCATCAGGGCGAGCGGCCCCGATCTCCAGCCCATCCATCTTCGGGCCCCGAGGAACGTGAGCTCGCCCTCCACCTCGCCCGGCAGCGTGCACAGCGGCACACCGGTCTCCGCCCGGACGGTCCCCAGGATCTCCGAGCGGTTCGGGGCGTTGCGGACCACTGCCGTGGCGAAGGCCAACGGGCCCGCCGCACCCCACTGTTCAGCGGTCCGGACCGCTTCGCGCACCGCCTGCACGAGCTGGTGCACCGACTCCTCCGGGATGTGGCCGTCGGGCTCCAGGTGTTCGGACAGCCGCAGCCGCCACTTGGCCGTGTGCACCGGCAGCGGCACCCCGCCCTCGGCGTCGGCAACCACCAGTCTGACAGTGTTCGATCCCACGTCCACCACGCTCAGTCGCATGCCCCGGAACTACCCGACTCCCGTCGAAGCACGCCCACCGGGAGCACGCCGCGGTGTGCGCCGCCCGGAGCAGCGCCGCCACCGGTCCGAGTCGCCCCGGATGCCGCACCGCCGGGGATCCCGTACTGGTGGAGCATGGGTGTTCTGGGTGAGTGGGACCAGCTGCTGTTCACACGGGTCGCCGGCGCGCGGCTGCCCGGCGCCGATCCGGCGGTGCGGCGGCTCAGCCGCTCCGCCGATCACGGCCGGCTCTGGCTGGGAGCCGCCGCCGCGCTCACCGTGCTCGGCGGCCGTACGGCCCGCCGGGCGGCGCTGCGCGGCGCCGGCTCGCTCGCCCTCGCCTCGCTCACCGTCAACACGGTCGTCAAGCGGGGTGCCCGGCGTCCCCGCCCGCTCCTGGACCACGTGCCGCCGGTCCGGCACCTGCGGCGTCAGCCGCACACCACCTCCTTCCCCTCGGGGCACTCCGCCTCGGCCGCCGCCTTCGCCACCGGAGTCGCCCTGGAGTCCACCCGGTACGGTGTCCTGGTCGCGCCCCTGGCGGCGGCGGTCGCCTTCTCGCGGGTCTACGTCGGCGTGCACTACCCCGGCGACGTGCTGGCCGGCGTCGCGATCGGCGCCGGGGCCGCCGCGCTGACCTGTCACTGGTGGCCCCCGCGCGCCGTCGCCCCGGAGCGGGAACGGCCCGCGGCCGACGCGCCCGCACTGCCCGAAGGCGAGGGACTGGTGGTCTTCGTCAACAGCGGCGCGGGTACGGGTGCGTCCCCCGTGCCACTGCCTGCCGCGGCGCACCTGCGGGGACTGCTGCCCCGGGCCGAACTGGTCGAGTGCGGCCCGGACGACGATTTCACGGAGCTGCTCGGCGCGGCGGTGGACCGGGCCGTGCGGTCGGGCGGCGCGCTGGGCGTGTGCGGCGGCGACGGCAGCGTCAACGCGGCGGCCCGGGCGGCCGCCCGGCACGGTCTCGCCCTGGCGGTGTTCCCGGGCGGCACCCTCAACCACTTCGCACTGGACGTGGGCGTACCGGAGTTCGAGGACACCGCGGTCGCGGTCGCGCGGGGCGAGGCGGTGGCCGTGGACATCGGGGTGGCGGCCGCGGCGGCGGGGGAGGAGGTGCGGTTCCTGAACACCTTCAGCATCGGCCTGTACCCGGAACTCGTGCGGATCCGGGAGCGCTTGGAGAGGCGGTGGGGCAAGTGGCCGGCGGCGGCTCTCGCGCTGGCTCGTGTCCTGCGCACGTCCACGCCGGTCGAGGTGCGTGTGAACGGGCGCACGCGGCGCCTGTGGCTGCTCTTCGCGGGCAACGGCCGGTATCTGCCCGACGGCTTCGCGCCCGCTTTCCGGCCGCGGCTGGACGACGGACTGCTCGACCTGCGCATGGTCGACGGCCACCACCGCCTCGCCCGCACCCGCGTGGTCGTCTCCGCGCTCGCCGGGGCGCTGGGCCGCTCCCGCGTGTACAGCGCCCAGACCCTGCCGAGCGTCGCACTGTCGGGTCTGCGGGGCGCGGGACCGCTCGCCTACGACGGTGAAGTCGCGCCCGCGCCACAGGAGTTGCGGCTGTCCAAACAGCCGGGTGCCCTCGTCGTCTACCGGCCGGCCCTGCCGCAGAACGAGCTGGCCCAGCAGGCCCGCATCGCGGCCGCGGCCGCCCGGCACCGGGCACGGACGAAGGGCCGCCGTCTCCCTGCGGACGGCGGCCCCTCGGCTCGTTGAGTGACCGGTGCTCTCGGTGAGTGACCGGTGCCGCGGACCGGCGGCCCGGTCCGGCGGCGATCACATGTGGACGACCGGTGCGGCGTCCGGGTCCGGTTCCTGCGTCCCGCGGCGGTAGAGCAGGAAGGCGATCACCGTGCCCGCCACGAACAGGACGGCCGACCACCAGAAGGCGGTGGTGTAGCTCTCGATCGTCGACTGGGCCCGGACGAGCTTGTCGGTCGGGTTCCTGCCGGACAGGTAGCTGGTCGCGGCGCTCGCGGCCAGGGTGTTCAGCAGCGCCGTACCGATCGAACCGCCCACCTGCTGCATGGTGTTGACGGTGGCGGAGGCGACGCCCGCGTCCTCGGCCGCCACTCCGCTCGTGGCCAGCGCCATGGCGGGCGGCATCACGATGCCGAGGCCCGCGCCGATGAGGATCAGCTGGGGCAGCACGGCGGTCGAGAAGTCCGAGGCGACGCCGATGCCGGTCAGCCACGCCATGCCGGCCGCGGCGATCGCGAAGCCCGCCGGGATGACGGTCTTCGGTCCGATGCGCGGCACCAGGACGGTGGTGGCGAGCTGGGCCATGATCATCATGGCCCCGACCATGGGCAGGAAGGCCACACCGGTCCTGGTCGGGCTGAAGCCGAGGTTCAGCTGCAGGTAGTAGGTGAGGAAGAGGAAGACACCGAACATGCCGGCGCCGGTGATGAGCACGGCGACGAAGGACGCGGCACGGTTGCGGTCCAGCAGGACGCGCAGCGGCAGCAGCGGGTGCTCGGCCCGGGTCTGCCACCAGGCGAACGCGCTCAGCAGGATCGCGCCGGCGACGAGGAAGCCCCAGGTGGCGGGGGAGTCCCAGTCGTGCGTCTCGGCGTTGGAGAAGCCGTAGACCAGGGCGAAGAGCCCGGAGGAGACCAGCAGCGTGCCGGGCAGGTCCAGCTTGGAGTTCGCGGCGTCCCGGTGGTTGCTCAGCAGCACCCAGCCGCCGGCGAAGGCGACGATCGCGAAGACGACGTTGACGTACAGGGTCCAGCGCCAGTCGAGGGCGTCGGTCAGGACACCGCCGAGCAGCAGGCCGACCGCGCCGCCGGCGCCCGCGATCGCGCCGTACACGCTGAAGGCCTTGGCGCGGTCCTTCGCCTCGGTGAAGTTCGTGTTCAGCAGCGACAGGGCGGCGGGGGCGAGCAGTGCGCCGAAGACGCCCTGGAGGGCGCGTGCCATGACGAGCATGCCGAAGCTGGTCGAGGCGCCGCCGAGCACGGAGGCCGCGGCGAAGCCGGCCACGCCGACGAGGAAGGCGGGCTTGCGCCCGAACAGGTCGGCTATCCGGCCGCCGAGCAGCAGCAGGGACGCGAAGGCCAGGGAGTAGGCCGTGACGATCCACTGCCGGTTGCCGTCGGAGAAGCCGAGGTCCGCCTGGGCGGAGGGCAGGGCGATGTTCACGATGGTGGCGTCGAGGACCACCATCAGCTGGGCGATACCGACGATCGCGAGGATCCACCACCGCTTCGCCGGGTGCGCCGCGGGCGCCTCCTGCGCACCCGCGGGGGTGCTTTCGGTCAGGGTCGGGGACATCAGAGAACGCTCCAGGGAAGTGGCGCCGCGTGACGGGCACGTAAACGAAACGGTTTCGTACACGTCGAGCGTAGACCAGACGGATCGAAACGGCAAAGTTTCGCTTGCGCGCCGCCCCTCATCCCGGGAGCCCTCCGGGAGGGAGTCCTCTGGGAGGGAGCCCCCTCGGCAAGGAGCCCCCCGGGAGGGAGCCCCCGGGGAAAGGGAGCACCCTCCGCTATGCGCGGACATGCGAAGGCCGGGACCCCTCGGGGACCCGGCCTCCGTGCGGATCGGCGCCGCTCACCGCATCTGGCGTCGCACCAGTTCGTGCAGGCGTCCGCCCGTGTCCGCGAGCAGCTCGGCCGGCGGGCCCTGCTGGACGACGCGGCCGTCCTCCATCACGATGACGCGGTCCGCGTCCAGCACGGTCGACAGCCGGTGCGCGATCACCACCCGGGTAGCGCTGAGCGACCGCGTGCTCTCGATGACCGTGCGTTGCGTCTCGTTGTCCAGGGCGCTGGTCGCCTCGTCGAAGAACAGGATCCGCGGCCGGCGGATCAGCGCCTGGGCGATCATCAGGCGCTGCCGCTGCCCGCCCGAGATCGCACCGCTGCCCGAGACGATGGTGTGCAGCCCCATCGGCATCCGCTCGATGTCCTCGGCGAGACCGGCCATCCGGGCCGCCGCCATCGCCTCCTCCGGCGTGTACGGCTCGGTGCCGCAGATGCAGTCCAGGATCGACCCGGTGAACGGCTGGGCGTGCTGGAGCACGACACCGCACTGACGCCGTACGGCGGACTGGTCGAGGGCCGCCAGATCCTGGCCGTCGTAGAGGACACTCCCCGAGACCGGCTTGTCGAAGCCGATCAGCAGCCGGAGCAGGGTCGACTTGCCGCAGCCGCTCGGCCCGACGATCGCCACGAACTCGCCCGGCCGGACGTCGAACGACACGTCGTCGAGGACCAGCGGGCCGTCGTCGGAGTACCGGAACGAGAGCCCGCGCGCTTCGATCCCGCCGGACAGCACACCCGGACGGGTGCTCGCCGTGCGCACCTCGGGGGCCGCGTCCAGCACCGGCCTGATCTCCTCGAACATCGGCAGCGCCGCCGCCACCGACACGAAGGCACTGGTCAGCTGGGTGACCGAGGTGAGCACCATGGTCACCGAGGTGTTGAAGGTGAGGAACTCCGCGGCCGAGAGAGACCCGCGGGCGGGACCCGCCAGCAGCATGAACATCAGCAGGGAGCACAGCGGGAGGTACACCGCGCCCAGCACCGTCGTGAGGTTCTTGATGCGGCCGACCTTCTGCTGCAGTTCACGGCTGCGCGCGAACTCGCCCGCCCACGCCGCGTACGCGTAGTTCTCGGCTGCGGCGACCCGCAGCTTCGGCAGCCCCCGCAGGGTCTGGAAGGCCTGGTTGTTCAGCTTGTTGCCCAGCACGACCAGGCGGCGCTGCCAGCGCACCTGCCACAGACCGAGCCCCAGGAACACGGCCGCGATCACCACGAGCATCCCGATCGCGGCGAGCGCCATCGGGACGCTGTACCAGAGCAGCAGCCCGAGGTTCATCGCACCGACCGTGCCCGCCTGCGCGACCGTCGGGCCCACGCCCGCCAGCAGCCGGCGGATCGCGCTGATGCCCATGGCGGCACTCGCGAGTTCACCGGTCGAGCGGGCGGCGAAGAACTTCGTCGGCAGTCTCAAGAGCCGGTCCCACACCGCCGGTTGCAGCGTCGCCTCGATGCGCCCCTCCATCCGCAGGAGGGTCAGGTTCTGCAGCAGCATGAAGGCCGCCGACACGACACTGGTGACCATGACGGCCAGGCAGACCTGCACGATGAGACCCTGCTGGGCCTTCGGCACGTACTCGCCGAGCACCTTGCCGGTGGCGATCGGCACCAGCGCCCCGATCGCCACCGTCACCAGACCGCTGATGGCAAGGTTCCGCAGATCACCGCCCGTGCCCCGGAGGCAGAACCGCATCAGGCGCAGCGGGCTCAGCCGGCGCTCGGGCAGCGGCCGGTAGAACATGACCGCCCGCGGTTCGAACTCCGCAGCGTTGGCCTTCTCCACGGGCGTCTCCCGGCCCGAGGACGGCTGCACCGCCACGTAGCCGCCGCGTCGCCACAGCAACGCCACCGGCGCCCCCGACACGGCACGGTGCCCCACCAGCGGGCCGATGTCGTCGTGCCACCAGCGGCCGTCGAGCCGTACGGCCCGGGCCCGCACCCGGGAGGCCAGGGCGATGCGCTCGACCGGGTCGAGCCGTTCGCTCTCGACTCCGCTCCGGGCCGGCTGCGCCAGGGTGATCCCGGCCGCCCCGGCGACCAGCGCGCACGCCGCGTACGTGGCGTCCGCGTCCGCGGCCACCGGCCGCTTCGCCGACCTGCCGATCGACGCCAGCAGGGTGCGGTCGGCCCGGGCGCGGACGGCCTCGCCCGCCTCGATGCCCGCCGCCGTCCGGTGCTCGTGGTGCTCCTCCAGCTGTTCGATCCACCGGTCGAGGGTGGCGAGCAGGCGGTACTGCTGATCGACCATGCCCTGCCAGACGCCGGGGTCCATCAGCAGGTCGGCCGCCGCCTCGGCGCCGTACAGCGAGCCGTACTGGACGCTCCCGGGCGGCACCTGCATCCAGAAGACGTCGTCGTCGGTGAGCGCCGCGGCGTTCGTCGTGGCCATCGGCGCCTGGAACAGGATGGAGAGACTGCGGCCGACACCGAGGGCGAGGGCGTACTCCAGCGGACTCGACGTCGGCGGCACGTGCTGCGGGTTCCCGTACGCGTCGTACGACCAGGTCTCCGCGGGCGACTGCCGGTACAGCTCGCGCAGCGCGATCCGGTGCACCACACAGCCCCGCAGCGGCCTGCCGGCCAGCGTGTGCTGGGGCCCGGTGACGGGACCGAGCAGCAGCGAGCCCGCTTCGAGCCGGCCGAGGTGATGCCAGTGGCCCTGCTCGGCGGCGTCCACCGCGAACAGGTCCATGGCGCCCGCCGCGATGAGCCACAGCACCTGCGGGCCCTCCAGGTCCAGGCGGTTGAGGCCCGTGCAGTCGAGGGGAGTGCCCATTCCGCCGAGCGCCCCGAGGACGAGGTCGCCGTCGTGCACCGTCGTCATCTCACCGCTCCCTGACCAGCTCGGCATAGGCGCCGCCGGCCGCCACCAGGGCGTCGTGACGCCCGCGTTCCACGACGGTGCCGTGCTCGAGCACGACGATCTCGTCGCTGTCGCGCACCGTGCTCAGCCGGTGCGCGATCACCACACAGGCACAGCCGCGCCTGCGGAGGTTGTCCATCACGACCTGCTCGGTCTCCGCGTCCAGCGCGCTGGTCACCTCGTCGAGCACCAGGATGCTGGGCCTGCGCACCAAGGCACGCGCGATCTCCAGTCGTTGCCGCTGGCCGCCCGAGAAGTTCCGCCCGTCCTGCTCGACCCGGCTGTGGATCCCGCCCGGCCTGCGCATGATCACGTCGTACAGGGCCGCGTCCTCGAGCGCCGCGGTCACCGCCTCGTCCGGCATCGATGGGTCCCACAGCGCCACGTTGTCGCGGACCGACCCCTCGAACAGGAAGACGTCCTGGTCGACGAAGGAGACGGACGCGGCGAGCGCGCCGCGCGGGATGTCCTCCAGACGCCGGCCGTCGATACGGATCGTGCCCTCCCACGGGGCGTACAGGCCCGAAATCAGTCGGGACACCGTCGACTTGCCGCTGCCCGACCCGCCGACCAGCGCGACCTGCCGGCCGGGGCCCACCGTCAGCGAGAAGCCGGTGAGCAGCGGTTTGTCGAGCGGGCTGTAACCGAACGTGACGTTCTCCAGCTCCACATGACCGTGCAGCCGCCGGGCGGACTCGCCCGTGCCGGTCCTGGCGTACAGCGGGTCGGCATGGAAGTTCTCCACGTCCTTGAGGCGTGCCACGTCGGCGGCGAAGTCCTGGATCCGGCCCGCGACGCCGTTGAGCCGGGTGATCGGCGCGGTGAAGCGGGTCACGAGCGCCTGGAAGGCGACGAGGAGCCCCACCGAGATGTGCCCCTCGACGGCGCGCAGTCCGCCGATCCACAGGATCAGTGCGCTGTTCAGCGTCGCCAGGGTGGGCGCGACGATCCCCAGCCAGGCGCTCGGCACACCGAGGCGCTGCTGCTCCTCGAGGGTGGTGGCGTGCTGCCCCGCCCACTTGCGGAAGTAGCCGTCCTCGCCGCCGGTCGCCTTCATCGTCTCGATCAACTGCAGTCCGGTGTACGCGGTGTTGGTCAGCCGGGCGCTGTCCGCGCGCAGTTTCGCGGTCCGGGTCGCCCGCAGCCGGATCACCACCCGCATCGCCACCACGTTCAGCAGGGCGACGCCGATACCCACGGCCGTCAGCTGGGGGTCGTACGTGTAGAGCAGGACGGCGTACAGCACCACCACGACCGTGTCCACCCCGGCCGCCGCGAGGTCACGGGCCAGCGTCTCCGCCACCGCGTCGTTCGACTGGAGCCGCTGGACCAGGTCGGCGGGGCTGCGCTGGGAGAAGAAGGTCACCGGCAGGCGCAGCAGGTGCCGCAGGAAGCGGGCACTGCTCAGCGTGGAGGAGATGAGGCGGCCGCGCAGCAGGTTGGCCTGCTGGAGCCAGGTGAGCACCACCGTGAGCAGCACGCAGACGCCCATGGACGCGAACAGCACGCCCAGCAGCGACGTCTGACCGCCAATCAGGAACATGTCGATGTACTGGCGGCTGAGCGCGGGCACCGCCGCGCCGACCGCCACCAGCAGCAGACTCGACAGCACCGCCGCGGGCATGGTGCCGGACGTCCCGCGCAGGCGGGCCGGCATCGCACCCAGGATTCCCGGTCTGCGGCCGCCCCGGTGGAAGTCGGGACCCGGCTCCATGACCAGGACGACGCCGGTGAAGCTGGTGTCGAAATCCTCCATCGGGACGAAACGGCGGCCCTTGCCGGGGTCGTTGACGTGCACGCCCCGCCGGCCGAGGCGGCGGCCCGTCCCGTCGTAGACGACGTAGTGGTTGAACTCCCAGAACAGGATCGCGGGCGCGCTCACCTCGGCCAGCGCGGCCGTGTCCATCTGCATGCCCTTGGCCGTCAGACCGTAACTACGGGCCGCCTTCAGCAGGTTGCTGGCCCGCGACCCGTCCCGGGAGACGCCGCAGGCGATGCGCAGCTCCTCCAGCGGGACGTGCCGACCGTAGTGGCCCAGCACCATGGCGAGGGACGCGGCGCCGCACTCCACGGCCTCCATCTGGAGCACGGTGGGGGTGCGGACGGTCTTCTGCCTGCTCTTGGGCGAGGTGCGCCGGGGTGCGGGGGCGCGGCGTCTGCGCCGGACGGGGGGCGGCAGGGTGTCCTGGGGGGCGGTCACGGCAGGAGCCAATCGATCGGGCGCTGATCGGCCAGGCGGATCGAACCGGTGGCCAGGGTCATGGAGTCCAGCGCGTACGGCGGCCCGTCGGCGGACGACCACCGGTAGCCGCTCTTCGTGCCGGACGACCGGTCGAGGCGCACCAGGACGGCCACCGGCCTGCCCTTCCTCGTGAACTGCTCGCCGAGCTGGCTGTCACCGAGGTAGGCGGTGATCTGCTGCCGGGTCCTGGCGGTCCGGTCGACCGCCTTCACATGGCCGCGCAGCACGCCGTACCGCTGGGCCGGCACCGTCTGCACGGTCAGGTCCACCGGTGCGTTCACCGGGATGCCCGCGGCGTTCTCCGCCGGGACGTACACCGTCGCGTACAGCGGGTCGTCGGCCCGGGCGACCTTCTCGACGGCGGCGACGTTCGCGCCGGTCGTGATGATCGCCCCGACGGTGGCGGCGAGCGCGGTGAGACGGCCCGCGGCGACCGTGCGGACGACGGTCTTCTCGCCCTGTGCCGTACGGACCTGGAGGACGGGGGCGTTCGCCGGGAGCCGGCGGCCCTCCTCGGCGAGGACCGCGGTGACCTGGCCCGCGACCGGGCTCTGCAGGACGTAACTGCCCTCGCCGTGCGTGAGGACGGCGGGCGCGCTGACGGTGGACGCCACGGTGCCCGTCACGGCCCACACCGACGCGGCCGCCATGACGATCAGCGTCACGGACAGCACGAGCCAGCCCTGGGGGCGGGCGAAACGCACCGGCAGGTCGAGTTCCTCCGGCGATTGCAGCTTGGCGAGGGCCTGCTGGCGGAACTGCACGGGTCTTCCCTCACCTGTTCGAGAGACGCACGGCATCCGAGAGTCCCGGAACCGGGGAGTGGTTCCGGGACTCGACGGCGCGGGGTGCGATCAGAGACCGGCGACCAGGCCGGTGACCGGGGCGGTGTTCAGGCCGGTCACGCCCTCGACGGTGCCGACGACGGTGCCCACGAGGCCGGAGACCGGGGCGACCGAGTCCACGAGGTCCGTGACGGTGCCGACGGCCTGGACGGACAGGCCGCCCGCGACGTTGTCGAGCTCGGCGTCGGAGATCTCGACGGTCGCAACCTGGGGGGTGGAGTTCATGATGGAACTTCCCTTCGTATGGATATTCATAAGGGGGGAGCGGCCCCCTCTGGGGACAGATGGCCGGCCGCGACCCGCGGCCTCGCAGGACCCGTTTCCGGGACCGTCTGCGAACCGCGGTGCAACGGATCAAAGCACGGGGGCGCGGCGGTCCTCCAATCAATCCCTGCTCCCACCAGGGCACTTGCGGGCCCCGGCGCCGAAACCGTGCAGGAGTCGGCACGTCTCGGCGCCGACTTCTTCACATGCTGCGCGGCATCGGTTCACGCCACCTCGTGCGGCACGGGAGCGGAATGGGACAGTCCGGACCTCGCGGCGGGGCGCACGGCGGACGCGTGTGCAGATCCGCCGTGCGCGGTGGCCTCGTTGCGCAGCCGATGTGCAGATTCGCCGAAGCCGTGATTCCGCTCCGGATCATGGACGGAGCGTCACCTGGCGATGGCGGAGCGTGCCGAGTCAGCCCAGGAGTGCGTACACCGTGCTCGCCCGCGCCGCGATGTCACGCGAACCCTCCGTGGTCATGGTGATGTCGGCGAAGGCCGTCCGGCGGCCGAGCTTGGTGAGGACCGCCTCGACCGACACGTTCGCGTCCGTGACGGCCCGTTGGAAAGTCGTGGACTGCTGCACGGTCGTCATCGGGACGAAGCCGCCGCGCGCCGCGGACACCGCGATCACCGTCGCCGTGTCCGCGGCGGCCATGAGGACCTGACCGGACAGGGAACCGCCCGCACGGGCCAGCCGGGACGACCACGGAAGCCGCAGCACGGCCCGGTCGTCCCCCAACTCCTTTACGGACAACCCCAGGTCGAGCACCCACGGGGCGAAGTGGTCGGCGAGGATCCGGTCGGCTTCGGCGAGTGTCAGCGTCATGCGGGGATTGTCCCCCGCGTTGAACGCCCCAGTCGGCACGTCCGTATCAACTGCCATCCAGGCGCCCCCCATTCAGCTGCCGGACGGCGGCGCGGACCCCGTCCCCCACAGGAGGTCGAGAGTTGAGTCACAAACGCATACCCAAGCGCAAGGCCGCGATCGCGGCAGGAAGCGTGGTGGCGCTCGGAGCGGCGGCACTCGTGCTGCCCAACGCCATGGCGTCCCAGACGGACACTACCGATGCCGCGCCCCGGACGTTCAAGTCCGCCGAGGTGCCGGACGTGGCCGCACAGCTCGCCTCCCGGCTCGGCGAGGCCTTCGCGGGCTCCTACTACGACGCCGACAAGCAGCAGATCATCATCAACGTCGTAGGTGACGACAGCAATGTCGACAACGAGATCCGCAAGGCCGGCGCCGTCCCCAACGAGGTGGACAACAGCACCGCCGAACTGAAGGCCGCGGCCAGAACGCTGCGCACGGACGCGACGATCCCCGGCACCGCCTGGTCGGTCGACCCCAGGACCAACGAGATCCGGGTCACCGCCGACCGCACCGTCACCGGCGCCAAGTGGAACCGGCTCACGTCGACGGTCAAGTCGCTCGGCTCCGACGTGGCGACCGTCAAGAAGTCCGCCGGCACCTTCAAGACGTTCGTGGAGGGCGGCGACGCCATCTTCGGCGGCGGAGCCCGCTGTTCCCTGGGCTTCAACGTCACCGCCGGCGACGGCAGTCCGGCGTTCCTGACGGCGGGTCACTGCGGGGTCGCGGCCGCCGAATGGTCGGACGCGCAGGACGGCGCCCCGATCGCCACGGTCGACCAGGCCACCTTCCCCGGAGCGGGCGACTTCGCCCTCGTCAAGTACGACGATCCCAACACCCAGGCCGCCAGCACCGTCGACGTCGGCAACGGCCAGACGGTGGAGATCACCCAGGCCGCCGAGGCGGCGGTGGGCCAGCAGGTCTTCCGGATGGGCAGCACGACCGGCCTCAAGGACGGCAGTGTCACCGGCCTCGACGCCACCGTGAACTACCCGGAGGGCACGGTCACCGGTCTCATCCAGACCGACGTCTGCGCCGAACCGGGCGACAGCGGCGGCTCCCTGTTCACCCAGGAGGGCGGAGCGATCGGCCTGACCTCGGGCGGCAGCGGCGACTGCACCAGCGGCGGCGAGACGTTCTTCCAGCCGGTGACCACCGCGCTGGAAGCGGTCGGCGCGACACTCGGCGCCGGCGCCGGGGACGCGGGTGCGGGTGCGGGCGACCAGGCGGGCGAGGAGGGCCAGGCCGGCGAGGAAGGCCAGGCAGGCGCGGGCGAGGAGGGCCAGGCCGGCGCGGGTGAGGAAGCGCCGGGCGGTGCCGAGGACCAGCAGGCCGGGGGCGCCGGTGAGACCGCCGACCCGTCGGCTCCGGCGGACGACGGGGCGGACGACGGCTCCGGGCTGACCGGCACGGGTCACTGACCTCGTCGCACATCGGCCGGTGACCCGCGAGGTGAGGAGAACGCCTTCGGTCACCGTCCCGGGATGACAGAAGCCCGCCGCACCGGACGCTCAAGCGGTTCGCCCGGGCGGTGGAACGGTCCGGCTCTCCGGCGGGAGGGCCGGACCGCTCTGCGCCCGGCCCGCGTCACTCCGGCGGCCGGGCGGGGGCGACCCGCGTCACTCCGGCGGCAGAGCCGGGCGGCCCGCCCCGCGCCGCTCCGGGGGAACGCGAGACCGGCCGCACGGCCGACGGGCACCCCGTCAGCCACCGGCCCGCAGCAGCAGCAACGCGACGTCGTCCGGCCGTTCCTGCGCCGTCTCGGTCTGCCGGACCAAGGAGTCGGCCAACGCCTCCAGCGGCAGGTCCCCGGCTGCGGCGAGCCGCTCGCCGAGCTCGGCCAGGGCGTCATCGAGGTCCACCCCGGGGGACTCGACGAGCCCGTCGGTGCACAGCGCGAGCACCGAACCGGGGGCGAGGGCCACCTCCGTCGTCGGATACGCGGCTGACGCGTCGATCCCGAGCAGCGGGCCGCCGGCCACGTCCAGGATCTCAACCCGCCCGTCCGGCGCGCGCAGCAACGGCGGGACGTGCCCGGCCCGCGCCATGACGACCCGCCCGCCGACCGGGTCCAGGCGCAGGTAGAGGCAGCTGGCGAACAGCTCGGTGCCGAGGTCGATCAGCAGCCGGTTCGTGCTCCGCATGACCTCCCCCGGCGGCTGGCCGAGGGCCGTGTACGCCCGTACGGCGGTACGGATCTGCCCCATCAGGCCGGCCGCCGTCACGTTGTGGCCCTGCACGTCCCCGATCACCGCCGCGGCCTGCCCGCCGGTGGGCACCAGGTCGTAGAAGTCGCCCCCGATGTCCATGCCCAGGCTGGCCGGCAGATAGCGGGCCGCCGCCTCGATCCCGGGCAGGGCGGGCAGCGAGTGCGGCAGCAGCGCGGCTTGGAGGCCGTGCGCCAGCTGGTGCTTGGCGTCGTAGAGGAGGGCCCGCTCGAGGGCCTGCGCGACGAGTCCGCCCAGGCTGGTCAGCACGGCACGCTCGTCGGCCGGGAAGGCGCGGGGCTCCGCGTAGGCGAGCACGCAGGTGCCGACCGGGCGTCCGGAGGCGACGAGCGGCAGGTACGCCCAGGCGGCCATGCCGTCCGGCGTGGCGTTCCGCTCGGGGTAGATGTGATCCAGCTGCCCGCGCGACTCGAAGAACGCGGGCACCCCGCTGGTCAGCACCCGGGTCCCGGGAGTGTGCGCGCTGAGCGGCAGGCCGTCGAAGCGCCCCACCACTCCCGGGTCCGGGTATCCGTGATGGCCGAGCACGTGCAGGCGCCCGCCGTGGGTCCCGAGGACGGCCAGCGCCTTGCTGCCGACGGCGGGCGCGATCTCCTCCGCGACCAGCTGGACCACGTCCTGCACACTCACCGCCTCGGTGAGCGCGCTGGCCAGGCTCAGGATGTGGGAGATGGTGACCAGCCGCGGGCTGGTGTCCGTGCGCCGGGGCGGGTTCCGGTTCATCTCGGACACCGCGCGGGCCCGGGCGATGCGGACGCTCAGCCCGTCGGTGTTCGGATAGAGGCGGAACGACAGCCAGTCACCGGGCGGGCGCAGCGCCACGAACGACGTCACCTGCTGGCTCATGAGGGCGGCGCGGTAGCGGTCCTCGTAGACGGGGTCGTTGAGCCAGGGCACGGACGTCCACGGCTGGGTGCCCACCAGGTCGCCGACCGGAACGCCCAGCAGGTCGCCCGTCGTCCGGTTCGCGAAGCTGACCCGCCCGTGCAGGTCCAGCGCGCACAGCCCGTACGGCAGCCGCTCCACCATGCGGGCCGCCTCCACCGTGCCGAGGCTGCCGGTCAGCTCGCCCGTCGGCGCCGGCAGGTCGGGTTCCGCGGACGGGGGCCGGTTCTGCCGCACCGCGCGCTCCAGGCGCAGCGCGAGCCGGTCGCCGGCCGCGACGAGATGGGACCGCTCCCGCTCCGACAGCTCCGGGTGCGCGCCCGGCCAAGTCACGAACATCGCGCCGTAGGCGGTGGACTCGGTCGCCACCGGGACCGCCGCCAGGGCGAAGGGATAGGGCAGGACCACGGCGATGCGCGGATAGCAGCGCGCCATCTCCTCCTCGCCGCTGACCCAGATCAGCTCCCGTCGCCGCAGGGCCTCGGCGACCGGGATCGGCGCGTTGAGCCCCACCCGCTCCCACGGCGCGGCGAAGGCCCGGGGCAGTCCGGCCATCACCGCCATCTCCAGGACCGGCTCGTCCGGCGCCAGCAGATACACCGCACCCGAATGGGCCTGTACGTCGTCGAGGATCGTGGCGAGCGTGAGCGAGAGCAGCGGTCGGCCCACCGGCGCCCGGGGGGCGGGCGGCGTCTGACCGGACGCCTGCCAGTCGGACACGCCGACCACCTCCTCGCATGGCCGCGACGGGTCCCAGGGGTCAAGGCTCTCGCGCGCGGGCGCATCGCGCACGGCGAGGTGCCCGCGCCTACCCGGTGAGCAGGGGGACGCCGGCCGGTGGGGGACACGGAACCCGGGCGCCGACGCCCCCCGCGGGAACGCACGGTGACCCGGGCGGGACGTCGCGTCCGGGCGACCTCGGGACGGCACCCGAGCCACCGGTCCGGCGGCTCCGGAACCGTCGCAGGGGCTGCGCGAGCCCCCCGGAAGCGCTGTAATGACGGACGTGGTCAGTGAGGGCGCTGCGGGACGCAGAACGCGATCGTCGCGTGCCGAACTTGCCCTCAAGACGCTCACCGCGGACCTCGACCCCCACGAACGGCTGCGCCGCATCCTCGAACAGGCGCTCGTCTTCGCAGGGGTCACCCTGGCCGCCGTGTACGCACCGGGCGAGGGCGGCGACGAGCTGTGCCTGATCGAGGCCGCCGGGGTACCCAGGACGCTGTACGGCCTGCGCGACAGCTATCCCCTCGCCGGGACCGCGCCCGCCGCGGACGCCCACCGCTCCGGACAACCCCGCTGGCTGACGCCCGAGGACCTCACGCACTGCGCCGATGCCCGGCGGCTCCCGTCCCAGGAGTTCTTCCTGGCCGTCCTGCCCCTGCGCGACGGCGGCTGCCTGGTCGCCGTCAGCGAGCACGAGCACGGTTTCGGCACCGAGGACCGCGAGTGCCTCACCCTGCTCGCCGACGCCGCCGCCTCACCGGCACCCGCCCCCGCGGGCGACCGGGACGAGCTGCCCGCAAGCTCCTTCAGCCTCGCCATGGACAGCGGACGGGTCGAGATCGACGACGAGATGCTGGAACTGTTCGGCATCGGCCGCGACGACTTCGACGGCAACGTCGAGACGCTCCTCGCCCTGACCGTGCCCGAGGACCTCCCGTCGCTGATGTCGGTCGTGGAGGCCGACCACATGTCCATCGGCGACCGCGAGCTGGAGTTCCGCATCCTCCAGCCGTCCGGCGTCCCCCGCTGGCTACGGCTGCGCGGACGGCTCCTGCCCGGCGGCGACGGCCATGCGGCACGCCTGGTGGGCACGGTCGCCGACGCCTCGAAGCTGCGCCCCGGGGTCAACGACGTGGCCCGCGTCCAGCGCCTCGCCGCCGCGCTCGCCACCGCGGGCACGGTCCGCGACGTCAGCCACGCCGTGGTCACCGCCCTGCGCAAGCCCCTCCAGGCCGACCGGATCGCCCTCGCCGAACTGGAGGGGGACCGCCTCGTCGTCACCGTCCTGGACCCGCCCGAGCCGGACGCCTGGCCCGGACTGTGGCGCACCGAGTGGCGGTCCGAATGGCCGGACGCGCCCGTCCGCGCCATGCCCACCCTCGCGGCGGCCCTGACCGAGGGACGCGCGGCGATCTGGCCCGCCACGACCGCCCTGGAACCCGCGCTCTCCGACGTCGGACCCGGCGGCCTCGCCGTCCTGCCACTGGCCGCCGGCGGACGCGTGGGCGGCGTCTGCCTGATCGGCTGGGACGACCCCCACGAGTTCGGTCCCGACGAGCGCGCCCTGCTCACCGCCGCGGCCGGCCTCACCGGGCAGGCCCTGATGCGCGCCCACGCGTTCGACGCCGAACACGAACTCGTCGGCATGCTCCAGCGCACCCTGCTGCCCCGCAGACTGCCCCGCCTGCCGGGCGCGGTCGCCATCGCCCGCTACCTGCCCACCACGGCGGGACTGGAAGTGGGCGGCGACTGGTACGACGTGATCCCGCTGCCCGACAACCACGTCGCCCTCGTCATCGGCGACGTCCAGGGACACAACGCCGGAGCCGCCACCCTGATGGGCCAGATGCGCACCGCCCTGCGCGCGTACGCCGTCGAGGGACACCCCCCGGACGTCGTCGTCTCGCTCGCCAACCGTCTCCTCGTGGACATGGAGACCGACCTCTTCGCCACCTGCTGCTACGTCGACGTCGACATGGAGGAGGGTTCCGCCTGGTTCGTCCGCGCCGGGCATCTGCCGCCGGTGCTGCGCCACCCCGACGGCAGGACCGAGATCGCCGAGTCCGAGGGCGGCCCACCGCTCGGCGTCGTCAGACAGGCCGACTTCCCGATGAGCCCACTGCGCCTGACGCCCGGCACCGTGGTGGCCCTGACCACGGACGGCCTGGTCGAGTCGGCGGAGCTCGACATCGAGGACGGCCTCGCCCGCATGGCCGGCCAACTCGCCGACTGCGACCCCGCCCATCTCGGGCTCGTCGCCGACACACTGCTCACGGACGCCAACCGCAGCGACGACGTTGCCCTCCTCCTGACGCGCTACGACGGCATGTCACTGCGCCCGCTGCGGGAGAGCTGGACGGTCTGGCGGGTCCCCGAGGCCGTCCGCCACGCCCGCCGCTTCACCCGGCGCGCCCTGCGTGCGTGGCGCGTCGACGCCGACGCGGACGCCGTCCTCCTCGTCGTCTCCGAACTGGTCACCAACGCCCTCGTGCACACCGACGGCCAGGTACGGCTCGACCTCACGCTCATCAACAACCGGCTGCGGATCACCGTCGCCGACACCTCGCCGCGCACCCCCGTCAAGCCGACCAGTATCGGCTGGGAGGCCACCGGAGGCCGCGGCATGCTCCTCGTCGAGGCCATGTCGGCGTCCTGGGGAACCGTGCCGGCGAGCGGCGGCAAGCAGGTGTGGAGCGAGATCGTCCTGGAATGAGGCGCCACCGGGCACGGGATGACACCCTGGCCGGGTGCGCCTGCTGCTGATGTCCGACACCCACCTGCCCAAGCGTGCCAAGGAGCTGCCCGCCCCGCTGCTGGCCGAACTCCCGCGCGCCGACGTCGTGATCCACGCGGGCGACTGGGTCGACACCGCCACCCTCGACCTGCTGGAGTCCCGGTCGAAGTCACTGATCGGCGTGTACGGCAACAACGACGGCCCGGAGCTGCGCGCCCGGCTCCCGGAGGTCGCCCGCGCCGAACTGGACGGACTGCGCCTCGGTGTCGTCCACGAGACCGGTGCCGCCCAGGGACGCGAGCGCCGCTGCGCCGACCGCTTCCCCGACCTGGACGTCCTCGTCTTCGGCCACAGCCACATCCCCTGGGACACGACGGCGGAGCCCGGGCTGCGCCTGCTCAACCCGGGCTCCCCGACCGACCGGCGCCGCCAACCCCACTGCACGTACATGACCGCGCAGGTGGCCGGCGGCACCCTGACGGACGTCCGCCTGCACCGGTTGCCGCCCCGGGGAGCGACCGCCTAGCCCTGGTCCGCCACGAAAGACGCCATCCAGGCGAGCGCCGCGTTCCAGTTCACCGCGGTCTCGTTCGTCGACCAGGACTGGATGTCGTCGATGTAGCAGAACTGGCCCACGCAGCCCTTGAGCTTCTCCTGCGCGTACGGGTCCTGGATGCTGGAGTTGGGCCCCCCGGCCAGCGTGCCCCTGGGCGGGTTCGGCAGGTTCGGGTCGAGTTCGTGCGCGTACCAGCGGCTGTGCTGGTTGAGCGCGGCGACCTCGCCGTATCCGGTCACGTACGACTGGTTCAGCGCGTTGCGGCCGAGGATGTAGTCCATGCTCTGCACCGCGCCGTCGCGGTACCTGTTCCGTCCGGTGATGTCGTACGCCGTGGCGATGACGACCGCGTTGTTCAGCACCTGACTGCTGGACCCCCAGTCGTACTTGTTGCCGTCCGGGGCGTACGGCATGCCGTACGGGTGGGCGTCGAGCGTGGCCAGGTAGGCGTCGGCGGCCTTCGTCACCGACCGCCTGACCTTGTCCCGGCCCGGCAGCCTGCTCGGGACGGTCGCGAGGTCGATCCGGGCGGGCACCGCCGTCCTGGACCAGTCGAAGCCGAGGTCGCCGAAGACGTCGGCCGTGTGGAGCGGCGAGCCGAGGACGTGGTCGGCGAACTCCTTGTCACCGGTGGTGAGATACAGCTCGGCGGCGGCCCAGTAGAACTCGTCGCGCGCGTCGGCGTCGTAGTAGGCGCCGCCGCCCGTCCCGTCCGCCTCGGACGGATACGTCTCGGGATGGGCCAGCGCGGCCGACCAGGCGGTCCTGGCGGCCTTGAGCGCCTCGGCCGCGAAGGCACGGTCGTAGGGCCGGTACAGGCGGGCCGCCTGCGCGGCCGTCGCGGCGAGGTTCAGCGTGGCCTGCGTGGTGGGCCGGTGCAGTTCGCGCTTCTGCGGGTCCTGGCTCGGCAGCAGCGGCAGGCCGGTCCACTGCTCGTCGTGGATCTTGCTGTGTGCCATGCCCGCGAGCGGTTCACCCGCGGGGACCTGCATCTTGAGCAGGAACTCCAGTTCCCAGCGCGCCTCGTCGAGGATGTCGGGCACCTTGTTGCCGCTCTCCGGGATGTCCAGCGTGCCGTCCCGGAGCCTGCCGGGGCTGCCGGTGCGGGCCAGGACCGCGCGCTCGTACGTGCTGAGCAGCTCCCAGGTGGCGATGCCGCCGTTGATCACGTACTTGCCGTGGTCGCCCGCGTCGTACCAGCCGCCGGTGACGTCCAGCGTGTAGTCGCAGAGGCCGGGCTGGCACGGCACCCGGCCGTCACCCCGGTTCGGCGCGACGTCGACGTGCCCGGCGGGGCGCGCGTAGCCGGGGCGCAGCGAGTCGGCGATCGCGATGCCGCTGCGCTGGGTGTAGTAGTACTTCAGCGCGTCGACCCGCAGGCTCTCGTAGGCACTGGCGCCGATGTCGAAGGGGCGGCTGGTCTCCCCGTCGGCGACGAGGGTGAAGCCCTCGCCCCGTCCGCGGTAGGCGCCGAAGTCGATCGACTGGACGTTCTGGCCGGAGGACGCGTCGGTGCCGCGCGGCACCGTCCGGCCGCGGGCCACGGCCCTGCCGTCGGCGTTCTTCAGCTGCCAGGACAGCGGTTCGGTGGATTCGGTGACCAGCGTCGCGTTCTTCGGCCCGGCGGGCAGGTAGGCGACCTGGTTGACCCGCACGCGCGGTCCGGTGTCGGGCTCGTAGACCTCCGGCGGGACACCGCCCAGCAGGGACACGTCGTCCATGCAGAAGTGCCACGGGTCCGTGCTGCCGCCGAGCTGGAAGGCCACCTGGCCCTGCGCGGTGTCGACCGGGGAGGTGAACGTGTACGTGTACTGGTCGCCCGAGACGCTCACCGCCGGACTGGCCTCGAAGTAGGTGTCGTACGGCGACACCGACAGTCCCACGACGGCCCGCAGGACGTGCCCCTGGGGCGCTCCTGACGCGGTGAACGCGAAGCGGTACGTCTCGCCCTTCACGAGGGTGATGTCGTTCTGGCCGACCGCGGCGTCCCAGCGGTTGGTGGTGCCGCCGGGCACGTCCGCGCACAACTGTCCCTCGGACAGCGCCGCCGTGACGTTGCTCGAGGTCCACCACGGAGCGCTCGAGGTGTCGAAGGTACCGTTCCTGACCTGCTCGACCTCGTCGGCTCCGGCCGGTCCTGCGGGCACGGTGACGAGCGCCGCCGCGACGAGTGCCGCGACGGCGAGCAGGGTCGTTCTGCGTCGTTTCACGTCCGGGCTCCTTGGAGATGGGGAGGTGCGGAATGCCGACGCCCGCGGCCGGACCTCCCGGCCCGGGCCGGGCCTGCGGATGCCCGGATCGGGCCCAAGTGGCGTGGGAGCGCTCCCAATTGCCGCTGCGAGGGACTGTAGGGGCGCGGGGGAGGGATGGACAAGACGGGTGACGCGAGTTCCCCGCCGAGGGTGACGTGAGTTCCCCGTCACGGGTGGCTCCGCCGTGCCCGTTCCGGACGTTCTTCGGCGGGCCGGCGGCTTCGGCGGGGTCCGCGGCTGTGAACGGCCGCGCGAGGGGTAGGCGGTGGGCGAACCGAAACCGAACCGTACGGCGGCGGGCCGGCCGCGTGCCCGCCCCGCCGGTACCGCCGATGGAGGTGGCCATGGACCGAGCACCCGCACAGCGAAGGCCCGCCGGAAGGTCTCCGGGACGACGGAAGGCCACGTGCGTGGTCGCGTTGGCCGTCACGGGGTCCATGGCCCTCGTGGCCTGCGACGGCTCGTCCGGCGACGACGGCAGACCGCGGGCGGGTGCGGACAGGATACGGATCGCTCCCGCGGCCGATGCCTCGTCCGTGCCGGTCGGCAGGAAGGTGACCGTGCGCGCGGGCAGCGGGAAGCTCACGTCCGTGAAGGTGACCGCCCCCGGCCCGGGCGCGCTCGACGGCGCGTACTCCAAGGACAGGGACGCCTGGACGTCCGCCGCCCGGCTGGCCCCCGGGGTGACCTACACCGTGGAGGCCAGGGCCACGGCGTCCGACGGCAGGAAGATCACCGAACGCCGCAGTTTCACCACCGCCGAGCCCCCGAAGGCGCGGACGTTCGTCGGCGAGTACAACGTCGAGCGGGGCGCGACCGTCGGCACCGCACTGCCGGTGTCGATCGTCTTCAACAAGCCGATCCGCGACAAGGCCGCCGTGGAGCGGCGGCTGCGCGTCACCTCGTCCCCCGCCGTGGACGGCGCGTGGAGCTGGATGAAGGACCGCAACGGCAAGGACCGGATCGACTACCGCCCCCGCGCGTACTGGAAGCCGGGCACCGAGGTCACCCTGCGCATGAACCTCGACGGAGTCGGCGCCGGGGGAGGGCTCTACGGCACCCAGACCCGGAAGATCGACTTCACGGTCGGGAAGTCCGTCGTCAGCACCGTCGACGTGGCGAAGAAGACGCTGACGGTCACCGAGAACGGCAGGAAGCTGCGGACCCTGCCCGTGTCCACCGGCAAGAAGGGCTTCGAGACCTGGGACGGCACGATGGTGGTGCTGAGCAAGGTCCCCTCCCTCCGGATGGACTCGTCCACCGTGGGCATATTCGGCCGCGAGGCGTACGACCTCGGCAAGGTCAAGTGGGACGTGCAGCTGACCATTTCAGGCACCTACGCGCACGCCGCGCCGTGGAACGAGGGCAAGTTCGGCCGGGTCAACGGAAGTCACGGCTGCATCGGCCTCAGCACGCGGGACGCCAAGTGGTTCTTCGAGCACGTCGACTACGGCGACCCGGTCACCGTCCTCAACTCCAAGGACACCGTGCCCCTCAACAACGGCTACGGGGACTGGAATGTGGACTGGGCCCGATGGCGGGCGGGCAGCGCCCTGCGGTGACGATCGCGCGCCCGGCCCACCACTCCGGCTCCGTCACCATCGGCGCCCCGCCATCGGCCGGCTCTCCCCTGTTCCGCGAACTGCCCAGAGGCGCCATCATGACGACGAGTGGCGAGCAAGGCCTACCGGAAGTAGTTCCCGTCAGCCTTCTTCGTGATGTCTAGCTCGCACCAAACGGCGCCACAGTGAAGCGAGAGGGTACGCAGCAAGCCCTGCTACCGCCGCCCATGCCACAAGCCACCACATGTCCAGCGTTCCCCAGTGAACTGCAGGGATCACGAACGGACCTGAGGCGATAAGCAGAAGGATGGCGATGGTAAGTCTTGTCTGATCACTGTCTCGCACGGCTTGCACTCCTCGGCCAGATTATTTCCCTGCAGTTCTTCCTGAGGCTTGTCCCGTAAAAGATCGTCGGGAGTCGGTGGGGGCTGTGTTGTGACCGCTCGGGCTGCGTCGCCACGTTCCGCACGCTCTCGTCGTCGGGCAGCCGTCCCACAGAGTCTGGTGGCGTCTCATCGAATACGCATGTGCCGCAGCATGCACGGGCAGGGCGAAGTGGGTGCGGCTGGGCCCGCTGCCGCGGCCACCGCTTGGCTGGATCTGAGGACGAAGCCTCCGCCGTGGCTGACAGCCATCGAGGACGGCGCCCGGATCTACAGGTCCCGCCAAGGTGACTGAGCCTACGTCAGTTCCTTCCGCATCAACGTGCACATCGTTTCGTAGCGGCGCAATGATCCATCAGGGGCTTGCACGTCCCACGAGTCCGGCTGACGGTCGTACGCGACGTAACCCAGCCTTTCATACAGCGCACGTGCGCGGGGGTTGCTTTCCTCCACACCAAGCTCGGCCTGCCGCAGACCGCGGTTCCTGATCCGCAGTTCTGCGGCTTCGACAAGAAATGTGCCGATCCCACACGACTGCAATGCGGGGTGGACTGCCAGCTGCCACAAAGTGCCGACCCTCTTCTTGACCTGGTAGTCGACGCCGCCTATCGCCACAGGGATGTCCGTTGCCGGGCAGACCGCAAGGTAGTCGACCTCGCCGGCCCGGGCACGTTCCAACTCCTCCGCGACGTGGGCCAAGTGGTGGTCAGAGCCTGCCCACCCGCATGACGCCAGGTCCGCACGCACCAAATCACGGGCCGACAGCTTCAACACGAGGTTGATCATCTTCAGTACCTCCGGCGAGCCAGCATCCACGCCGATCACGCTGGGCGCAAAGCCGTTTCCTCAGCCCACTCCTGGCTCACGGGCCAGAAGGGTCGATGCGGCTGACGGGGTCGCCTTCGGCTGACGGGGCGGTGGCGGGCCGTGAGCGCACCACCCCACCTCGTCGGCCTCGTCCGTGCCGGGGCCCGCTGCGAGCTCGGCCAACTGGTCGAGCGCCCCGCCACCGTCGCGACCTAGGGGCTGGTGCATCATGACCGACCACCACATCTGCGGCACCAGCACCCACACCACCGACGAGCTGGCCCGGCTCGTCAACGACCGCCTCGGGTTGGTCCTCACCGAGCGCGACAGCTACTACCGGGCCGTCTACCATCTCGCCAGTAGCCCCAACGGACGGGTCGAGATCCAGCCCAACCCCGTCCCAGGCGACGACGGCGTAGACGATCCCTATGCTCCGGAACACCCGTCGGCCCAGGTGCGGTGCGGCACCGGCGCGACGGCCCCTCCGAGGGGTGCGCCTACGCCGGCGCGGGGGCCGGATACGGCATCCTCGGTGCGCCGTTCGGCGCATGCGCGGCGCCCTCCCGGCACGGGCGCGTGCCCATCCGGCCCGCTTCTCGTATCGCGCCCTGTCGTCGTGCCGCCGCCAATAGGATCTAATGGGCAGCCGCACGCGAGGCGGGCAGATACCGGGCGGCATCGTTCGACAGCCCCGTCTTTGATCCGTGCGCCCCTCAACTCCGGATGGTTTTGGATGCCCGTCTCTCCTCAGCACGACTCCGCCTCTTCCGTGGAGACTCCCGCAGGACCGCCGGCCGCGCCGCAGCACCACGGTCTGTTCCTCCAGCCGTGCTACACCGTCGACCTGCCGCCGCTGGACGAGGAGGAAGAGGCCTCCTATCCCGCACCGTCACGTCCCGCGAACCGGCCGCGCGGAGCGACCCGCGGCCGGTGACCGCCGCTCGCCCGGTCGGCCCGTGACGGCCACCGGGCGGTCCTGCCGGGCTGCGCCGCCCGCGCCGAGGGGGCACTCTTGATCTCGTGGCCAACGCGATGATCGTCGTGCACCGGCCGTCGCGCAGCGGCGGCCGGCGGGTGAGCGTGCACAGGGACGGCCGGGACGAGGACCTGGGCCTCGCCCACTCCGACCACGACCTGATCGTGTTCCTGGAGGCCGCAGGACTGCCCGACCCGGACGACCTGCTCGACGACCCCGGCCGGGTGGAGTGGCGCGGCGGCCCCCCGCACCGGTGGGACGCCGCGTAGGCGTTGCGGTTCCGCGGGTGCGGGCGGCCTGCACGGATCGGCGGGTGGCCACCGGGATCAGCGGTCTCCCGGCGACGGGACGCCCCGGCTCGGCGGTGCGGCCTCCACGGCCGGCGCCCGAATCACCGTCCGGCGTGCCGCCCGCCCCCACGGCCGGAAGTCCGGACGTGCGGACCCCGCTCGCCGGGGCACCCCACGACCGGCGTCGAGGCCAGGTCAGCCGGGCGCCGTCCCCGGCCTGCGGTGGTGGATCGTGCCGGTGGTCGCCGTGAGCGGGCTGCCGGTGCCGCCCCAGCGCAGCGCGACGATCTCGGCGGCGACGGACACCGCCACCTCCTCCGGTGTACGGGCCCCGAGGTCGAGGCCCACCGGTGACCGCAGCCGGGACAGCTCGTCCTCGCGGAGCCCGGCCTCCCGCAGGCGCGCCATCCGCTCGTCGTGGGTACGCCGGCTGCCCATCGCCCCGATGTACGCGGCCGGACGGCGCAGCGCCTCCTCCAGCAGCGGCACGTCGAACTTCGGGTCGTGGGTGAGGACGCAGATCACCGTGCGGTCGTCGGTCTCCGTACCGCTCAGATGGATGTGCGGCCATTCGGCGACGACCTCGACACCGTCGGGGAAACGCTGCGGCGTGGCGAAGACCGGGCGGGCGTCGCACACCGTGACGCGGTAGCCGAGGAAACCGCCGATGCGGGCGACAGCGGCGGCGTAGTCGATGGCGCCGAAGACCAGCATGCGCGGGGGCGGTGCGAACGAGTGCAGGAAGACCCCGACGGAGTCCTCACGGCGCTCACCCCGCGGCCCGTAGTGGCGCAGTTCCGAAGTCCCCTGCGCCAGCTCGCCCCGGGCGTCCGCGGTGACGGCGGCGTCCAGCCCGTCCGCGCCCAGCGTGCCCGGGGTTCCCCCGGCGGGCCAGGTCTCCCCGTCCGGCCATACGGCGAGCGAGGCCCCGCGCGGAGCCGGTCCGCCGGTCACGGTGGCCACGGTCACCGGCCGTCCGGCGGCCACCGACTCGGCGACCGCCGCGAAGCCGGGGTCGTCCTCGGGGGAGACGCGGCGCACCAGCACGGTGATCTCTCCGCCGCAGGTCAGCCCCACGGCGAAGGCATCGTCGTCGCTGTATCCGAAGGTCCGCAGGTGTGCCTCGCCGCTCGCCACGACCTCGCGCGCAAGCTCGAAGACCGCGCCCTCGACGCACCCCCCGGACACGCTGCCCACCACCTCGTCACCGGGGCCCACCGCCATGGCGGCCCCCGGATCGCGCGGCGCGCTGCGGCTGACGGCGACCACCGTGGCCAGGCCGAACGGCGACCCCTCGGCGTACCAGCGGCTCAACGCCGGGAGGATCTCACGCATCTCCCGCTCCTGTCGGCGCCCCGTGCGCCGCCCTCAAGGCGTGCCGGGGTCCTCGTCGTCCTCGTCGTCGCGCTCGCCCTCGGCCTGCGAGGGCGTGGTGAGGCCGGGGTCGGTGTGCCCGGTGTCGTGGGTGCCGCTGGAGGAGTCGGCGGACGCGGTGTCCGTGCCGGTGTCCGGCTCGCCCTCGGCCTGGGACGGGGTGTGGTCGGTCATGATCAGCCTTCCGGTCGACCGGGCGCCGCTCGGCACGTGCCGTGCCCTTGAGGTCCGTTCGGCGCCGGGGGACATGGGTCCTGGTACGTCCGTCCGGCGTACCGGGGGACGTCGGTTCGCTTCCGGGTCCGTGCCGGTCCGCCTCTTCAGGGGCGGCCGGTTTCGCACCCGTCACGTCGTGCGCCTGTGCGGGTACCCCTGGGGCCACGGCTCACCCGCGCCCCGGAAGGATCACCTCGGCCCGCGAAATCCCGTTGCCCTCGCCCGCCGCCCCCTGCTGCACTTCTCGTGACCAGTCGTCCCGTACCGAGGAGCACCCGTGCGCGAAGCGTTCATGTCCACCCGCGAAGGAATGATCACCTCTTCTAAGGACATGACGCTCAGTGCCCACCCTGAATCTTGGAATTCTCGCGCATGTGGACGCCGGTAAGACCAGCCTGACCGAGCGGCTGCTGCACAGCGCCGGGGTCATCGACGAGATCGGCAGTGTCGACGCCGGCAGCACCAGGACCGACTCCCTCGCCCTGGAGCGGCAGCGCGGCATCACCATCAAGTCCGCCGTCGTCTCCTTCCCGGTCGGCGACCGCACCGTCAACCTGATCGACACCCCCGGCCATCCGGACTTCATCGCCGAGGTGGAGCGGGTGCTGGGCGTGCTCGACGGGGCCGTCCTGGTCGTCTCGGCCGTGGAGGGCGTCCAGGCGCAGACCCGCGTGCTGATGCGGACCCTGCGGCGGCTGCGGATCCCGACGCTCGTCTTCGTGAACAAGATCGACCGCGGCGGAGCCCAGTACGGGCCCCTGCTGGAGCGCCTCGCGGCGAGGCTCACCCCGGCGCTCGTCCCCATGGGCGAGATCGGCGCGGCGGGCACCCGGGACGCTCACTTCCTCCCGTTCACCGCGCGACGACTGCGGACGCCGCTGCTCGACCTGCTCGCCGGGCACGACGACGCCCTGCTGTCCGCGTACGTCGAGGGCAGGGTGTCGGACGAGAGGCTCCGGGACTGCCTCGCGCGCCGGACCGGCCAGGCCCTGGTGCATCCCGTGTACTTCGGTTCCGCCATCACGGGCGCCGGAGTCGCGGAGCTGATGGCCGGGGTCGAGGAGTTGCTGCCCGCCGCCCGGGGCACGGCGGACGGCCCGGTCGCCGGCACCGTCTTCAAGGTCGAGCGGGGCCCGGCGGGGGAGAAGATCGCGTACGCGCGGATGTTCTCCGGCACGCTGCGCACGCGCGACCGGGTCGCCCACGGCGACGGCGCGGAGGGCAGGATCACCGGGATCAGCGTGTTCGAGCACGGCTCGGCGGTCCGGGTCCCGTGCGTCGCCGCAGGACGGATCGCGATGCTCCGAGGGCTCGGGGACATCCGCATCGGGGACAGCTTCGGGCAGTCACCCGCGTCCGGAGCGGAACACCATTTCGCGCCGCCGACGCTGGAGACGGTCGTCGTCCCCCGCCGGCCCGGCGACCGGGCCGCCCTGCACATCGCGCTCACCCAGCTCGCCGAGCAGGACCCGCTGATCACGCTGCGCCGGGACGAGCTGCGGCGGGAGACCTCCGTATCGCTGTACGGGGAGGTGCAGAAGCAGGTCGTCCAGGCGACGCTGGCCGACGAGTTCGGGCTCGACGTGACCTTCCGGGAGTCGACCACCATCTGCGTCGAGCGGCCCGTCGCCGGCGGGACCGCGGTCGAGTTCAACGGCAGGGAACCCAACCCGTTCCTCGCGACCGTCGGGCTGCGCGTCGACCCGGCGCCGGCCGGCTCCGGGGTGCGGTTCCGGCTCGGGGTGGAGCTCGGTTCGATGCCGTACGCCTTCTTCAAGGCCGTCGAGGACACCGTGCGGGAGACCCTGCGGCAGGGCGTCCACGGCTGGCAGGTCACCGACTGCACGGTGACCATGACGCACTCGGGCTATTCACCCCGTCAGAGTCATGCGCACCAGCGCTTCGACAAGAGCATGTCGAGCACCGGCGCGGACTTCCGCGGACTGACGCCGCTGGTCCTGATGAGCGCCCTGCGGCGGGCGGGTTCCCGGGTGCACGAGCCGATGCACCGCTTCAGCCTGGAGGCACCGCCGGACACGCTGCCGGCGGTGCTGCCCGTCCTCGCGAGGCTGCGGGCCGTGCCGGAGTCGACGGGGACGCACGGCGCGACGAGCGTGCTCCGGGGCCGCGTCCCGGCGGCCTCGGTCCACGAACTGGAGTCGCTGCTCCCCGGGTTGACGCGAGGCGAGGGCGAGCTGGAAGCGGCCTTCGACCACTACGCCCCCGTCACGCGGGGGACCGTCCCGACGCGGCCGCGCACCGACCACAACCCGCTCGACCGGAAGGAGTATCTGCTGAAGGTGACCCGGCGGGCGGGCGGCTGAGCGCGGGGGCGTCCTGACGTTCCGCGAGCGAGGGCGGCGGGCGCGACGACCGGTGACACGAGAACCTTACTGCGGAGTCAGGGGTGTTGACGGCGTCAGGAGCGGGCGGGACTGTTGTGAGCATGACGAAGTTGCGCGCACGTCTGCTCGGCGTCCTCGTCCTTCTCTCCGGCTCCCTCGCCACGGCGGGCGCCCAGCCCGCCGCGGCGGAGGATGTGCCCGGCTCCCTGTGGTTCGACGAACCCGCGGCGGCCACCCTCACGGTCGATCACGGCCGCTTCACCGACGGGCTCGGCCGCGAGGTGGTGCTGCGCGGCTACAACGTCTCGGGTGAGACGAAGCTGGAGGAGCACGGCGGCCTGCCCTTCGCCTCGGTCGCCGACGCGCGGAAGTCCGCGACCGCGCTCCGCGCCCTCGGCGGCGGCAACGCCGTCCGCCTGCTGCTGTCCTGGGCGCACGCCGAGCCCGTGCGGGGGCGGGTGGACACGGCGTACCTCGCCGCCGTCACCGATCAGATGCGTGCCTTCCTCGACGCGGGGATCCGGGTGTTCCCCGACTTCCACCAGGACCTCTACTCCCGCCACCTCTTCGACGCGGACAGCTGGTACAGCGGCGACGGCGCCCCCGAATGGGCCGTGGACGCCGGCGACTATCCCGACGAATCCTGCGGGATCTGTCTCTTCTGGGGTCAGAACATCACCCAGAACCAGGCCGTGCGGCAGGCCACGTACGACTTCTGGCACAACGCGAACGGCGTCCAGGACGCCTTCCTCAGCACCGCGCAGAGCACGATGGAATACGTCCGCCGGCACCTCACCGCAGCCGAGTTCGCGGGCGTCGTGGGCTTCGACCCGTTCAACGAGCCGTACGCGGGCACCTACGACTCCGGGCAGACCAGCCGCGCCTGGGAACGCGACGTGCTGTGGCCTTTCTACGAGAGGTTCCGGGCCCGGATGGACGCGGCGGGCTGGCAGGCCAAGCCCGCCTTCGTGGAGCCGAACCTCTTCTGGAACGCCAATCTCGACTTCCAGAGGCAGGAGGGCGGCCTGCTGGACGCCGGACGGCTCGGCCCGCGCTATGTCCTCAACACGCACTTCTACGACCAGAAGGCGATCTCCGGCGTCTTCATGTGGGGCAAGGCCCGCGACGGCCAGTACGCGGCGGACCTCGGGGCGGTGCGCGACCGGGCCTCGGCAGCCGGTACGACGGCCCTGGTCAGCGAGTTCGGCCACCCGCTGGCCGGCTCGGTCGCGGACAAGGCTCCCACGGTCCTCAAGGCCATGTACCAGGCGCTCGACTCCCGCCGCGCCGGATCCACCTGGTGGTCCGACCCGGCCTCCTCGGGGCCCGTCCTGTCCGGCACGCAGTGGCAGTGGGACCTCTACAACGGCCGCCACCACGAGCTGATGAACGGCAACCCCGGCAAGGTCCTCACCGCCGGCGACGCCTGGAACGACGAGGACCTCTCGGCGGTGGCGCTCGACGACGCGGGACGTGCCGTCCTGCGCCAGGACGCCCGTCTGCTCGACCGCGTCTACCCGAGCGCCACCGCGGGCATGACGGCCGCCTTCACCTACGAGGACCGCTCCCGGGACGGCTCGGCCACCCTGACCTGGAACCCCGTCCCGAGTACGCTCCCGAAGGTCTCCCAGCTGGTCGGCCCGGGCCAGTACGGACTCCTGGTCTGGCGCTCCGACGGCACGGGCGCCCCTACCGAACTCCACCTGCCGGCGTCCTTCACGGCGTCCGGCACCACAGTGGTCTCCGACCTCGGGGCGACGACCGCGCCGCCCGCGTACACCCGGACCACGCCCGTCGCGGCGGCCCCCGAACCGGGCGGCACCGGAGCCCGCCGGCTCCTGCTCACCGCCGCCGGTCCGGGAGCCGTGCACTACGCCCTGGTCACCAACGGCGCGACGGCACCGTCCGCCGACCTGCTCGCCGCGGCCCGGGCGGAACTTGCGTCCTGGGCGGCGCAAAGATTCAACTAGCCGACGGTCCCGTCCAGTTCGCCGGCACACGGGCCAGTCGTACGCGCTGCGGGTGGTCGCCGACCGCCACGGACGCCGTCCTGCGGCCGGTGGCGAAGTCGATCGACGTGACCCGGTCGGCGCCGCTCTCCGAGACGACGCAGGACCTGCCGTCGCCGCTGACGGTCGCCCAGTAGGGCTTGGAGGCGGTGACGAGCGGGCCCTCCTGGAGGGTGGCCCGGTCGACGACGGTGGCGTAGTCGTCCATCGTGCCGGCGACGCACAGCTTGGTGCCGTCGGGATTCATCGAGATGCCGTGGTGGCGGGAGTCGTTGACCCAGGTGGTGCGGTCGCTGCTGGTGGCGGGGTTCTTCGGCAGGGTCTTCACACGGGTGATCCGGTCGCCTGCGACGTCGTACTCCAGGAAGCCGTTGAAGAACGACACCTGGAAGTACAGCTTGGACTCGTCGGGGCTGAAGACCGCGGGCCGGACCGCGTCGGAGTAGTCCTTGAGACCGATCGCGTCGAGCCGCTGCCGCATGTCGACCACCTTGACCTGCTTGAAGGTGGTCGCGTCGACGACGGTGATGCGGCGGTCACCCTTCGTCCAGTCCAGCCACGGTTCGTCCAGCGCCGTGTTGACGTCCCCGATGGACATGTTCCAGATGTGCTTGCCGTCGCGGGAGAAGACGTTCTCGTGCGGTTTGTCGCCGGTGGCGAAGGAGCCGATCTGCCGGCCGGTGACGATGTCCAGGACGTGCACCTTGTTCGCGGTCGAGGCCGAGACCGCGACGCGGGTGCCGTCGGGGGAGACGGCCATGTGGTCGGACCGGTAGCCGGACACGCGGAAGCGCCAGTTGATCCTGCCGGTGGCGAGGTCGATCGAGACCACGTCGGCGAAGCTCGGACGCGAGACGACCATCGACGAGCCGTCGGGCGTGGCGTACATGTCGTCGACGAGCTGGTCGTGCCCCTCCCCGACACCGTTGCGGATGCCGAGGAAGTACGCCCACTTGACGGGATCCGCGTTGATCTCCGCCATGCGTGCCTCCTTGTCGGGCACGACATCGACGCGGCCGATCCTCGCGAGGTCGCCCGTGGACTCGATGACGTCGGCGGTGCCGTCCCAGTTGTTCCCCACGAACATCACCTCGCGCAGGGCGGCGGAGGCGTCCTCGGGGGTGGCGGCCGTGGCGGCGGTGCCGCCCAGGGCGAGGGCCAGTGCGGTGGCGAGGGTGCAGAGGTGCCGTATTCGGGGGGCAGGCATGGCGGGTCCCTGTCGTAGGCGGGAAAGCGAATGGCAAGGGCATGACAATGGAGAACTCTGAACACGCACGCGTTCAGAGTTGACTTACTGGAAAGTAAGGAGAGGGGCGCCCTCTCCACAAGACTGCGGACACGACAAAATCGACGACGGACGGGACCGGATCGGCCCGCCGGCGAGGGAGGCACGGGTGGCGGGCAGGCTGAAGCAGCCGACCGGACGGTACGGCGGCAGGTCCGCCGAGGAACGGCAGGCCGAGCGGCGCCGGCGCTTCCTCGACGCCGCGCTCCAGGTGTTCGGTGACCGTCCCGGCTTCCGCTCGGCCACCGTCGCCGCGCTCAGCGAGGCGGCGGGCCTGTCGACACGCCAGTTCTACGAGGAGTTCCGCACTTTGGAGGACGTGCTGGCCGCACTGCACCTCCAGGTCAACGACTGGGCCGAGCAGGCGGCCCTGACGGCGCTCGCCGAAGCCGGGGAACTGCCGCTCGCCGAACGGGCCGCCGCGGTCTTCCGGGCCTACGCGGCCGACGTCACCGCCGATCCGCGCCGCATCCGCATCACGTTCGTCGAGATCATCGGAGTCAGCCCCGCCCTGGAGGAACAGCGGCTCGCCCGCCGAGCCCGATGGGTGGACCTCATCTGCGCCGAGGCGGACGCCGCCGCCGCCCGCGGCGAGGCGGCGGCCCGCGACTACCGGATCGCCGCCACGGCGTTCATCGGCAGCGTCAACGGCCTGCTCCACGACTGGAGCGCCGGCCGGGTGGACGCCACCCTCGACCAGGTGGTCGAGGAACTCGTCCGCCAACTGCTCGGCATCCTGCGCCCGTCGGGCTGGTCCCCGGAGGCGCACCGGGTCCGCCCGTCGGGCAGCGGCCCGCTCCCGTCGCGCGGGTCACCGCGGGGCGAGTGAGACGACCAGGACGACGACACCAGCCGTGACCAGCACCGCCCCGGTGAACAGGCGGCGGCGCAGCGAGCGGTACACCGCCGCGTACTCGACGCGCAGTTGCGCCGCACGCCGCGCCGTGTCCTCCCAGGAACGCCGGGTGCGTGCGAGGTGGTGTTCGGCGTACCGGGTCTCGACCTCCGCCCGCTGGGTGTCCGTGAGCCACCACAGCGGGCGGGTGAAACGGGCGGCCTCGGTCCGGCCCTCGGCGCGTGCGGCCTCGATCAGGAGATGCCCCTCCAACTCGCTGATCAGCGCCCGCCCGTCCAGGGGGCGGTCGTCCATGGCGGTCATCGCGGTTCCGCCCGCGCTCCGGTGTGCCGGCCGCCCGGCGTATCCGGCAGCACGCCCGCGGCGGCGGTCTCCGGGTGGTGCAGGTCGAACGCCGGGGATTCGGAGCGGATCCGCGGCAGGGTGAGGAAGTTGTGCCGCGGCGGCGGGCAGGAGGTCGCCCACTCGAGCGAACGGCCGTAGCCCCACGGGTCGTCGACCTCGATCTTCCTGCCGTACTTGGCGGTCTTCCAGACGTTGTAGAAGAACGGCAGGAACGACAGGCCGAGGAGGAAGGAGAAGACGCTCGACACCGTGTTGAGAGTCGTGAGCCCCTCCACCGCGAGATAGTCCGGAATGCGGCGCTGCATGCCGTTCGCACCCAGCCAGTGCTGCACCAGGAACGTGCCGTGGAACCCGATGAACAAGGTCCAGAAGGTGATCTTGCCGAGGCGCTCGTCGAGCATCCTGCCGGTGAACTTGGGCCACCAGAAATGGAATCCCGCGAACATCGCGAAGACGACCGTGCCGAAGACGACGTAGTGGAAGTGCGCCACCACGAAGTACGAGTCCGAGACGTGGAAGTCCATCGGCGGGGAGGCCAGGATCACGCCGGTCAG
>NZ_JBIAJE010000004.1:574487-680054 GCF_042871785.1 Streptomyces sp. NPDC005551 | reverse complement strand
GTTTCCGACTCTATCAGACCGTTTCCGGTGCCGATTTCCTCGGTGCTTTCCAGGTTCCCGCTTTCGCGTTTCCCTTTCCGGCGGTTCCGACTCTATCAGATCCTTTCGGGCCTGATTCCCAGTCAGGGGGCTTGTCGTCCCGGCTTTTGGGCCGTTCCGACGAGTGAGACTTTAGCGGAATCTCGGCTCCCGAGCTAATCGGGCCGGCGCCCTTTCGAACGCGGATTCCTCATTTCGCAAGCACGCATGAAAACGACGCGACGACTGAACGTCGTTCGTTGGATGCTTGCTGCGGAATGGCCGTCCGGGGACCGACCGGAGTCGGCGCTCACGTCGGACAGCCCGGAGAACATTACGTACGGGGCAGGGGCGTGTCAACTCCGCCCCTGGGGGCGTCCTGGAGCCGTGCATCGTGGATCTGCACGCGCTGATCGTGGACCACGATGCGCGGAGGGGCGGGAGGTCCGGGGCCGGGGGTGGAAGGCCCCGGCTGCGGGGGCGGGGTCAGCTGTTGCCGGAGGCGAGTGCGCGGCTGCGGTCGCAGGCGGCTTCCAGCGCGGCGATGAGAGCGGCGCGCACGCCGTGGTTCTCCAGCTCGCGGATGGCGTTGATCGTGGTGCCAGCGGGGGAGGTGACGTTCTCGCGGAGCTTCACGGGGTGCTCGCCGCTGTCGCGGAGCATCACGGCTGCGCCGATCGCGGACTGGACGATGAGGTCGTGGGCCTTGTCGCGGGGCAGGCCGAGCAGGATGCCCGCGTCCGTCATGGCTTCGACCAGGTAGAAGAAGTACGCCGGTCCCGAGCCGGAGAGCGCGGTGCAGGCGTCCTGCTGGGACTCGGGGACGCGGAGCGTCTTGCCGACGGCGCCGAAGATCTCCTCGGCGTGGGCGAGGTGCTCGGCGGTGGCATGGCTGCCCGCGGAGATCACGGACATGGCCTCGTCGACGAGCGCGGGGGTGTTCGTCATGACGCGGACGACGGGAGTGCCCTCGGCGAGCCGCTCCTCGAAGTAGGAGGTGGGGATGCCCGCGGCGCCGCTGATGACGAGGCGGTCGGCGGGGACGTGCGGGGCGAGCTCGTCGAGGAGGGTGCCCATGTCCTGGGGCTTGACCGTGAGGATCAGCGTGTCGGCGGTCCTGGCGGCCTCGATGTTGCCGACCGGGGTGACTCCGTGGCGCTGGTGGAGTTCCTCGGCGCGCTCGGGGCGGCGGGCGGTGACCAGTAGGTCGGCGGGGGCCCAGCCGGCGCGGATCATGCCGCTGAGCAGGGCCTCGCCGATCTTGCCGGTACCGAGGACTGCGACTTTCTGGCTCATGTGCGGGTGCCCTCCGAGGCTGCGTCGTCCGGCGTCCATCCTCGCACCCGGGGTGCCGGAGGGGCCGTGCTGTCCGTTGGGCGGGACGGGGGCCGTCCCGCCCGCACTTCCCGGGTCGTGCGCCCGCGGCGGGTGGCGGCCTTCAGTTCGTGCGCCTGCGGAGCGTGGCCGCGCCGAGTGTCAGGACCAGGAGGGCGCAGCCCGCGACGATCAGGGCGTCGCGGACGAAGGCGGCCGTCATGTCGGGGTGCGTGAGGACCTCGTTCATGCCGTCGACGGCGTAGGACATCGGGAGGACGTCCGAGATCGCTTCGAGGACGGGGTGCATGTCGGAGCGCGGGGTGAACAGGCCGCAGAGGAGGAGCTGGGGGAAGATCACGGCCGGCATGAACTGGACCGCCTGGAACTCCGAGGCCGCGAAGGCGGAGACGAAGAGACCGAGGGCCGTGCCGAGCAGCGCGTCGAGCAGGGCGACCACCAGGAGCAGCCAGGGCGAGCCGGTGACGTCCAGTCCGAGGATCCAGACGGCGAGCCCGGTGGCGAGTGCGGACTGGACGATCGCGAGGGCACCGAAGGCGAGGGCGTAGCCGGCGATGAGGTCGCCCTTGCCCAGGGGCATGGCGAGGAGGCGTTCGAGGGTGCCGGAGGTGCGTTCGCGCAGGGTGGCGATGGAGGTGACCAGGAACATCGTGATGAGCGGGAAGATCCCGAGCAGCGAGGCGCCGATGGAGTCGAAGGTGCGCGGGCTCGCGTCGAACACGTAGCGCAGCAGCAGGAGCATCACGCACGGGATGAGGATCATCAGCGCGATGGTGCGCGGGTCGTGGCGGAGCTGGCGCAGTACGCGGGTCGCGGTGGCGGTGGTGCGGGAGAGGTTGACGGCGCTCGGGCGGGCCGCCGGGTCCGCGCCCGGGCGGGTGGCTGTGGTGGTGGTCATCGGGCGGTCTCCTTGCGGGGCCGGTCGTCGTGCGCGGCCGGGGTGCCGGTGGCGGGCGGGGTGCCTGCGGGGGTGGGGCGGCCGGCGGTGACCGCCTCGTCGACCAGGTGCAGGAAGGCGGCCTCGACGGTGTCGGAGCCGGTGCGCTCGCGCAGGGCGTCGGGGGTGCCGTCGGCGAGGATCCCGCCCTCGCGCATCAGGAGCAGCCGGTGGCAGCGCTCGGCCTCGTCCATGACGTGTGAGGACACGAGGAGGGTGGCGCCGCGGTCGGCGGCGATGGAGTGGAAGAGGCTCCACAGCTCGCGGCGCAGGACGGGGTCGAGGCCGACGGTGGGCTCGTCGAGGACGAGTAGTTCGGGGGTGCCGAGGAGGGCGACGGCGAGGGAGACGCGGCTGCGCTGGCCGCCGGAGAGGTTGCCCGCGAGGGAGTCGGCGTGGGCGGTGAGGTCGACGTCGGCGATGGCCCGGGTGACGTGCTCGTGGCGTCGGTCGGCGGCCGGCCGGCCGGGGTCGAGGATGGCGGCGAAGTAGTCGAGGTTCTGGCGGACGGACAGGTCGTCGTAGACGGAGGGGGCCTGGGTGACGTAACCGATGCGGGAGCGGAGGGCTGCGTCACCGGCGGGGCGGCCGAGGACTTCGAGGGTGCCGCTCACCCTGGCCTGGGTGCCGACGGTCGCGCGCATCAGGGTGGACTTCCCGCAGCCCGAGGGGCCGAGCAGGCCGGTGATCTGTCCACGGGGTACGGCGAAGTCGAGTCCGCGCAGGACCTGGCGGGTGCCGCGTACGACGGTGAGGCCTTCGGCGCGGACGGCGGGGGGCGCGGTGGAGTCCGGTGGCCGTCGGTTGTTATTCACCATGTGATGATTATTGCGGGCCGGAGTGCTCGCTCGTCAAGGCCTGGTTGCCGTGCCGCAGACGCCGCGCTGAACGCACGGGGTGGACGCGCGGCCTGGTCGTGGCGGCCCGGTGGGAGTGAGGCGGGGGTCGTGGGGGGGCGTCGGCCGGGGTCACGAGCGGGTGGCGACGATCAGCATGACGTCGTAGATCTCCTCGACCAGTCCGTCCGGGAAGACCTCCCGGAGGTGCGTGCGCTCCTCGGCTAGGAAGTCCGACGTCCCCTCCTCGCCGAGGACCAGGAAGAGCGAGTGGCTGCCGATGTTGGCGAGGTGGGTGTCGAGGGGGACCGTGCGGCTCCAGCGGATCCGGCGGTGTGCGAAGCCAGGGACGTGCGGGGCGCCGGTGAAGGCCGCCTGGGCGCGGGGGCCGCCGCCGCTCTTCTTGCCGATGCCCGCCCCGAAGCGGCGTTCCACCCGGCCCGCCTGGGCGGCGATCCACGGGACGTCCTGGGCGTCCATGTTCCACCACAGGGCGAGGGCGCCGCCCGGACGCAGCACCCGCATCGCCTCCGGGACCGAGCGGGCCGGGTCGGTCCAGTGCCAGGCCTGGGCGTAGGTGAGGAGGTCGGCGCGGGCGGCGGCGAGCGGGAGCGCGTCGCCGTCGCCGCGCACCAGTGGGACGCCGGGGAGGGCGCGGCGGAATTCGGCCGCCATGCCCTCGCCCGGCTCGACGGCGAGCACGTCCGCGCCCCTCGCGCGCAGCAGCGCGGTCGCGATGCCGGTGCCGGCGCCCACGTCTACGACGCGGGCGCCGGCGAGGGGGCGGCCCGCCAGGTCTTCGAGGGCGTCGAAGAGGGCGGGCGGGTAGGAGGGGCGGTTCGCGGCGTACTGCGCGGCGGCGGCGTTGAAGGAGTGGGCCCGGGTGTGGTGGGAGGAGGGGCGGGCTGTGGGGTTCGAGTCGTGGTCCGAGTCGTGTGTGGGGGCGGCCATACGGTCATCGTGGCCGGGGCGGGACGGGAGGGGCAGCTGATTTCGTGCCGACCGGTGGTGCGCCGACGGGTTTTCGTCCCCTCCGCCCCTTCCCGTCCCGAGGGTCTCGCCCCCGGCCCCGCATCGCCTGCGGACTCGCCCTCGGACGCCGGACGGGCCGAAGTGCACGCGTCGGCCGCTTCGCCGGGAGGGCTGCGGGACGCGCGCCGGCTGTGCCGCTGTCCCCGACGGGACGCGCGCCGGCTGTGCCGTTTCCTGGACGGGCTGCGGGGCGCTAGCCGTGCCGCTTCCTGGACGGGTTGCGGGTGCGGCGCTCGGTGCGGCGTTCGTACTGGGTGCGGGCCGCCTCGTACTCCCCGCGGTGGAGCTTCTCGCCCGGGGCCTCGGAGAGGGAGCGGAAGAAGTAGGCGAAGAGGGAGCCGACGAAGCCGACGGCGAGGAGTCCGCGGAGCGAGGCCTGCCGGTCGGGGTCAGGGCGCTCGCCGAAGGTCTCCCACGTGTGGCGGAAGGCGAGCGCGCTGCACACCGCGAACATCACGACGACCAACAGCGTCACGGCCCGGCCCACATCCGCGATCGCCAGGCCCTGGTAGGCGAAGCGCAGGACGAAGCAGGCGGCGACCGCGGCGGCGAGGGAGCCGGCGGCCACACCGGCCCGGCGGGCCGCGTAGCCGCCGTCGTGCCGCACCCACGTCGTGCCGAAGAAACGGATGGGCTCGGGCTGGGGGCCCGCGGGGGTACCGGTCTCGTCGCTGCTCACGCGACGATTATCGCCCCCGCGACCCGGTCCCCCCGCGAACCCCGCCCACCGGCGTTCAGCCGCAGCGCGGCGCGACGTAGCCGTCGCTGCCCGTCTTCACGTACGCGTCCGACACGTACTCGCCGCTCGCGATGTTGTCCCAGATGCTCGTCGTCCCGTACGGGCCGCTGATCGTCTCGCCCGGGCGCTGGCAGAAGATCGCCACGCGCGAGCCCTCGGGCAGGACCCGGACGATGCGGTACGAGGTGCCGGGACCGCTGCGGACGTTGACCGTCCGGCCCGGTGCGATCGCGTAGTACTGCAGCGCCGCTTCCGCGGTGCTCGCGGCCGTCGTCGTGGCCACGGCCTCGGCCGCGGCCGCGGTGCTGCGGGTTTCCGTTCTCTCGGTGCCGGTGCTCTCGATGCGGTCAACAGCCATGAAGGCCTCCCCCGTTGAATGTGACTGGATGAATGTGACTGGATGAATGTGACCGGATTGATCCGACTGGAAGTCGCGTCCGTCCCACGGACGACCGTCGACATCACGCCAAGCACAGTTGTTCGCCTGTCGCACGCGGAGGCTAGCAAGCCGCCTCTGTCTCGCACGAAGCATCGACTAGGCTCCGTGCGTCGCGCGCGGACGAACAGCACGGGGGTGGGTTCCATGGCGCCACAGCGGAACGCCGGAGCGGATGCGGAAGCGGAACTTCCCGAATACGCCGGCCGGTACCGCCTGGAGGATCGCCTCGGGTCCGGCGGGATGGGCGTCGTCCATCTCGCCCGCAGCGAATCCGGGCTGCGCCTCGCGGTGAAGGTCGTACACGCGGAATTCGCCAAGGACCCCGAGTTCAGGGGGCGGTTCCGGCAGGAGATCGCCGCCGCGCGCCGGGTGAGCGGCGCGTTCACCGCGCCCGTCGTCGACGCCGACCCCGACAGCGGGCGTCCGTGGATGGCCACGCTGTTCATCCCCGCGCCGACCCTCGCCGAGCACGTGAAGCGGAACGGGCCCATGGCCACCGGTCAGTTGCGCCGCCTGATGGCCGGACTCGCCGAGGCGCTGCGGGACATCCACCGGGTGGGGGTCGTCCACCGCGACCTCAAGCCCAGCAACGTCCTGCTCGCCGAGGACGGCCCCAAGGTCATCGACTTCGGCATCTCCCGGCCGTCGGACAGCGAACTGCACACCGAGACCGGCAAGTTGATCGGCACGCCGCCCTTCATGGCGCCCGAACAGTTCCGGCGTCCGCGGGAGGTGGGTCCTGCCGCGGACATCTTCGCCCTGGGGTCGGTGATCGTGCACGCGGCCACGGGCCGCGGCCCCTTCGACTCCGACAGCCCGTACGTCGTCGCGTACCAGGTCGTGCACGACGAGCCGGACCTGACCGGTGTGCCGGAGAACCTCGCGCCGTTGGTCACGCGCTGTCTGGCCAAGGAACCGGAGAACAGGCCCACTCCCGACGAGCTGATGCGGGAACTGCGCTCGGTGGCCGCCTCGTACGACACCCAGGCGTTCATACCGGCACAGCGGGCGGCTCTGCCTTTCGGTCCCGAGGACGCGGCCCGCGAGGGTGGCTGGGGCGGCAGTGCCGGTGATGGTGACCGTGACGGTGACGGTGACGGGCGAGGAGGGCGGGGCGGCGGCGGTCGGGAGGAGGGCGCGTCCGGCGGGAGTGGCCGGGGGGCGGACGCGCCGGGCGGCGGCGACCGAAGGGCCGACGCGGTGCGCGGCTCCGCGGGGCGGCCGCGCAACCGGCTGCTCCTCGCCGTCGGAGCGCTCGCCCTGGTCGTGGGCGGTGGACTGGCCTCGACCCAGTTGGTCTTCCAGGACCGCGGCGCTTCCCACGGTGACCGGCCGCAGCCCGCGTCGACGGTCGTCAGCACCTGGGACACCAGGCCGGCGTCCGACCCGGCGGGCCCCACCGGCACCGACGGCTCCCCAGGGACGCATTCCTCCGGAGAGGCCTTCGGGACGCCGCAGTGCGCGTACGCGGCGGACAGGCTGCTCTGCGCGCAACCCGGGCTGGTCTCCGCGCTGGACCCGGCCGACGGCACGGTGCTGTGGCGGCACACGTCCACCGAGCGGGCCGGCCCGGTCCCGTCGCCGGTCCTCTCCGGCGGCCTGGTGCACGTCGTGACCCACGAGGGGCGGCGGCTCGAGGCGCTTGATACGGCCACGGGCAAGACGCGCTGGAAGCTGGACCTGTCAGCGTACGGCGGTGTCGGGCACGCGGGCGGCACCGTGCTGCTCACCGATGCCGACGGCACCGTCACGGGCGTCGACGGCGCCTCCGGCCGGGAGCGCTGGCGCCACCGGCTGTCCGGGCACCTCTCACCGGCCGTCGTCGCCTTCCCCGGCGGCGGGCCCGCGTACGCCACGAGCCTGACGGCCGACGGGTCCGGTACGCACGTCACCGCGGTGGATCCCGGGACCGGGGCGGTGCGCTGGGACACCCGGCTGGCGGGCAGGCTGACCCCGGCCGGCACCCGGCACGACGCCCTGGTCCTCACCGCCGACGACCTGAACGGTGAGACGAACGCCCTGGTCAGGTACGACCCGCGCACGAAGACGTCGCGCCGGGCCGCGCTCCCGGTGGCGCTCCCGCAGGCCCAGGCCACCGTCCGCGGGGACACCGTCCATCTGCTGGCCACCGGTGGCGGGATGGTCGCCGTCGACCTGGACACGCTGAAGCAGCGGTGGCGGCTGGAGACATCCGTCAGCCGGGGCTCGGCACCCGTCGCCGACGCCCGGCACGTGTACTTCACCTCGGCCGACGGGCGGCTGCTCGCCGTGGACAGCCGCGTGGGCCGGCTCGTCGGCCAGACCTCGATCAGGCTCGGCGCCCGGTCCGACCGGGTCGTGGCGCAGCTCCCGGCGCCCTCGGTGGCGGGCGGACGCGTGTACGCGAGCGCCCCCGACGGAACGGTGTTCGCGGTGGCGGGGAACGACCCGGCGGGGTGGTGAGCGGGGGACGCCCGCGCCCGGGATGATCCGGTGGCGCCGGGAGCCTCCGAACACGAGCCGGGGTATGGGGTGGTGGAGCCCTGTCGGGCGGTGCTCGTGCCGTCGGGGCGGGAGCCGTGAAGGGGCCGCTCCCCCGAGGAGCGGCCCCTTCCCGTGGACCCGGTGCCGGGCGTCACCCGGGTGCGGGCGTCAGCCCAGCATCGAGACGTCCCGGACCGCGCCCTTGTCCGCGCTCGTCGCCATCGCCGCGTAGGCGCGCAGCGCGGCGGAGACCTTCCGGTCGCGGCCGACCGGCGCGTACACACCGTTCAGCGCCGCGCGGCGGGCCGCCAGGTCGGCGTCGGAGACCAGCAGTTCGATGGAGCGGTTAGGGATGTCGATCCGGATGCGGTCACCGTCCTCGACGAGGGCGATGGTGCCGCCGGACGCCGCCTCGGGCGACGCGTGGCCGATCGACAGACCCGAGGTGCCGCCGGAGAAGCGGCCGTCGGTGATCAGGGCGCAGGTCTTGCCGAGGCCGCGGCCCTTGAGGAAGGACGTCGGGTAGAGCATCTCCTGCATGCCCGGACCGCCCTTGGGGCCCTCGTAGCGGATGACGACCACGTCGCCGTCCTTGATCTGCTTGTTGAGGATCTTCTCGACGGCCTGCTCCTGGGACTCGCAGACGACCGCCGGGCCCTCGAAGGTCCAGATCGACTCGTCGACGCCGGCCGTCTTCACGACACAGCCGTCCACGGCCAGGTTCCCCTTGAGGACCGCCAGACCGCCGTCCTTGGAGTACGCGTGCTCCGCGGAACGGATGCAGCCGTTCTCGGCGTCCTCGTCGAGGGCCTCCCAGCGCTCGGACTGGGAGAAGGCCTCGGAGGAGCGGACGCAGCCGGGGGCCGCGTGCCACAGCTCGACGGCCTTCGGGGACGGGGAGCCGCCGCGCACGTCCCACGTCTTCAGCCAGTCCGACAGCGACGGGCTGTGCACCGAGTGCACGTCCTCGTTCAGCAGGCCGGCCCGGTGCAACTCGCCCAGCAGGGCCGGGATGCCGCCCGCGCGGTGCACGTCCTCCATGTAGTACGTACGGTTCTTGGCGACGTTCGGCGCGACCTTGGCGAGGCAGGGGACCCGGCGCGAGACCGCGTTGATCTCCTCCAGGCCGAAGGGAACGCCCGCCTCCTGGGCCGCGGCCAGCAGGTGCAGGATCGTGTTGGTCGAACCGCCCATCGCGATGTCCAGCGCCATGGCGTTCTCGAAGGCGGCGAGGGTGGCGACGTTGCGCGGGAGGACCGACTCGTCGTCCTGCTCGTAGTAGCGGCGCGTGACGTCCATGACCGTGCGCGCGGCGTCCTCGTACAGCCCCTTGCGGGCGGTGTGCGTGGCGAGGACCGAGCCGTTGCCCGGCAGCGACAGGCCGATGGCCTCGGTGAGGCAGTTCATCGAGTTGGCGGTGAACATGCCGGAACAGGAGCCGCAGGTCGGACAGGCGTTCTCCTCGATACGGAGGATGTCCTCGTCCGAGATCTTGTCGTTCACCGCGTCGGAGATCGCGTCGACCAGGTCGAGCGTGCGGACCGTACCGTCGACGAGGGTCGCCCGGCCGGACTCCATCGGGCCGCCGGAGACGAAGACCGCCGGGATGTTCAGCCGCAGGGCGGCCATCAGCATGCCCGGGGTGATCTTGTCGCAGTTCGAGATGCAGATCAGGGCGTCGGCGCAGTGTGCCTCCACCATGTACTCGACGCTGTCCGCGATCAGGTCGCGCGAGGGCAGGGAGTACAGCATGCCGCCGTGCCCCATCGCGATGCCGTCGTCGACCGCGATGGTGTTGAACTCGCGCGGGATGCCCCCGGCCGCCGTGATGGCCTCGCTCACGATCCGGCCGACCGGCTGGAGGTGGGTGTGGCCGGGCACGAACTCGGTGAACGAGTTGGCGACCGCGATGATCGGCTTCCGGCCGATGTCCGCGCCCGGTACACCGGAGGCGCGCATAAGGGCGCGTGCGCCCGCCATGTTGCGGCCGTGGGTGACTGTGCGGGACCTCAGCTCGGGCATCGTCGCTCGCTCCTTCGGAGAGTAATGACTGCCGTCGAGCCTACGCCGGTGCTCCAGGATCCGGACGGGGTGTCCGGAATGCGGGATGCGTGTCTCGGGTGGCGGTTCCCGGTCCGGGGCAGCGGGTGCAGGAGGCGGTCGGGGGTGGGGGCCGGTCCGGGATGCGTCAGGGGCTGGTGAGGTGGGCCTGGACGACCGGGGCGATCCGGGCGATGACCTGTTCCGGGTCCGCCGAGGCGAGCGGCTCGACCTTGATCACGTAGCGCAGCATCGCGACGCCGACCAGCTGCGCCGCCGCCAGCTCCGCGCGCAGCTCCGGGTCCGGGACGTCCAGCTGCCGGGCTATGCGGCGCATCAGCTGGGCGGCGATCATGCGGCGGAAGACGGCCGCCGCGGTCTCGTTGTTCACCGCGGAACGGACGATCGCGAGCAGGGGCGTACGGGTCGCCGGGTTCTCCCAGACGCCGAGGACGAACCGGGTCAGGCGTTCCCCGACGCCCTCCGGCGGGCCGTCCTCGACGGCGTTCGGGGCGTCCAGGGCGGGCGCGAAGGCGACCTCGACGGCCGCTTCGAAAACCTGCTCCTTCGTGCCGAAGTAGTGGTGCACCAGCGCGGAGTCCACGCCCGCCGTCCTGGCGATGCCCCGTACGGACGTCTTCTCGTAGCCCCGCGCGCTGAACTCCTCGCGGGCCGCGGCGAGGATGACCTCCCGGGTGGCCGGGGAGGCCGCCGTCTCCGTACGGGACGGGCGCCCGCGGCGGCGGGGGGCGGGGGCCGCCGCGGTCACGACCGGGGGACCCGGACGGACGAGGCGAGGTGGAGCCGGGTGAAGGCGAGGGCCTCGGCGAGGTCGGCCTCGCGCTCCGCGCTGGACATGGCGCGGCGGGTGTTGACCTCTATGACGACGTGGCCGTCGAAGCCGGTGGTCGCGAGGCGCTCCAGCACCTCCGCGCAGGGCTGGGTGCCGCGGCCCGGGACGAGGTGCTCGTCCTTGCTGGAGCCGTTGCCGTCCGCGAGGTGGACGTGTCCGAGGCGGTCGCCCATGCGGTCGATCATCCGCACGGCGTCCGTGCGGGCCGTCGCGGTGTGGCTGAGGTCGATGGTGAAGTGACGGTAGTCCTCCTTCGTCACGTCCCAGTCGGGTGCGTAGGCGAGCATCTCGCGGTCCCGGTAACGCCAGGGGTACATGTTCTCGACCGCGAACCGGACGTCCGTCTCGCCGGCCATCCGCCAGATGCCGTCGACGAAGTCCCGGGCGTACTGGCGCTGCCAGCGGAACGGGGGATGTACGACGACGGTGCCGGCGCCGAGCTTCTCCGCGGCGGCCTGGGCACGCTGGAGCTTGGTCCACGGGTCGGTGGACCACACGCGCTGCGTGATCAGGAGGCAGGGGGCGTGGACCGCGAGGATCGGCATCCGGTGGTAGTCGCTGAGTCTGCGCAGGGCCTCGATGTCCTGACTGACCGGGTCGGTCCAGACCATGACCTCGACGCCGTCGTAGCCGAGGCGCGCGGCGATTTCGAAGGCCGTCGCCGTCGACTCCGGATACACGGAGGCCGTGGACAGCGCGACCTTCGCATCCGGGATGCGCACCACTGGTTCTGCCACGAGGGACAGAGTACGGGGCGGGTGTCTGGCGGGGGCGCCTTGGGTGGGGCGCCCCGCTCCGGGGCGGGGGCGCCTTCGCTGCGGGCGTCTTCGGGGCGGGGCGGGGCGCCTTCGCTGCGGGGCGCGGGCGCCTTCGGCCGGTGGGTGGGTCGCCCACGCTGCGGTGGGTGGTCGGGGTGGGCGCCTCGGCTCCGGTGGGCGGTCGGGGCCGCGCCGGTACATCCGCCCGTCGCAGGTCGGGCGTGCACCTTGGTCACAGGGGTGGACCGGCGCTTCCTGCCCGACCTGCAACGGGCATCTGATGTACCGGCACGGCCCCTCAGGTGGGAGGGCGGGTGCGGGTCGTGCCGGGCACGGGGCCGCCGGGCGGGAGGGTGGGTGCAGGCGGGCGCGGGCGGGTGCAGGTCGTGGCGATCGCGGTGCGGGGCGGTGGGCGCAGGCGGGTGCGGGCCGCCGGCCGCGGGGGCGGCGGCCCGTTGGTGCCGGTCCGCGCCGGCGCCGGGCGGCCTACGTCGGGGGCATGTGGTCCAGGTGGCGGAGGATCACGCCCTCCCGGAGGGCCCAGGGGCAGATGTCCACCGTCTCCACGCCGAAGAGATCCATGGTGGCCTCCGCCACCAACGCCCCGGCGACCAGTTGCCCGGCCCGCCCCTCGGACACGCCGGGTAGGTCGGCCCGCTCGCCGGTGGTCATGGCGGCGAGCTTCGGTACCCACCCCTCCAGCGACTCCCGTTTCAGCTCACGCGGGACGTAGAGCCCGTCCGCGGAACGCGCGGCGCCGGCCAGCCGGGCGAGCTGCTTGAAGGTCTTCGACGTGGCGACCACGTGATCGGGAGGACCGAGGCGGGTGAACTCGCCCACGCTGCGGGCGATCTGCGCCCGCACATGGCGCCGCAGGGACTTGACGGCCCCCGGCTCCGGCGGATCCCCGGGCAGCCACCCGGCGGTCAGCCGCCCCGCCCCCAGCGGCAGCGACACCGCCGTGTCCGGCTCCTCGTCCACCCCGTAGGCGATCTCCAGGGAACCGCCGCCGATGTCCAGGACGAGCAGCTTCCCGGCCGACCAGCCGAACCAGCGGCGGGCGGCGAGGAAGGTGAGCCGGGCCTCCTCCGCTCCGGACAGGACCTGGAGCTCGACGCCGGTCGCGTCGTGCACGCGGGAGAGCACGTCGTCCGCGTTGCTGGCCTCGCGCACCGCGGAGGTCGCGAACGGCAGCAGCTCCTCCACGCCCTTGTCCTCGGCGGCCTGCATCGCCTCATGGACGACCGATATCAGCCGGTCGACGCCGTCCGGGCCGATGGCACCGTCCGGGTCGAGAAGCTGGGCGAGCCGCAACTCCACCTTGTGCGAGTGCGCGGGCAGCGGGCGCGCGCCGGGGTGCGCGTCCACCACCAGCAGATGCACCGTGTTCGAACCCACGTCGAGGACACCGAGTCTCATGTACGGAACGCTACTGCCCGCCGTGCGGATGGCAGTGCCCGGAGCGGACTCCGGCGACTTACCCTGGACGGGTGCCAAAGACGAAAAAGGCGAAGCCCGACAAATCGACCAAGGAACCTTCGCAGGCGAAGGCGTCCAGGTCCAAGAAGCTCCTGAAGGCGGACGAACAGGGGCTCGACTTCGCCCGCGCCTGGGTGGAATTCCCGGATCCGGCCGACGACGAGCAGGTGTTCCGGTGTGACCTGACATGGCTGACCTCCCGCTGGAACTGCATCTTCGGAAGCGGCTGCCAGGGCATCCAGGCGGGCCGCGCGGACGACGGCTGCTGCACGCTGGGCGCGCACTTCTCCGACGAGGACGACGAGAAGCGCGTGGCCGGGTATGTGGCGCGGCTCACGCCGGACATCTGGCAGCACCACGACATCGGCACCGCGACCGGCTGGGTGTCGGAGGACGAGGACGGCGAGCGCCAGACCCGGCCGTACAACGGGTCGTGCATCTTCCAGAACCGGCCCGGCTTCGAGGGCGGCATGGGCTGCTCGCTGCACATCCTGGCCCTGCGGGAGGGCCGCGAGCCGCTGGAGACCAAGCCCGACGTCTGCTGGCAGCTGCCCGTGCGGCGGACGTACGAGTGGATCGACCGGCCCGACGACACCCGCGTGCTCCAGGTGTCCATCGGCGAGTACGACCGCCGCGGCTGGGGTCCGGGCGGCCACGACCTGCACTGGTGGTGCACGTCGGCGACCTCGGCGCACGGCGCGGGCGACCCCGTCTACGTCTCGTACCGGCCGGAGCTGATCGAGCTGATGGGCAAGGCGGGATACGACCGGCTGGTCGAGCTCTGCGAGGAGCGGCTCGCCTCGCAGCTCCCGCTGCTCGCGCCGCATCCCGCGGACCCGGTGGGCTGAGCCCCGCCCGCTACGAGGACGGACTCGGCCCGCCGCCCGGCGGCTCCGAGCCGCCCGGGTCCGGGCTCGCCGAGTCGCTCGGCGCCGGGTCGCTCGGCCGCGGACCGGGGTCGGAGGGCGTCGGGCCGGGGTCCGAAGGGGTCGGGGTGCCGGGCCGCGGACCCGGGTCGGACGGCACCGGGTGGCTCGGCCGCGGGTCCGGGTTCGACGGTCCCGCCGTGCCGAATCCGGTGATCGTGACCACGGCTCCCGCCGGGGCGATCGCCACCCGCGCGGTCCAGGAACCGGCCGGCTCCCGCAGATGGTCGACGTACACCCTGAGCGTCAGCGACTCGCCCGGCTCGAGCGTCCCGGAGGACTGGCTCAGGTAGAGCCAGGGGGCGCCCGTGGACGCGGACCAGCGGACCGGTGAACTCCCGGTCGCGGTCAGGGTGATGAGCGTCGTGTCGCCGGTGTTCCCGGCCGTCACCCCGAGCTGTCCCGCGCTCTTCCCGCCGCCCGCCTTCGCGCTGACGACCTCCACGGAGACGTCCGACGAGCGGTCGCCCCCGGAGAAACGGCCGTCGGGCCGGGTGCTGGCGTTCCCGGCGTTCTCGTAGCCGGTCCCGTCGCCGTCGGGGCCGTGCGCCTCGTTCGCGGTGACCGGGCGGCCGTCCGTGCCCTCCCCGGTGAGGGGCGCCCCCCGGTAGGCCGCCCACAGCGCGAGGACGGGCGCGGCGACGACCGTGGCGACCACGGTGGTCGTGACGGCACGCGCGCGGAGCCGGTCCCGGCGCGCGGCGTGGTCCTTCGGGTCCATCGGGAAGCCCCGCCGGTCGAACCGCGGACCGTGACTTCGCGCGCGCGGGACCATCGCGAGGCGCAGGGCCGCGCGCGGGGCCTCGAGGACGGGGAGCGCGGCGGGCGTGACGCTGGTCCCCGGCCAGGCGCCGGGCACCGCGCGCTCGGCGGTACGGCGGCAGCGCGGGCAGTCGTCGACGTGCCGGACGAGTTCACGGCGCAGGGTGGTGCTCAGGACGAGCCGGTTGTCGCCGGTGAGGCGGGCGACGCTCGGGCAGGCGCCGGTCTCCACGACGGCGAGGGCGGCGCGCGTGCGCTCCACCTCGCAGGCGGCGGTGGCGAGCAGCTCCCGCGCGGCCGCCGGTTCCCTTCCGAGGACTGCGGCGACCTCGTGGGCGGCGAGCTGGTGGCGCACGGCCAGTTCGAGCGCCTCACGCTGCTCGGGCGTGGTGCCGGCGGCCTCCGGCCAGGCCAGCAGGGCGAGTTCGTGCCGGCGCCGCTGCTGGACCTCCTCGGGGACCGAGCGGCTCACCACCTCGGCCGCGCGCCGGTCGGCGGCCTCCTTGAGAGCGTCCTTCCCGGGGGCGCCGTCCCCGGCGGCGCCTTTCCGGGAGGCGCCGTCCCGGGGGGCGCCATCCCGGCGGGCGCCATCCCGGCGGGCGCCATCCCGTTGGGCCACGCGTCTGCCGGAGGCGTGCGCCGCCTGGCGCCGGCGCCGGGTCTCGGCGAGCTGGCGCAGACAGGCCCAGCGCGCGAGTGCGTACAGCCACGCCCTGCGGTCGCCCGCGGAGTCCGGTCCGCGCGCCCCCCGGCGCTCGGCGAGCACCAGGACGTCGCCCAGTGCCGCGGTCGCCGCGTCGTGGTCGCAGAGCACGGACAGGCAGTACGTGAACAGGCCGTCCAGATAGGGCTCGTAGCGCGCGGGAGGGCCGGGAGGGCGATGCGCCGGGGGGCGGTTCGAGGCGCCGCGGGGAGCCGTCACCCGCTTGCGAGCGTCTGGGTGCGCCCGGTGCGCGCCGGTGGTGTGCGTCGAGGTCTCCGGACTGCTGCTCTTCACCCGTGCGACCGTAGGCGCCGAGTGGTGGCCCCTTCCTCCGCCTTGAGCACATTTAATCCGTACGGGTGAAACGATCCCTCATAAGGGGACAGCGGCCCCCCATCCCGTGGCCCACACCCTCACGGGCGGCGATCACCGGCAGCCAGGCACCCGGCACCGGCCGGGGCAATGTCGGTGGCCTCGGCTACGGTTCCCCCCATGGCTGCCCGTACGAAAACCGCGAAGGACCGGCCGTCCTACCGCTGCACCGAGTGCGGCTGGCAGACGGCCAAGTGGCTCGGCCGCTGCCCCGAGTGCCAGGCATGGGGCACGGTCGAGGAGTACGGCACGCCCGCGGTCCGTACGACGGCAGCGGGCCGCGTCACCACGTCCGCGGTGCCCATCGGCCAGGTCGACGGCCGCCAGGCCACCGCGCGCAGCACCGGCGTGCCCGAGCTGGACCGTGTCCTCGGCGGCGGTCTGGTCCCCGGCGCCGTCGTCCTGGTCGCGGGCGAGCCGGGTGTCGGCAAGTCCACGCTGCTCCTGGACGTGGCGGCCAAGTCGGCGAGCGACGAGCACCGCACGCTGTACGTGACCGGTGAGGAGTCGGCGAGCCAGGTCCGGATGCGGGCCGACCGCATCAAGGCGATCGACGACCACCTGTATCTCGCCGCGGAGACCGACCTGGCGGCGGTCCTCGGCCACTTGGACGCCGTCAAGCCGTCGCTGCTGATCCTCGACTCCGTGCAGACCGTCGCCTCCCCCGAGATCGACGGCGCCCCCGGCGGCATGGCCCAGGTCCGCGAGGTGGCGGGCGCCCTGATCCGCGCCTCGAAGGACCGCGGGATGTCCACCCTGCTGGTGGGTCACGTCACCAAGGACGGCGCGATCGCGGGACCGCGCCTGCTGGAGCACCTCGTGGACGTCGTCCTCAGCTTCGAGGGCGACCGGCACGCGCGCCTGCGTCTCGTACGCGGCGTCAAGAACCGCTACGGCACGACGGACGAGGTCGGCTGCTTCGAGCTGCACGACGAGGGCATCACGGGTCTGGCCGACCCCTCCGGCCTCTTCCTCACCCGCCGCGCCGAGCCGGTCCCGGGCACCTGCCTGACGGTCACGCTGGAGGGCCGCCGCCCGCTGGTGGCCGAGGTGCAGGCGCTGACCGTCGACTCGCAGATCCCCTCTCCCCGCCGCACGACCTCGGGTCTGGAGACCTCCCGGGTGTCGATGATGCTCGCCGTTCTGGAGCAGCGCGGCCGGATCACCGCTCTCGGAAAGCGGGACATCTACTCCGCGACGGTCGGCGGCGTGAAGCTCTCGGAGCCCGCCGCGGACCTCGCGATCGCGCTCGCGCTGGCCTCCGCGGCGAGTGACACCCCGCTCCCGAAGAACCTCGTCGCGATCGGCGAGGTGGGCCTCGCGGGCGAGGTCAGAAGGGTGACGGGCGTCCAGCGCCGGCTGGCCGAAGCGCACCGCCTGGGCTTCACGCACGCCCTCGTCCCGACCGACCCGGGGAGGATCCCGCCCGGTATGAAGGTGGTCGAAGTGGCCGACATGGGCGACGCCCTGCGCGTCCTTCCGCGCTCCCGTCGGAAAGAGGCCCCACGGGAGGACGAGGAGCGCCGGTAGACTTTGCCCAGGTCTCGCCCGTCCGTACGAACCGAGGGCGACCGGAAACCCGCGACCGGAGGAGTGCAGTGGCAGCCAACGACCGGGCAGCAGCTCCCGGAAAGTCCGGTGGGAGCTCCGGTGCCGATGGCCTGATGCGCGCCTCGCTGAGCGCCGTGGCACCCGGCACGGCGCTGCGCGACGGGCTCGAGCGGATTCTCCGCGGCAACACCGGCGGACTCATCGTGCTCGGCTGGGACAAGACCGTCGAGTCGATGTGTACCGGCGGTTTCGTCCTGGACGTCGAGTTCACCGCGACCCGACTGCGCGAGCTGTGCAAGCTCGACGGCGGCATCGTCATCGACAAGGACATCACCAAGATCCTGCGGGCCGGCGTGCAGCTGGTGCCCGACCCGACCATCCCGACCGAGGAGACCGGCACCCGCCACCGCACCGCGGACCGGGTCTCCAAGCAGGTCGGATTCCCGATCGTCTCGGTCTCCCAGTCGATGCGGCTGATCGCCCTGTACGTGGACGGTCAGCGCCGTGTTCTGGAGGACTCCGCGGCGATCCTCTCCCGCGCCAACCAGGCCCTCGCCACCCTGGAGCGCTACAAGCTCCGTCTCGACGAGGTCGCGGGCACGCTGTCGGCGCTGGAGATCGAGGACCTGGTCACCGTCCGGGACGTGTCGGCGGTGGCCCAGCGGCTGGAGATGGTGCGCCGGATCGCCACCGAGATCGCCGAGTACGTGGTCGAGCTCGGCACGGACGGACGTCTTCTGGCGCTCCAGCTCGACGAGTTGATCGCGGGTGTGGAGCCGGAGCGCGAACTCGTCGTGCGGGACTACGTGCCCGAGCCGACGGCCAAGCGTTCGCGCACGGTCGACGAGGCGCTCTCCGAGCTGGACGCGCTGTCGCACGCGGAGCTGCTGGAAATGCCGACGGTGGCCCGCGCGTTGGGTTACACCGGCTCCCCGGAAGCGCTCGACTCGGCGGTCTCGCCGCGCGGCTTCCGGCTGCTGGCGAAGGTGCCGCGGCTGCCCGGCGCGATCATCGACCGGCTCGTGGAGCACTTCGGCGGCCTGCAGAAGCTGCTCGCCGCGAGCGTCGACGACCTGCAGACGGTCGACGGGGTCGGCGAGGCGCGCGCCCGCAGCGTCCGCGAGGGCCTCTCGCGCCTGGCGGAGTCGTCGATCCTCGAGCGGTACGTCTAGGGCCCGTCCGACGGTTTCGCGCCGCGGAGTTCCGCCCAGGGGGATCCGAACGACAGGCCCCAAGCGCCCCTGGGCTTCCGTCCCGTCAGTCCTTCTCCAGTACGAAGGACGTCTGCGCCTTCGCCAGGCCCGGCGCCTTCGCCTCCACCAGGTAGGTGCCGGCGGAGGCCGAACCCGCCGGAGGCGTCGCGCACTCGGGGGCGCTCGCCTTGCGGTCCCATTCCAGGGTGCGGGTCACCTGACCGTCGGCCGGGACGCGCAGGAGGAGGCTGCCGGACCCCTTGGGGCAGTCCTTCGAGGACCAGAAGGCGTCGTCGCCGCCCGCCTGAGTGATCGTCAGAACGGTGTTCTTCGGGCCGAGATCGACCTTGCAGGCGCCGGAGGCGGAGTTCTTCACGGTCAGCTCGATGGTCGGCTTCCTGCCGGGCGCGTAGGTGTTGTGGACGCTGCGCAGCGTCAACTTGACCGATCCGCCGGTGCAGTTGGCGAGTCCGGAGCCGGCCGGGAGCTGCTCGCCCGACCCGCCGTCCTTGAACCCGCTGCCGGATCCCCCCGCGGAGCCGGTGGAGCCTGCGCCGCCCCCGGTGCCCGCGCCGGCGCCGCCGCCGGCTCCGGAGCCGCCGCCCCCGTCGCCCCCGTCGCCCGAACCGCTCGACTCGTCGCGCCCGCCCGGGTGTTGACTGATGGCGGGCCCGGAGCTGGAGGGCCCCGGTGTGATCGAGGGGGCCGGGTTCTTCCCGTTGGAACCGTCCCCGTTGTTGTTGCCGCCTCCGCCGCCGGAGGCGATCACCCACAGGACGAGGAGCGCCAACAGGCCGACCACGGACAGCAGAACGGCCCTCCGTCGCCAGTAGATGGAGGAGGGAAGCGGCCCGACCGGATTGCGCAGAGATCCCACGGCGCAAACTGTACGAGAGATCGTCCCCGTACCTTGCGCCACCCGCCGCCCGAAGCGGCAACTTTTCCGGATCATCATCCCGGTCGGGCGCCGCACACCCCCACTTCCGCCGCACCGGGGCTCCGCCGGTGGCAGTGCGTGACGAGAACGGACACTCGCACACCGTCCGTGACCATCGCTTCCTCCGCGGACCGGCCGGGGCACGCCTGTGCCGATCGTCGGGTGTGACGACCCACCCCCGTGGTTGGCCGCGGCCGGGCACTCCCCCGTGGCAGGATCGGTTCCGTCATGACTGCACCCACTTTGCCCACGCCCAGCACTCCGTCCGCCGCGGCGCCCGGCGCCGCCGGTGAATCCCTGCACGAGCCGGTCATCGACTGGTTCGACGAGCACGCCCGCGATCTGCCGTGGCGGCGTCCCGACGCCGGCCCCTGGGGCGTGATGGTCAGCGAGTTCATGCTGCAGCAGACGCCGGTGAACCGGGTGCTGCCCGTCTACGAGCAGTGGCTGGCCCGCTGGCCGCGCCCCGCCGACCTGGCCGGGGAGGCACCGGGCGAGGCGGTCCGCGCCTGGGGCCGGCTCGGCTACCCCCGGCGCGCCCTGCGGCTGCACGGCGCCGCGGTCGCCATAACGGAACGGCACGGCGGCGACGTACCGGCCGAGCACGCCCAGCTGCTGGCCCTGCCGGGCATCGGCGAGTACACGGCGGCGGCCGTGGCCTCGTTCGCGTACGGGCAGCGGCACGCCGTCCTGGACACGAACGTGCGGCGCGTCCTCGCCCGCGCGGTCACCGGCACGCAGTACCCGCCGAACGCGACGACGGCCGCCGAACGCAAGCTCGCCCGTGCCCTCCTGCCCGAGGACGAGCGCACGGCGTCGCGCTGGGCCGCCGCCTCCATGGAGCTCGGCGCGCTGGTGTGCACGGCGAAGAACGAGTCGTGCCACCGTTGCCCGGTCGCCGCCCTGTGCGCCTGGCGGCTGGCCGGGAAGCCGGAGCACCAGGGACCGCCGCGGCGTGGCCAGACCTACGCGGGGACCGACCGCCAGGTCCGCGGGCGGCTCCTCGCCGTCCTGCGGGAGGCCCTCACACCGGTCCCGCAGGCGGCGCTCGACCGCGTGTGGGACGAGCCGGTGCAGCGCGCCCGCGCCCTGGACGGTCTCGTCGCCGACGGGCTGGTCGAGCCGATGCCGGGCGGTCTCTACCGGCTGCCGCTCGGCTGAGTCACAGGGACCCATGGGTCCCCGACAGGCTCCCGGCCGTCGAAATCACCTCCAAATCCGACAACTCGGCGCCTCCCCTTACCCGTCTCCTACTTCCGTTACACAACCGACGGACAGCCGAGCGCTCGCCGCAGGCTGCCTCGGACACCCCCGTGACAACCCCTCCGTAGCTTCATTCCCGTACCGCGGGGACAGCGGCACGCAGGTGACGGACAGCCGGCGGCGATCGAGGCCGGCAACGGGGATGGAGGCGGTCGGCATGGCGCAGGGAGAGGTGCTCGAGTTCGAGGAGTACGTCCGCACCCGGCAGGACGCGCTGCTGCGCAGTGCCCGCCGCCTGGTCCCCGACCCGGTCGACGCCCAGGACCTGCTGCAGACCGCGCTCGTCCGGACCTACGGCCGCTGGGACGGCATCGCGGACAAGCGGCTGGCCGACGCCTATCTGCGCCGCGTCATGATCAACACGCGGACCGAGTGGTGGCGGGCCCGCAAGCTCGAAGAGGTGCCCACCGAGCAGCTTCCGGACGCGAGCGTCGAGGACGCAACCGAGCAGCACGCGGACCGCGCCCTGCTGATGGACATCATGAAGGTGCTGGCTCCCAAGCAGCGCAGTGTCGTCGTGCTGCGACACTGGGAGCAGATGTCCACGGAGGAGACGGCCGCCGCCCTCGGCATGTCGGCCGGAACGGTCAAGAGCACGCTGCACCGCGCGCTGGCCCGGCTCCGCGAGGAGCTGGAGAGCCGGGACCGGGAAGAGCGCACCGCCCGTGCGCTCGAACGTGAGGAGCGGGAGCGTTGCGCGGCCTAGATTCAGGGGCCACCGGGCCCGGTGGGGCCTCCAAGGCGGTGATCACGGCGACGGCCGTCTTCGCCGCCCTCACCCTTTTCGCCTCGGCGTGCGCCACCGGCGGCACCGGCGCCCGGGACGAGGGCCCGGCGGGCGCCGACTCGGTCGCGGGCGCCACGACCCCGGTCTCCACGCCGAGCGGGCGGGCCGGCCGCGTCGACGCCGTCGAACTCGTCAAGGACGACCCGAAGGTCAGTACGGCGGTCAAGCGCGATCTGAAGCCGTGCGTCGCCGACGAGTACCCGGTCGACGTGTCCTACGGGAACCTGACCGGAGGATCCGCGGACGACATCGTGGTGAACGTGATGACCTGCGGCGATGCCGTCGGCATCGGTGCGTACGTGTACCGCGCGCAGGACGGCGGCTACCGGAACGTCTTCAAGGCCGAGGCGCCCCCGGTCTACGCGGAGATCGACCGGGGCGACCTGGTGGTCACGCAGCAGCTGTACGGGAAGGACGACCCGGTCTCGTATCCGTCCAGCGAAGAGGTGATCACCTACGGCTGGTCCGCGGGCCGCTTCGCCGTGCAGTCCCGGATCCACAACGACTACAGCAACGCGGTGGGCGGCACCGACTCGCCCGCCCCCGACGCGAACTGAGAGCAGAGGGATGGCAGAGCAGACCCACGTCCTGTTCGTCGAGGACGACGACGTCATCCGCGAGGCGACCCAGCTCGCCCTGGAACGCGACGGGTTCGCGGTCACCGCCATGCCCGACGGGCTCTCGGGCCTGGCGGCGTTCCGCGCCGACCGCCCCGACATCGCGCTGCTGGACGTGATGGTGCCCGGGCTGGACGGGGTCAGCCTGTGCCGCCGTATCCGCGACGAGTCCACCGTCCCCGTGATCATGCTGTCGGCGCGCGCCGACTCCATCGACGTGGTGCTGGGCCTGGAGGCGGGCGCCGACGACTACGTCACGAAGCCGTTCGACGGCGCCGTCCTGGTCGCCCGGATCCGCGCGGTGCTCCGGCGTTTCGGGCACGCGAGCGGACCTGCGGGGCCCGTGACCGCTGAGGCGGACGAGCTCGACGGCGGTGTGCTGTCCTTCGGCGACCTGGAGATCGACACCGAGGGCATGGAGGTACGGCGGGACGGGCGGCCGGTGTCGCTCACCCCCACCGAGATGCGGCTGCTGCTGGAGTTCTCGGCCGCGCCCGGCACGGTCCTGTCCCGCGACAAGCTCCTGGAGCGCGTGTGGGACTACGGGTGGGGCGGTGACACGCGGGTCGTCGACGTCCATGTGCAGCGGCTGCGTACGAAAATCGGCCAGGACCGGATCGAGACGGTCCGCGGTTTCGGCTACAAGTTGAAGGCCTGAGCAGCGGTATGCGGGGGACATTTCGGCGCCTGGTCCTGGCCGGCACGGCGGTCGGCGGGGACAGAGGCATCCGCACGGGCATCAGGTGGAAGCTCAGCGCGGCGATCGCGCTGGTCGGCGCGCTGGTGGCGATCGCGCTCAGCCTGGTCGTGCACAACGCGGCCCGGGTCTCGATGCTCGACAACTCGCGCGACCTCGCGGACGAGCGCATCCAGGTGGCGCAGCGCATGTACGAGTCCGGCCGCACGCAGTCCTTCGGGGTGGAGGTCGACGACCCGACCATCCCGCGGGACCTGCTGGTGAAGGTCGCGCAGGGGCGCCGCGCCACCTACGTGGCCGAGGGGCCGGGCGGGGTGCCCGACATCTGGGCCGCCGTGCCCCTCAAGGACGGCCGGGTGCTGTCGCTGCACACGCGGTTCACCGACCGCAGCGCGACCGTGATGAAGGACCTCGACCAGGCGCTGCTCATCGGCTCGATCGCGGTCGTCTTCGGCGGCTGCGCGCTCGGTGTGCTCATCGGTGGCCAGCTGTCGCGCCGGCTGCGCAAGGCGGCGGCGGCCGCGAACCAGGTCGCCAGGGGTGACACGGACGTACGGGTGCGGGACGCCATCGGCGGTGTCGTACGCGACGAGACCGACGATCTCGCGCGGGCGGTGGACGCCATGGCGGACGCGCTCCAGCAGCGGATCGAGGCCGAGCGCCGGGTGACCGCGGACATCGCGCACGAGCTGCGCACCCCGGTGACCGGGCTGCTGACGGCCGCGGAGCTGCTGCCCCCGGGCCGTCCGACGGAGCTGGTGCGGGACCGGGCGCAGGCCATGCGCACCCTCGTCGAGGACGTCCTGGAGGTGGCGCGGCTCGACGGGGCGTCCGAGCGGGCCGAGCTGCAGGACATCACGCTGGGCGAGTTCGTGTCCCGGCGGGTGGCCGCGAAGGACCCGGACATCGAGGTGCGCGTGGTGCACGAGTCGGTGGTCACCACGGATCCGCGCCGCCTCGAACGCGTGCTGTTCAACCTGCTGGCCAACGCCGCGCGGCACGGCAGGCCGCCGATCGAGGTGTCCGTCGAGGGCCGGGTCATCCGCGTCCGCGACCACGGCCCCGGCTTCCCCGAGAAGCTCCTTCAGGAGGGCCCGAGCCGTTTCCGCACCGGCAGCGCCGACCGGGCGGGCCGCGGCCACGGCCTTGGCCTGACCATCGCGGCCGGCCAGGCCCGTGTGCTGGGCGCCCGCCTCACCTTCCGCAACGTGCGCCCCGCCGGAGCTCCGCCCGAGGTACCCGCCGAGGGAGCGGTGGCGGTCCTGTGGCTGCCCGAACACGCCCCCACGAACACGGGGAGTTTCCCGATGCTGCCCGTGTCCGGCACACGGGACTCGTGAGCGGGATCCAGGTCCCGGCGGCACCGCCGCTGAAGTACGGGGACGGGGACGTGCCCGGCATCCGTCCCGTGGTGCGTCCGGGGGTGCGTGGCCGGGGAGCCCGGGACGCGGCAGGGCCCCCGGGGCGGACAACGCCGGGGGCCCTTCCCACCGAGGTGGACTCCGGCCGGGTCAGACGGCCTCGGGAACCGCGGGCTTCGCGTCCCCGCCCGGCTTCGCCGGCCCCGCCCCCTTGAGCGGGACCTCCTTCACGAACACCGAGGCGGCCAGCGCGACCACCGCGACGACCGACCCGAGCAGGAACGCGGAGTGCGTACCGGAAGCCACCGCGTGCTGGTAGGCCTCGCGGGCCACGGCCGGCAGCTTGGCGAGGCCGGCCGCGTCCAGCTGCGCGGACCGCTCGGTCACGCTGGAGCCGATGGCACCGGCCCGCTCGGTCATCACGTCCTGCACCCGGTGGTTGAACAGCGCGCCCATGATCGCCACACCGAACGACGAGCCGAGCGTACGGAACAGGGTGGTCGTCGAGGACGCGACGCCCATGTCCTTCATCTCGACGCTGTTCTGCGCGACCAGCATGGTGATCTGCATCAGGCAGCCCATGCCGGCGCCGAGCACCGCCATGTACAGCCCGGAGGTGAGGCGGCTCGTGCCGGTGTCCATCTGCGCGAGCAGGAAGAGACCGAGCGTCATCAGCACACTGCCGGCGACCGGGAACACCTTGTACTTGCCGCTGTTGGTGGTGACCCGTCCGGCGATCATCGAGACGACGAGCATCGCGCCGAGCATCGGCAGGAGCAGCAGCCCGGAGTTGGTCGCGGACGCGCCCTGCACCGACTGCTGGTACAGCGGCAGGAAGAGCACGGCACCGAACATCACGAAGCCGGTGATGAAGCCGATGACGGACATCAGCGTGAAGTTGCGGCTGCGGAAGATGTGCAGCGGCATGATCGGCGCGGCGGCCTTGGTCTGCACGAAGAGGAAGCCGACGAGCGCGGCGACGCCTATGCCGATCAGTTCCATGATCCGGGCCGAGCCCCAGGCGTACTCGCTGCCGCCCCAGGTGGTGACGAGCACGATGGCCGTGATGCCGAGCGCCAGCAGCCCGGCGCCCAGGTAGTCGATCCGGCTGTCGACCCGCTTCTTCGGCAGGTGCAGCACGACACTGACGGCGATCAGCGCGACGACGCCGAGCGGCAGGTTGATGTAGAAGGACCAGCGCCAGCCCCAGTGGTCGGTGATGGTGCCGCCGACGAGGGGTCCGGCGATCATGGCGAGTGCCATCACGCCGGCGATCATGCCCTGGTACTTGCCGCGCTCGCGCGGCGGGATCAGGTCGCCGATGATCGCCATGACGCCGACCATCAGTCCGCCGGCGCCGAGTCCCTGGATCGCCCGGAAGCCGATCAGCTCCCCCATGCCCTGGGCCATGCCGCTGAGCGCCGACCCGATCAGGAAGACCACGATCGAGGTCATGAAGACGCCCTTGCGCCCGTACATGTCGCCGAGCTTGCCCCAGATCGGGGTGGAGGCGGCGGTGGCGAGGGTGTACCCGGTGACGACCCACGACAGGTGTTCGAGGCCGCCCAGGTCGCCCACGATCGTCGGCATCGCCGTACCGACGATCATGTTGTCGAGCATCGCGAGCATCATCGCGATCAGCAGCGCGCCGAGGACGACCCGCACGCTGCGGGGCTGCGGTCCGCTCTGCGCGGCCTCCTGCGCCGGCCGTCCGGCCGTCGCCGCGGCGTCCTCTGGTCGTTCGTCGGTCTGTGCGACCGCATCTGTCGTGTCCGCCATCGTTCCCACTCCCCTGGAACGGCCACCCCATGGTTCCGGCCGATCCCGCTCGGTCTACTTACTTGCCGCCCGGCAAGTTCACTACACTCAGGAACGTAGACGGCTAACTAGCCGGGCGTCAAGTAAGTTTCCGGTGGCTTTACCAGCCGGTCGTCAAGTAAGTTTTCAAGGAGCGCAAGGAGTACGAGGATGGGCGGCACCATGGACGGCACCAAGCGACAGCGCCGCGGCGACACCCGCCAGCGCATCCAGGACGTGGCCCTCGAACTCTTCTCCGAGCAGGGCTACGAGAAGACCTCTCTGCGCGAGATCGCCGAGCACCTCGACGTGACGAAGGCGGCGCTCTACTACCACTTCAAGACCAAGGAAGAGATCCTCATCAGCCTCTTCGAGGATCTGACGAGGCCCCTGGACGAGCTGATCGACTGGGGCAGGCGGCAGCCGCACTCCCTGGACACCAAGCAGGAGGTGCTGCGCCGCTACAGCCAGGCCCTCACCGGCGCGTCCCCGCTCTTCCGCTTCATGCAGGAGAACCAGGCGACGGTACGCGAGCTGAGCATCGGCGAGACCTTCAAGGACCGCATGCTGTCCATGCTCGACATCATCAAGGAGCCCGAGGCGGCGCTGCCCGACCAGGTCCGCTGCATCAGCGCGCTCTTCACGATGCACGCCGGGATGTTCGTCCTCAAGGACGTCGAAGGCGACCCCGAGGAGAAGCGCAAGGCCGTCCTCGAGGTCGCCATCGATCTGGTGACGCGGGCGCACGGCGCCGCCACGTCGTAGCCACCGGCACCCCGCGGTGCCGCGTGGCCCTTCGGTGCCGTCCGTCAGACGGTGACGCCCTGGGCGCGCAGGAAGCTGACGGGGTCGATCGCGGTCCCGTAGTTCGCGGTCGTACGGATCTCGAAGTGCAGGTGGGGGCCGCTGGAGTTCCCGGTGTTGCCGGAGAGCGCTATGTGCTGGCCGGTGGAGACGACCTGCCCGACCCTCACGTCGACCCGGGACAGGTGCGCGTACTGCGAGTAGGTGCCGTTGCCGTGCTTGACGACGACGGCGTTGCCGTACGCGGGACCGTCGCCGGCGCCGTTGCCGCCGGTCTTCACGACGGTGCCGCCGTGCGCGGCGACGACCTCGGTGCCCTGCGGCACGGCGTAGTCCTGGCCGGAGTGCTTGTGCGACCACATGCCGCCGGCCTGGTTGAAGCTGGCGGAGAGCTTGTACTTCTTCACCGGGTCGACCCAGGAGGTGACCTTCTTGGCGGCGGCCTTCTTCGCCGCTGCCTTCTTCGCCGCGGCCTGCTTGGCCGTCTCGGCGGCCTTCTTGGTCTTCGCGGCGGTGTCGGCGGCGGCCTTGGCCTGAGCCGCGGCCTGGTTCTGCACCGCACTGGCCGTGGTGCTGGAGGCGGCGACGTTCAGCGTGGTGTCGGCGGCCGCGACCCCGGCGCCCAGCGCGACCGAGGCACCCAGCCCGGCGGCCAGGACGGCTGCCCGCATACGGAGCTGGGACACACGGGAGTGACGGGGCGAGACGCGCTTCGACATGGATACCTCTTCAAGACGGGGACGGGGGCACACAGGACCACCCGGCGCACAGGCACCTGCCGGATGGACCATCCCTTGGTAACCCGCGTCCTCCCGAAGCCCCAAACCGCCTATCTACGAAGCAATGCCGTAGTTCGCCTCAAAACTTTCGACTCCTTGACAGACCCGCCGTGATGCAGTGATTCCAGCCCGTTTCGGTCACAAGTGGAGGTTTAGCCCCACTTCGAGGCCTTCCTTCCACGGGAAAACCGCCCTGGACGCCTCACCTTCGCCGACCCCGTGCCCTCGGTCCCGACCCACGGGCCAAAGGTCCTTTTTGTCCGTTCCTGCCTGTCCACTAATCCGCCTAGTAACGGACAAATCGCCTGTGCGTCATGTCACCGGCGGGCATGATCCAGGCCGCTGAGGATGTGACGGGGGCTACCTCGCCGACCCCCGTACGCGCACACGAAAACAGGGGCTGCCCCGGGACCGAAGTCCCGGGGCAGCCCCTGTGAAGCGAACCCGGAGGTTACGCGTCCTTGCTCAGGTTCGGACCGGCGCCGCCGGCCGCCTGCTCGATCGGCGGGACGTCGGGAAGCGACGACTTCTCCTCACCCCGGAAGGTGAAGGTCTTCGTCTCTCCCTCGCCCTCCGTATCCACGACCACGATGTGGCCCGGACGCAGCTCGCCGAAGAGGATCTTCTCGGACAGCGTGTCCTCGACCTCGCGCTGGATCGTGCGACGCAGCGGACGCGCGCCGAGCACCGGGTCGTAGCCCTTCTTGGCGAGGAGCTCCTTCGCGGACTGGGAGAGCTCGATGCCCATGTCCCGGTCCTTGAGGCGCTCGTCCACCTTGCTCACCATCAGGTCGACGATCTGGAGGATGTCGTCCTGGGTCAGCTGCGGGAAGACGACGACGTCGTCGACACGGTTGAGGAACTCGGGCCGGAAGTGCTGCTTGAGCTCGTCCGAGACCTTGTTCTTCATGCGCTCGTAGTTGGTCTTCGTGTCACCCTGCGCCGCGAAGCCCAGGTTGAAGCCCTTCGAGATGTCCCGCGTGCCGAGGTTGGTCGTCATGATGATGACCGTGTTCTTGAAGTCCACGACCCGGCCCTGGGAGTCGGTCAGGCGACCGTCCTCCAGGATCTGCAGCAGCGAGTTGAAGATGTCCGGGTGGGCCTTCTCGACCTCGTCGAACAGGACGACGGAGAACGGCTTGCGGCGGACCTTCTCGGTCAGCTGACCGCCCTCTTCGTAACCCACGTAGCCGGGGGGCGAACCGAAGAGACGCGAGACCGTGTGCTTCTCGCTGAACTCCGACATGTCGAGGGAGATCAGCGCGTCCTCGTCACCGAAGAGGAACTCGGCGAGTGCCTTGGACAGCTCGGTCTTACCGACACCGGACGGACCGGCGAAGATGAACGAACCACCCGGACGCTTCGGGTCCTTCAGACCGGCGCGCGTACGGCGGATCGCCTTCGAGAGCGCCTTGACGGCGTCCTTCTGGCCGATGACCCGCTTGTGGAGCTCGTCCTCCATGCGCAGCAGACGCGAGGACTCCTCCTCCGTCAGCTTGAAGACCGGGATACCGGTGGCGGTCGCGAGGACCTCGGCGATCAGCTCGCCGTCGACCTCGGCGACGACGTCCATGTCGCCGGCCTTCCACTCCTTCTCGCGCTTGGCCTTCGCGGCGAGGAGCTGCTTCTCCTTGTCACGCAGGGAGGCGGCCTTCTCGAAGTCCTGCGAGTCGATCGCGGACTCCTTGTCGCGGCGCACGCCCGCGATCTTCTCGTCGAACTCGCGCAGGTCCGGCGGCGCCGTCATCCGACGGATGCGCATCCGGGAGCCCGCCTCGTCGATCAGGTCGATCGCCTTGTCGGGAAGGAACCGGTCGGAGATGTAGCGGTCCGCGAGCGTCGCGGCCTGGACCAGGGCCTCGTCCGTGATCGACACACGGTGGTGCGCCTCGTAGCGGTCGCGCAGACCCTTGAGGATCTCGATCGTGTGCGGGAGGGAGGGCTCCGCCACCTGGATCGGCTGGAAGCGGCGCTCGAGGGCCGCGTCCTTCTCGAGGTGCTTGCGGTACTCGTCGAGCGTCGTGGCGCCGATGGTCTGCAGCTCACCGCGGGCCAGCATCGGCTTCAGGATCGAAGCGGCGTCGATGGCGCCCTCGGCGGCACCCGCGCCGACGAGCGTGTGCAGCTCGTCGATGAACAGGATGATGTCGCCGCGGGTGCGGATCTCCTTGAGGACCTTCTTCAGGCGCTCCTCGAAGTCACCGCGGTAGCGGGAGCCGGCGACCAGCGCGCCGAGGTCCAGGGTGTAGAGGTGCTTGTCCTTGAGGGTCTCGGGCACCTCGCCCTTGACGATGGCCTGCGCGAGGCCTTCGACGACGGCGGTCTTGCCGACGCCGGGCTCGCCGATGAGGACCGGGTTGTTCTTCGTGCGGCGGGACAGCACCTGCATGACCCGCTCGATCTCCTTCTCGCGCCCGATGACCGGGTCGAGCTTGGACTCACGAGCGGCCTGGGTGAGGTTCCGGCCGAACTGGTCGAGGACCAGGGACGTCGAGGGGGTGCCCTCGGCAGGCCCGCCACTGGCGCCGGCGGTCTCCTTGCCCTGGTAACCGGAGAGCAGCTGGATCACCTGCTGCCGCACACGGTTGAGGTCGGCGCCCAGCTTGACCAGGACCTGGGCGGCGACGCCCTCGCCCTCACGGATCAGGCCGAGCAGGATGTGCTCCGTGCCGATGTAGTTGTGGCCCAGCTGAAGGGCCTCGCGGAGCGACAGCTCCAGGACCTTCTTGGCACGGGGGGTGAAGGGGATGTGCCCGGACGGGGCCTGCTGGCCCTGACCGATGATCTCCTCCACCTGCTGGCGGACCGCCTCGAGCGAAATCCCGAGGCTCTCCAGGGCCTTAGCGGCGACACCCTCACCCTCGTGGATCAGGCCCAGGAGGATGTGCTCGGTGCCGATGTAGTTGTGGTTGAGCATCCGGGCTTCTTCCTGAGCCAGGACGACAACCCGCCGCGCGCGGTCGGTGAACCTCTCGAACATCGTTAATCGCTCCTCAGAGCGGTCAGGCAGTAAGGGGACGCTCCCCTCCCTGTCCTTCCGCAGCTTAGTCCCGCAAGCGGGGACCGCTCATTCCAACTGCCGACACCGTCCTTGGCCTCCTGACCCCGAACGCCGACATCTGCTCCAACCCGATGGTGCGAGACGATGTTCCCGCAGGCCAGGCAGTTACCCCCACCATCAGTACGCCGATGGCGAACGTGAGACCGCCCTGCCTTGCGTGTCGCCCCCTCCCACTAGGGATGTCTTACCCGTACGCACCGACACTCCATGCCGTGCGCGGCGGTTCCCCCTCCGCTATGGGCGAACACCCTCGCGCCGGGCAGGGCTCCCGCACGCCCCCTCCTTCGCCACGCTGCGCATTCATAGAAACACCCAGCGTAACTCCGGGGCACTTTGGACGGTTGCTCCTGTCATGGTTCCCACCGTTCCCCCTCCGCGTCGGCCGCTCGGGTTCCGCACGTCCGGCGACACCACGGATCCGGTGCGCCGCTGGTACGAGAACGAACTGGGCTGGCCAACCGTGCCCGGACCGCCGGCGGGGTTGCTCACGGGTCTGCGCTTCGACGTCCTGGACGTGCCCGCGGAGGCCGGGGTCGCGGCGCTGCGGCACCTGGGCCCGGCGTCTCCGGTGGCGCTTCAGGGCGACCGGATGCTGCTGCTCGTGGCCGAGGGCGGCGCCGACGAACTGCCGGGGCTGCTGGACTGGCTGGAATGGGGGACCCTGCCGCTGGATCTCCACGCGGTCGGCGCGGGCGGGCGCATCGAGGCGCCGGTGCCGCCGGGAGCGGCCGGTGCAGGGGGTCCGCAGGGGGCCGCCGTCTGGCTGCGGCCCCCCGAGCCGGGGTGCGAGGTCGAGCCCCTGCTGCCGACCCTGTCGGCCGTGGGGGGCGGTGGGGTCGCCCCCGATCTCGTACGGGTGGTGGACACGATGGCAACGCACTGCCACCGTGTCCGGCTGCGGCGCGCGAGCGCTCAGCCGTTGGCCTTCTCGTAGGCCTCGCGAATGGACGCGGGAACGCGGCCACGGTCGTTGACCTCGTAACCGTTCTCCTTGGCCCACGCGCGGATCTGCGCCGTGTCCTGGCTGCCGCCGGAAGCGGCGCGCGTCTTTCCGCGGCCACCCGCGGCGCGGCCTCCGGTGCGACGACCACCCTTCACGTAGGGGTCGAGAAGGCCGCGAAGCTTGTCGGCATTGGCAGTCGTGAGGTCGATCTCGTACGTCTTGCCGTCCAACGCGAACGTCACGGTCTCGTCCGCCTCGCCACCGTCGAGGTCGTCGACAAGAAGGACCTGAACCTTCTGTGCCACGGGATTTCCTTTCATCGATAACCGTGGGGCGGAGGGCCGGCGGCGTGCGCCGCTGTTTCGCGTCCCCTTGTTATATGCAGTACTGCAGTACGTCGGAAAGCAAACCGCTTTTGCCGGAAAAACACAAACCCCTGGCGAGGACTCACGGCCCGCGAGCAGACCGGAAACATGCGCGTTTCGGACATAGGGAACCCAGGCATGCCTCCCCGCCGGAATAGTCGGCGGCGATCACAGATGCAGAAGCATCCGACTGTTGCCCAAGGTGTTCGGTTTCACTCGTTCGAGACCGAGGAACTCCGCCACGCCCTCGTCATAGGAACGCAGCAGCTCGGCGTAGACATCGGTGTCAACGGGTGTCTCGCCGATCTCGGTGAAGCCGTGCTTCGCGAAGAAGTCGACTTCGAAGGTCAGACAGAAAACCCGGCGAACGCCGAGCCAGCGAGCGGTCTGCAGCAACTTGCCGAGCAGCTGATGACCGACGCCCGCGCCTCTGACCGTGGGGTTCACCGCGAGGGTGCGTACTTCCGCGAGGTCTTCCCACATCACGTGCAGCGCGCCGCAGCCCACCACCTCGGCGTTGTCGTCGCGTTCGGCGACCCAGAACTCCTGGATGTCCTCGTAAAGCGTCACCGTCGCTTTGTCGAGCAGGATGCGATGCTCCACGTACGAGTCGAGGAGGCGGCGCACCGCCGGGACATCGCCCGTCCTCGCCCGGCGGACGGTGATGGCTTTTGCGGTGGGTTCGGGATGCTCCGCGGGATGCTCTGCTGGCATGGGCGGACGCTATCGCCCGGGGTCGTCCCGAGTCGCGGCGGGGTTCTGGGTCGCGGTGGGGTTCTCGTCGGGGCGGTCGCGGGTTTCATCCGGGGTTTCGGGCGTTTCCGGGCCCTGGACGATGGCTACCGCGTTGCGCAGCGCGAGACGCTGTTCCTCGCTCATCATCCCGAAGAAGGCCACGAGAGCGGCTGCCGGGTTGTCGCTCTGGGACCAGGCCTCGTTCATCAGGGCGGCGGCGTAGGCGGCCCGGGTGGAGACCGCTTCATATCGATAGGCCCGGCCTTCGGCCTCGCGGCGCACCCAGCCCTTCTGATGGAGATTGTCCAAAACGGTCATCACCGTGGTGTACGCGATGGACCGTTCCTGCTGAAGATCTTCCAGGACTTCTCGAACGGTCACCGGGCGGTTCCACTTCCACACCCGCGTCATGACCGCGTCTTCGAGTTCTCCCAATGGGCGAGGCACAGCCAGAACAATAGTGGGAGAAGACGCCGATGGCGTGCCGGACGGGCACTTTCAGTGACAAACGGCAACAAAAAGGGCGTACGACTCGAAAATCAGATGAGTCGTACGCCCAGGGGAACGGAGAGGTGAAGGGGCCGGCCGCGTCCGCGCGGCCGGGCCTCAGGCGTCGGTGTCCCGGGAGGTCTGGCGGGCGCCCTCGGCGCGTGCGAGCGCGGCGTCGACGACGGCGTCCTCCTTGGCCTTGTTGGCCCCGCCCTGGGTCTTCACGATCGTCACGATCAGCCCGATGAAGAACACGGCCATCACGACGGGGGGCACGAGCGCGGAGACGTAGTCCATGCCTCCAGAGTAGCTAGCCCGCCGCCAGTTCCCGATGCGGGTCCGCCGCCGGCGGGCCGCCCGGTTTGCGCTTCGGCGGGAAGACCTCGCCGGGCGTGGGGATGGGACGGTCCGGGCGGGGGCTCTTCACCGGGGGCTGCGGTTGCGGCCGCGGCTCCGCGGGCCGCTCGCCGGGCCGCTTGGCGGGCTCCTCGGCGGCCTCGCGGACGCGCGGGGCGTGTGGGGAGCCCTGGGCGGACAGGCCGCCCGGGAGGGCCAGGAGGCGGGTGCGGCAGGCCGGCACGGTGGGGGTGGTGGCGGGCGTGGCACGGCCCGCCAGGCGGGCGCGGATGTCCTGCTCGGCGAGGACGCGGCAGCGGGCCAGGAGGGCGGCCGCGGTGGGATTGCCGCGCAGGGCGCGCAGGGCGGCGAGGTCGTCGGGGACGGGGCGGTAGCCGGCGCCGAGGACGTCCTCGAGGAGGGCGAGGTAGCCGGTGACGGTGCCGGGCAGGGCGGCGCGGTAGCGCGCGAGGTCGGCCAGCATGAAGGCCCGGAGTCTTTCTCCCTCGCGGGTCGCCTCGTCCAGGGACTCGGCGAGCCCGAGACAGGCCTGGACGTCCTCGGCCGAGGCGGGGCTGGGGTGGAGGGCGAGGGCGAGAGCACGGCGGAGCACACGCAGCTCCTCCGCGCCGAACGCCATGCCGCCGCGGGATCCATATGGCGTGGGCATGCGGCGACGATACGCGCTAATCAGACAAAATCCGCATAACGGGGTGTTGTGGCGCGGTCCGGGCGGCGTCTTTCGCCCGGTGGGTGGGTCGCCCGCGCTGCGGTGGGTGGTCGGGGTGGGCGCCTCGGCTCCGGTGGGTGGGTGGTCGGGGAGGCCACCTCGACTCCGGTGGGTGGTCGGGGAGGGCGCCTCGGCTCCGGTGGGTGGTCGGGGCCGCGCCGGTACATCCGCCCGTCGCAGGTCGGGCGTGCACCTTGGTCACAGGGGTGGACCGGCGCTTCCTGCCCGACCTGCAACGGGCATCCGATGTACCGGCACGGCCCCTTCCGTGGGAGGGCGGGTGCCGGCCGTCCTCGCTGCGGCCCACCGTGCCGGGGTACAGCGTGGACCTGCCTGCCCGGGAGCGGATCTACGTGCGGGAGACGTTTCGTTCGTAGACCAGGCGGAGGCCGATCAGGGTGAGCCAGGGCTCGTGCTCGTCGATGACGGAGGACTCGCCCAGCACCATGGGCGCCAGCCCGCCCGTCGCGATGACCGTGACGTCGTCCGGGTCGTCGGCCAGCTCGCGCGCCATGCGCTCGACGACGCCGTCGACCTGGCCCGCGAACCCGTAGATGATCCCGGACTGCATGGCCTCGACCGTGTTCTTGCCGATCACCGCGCGCGGCCTGGCCACCTCGATCTTGCGGAGCTGGGCGCCCTTGACCCCGAGCGCGTCGACGGAGATCTCGATGCCGGGGGCGATGACACCGCCGACGTACTCCCCGCGCGCGCTGACCGCGTCGAACGTCGTCGCCGTACCGAAGTCGACGACGATCGCCGGACCGCCGTAGAGCTCGACGGCGGCGACCGCGTTGATGATGCGGTCCGCGCCGACCTCCTTGGGGTGGTCCGTGAGGATCGGCACGCCGGTCTTGACGCCCGGCTCGACGAGGACCGCGGGCACGTCGCCGTAGTACCGGCGGGTCACCTCGCGCAGCTCGTGCAGGACCGAGGGGACGGTGGCGCAGATGGCGATGCCGTCGATGCCGTCGCCGAGCTCCACGCCGAGCAGCGGGTGCATGCCCATGAGCCCCTGGAGGAGCACGGCGAGCTCGTCGGCCGTGCGGCGGGCGTCCGTCGAGATGCGCCAGTGCTCGACGATCTCCTCGCCGTCGAAGAGGCCGAGGACGGTGTGGGTGTTGCCGACGTCGATCGTGAGCAGCATCGGTCCTACTCCGCCTCGTCCGTCGACGCCTCGCGCAGGTCGAGGCCGATGTCCAGGATGGGCGCGGAGTGCGTGAGGGCGCCCACCGCCAGGTAGTCGACGCCCGTCTTCGCGTAGCGCTCCGCGTTGCCGAGGGTGAGGCGGCCCGACGCCTCCAGGAGCGCGCGGCCGCCGACGAGCGCCACGGCCTCCTCGCACTCGGCGGGCGTGAAGTTGTCCAGGAGGATCAGGTCGGCGCCCGCGTCCACGACCTCGCGCAGCTGGTCCAGGGTGTCGACCTCGACCTCGATGGGCAGCTCGGGGAAAGCCTCCCGGACGGCCTCGAAGGCCTGCGCCACACCGCCCGCGGCGACCACGTGGTTGTCCTTGACGAGGGCGGCGTCCGAGAGCGACATGCGGTGGTTGACGCCGCCGCCCATGCGCACCGCGAACTTCTCCAGGGAGCGCAGTCCGGGCGTCGTCTTGCGGGTGTCGCGCACCCGTGCGCCGGTACCCTCCAGGGCGTCGGCCCACGCGCGCGTGGCGGTCGCGATGCCGGACAGCCGGCACAGGAGGTTGAGCGCGCTGCGCTCGGCGGTCAGCAGGTCCCGGGTGCGGGTGGTGACGCTGAGGAGTTTCTGGCCCGCCTCGACGCGGTCGCCGTCCAGGACGTGCCGCTCCACCTCGAACTCGTCGGTGCAGACCACCGAGACGACGGCCTCCGCGACCCGCAGGCCCGCGACGACGCCCGCCTCGCGTGCGGTGAAGTCGGCGGTGGAGACGGCGTCCTCGGGGATGGTCGCGACGGTCGTCACGTCCACGCCGTGGTCGAGGTCCTCCTCGATGGCCAGGTGCGCGATGTCCTCGACCTCCACGGGGTCGAGCCCCGCGTCGGCCAGGAGCTGCGCGAGCGCGGGATCGAGCCCGCACTCCAGGTACTCCTCGTCCGTGTCGGCGGCGCAGCCGCAGCCGTCGCCACAGCCGCCGCTCTGGGCGAGGGGAAGGTCGGGGGTGCTCACTTGGGTCACTGCTCCTGGGGACGGGGCGACGGCTGGGGCATGGAGATCCCTCCGGTCCGGGCTGGGCCGGGAGCCTCGGGGAGGGTCGTCGGGGGGAAGTCTGCTGTCTCGGTGGTGCGCAGGGCGAGGGTCCGGTCGGGATTCAGCCGTACGACGATGTGGCGCCGCCAGGCGGTGTCGTCCCGGTCGGCGTGGTCCTCGCGCCAGTGGCAGCCGCGGGTCTCCTCACGCAGCAGGGCGGCGGCGACCAGGACCCGGGCCACGCACATGAGGTTGGTGGACTCCCAGGTGTCGACGCCGGGCTCGGACGTCTTGCCGTTCTCGTCGAGGGCGTCGCGGGCGTCGGCGTGCAGGCGCTGGAGGCGGTCGGCCGCCGCGGCCAGGGAATCCGCCGAGCGCAGGACGCCCGCGCCGTCGGTCATGATCCGCTGGATGGCGAACCGGGCCTCGGGGGCGAGCAGCGGGTGCGCGGGCTTCTCGGGGTGCGGGACGGGCGCCGGCACGCGCGCGTGGAGGGGGTCCTCCTCGTGGCGGGCGGCGATGTCGGCGGCGATGCGCTCGGCGTAGACCAGTCCCTCCAGGAGGGAGTTGGAGGCGAGCCGGTTCGCGCCGTGGACGCCGGTGCAGGCGACCTCGCCGCACGCGTACAGGCCGGGGACCGTCGTACGGCCGTGGTGGTCGGTGCGGACGCCCCCGGACGCGTAGTGGGCGGCCGGGGCGACGGGGACGGGCTCGGTGACCGGGTCGATGCCGTGCGCGCGGCAGGCGGCGAGGATGGTCGGGAAGCGGTGCTCCCACATGTCGGCGCCGAAGTGGCGGGCGTCGAGGAACATGTGCTCGGCGTCCTGCTCCAGCATGCGGCGCATGATGCCCTTGGCGACGATGTCCCGGGGCGCCAGTTCGGCCAGTTCGTGCTGTCCCACCATGAAGCGCACGCCGGCCGCGTCGACCAGGTGGGCGCCCTCGCCTCGTACCGCCTCGGAGACCAGCGGCTGCTGGCCCTCCGCGTCCGCTCCGAGGAAGAGCACCGTCGGGTGGAACTGGACGAACTCCAGATCGCTGACCTCGGCGCCCGCGCGCAGGGCGAGCGCCACGCCGTCCCCGGTGGACACGGACGGGTTGGTGGTGGCCGAGAAGACCTGGCCCATGCCGCCGGTCGCGAGGACCACGGCGGGCGCGTGGACGGCGCCCACGCCGTCGTGCTGGCCCTCCCCCATGACGTGCAGGGTGACCCCGGCGGTGCGGCCGTCGGCGTCCGTGAGGAGGTCCAGGACCAGCGCGTTCTCGACGGTGCGCAGGCCGCGCGCGCGGACCGCGTCGACGAGCGCGCGGGAAATCTCGGCGCCGGTCGCGTCGCCGCCGGCATGGGCGATGCGGCGGCGGTGGTGGCCGCCCTCGCGGGTCAGCTCCAGGGCGCCCTCGGCGGACTCGTCGAAGTGCGCGCCGGTCGCGATCAGCCGCCGTACGGCGTCCGGGCCCTCGGTGACGAGGATGCGGACGGCTTCCTCGTCGCACAGGCCGGCGCCGGCGACGAGGGTGTCCTCCAGGTGCTGTTCGGGGGTGTCGCCCTCGCCGAGGGCCGCGGCGATGCCGCCCTGCGCCCAGCGTGTGGAGCCGTCGTCCAGGCGGGCCTTGGTGACGACGACCGTCCGCAGGCCCGCGGCTTCGCAGCGCAGGGCCGCGGTGAGCCCCGCGACACCGGAGCCCACCACCACGACGTCGGCCTCGACGGACCAGCCGGGGGCGGGGGCGTGCAGGCGTATGCCGGTACCTGTGCCGGTCACGTGGCGGCTCCGAAGGTGAGGGGGATGTTGTCGATCAGCCGGGTCGTGCCGACCCGGGCGGCGACGGCGAGGACCGCCTCGCCGGTGAAGTCGTCCGCGATCTCGGTGAAGTCCGCCGGATCGACCAGTGCCAGATAGTCCAGGGCCAGCGCCGGTTCCAGGCGGGCCGCGTCGTCCAGGACGAGCCGGGCGGCGGCGCGCACGGCGGCCGGGCCCGAGGCGGCCGCGGGGGCGGCCTTGGCGACGGCGTGCGCGTCGGCGGCGGCGCGGGACTCCCCTATGGCGCTGAGGGCCTCGGCACGCGCACGCGTGGCGGGGACCTCCCGGGCCCGCGCGCGCAGTGCCTCCTGCGCGGCGTGCCGGTCGCGGCCCGCGAACAGGGACTGGGACAGCGCGAGCGCGGTACGGCGCTCCTCGGCGGAGAGGTAGCGGTTGCGGCTGGACAGGGCGAGCCCGTCCTCCTCGCGCACGGTGGGTACGCCGACGATCTCGATGCCGAAGTTCAGGTCGCGCACCATGCGGCGGATCAGGGCGAGCTGCTGGGCGTCCTTCTGCCCGTACAGCGCCACGTCGGGGCGGGTGAGGTGCAGCAGCTTGGCGACGACGGTGAGCATGCCGTCGAAGTGCCCGGGGCGCACGGCGCCCTCCAGGCGGCCGCCCATGGGGCCGGCGCTGACCCGGACCTGGGGTTCGCCGCCGGGGTAGACCTCGTCCACGGAGGGGGCGAACACGACGTCCGCGCCGGACGCCTCGGCGATTGCGAGGTCGGCGTCGAGGGTGCGCGGGTAGCGGTCGAGGTCCTCGCCCTTGCCGAACTGGAGCGGGTTCACGAAGACGGTGACGACCACTTCGCCGCCGGGGCCGGCGAGGTCCCGGGCGGCGCGGACCAGCGTGGCGTGGCCCTCGTGCAGGGCGCCCATCGTCATCACGACGGCGCGCCTGCCGTGCCGTGCGCGCGCGTGCAGTTCGTCCGCGGTGCGCAGCAGTGCGGTGCTCATCGGTGGCTCCCGTCGGTGCGCGGGACAGGCGTGGTCATCGGTCGCTCCCGTCGTCGGGCAGGGCCGCGCCGTCGGCGAGTACCCCGAGGAGGTCCTCGGCGAGTTCCGGCTTCAGCAGTCCGTGGGCGAGGGCGCGGTCGGCGGTCGCGCGGGCCATCGCCAGATAGCCGGGGACGGTCTGCGGGGCGTGCCTGCGCAGTTCGGCGACGTGCGCGGCGACCGTGCCGGCGTCGCCGCGCGCCACGGGGCCGGTGAGGGCCGCGTCGCCGGACCTGAGGGCGTTGTCCAGGGCGGCGCCGAGCAGCGGGCCGAGCATGCGGTCGGGGGCCTCGACGCCCGCGGCGCGCAGCAGCTCCATGGACTCGGCGACCAGGGTCACCAGGTGGTTCGCGCCGAGCGCGAGGGCCGCGTGGTAGAGCGGGCGGCTCTCCTCGGCGATCCACTCCGGCTCGCCGCCCATCTCGATGACCAGGGCCTCGGCGGCCAGGCGCAGCTCGTCGGGGGCGGTGACCCCGAAGGAGCAGCCGGCCAGCCGCTGGACGTCCACCGGGGTGCCGGTGAAGGTCATCGCGGGGTGCAGCGCGAGGGGCAGCGCGCCCGCCCGCAGCGCCGGGTCGAGCACCCGCGTGCCGTACCGCCCGGAGGTGTGGACGAGGAGCTGGCCCGGCCGGACGGCTCCGGTCTCCGCGAGTCCCTCGACGAGGCCGGGCAGGGCGTCGTCGGGGACGGTCAGCAGGACCAGGTCGGCGCGCTCCATGACCTCGGCCGGGGTCACCAGCGGCACGTCGGGCAGCATCCGCGCGGCGCGGCGCACGGAGGCGTCGGAGACCCCGGAGACGGCCACCGGACGGTGTCCCGCCAGCTGGAGCGACGCGGCGAGCGCCGGACCGACGCGACCGGCGCCGACGACGCCGACGGTCAGCCGCGCGGGGCGGTCCTTGGGCTCTGGCTGTTGGAATGTACTCACTCGACGGCGGCCTTCCCGTTCCAGTCCGCTCGGGGTACCGGACGATTTCTCGTCATGTTAACGCGATTGGTTCGAGGGCCGTCCGGTTGTCCACAGGCTGTGGGTTCCCGCGGGCCCTGCGGAGCACGCACGCGGGTGCCGGTGCGGGCCGCCCCGGGGGATGATCCGGGGATGAGCGAAACGGCGGAGCAGGGCGAGGACCGGGCGGCGCGGGACGGCGAGCGGGCGGCCGCGCCGGGGTCCGGCGGCGGAGCGGGCGGGGCGCCCTCGGAGCAGCGGCGGCGCGAGCGCCGGACGGCCGCCTACCGGGGTGCCCGGCGTCTGCTGGCCCGCGCCGGCCACCGGGCCACGCTCCGGGAGCGGCTGGCGGTCCTGGACGACGCGGCGCGCCTGTACGACCTGGACGCGTCCGTGGACGTCTACGGGAACGGGATCGTCGAGGCCCTGGAGGAGCGGGTCGCCGGACTGCTGGGCACGGAGGCCGCCGCCTATTTCCCCACCGGCACGATGGCCCAGCAGGTGGCCCTGCGCTGCTGGGCCGCCCGCACCGGGAACCCGACGGTCGCCCTGCACGCGCTGTCCCACCCCGAGGTGCACGAACGGAACGCGTTCAGCACGGTCAGCGGGCTGCGCCCGGTCCGGGTGACGGACCAGCCTCGGCTGCCGACCGCCCAGGAGATACGCGACTTCAAGGAGCCCTTCGGGGCGCTGATGCTCGAACTGCCCCTCCGGGAAGCCGGTTTCGTCCTGCCCACCTGGGAGGAGCTGTCCGCGGTGGTGGAGGCCGCGCGGGAACGCGACGCGGTGGTCCACTTCGACGGGGCACGCCTGTGGGAGTGCACCCCGCACTTCGGGCGGCCCCTGGCCGAGATCGCGGGCCTCGCGGACAGCGTCTACGTGTCGTTCTACAAGTCGCTCGACGGGTACAGCGGGGCGGCGCTGGCCGGGCCGCGGACCCTCGTCGAGGAGGCGAAGGCCTGGCGGCACCGGTACGGCGGCCTGATCGTCCAGCAGTTTCCCGCGGTGCTGTCCGCGCTCGCCGGTCTGGAGCGGGAGCTGCCCCGGCTGCCGGAGTACGTGGCCCACGCGCGTGTGGTCGCCGCCGCGCTGCGCGAGGGGTTCGCCGCCGCCGGGGTGCCGTGGGGGCGCGTCCACCCGGAGGAGCCGCACACCCACGACTTCCAGGTATGGCTGCCGTACGACCCCGAGGTGCTGGAGGACGCGGCCGTCGCCCAGGCCGAGGACACCGGGACGTACCTGTTCACCGGCGCGTGGGCCCGTGGCGGGCCGGGGGTGTCGTGGACCGAGGTGTCCGTGCGGTCCGCGGGGCTGGAGTGGACGGCCGACGAGGTGCGGGCGGCCGTCCGGGACTTCGCCGCGCGGCTGCCGGCCGCGGGCTAGCCGGGTTCCGGGGCGGGCGGCCGGAGGGCCGGCGCGCCGGCCTGGTTCCGCCAGGGCCGCTCGGGTCCCCGGCCGGGCCGCCGGGGGCAGGGGGCGACGGCCGGGTCCCGCCAGCGCCGCTCGGGTTCCGGGGCGGGCCGCCGGGGTCGTCGCCCGGCCGGGTCCGCCAGGGCCGCTCGGGCACGCACCCTGGCCCGGGCGGTGGGTGTCAGCGGCTCACGTGCCGCCGGGCGCGCAGCCACCGGCCGGCGGCCTCCCGGATCCGCCCGCGGGCCGGCCGGCCCGCCAAGACGGCGCGGAAGCGCCGGACGTCGCGCAGTTCCCGTGCCGTCCGCCGGTCCTGGGCGCCCGGCGCGGGCGGGGGCGGCTCGCCGAGCTGCCGGGCCCGGTAGGTGTCCAGGAGGTACTGCTGGGTGATGCTCATGGCGGTTCGCCTCTTCGTGACGGAGAACGGTCGGGATCCGGTGTGGGCCCGCGGTGGCGCGGTGCTCCCAGCCTGCGCCCGCACCCGGCGTCCGTCCTGCCGGCGGGCAGCCGGTGTCGGTCGGCGGCGGCGTTGTCGGCGGGGCGGTGCACCATGAGGGCATGAGCGTGAGCATCGACGTCACCGGGCTGCGGCGGGAGCGGGTCGCCGTCGTGCCGTCCCCGCTGGCCGAGCTGGGGATGGCGCTGCACGCGCTGTCCGAGCCGGGGCACCATCCGGGGCTGCAGGGCTGGGCGACCACGGTGACCGCGGGCCTCGACCCGCATCTCGCCGACCGGATGTGCGAGGCCGACTTCCTGTGGCGCACGACGTTCTCGGACCTCTTCCTGCCCGCCGCGGGCATCCCCGGCGGATCCACGCTGCCGGGGGCCACGCTCGCCGAGGACCTGGACCTGCTGGACAAGCTGACGGACGAGCAGTTCGTCGCGGCGGCGCTCGAGTTCACGTGCGCGCTGTCGTACGACGCGCCCGGCCCCGACACGCTGTCCGACCCGCGGCTGCGCGCGCGTGCCCTGGAGCTGGCGGCCTCGCGCGGGCCGCACCAGGTGCGGTTCGCCCGGCGGCTGCTGGAGGACCCGCCGGGTGTGCGGGCGTGGCTGCGGCAGTTCGCGCAGGACTGTGACGAGGCGTTCTTCGCGGAGGCGTGGTCGCGGCTGCGGCACCAGCTCGCGGCGGACGCCCGGCACAAGACGGACCTGTTCCGCCGCAAGGGCCTCGCCGGGGCGCTGGCCTCGGTCTCCTCTTCCGTGACACTGGACGAGTCCGCCGGACGGATCGTCGTGGACAAGCTGGCCGACGGTCACACCGCCACGGCGGACGGCGGACTGCTGCTGGTGCCGACCGCGCTCGGCCGGCCGCACCTGATGGTCCTCCACCGCTACGGATGGCAGCCGGTCCTGCACTACCCGGTCGGGTCGCCGGAGCCGGCCGTCCCGCCCTCGGTCGAGCAGCTGGCCCTGCGGATGACGGCGCTGTCCCACCCGGTCCGGATGCGGATCTGCCGTCATCTGGCCCGCAGCGCGTACACCACGGGGGAGCTGGCGCAGGTGCACGGCATGACGGCCCCCGAGATATCCCGGCACCTCGGCGTCCTCAAGAAGGCGGGTCTGCTCACCACCCGCCGTCGCGGCCGGTACGTCCTGCACCAGCTGGACGTCACCGTGGTGGCCCGCCTCGGCAGCGACTTCCTGGAGGGCATCCTGCGCTGAGGCCTGCCCGGCCGGACGTCTCCTCGAAGCAGCGGGGCTCGGTGACCGTCACGGGGGCGACGCGGTCACGACACCGTCGCGCCGGGCGAGCTCGCCGGTGCGCCCGGGTCGCCCGCCGGTCGCGTCCCCGGTCAGCCGTGGCCGCCCGCCCGCACCAGGCCCGTCTCGTAGGCGAGGACGACCACCTGGACACGGTCGCGCAGTCCCAGCTTGGTGAGGATGCGGCCCACGTGGGTCTTGACGGTGGCCTCGGACAGGACCAGCCGGGCGGCGATCTCGCCGTTCGACAGTCCCTGCGCGACCAGCACCATGACCTCGCGCTCGCGGCCGGTGAGCCGTTCCAGCTCCGCGTGCTGGGGCTGCTTGCCGGCAGTGGGCAGCATCGGGGCGAACCGGTCGAGCAGGCGCCGGGTCGTGGAGGGCGCGACGACGGCGTCACCGCTGTGCACGGAGCGGATCGCGGTCAGCAGCTCGCCCGGCGGCACGTCCTTGAGCATGAATCCGGAGGCGCCCGCCTTCAGCCCGGAGAACGCGTACTCGTCGAGGTCGAACGTGGTCAGGATCAGCACCTTCGGCGGCTCGGTGTCCGAGCAGATGCGACGGGTGGTCTCGACGCCGTCCAGTTTCGGCATGCGGACGTCCATCAGCACCACGTCGACGTCGGTCCCCCGCAGCACCTGGAGGGCCTCGACGCCGTCGCCCGCCTCGGCCACGACCTCCATGTCCGGCTGGGCGTCGAGCACCATCCGGAAGCCGGTGCGCAGCAACACCTGGTCGTCGACGAGCATCACGCGGATCGCCATCGGGGTCCTTTCAGAGACGTACGGGGGTCAGCGGGTCGGGCGCCTACGAGGCCGGGTGGGTCCCGGACACCAGCATCGCGTACGGATCGGGCACGATACGTACAGGTGTGCGGCGAACGTATGTACAGGTGTCAGTGGGCGGCCTTGAGCGGCAGCAGGGCGCTGATGCGGAAGCCTCCGCCGGGGCGCGGCCCGGCGTCCAGGGTGCCGCCGACCATGCCCACCCGCTCGCGCATGCCGATCAGGCCGTGGCCCCGGCCGTCGGCGCCCCCTTCCTCGTACAGCTCGTGCGGTGCGCCCTTGCCGTCGTCCTCGACCAGCAGCCCGAGGCCGTCGTCGAAGTACACCAGCCGCACGCTGGCGCCCGCGTTCGGGCCGCCGTGCTTGCGGGTGTTGGTCAGGGCCTCCTGCACGATGCGGTACGCGGTCAGCTCGACACCGCTGGGCAGCGGGCGCGGGGTGCCCTCGACCTTGTAGTCGACGGGCAGACCGGCGGTGCGCACCTGCTCGATGAGGTCGTCGAGCTGCTCCACGTCGGGCTGCGGGACGTACTCACCGCCCTCCTGGTGCTCGCCGGTGCGCAGCACGCCGAGCAGGCGGCGCATCTCGGCGAGCGCCTGCCGACCGGTCCCCGAGATGGTCTCCAGGGCCTTCTTGGCCTGGTCGGGGGCGGTGTCGAGGACGTAGGCGGCGCCGTCGGCCTGGACCACCATGACGGAGACGTTGTGCGCGACGACGTCGTGCAGTTCGCGGGCGATCCGGGCGCGTTCGGCGGCGACGGCGACCTTCGACTGCGCCTCGCGTTCCTTCTCCAGGCGGGCGGCACGCTCCTCCAGCTGCGCGAGGTAGGCGCGGCGGGTGCGGATGGAGTCGCCGAGCACCCACGCGAGCGCGAAGGGCACCGTCTGGAAGACCGCTATCAGGACGATGCCCGGGGTGCCCGTCGCCTCCTGCGGCCAGCGCAGCTGGGACAGGGCCGCCGCGCAGAGCCCGCCGACCAGGGCGAATCTGGAGGCCCAGCGGGCGCCGTCCGCGGCGACGGTGTAGATGATCACCAGCAGCGCGAAGTCCGCGGGCGACACCCCCACGTCCAGGACGAGTTGCGCCACGCCGGTGGCCGCCGCCAGCACGAGCATCTTCTCGGGCATCCGGCGGCGCAGCGCGATCACGAGACACAGGACGGCGGCGACCGGGAGCGCCACGGCGAGCGGCCCCCGGTGCTCCGACGCCCCGCTGACACTGCGAAGACTCACGCCGGTGATCCCGAACAGGACGACGGCCCAGAAGCAGTCGACCCACGTGGGGTACCTGCGGAGAAAGTCATAGAGGCGCTGCACGTAACCCAGAGTAGGTAGGCGCGGTGTGTGCAGGGGTCAACCGGAGGATCGATCCGCAACCCGTACGCGTACTCCCCAAGGTGGAGGGCCCGCAGTCCTCTGCGGCTACCGGGCTCCCCGGGACGGGGTCGGCCGGGGAGCCGGGAGGGCTCTAGCCTGGGCCGGTGACGGATGAGGCGGCGGACGGCCGGGGTGTACGGCGGGAGACGGCCGACGGCCGGCGCGGGTGGCGTGCGGCGGCCGAGGAGGCGCTGTACGGGCCCCACGGCTTCTATCTGCGCCCGGAGGGGCCCGCGGGGCACTTCCGCACGTCGGTCCATGCCTCCCCGCTCTTCGCGCGGGCCGTGGCACGGCTGCTGTGCCGCGTGGACGAGGTGCTGGGACGCCCGGCGGATCTGGCCTTCGTCGACATGGCGGCGGGCCGGGGCGAACTCGTGACCGGTGTCCTCGCGGTCCTGCCCGGCGACGTCGCCGCCCGCGTGCGCGGGTACGCGGTCGAGCGGGCCGGGCGCCCCGCCGGTCTCGATCACCGGATCGAGTGGCTGCCGGAGCCCCCGGAGGGGATCACCGGTCTGCTGTTCGCCAACGAGTGGCTCGACAACGTCCCCGTGGAGGTGGCCGAGGCGGACGCGGAGGGCGTACCCCGGCTGGTCCTCGTACACCGGGACGGGACGGAGCGGCTCGGGCCGCCCGTCGCCGGGGCGGACGCCGAGTGGCTCGCGCGCTGGTGGCCGACGCCGTCCGCGGGCATGCGGGCCGAGATCGGCCTCCCGAGGGACGCCGCCTGGGCCCGCGCCGTCGCCGCCCTCGACCGGGGCCTCGCCGTCGCCGTGGACTACGCGCACTTCGCGGGCGCGCGGCCCCCCTTCGGGACGCTCACCGGTTTCCGCGCGGGCCGCGAGATCCCGCCCGTGCCCGACGGGTCGTGCGACCTCACGGCGCACGTGGCGCTGGACGCGTGCGCGCTGCCCGGCGGGCGCATGGTGACGCAGCGGGCGGCCCTGCGCGCGCTCGGCGTGCGGGGCGACCGCCCGCCGCTGTCCCTGGCGACCACGGACCCCGCGGCGTACGTACGGGCCCTCGCGGACGCGGGCGCCGCCGCCGAGCTCACCGCCGCGGGCGGACTCGGCGACTTCGGCTGGCTGCTCCAGCCCGTCGGCGTACCCGCGGACCTACTTGTCGATGTCCCCGACCACGAAGAACAGTGACCCCAGGATCGCCACCATGTCGGCCACCAGCGTGCCCGGCAGCAGTTCGGCCAGCGCCTGGATGTTGTTGTACGAGGCGGAGCGCAGCTTCAGCCGGTACGGGGTCTTCTCGCCCTTGCTGACCAGGTAGTAGCCGTTGATGCCCAGCGGGTTCTCGGTCCACGCGTACGTGTGTCCCTCGGGGGCCTTCAGGACCTTGGGGAGCCGCTGGTTGACCGGGCCCGGCGCCAGGTCCGCGAGGCGGTCGAGGCAGGCGTCGGCGAGCGCCAGGGCGACGTGCGTCTGCTCCAGCAGGCACTCGAAGCGGGCGAGGCAGTCGCCCTCCCGGCGCGTGACCACCTTCAGCGTGTCCTGGAGTTCCGGGTAGGCGAGGTACGGCTCGTCGCGGCGCAGGTCGAAGTCGACCCCGGAGGCGCGCGCGATCGGCCCGCTCACCCCGTACGCGTGCACGGCCTCGGGCGACAGCACACCGACACCGCGCGTGCGGCCCCGGAAGATCTCGTTGCCGAGCACCAGGTCGTCGTACACGCTCATCCGCGAGCGGACGGAGGCGACGGCCTCACGCGCGCGCGTGGCCCAGCCGGCCGGCAGGTCCTCCTTGAGGCCGCCGACGCGGTTGAACATGTAGTGCATGCGCCCGCCGGAGATCTCCTCCATGACGTTCTGGAGTTCCTCGCGCTCCCGGAAGGCGTAGAAGACCGGGGTGATCCCGCCCAGCTCCAGGGGGTACGACCCGAGGAACATCAGGTGGTTGAGGACGCGGTTCAGCTCCGCCAGGAGCGTGCGCATCCACACCGCGCGCTCGGGGACCTCCATGCCGAGCATCCGCTCCACGGCGAGGACCACGCCCAGCTCGTTCGAGAAGGCGGAGAGCCAGTCGTGGCGGTTGGCGAGCATGATGATCTGGCGGTAGTCGCGGGCCTCGAAGAGCTTCTCCGCGCCGCGGTGCATGTAGCCGATGACCGGCTCCGCGTGCTGGATCCGCTCGCCGTCGAGGACGAGCCGCAGCCTGAGCACGCCGTGTGTGGACGGGTGCTGTGGCCCGATGTTGAGCACCATGTCGGTGCTCTCCGCGGCGCCGCCGATACCGACCATGGTCTCCGTCGTGGGAGTCATGGGGACAGTCTCTCGTACGTACCCTTGCGGCATGGAGACGGGGACCACACAGAACGCGGCGGGCGAGCCCGTCTGGACCGGCCTGCCGCCGGGCCTGCTCCGGATGCGACGGCTGCTGCTGGTGGTGTGGGCGGGGCTCGCGGCGATCACCGTAGGGCTCGGCCTCGGGTTGCTCGCCGGGCCCGGCTGGGCGGCCTTCGCGCTGCTCCCCCTCGGTCTGGCCCTGTGGGGCTGGCCGGTGCTGGGGCGCAACTGGCGCTCCTGGCGGTACGCCGAGCGCGCGGACGACCTGCTGATCAGCCGGGGTGTGCTGTGGCGCGAGGAGACCGTCGTGCCGTACGGGCGCATGCAGCTGGTCGAGGTGACCTCGGGGCCCGTGGAGCGGTACTTCGGGCTGGCGAGCGTGCAGCTGCACACGGCGGCGGCGGCGACCGACGCCCGCATTCCGGGCCTCGACCCGGCGGAGGCCGAGCGGCTGCGGGACCGGCTCACGGAACTCGGCGAGGCCCGATCGGCGGGCCTGTGACCCCGCCCCCGCCGCCGGTCCCCTCCGAACCGGCACCTGCGGACCTGCCACTGCCGGGGACCGCGGGCGCTTCGGACACGTCGACGCCGGAGACGACAGGGGTTCCGGGCACATCGGCGCCGGGGCCCGCGGAGGCGGACACGTCGGCGCCGGGGGCCGCACAGGTACCGGACACGTCGGCACCGGGGGCCGCGGGCGTTCCCGGCGCCGATGGCGCGGTGGCGCCGGCGGAGGCGTCCGCGCTCGTCGAGCAGCGCCTGCACCCCGTGACTCCGCTGCGCCGGGCCTGGGCGCCCGTCGCCGTGCTGGCCGGCTGGGCGGTGCACGACCCCGGCCAGGCGCAGGCGCAGCTGACCCGGCTGACGACGACCACGCTGCTCGTCGGGCTGGCCGTGTTCGTCCCGGCTGCCGCCCTCTACGGTTTCCTGACCTGGTGGTTCACCCACTACGCGGTGACCCCGACCGAACTGCGCATCCGTACCGGCCTGATGTTCCGCCGCACCGCGCACATCCGGCTCGACCGGCTCCAGGCCGTCGACATCACCCAGCCGCTGCTGGCCCGCGTCGCCGGGGTCACCAAGCTCAAACTCGACGTCATAGGGACCGACAAGAAGGACGAACTCGCCTACCTCGGTGAGGGTGAGGCCCGTGCCCTGCGTGCCGAACTCCTCGCGCGCGCCGCCGGTTTCGCGCCCGAGACGGCTCACGAGGTCGGCGAGGCACCGGTGCGGAGGCTGCTGCACGTGCCCGCGGGCGTCCTCGCCGTCTCCCTGGTCCTGACCGGCGCCACCTGGGGAACCCTGACCGCCGCGCTCGTCGTGCCGTCGCTGCTCTGGTTCTTCACCCACAGCGTGTGGACGGTTCTCGCGACGGGCCTGCCGCTGCTCGGCGCGGCGGGCGCGAGCAGCGTGGGACGCTTCGTCGCCGAGTACGACTGGACGGTGGGCGAGTCCCCGGACGGCCTGCGGATCGACCACGGCCTCCTCGACCGTACGCACGAGACGGTGCCGCCCGGCCGGGTGCAGACCGTGCGGATCGTCGAGCCGCTGCTGTGGCGGCGGCGCGGGTGGGTCCGTGTCGAGCTGGACGTGGCCGGATCGTCCAACTCCGTGCTCGTGCCGGTCGCTCCGCGCGAGATCGCCGACGCGGTGATCGCCCGGGTGCTGCCGGGCGTGGTCGTGCCGGGCGCGCTGTCGCGTCCGCCGCGCCGGGCCGGCTGGTGTCTTCCCTTCTGGTGGCGGGGCTACGGACTCGCCGTCACTGACACCGCGTTCGTGGCGCGCCACGGGCTGCTGCGTCGCAGCCTCGCCCTCGTACCGCACGCGAAGGTGCAGAGCGTGCGGTTCGAACAGGGGCCCTGGGCCCGCTTCAAGGGGCTCGCGGACGTCCATGTGGACACCGGCGCCAACAGGACGGTGACGGCGCGGCTGCGGGACGCCGGGGAGGCGGCGGCACTCCTCCAGTCCCAGGCCGACCGCTCACGCACGGGGCGCGGACAGGCCCGCCCGGACCGCTGGATGGCCTGAAGCACGACGGGCGGCCCGCAGAGCCGGGGCCGCAGGCCCGGGGACCGCAGCGCCCGGGGACCGCAGCGCCCGGGGACCGCAGCGCCGGAGGCCGCAGCGCCCGGGGGCCGGAGGCCGACGCGGGCGCTTGCGGACGGCCGGAAGACGCGCGGTGCGGTCCCGGCCCGGTACGACGTGAGGGCACCGGCGACAGTGCCGGTGCCCTCACACGAAACCCGTGGACGTCCTGCCTCAGCGGCCTTCCTGTCTCAGGAGACCGCGCTCCGCAGTCCCGCCAGGTCGATCCGCTCCGTCTCGTCGTGCGCGGTCAGGTCGATGACCTGGCCCACTCCGCGGGACTCCTCGTCCGCGGGCTTGAACTGGACGGCCTCAGACTCGGCCTTGTGCAGCGCGAGCGCCTCCTGGCCGACGACGTCCGCGAGGTCCTCGTTCTGCACGGCCTCCAGCGCGTCGGGCGACGTGCCCTGCTGCGTACCGAAGAAGTCGAAACCGCCCTCGACCCGTCGGCGCCGCCGGGGCGCGTTCGGTACGACCGCCACGGCCGTCGGCACGGTGAAGTGCCCGGAGGGCCGGATCGACTTGACGGGCTTCGTGGGCTTCACGGGGGTGACAGCCGCGGACGCCTCGTCGGCGGAAGCCTGCGGTGCGACGGCCTCCGGAGCGGCAGCGCCGGGCGGGCGGGCGGGTGCGGGCCGGGTGGACGGCGGTCGCACGGGGACCGGCCGGACGGTCGCGGAGGCGGTTTCCCCTGCCGAGGGCGCGGCGGCCGCGCGCCGGTGCCCGTCGGCCGCCTCGGACTTCCCCTCCGCCTCGTCCTCCTGAACCTGCGCCGGCCCGGACGCGGCCTGCGCCGGGTCGTCCTTCACCGGACCGCGCCGCGCGGACGTGTCCCCGGCCGGGCCCTCCGCGACGGGGGACTGCGGGCCGGAACCGCCCTCGGTTGAGGGGCCTTTCGCGCGTCCACCGGGGCCGGGACCGTCCGTGCCGGGACCCGGCTCGCGCTCAGCGTCAGCCTCAGCGTCGTGGTCGTTGTCGGCGTCGGCCTCGGCGCCGGCGTCGGCGTCGGCGTCGGCGTCCGCGTCGACCTGGAGTTCGGGTTCGGCTGCGGACCCCGAGCCGGGCTCGGGCTCGGACTCCGGCTCCGGACCGGGGCCGGTTCCTGAGTCGGGCTCGGATCCGGCGTCGGGGTTCGCCGCCCGCTCGACCACGATCCGGTCCAGTGCCGAGTTGGCGCGCAGGAACAGCGAGGAACCCGTCGGGGAGAAGGGCTTCGAGGAGTCGACGCCCGACTCGTCGCCCTCCGGGCCGGTTCCGTCCTCCGGGCCGGGCGGGCCCTTCAGGTCGGTGCCGGTGCGCCCGGACGCCGGAGTGGGCGACGGCACCGGAAGCGTACGAGCCGCCTCCATGGCCGACGCGGACACCGGACCCGCCGACGGAACGGCGGCACCGGACGCGGCGGCACCGGACGCCCCCGGGGACGCCACGGCCCCGGGCGCCTGCGCTGTCCGGTCGGCCGAGGCCGCGGTCAGCGCCCGTGCGGGAACCGCCGTCTCTATCGCGAGCACACGACGGCTCTCCAGCGCGGTCGCGCGCTCCGTCTCCGCCGTGGCGTACCGCCGCAGCAGCGCCGCGTGTTCGTTGCGCAGGCCCGCCAGTTCCGTCCGCTTGGCACGCAGCCGGTGCTCCAGCTTGCTGCGCAGCTCGCGCGACTCCTCCAGGTCGGTCTCCAGTTCGGCGACCCGCTCCTCGTAGCGCCACTCGTCGCTCGCACGCGCGCGCGTGAGTTCCGCGACGCGCTTGCCCGCCGCCGTGTCCCAGCGGCGCATGACGACCGAGCCCACCACGGTCGTCAGCGCGGCAGCCGCGGCCAGCCCACGGAGCACCGAGGGATCCGTGAACAGCCAGGGCCCGACGGCGCAGAGAAGCGAGACGCCGGCGATCGCCGAAGGAGGCAGCAGCCTGTGCAAGGGCGGGGAATGACGATGACGTCCACGTGGCATGGCCAGAAACTTACCGCGCGTAGGCGAATCATGGTGCCCCGCGAGGTAAAAACACGGCCACCCCGCAGCCTTCACACGCCCCGGGCACGAACACGACGACCGCATCACCTCGCGAAAGCGCCACAACCTCAGGGCGAAACCCCTCCCACGTCTTCGCAAAGACGTTGCAGGGGCCGCCACTTCGGTCCGCGGGGGGCCCGTCACTTCACTCCCGCGAAGAGCGCATTCCGCCGGAGAGGCGGGGCGGCTACTTCTTGATCAGCCCCTTCGACTCCAGATACTCCTTCGCCACATCGGCTTCCTTCTGGCGCTCCTCGTCGACCTTGCGGTTGAGTTCCACAAGATCATCCGTGGTGAGCGTTTCCGTCAACTTCCCCAGGGTGTCGGCTATCGCCCGGTCGCCGGCGTCCTTCGCGTTCACCACCGGAAGCACGTTGTCCGCGTTCTGCAGCTTCTTGTCGTCCTCAAGGAGCACGAGGTCGAAGTTCTTCAGCGTCGCGTCCGTGGTCGTGGTGAGGACCAGCTGGTCCGTGCCGTTGCTGACCGCCTGCTTCGACTGCGTCGTACCGACGCCCTTGGGGTCGATTCCGGAGACGTCGATGCCGTACGTCTTCTTCAGACCCGGCGCGCAGAAGGGCCGCGTCTCGCATTCGTCACCGGCCGCGATCTTGACCTTGACGCCCGACCTGCCGAGGTCCGAAAGGGTCTTGAGGTCGTGCTTCTCGGCGAATTCGGTGCTGACCGCGAACGCGTTCTGGTCGACCGCCGCACCGGCCGGCAGCACCTTGAGGCCCCTCGGCCCGGCGAGCTTCTCCAGTGCGGCGACCGTGGCGCCGACATCGGCGGAGGCGACGGGCTTCGCCTTCGGGCCGTTCTCCTTCACGTTGAGGAATTCCGCGAGGGTCGCCGCGTAATCGGGGACGATGTCGATCGCCCCCTTCTCCAGCTGGGGTTCGTAGATCTCGCGGTTCTCGACGGTCTTGACCGAGACGCTGTAACCCGCATTGTCGAGCACCTGCTTGTAGAGCTCGCCGAGGACCTTCGCCTCGGTGAACCCGGCCGCGCCGACCACGAGCTTGCCCTTGCCGCCGCCCGACGCCTTGTCGGGGCCGTCGTCCTCCAGGCTGTCCCCGCCGCACCCGGTGAGCCCCGCGGTCAGCGCGCCGACGGCCACCGCCGCGACCGCCATCCGACGCGTTCTGCTGTTCATCGTTACCCCTCTTCGGAAGTCGTACGTCATCACGGTGCGCCCGGAACCGGGAGGTCACCGCGTATCGAGAAGCCGGATGTCACCGGGCGGTGCCCTGGCGCCCGCGCATCGGGTCGAAGACCCGTCCCGCCATCACCAGCGCGCCCTCGACCAGCAGCGCGAGCACGGCGACGAGGAACGCGCCGGCCACCACCTGCGGGGTGTCCTGCAGGCTGAATCCGGCGGTGATGATCCGGCCCAGTCCGCCCTCGCCGGCCGCCGCGGCGAGCGTCGCCGTGGCGATGATCTGCACCGTCGCGGACCGCACCCCGGTCATGATCAGCGGATACGCCAGCGGCAGTTCGACCTGGCGGAACACCTGGCCACCGCTCATGCCCATCCCGCGGGCCGCCTCCACGACGGACCGGTCCACCTCGCTCATGCCGATGTACGCGTTCGTCAGCAGCGGCGGCACGGCGAACAGCACCAGCGCGATGAGCGTGGGCAGGTCCCCGTGCCGGCCGAGCGGGGTGAGGGTGAGCAGGACGAGCACGGCGAGCGTGGGCACCGCCCGCCCCACGTTGGAGAGGTTCACGGCCAGCGCGCCCCCCTTGCCGATGTGCCCGAGCCACAGCGCGAGCGGCAGCGCGACGAGACAGGAGACGGCGAGCGTGACCCCGCTGAAGTACAGATGCTCGGTGAGCCGGTGCCAGACGCCCTTGTCGCCCTGCCAGTTCGCACCGGTCGTCAGCCAGTCGTACGCACCCGATACCGCGTTCACGCCGCTTCAGCCACCTTCGCCGGGGCCGCACGCCGCCGTATTCGGGGGGCGCGGGTCACCCGCGCCCAGGGGGTGAGCAGCCGCTGGAGCCCGAGCAGCAGCAGATCGGCGGCCAGGGCCAGCAGCACGCAGATCACGGACGCGGTGAGCACCTGCGCCTTGAAGTCGCTGTGGAGGCCGCTGACGATGAGCGTGCCGAGGCCGCCGTAGTCCACGATGTACCCGACGGTCGTCAGGGCCACGGTCGAGACGGTGGCGATGCGGATCCCGGCGAGGACCGAGGGCAGCGCCAGCGGCAGTTCGACCTCCCAGAGCAGCCGCGCGGATCCGTAGCCCAGACCTCGGGCGGCCTCGCGGGCCTCCTCCGGGACGGCGTGCAGCCCGGCGAGGATGTTCCGTACGAGGATCGTCAGGGAGTACAGGACGAGTCCCGTGACGACCAGGGAGGCCGAGAGGCCGAACAGGGGCAGCAGCAGCGAGAACATTGCGAGTGAGGGGACCGAGTACAGGACGGTCGTCAGACCGAGGATCGGTCCGGCGAAGGCGCGGAACCGGCGGGCCAGCAGCGCCAGCGGGAAGGCCACGACGACACCGATCGCCACGGAGACCACGGTGATCCACACGTGCTGCACCGTCGCGTCGGTGAGCTCCTGGCTGCGGGAGCGGACGTACTCCCCGCAGATCCAGTCGTTGGCCACCAGGCAGTTCTGCTCGCTCACTCCGTCCCACCTCCCCCACATCATCGAACGTATGTCAGTGGACCGCACGCCCGCACATCGTTTTGACTTGCTGGCGACCCTAACGCCGACCACTGACAATGGCCGAGAGTCGCCGTACGAGCGAAACACCGTCTTCACACAACGTCCGCCGTCCGCGGCCACAATGGGGAGCCATGATCCGGTTCGAGAACGTCACCAAGCGGTACGCGGACGGCACCACGGCCGTCGACGACCTGTCCTTCGAGGTCGCCGAGGGGGAGCTGGTCACGCTGGTCGGCCCCTCGGGCTGCGGCAAGACCACCACGATGAAGATGGTGAACCGGCTCATCGAACCGTCGAGCGGCCGGATATATCTGGACGGCGAGGACATATCCACCGTCGACCCCGTCCGGCTCCGCCGCCGTATCGGCTACGTCATCCAGCAGGTCGGCCTCTTCCCGCACAAGACGGTGCTGGACAACACGGCGACCGTCCCGCACCTGCTCGGCGTCAAGCGGGCCAAGGCCCGCGAGCGCGCGGCCGAGCTGCTCGACCTGGTCGGTCTCGACCCGTCCGTCTACGGCGGCCGGTACCCCGAGCAGCTGTCCGGCGGCCAGCGCCAGCGCGTCGGCGTGGCCCGCGCCCTGGCCGCCGACCCGCCCGTACTGCTCATGGACGAGCCGTTCGGCGCGGTCGACCCGGTGGTGCGCGAGCACCTGCAGAACGAGTTCCTGAGGCTCCAGCAGTCCGTGCGCAAGACGGTCCTGTTCGTCACGCACGACATCGAGGAGGCCGTACGCCTCGGCGACCGCATCGCCGTCTACGGCGCCGGCCGCATCGAGCAGTTCGACACCCCGTCCGCCGTCCTGGGCGCCCCGGCGACCGGCTACGTGGCGGACTTCGTGGGCGCGGACCGGGGCCTGAAGCGGCTCTCGGTGACGCCCATCGAGGAGAGCGACCTCGACCAGCCGCCCGTGGTGCGCCTCGACGATCCGCTGCCCGCCGGGCTCGACGCGCCCTGGGCGGTCGTCCTGGACGCGAACGGCGACCTGCACGGCTGGATCTCCGCCGACCACGCGCGCGGGCGGACCGGCACGGTCAGGGAGCACGCCCGCCGCATGGAGGCCTGGCTGCCGGTGGGCGCGTCCCTGAAGCAGGCGTTCTCGACGATGCTCCAGCACGACGCCGGCTGGATCGCCGTCATCGACGAGAACAGCGAGGGCCGCTTCCTGGGCGTCCTCACCCCCGCCCGGCTGCACGAGGCCCTGCGCCGCTCGACGGCCGCGGACGCCCGGGACATCGCCCGCGCGGACGTTGATCTGGAGACGGTCAGCGGCTCCTGAGGCCGCCGGCCGCCCGAGCCGCGGGCCCTTCGCCGTTGGCCCTTCGCCGTGGGCGTCCCGGGCCCCGCGGTGCTCAGCGGTCGCTCAGCCGTCCGCTGATCCACTGGAGGGTCCCGGGGATCTCGCGCCGCCAGGTGTTGAAGTTGTGTCCGCCGCTGTCGAGGATGACCGACGCGATCCGGGTCGGCGGCCTCGACTTCACCAGCTCTATGAACTTCAGCGTGTCCCGGTAGTTCGCCTCCCCCTGTCTGCTGCTGGTGACGAGCAGTGAGGTGTCGGGCGCTGGCCGGTGCCTGAGGTACCACCACAGGTCGGCGTGGTCGCGCAGCGCGTCGTCCCCGTGGAAGAGGTCGCCCGTCGTGGGGTCGGTGGGCGCCCGGTAGTACGGCGAGAGTCCCGCCCCCGCGGCGTACGTCCCGGGGTGGTGGACGGCGAGTTTCAGCGCGCAGTACCCGCCCGTGGAGTCACCCACGACACCCCAGCTGCCGGGCTTCCTGCCCACCCGGTAGTGGGCCGCCACGGCGTCGGGGAGGTCCTTGGCGAAGAAGGACTCGGCCTGCGGGCCGCCGGGTACGTCGACGCACTCGGTGTCCCGCGGCGGCGCCACGGTCGGCCGCAGCATGACCAGGATCATCGGCTGGATCTTCCCGTCCTTGGCCATCGCGTGCGCCGTCTGCGGGTAGTGCAGCCCCTTGATGAGCGCCTCGGCGGTGCCCGGGTAGCCGGTGAGGACGGTGACGGCCGGGAACGTGCGGGTGCGGTAGCGCGGCTGGAAGTACTCCGGCGGCAGGTACACGTACGCGGGCGTGGCGATGTGGGTCGTACGGCCGACCACGTCGACCTTCTGGATCTGGCCGCCGACCTGCGGACGCGCCCCGCCCGACACGTTCACCCGCTGGGTGGCGACCACCTGGAGGGGGCCGCCGCCCGCCCCGCCGGGGCCGTGGTCGACGACCACGCCCTGACCGCTCTCCCGGCCGAACAGATCCGCCCAACTGGCGTAGAAGCCGAAGGCCTGGTTGGCGCAGAGCCCGACGGCGGAGAAGACCGCGACCTGGGTGGCCAGCAGCAGCCCGACCCGGCCGCTGACGGCCCGCCAGGTGTGCCGCGCCAGCCGCGGCCACAGCCACACCGTGCCGACGAACAGCAGCACGGCGGCCACGACCGCCAGTACCAGCACCTTGTTGCTCGTGAGACCCATGGGCTCTTCCTGCCTGCGCTTTCCGGTCCCGGGCGCGCGCCACGCCTCTTCGCGGACGCTTGCCCGGGACTTTCCCTGCCTTTTGAAACGGCTTTCCGGAAGGGAGTGAACCTGTCTCCCCAAGACACCGTCCTAGAGGGCGCAATGTCGCCGGATGCCGGATTGGCACCGGATTCACGGTCTCTCGCGGAACTACGGGATGCGATGTCTGTCAGGATAGATGGGGAAATGTCCGGCACGGTTCCGGACCGGCCGCACAAGACGCGGCGACTGCTCCGCGGCCCGAGCGCCGAGGCCGCCCCCACGCTGGTCGCCCGGGCCTGCGCCCTCGTAGGACTCCTGGACATCTCCGCCGGTGTCTTCCCGCGCTTCCGGCACAGCCGCATGCACACGCTGGCCGAGGTACTGCCGGGCGCGCTGGGCCCGTTCGCCGCCGCGCTGTCGCTCAGTGCCGGCGTGCTCCTGCTGCTCCTGGCGCACGGGCTGCGCCGTCACAAGCGCCGGGCGTGGCGGGCCGCCGTCGTCCTGCTGCCGGCCGGTGCCGTGGCCCAGTTCGCGTACCGGCACTCCCTCATCGGCGTCGCCATCTCCCTCGCGCTGCTCGTGCCGCTGCTGCGCCACCGCGACGAGTTCGCCGCCCTGCCCGACCCGCGCAGCCGGTGGCGGGCCCTCGCCAACTTCGTCCTGATGGGCGCCGGTTCACTCGCCCTCGGACTGGTCATCGTCAGCGTCCACTCCGACCGGATGACCGGGGACCCCAGCCTCGCCGACCGCATCCAGCACGTGCTGTTCGGCCTCTTCGGCTTCTCCGGTCCCGTCGACTACACGGGACCCACCTCCTGGACGGTCGCCTTCTCCCTCGGCGCGCTCGGCCTCCTGACCGCCGTCACCACGATCCACCTCGCCTTCCGCCCCGAACACCCCGCCGCGCGGCTCACCCCGGACGACGAGAGCCGGCTGCGCGCCCTGCTGGAACGGCACGGCGGCCGCGACTCCCTCGGCCACTTCGCGCTCCGCCGCGACAAGGCCGTCGTCTTCTCCCCCAGCGGCAAGGCCGCGGTCACCTACCGCGTCGTGTCGGGTGTGATGCTCGCGAGCGGCGACCCGATCGGCGATGTGGAGGCCTGGCCCGGCGCCATCGAGCGCTTCATGGACGAGGCGCGAGCCCACTCCTGGACGCCCGCCGTCATGGGCTGTTCGGAGACGGGCGGTGAGGTGTGGACGCGCGAGACCGGGCTGGACGCCCTCGAACTGGGCGACGAGGCGGTGGTGGACGTCGCGGATTTCAGCCTGTCCGGGCGCGCGATGCGCAATGTGCGCCAGATGGTGAAGCGCATCGAGCGGGCCGGTTACGAAACCCGCGTCCGGCGCGTCCGTGACCTCGGCGAGGGCGAACTCGACCGGATACGCCGGGCGGCCGAGGACTGGCGCGGCACCGACACCGAACGCGGCTTCTCCATGGCGCTGGGCCGCATCGGCGACCCCGCGGACGGTGACTGCCTGATCGCCACCGCACACAAGGCCGACGCCCGGCCGGGCCCGTACGGCGATCTCAAGGCCGTCCTGCACTTCGTCCCGTGGGGTGCCGACGGCGTCTCGCTCGACCTCATGCGCCGCGACCGCGCGGCCGACCCCGGCATGAACGAACTCCTCATCGTGGCCGCCCTGCAGGCGGCCCCCCGCCTTGGCATCGCACACGTGTCCCTGAACTTCGCGATGTTCCGCGCGGCGCTGGCCCGTGGCGAGAAGATCGGGGCGGGGCCGGTGCTGCGCGCCTGGCGGGGCCTGCTGGTCTTCCTGTCCCGCTGGTTCCAGATCGAGTCCCTGTACAAGTTCAACGCCAAGTTCCGGCCCCGCTGGGAGCCCCGCTTCGTCGTCTACCGCTCCTCCGGCGAACTCCCGCGGATCGGCCTCGCGGCCATGCAGGCGGAAGGTTTCGTGAACCTGGCCCTGCCCCGGCTGCTGCGCCGCCGTACGCCGGTACCCCGCCTCCCCTGCGCACACGGCGTCACGGAGCGGGAGATCCGCCCGGCGTGAGCCCCGGGGACGTGCCGGGGCGGGAGGCCTCCCGGGGGCCCCGCCGTCCGCAGGGCCCGCCGACGGCGGGGACGGGCCGGGGAAGCGGCCCGCCCCCGGAGGCCTAGGGCTTGTCTGACAATTCCCGTCTGCCTCGCGACGCCATGCACGCCTCTCGCCGCACCGGGCGCAGACCCAAGTACGTCCAGTACGAGGCTCTACGCCCGGCACGCCGAGAGCACGCACCTGACGCCGCGAGGCCGCCCTCCGGGCGACGACGGGAATTGTCAGACAAGCCCTAGGCTGGACGTATGAGCACCAAGAGCGGGCGCGGCGAAGTCGCGGGGCTGCCGGTATGGGACCGCTGCGCGGTCATGGGCGTCGTCAACGTGACGCCCGACTCCTTCTCCGACGGGGGCCGCTGGTTCGACACGACGGCCGCCGTCAAGCACGGCCTGGGTCTGGTCGCCGAGGGCGCCGACCTGGTGGACGTCGGCGGTGAGTCGACCCGTCCCGGGGCCACCCGCGTCGACGAGGCCGAGGAACTGCGGCGCGTCGTCCCCGTCGTGCGGGGACTGGCCTCGGAGGGCGTGACCGTCTCGGTCGACACCATGCGCGCCTCGGTCGCCGAGCAGTCCCTCGCCGCCGGGGCCGCCCTCGTCAACGACGTCAGCGGCGGCCTCGCCGACCCCGCGATGATCCCGGTCGTCGCCGCCGCAGGCGCCCCCTTCGTGGTCATGCACTGGCGCGGCTTCCTCTCGGGCGGGAACGTCGAGGGCTCGTACGAGGACGTCGTCTCCGAAGTCGTCGACGAACTCCACGCGCGCGTGGAGGCCGTTCTGGCGGGCGGTGTCGCCCCCGACCGGATCGTCCTGGACCCCGGCCTCGGCTTCTCCAAGGAGGCCGGCCACGATCTGTCCCTGCTGGCCCACCTGGACCGGCTGCTGGCCCTCGGCCACCCGCTGCTCGTCGCGGCCTCCCGCAAACGTTTCCTCGGTCGTGTCCTGGCGGGCCCCGGGGGCGCCCCGCCGCCCGCCCGCGAACGGGACGCCGCCACCGCCGCCGTCTCCGCGCTCGCCGCCCAGCAGGGCGCCTGGGCCGTCCGCGTCCACGAGGTGCGGGCCACCGCCGACGCCGTCCGGGTCGCCCGTGCCGTGGAGGGTGCCCGCGCCGACACGCCCGACCGGGCCGCGGGCACCGTCCCCGGCACCGCGGTCCGGGACGCCGGCCCGCACGAGCCGGGCGGAGCGGGAGACCGGTGAGCGCGCCCCACACCGACGTCGAGCAGGTGGAGCTCGCCAACACCGCCTACTACGAGGCGATGGAGCGGGGCGACTTCGACGAAGTGTCCTCCCTCTGGATCACACCGTCGGATCTCGGCCACGATGAAGACGTCCACGACCCGGCGGACGCCGCCGTGATCTCCTGCGTCCACCCCGGCTGGCCCGTGCTGTTCGGCCGCGGCGAGGTCCTCAGGTCGTACGCGCTGATCATGGCGAACACCGAGTACATCCAGTTCTTCCTGACCGACGTCCACGTCTCCGTCACCGGCGACACCGCCCTGGTGACCTGCACCGAGAACATCCTGAGCGGCGGTCCGCCGCCGGCCGACGGCGACGAGCTGGGCCCGCTCGTGGGCCAGCTCGTCGTCGCCACCAACGTGTTCCACCGCACACCGGACGGCTGGAAGCTCTGGTCGCACCACGCCTCGCCCGTACTGGCCGAATCCGATGCCGAGGACGACGAGGACACACCCGGTTGAGTGGGTAGGCGCGCAACAGCGGTTCGAACCACGGGGCCCTGGGTAGGGGCGGCTACCAACCCGTGAGCCGCCGTGTTCCCCATGGGAAACGCCCGGTGCGGCCCCGGCGGCCTCGCACCGGGCACCCCACCCGTGGCCGAGCACCGTCAGTGCCCGCAGGTAGATTCCCCTGAGGCTGGTGCGCCGACCGCACTCGGTACGCACCCGCCGCCACCGACGATTGCAGGAGTGATTCGCGTGGATCGTGTCGCGCTGCGCGGCCTGAAGGCCCGTGGGCACCACGGCGTCTTCCCCAGGGAGCGCGAGGAGGGCCAGACCTTCATCGTGGACCTGGCGCTGGGCCTGGACACCCGACCGGCCGCGGCCGACGACGACCTGACGAAGACCGTGCACTACGGCATCGTGGCCGAGGAGGTCGTGGCGGTCGTCGAGGGCGAGCCCGTCGATCTCATCGAGACGCTCGCCGAGCGCATCGCCCAGACCTGTCTGAAGCACGAGGGGGTCCTGGAGGTCGAGGTCTGCGTCCACAAACCGGACGCGCCGATCACGGTCCCCTTCGACGACGTGACCGTCACCATCACCCGGAGCCGAGTATGACCGCCTTCTTCACCGGGGGTCAGAGCGACCCGACCGTCCAGCCGGTGCCGCCCTCCGTGGTCGAGCGGGTCGACGCCGCCGACATCACCCTGAACAACCCGAAGCGCGCGGTGATCTCCCTCGGGTCGAACCTGGGCAACCGCCTGGAGACCCTCCAGGGGGCCGTCGACGCCCTGGAGGACACCCCAGGCGTCCGCGTCAAGGCCGTCTCCCCCGTCTACGAGACCGAGCCCTGGGGCGTGTCCCCGGACAGCCAGCCCGCCTACTTCAACGCGGTCGTGGTCCTCAAGACCACCCTTCCGCCCTCGTCCCTGCTGGAGCGGGCGCACGCGGTGGAGGAGGCCTTCAACCGCGTCCGCGACGAGCGCTGGGGCCCCCGCACGATCGACGTGGACATCATCGCCTACGACGGTGTCGTCTCCGACGAGCCCGAGCTGACGCTGCCCCACCCGCGCGCACACGAACGCGCGTTCGTCCTCGCGCCCTGGCACGATGTGGACCCCGAGGCCCAGTTGCCCGGGCACGGCTCCGTGGCCGGTCTCCTCGGCTCCCTCAGCCGGGACGGTGTCACGCCCCGAGCCGACCTGGAACTCCGGCTGCCCGAGTAGTCGTTAAGGTCAGGACGACCGACCAAGGCCGGCTTACCGAAGGGGCAACGTGAAAGAGCTGCGCATCAGGACGCTGGCTGCCGTGTTCGTCGTGGCCGGCGTCCTGTCCTGGGCGGGCGCCCGCCTGTGGAACGCGGTGGGGACCCTCCCCCGGGTCCCGCTGGCCGCCCCCGTCGTCCTCGCCCTGATCGCCGTCGTCCTGCTCGCCACGGCGCTCTCGCTGCGCGCCCGCCTCCGGGCCCAGCGCGAGCGCCGGCCGGGTGCCAAGGGCGTCGACCCGCTGATGGCCGCCCGCGCCGTCGTCTTCGGCCAGGCCAGCGCCCTCGTCGCCGCCCTGGTCTCCGGTATGTACGGCGGCACGGGCGCCTTCCTGCTGGAGTCCCTGGAGGTCCCCGCCCGCCGCGACCAGGCCGTCTACGCGGGCTTCTCGGTCCTCGCCGGCATCGGCGTCATCGCCGCCGCCTTCTTCCTGGAGCGCGTCTGCAAGCTCCCGGAGGACGACGACGAGAACGACGGGACGGCCGCGGCGGCCTAGGCACGCCGCGCGGGCATCCCTGGAGCCGCCATCGCGCGGGGCCCGGGGCCCGGACGCGGGTCAGTACCGAAGCGGGCCCCGACGTCGGTCAGCGGGCCATGATCAGGCTCATCGCCTCGTTGCGGGTGGCCGGGTCGCGCAGCTGCCCGCGCACCGCCGACGTGATGGTCTTGGCCCCCGGCTTGCGCACACCCCGCATGGACATGCACATGTGCTCGCACTCCACGACGACGATCACCCCACGCGGCTCCAGGATCGCCATCAGCGAGTCGGCGACCTGCGTCGTCAGCCGCTCCTGCACCTGGGGGCGGCGGGCGTAGACGTCCACCAGACGGGCCAGCTTCGACAGACCCGTGATCTTGCCGTCGACGGACGGGATGTACCCGACGTGGGCCACCCCGACGAACGGCACGAGGTGGTGCTCGCAGGAGCTGAGGACCTCGATGTCCTTCACCAGGACCATCTCGTCGTGCCCGATGTCGAACGTCGTCGTGAGCACGTCCTCGGGCTTCTGCCACAGCCCCGCGAATATCTCCCGGTACGCCCGGGCGACCCGCCCCGGCGTCTCGCGCAGGCCCTCGCGGTCCGGGTCCTCGCCGACCGCGATGAGCAGCTCGCGCACGGCGTTCTCGGCACGCTTCTCGTCGAACACGCCGATCGTGCCCTCGCCGTCCAGCGTCACGGGGTCGGTCATCTGTTCCTCGTTCCTTGGCCTCTCACGCGTGTGACTCGACGCGTGATCACTCCGGGCATCAGAAATGCCGCATCCCCCAGGCTAGAACCTGGGGGATGCGGCATCCATTCCGGGCCTGGTGAGGCCGCCGGGAGCCGGGACATCAGCTCTCGGGGCGCTCCTCCGGGGCGGTCTCCGTCGAGGGGACGGACTCCGTCGCGCCGGCGATGGCGGCGGAGGTGCCGTTCGCCCCGTTCGTCAGCGACAGCTCCTTGGGGGAGAGCACCGGCGGGCGGGTGGACGGCGTGCGCCGGGAGGAACCGGTCCACGCGGGGCGGGCCGGGCGCTTGACGATGGGAGTGAAGATCTCGGCGATCTGCTCCTTGCCCAGCGTCTCCTTCTCCAGCAGCTGAAGCACCAGGTTGTCGAGGACGTCGCGGTTCTCGACCAGGATCTCCCAGGCCTCGTTGTGCGCGTTCTCGATGAGCTTCTTGACCTCTTCGTCGACGAGCGCGGCGACCTCTTCCGAGTAGTCGCGCTGGTGCGCCATCTCCCGGCCGAGGAACGGCTCGGTGTTGTCGCCGCCGAACTTGATCGCGCCGAGGCGCTCGGTCATGCCGTACTGCGTGACCATCGCGCGGGCCGTCGCCGTGGCCTTCTCGATGTCGTTCGCGGCACCCGTGGTCGGGTCGTGGAAGACGAGTTCCTCGGCAGCGCGGCCGCCCAGCATGTACGCGAGCTGGTCCAGCATCTCGTTGCGCGTGGTCGAGTACTTGTCCTCGTCCGGCAGGACCATCGTGTAACCGAGGGCCCGGCCGCGCGACAGGATCGTGATCTTGTGCACCGGGTCGGAGTTCGGGGACGCCGCCGCGACCAGGGCGTGACCGCCCTCGTGGTACGCGGTGATCTTCTTCTCCTTGTCCGACATGATCCGGGTCCGCTTCTGCGGGCCCGCGACCACACGGTCGATCGCCTCGTCGAGCATGTTGTTGTCGATGAGCTTCTGGTTGCTGCGCGCCGTGAGGAGCGCGGCTTCGTTCAGCACGTTCGCCAGGTCCGCACCGGTGAAACCCGGGGTGCGGCGCGCGACGGCGGACAGATCGACGTCCGGGGCGACCGGCTTGCCCTTCTGGTGGACCTTGAGGATCTCCAGACGGCCCTGCATGTCCGGGCGGTCGACCGCGATCTGGCGGTCGAAGCGGCCGGGGCGCAGCAGCGCCGGGTCGAGGATGTCGGGCCGGTTCGTGGCGGCGATGAGGATCACGCCGCCCTTCACGTCGAAGCCGTCCATCTCGACGAGCAGCTGGTTCAGGGTCTGCTCGCGCTCGTCGTGACCGCCGCCGAGGCCGGCACCACGATGACGGCCGACCGCGTCGATCTCGTCGACGAAGACGATCGCCGGAGCGTTCGCCTTGGCCTGCTCGAACAGGTCACGGACCCGGGAGGCACCGACACCGACGAACATCTCGACGAAGTCGGAACCGGAGATCGAGTAGAAGGGAACACCCGCCTCACCCGCGACGGCGCGGGCGAGCAGCGTCTTGCCGGTGCCGGGCGGGCCGTAGAGGAGCACACCCTTGGGGATCTTCGCCCCGACGGCCTGGAACTTCGCCGGCTCCTGCAGGAACTCCTTGATCTCGTGGAGTTCCTCGACCGCCTCGTCCGAGCCCGCGACGTCCGAGAACGTCGTCTTCGGGGTGTCCTTGGTGATGAGCTTCGCCTTGGACTTCCCGAAGTTCATGACCCGGGAGCCGCCGCCCTGCATCTGATTCATCAGGAACAGGAAGACGACGACGATGAGGACGAAGGGAAGCAGGGACAGCAGGATGCCCACGAACGGGTTCTGCTTGGACGGCGAAACGGTGTAGCCGTCCGAAATCTGCTTGTTCTGGTATTTGTCCTGGAGGGTGGTGGCGAGGGCCACACCCTGGTCGCCGATGTAGCTCGCCTGGATCTTCGAGCTGCCGTCGACCTTCTCACCGTCCTTGAGCGAGGCCTTGATGACCTGCTCGTCGCCGGTGGTGATCTTGGCCGACTCGACCTTGTTGTCATTGATCGCCTGGACGACCTGGCCGGTGTCCACTGTCTTGTAGCCGCCGGACGAGCCGACGACCTGCATCAACACGACCACGGCAAGGACGGCCAGCACGATCCACATGACCGGCCCACGGAAGTATCGCTTCACGTCCATCCATACGGAGCGGAGCCGCCCCGTCCCTCCTGCCATAGTGAGTTTGACAAAGACTTGTAAAGACTGTTCTTCGGACGGTACCCCAGCATTGTCACCCGAAGTCGCAGGGGACGACTGTCAATCCCGCCCACGCATGCTCCAACGGCGCGGAACCCGCTGGGGTTCCCGATCGTCCTGTGAAGAACGGCACCGTGCCCGTCAGCCGCCGTAGACGTGGGGCGCGAGCGTACCGACGAACGGGAGGTTGCGGTACTTCTCGGCGTAGTCGAGGCCGTAGCCGATGACGAACTCGTTCGGGATGTCGAAGCCGACCCACTCCACGTCGATCGCGACCTTGGCCGCCTCCGGCTTGCGCAGCAGCGTGCACACCTTGAGGGAGGCCGGCTCGCGGGAGCCGAGGTTGGAGATCAGCCAGGACAGGGTCAGACCCGAGTCGATGATGTCCTCGACGATCAGGACGTGCTTGCCCTTGATGTCGGTGTCGAGGTCCTTGAGGATCCGCACCACGCCGGAGGACTGGGTGCCCGCGCCGTACGAGGACACGGCCATCCAGTCCATCGTGACGGGGGTGGACAGCGCACGTGCCAGGTCCGCCATGACCATCACCGCGCCCTTGAGGACACCGACGATCAGCAGGTCCTTGCCCGCGTACTCCGCGTCGATCTTCGCGGCCAGCTCGGCCAGCTTCGCGTCGATCTCTTCCTTGGTGATGAGCACCGACTTGAGGTCGGTGCCCATGTCTTTCGCGTCCACCCGCATCACTTTCGGTCGTCCGTCCCAACGGCCGCTCGGACCGCCCTCACCCCGCGTAAGCGGTCCCCGGGAGCCACGCGAGCGGCTCCGGCGGAGGGTCCGGTTCAGCCTTGCCGGATCACCAGTCTGCCACCCTGCCGCCGGGCGACGACTTTGCCCGGGAGATTGAGGGCTCCCTGGCCGCGCCATCCGGTGATCAGCCGGTCCATCTCCTGGACGTGCCGGGCGAACAGCGAGCCGGCCGGTGCGCCCGCCTCGATGGCCGCGCGGCGCAGGATGCGGCGGCGCACGGCGGGTGGCAGGGCGTAGAGCTTGGCGCACTCCAGGAGGCCGGCGGGGTCGCGCACGGACGTCTCCGCCTGCCGGGCCCAGGCGTCGAGGGCATCCGCGTCGTCGCGTGAGAGCTGGGCCGTACGGGCGAGTGCCTCGACGACTCCTTTGCCGAGCGCCTTCTCCAGCGCGGGCAGCCCCTCGTGGCGCAGCCGGGAGCGGGTGTAGGCCGGGTCGGCGTTGTGCGGGTCGTCCCAGACGGGGAGCGACTGGGCCATGCAGGCCTTGCGGGCGGTCTGCCGGTCCAGGTGCAGGAACGGGCGCCGGTAGCGGCCGTCGGCCCCCGAGACCGCGGCCATTCCGGACAGGGAGCGGATGCCGGAGCCGCGGGCCAGGCCGAGCAGGACGGTTTCCGCTTGGTCGTCGCGGGTGTGGCCGAGCAGGACCGCGGCGGCTCCGTGGCGTTCGGCGGCGGCGTCCAGGGCGGCGTAGCGGGCGTCGCGGGCGGCGGCTTCGGGCCCGCCGTCGCGGCCGACGGTGACGGCGACGGACTCGGCGGGCCCCAGCCCCAGCTCGGTCAGGCGCAGGACGACCTCGTCGGCGCGCAGGCCGGAGCCGGGCTGCAGGCCGTGGTCGACGGTGATGCCGCCGGCCCGGATGCCGAGTTTGGGGGCCTCGAAGGCGAGGGCGGAGGCGAGCGCCATGGAGTCGGCGCCGCCGGAGCACGCCACGAGCACGAGCGGCGGGGGCTGTTCGTGCGGGGTGTCCGCGGACGCGGCGGTGCCGCGGGCGCGCCGGCCGGCCGGGGCCGGGACGCGTTCGCCGCTGCCGAGGGCCGCGGGGCGTACGGCGGTGGTGGAGGGCGCGCACCCGGCGCAGGAGGCGGGCGTGCGCCCGGCGTCCGGGGAGGGTGCGTGCTCGGTGAGGATGTCGTGGAGTACGCGGCGAACCGCCAGGCGTATCGCCGCGACCGCAGGATGGGGACCCATGTCCGGTTCCCTTCATGAAGTTTTCGGGGGGTGAACCCGGTGTCGGTCACTCAGAGTGTGTAGATGGTGACAGAACCGGGCCGTTCCCCGAGCATTGCACGCCTACTCCTGGCTCACGGTCCCTCGGACGGGTGATTGAAGGGGCGTTCGCCTGCCGTCGGCCGGATTCGTTTCATGCCCCCCGCGGGCAGCTTCACGACTCCGCCGTGCGGTGCACCCGGGTGACCCAGTCCGCCGGTTTGGCGATCTCCGCCTTGGTCGGGAGCGTGTTCGGGGAGGTCCAGACGCGGTTGAAGCCGTCCATGCCGACCTGTTCGACGACCGCGCGGACGAACCGCTCGCCGTCCCGGTACTGCCTGAGCTTGGCGTCGAGGCCGAGCAGCTTGCGCAGGGCGAGGTCCAGGCGGGAGGCGCCCGCGGCGCGGCGCTGCTGGAACTTCTCGCGGATCTCGGCGACGGACGGGACGACGGCGGGGCCGACGCCGTCCATCACGAAGTCGGCATGCCCTTCGAGCAGGGACATGACGGCGGTGAGGCGGCCGAGGATCTCGCGCTGGGCGGGCGTCTGCACCAGTTCGACGAGGGACCGGCCGCCGTCCTCGCCCTCCTCGCCCTCGGGGCGGCCGCCGACGAGGGACTGCGCGGCTTCCCTGATCCGCTCCAGGACGGTCATCGGGTCGACGTCGGTCTCCGCCAGGAAAGACTGGATTTCGCCCTCGAGGTGGTCACGCAGCCAGGGCACGGCCGTGAACTGGGTGCGGTGCGTCTCCTCGTGCAGGCAGACCCAGAGGCGGAAGTCGTGGGGCTGGACGTCGAGTTCGCGCTCCACGTGCACGATGTTCGGGGCGACCAGGAGGAGCCTGCCGCCGCCGTTCGCACCGGCCGGAAGGTCGCGGGTGGCGGGGGCGAAGGTCTCGTACTGCCCGAGGACCCGCGACGACAGGAACGACAGGAGCATGCCCAGCTCGACGCCGGTGACCTTGCCGCCGACGGCTCCGAAGACGGCTCCGCCGGCGCCGTTGCCGCGCCGTTCCTGCATCTTGTCCAAAAGCGGCTTGAGGAGTTCCCGGAACCCGGCGACGTTCGCCCGGACCCAGCCGGGGCGGTCGACGACGAGGACGGGGGTGTCGTGCACGCCGTCCACACCCAACCGGGTGAAGCCGCGGACGTGTTCCTCCGAGGCCTTCGCGTGCCGCCGCAGCTCCGCGACGACGGCCCTGGCCTCGTCGCGGCTCACCTCGGGGCCCGGCCTCACGAGCCGGGTCGCGGTCGCCACCGCGAGATTCCAGTCGACCATCTGGGCACCACCGATGCTCGTCATGCGTCAACCGTACGTGAGGGCGTCCGGGTGCGGTGAGGGGTGCGCCGCCGGGCGTGCGCCCGCCCCGTGGTCCCGGGCCCCCGCGAGGGCCCCCGGTGCCTCGGGGCGGCCGGGGCGCTGCCGCTACCGGCAGCCGCAGGCCGCCAGGGCCGACGCCGAGCGGTCCAGGGCCGATTGGGCGCTCGTGCGGTCCGTGGTCCCGGAGGCGAGGAACGCGAAGGCCAGCAGGCGTCCCTCGGTGTCGACCACCGTGCCGGCCAGCGCGTTGACCCCCGTCAGGGTGCCGGTCTTGGCGCGTACGACTCCGGTGGCCGGGCGGTCCGCGCCGTCCGCGTAGCGCTGGCTGAGGGTGCCCGTGAAGCCTGCCACCGGCAGCCCGGTGAGGGCGGGGCGCAGCTCCGGGCGGGCGGGGTCACCGGCCTTCGCGAGCAGGGCGGTCAGCAGTTCGGCAGACAGCCTGTCCGAACGATTCAGGCCACTTCCGTCCGCGAAAACGGCGCCGTGCAGGGGCATGTCCAGTTTCTTCAGCTGGGCGCGGATCGCGGTCCCGCCGCCCTTGAAGCTCGCCGGTTCGCCGGAGGCGAGGGCGGTCTGCCGGGCGAGGGCCTCGGCGATGTCGTTGTCGCTGTTGGTGAGCATCCGCTCGACGAGGGCGGACAACGGCGGGGAGGCGACCTCGGCGAGGGTGCTGGAGCGGCCGGTCGCCTTGGAGGGGCCGGGCGCGGTCGTCTCGATGCCCTCGGCCTCCAGGAGTTCGGCGAACTTGCGCGCCGCGTCCGCCGCCGGGTCGGGGCTGCGTCCCGCCGCGCCGCTGGAGGAGTCGTCGAGGCGGCCCTCGTCGACCATCAGCGGCGTGACCTGGGCGAGATTGCCCTCGACCCCGCTGGGGGGCTGACCCGAGCCCGCGTACAGCGAGGTGTCGTACGAGAGCGTCACCTTCTCCCGCTTGCGGGCCTTGAGCGTGCGGGCGGTGTCGGCGGCCAGGGTGCGCAGGCTCGCCCAGCCCCCGTCGGTCTTCTTCCGGGCGGTCAGGGTCGGGTCGCCGCCGCCGACCAGCACGACCTCTCCGGTGTCGGGCTCCAGGGCGGCGCGGGTCGTGATGCGGTGGTCGGCGCCTGCCGCGGTGAGCGCGGCGACGGCGGTGGCGATCTTCGTGGTGGATGCGGGAGTCAGTGCCTCGCCCGCGCCCGTGCCGTACAGCCGCCGGCCGGTCGCGACGTCGACGACGACGGCCGAGCGCCGCGTACCGAGGGAAGGATTCTGCAGAAGCGGGTCGAGGACGCCGGCGAGGGCCCTCTCGGCGGGCGGACGCGCCGGACCGGTGGCACCGCTCAGGGCGGCCAGGACGGACGCGGCGCTGGGCGCGGGCCGGGGTCCGCCGGGCGCCGCACCGGGGTCGCGGCCGTGATCTGTGCCACCCTGCCGGTTCAGCGCTGCGGCCCGGTCGCGCTCCGCCGTACGCTGACCCGAGGAGTCCCAGGGACCGGCCGCGGTCGCCAGCCCGGCCGCGAGCGCGAGGCCCACGGTGGCGGCTACGGCCGTGAGCTGCACGGTCGTGACCTTCACGGGGCGCGGCCGGACGGCTCGGGTGACCCGCACGACGTGCGGTGCCACGGTTCGCGCGACCCGCGCCACATGCGGTCTCGCGGCCCGCCAAGCCCTCAGCTCTGGCACGATCACCAGCCCCTTTCGCGATCACACACCTGCGTGAGGGACACTTAACCACCAGAACTATGTGCTGATCATGGAGGAGCCACCGGTGGAGTTCGACGTCACGATCGAGATTCCGAAGGGTTCGCGGAACAAGTACGAGGTGGACCACGAGACCGGTCGGATCCGCCTGGACCGTCGACTCTTCACTTCGACCAGTTACCCGGCCGACTACGGCTTCGTCGAGAACACCCTCGGCGAGGACGGCGACCCGCTGGACGCGCTGGTCATCCTGGACGAGCCGACCTTCCCCGGTTGCCTCATCCAGTGCCGCACGATCGGCATGTTCCGCATGACCGACGAGGCGGGCGGCGACGACAAGCTGCTGTGCGTCCCGGCGCACGACCCGCGGGTGGAGCACCTGCGCGACATCCACCACGTCTCCGAGTTCGACCGCCTGGAGATCCAGCACTTCTTCGAGGTCTACAAGGACCTGGAGCCCGGCAAGTCCGTCGAGGGCGCCAACTGGGTGGGCCGCACCGAGGCCGAGGCCGAGATCGAGCGTTCCTACAAGCGCTTCAAGGAGTCCGGCGGTCACTGACCTGCCACTTCTTCCCGAGCGGGCCGTGCGACCCTGAGAGGGCCGCGCGGCCCGTTCGCGTTTCCGTACGCATACTGAGGCGTACGGAAGGTACGGGTGAAGCCGTACGGAAAGTACGCGTGAGGCGTACGCGCACATGCACGAGAGGCAAGGCAGGGGCTGGTGACGGACCCGCAGGCGGAAGACCGCACACCGCAGTCGGACGACGCGAGGAGTGCGTTCGCCCCACCGGCCGGTGTGGTGGCGCCGCAGGCCCCGGTGGCCGAGGACGAGTCGTCCACGACGTCGGAGTTCGCACTGCCCAAGGGTCTCGACGTCCCGCACGCGGTCCCCGGCGACACCGAGGGATCGGCGTTCAACACCCCGCGCACCTACAGCGCGAAGCACGCGCCGCCCGCCTTCACCCCGGCGGCCGGCCTGCCCGTGGTCAGGCTGACCAAGGACGCGCCCTGGCAGGACCGGATGCGCACCATGCTGCGCATGCCGGTGACCGAACGTCCGGCGCCGGAACCGGTGTCCAAGGAGGACGACTCGGGGCCGGCCGTCCCGCGCGTGCTGGACCTGACGCTGCGTATCGGCGAGCTGCTGCTGGCGGGCGGCGAGGGCGCCGAGGACGTGGAGGCGGCGATGTTCGCCGTCTGCCGCTCCTACGGCCTGGACCGCTGCGAACCGAACGTCACGTTCACCCTGCTGTCGATCTCGCACCAGCCGTCCCTCGTCGACGACCCGGTGACGGCCTCCCGGACGGTGCGGCGCCGCGGCACCGACTACACCCGGCTCGCGGCCGTGTACCGGCTCGTGGACGACCTCAGCGACGCGGAGACCGCGATCTCCCTGGAGGAGGCCTACGGCCGCCTCGCGGAGATCCGCCGCAATCGCCACCCGTACCCCGGCTGGGTGCTGACCGCGGCGGGCGGGCTGCTCGCGGGAGCGGCCTCGGTGCTCGTCGGCGGTGACGTCTTCGTGTTCGTCGCCGCGGCGCTGGGCGCGATGCTGGGCGACCGGCTGGCGTGGCTCTGCGCGGGGCGCGGACTGCCGGAGTTCTACCAGTTCACGGTGGCCGCGATGCCACCGGCGGCGATCGGGGTCGCCCTCCAGCTGTCGGGGGCGGGCGTGAAGGCGTCCGCGGTGATCACCGGTGGGCTCTTCGCGCTGCTGCCGGGAAGAGCGCTGGTCGCGGGCGTCCAGGACGGCCTCACCGGTTTCTACATCACCGCGTCCGCGCGCCTGCTGGAGGTCATGTACTTCTTCGTCGGCATCGTCACGGGCGTGCTGCTGGTCCTGTACTTCGGCGTGAAGCTGGGCGCCGAGCTGAATCCGGACCAGGCCCTCGGCGTGTCCGAGCGGCCGGTGCTCCAGCTCGTCGCGTCGATGCTGCTGTCGCTCACCTTCGCGGTGCTGCTCCAGCAGGAGCGCTCCACCGTGCTGGCGGTGACCCTCAACGGCGGTGTGGCCTGGGCGGTGTACGGCGCTATGCACTACGTGGGTGACATCTCACCGGTCGCCTCCACCGCGGTGGCCGCCGGTCTGGTGGGCCTGTTCGGGCAGCTGCTGTCCCGCTACCGGTTCGCGTCGGCGCTGCCGTACACGACGGCCGCGATCGGCCCCCTGCTGCCCGGTTCGGCCACGTACTTCGGGCTGCTGGCCATCGCGCAGAACGACGTCGACAAGGGTCTGGTGTCCCTGACCAAGGCGGCCGCCCTGGCGATGGCCATCGCCATCGGGGTGAACCTCGGCTCCGAGATCTCCCGCCTCTTCCTGCGGGTGCCGGGCGGGGACGCCGCGAGCCGCCGCGCCGCCAAGCGGACGCGTGGCTTCTGAGTCCGTACTGCGGCGGAGCGGTCCCCGGGCGTCCCGGCGGCGTCCCGGGGCGGGCGTTCAGCGCTTGGCGTGGCGGCCGCGCGGGCTCTGCGGAGCCTGGGCCGGAGCGGCCGAGGCGGCGGCCTTCCTGCCCTTGCCGCGGGCCCGCAGGTACTCGATGGCGATCGGGACCACCGAGACGAGGACGATCAGGATCAGGATCGCCTCGATGTTCTTGTGCACGAACTCGATGTTGCCGAGCCAGTAGCCGAGCAGCGTCACCCCCGCGCCCCACAGGACGCCACCGATGATGTTGAAGGTGATGAACGAGCGGTACCGCATGCCGCTGACGCCGGCGATGATCGGGGTGAACGTGCGCACGATGGGCACGAAGCGGGCCAGGACCAGGGACTTGGGGCCGTACTTCTCGAAGAACTCGTGGGCCTTGACCACGTTCTCCTGCTTGAAGAGGCGGGAGTCCGGGCGGGTGAAGAGCGAGGGGCCGACCTTCTTGCCGAAGAGATAGCCGGCCTGGTCGCCGGCGATCGCGGCGAGGCAGATCAGCGCGACGGCCGCCCACAGGGGGAAGTCCAGCTGCTTCGACGCGATCAGCAGACCGCAGGTGAACAGCAGCGAGTCGCCCGGCAGGAAGAAGCCGATGAGCAGACCCGACTCCGCGAAGACGATGAGCAGCAGGCCCCAGATACCGAAACTGTCCAGGAGGGTGTTCGGATCCAGCCAGCTTGGTCCAAGGGCAAGCGTCGTCACGGTTCCGGGCTCCTGAGGGTGAAGGATGGGTACGGCGGTGAGGTTCGGCCGTCCCAAAGCTATCAACGTCGGGTTTCCCCGCCAGGTTCCACGGGTGCCTCCAGGATGCACTGTGCCCCTACTGGGACAAAGCTGTGAGGCATGGGAATCGAAGACTACGGCGGCGGCATCGGCCCCCAGTCCGACGTACTGGTCGTGACGACGAACGATGTGCCGGGCCATCGCGTCGAGCAGGTCATCGGGGAGGTGTTCGGTCTCACCGTGCGCTCACGGCACCTGGGCAGCCAGATCGGGGCGGGCCTGAAGTCGATGATCGGCGGCGAGCTGAAAGGCCTCACCAAGACGCTCGTGGAGACCCGCAACCAGGCCATGGAGCGACTCGTCGACCAGGCACGCGCGCGGGGCGCCAACGGCGTGCTGATGTTCCGCTTCGACGTGTCGGAGGCCGCCGACGTCGGCACGGAGGTGTGCGCGTACGGGACGGCGGTGGTCCTGGCCCGGGAGTGACCCCGGGCCGGGCCGTGGCCCGGGAGTGACCCCGGGCCGGGCCGTCAGGCGTGCCGTTCGGCGTTCGCCGTGATCGCGTCCCGCAGGTGCTCGGCGAGCCCCGGCCGCACGGAGTCGTAGAACTCCTTGAACCGCTCGTCGGAGACGTACATCTCACCGAGCCCCCGGTGGATCTCGTACGAGCACGTGTAGAACCACCGGGTGATGTGCCGGCGGTGCTCCTCGGCCAGGTCCATGGCCCGCTCGCCGGCCGGGGGCTCGCCCGCCGCCATGACGGCGTCGTAGCGCGCGCCCCAGGCGGCGACCTCGGCCTGCATCCGCTTCCAGTCGTCCTTGGTGTAGCGGGCGGTCCTGCGCTGCGACTCGGCGTACGCCTCCGTGCCGCCCCAGCGCCGCTCGGCCTCCTCCGCGTGCGCGGCGGGGTCCTTGTCCCCGAAGACCTCGAACTTCTCCTCGGGCGTGAGATCGATGCCCATCGTGTGTGCCTCCATGGCGTGCTCCACGGCCGCGGCCATCCGCCGCAGCTTCTCGATCCGGGCGGTCAGCAGCTCGTGCTGGCGGCGCAGATGCGCGCGCGGGTCCGCTTTTCCGGTGGCCTGCTCGTCGAGCAGGGCCGCGACCCGGTCCAGCGGAAAGCCGAGCTCCCGGTAGAACAGGATCTGCTGCAGCCGGTCGAGGTCGGCGTCGCCGTAGCGCCGGTGTCCCGCGTGGCTGCGCTCGCTCGGTGCGAGCAGGCCGATCTCGTCGTAGTGGTGCAGCGTGCGCACCGTGACCCCGGCGAAACCGGCGACCTGGCCCACTGAGTAACTCACTTCCGCTCCTTCTCCGGTACGCCTCCAGGCTGGCGCCTCACGTCGCGTGAGGTGCAAGCCGGAATTCCCCCGGATGTTATGAGGCTTTTGCCCGCTTAAGGTGTGGATCGTGAGCACCGAAGCCCCGGCGGCGCCGGGCCGGACCCCCGTCCGGCGTCTGCTGCCGCTGATCGTGCCCTCCGTCGTCGTCGGCGCCGCCGCGGCGCTGGTCCTGCTGGCCGTGAGCGCGGTCGCCGGACAGCTCCAGGACGTCCTGTGGGAGACCCTCCCGGACGCCCTCGGCGTCGGCCGCTACTCCGCGTTCTGGATGCTCGTGGTGCTCACCGCGACCGGTGTCGCCGTGGGGCTGGCCGTGTGGAAGGTGCCGGGGCACGCGGGTCCCGACCCGGCGGCCAGCGGCCTGGTCGACCCGCCGCTGCCGCCCGGCGTGCTGCCCGGGCTGCTCCTCGTCACCGTCCTGGCCCTGGCGGGCGGGGTCAGTCTCGGCCCCGAGAACCCGATCACGGCCGCCAACATCGCCCTGGCGTGCTGGCTGGGCACCCGGGTCGCTCCCGGCTCCCCCGCCCTGCTGTGGATGTCGCTGGCGGCCGCGGGCACGGTCGGCGCGCTGTTCGGCACCCCGGTGGCGGCCGCGCTGATCTTCTCCGAGGTGCTGGCCGGGCGGCCGGGACCCGGCGCCCTGTGGGACCGGCTGCTGCCACCGCTGCTCGCCGGCGGCACGGGCGCGGTGACCGTGACCCTGCTCGCCCACCCGAGCTTCGACCTGTCCCTGCCCGACTACCCGGGCCCGCACTGGGGCGACCTGCCGGGCGCCTTCCTCGTCGCCTCGGCCGCGGCGGTGGTCGGCATGGCCGCGGTGTACGCCCTCCCGTACGTCCACGGCGCCTTCGCGCGGCTCCGGCGTCCGTGGCTGGCGATTCCCCTGGGCGGGCTGGTGCTCGGCCTGCTGGGCGCGCTGGGCGGGCATCTGACGCTCTTCAAGGGCCTGGACGAGGTGAAGGTGCTGGCCGCGGACCCCGACGGCTGGTCGGCGGGCGGGTTCGCGCTGATGACCGTGGTGAAACTGGCCGCGCTGCTCGTCGCCACCTCGTGCGGGTTCCGCGGCGGCCGGATCTTCCCGTCGGTCTTCGCCGGGGTGGCCCTCGGCCTGTGCGCCCACGCACTGGTGCCCCAGGTGCAGGTCACGCTCGCCGTGGTCTGCGCCGTCCTCGGGATCCTGCTCGCCGTCACCCGGCAGGGCTGGATCAGCCTGTTCACCGCGGCCGTCCTGGCCGCCGACACGACCGTACTGCCGCTGCTGGCGCTGGCGTCCGTACCGGCCTGGCTGCTGGTGACGGGCCGGCCGCAGATGCAGCTGCACGACGACGGGACCGCGCTCCGCTGACCCGCTCCCCCGACCTCGACCGCACCCCATCCGCAACCTCATCCGCACGGAGGCGACATGGCGCTCCACAAAGGCCCCGGACAGTCCGAGTCCAACGACCGTCCCCTGTACGTCAACCCCTTCTACGGGCAGACCAACCCGGTCAGCGGGATGGCCGAGGCCCCGCCCAAGCACCGGCTCCCGGACGGCCCGCTGCCGCCCACCACGGCGTACCAGCTCGTCCACGACGAGCTCATGCTGGACGGGAACTCCCGGCTCAACCTCGCCACCTTCGTCACCACCTGGATGGAACCCCAGGCCGGGGTGCTGATGGCGGACTGCCGCGACAAGAACATGATCGACAAGGACGAGTACCCGCGCACCGCCGAGCTGGAGCGGCGCTGCGTGGCGATGCTGGCCGACCTGTGGCACGCGCCCGACCCGGCCGCCGCCGTGGGCTGTTCGACGACCGGGTCGAGCGAGGCGTGCATGCTCGCCGGGATGGCGCTCAAGCGGCGCTGGGCCCGGCGGAACGCGGACCGGTACCCCGGGGCCCGCCCGAACCTGGTGATGGGCGTGAACGTCCAGGTCTGCTGGGACAAGTTCTGCAACTTCTGGGAGGTCGAGGCGCGGCAGGTGCCCATGGAGGGCGACCGCTTCCACCTCGACCCGAAGGCCGCCGCCGAGCTGTGCGACGAGAACACCATCGGGGTGGTGGGCGTCCTCGGCTCCACCTTCGACGGGTCGTACGAGCCGATCGCCGACCTGTGCGCGGCACTCGACGAGCTCCAGGAGCGCACGGGCCTGGACGTCCCCGTCCATGTGGACGGCGCCTCCGGGGCGATGGTGGCGCCCTTCCTCGACGAGGACGTGGTGTGGGACTTCCGGCTGCCGCGGGTGTCGTCCATCAACACCTCGGGGCACAAGTACGGGCTGGTCTACCCCGGGGTCGGCTGGGCGCTGTGGCGGGACAAGGAGACGCTGCCCGAGGAGCTCGTCTTCCGGGTCAACTACCTGGGCGGTGACATGCCGACCTTCGCCCTGAACTTCTCCCGGCCGGGCGCGCAGGTCGTGGCGCAGTACTACACGTTCCTGCGGCTGGGCCGCGAGGGCTACCGGGCCGTGCAGCAGACGACCCGGGACGTGGCCCGCGAACTCGCCGGGCGCGTCGAGGCCCTGGACGACTTCCGGCTGCTCACCCGGGGCGACGAGCTGCCGGTCTTCGCCTTCACGACGGCGCCCGGGGTGACGGCGTACGACGTCTTCGACGTGTCCCGGCGGCTGCGGGAGCGCGGCTGGCTGGTGCCCGCGTACACCTTCCCGCCGAACCGGGAGGACCTGTCCGTACTGCGCGTGGTGTGCCGCAACGGCTTCTCGATGGACCTCGCCGAGCTCTTCGTGGACGACCTGAGCCGGCTCCTGCCCGAACTGCGCCGGCAGCCGCGTCCGTCCACCCACGACAAGGAAGCGGCCACCGGCTTCCACCACTGAGGCCCCCTCAGGACACCGTCAGCGGCTGAGGCGGGCGAACCTCCGCACCGCCAGCGGGAAGAACACCGCGAGCAGGGCGAGCGGCCAGGCGACAGCCGCCCAGACGTGGCCCGGCTCGCCGCCCGGGCCGCCGAGGAGGTCCCGTACCGCCGTCGCCGTCCGGGACATCGGGTTCCACTCGACCGCCGTGCCCAGCCAGCCGGGCATGGCGTCCGGGGTGGCGAACGCGTTGGAGAGGAAGCCGACCGGCCACACCAGGATCTGGACGGCCTGCACCATCTCGGGCCGTCCGGCCACCATCGCCAGCTGGATGCCGATCCACAGCATCGCGAACCGGAAGAGCAGCAGCAGGCCCATGGCCCCGAGGAAGGCGTCCGGGCCGCCGTGCGCGCGCCAGCCGATCGCGTACGCGACGCCGGTCAGCACGAGCAGGGCCAGCGCCGACTGGAGCATGTCGGCGGCCGAACGGCCCACGAGCACGGCGCCGTCGGTCATCGGCATCGAACGGAACCGGTCGATGACCCCCTTGTTGAGGTCCTGGGTGACGGCGAGCATCGTGCCTTCCAGGCCGAAGGCCATGGTGAGCGCGAGCATGCCCGGGACCAGATAGTCGACGTAGTCGCCCGCCACCTCGCGGCCGCCGCCGACCAGGTAGCCGAACATCAGCAGCAGCATCACCGGGAAGACCAGGCCGACGAGCACCTGCACCGGCTGCCGTGCCCAGTGGGCGAGTTCGCGGCGGGTCATGGTCCAGCAGTCGGTCAGGACGTGGGATCCCGCGCGGCCCCGGCCGGTCTCGTACGCCGTGCTCACGCGGCCTCCTTCGCGCGGTAACCGCCGGCGGTGAGGTGCAGGAACACCTCGTCCAGCGTCGGCCGCCGCAGGGCGATGTCCTCGGCCACGATCCCCGCCTCCTCCAGGGCGCGTACGACGCCCGCGAGCGCCGCCATCCGGTCGGTGACCGGCGCGCTCAGCAGGCGCCGGTCCGTGTCCACCGAGACACCCTCGGCGGGTACGGGCAACAGGGCGACGGCAGCGCCCAGTTGGCCTGCGTCGCGCAGCACCACGTCGATGCGGTCGCCGCCGGTGCGGGCCTTCAGCTCGTCCGCCGTGCCGTCCGCGACCACCCGGCCCCGGTCGACGACGGAGACGCGGTCGGCGAGCTGGTCCGCCTCCTCCAGGTACTGCGTGGTGAGCAGGACCGTGGTGCCGCCGCCGACCAGGGACCGTACGGCCGCCCACACCTCGGCGCGTCCGCGCGGGTCGAGTCCGGTCGTCGGCTCGTCGAGGAACAGCACCTCCGGCTCGGTGATCAGGGACGCCGCCAGGTCGAGCCGGCGGCGCATGCCGCCGCTGTACCGCTTGACGGCCTTGCGTCCGGTGTCCGCGAGTCCGAAGCGCTCCAGCAGCTCGCCGGAGCGCACGCGAGCCCGGCGGGCGCCCAGGTGGTGGAGCCGCCCGAACAGCTCCAGGTTCTGCCCGCCACCGAGCTCCTCGTCGAGCGCGGCGTGCTGGCCGAGCAGGCCGATACGGCGCCGCACCTCTGCGGCCTCGCGCACCACGTCGCACCCGGCGACCGCCGCGCGCCCCCCGTCGGGCCGCAGCAGGGTGGTGAGCACCCGCACCGCGGTGGTCTTGCCCGCGCCGTTCGGGCCCAGCAGGCCGTGCACGGTGCCCCTGCGGACCGTCAGGTCCAGGCCGTCCAGCGCCGCCCTGTCCCCGTACCGCTTCCGTAGGCCCTCGACTGCGATCGCGTCGGTCATCCGGCTCCCTCCACCCCAAGTAGTCAAACTTGACCACCTGAGGAAAGGTAACGCGGGGAGCTGCGTTCGTCAAACTTGACTAGCCGTGGTCCCCGGGGTGCGGGGTCCCCGTCGCGTACGGGTTCTCCTCACCCTCCGCCAGCACCCCGACGAAGGTTTCGCCCTCGCCCGCGAAGGTGTACGCCCCGCCCTCGACCCGCTCGATCAGCCCACGCGTCCACTCGGCGTCGGCGTCGGCGGTGGAGACCCAGAGGTTCATGATCTCGCCGATGTGGCCGAGCTGTCCGGGGCCGCCCTCGGGCACGTAGTGCTCGGTGACCGCGGAACGCCACGCCTCGATCCGGTGGATGCGCTCCTTCAGAAGCCCCACCGCCTCGTCCCGCGGCAGTTCGACCAGGAAACCGACCGCCGCCGACTTCACGTCCATCTTCTGGTCGTACGACGTCAGGGACTCCCGCAGGAGCCGCAGGAACTCCTCCGTGCCGCGGTCCGTGATCTCGTACTCGGTGCGCGGCGGGCCGCCCGCCGTGGAGGGCGCGACCTCGTGGGCGTGCAGCAGCCCCTGCTTCGCCATCTGCTTGAGGGCGTGATAGATCGAGCCGGGCTTGGCGTTGGACCACTCGTGCGCGCCCCAGTACTCCAGGTCGTTGCGCACCTGGTAGCCGTGGGCCCGCCCGTGCTGACGCACCGCGCCGAGCACGAGGAGACGGATCGCTGACATGGGGTCCAGGTTAGGACCCCGCTCTCCACCCGCCCGAGTCCGGGCCGCTCAGCCCCGGCCGCCGCCCCGAGTCCGGGCCGCTCAGCCCCGGCCGCCGCCCCGTTCCTCGGTGACCAGCTCGAACGCCGCCCTTCCGTCCAGGGACTCCCTGATGATGTCGGCATGGCCGGCGTGCCGGGCCGTCTCGGAGATCAGCCGCAGCATCACCCAGCGCATGGAGACCCGCTCGTCCGGCGGGAACCAGGGGTCGTTCGGCAGCGGGAAGGTGTCGTCGAGGCTCGGCACCGAGCGGATGAACGCCTCGGTCCCGGCCGCGACCTCCTTCCAGTACTGGAGCACCGACTCGATGGTCTCGTCCCCGGCCAGTGCGAAGCACTCGTGCCAGTTCGACTCGTCCCGCCGGACGGCCGGCGGCTCGCCCTTGGCGCGGGCGATCCAGCCCTGCTCGACCTCGGCGAGGTGCTTGGCCAGCCCGGCGAGGGACAGTTCGCTCGCGCTCGGCCTGCTCGTGGCCTGCTCCGCGGTGAGCCCGAGCAGGGCCCGCCTGATGCCGCCGCGCTCGCCCTCCAGGAAGGAGAGCAGCGCGCCGCGCTCGTCGCCGTGTGCCTCCGCCGACACGTGAGTGACCATGACGGGCCGCCTTTCGTGGATGCCGTTGCCGTTCTTTCCGACACCCCGAACGTACGGGCCCTTGCGGACACCTGCTGTCCGCAAGGCCCGGCGCGGGCGGGAGGAACCGGAACGGATCAGAACGGGAAGAAGCTGCGCCCGTGCTGCACGGAGATCCACTTCTGCGTGGTGAAGGCCTCGACGGTCGCCTCGCCGTTCAGGCGGCCGACGCCGGACTGCTTCTCGCCGCCGAAGGCGACCAGCGGCTCGTCGTGGACGGTGCCGTCGTTCACGTGGAACATGCCGGTGTCGATCTGCTTGGCGAAGGCGACACCGCGCTCCACGTCCGCCGTGTGCACCGCGCCGCTGAGGCCGTAGGGGGTGTCGTTCACGATGCGCACGGCCTCCTCCTCGCCCTCGAAGGGGACGAGCAGTGCCACCGGACCGAAGATCTCCTGGCGGAGGATGCCGGAGTCGGCGGGCAGGCCGGTCAGCACGGTCGGCTCGACGAGGTTGCCGGTGGTGGCGCCGCGCAGGAGCGCGGTGGCGCCCTCGGCGAGCGCCTGGTCCACGACTCCCGTGAGCGCGTCCGCCTGCGAGGAGTTGATGACCGGGCCGATGACCGTCTGCGGGTCGCTCGGGTCGCCGGCCTTCAGCCCCCTGACCTTGGTGACGAACTTCTCGGTGAACTCGGCCTCCACCGAACGGTCCACCAGGACGCGGTTGGCCGCCATGCAGACCTGGCCCTGATGCACGTACCGGCTGAAGACCGCCGCGTCCACGGCGTAGTCGATGTCCGCGTCGTCGAGCACCACCAGCGCGCTGTTGCCGCCGAGTTCGAGCACCGAGCGCTTGAACTGCGCGGCGCAGACGGTGGCGACGTGGCGGCCCACCTGGTCCGAGCCGGTGAAGGAGATGACCTTGGGGACCGGGTGCTCCAGGAAGGCGTCACCGATCTCGGCGATGTCGGTGATCACCACGTTCAGCAGGCCGCCGGGCAGCCCCGCGTCCTCGAAGATCCTGGCGATCAGCGAACCGCCGACGACCGGGGTGTTCTGGTGCGGCTTGAGGACGACGCCGTTGCCGAGCGCGAGGGCCGGCGCGACGGACTTCAGCGACAGCAGGAAGGGGAAGTTGAAGGGGCTGATCACGCCGACGACGCCGACCGGGACGCGGTAGACGCGGTTCTCCTTGCCGTCGACCGGGGAGGGCAGGATGCGTCCCTCGGGCCGCAGCGCGAGCTGGATCGACTCGCGCAGGAACTCCTTGGCGAGGTGCAGCTCGAAGCCGGCCTTGAGGTGGGTGCCGCCCAGCTCCGCGATGATCGCCTCGGTGATCTCCGGCTCGCGCTCCTCGATGAGCCGCAGGGCGCGCTCGAAGACGGCACGGCGCGCGTACGGGTTGGTCGCGGCCCACTCCTTCTGGGCACGCTGGGCCGCGCGGTACGCGTCGTCGACCTCGTCGACCGTGGCTATCGTGATCGACGCCAGCTTCTCGCCGTTGTACGGGTTGAAGTCGATGATGTCCCAGGAGCCGGTACCCGGGCGCCACTCGCCGTCGATGTACTGCTGTGCCAGGTCGGTGAAGTAGGACGACATGTGATCCCTCAATCCCAGGGCTGCCGAGGCAGGCATCCGATCAACGTCTGATCACACGTCATCGTACTGGTGAGTCAAGGGAGTTGAGGGACCCTCGGGACAGTCCGCGGGGGACTTCGGGGGACCTCGCGGACGGCTCCGCCGACCGGGTCAGGAGAGCTGGAGGAGTCCCCTGAGCAGGTCGCGGCTCTCGGACGGTCCCGGGCTGTCCTGCTGGAGCTCCTTGAGCGCGCCCTCGTACTGGGTGACGTCCTCGCGCTTGTCGAGGTACAGGGCGCTGGTGAGCTGTTCCAGGTAGACGACGTCCGACAGGTCGGACTCCGGGAAACTCAGGATGGTGAAGGAGCCGCTCTCGCCCGCGTGGCCACCGAAGCTGAACGGCATGACGTGGATCTTGACGTTCGGCCGTTCCGACAGGTCGATCAGGTGCTGGAGCTGGCCGCGCATCACCTCGCGGTCGCCGTACGGGCGGCGCAGCGCGGCCTCGTCCAGGACGCAGTGGAACTCGGGGGCGCGCCCGGAGACGAGGTGCTTCTGGCGCTCCATGCGCAGGGCGACCCGCCGGTCGACGTCGGCGGCGCTCGCGCCCTTCATGCCGCGCCGGACGACCGCGTGCGCGTACGCCTCGGTCTGCAACAGGCCGTGCACGAACTGGACTTCGTAGGAGCGGATGACGTGTGCCGCGCCCTCCAGGCCGACGTACGTCGGGAACCAGCTGGGGAGCACGTCCGAGTAACTGTGCCACCACCCCGCGACGTTGGCCTCCTTCGCGAGGGAGATGAGGGACGTGCGCTCTGCCTCGTCGGTGATGCCGTAGAGCGTCAGCAGGTCCTCGACGTCACGCGTCTTGAAGCTCACCCGTCCCAACTCCATGCGGCTGATCTTCGATTCGGAGGCGCGGATCGAGTAACCGGCCGCTTCCCGGGTGATCCCGCGCGCCTCCCGCAGACGCCTCAGGTGCGACCCCAGCAGCATCCGCCGCACGACCGAGCCGCTCGATTCACCAGCGCTCACGTTCGTCCGCCTCCCCAACCGTTCCAGGAGCCGCAGTCTGCCACTAAAACACTTCGAGCTGTACTCGCCCGGTTACAGAAACGGAAAGTAACCGAAGGAGCCGGGCCGAAAAGATCAGCGAAGGACAGACAAGAGCGAATAAGAGAGGAGAAGAATTACCCAGAAAGTCGTACGGATCGTACTAATTCGCGCGCGTGCACGTGCATCTGCCCTTGCATCTGCTGAACGCTTTCGGAACCATGGCTCCCGCGCCACCGCTGCATCGCCACGACCGCGAACCCCGGGAGTGCCTCGCATGGGGACGAATGGATCGACCATGCTCGAGCCGTTACGGCAGGGGCTTCCGCCGCTCGACCCCACGGCCGTGTCCGACGCCGCCTCGTGCGCTCTGCCCGCCCGCTACGAAGCGGTGCGCGAGGCACGGCAGTTCACCCGCAGGACGCTCGACCAGTGGGACATCGGCGACCGCTTCGACGACGTCTGTCTGGTGGTCTCCGAACTGGTCACCAACGCGTTGCGGCACGCGCTGCCCGCGGAGACGCCGCGCGCCGGCGAGCAGGATCCGCCCGTGCGGCTGCATCTGATGCGGTGGACCACGCGTCTGGTGTGCGCCGTGCGCGACCCCAGCAGCGAGAGTCCCGCCGCGCGCGACTCGGACGACTCGGCGGAATCGGGACGCGGCCTGTTCCTGGTCGACTCGTTCGCCGACGGCTGGGGCTGGCATCCGCTCGCGGGCAGACTCAGCGGCAAGGTCGTGTGGGCGCTGTTCCGGCTGCCACCCGCCGGGGCCACGACGGAGTGAGGGACCGCGGCGCTTTTCGGCGCCGCGGTTCTACGCGCGTCACCATACGTGACTCAACCGTCACGGAAAGTTGTACGGGTGGATGGGCTCGGGGTGGCAGGCGGCTTCAGGCCGGCCGTGCGGGCATGACCTTCAGGCGCCCGCTACCAGGTGATCGAACTCGCCGTCCTTGACGCCCAGCAGCATGGCCTCGATCTCGGCGCGCGTGTAGACGAGCGCGGGCCCCTCGGGAAAGCGCGAGTTGCGCACCGCCACCTCACCGCCGGGCAGCCGCGCGAACTCCACGCAGGAGCCCTGCGAGTTGCTGTGCCTGCTCTTCTGCCAGTTCACCCCATGCAGCGCCGTGGCCGCCATGCCGTTGTACACGTCGTCCACGTCGCACACGTCGTGGTCCACAGGTCGCTCCCCGAGTGGTGCATTGGCTGATGTGGCCATTGATGCAGTGGTCAACTGTTCCGGATCATAGCTCTGTTCATGTGCAGATGCATGGGCAGATGCACGTGCACGCGGGGTGTTCCCCCGGTTACAGCTTTTACCGGTTCTTGACTACTGCGCGCTGTCCCGCCGACTACAGCCGGTCCAGCTCCCGCCCGAAGGACGCGGCACCCGCGACCGCCGGCCCCCGCCCGTGATCTTCCACGCCGTCGTCCGCGCGGGGTCGTCCGGGTCGAATCCCTCGTGCACTAGGAAGAGACGCGTGCCGCGTCGTTCCTGTTCCACTGTCCGCGTGAAGGTCCGGTCCGCGGGACCGGCGGGGACCGGACCCGGCCCGCTCGACGCACGGCGTCGGCCGCTCACCCGTGCGAGAACGTGCACGTCGGCCACGCCGCAGATGTCGGCGTTCGGCCCCGGGACGGAGGTCAGGGGCACCGGGGCAAGGCCTCCGGCCGAAAGTTTTCGGAGCCCGGCGGGTGATCCGCGCGGTACGACCACCCGCGGGCCGAACCGTGGACGAGCGCCCCCGCTGCTGTCCGCGCGCCTCCGGGCTCTTTCGGGTCGACCCGCGTGAGCAAGCGCACGCCGGTCTTCTCCCCGGGGTCCGCACGTCCTCCTGGTAGCTTGCTGCGGTCGTTCCGGCGACCTCAGTGATCATCTTGATCATCCGCCCACCCATGGGGGACTTCCAGTGACTTCGGCGACCTTCTCGCGCCAGCGGGTACGGAGCGCGGCCGCGGCCGCGGGACTGGCGGCCGCACTCGTGCTGACCGCCTGCAGCAGTGACGGCGACGGCGGTTCCAAGAAGGACTCCGCCACCTCCGCGAGTCCGTCCTCGACCACCGGTGCGGACGGGGACACCGGGGGCTCCGGGAGTACCTCCTCCGCGGGGAAGCTGGAGGGCAGCTGGCTGGCCACGACGGACGGCAAGGCGGTGGCCCTGGTCGTGCACGGCAAGGAGGCCGGGCTGTTCGCCACCGGCGGCACCATGTGCACCGGCACAGCGGGCAAGGAGGCTGGCATGCGGATGATCCACCTGAAGTGCCCGGACGGCTCCGCCGACCGCTCCGACGGCATGGTCGAGTCCGTCGGCTCCACGACCATGAAGGTCAAGTGGGAGGGCGGCCTCCAGGAGACCTACCGCAAGGCCGAGGGCGCAAAGCTGCCCACCGCTCTGCCGACGGCGAGCGGCTCCTGAGCTTCGCCGGACGGCGGGCACGGGGAGGCTTCCGGACAGACGGCAGACGACGGGCCGGTCCTGGTCGCGGGGCCGGTCACGGTCGCGGGGCCGGTCACGGTCGCGGGGCCGGTCACGGTCGCGGGTTCGCGGCACTCCTCGGGGTGCCGCGGCCCGTCGCCGTTCCCGGGAGAACGGCGTGACAGGCCGCGACACGGACGCCGAACGGACCCTCGTAACGGCGGGGGCGCGAAGCGGACGTGGAGCGGGTTGCGTGATGATCCATGTGCACCGTCACGACTTCAAGGGGAACCCATGCGCGCCCTTCCGATCGCCGTCACCGTTCTCGCGGCGGCACTCACGCTGACCGCCTGCGACGACAGCGGCACCGACGACGCCGACACCAAGCCCTCCGCGGCCTCCGGCGCCTGCACCGCCGACCAGGTTCGTGTGGAGGTCGGCCCCGGCAACGCCGCCCCCGCCGCGGGGGACACCGGCAACATCCCGGTCACCGTCACCAACCAGGGCTCCGGCGACTGCTCCGTGCGGGGCTTCCCGGAGGTCGGCCTGCACAACGGCTCCGACTCCTGGACCGTCGCCCCGCAGGAGGGAGCGAACCCGGTGAAGGTGAAGCTGAAGGCGGACGAGGCCGCGACCTTCACGATCACGTACGTACGGGGGCCGGAGGGCGACTCCGCGAAGAGTGCCGACGTGAAGACCGTCAAGATCGGTCTGCCGGGCGCGACGGCCGCGAAGTCCTTCCCGTGGGAGTACGGGCCGGTCGCCCTCCGCGGCAAGAGCGAGCCGGACACCTCGGTCAGCCCGTTCCAGACGGCGGGCGACTGAGTCCGGGCCCGGGGCCGTCCGGACCGGGCGCGGCGGTGCCGACGTCGTTCCGGTCGGCCACCGCGGTGGCGGGACCGGGTCCCGACGAGGGCCGGTTCACTCCTGACGCGGCCGGCCCCGGTCGGCCCTCGGTCCGGCTCACCCCAGCCGAGGCCGGGCCCTGACCTGGGCCTCGTCCGCCGCGGCGGACCCCTCGTGCCAGCCGGCGGCGTCGGTGACGCCGCGCAGACGGGTGGTGACCGTACGCGGGAACATGTCGTCCACACGGTCCGCGACCGCGACGTCGCGGGCCGCGAGGACCGGCAGCAGCTCCCCCGCCGAGTCGGCCACCTGCCCCTCGGCGGCCGCCGCGAGCCGGTCGCCGATCCGGTGCGCGTACGCGGCGAGGAAGGACTGCCGGAAGGTCTTCGTGCGCTTGCGTCCCCCCGCCCGCTGGGCCGCCTCCGCCCTGGTCATGGCTGTCGTGGCCTGCACGAGCAGGGAGGTGTGGAGCAGCTCGACCGCTTCCAGGTCGGCCTCGAAACCGACGACGGTGGAGAAGCCGAGGTCGTCGTTCCACACCGCGCGGCAGCGGTTCGCCCGGGCCACCGCGTCCAGCAGCACCGCCTTGGCCGTCTCGTACGGCGCCTCGATCCCGATCCGGCAGGCGCCCGGCGCGTCCTTGGCGTGCGTACGGGCGGCGAGCAGCGCCTCGTCGATGCTGTGCCGCGCCATCAGCTCCTGCGCCTTGGCGCTCAGAGCCTCCGCCTCCTCCGGGAACCCGGTCGCCTCCGCCTTCGCGAGCAGCGCGCGGATCCGACCAAGCATGCGGGAGTCCTGTGAGGCCCGCCCGGCGTCCCTGGGGGCGCCCTCCCTCGGTGCGTCGAGCGGCTCGATGGACGGAAGCCTCAGCAGCAGCCGGTACAGCTCCAGCACGGCGGTCGCGCAGGAGAAGCGGTCGGTGCGCGGGGCACGCGCCTCGTCCGCGAGGTCGTCGAGCTGTGCCTCCCACCGCGGTCCCCGGCCGGCCTCCTCCCGCCGCTTCGACTGCGCCACGATCAGCTCCGCCACCAGGCGCACGTGCACGTCGTCCAGCCGGCGGCGCACCATGCGTACGACGTCCGCGGGCTGCCAGCCGCGACGCCAGGCGGCGGCGACGAACTCCTCGCCCCGCCGGGTGAGTTCGGCATCACAGGCGGGGTCGGCCGCGAGCAGCGAGGCCCCGGTGTCGAGGGCGGCGTCGGTGTCGGCGTAGAGGGCCTCGAAGGCGCGCTCCACGGTGCCGGGCGTACTGCTGGTCATGCACCGATCGTGCCACGGCCGGCGGGAGGGGCCCGCCCTGGCCTGCGAGGACGGTCCTGGCCTGGGGTAGGCCCGGCCCCACCCCGGGGACGCCCGCTGGTGGTCGTGTGCGCGGGCCCGGCGGACGGTTCGCTGGGAGGCATGACCACCACAGCCGTACGTATCCGATCCCTGCGCCGCCGCTACGGCGCCGTCACCGCCCTGGACGGGGTGGACCTCGACTTCGCCGCCGGGACCTTCACCGCCGTGATGGGGCCGTCGGGGTCGGGCAAGTCGACCCTGCTGCACTGCGCGGCGGGCCTGGACCGGCCGACCTCCGGGACGGTGACCGTGGCCGGGGTGGAGCTGGCGGCGCTGAGCGAACGGCGGCGGACACTGCTGCGGCGGGAGCGGATCGGGTTCGTGTTCCAGTCCTTCAATCTGCTGCCGTCCCTGACCGCCGCGCAGAACGTGGCGCTGCCGCTCCGGCTGGCCGGGCGCCGCCCGTCGCGGAGTGCGGTGCGCGAGGCGCTGGACCGGGTGGGGCTGGCGGAGCGGGCCGGGCACCGTCCGTCGCAGCTGTCGGGCGGCCAGCAGCAGCGGGTGGCCCTCGCGCGGGCGCTGATCACCCGCCCCGACGTCCTCTTCGGTGACGAGCCGACGGGCGCCCTGGACACCACGACCGGCCGCCAGGTCATGCTGCTCCTGCGGGAGTTGGTGGACCGTGAGGGACAGACGACCGTGCTGGTCACCCACGACCCGGTGGCCGCCTCGTACGCCGACCGGGTGGTGTTCCTGGTCGACGGCCGGGTGAGCGGCGAGCTGTCGGCGCCCTCGGCGGGCGACGTCGCCGCGCGTCTGGCGCGGCTGGAAGGCGTACGCGGCGCGGCGACCGCACCGTCGGGTGCACCGTGCTGACCTGGTCGTCCCTGCGCGTGCGCGGGGTGTCGCTGTTCGGTTCCTTCGTCGCCGTGGCGCTCGGGGTCGGGGTGATGGCGGCGATGTGCCTCGGTCTGGCCGCGACGCTGGACGCCCCGGCACGCGAGCCGGAGCGCTTCGCCGGGTCACCCGTCGTGGTCATGGGGCAGGACACGCTCACGGTGGAGGTGCGGCGCGGACCGGGCACCGCGTCCGTGTCGAGGAGGCTGGCGCATCCACACCCTGTGGACGGCGAACTGCTGCGCCGCCTGCGCGCGTTGGGGACCGTCCTGACCGACGGCGCGGCCCGGGACGCGGTGGGCGTCGACGCGCCCGCCGCCGCCGTGCGCGCGGTCGTTCGCGAGGCCGCGTCGCCGGACGGGGCCTCAGCCGGGGCCGGGTCCGGCCGGGTGCGGGTACTGACGGGTGACGACCGCCGACTGGCCGATCCCGCGACGGCACGGGACACCGAGGCACTCGTCGCGGTCAACGCGCTGCTCGGGACGGCCGCCGGGGTCACGGTGTTCGTCTCGGTCTTCGTGACGGCGTCCACGTTCGCCCTCGTCGCGGCGCTGCGGCGGCGGGAGTTCGGGCTGCTGCGGCTGGCCGGGGCGACACCGGGAAGGGTGCACCGGCTGCTGCTCGGCGAGGCGCTCGCGGTCGGCGTCGCGGCCTCGGCGGCGGGGTGCGCGCTGGGGGCGTGGGGGGCACCGCGGCTGGTGCGGGCGCTGGTGGAGGGCGGGATGGCGCCGCCGTGGTTCGCGCTGCGGGGGACGACGTACTGGCCGTACGAAGTCGCATGCTGCACCGGGCTGTTGGTGGCCGTCACCGGTGCGTGGGCCGCCTCCCGCCGGGCGGGCCTGACCTCTCCCCTGGAGGCGTTGCGCGAGGCGGCGGTGGACCCGGGGGCACTGCCGTGGCCGCGGCGGGTGCTCGGCCTCGCCCTGCTGGCGTGCGGACTCGGCCTGCTGGCCTGGAAGCTCGGCTCCGGCCCGGCCGAGCTGCTGAAGCGCAAGACGTACACGACCCAGCCGATGATCCTGGTCACCGCGGTGGCCGCGCTGGCACCCGTGCTGGTCCGCCCGCTCGCGGGTCTGGCCCGGCTGCCCGGCGCGTGCGGCCTGCTGATCCGCGAGAACGCGCGCGCCTCCCTGCGGCGGACGTCGGCCGTGGCCGCTCCGGTCCTGGTGACCGTCGCGCTGGCGGGCTGCCTGCTCGGATCGGCACAGACCGTCACGGCGGCGAAGGCGCGGGAGGCCGGCCGGGGGACGAGTGCCCGATTCGTCGTGACCGGCGACGACTTGACCCCGGTCCGGGTCGCGGGGGCGACGGTGTCGGGCACCGCGTCAACGGCGGTGTTCGTACGGGAGGAGGGCACCTCGCTGATCCGGTCGGACGCGCGGGCGGTGACGGACGTGCGCGCCTTCGCGTCCGTCGCGCGGCCGCCGGTGGTGGCGGGGGACGTACGCGATCTCGACGACCGCTCCATCGTCGTGAACGAGGAGTGGGAGCGGCACGAAGTGGGTTCCGTGGTCCGGGTGTGGCTCGGCGACGGGCGGCCGGCCCGGCTGCGTGTCGCCGCGGTGCTCGCGCGGGGCACGGGGAACAACGGCGCCTACGTGACCAGGGCGAACGCTCCGCGGGCCGCCGTCGACCGGCTCGATGTGCGGGTCGATCGCGGCGCGGATCCGGCGGCGGTCGTGGCTGCCCTGCGGGCGTCCGGCTGCGGCGGACAGGTGCGCACCACGGCGGCCTGGCTGGCCGCCGCCCATCCGCGCACCAGCCCGCAGACCCGGCTCGGACTGCTCGTCGTGCTCGGTATCGCCCTCGTGTACGCGGGCATCTCACTCGCCGGCACCCTGCTGATGGCGACCTGTGCCCGAGGCCCCGAGCTGCGCTCACGCGGCTTGCGGGAGCCACCCGGGCGCAGGTGCTGCGGGTGGTGGCGGGTGAGTCGGCGCTGGGAATCGCCGTGGGCGCCGTCCTCGGCCTGGCCGTCACCGCCGTGACCCTCACCGGACTGGCCGCTGCCCTGGGCCGCCTGTCGGCACCGGTGGTGGTCGCGGTCCCGTGGGACCTGCTGGGCGGGTGCGCGGGGGCGTGCCTGGTGGTCGCGGTGGGGGTGTCGGCGGCCGGGGCGATGGTGGTGGGGCGGAGGTAGCGGGGCGTCGGTAGTGGGGTGTCGGCAACGGGGCGTCGGCAAGGGGGCTGGGGACGAGCGCCGGGGTATGAGCGCCGCGCGTTCCGCGCGGAATGCCGATGTCAGACCCCCCTGCGACACTCGCAGACATGACGGACCGGTGGGCTCTCGCGCCGGCCGAGGACGGCGGCGTCGAAGTCGTCGGCCTCGGCCGGGACGGGCTGCCCGCGGGCCCGGTCCGCCGGGAGGCGGACCTCGTCGAGGCCGTGCGCGCACGGCCGGACGTGGTCCGCTGGGTGTGGCGGTCGACGGCCGAGGTGTACCCGCGTCTGCTCGCCACGGGGGTGCGAGTCGAGCGGTGCTACGACATCGAGGCCGCCGAGACCCTGCTGCTCGGCCACGAGGGTCGCCTCGGTGAACCCCGGTCGGCGGCCGCCGCACTGGCCCGGCTGCGCGGCGGCCCCGTGCCACGGGACCCTCCGCAGCGCTCCGCCGAGCCGGGCGCGCAGTCGTCCCTCTTCGAACCGCGTCGTGCGCACGTACCCCTTGGGGACCTCCTGGAGGTCTACGCGGACCAGCAGCGGCGCCACGACGCGGCGGAGCACCCGGAGCGGATGCGGCTGCTGACCGCCGCCGAGTCGGCGGGGATGCTGGTGGCCGCCGAGATGAACGGGGCGGGGCTCCCGTGGAGCGCGGACGTCCACCGCGAGGTACTGCACGAACTGCTCGGCGAGCGGTACGCGGGCGGCGGCGAGCCCCGCCGCCTGGCCGAGCTCGCGGACGAGGTGTCGGCCGCGTTCGGCCGCCGGGTCCGCCCCGATCTGCCGGCGGACGTCGTCAAGGCCTTCGCCCAGGCCGGGATCAAGGTCAGATCCACCCGACGGTGGGAGATCGAGTCCCTCGACCACCCGGCGGTGAAGCCGCTCCTCGAGTACAAGAAGCTGTACCGCATCTGGGTCGCCCACGGCTGGTCCTGGCTCCAGGACTGGGTCAGGGACGGCCGCTTCCGGCCCGAGTACCTGCCGGGCGGCACGGTCACCGGCCGCTGGGTGACCAACGGCGGCGGTGCCCTGCAGATCCCCAAGGTGATCCGCCGCGCGGTCGTCGCCGACCCGGGGTGGCGGCTCGTCGTGGCCGACGCCGACCAGATGGAACCGCGCGTGCTGGCGGCGATCTCCCGCGACCCCGGCCTGATGGAGGTCGCGGGCCGCGAGAGCGACCTGTACCAGTCGGTGTCCGACCGCGCCTTCGCCGGCGACCGCGCCCAGGCCAAACTCGCCGTACTGGGCGCGGTGTACGGACAGACGTCCGGTGACGGCCTGAAGAACCTCGCCCTGCTGCGCCGCCGCTTCCCCAAGGCCGTCGCGTACGTCGACGACGCGGCGCGGGCGGGCGAGGAGGGGCGCCTGGTGCGTACCTGGCTGGGGCGGACGTGTCCCCCGGCCGCCGGATCCGGCGAGGACTCCGCGGAGGAGGCCGGCATCCCGCAGGACGACCCGGCGGACCCCGCCGACACCGCCAGGAGCACCACCGACCAGGCCTGGGTCCCGGGTTACGCGTCCAGCGACTCCCGCGCCCGCGGCCGGTTCGCGCGCAACTTCGTCGTCCAGGGCAGCGCCGCCGACTGGGCCCTGCTGGTGCTCGCCGCCCTCCGCCGCACGTGCGCCGGCCTGGCGGCCGAGCTCGTCTTCTTCCAGCACGACGAGGTGATCGTGCACTGTCCCGCCGAGGAGGCCGACACGGTGGTCACCGCGATCCGCGAAGCGGCGGAACTGGCGGGCAGGCTCACGTTCGGGGAGACCCCGGTCCGCTTCCCGTTCACCACGGCGGTGGTGGAGTGCTACGCGGACGCGAAGTGACGCGCCCGCGCCCGCGCCAGAACCTTCGACAGCCTCAGCTGATCGGGCCCGCCGAAGCCGAATGGGGACGGGCCCGTCACGACGACGGTCAGATGACGGGCGGCCGTCCCAGCCGCGTGAGCCGCCAGACCGTACGCCAACGCATGGGCCGCCGCTCCCCGCCCGACGCCCGGAACCCCTCGACGAACCCGCCGAACCAGGCACGCAACCCGCCCACGGACCGCGTCCGGGCGAGCGTGAGGAGCACCCAGATGCCCAAGTGGACGGGGATGAGCGGAAGGGGAAGCCGCCGCCGGACGAGCCAGACGCGGTTGCGGGCGGTGACGCGGTAGTAGATGGCGTGCCGCGCGGGCGAGGTCTTCGGGTGCTGGAGGAGCAGTCCGGGTTCGTACAGGACGGTCCACCCGGCGTCGACGGCGCGCCAGGCGACGTCGGTCTCCTCGTGGGCGAAGAAGAACTCGGCCGGCCAGTCCCCGATCTCGTCGAGCATGCGCATGGAGAAGGCGTGCCCGCCGCCGAGGAAGCCGGTCACGGGTCCGCCCCGCATGGGATCGCGGGCGCCGACACGGGGCACGTGCCGCCGCTGGGTCTCCCCGTGCTCGTCGGCGATGCGGAACCCGACGATGCCGAGCCGCGGGTCACCGGCGAACAGGTCGCGCACCTTGCGCAGCACGTCGGCGTCGACGAGGAACCCGTCGTCGTCCAACTCGACGACGACATCGACGTCCCCGAACTCCCGCAGCCTGCTGAGCGCCACGTTGCGCCCGCCCGGACACCCGAGGTTCTCGTCCACCTCGATCGGGGTGACCTCGCCGGGCAGTCCGAGCCGCTCGGCGAAGTCGGGCAGGGGGCAGCCGTTCCCGACGATCACGATCCGCGCGGGCGCGACGTCCTGCTTGGCGACGGACGCCAGCAGCGCGTCGACCTCGGCGGGCCGGTTCCCCATGGTCACCACGGCAACAGCGATCCGCGGCTCTGCCACCACGACACCCACCTCATCCCGGCCGACGACTGCCCGCGATGCTAGCCGTTCACCGCCCCTTCCCCCGCCGTACGGCCCATGTCCGCGCTCCTGCCGCCCGTTCCCCCGCCGTACGGCCCATGTCCGCGTTCCTACCGCCCGTTCGCCCGCCTGACGCGGTCCCGATCAGCGGGAGACGGCCGCGGACGACGCGCATCCCCCTCGGCCTCGCTCCCGCGCCGAACCCGGTCGCCTACGTGGACAACCCCTTCGGCGGGTCCGACCCGCTGGGCCTCATGCCCGAGTACACGAAGGAGGAGAGGCGGCGCCGGAGGCGGCAAGGTGATCACGGCCTACGGTCCGTCACAAGGGCGACTCCGGAGCGCAGGCGCTGGGCGGCCTGCGCGCGCACGCACCCCGGCGGGCCGATCACCCACGCCGACGTGGCGAAGGGCAGGATTCCGTCCAGGACGGCTACATGTACATGGCTAAGGCGGAGCAGATCAAACGAGGCGGCACCGACCATGAGACTGACCATCGGCGACGACTGGCACAGCGTGACCGACGCCCCGCTCGCCGTCTCCCCCCGCTTCACGGGCAACTCCGTGGACCTCGCGCCCTACACGAGCGGCGAGGAACGCGAGCGGTTCCTGGCGGCCACCTTCGGCAGCCAGGACTGGCTGTGGGACACCCCGGACGTGCTCCGGTTCGACCCGGACAGCCGGGAGCTGGTGGCGGCCGAGTTCCTTCTGCCGTACGTCTCGTCCTACGCCGAGACCACCGCGCGCGTCCCCGCCCTGCCCCCGCTGCGCCCGGGCGGCCTCCGCGCGGAGGAGGTGAAGGACGTCCGGCTGGAGATGTGCACGGTGCTGTGCCGCGTGCCGGGGGACGCGGTGCTGACCTGTCTGCGCGACTCCGACGTCCTCGACGCGCCGCTGGACGCCCGCGTCGGGATCGCCCCGGACCTGGCGCTCCTGGTCCAGCACGGCACGGTCGCCGGCTGGAGTCTCACCGACCCCGCGCGCCATCTGACCGGCGTCCACAGCACGCCCGAGACCGCCCCGCCGTCCCCGGCCACCCGTCGGCTGCTCAGCGCCTGCATGGACCTGGTCTCCGAGCCGCTCCTCGAGGCGGTGCAGGACCGCGAGCCCTCCGCCCTGGCCCGCCTCCGCGAGGTCCACCGGGCCCTGCGGACCCAGCCGGAGGACCGCCCCCGGGCCGACGCGCTCCTGGCACTCATCGGCAACCTGGCCGAGGACTACGCGGACGGCCCGACGGGACAACACCCGTGACCCCGGGCGGCCGCCGATCCCACACAACAGCAGAAGCCCCAGGTGTCCCGGTTGACCAGGTCCGGGGGCGAGCATGGCCTTGGGATCGCGACGCGTGAAGCCTTTCCGCCGCGGACTGACCTTCACCGCACCGGCGCCGAACCGGCTGTGGATCGCCGACCCGACGATGGGGGCGCGGCCCGTGGCGTACGCGCCGAATGGGCCAGGCCCAGGGCAAGCAGACAGTCGGAGCACGAGAGTTGGCCGAGATCGTCACCGCCCCAGTCGTCACGCCATCCCTCGCCGGCGCCGACGGGCGGAACCTGCTCGATGTCGATGAGGCCGACGGTGCGGCGTACTCGACGGGACGGCGGCCGTGTCGATCCCGGGACCTGACTCGGATTCCTGGACACGGATTACGCGTCTGGCTTCCTACCCGCGCCGCTCGTACACCGTCACCCGCCGACCACGGACCTGCTCGTCCGCCACCACCGTGAAGGACTTCTTCAGCACGGCGGTCTTCGCCTTGTCCCGCTCCGCCGACACCGTCCGGGCAACCTTGGACGCGTCAGTGACCAGCAGTATGCGCTGGTGCGCCAGCATCGCGGTCCGTATCCGGTGCGGGCCGGCCTCCTCACCCTTCAGCGTCCCGGACTCCTCGGGGCTCCTCACCAGCGCGATGTCCCGCAGGCCGGTGAAGGCGTCGGGGGAGACCAGTGCGGTGTCGCGCCGGGCGGCCGGTATGAAGAGCACCGCGTCCCCGGCCCTTTTCAACTGCCGCACATCCGCTGCCACCGCCAGGACGTCGTCCACCCGGCTCGACGGGGACCGCTTGGCCAGCGACTGCGGCAACAGCCCCACCCCGGCCGCGACGACCACCGTCGGGACGAGCCACCGCGACGCCTTCGGGAACCCCGGTCCGGTCGCCCGCACCACCGTACCCAGCGCCGCGCCGATCAGCAGGGCCAGACCCACCATGCTGAACAGCACGTAGCGGTCCAGGAAAAGTGGCTGGATCAAGGAGAGGCCGATCAGGCCGAGCTGTGGCACCGCCAGCAACGGCAGAGCGACGGCCGCCAGCGACAGTCGGCCCGCTCGCGGCCGATCGAGCAGGGCCCCGAGAGTGCCGATGGCCAGCAGGACTGCCGGGCCGATCAGCATGTGCCCTGTCAGCGGCGGGATCCAGGACACCTGATCGGACTGGGTCCGGCTGAAAAGGATCAACGGCAGTGCGGCCGCCACGGCGGCCATCGCGGCCATCACCCAGGATGTCCACATCCTGCGCCCGGCCTTCGTCCAGATCAGGGTCGCCAGGTGTGCGGGCAGGAGCAGCAGCGACAGCCAGTTCAGCAGCGCGCACGCCAGAACCGTTCCTCCGTATGCCGCCCAGTGCACCGTCCGGCCACGTCCCTGCAACACGGTCACCAGCAGCAGTGTCGAGATGCCGGCCCCCGCCGCGACCAGGGCGTACGGACGCCCCTCCTGGAGGTAGAACTGCACGGCCGGCATCAGCCCGAACGCCAGTCCTCCCCCCAGGCCCGCCCATACCCCGACCAGCCGGTGGCCGATGATCGTCACACAGGCCGCCGCGACCGCCATGGCCAGCACGGAGGGCAGGCGTAGGGTCGTGGTACTGGGCCCGAAGCATGTGAACAGTCCGTGCATCAGCAGGTAGTAGAGCCCGTGCACGGCATCGACCTGCCCGAGCATGTGCCAGATGTCGGCGCCGGACCGTTGGGCCACCTGCCAGGTCGCGGCCTCGTCCCGCCACACGCTGTGCTGGCGGGACAGCCCCCACAGGCCGAGGGCGAGGGTCCACAGCAGTGGGATCAGCCAGACGGGCAACCGGTGCCGGAGAACGGTTATGTGGCAAGTCATGCAGGCGTTCGGGTCCTTGGAGTGGCGGTGCGGACCGGAGTTGGCCTCGGGCTTGCGTGAGGAGCACCGTCCAGCGCCGGCCGTGCGCGAGGAAAGTTCCTCGGTCGGGCAGGAATGAGGATCACGGGCATCCTCGTTCCCGCGCCGGTCAGAGGCACTTTTCGGGTGATGAGGCTTGTCTGGTCGCCCCTGAGCGTCCGCGACGAGGCTGTGCTCAAGCGGCGAGAGACTTCTCATGGACGGCGAAGACGGCGTCGCATCGGTCGCGGACGCGGTCATCATGGGTGGCGATGACAACGGCGCATCCGGCATCGGTCATCTCACGGAGAATGTCGATGACTGCTGTGGCATTGGCATGGTCGAGGGCGCCGGTTGGCTCGTCGGCGAGTACCAGGGCCGGTTGCTTGACCATGAGTCGGGCGAGCGACACACGCTGCTGCTCTCCGCCGCTGAGGTGATGGATCTTCTCTTCCTCCCGCCCTGCCAGGCCGACGCGGTCGAGGGCTTCGGCGATCGTCACGCTGGTTCTGTCCCGCAGCAGGGTCCGCTGCGGCTTGAGAGCGACCTCAAGATTGACGGCAACGGTGGCGTTTTCGATCAGGGCGTAGTTCTGGAAGAGGTAGCCGAGAACGTCGCGGCGGAACCGTCGGATCTCGCGTCGCCCCCACCTGATCATGTCGTTTCCTTCATAACGGATCTCTCCCGCGTTCGGCTTGTCGAGGAGGCCGATGCAGTTGAGGAGGGTGGATTTTCCCGATCCGCTGGGGCCGACGAGGGCGAGCATCTCGCCGCGGTTCACGGTGGTGGTGACATCGGACCACACGGTCCGGGTGCCAAATGTCTTCGTCAGATTGACAACGTCGATCACGACTCTGCTCCTGCTGAGTGGAGGAAATCCGTTTGTTCGGGGCTCACGTATCGGCCGCCCCCTCCTTGACGATGCGCCGATGGAACATGGCAAGAGCGAGGAGAACAGCGCAGAATTCAACGGTGACGAGGCCGGCGATAGCGCCGAGGTCCAGTGCGGTGATCTGGACGGGCGGGAAGGGAGCAGGGATTCCCTGGGAGGTGAGCTCCTCGAGGTCCCGGTTCTGCTGCCACACCTGGATAGGCACCCACCAGGCAAGAAATGCCGCAAGGAGCCCCTCTACAGCGAGGATGAAGCGGTGGGTTGCAATGAATCTCCAGCCGCTGATGTGCTGTGCGAAAACGGCCTGGGCATGCTTGCGCGAGTGGATCATACAGACGCCGACCCCGGTGATGAGGAGCACGGCCACGGCTGCGATGAGGTTGAAGAGCAGTAGCCGGAAGTCGTTGACGGCTTCCCTCAGCCTCAATGCCGCGTTCTGGCCCACTGGATTTACTGCTGCTACATAGGTCTGCAGTCCGTGCTCGTTTGCCGCAAGGGGTTTTAGGACGTCGCCGGGATCAGGAAAGACAATCCCGTCCTGAGTGGCGAACGTGGTGTAGGCATCATTGGTGAGGAAATTCGAACCATTAGGGACCACGACAAGGACCGGGTCGCGCACCAGAGACCGGTCATCGTCCGGAGTGTAGGCGCCATTGGGGCTTCGATCGCCGGAGTTGTAGCCGAAGACACGCTGCCCGCCCTTCGCCTGGAGTGTCTCCACCTTGAGACGCCGACGGACATCCGGTTCCAGTCTGCCGAATACGTCAGGGATCGTTGCCCTGATGTCCGATGCGTGGCGGACAAGAGATTCGGGGATGACCAGCCGCACCGAATCGGCTCCTCGGTTGCGCGGCAGGGGGGAGTACCGCCGTCCCTTCAGGTCAAGGACCGACTGTTTGCCGAGGAAGGTCTCGTTGACGATGAGCATCTCGCCCTGTGGCAGGCGGGTGTTCGAGGAGACGTTCTGAAGATCCTTGCGCCCGGCAACAATGATCTCGCCTGCCGCGTCGGCCTGGCGCAGCCACCGGCCCACGTGCGTGACCACCGTCCTCGAATCGCCCCCCCAGCTCCCGTTGAGGCGGATGGTGACGGCATCACCCGCTGTGGCGTAGGTGTCCTGGTTGTCCTGACGCACCATCACGTGCTGGCTCGCCAGGGTGACGTCCATGGCGAAGCCAAGGGCGAGCAGCACCGCGGGAACGCGCACCAGGTACGCAGAGACAAACGCCGCCCTGGCAGGCAGCTCGCCCTTGAGGGCTCGCAGTACCTCGACCTTGAAGGTGAGGCCGAGCGCGGCGGCATGGGCTGCCAGCACCAACAGGACGAGCATGCCGGCGAGGCACGCGGCCACCAGAGCGAACAGGCCGAGCCAAGCGAGACCGTTGTAGAGGCCGAGGAAGACCAGTACAGCAGCCGCCACAGTGCCGGCTGCCAGGGACCAGAACATCGCCAGCTGCTTGAGATCACGAGCAAGCAGGCCCATGAAGGACTTGCCCTGCAGGCGTAGTACCCCATAGGTCTTCGCGCTCAGCAGCACACCTGCGCCAGTCATCGTCACCGCGGCGAGAGCGACCACCCAGAAGGACCAGAGCAGATCGTCACCCGAGAAGAGAAGGGCCAGCTCGCTGTACGCGAGGGGGTGCTGCACGCTTGCGCGCAGGCCGAGATCGGCGAGCTCAGCCACCAGCGCATCCGCGGCCCTGGGCGATCCGAAGACGTAGTAGAAGCCCCGTGGGTCACGCTGTCCGATCTCGACGATCGGGTGCACGTCAGTAGTGACATGCCTGCTGAACGCCGGGTAGCCGTCGTTCAGCCATGACGCCGCATCGGAGTTCGGGTTCCCCGACGCCAGATACAGGTGCCGGAGGCCGTCGGGATTCTTCACGTCGGGCAGCTCGCGAGCCACTGCGACCCCGTGGTCATCCGAGAACGCGGCGATCGCACGGGCAACCTGAGCTCCACTCGCCGAATCGTCGGATTCGGACACCCAGACCTGAGCCGAACTACCCAGCACCAACTGCTCGTCCAGCCCCCGCACGAACAGAAAGGACATCATCGCCGAGAAGGCCAACACGGCGGCATGGACGAACTTGATACCTCGGTGGAGCATCGGTTACCTAGGTTCGGGCACTCGGGAGCGCGCATCTCATAAGAATTGACTGGAAAAACCTGGCTGCGGGGCGGAAGTAAATGCCCCGCAGCCAGGGGCGGCGACTCAGGATTCAGAGCCGTGCACGCCAGGTGTCAGCACGCGGGGTCGTAGTACGCCTTGCTGACCGTGTAAGCCTTCTCCGCCGAGGCCTTGGACCAGACCTTTTCCTTGGTGCAGCCGCTCTTCGCCCAGTACCTTCCTTCGACGGACGACGCGTGATAATTGTCCTTGTGGTAGTAGTTCGAGTACACGTAATCACCACCCACGGCATGGCTCCACCTACCGCCGCCGGCGTCTTCCGTGACGGCCAGCGCAGGAGCGGCAGCGGCGACAATTATGGCACCGGCCGCAGCAGCGACCTTGAGCCCGTTTCTCATATTCATGATTGACTCTTTCATTTGCGATACGACTGGCATGTTGATCCTAGGGTGCACCACAGGCATGATTCATTCATTTTCATGAGACCTGAACCATGCCTTCCGTCAAGCTCCTGACAGCGCAGACAGGACCTTTCGGAATTAACCGTACCGACTCTTTCCGGGAAAAGCAGCCGGACTTTCGTGTGATGTGCGGCGGTTCAGCCACTGAGGTTCTGCCGCCGAATTGGCGCGCAAGAGAACCAGCTAGGAAGCGATCCATGGAACACGACAGATGTGAGGCGCCATGCCCTCCGGGCACAAAGCCTTGATCACGGCCTTACGGATTGCCCGCCATGTCCTCAAGGAGCACACCAAATAGACGCACAGCTCAACCGGCTGTCGCGCACCGCTGCTCTGGCCAGGATGCTCACAGGCCCACTGTTCCGCCAGAAATTCATACACGTCGGCAGTCGTCAGTTCGCTCCCGAAGACCGTGTGCGCGACGGTCTCCCTGACGATCTGGGCGCTGTGGGAACCCACGGCCTCCTCGACAAGCTGTCTGGCCCATGCCAGCCCCTGCTCGTCGGCGTACAGGCCGAAGCTCAGGCTGCGCGTCCTCATTGCATCAGCCCCTCACGATCGTCTTCTTGGTGCAGTGCTTCGCACGGTAGCCCTGGGGCATCTGGTCGTTGGCGTCCTTGATGGCCGCCTTCCAGGCGTCCGGCTGCGTCCTGGCCCAGCCGTGCCCGTTGAAATACCCATGGCCGGAGCTGTCCGAGATGCGCCACTTGGTGCACTGCACGGTCGCATTCCACCCGTTCGCCGCCTGCGCGGGCGCAGCGACGCCCAAGGAGAGCACAGCCGCTACGACAGTGGTGACGAGAGGGGAGGCGGCAAGCAACTTGCGCATGAACGTTTCTCCAGGGGGTCGATGTGCCACACGGCAGGGGGCAGGTCGTCGGCACTGCGGGCCACACTTGCACTGCTGCCGCCGGGCACGTCAGAGAACGCCTCGGCCGCACGGGCCAGACGAAGTCCGAGTGTTGGTCCCCTACCCCCTGAGTGCCACCCGTCGCCGGAGGTCAACCGGCCGGGTGAGCATGCCAAAACCTACCGGACGGGAACGGTTCCTGACGTGCGATAAAGGCATGAGCACAATCACGGCCATCGCAATGAACCTTGAGCGAGCCGCACTGCCAAAAGAGTCCCGTTTGCCGGAAATTGACGGATCGTCACTCTCTCAGGCCTCCGCTCGGACGGGGTTCCGGCAGGGCGAAACTTTGGGACTCCGCCGGCCGTACGCCGACCTTGAAGCGGGGCTGTTCCACCCCCGGTGGCAGCTCCAGCGGCACGCGGGCATCTGCCCCGAGCGCAAGGGCGGCGGTCTGGTCTTCACCCGGCCCAGGACCGAGAAGAGCACGAATACCGTGCCGCTCCCGCCCGCGTTCATCCCCTACCCGCTCGCGCACCAGGCGCAGCAGGACGAACTGCGCGAGGCGGCCGGCGAACTCCGGCAGGAGCACCAAGCCGTACTCACCCGACCCGACGGACGCCCCATCGACCCAGGCGACGACTGGGAGGTGTTCGAGGAGCTCCTTGCGGAGGCGGGCATCGCCGACCGTCGCCTCTGCGACGGGAGCCGCCATACGGTCGGCACGATCCTGAACGAGCTGGGCGGGGGCATGCCCACCATCAGGAGATCCTGCGGCACACCCAGATCAGTCAGCCGCGCCGCTACGTCAGGGGCCGCTCGCACCTCTCCAAGGACGCCATGCGCCGGATGGGAGACGTTTTCCTGCCCGCCCCGGCGCTACGGTCCGAGTCCGCGATTGAGACTGGAGCTGAGACTGGGGACCGTCGCGCGGCCCGCGCGCGGCGGCGCCGCCGTATCCGGTAAAAGCAGAAGCCCCAGGTCACGGCGAGTGAGTCCTGAGGCTTCGCAGAGCCGCCTTCGGGATTCGAACCCGAGACCTACGCATTACGAGTGCGTTGCTCTGGCCATCTGAGCTAAGGCGGCGCGCTGTCCGCACCATGGTGCGATCAGCAACGTCGGTAAGTCTACACAGTTTCGCAGGGTGCTCCGCACACGCCCCGGGGCCCGGGACACCGGGGCGTGCGGCGGGGTCACGAGCAGCGCTTCCCCTTGCCGGGGGCGGCGCCCTGGAGGAGGTAGCGGTTGATCGCGGAGTCGATGCAGGCGCTGCCGCGGCCGTACGCGGTATGGCCGTCGCCGTCGTAGGTGAGCAGCGTCCCGGACGCGAGCTGGTCGGCGAGGGCCTCGGCCCAGGCGTAGGGGGTGGCCGGGTCGCGGGTCGTGCCGACCACGAGGATCGGGGCGGCGCCCTTCGCCTCGATGCGGTGCGGCTCCCCGGTGGGCCGGACCGGCCAGTACGCGCAGTTCAAGGAGGTCCAGGCCAGGCCCTCACCGAACACCGGGGACGCCTTCTCGAAGGCCGGGAGCGCCTTCTCCACCTCGTCGGGGCCCGAGAAGGCCGCCGGCAGGTCCACGCAGTTCACCGCCGCGTTGGCGAACATCAGGTTCGTGTACTTGCCGTTCTCATCGCGCTCGTAATAGCTGTCCGCGAGGACGAGCAGACCCGCCCCGTCCTTGTCCTTCATCGCCGACGTGAGCGCCTCGCGCAGCTGCGGCCAGGCCGTCTCGTCGTACATCGCCGCGATCACGCCCGTGGTGGCCAGCGCCTCTCCGAGCTTCCGGCCGTCCGCGTCGCCCACCGGGACGGGTGCCCTGTCGAGCCCGTCGAAGAACGCCCGCAGGTTCCTGCCCGCCTCGGCCGCGCTCGTGCCCGCTCCGCCGAGCGGGCAGTCACTCTGTCCCACGCAGTCCTTCGCGAAAGCCTGGAACGCCGTCTCGAAGCCCGCCGTCTGGTCCTCGTTCAGCCTGCGGGCGGACAGCGAGGGGTCCATCGCGCCGTCCAGCACCAGCCTGCCCACCCGGCCCGGGTACAGCCCCGCGTACGTCGCCCCCAGGAACGTCCCGTACGAGGCTCCCACGTAGTGCAGCTTCGAATCGCCGAGCACGGCGCGCAGCACGTCCATGTCGCGGGCCGCCTCGACCGTCGACACATGCCGCAGCAGACGGGGCGAGTCCCGGCCGCAGCCCTCGGTGAACTCCTTGTGGGCGGCGACCAGTTCTCCCTTCTCCTTCTCGTCGTCCGGGGTGACGTCCGTCCGCGTGTACGCGTCCATGCGGGGGCCGGTGAGGCATTCGACGGGTTCGCTGCGTGCCACGCCCCGCGGGTCGACCGCCACCATGTCGTAGCGCGCCCGGACCTCGGCCGGGTAGCCGATGCCCGCGTACGACTGCAGGTAGCCGATGGCCGAACCGCCCGGTCCGCCCGGGTTGACCAGCAGCGAGCCGATGCGCTTGCCCGGGCCCGTGGCCTTCTTGCGGGCCACGGCCAGCTTGACGGTGCCCGACGCCGGCTTCGCGTAGTCGAGCGGTGCCTTCATCGTGGCGCACTCGAAGCCGGGGACACCGCACGGGCGCCAGGTCAGCTTCTGCTCGTAGTACGGGGAGAGCGCCGACGGCGTGGCCCGGGGCAGCGCGGCCAGGGCGGCATCCGCCGTCGACACCGTGGATGCCGTCGTCGAACTGCCCGGGGAGCAGGCGGACACCAGGAGTGCCGCGGCGGCGAGCAGCATGCCGACTGCGCGCGGAGGACGCGGCAGTCCCGCCGTCCGGACACGGCGGGGTGACTGGGGACGGAGGGCCCGGGCGGGCCGGAGAGACCACGACGGCCGCAGGGAGCGCCTGATGTGCATCCCGCGAGCGTAACCTTGCGCAACCACTTGGTCACCATCGGTGGCGAATCCGGCACGTACGAGTGACCGGGTCAACGGGTTCGTCCTTGCGGTGCTGCCCAAATCCCCCTCGAAGCCGGGGCAGCCGTCAACCCGCTCTGAGCGTCACCGTCATCGCCTCCACCGCGAGCAGCGGGGCCACGTTGCGGTCGAGGGCCTCGCGGCACGCGGCGATGGCGTCGATACGGCGGAGCGTGGCCTCCGGGGAGCTGCCGCGCGCTATGCGCTCCAGGCTGTCCTGCACCTCGGCGTTGGCGATGGCCACGCCGGACCCCAGCTGCAGGGCGAGCACGTCGCGGTAGAACCCGGTGAGGTCGATCAGGGCGAGGTCGAGGCTGTCGCGCTGCGTGCGCGTTCTCCGGCGCTTCTGCCTGTCCTCCAGGTCCTTCATGACGCCCGCTGTGCCGCGCGGCATCCGACCGCCCTGGCTCGCGCCGAGGGCCGTCTTCAGGTCGTCGGTCTCCTTCACGTCGACCTCTTCGGCGAGCTGCTTGGCGTCCTCCGCCGCTGTGTCGATCAGCTCCTGGGCCGCTCTGAGGCAGCCGCCGATGTCGTCGATGCGCAGCGGGAGCTTGAGGACGGCGGCGCGGCGCGCGCGGGCCCTCTCGTCCGTGGCCAGCCGGCGGGCCCGGCCGATGTGGCCCTGGGTGGCGCGGGCGACGGCTGCGGCGACCGCCGGCTCGATGCCGTCGCGGCGTACGAGGATGTCGGCGACCGCGTCCACCGGCGGGGTGCGCAGGGTGAGGAGGCGGCAGCGGGAGCGGATGGTGGGCAGGACGTCCTCGATGGAGGGGGCGCACAGAAGCCAGACCGTGCGGGGCGCCGGCTCCTCGACCGCTTTCAGGATGACGTTGCCCGCGCCCTCCGTGAGGCGGTCGGCGTCTTCCAGGACGATGACCTGCCAGCGGCCCGTCGCCGGGGACATCTGGGCGCGGCGGACCAGGTCGCGTGTCTCCTTCACGCCGATGGAGAGCAGGTCGGTGCGGACGATCTGCACGTCGGCGTGCGTGCCCACCAGGCTCGTATGACAGCCGTCGCAGAACCCGCAGCCGGGGACTCCGCCGAGGGCCCGGTCGGGGCTCACGCACTGGAGCGCGGCGGCGAACGCCCGCGCGGCCGTGGAACGGCCCGAGCCGGGCGGGCCCGTGAACAGCCAGGCGTGCGTCATCTTCGTCGCCTCGGGGGGCGCGGTGTCCGTGGCGATCGCCGTCACTAGCGCGTCGGCGTCACGGGCGGCACCGGCGAGCTGCGCGCTCACCTTCTCCTGGCCCACCAGGTCGTCCCACACGGGCATGGGGCACCGCCCTTCCGTCGCACTTCGCCCTACCGCGTCCCATTGTGCGGGAGGGCTCTGACAATCCCGCCGGGCGCCGGGGATCGACCGCCGGACGCGGTCCGCCGGCCCCGACAACGCCAGGGGCGGGGCGCCCGGTCCGGGCACCCCGCCCCCACCACGATTCGGCGGCACTCGGCTCGTCGGCGTGGCTGCCGAAGCCGCCGCTCTGCCGGTGCC
>NZ_JBIAJE010000004.1:0-574390 GCF_042871785.1 Streptomyces sp. NPDC005551 | reverse complement strand
GCCGCCCGTCGACGCGGGTTCCGGTGCCGGTGCCGCCCGTCGACGCGGGTTCCGGTGCCGGTGCCGCCCGTCGACGCGGGTTCCGGTGCCGGTGCCGCCCGTCGACGCGGGTTCCGGTGCCGGTGCCGGATCGGCTCAGCGACGCCGTCCGCCCCTGCCGCGCCCCTCGTCCCGGTCGTCGTCCTCGCGCGGGCCGAGCAGCTCGTCCGCCAGGCTCGGGAGGTCGTCCAGCGGAGTCTCCTCCGCCCAGTCCGAGCGGCGCCGGCGCGGGGTGCCCGTCTCGTCGACCTGTGGCAGTTCGCGCGTGCGCTCGTTGCCCCCCTCGCTCGCGTCCCTGCCCTCGGGCCGCGGGCGTTCGTCGCCCGCCGGGCGCTCGTCACGGAAGAAACCCGGCGGCACACGGTCGGTCGACCCGCCCGTTGCCCTGCCGCGTGCCGGAGGCTCGCCCGCGTCACGTACGGGCGGCAGCACCTCCGTCTCGTCGGCAGGACGGTCCGCACGCACCGGGGGCAGCACGGCCGTCTCGTCCGCCGCACCAGGCGTCACCGGGGGCAGCACGGCCGTCTCGTCCGCCGCCGTCGAAGGAACCGGCGGCAGCACCGCCGTTTCGCCGGCCGCCGTCGGCGGGACCGGCGGCTTCGGCAGCGTGGCCGTCTCCTCGCCGTCCCCGCGGGAACCGCCGTCCCCACGGGAACCGCTCCCGGACCCGGAGGTCCTGGAACCGGTGCTCCCGGAACCGGAGGCCGCAGAACCGGCGGTTCCGGACCCGAGGCCCTCCCCCAGGTCCCGCACGGGCGGCAGTACCGCCGTCTCGTCCGCCGGACCGCCCGTCGCGTTCTTAGGTGTCACGATCGGCGTCGGCACGGTCGGCCGGCTATCCGCAGCCGGCGCGGGAGGCGTCGAAGGCGTCGAAGCGGGCGCCGAAGGCGCGGTACCGGCGCCCGAGGGCCCCGCCCCCAGCGCCCCGGCCGCGGTCACGGCGGCCGCCGAAGCAGCGGCGGCCTCCGCCGCCGCCCGTCGCGCCTGTTCCGCCCGCAGCAACGCCTCCTCCGCCTTGCGCTGCTTCTCCAGGCGCCGGGCCTCGGCCTCGGCACGCAGCCGCGCCTCCTCCTCGGCCTGCCTGCGCCTGCGCTCCTCCTCGGCGGCTCGCGCCTGCTCCTCGGCGAGCTTGCGGACGCGCTCCTCCTCGGCACGGCGGCGGGCCTCCTCGGCGCGCTGCCGGGCCTCCTCGGCCTGGCGCTCGGCCTCGCGGCGCTGAGCCTCCTCCAGCTCGCGCTGCTTGCGCTCCTCCTCCTCGGCACGCAGCTTGGCGAGCTGCTCCTGGCGCTCGCGCTCCAGACGCTCCTCCTCGGCCTTGCGGCGCGCCTCTTCCTCCGCCTTGCGCCGGGCCTCCGCCTCGGCCGCCCTGCGCGCCTCCTCCTGGGCCTTCACCTCGGCCTCGGAGAGGGGCAGCATCATGTCGAGCCGGTGCCGGACGACGGTGGTGACCGCCTCGGGCTCCTGGCCCGCGTCGACGATCAGGTAACGCCCCGGGTCGGCGGCGGCGAGGGTGAGGAAACCGGCCCGCACGCGCGCGTGGAACTCGGCCGGCTCGGACTCCAGGCGGTCGGGCGCCTCCGTGAACCGCTCACGGGCCGTCTCCGGAGACACGTCCAGCAGTACCGTCAGATGCGGCACGAGACCGTCGGTCGCCCACCGCGAGATCCGCGCGATCTCGGTCGGCGACAGGTCGCGGCCGGCTCCCTGGTAGGCCACGGAGGAGTCGATGTAGCGGTCCGAGATGACGATGGCGCCGCGTTCGAGCGCGGGGCGCACCACCGTGTCCACGTGCTCCGCGCGGTCGGCCGCGTAGAGCAGGGCCTCCGCGCGGTTGGAGAGGCCGGCCGAGGACACGTCGAGCAGGATCGACCGCAGCCGCTTCCCGACCGGCGTCGCCCCGGGCTCGCGGGTGACCACGACCTCGTGTCCCTTGGCACGGATCCAGTCCGCGAGGGCCTCGGCCTGCGTGGACTTGCCGGCCCCGTCGCCGCCCTCCAGGGCGATGAAGAAGCCGGCTGCGGCGGGCGCCTGCTCCGGGTCGTCGCCACCGCGCAGCGCGTCCCGCAGGTCGTGCCGCAGCGGCACTCCGGACCGGTCGTCGATCTTGGCGAGCACCAGCGCGGCCACCGGCAGCAGCAGCGCGCCGACGAGCATCAGCGTGAAGGCGGCACCGCCGTGCGCGAAGACGAACTTGCCGTTCTCCAGCCGGTGCGGACCGATGGCGGCGGCGACCAGGGGCGCCACCAGCACACCCAGCGCCACGAACACGCGCACGACCGCGTGCAGGTGCTCGGTCGTTCGCGGTCGGCGGTACTCCTCGGTCTCCTGGTCGAGCAGCGTGTGCCCGGTGTTGGCGGCGACACCCGCGCCGATCCCCGCGAGACCGACTATCAGCAGCACCGTCGTGACGTCCGGGACGAGTCCGGCGGTGAGCAGGGCGACGCCGGTGAAGGCGATGGCCAGCGCGAGCAGCCGGCGCCGCGACAGCGAGGGCAGCAGGGACGGCGCCGTACGGATGCCGATCACGACACCGCCGGTCAGCACGAGCACCAGCAGTCCGTACGTCACCGGGCCGCCGCCGAGGTCCTTGGCGTGCAGCACGAAGACGGCGACGGCGGCCGCGACGGCCCCGGCGACGGCGGCGCAGGCCGGCACGAGCAGCGGTATGGCCCCCGTACGGCCCTTGTCGACGGCCGTGCCGGTCTTGGGACGCCGCAGCCCCTCCAGGGGCGAACGGGCGCGGGGGGTGCGCGTGCCGGGCAGTTCCAGGGAGGTGAGCACGGTGAGGGAGGCGGCGAACAGACCGGCGGCGACGTACGAGGCGAGGGCCGCCTGGTGCTGCTCGAACCAGTCGAGCCCGGCGCCCAGCAGGTTGTTCAGCAGCGACACGACGACGAGTGCGGCGGCCGCGAGCGGCACCGACACGAAGGCCGTACGCAGCGACAGGCGCCGCAGTGCGTCCATGTGGTCCGGCAGCGGGCGCACCGTCGCGCCCTCCAGGGGCGGCGCGGGCAGCAGCGCGGGCGCCGCGCTCTCGCGGCACACGGTCCAGAAGCGCTCGGCGACGCCGGCCACGAAGGCGGTCACCAGGAGGACGGCCGGCGCGTCGTCCGGAGTCCAGTCGATCCACAGCGGCGCGACGATCAGGAGGGCGGCGCGTACGGCGTCCGCCCCGATCATGGTCCAGCGGCGGTCGAGCGGTCCCTCCTGGGAGGTCAGGGAGCTGAGCGGGCCGAGGAGTACCGCGCCGAAGAGCAGCGTCGCGAGGACGCGGGCCCCGAAGACGGCCGCCACGGCGAGGCTCACCCCGCGATAGCCGCCGCCGAAGGAGCCATCGGCGATGGCCGCCTGGAGGACGAGGAGGACCAGGACCAGCAGGGCCAGGGCATCACCGACTCCGCCCACCAGCTGCGCACTCCACAGGCGTTTCAACTGCGGTCGGCGCAGGAGTGCGCGGACGGCACGCTCCCGGGAATCTGCGACCAGGGCGTCGTCGGGGGCCCGGTGGTGGGCCGTTGGCTGCTCGGCTCGCGTCATCCTGACAGCCTATCCGGAGGGAACCGGCTCCCCGAAGGGGCGGCCGAACATACGAGCGCCCCCACATCTGGAGGTGTGGGGGCGCGCGAGGCGGGCAGAAGAGAGCCCGCGTGGGCGGCGGGGAGCCGCCCTGAGGGATCCGTGCGGACCTCCGGAAAAGGCGCTCAGCAGAGGCGGCCTTTGGAGAGACTCCCCGGAAGTCCTCCGCGGAAGTCAGCTCTCCGAGGCGGTCGTCTTCTCGGCGGCGGCCTTCTTCGCGGGTGCCTTCTTGGCGGGTGCCTTCGACGCCGTCGTCTTCTTCGCGGCCGTCTTCTTGGCCGGGGCCTTCTTGGTGGCCGCCTTCTTGGCCGGTGCCTTCTTCGCGGTCTTCTTGACCGGGCCCTTGGCGCGCTTCTCGGCGAGCAGTTCGAAGCCGCGCTCCGGGGTGATCTCCTCGACGCTGTCGCCGGACCGCAGGGTCGCGTTGGTCTCGCCGTCGGTGACGTACGGGCCGAAGCGACCGTCCTTGACCACGACCGGCTTCTGGCTGACCGGGTCCTCGCCCAGCTCCTTCAGCGGCGGCTTGGCGGCGGCGCGTCCACGCTGCTTGGGCTGCGCGTAGATCGCGAGCGCCTCCTCCAGCGTGATGGTGAAGAGCTGCTCCTCGGCGGTCAGCGACCGCGAGTCCGTGCCCTTCTTCAGATACGGCCCGTAGCGGCCGTTCTGCGCGGTGATCTCCACGCCCTCGGCGTCCTTGCCGACGACCCGCGGCAGCGACATCAGCCTGAGTGCGTCGTCGAGCGTCACCGTGTCGGGCGACATCGTCTTGAACAGCGACGCCGTACGCGGCTTGACGGCGTTCTTGCCGGTCTTCGGGGTGCCCTCGGGGAGCACCTCGGTGACGTACGGGCCGTAACGGCCGTCCCTGGCGATGATCTGGTGGCCGGTCGCCGGGTCGGCGCCGAGCTCGAAGTCGCCGCTGGGCTTGGCCAGCAGCTCCTCCGCGTACGCGACGTCGAGTTCGTCCGGGGCGAGGTCCTCGGGGACGTCCGCGCGCTGGTGGTTCTCGGAGTCCTTCTCGCCGCGCTCGACGTAGGGGCCGTAGCGGCCGACGCGCAGCACGATGTCGTTGCCCACCGGGAAGGACGACACCTCGCGGGCGTCGATGGCACCCAGGTCGGTGACGAGTTCCTTGAGACCGCCGAGGTGGTCGCCGTCGCCGTTGCCCGCCTCGGCGGCGCCGCTCGCCTCGCCCTCGCCGAAGTAGAACCGCTTCAGCCACGGCACGGACTGCGCCTCGCCCCGCGCGATGCGGTCGAGGTCGTCCTCCATCTTGGCGGTGAAGTCGTAGTCGACGAGCCGCCCGAAGTGCTTCTCCAGGAGGTTGACCACGGCGAAGGAGAGGAAGGACGGGACGAGAGCCGTGCCCTTCTTGAAGACGTATCCGCGGTCGAGGATCGTGCCGATGATCGACGCGTACGTCGACGGGCGGCCGATCTCGCGCTCCTCCAGCTCCTTGACCAGGCTGGCCTCGGTGTAGCGGGCCGGGGGCTTGGTGGCGTGGCCGTCGACCGAGATCTCCTCGGCGGACAGCGGGTCGCCCTCGCTCACCTGGGGCAGCCGGCGTTCGCGGTCGTCCAGCTCGGCGTTCGGGTCGTCGGCGCCTTCGACGTACGCCTTGAGGAAGCCGTGGAAGGTGATCGTCTTGCCGGACGCGCTGAACTCGGCGTCGCGGCCGTCGGAGGCCCGGCCCGCGATCTTGACGGTGACGGAGTTGCCGACCGCGTCCTTCATCTGTGAGGCGACGGTCCGCTTCCAGATCAGCTCGTACAGCTTGAACTGGTCGCCGGTCAGACCCGTCTCGGCCGGGGTGCGGAAACGATCACCCGAGGGGCGGATCGCCTCGTGCGCCTCCTGCGCGTTCTTGACCTTCCCGGCGTACGTACGCGGCTGGGCAGGCAGGTAGTCGGCCCCGTACAGCTGCGTGACCTGGGCACGGGCGGCGCCGACCGCCGTGTCCGACAGCGTGGTGGAGTCCGTACGCATGTAGGTGATGAAGCCGTTCTCGTACAGCTTCTGCGCCACCTGCATGGTGGCCTTCGCGCCGAAGCCGAGCTTGCGCGAGGCCTCCTGCTGGAGCGTCGTCGTACGGAACGGGGCGTACGGCGAGCGGCGGTACGGCTTGGACTCGACCGAGCGGACCGCGAAGGCGGTGTCCCCGAGGGCGGCGGCGAGCGCGCGGGCGTTCGTCTCGTCCAGGTGGAGCGTGTTCGGGCTCTTGATCTGCCCGAGGGAGTCGAAGTCGCGGCCCTGGGCGACGCGCTTGCCGTCGACCGCCGTCAGCCTGGCGACCAGCGACGACGGGTCCGACGCGTCACCCGCGCGGCCCGTGCCGAAGGTGCCGGTGAGGTCCCAGTACTCGGCGGAGCGGAAGGCGATGCGCTCACGCTCACGCTCGACGACGAGGCGGGTCGCCACGGACTGGACACGGCCGGCCGACAGGCGCGGCATGACCTTCTTCCACAGGACCGGCGAGACCTCGTAGCCGTAGAGGCGGTCGAGGATGCGGCGGGTCTCCTGGGCGTCGACCATGCGCTTGTTGAGCTCGCGCGGATTGGCGACGGCGGCGCGGATGGCGTCCTTGGTGATCTCGTGGAAGACCATCCGGTGGACGGGGACCTTGGGCTTCAGGACCTCGAGGAGGTGCCACGCGATGGCTTCGCCCTCGCGGTCCTCATCGGTGGCGAGGAAGAGTTCGTCGGAGTCCTTCAGCAGGTCCTTGAGCTTCTTGACCTGGGCCTTCTTGTCAGCGTTGACGACGTAGATCGGCTGGAAGTCGTGTTCGACGTCGACGCCGAGGCGGCGCACCTCGCCGGTGTACTTGTCGGGCACCTCTGCGGCGCCGTTCGGGAGGTCGCGGATGTGCCCGACGCTCGCTTCGACGACGTAGCCGGGGCCGAGGTAGCCCTTGATCGTCTTCGCCTTGGCAGGCGACTCGACGATGACGAGTCGGCGGCCGCCGTGTGCGGTGTCGCTGGTCGGGGACAACTTCGCTCTTCTCTCCGGATCGACGAGGGGGGTCTCCCCAGGTCTTGCTCCCGGGGGTCGTGTCGTGCTGACGCTGCGGAGTGTGACGGTACATCCCGCCCCCGTGTCAAACGGGAAAAGCCCGCAACGGCCACTCGAACGGTAACCCGACTACCGCCATTCCTGCCGCCCGGAGTGGCCACCGGCTGTTTCACCCCCATCCGGAGCGTGACCCCTCAATTACCGGACGCCGTCCGTCCGGAGACCGGCGAACCCCTCCCTACGCGCGCGTGAAGCACCAAGCGGCGAGCACCAGGGCGCCTGCCGAGGCGAGGCCCGCGAGCGTCGCCGATGCGACGGGGTTCACACCGAGGGCGACGGGCAGGCGGTGCCGCAGCCGCATCGCGGTCCACGCCAGCAGTGCCCCTCCGAACAGGGTGAACGCCGATCCCGCGAAGATCGCCGGCCCGCTTTCCATGGCTCCACCCTTCCGTCCCGCCGTCCCAGGGTGCGGAGACTGGCACGTCAGGGAAGCGGCCGGACGAACCCACGGTGAACGCGGAACGGCCGACCTCGGGGAGCGCCCGTCGGACGCGGCCCCGGTCAGGCGCAGACACCGCCGGCCGAGGCCCGCCGCCGTTCGAAGCGTCCGCACGCCGAGAGAGCCGCAGGCCGAGGGATCCACCAGATCAGGGAGTCTCCGGCTCAGGGAGTCTCCGGCTCAGGGAGTCTCCGGCTCAGGGAATGTCCGGCTCAGGGAGCCGGCTGAGGGAGTGGCCGGTGGGGCTCACGCGAGCCGAAGCCCCGTCGGCGCCGAGCGAGCCGCCGGCCCAGGGGCCAGGCGAAGAGCCGCGCGGTGTCACCTCACCGGCTCGATGAACCCCTGTTCCACCAGCAACCGGATCTGCTCGGGTGTGCGGTCGCGCAGCAGGACGGGGTCCTCGCCGATGAGTTGCGCGATGGCGTCCAGAATCCGCCCCGCGCTCAGCGTGCCGTCGCAGACGCCCGCGAAGCCCGCGCCGACGGTGTCCACCTTGGTCGCCCGGCGCATTCCGCGGTGCTGACGCAGCACCACGTGCTCGGGGTCCTCGGCACCGGGCAGTCCGACCTGCTCCTGGACGACCTCGGCCACGAGCCTGAAGTGGCCGGAAAGCAGGGCCGCGTCGTCGTGCTCCCGCAGGTAGCCGACGCGGTCGAAGTGCGCGCGCACGGCGTCACCGAGCGGCTGTTCGACCGAATGCGGCCATTCCTCGACCGTGACCGAAGGCTCCGCGGCGCCGGTCCTGCGCAGGCTGATCCAGCCGAAGCCGACGGCCCTCACCTTGCGCGCCTCGAACTCGTCGAGCCAGGCGTCGTACCGCGTCTGGTACTCGGCAGGGTCGCTGCGGTGGTCGCCCGCGTCCCGCAGCCACAACTCCGCGTACTGCATGACGTCCTGCACCTCGCGCTGCACGATCCACGCGTCGCAGCCGCGCGGCACCCACGAGCGGAGCCGGTCCTGCCAGTCCTCCCCCTCCACGTGCTGCCAGTTGGCGAGAAACTGCGCGTACCCCCCTTCGTTCAGCCGCTCCCCCGCCTGCTGAACGAGCGTGCGGCAGAGATCGTCCCCGTCCATCCCGCCGTCCCGGTACGTGAGCCGGGCGCCAGGTGAGATCACGAAGGGCGGGTTCGACACGATCAGGTCGTACTTCTCGTCGGCGACGGGCTCGAAGAGGGAGCCCTCCCGCAGATCGGCCGCCGGGGCACCGGAGAGCGCCAGGGTGAGTGCGGTGATGTGCAGCGCGCGGGGGTTGACGTCGGTCGCCGTCACGCGCGTCGCGTGCTGGGCGGTGTGCAGCGCCTGGATCCCGGAGCCGGTACCGAGGTCGAGCGCGGAGGCAACGGGCGTGCGCACGGTGATGCCGGCGAGCGTCGTGGACGCCCCGCCGACGCCGAGGACGACACCTTCCTCCCGGCTGCCGATGCCGCCGGCCCCGCCGACCGCGCACCCGAGGTCGGACACGATGAACCAGTCCTCGCCGTCCGTCCCGCCGTACGGCCTGATGTCCACGGTCGCGGCGACCTCGTCCCCGCCCACCGAGGTCAGCCATCCGCCGTCCAGGCAGTCGGCGACGGGCAGCACGTCCGCCACGCGCGCGTGCTGCACAGGCTGCTGCAGCAGGAACAGGCGTACGAGGGTCTCCAGCGGGGTGTCCCCGCGGGTCGCCCGGAGCGCGGGCACGGTCTCGCTGCGCGCCAGCGCCGCGTACGCGGGGGCGCCGAGCAGATCAAGCATCCCGTCGGCGGTGTAGGACGCGCCGAGCAGGGCGTCCCGCAGCCGCGCGGCGACGTCGGGACGGTCGGACGAGGGCAACGGTGACAGGCTGGTGTGGCTCACCACCCCATTGTGACCCGCAGGGCGCGACGACGGCGCGACCGGGCACCGCACGCCCGCCACCACCCCCGCGCACCCAGCACCCATCACCCATCACGCACACCGGGCTCCGCCAAGGCCGCCATCACCCCAGGCACCGCGGGCTCCGCGCACCGCGCCGCGAAGCCACCCACACGGGCCCAGCACCGTCAGAGCCGCCCCGGACACGGTCGACCGTCAGCCCACCCCGAGCACGGAAAACGCGGGAGCCACCCCCATGCCCGGCTGACCGTCAGCGCCACTCCCGGGCACGGGAAACCGGCCCCGCCGCCGACACCGCGGGGCGGGGCCGTTCGGCCGGGTCAGCCCTTGGTGACCTCGGGAGAGCCGGACGCGCTCTTGCAGCTCGCCTGCTGGGCCATGGCCTGGCCCACGTCACCCTCCTCGAGCTTCTTCAGCGCGTCGTTACCGCTCTGGCTCAGCTTGTCGAGTTCGGTGGCGACATCCTTGAGGCCGTCGGCGAACTTCGCCTGGTCCTTGGTGTCGAGCCCGTCGACCTGCTTGCGCAGATCGGCGTACGCCGAGGAGATGTCGTCGAGTTCCTTGACCGCGTCGGTCTGCTTCTTCTCGCCACCGTCGACATTCGGCGCCCCGGCCTTCTTCACGGCGGCGCCGATCGCCTTGTAGGCGTCGGACATGTCCTGGAACGCCTGCGAGTCGGTCGACTGGACCGCCTTGGGCGTGCTGTTGTCCGACGTCTCCTTCTGGATCGCGGCGTTGGCCGCCTCGATCTTCCTCGCCTGCGGCTTCACCGCGTCACAGACCTGCTTGGCCCACGAGTCCAGCTTCTCGTTGCCGTCGTCGCTGCTGCCGCATCCCGACAGCGCCATCACCAGTACCGCACCGCCGGACACCGCGGCCGCGAGCTTCTTGTTCACCGGATTGGTCCCTTCCATGGCTCTCGGCCCCGGAACATACACGCCAAGTGGGGGACAACCGTATGCCGGACATCTGCTTTATCCGTTATTGCGCCATTTGCCCCACGGAGACAAGGCTCACGGAGAGAGCGAGAACGAGAGCGGGCGGGTGGGCGGCGCGTCAATGCGCGCCGCCCACCCGCCCGTTGCTCGATACCCGACCGGGCAGAGGTCGCCGAAGCTACGAAACCACCGCCGGATCGGGCGACTTGGCCGACCTGTCCGCGTCGCCGTCCTCGTCGCCCATGGCGATGCCGCGCCGCTTGGAGAGGTAGACGGCACCCACGATCACGAGGAACGACAGCGCCGCGATCAGCACACGCAGCCCGACGCTCTTGTCGTCGCCGTACGAGAACTTGACGACGGCCGGCGCGATCAGCAGCGCCACCAGGTTCATCACCTTCAGCAGCGGGTTGATCGCGGGACCGGCGGTGTCCTTGAAGGGGTCGCCGACCGTGTCCCCGATCACCGTCGCGGCATGCGCCTCACTTCCCTTGCCGCCGTGGTGGCCGTCCTCGACGAGCTTCTTGGCGTTGTCCCACGCGCCTCCGGAGTTGGCGAGGAAGACCGCCATCAGCGTGCCGGTGCCGATCGCGCCCGCCAGGAACGAGCCGAGCGCGCCGACCCCGAGCGTGAACCCGATCGCGATCGGCGTCAGTACGGCGAGCAGGCCGGGCGTGGCGAGTTCGCGCAGCGCGTCCTTGGTGCAGATGTCGACGACGCGCCCGTACTCCGGCTTCTCGCTGTAGTCCATGATCCCGGGGTGTTCACGGAACTGCCGCCGCACCTCGTAGACCACCGCCCCGGCGGACCGGGACACCGCGTTGATCGCCAGCCCCGAGAAGAGGAACACGACCGCGGCGCCCGCGATGAGGCCGACCAGGTTGTTGGGCTGTGAGATGTCCATCATCAGGTTCAGCGGGGCGCCGCTGCCGGAGACCTTCTCGCCCACCTCTCCCGCGGCCGTGGTGATCGCGTCGCGGTACGAGCCGAAGAGGGCCGAGGCCGCGAGGACGGCCGTGGCGATGGCGATGCCCTTGGTGATGGCCTTGGTGGTGTTGCCCACCGCGTCCAGGTCGGTGAGCACCTGGGCGCCCGCGCCCTCGACGTCGCCGGACATCTCGGCGATGCCCTGCGCGTTGTCGGACACGGGCCCGAAGGTGTCCATGGCCACGATCACCCCGACCGTGGTGAGCAGCCCGGTGCCGGCCAGCGCCACCGCGAAGAGCGCCAGCATGATCGACGTACCGCCCAGGAGGAACGCCCCGTACACGCCGAGGCCGATCAACAGAGCCGTGTAGACGGCCGATTCGAGGCCGATGGAGATGCCGGCGAGGACGACGGTGGCCGCGCCGGTGAGCGAGCTCTTGCCGATGTCCCGCACGGGCCGGCGGGTCGTCTCGGTGAAGTAGCCGGTCAGCTGCTGGATCAGCGCGGCCAGCACGATGCCGATCGCGACGGCGAGGATGGCGAGGATCCGCGGGTCGCCGCCCTTGGCCTGGATGGCCGAATCGGTGACACCGTCCAGGTCGGCGTACGACGACGGCAGATAGGTGAAGACGGCCACCGCCACCAGCACCAGCGAGATCACCGCGGAGATGAAGAAGCCGCGGTTGATGGCGCTCATCCCGCTGCGGTCCGCCCGGCGTGGTGCGACCGCGAAGATGCCGATCATCGCCGTGAGGACTCCGATCGCCGGAACGATCAGCGGGAACGCGAGCCCGGCGTCGCCGAACGCGGCCTTCCCGAGGATCAGCGCGGCGACCAGCGTCACCGCGTACGACTCGAAGAGGTCGGCGGCCATACCGGCGCAGTCGCCGACGTTGTCGCCCACGTTGTCGGCGATGGTCGCGGCATTGCGCGGATCGTCCTCCGGAATGCCCTTCTCGACCTTGCCGACCAGGTCGGCGCCGACGTCCGCGGCCTTGGTGAAGATGCCGCCGCCGACACGCATGAACATCGCGATCAGCGCGGCACCGAGACCGAAACCCTCCAGGACCTTCGGCGCGTCGGCCGCGTACACCAGCACCACGCAGGAGGCGCCCAGCAGACCGAGCCCCACCGTGAACATGCCGACGACGCCGCCCGTGCGGAAAGCGATCTTCATGGCTTTGTGCGAAACGGCGGTGAGATCCTTTTCGGGCTCACCCTCCGCGGGAGTCGCTTCCCGTGCCGCGGCGGCCACACGGACATTGCTGCGTACGGCGAGCCACATACCGATATAGCCGGTGGTCGCCGAGAACACCGCGCCGATCAGGAAGAAGATCGACCGGCCGGCCCGCTGATTCCAGTCGTCCGCGGGCAGCAGCATGAGCAGGAAGAACACCACGGCGGCGAATACGCCGAGGGTCCTCATCTGCCGCCCCAGGTAGGCATTCGCGCCCTCCTGGATCGCGGTCGCGATCTCCTTCATGCTGTCGGTGCCCTCGCCGGCGGCGAGGACCTGGCGCACCAGGATTCCGGCGACCACGAGTGCCGCGAGCGCGACGACCCCGATCACCATCACGATGATGCGGTTGTCATCCGTCAGTACCGCGGCTGCGAGGGTTGTGGGGTGGTCAAACTCATGAGGGGTAGAAAGCCCCGCCATTCGTCCTCCTTGACGCTTGGGCTGAGCTCAAGATGTGGACGGATTGTAGGTACCGGAACCTGATCAAAACAGTGTGCGGCAAACAGAATTAGCCTTCACAGGCCCCTCAGTAAATGATCCGGCCGTGAACGCGGAACCCGAAAGCGGTAATGGCCCTGAAGCGTTGACGCGTGATCCAATAATCGGGTCATTGATCGTGAATGAATTCACGCGAACGAGCCCGTTCACTCCGCGCACGCAAAAGGGCCCTGCTGAACAGGGCCCTTGAGGTTCTACGGGTACGCAGGCCGCGCCCTATGGGGGTGAGGAGACGTCCAGCGGGGCTTGTGCCACTTGCGACCCACGGGACGTCCGCGGGGTACGTAGCGGCGCGTCCGCGCCGCCGTATGTCCGTCGCGTCCGCGCCGCCGTATGTCCGTCGCGTCCCCGCCGCCGTACGTCCGTCGCGTCCGCGCAGTACCTCGATCGCGTCCGCGCGGTACTTCGGGGTGTTACGGGACGAGCGCGACGGGCGGTGTGGTCGGCCAGCTCATCCTGATCAGACCGCCGTTCTCACCGGCGGTCACCTCGAAGTCGTCGACCAGGCCGCTGATGACCGCGAGGCCCATCTCGTCCTCCTCGGTCTCCACGTCCGGCTCATCGGACGCACCGCGGGTACCCGGCAACCGGTCGCCCGGGACCGCACGCGGTGCCTCGTCCCCGACCTCGATGGAGAACTGCTTCTCGTCCTCGATCAGCGACACCCGGACCGGCGCCGACGTGCCACTGCTCTGGTGCAGTCCGACGGCACGGGTGCAGGCCTCGCCCACCGCGAGTCTGACCTCGTCGAGTACGGCCTCGTCCACTCCGGCCCTGCGCGCCACCGCTGCCGCCACCAGCCGGGCGGTCCTGACGTGCTCGGGCAGCGCGCTGAAGCGGAGTTCAACGGTGGCCATGCATCCCCCTAAGAACTACGGGCGTGCTGTCAGGGGGCCGGGCCGCCGAGGCCCGTCCCCCCTCGTTGCTTCTACCGTTGTGGGCGCACGACTGCTGCCGTCCTGTGGCCCACGCCCGCGGACGGGTCAGTCGGTGGCCGCCACCGCTTCCTCGACGGAGGTGTGGATGGGGAACACCTTGGTGAGGCCGGTGATGCGGAAGATCTTCAGAATGCGCTCCTGGTTGCAGACCAGCCGCAGCGAGCCCTCGTGGGCACGCACACGCTTCAGACCGCCGACCAGCACGCCGAGCCCGGTGGAGTCGAGGAAGTCCACGCCCTCCATGTCGACGACAAGATGGAAATTGCCGTCGTTCACCAGCTCGACCAGCTGTTCGCGCAGCTTGGGCGCGGTATATACATCGATTTCGCCACCGACCTCGACGACCGTACGATCGCCGACGGTACGGGTCGACAGGGACAGGTCCACGGATCCTCCAGCACCTTGCTAATCGAGCGGTCATCCCAAGGGACACCTCGGCAGCCCCGGGACGGTTCGCCAGCCGCGATGGCATTCAATCACTTACCGGCAGGCGTGCACGACGCCTTGGCTCCATTGTCCGTCACGCCAGTGACACACTCGGTCCCGATGGCCAAGAATCACCGATCCGATCGCACCCCGACGGACACCGCCTCCAGCCCCTCGCCGGGCACGGTCCTGGACCGGCTCGCCTCGGGGCCGAGCCGGGCTTCGCGCATCACTCATACGGAGCACTTGCCCCCGCGTGAGGGTCGGCATGCCGTCTGGCCCGACCGGATCCGCCCGGAGGTCGTCGCCGCCGTCCAGGCCGCCGGTATCACCCACCCGTGGGCCCACCAGGCACGGGCCGCCGAGCACGCCCTGGACGGCGAGTCGGTGATCGTCGCCACGGGCACGGCCTCCGGCAAGTCCCTGGCCTACCTCGCACCGGTCCTGACCGCCCTCCTGGACGGCTCCGAGGCTCCCAACGGCCGTGGCGCCACCGCCCTCTACCTGGCACCCACCAAGGCCCTGGCAGCCGACCAGTGCCGGTCGGTGAAGGAACTTTCACAACCTCTCGGGAACGCCGTGCGCGCCGCGGTCTACGACGGTGACACGCCGGTCGAGGAACGCGAATGGGTCCGCCAGTACGCCAACTACGTCCTGACCAACCCCGACATGCTGCACCGCGGGATACTGCCCTCCCACCCCCGCTGGTCCTCCTTCCTGCGCTCCCTGCGCTATGTCGTCATCGACGAGTGCCACACCTACCGGGGCGTGTTCGGCTCGCACGTCGCCCAGGTACTGCGCCGTCTGCGCCGTCTGTGCGTCCGCTACGGCTCCTCCCCCGTCTTCCTGCTGGCCTCCGCGACATCGGCCGAGCCCTCCGTCGCCGCGGGCCGCCTCACCGGCCTTCCCGTGGTCGAGATCACCGAAGACGCCTCCCCGCGCGGCGAACTGGTGTTCGCGCTCTGGGAGCCCCCGCTCACCGACCTGCACGGCGAGAAGGGCGCACCCGTACGGCGTACCGCCACCGCCGAGACCGCCGACCTCCTCACCGACCTGACCCTCCAGGGCGTGCGCTCCGTCGCCTTCGTACGCTCCCGCCGGGGCGCCGAACTGATCGCGGTCATCACCCAGGAACGCCTCGCCGAGACAGACCGTTCACTGGTCCGGCGTGTCGCGGCGTACCGCGGCGGCTACCTCCCCGAGGAACGCCGCGCCCTCGAGCGTGCCCTCCACTCCGGCGAACTCCTCGGCCTCGCCGCCACCACCGCACTCGAACTCGGCGTCGACATCTCCGGTCTCGATGCCGTCCTCATCGCCGGTTATCCCGGCACCCGGGCCTCCCTGTGGCAACAGGCGGGACGCGCGGGCCGCTCGGGGCAGGGGGCGCTGGCGATCCTGGTCGCCCGTGACGACCCGCTGGACACCTTCCTCGTCCACCACCCGGAGGCTCTCTTCGACCAGCCCGTCGAGTCCACCGTCCTGGACCCCGACAACCCGTACGTCCTGGCGCCCCACCTCTGCGCCGCCGCCGCCGAGATACCCCTCACGGACGAGGACCTCGCCCTCTTCGGACCCGCCGCGGCCGATCTGCTGCCTCAGCTGGAGGCCGCGAGGCTGCTGCGCCGCCGGACGAAGGCCTGGCACTGGACGCGCCGCGAACGGGCCGCGGACCTCACCGACATCCGCGGCGGTGGCGGCACCCCCGTCCAGGTCGTGGAGTCCGGGACGGGCCGGCTCCTCGGCACGGTCGACGAGGGCGCCGCGCACACCGCGGTGCACGAGGGTGCCGTCCACCTCCATCAGGGCCGCACGTATCTGGTGCGCAAACTGGACCTGGAGGACTCCGTCGCCCTCGTCGAGGAGGCCGCCCCGCCCTACTCGACGGTCGCCCGCGACACGACGTCCATCTCCGTCCTGGAGACGGACGTCGAAGTGCCCTGGGGCGACGGCCGGTTGTGCTACGGCTCCGTGGAGGTCACCAACCAGGTCGTCTCCTTCCTGCGACGCCGGCTCATCACCGGTGAGGTGCTCGGTGAGACCAGACTCGACCTCCCTCCCCGTACGCTGCGCACCCGTGCCGTCTGGTGGACGGTCACCGAGGACCAGCTGGACGCCGCCCGGGTGAATCCGGAGATCCTCGGCGGCGCCCTGCACGCCGCCGAGCACGCCTCGATCGGCATGCTGCCGCTGTTCGCCACCTGCGACCGCTGGGACATCGGCGGTGTCTCCGTCCCGCTCCACCCGGACACCCTCCTTCCCACGGTCTTCGTGTACGACGGTCACCCGGGCGGAGCGGGCTTCGCGGAACGCGCCTTCCACACCGCCCGCGCCTGGCTCACCGCCACCCGTCAGGCCATCGCGTCCTGCGAGTGCGACGCCGGCTGCCCGTCCTGCATCCAGTCCCCCAAGTGCGGCAACGGCAACGATCCGCTGCACAAGCGGGGAGCGGTGCGGCTGCTCACGGTGCTGCTCCAGGGGGCGCCGGACGAGCCGGCCCCTCCGGACCACCAGGACCGCCAGGTCCCGCAGGATCCGTCGGCCGACCCGCGGGATCCGCAGGACCGGCCCGACCCGCTGGGGCCGCCGGCCCCGGTGGGTCCGGGAGACCCGGAGGAGCGGGGGGACCCGCAGGAGCGGGGGAACCCGCAGGCCCCGCTCTAGACCGGACCTCCGCGGCCAGGAACCCTCCACCCGAGGCCGCCGTGACGTCCGACACCTCGCCCGTCAGGGCGCACCGCACCAGACGGGCGCCCTGCGCTAGGGCGATGCGCTCCGCGTCGGCGCAGGCGGAGGTGCCGCCGCCCATCCAGTGGTCCGCCGCCGCGAGCGCCGCGAGGTCCGCCGCGGCGGCCGTGCGATGACGGGTCACGATCGCCTGCCCCATGGCCAGCACGGCTCCGAAGACGACGCACAGGACGGCGATCGCACCCACCACCCAGACGGAGGCGGAACCTCGGTCGGACCGGCCGGGTAGGAAGCGCCGACGGTACCGGCCCGCCACCGCACCGCGTCCCACCCTCCTCACCCCGCACCCCCCACCGTCTCCTCGGCCAATGCCACTGCCTCGTGCCGCAGTTCGAGCGTGAGGGCGTCCGGGCCGGGCGGGTGGGCCGCGACCGCCACGCGCACCAGGTCGCCGTCGCGGCTCACCGTCACCCGTGCCCCGCCCGGTGCCGCCCGACGGGCCACCGCCACCACCGCGTCGGGCGGGTCCTGGCGGGCCGCCGCACGGGCTCCCGCCCGTGCCGCGTCCACGCACTGGATCTGCGCGGACGCGGCGAGCAGCGCCCAGACGAGAGCCATCGCGAAGAGCACGAGGGCAGGCAGCACGACCGCGGTCTCCGCCGTCACGAACCCCCGGTCCCGCCCCCGGGGCGGATGACCGCCCGAACCGTTCAGGAACGCCGGTGAGGACATGCGCCATCGCGGCCCGCCCTTGAGCCCCAACGACGCGCTCAGGCCTTTCTCGACGCCGGCCGCTGACGCCGCACCCACCGGCCCTCCGGTCCCCTCACATCCGGACATCGAGCGCCCGTCCCACGATGTCCTGCAACTCCCCGCTGACCTGTCCGCTCGTCAGCACCTTGTAGAGCACCGCGGCGAACGCCACCGCCGCGATGATCCCCATCGCGTACTCGGAGGTGACCATTCCCGCGTCCCTCCGTGCCGCCGCCCTCCTGGCCCTGCGCGCCTCGCGCATCCTGCCCGTCACAGCCCACAGCCGTGCCCAAACCGCTTTGTTCATCTCAACCCCCGTAAGGTCCGTACTCGTTCGTCTGTCGCTCGTGATCACTGCCGTGTCCCGCGCACCCTCACCGGGCGCCCGCTCCCGTCATCCACCACCGCCTCCCAGTGCGCCTTCCGCCAGCCCGATCACCACGGGCAGCACTCCGACCGCGATGAACGCCGGCAGGAAGCACAGTCCGACGGGCGCGGTCACCATGACTCCCGCGCGGCGTGCGCGGGCGGTCGCGGTGCGGCCCCACTCGGCGCGGGCCTCCGCGGCGATCCGGGCGACGGGCTCGGCAGCCGGCACACCCGACTCGCCCGACCGTTCCAGAAGCCGCGCCAGGGACGCGGCTCCGGGCATCGACGCCAACCCGCGCCACGAGGTGCCCGGTTCGCCACCGAGCCGGACCTCGGCCGCACCTCTCGTCAACCGCTCCCCGACCGGTCCACGCAGGGCGTCCCCCACCGCCTGAGCCGCCGCCACGGGACTCGCACCGGCTGCGATGCAGGCGGCCAGCAGGTCCGCCGCGAGCGGCAGTTGCCGGGCGGCCGCGGCCATGTCGTACTCCGGCACCGGCCCCGTCGCCTGTCTCAATCGCCACCGCCACGCCCCAAGTCCGGCGGCCGACCCGGCCAGGAGCCCGGCCATGCCTCCGACCAGCACCCAGCCGGCACACACGGCCCCGGCCACCGGCAGCCACCGGTGAGCCATCGCCCGCACCTCACGGCCCCGCCGCACGGCCGCCGCCTCCCGGAGGAGCAGCACGGCCAGCCTTCGCCGCGCCTTGCGCTCCCGCCCGGCCACGCCGACCAACCACCCCAGAGCCGACGCCACGCACAGGACCGCCCCCAGCCTGTGGACGATCTCCGCACTCATCCCGCCTCCGCTCCCCGTACGATCCGCAGCGCCCACCACAGGCCCGCCCCCTCCAGCACCGCGCCGACCAGCAGACAGCCCAGGCCGGGCCCGGTGTGCAGCACCACGTGCAGGGGGTCGGCGCCGAGGGCCGTGCCGAGCAGCAGTCCCAGCACCGGCAGCCCCGCGAGCATCACCGCCGTGGACCGGGCGCCCGCCAACTGGGACCGCAGATCCGCCCGCTGGTCCCGCTCCGCACGCAACGCTCCGCCCAGGCGGTCCAGGCCGCTCGCCAGACCGGCGCCCCGGTCCACGGCCACCCGCCAGCACGCCGCGAGCCCCGACAACCCCTCGGCACCCGGTTCTCGTGCCGCGGCGGAGAGGGCACCGGGCACGTCCCCGCCGAACCGGGCCGCCGCCAGCACCACCGCCTGCGCTTCACCGAGCCCGCCCGCGTCGGCCGCGGCACGCAGCAGCGCCTCACCCGGTTGCCGCCCGGCCCGGACCTCTCCCGCCAGCGCCGCACACAGCCCGATGACCGCGTCACCCCGCCGCTCCTGTTCCCGGCGCCGCTCCCCGGCCCGCCGCACCCGCCGCAACAGAGGCACACCGGCGGCACCCGCCAACAGGGGCAGCACGGACGCCCCCATTACCGCGATCACCAACCCGCAGGCCAACGACCACCACTCGGCTGTCAGGTGTCGGCGCAGTCGCGTCACCCGGGCTCGCGCTTCCTCCCACGGCGGCCGTCCGGCACCCAGTGCGCCGCCTTCCGCGCACAGCAACCGCGCCCGCCTCACCTGCGAGTCCCGGCCGCCCGTCGACCAGGCCGCCGCCCCGGCGCACGCCGCGGCCGCACCCATCGCCACCTCACCGATCGCCGTCGTCATCCCGGCCCCCGTCCACCTCTCGTCGTCGGACCTCCGTCACCACTGCTCGTTCCTTTCGGTTCCGGCCCGGAGCAGCCCCCGCAGCCGCTCCCACCCGCGCTCGTACGCGAACGCCTCCGCGCCCCAGCGCAGCGCGGGCACCGTGACCACCAGCCCGATGGGATCCCGCTCGAGCACGTGCACCTCGGCGATCCGGCGACGGCCCGCCCGGTCGCGCACCAGATGCAGGACCACCGCCAGCGCGGCCGCCAACTGGCTGTGCAGCGCCGCCCGATCGAGCCCGGCGGCCGTGCCGAGCGCCTCCAGCCGGGCGGGCACCTGGGCGGCCGCATTCGCGTGCACCGTGCCGCAGCCGCCTTCGTGTCCGGTGTTCAACGCCGCCAGCAGCGACACGACCTCGGGGCCGCGCACCTCCCCGACGACCAGCCGGTCGGGCCGCATGCGCAGTGCCTGCCGCACGAGATCCGGCAACCCGACCTGTCCGACGCCTTCCTGGTTCGCGGGCCGCCCTTCGAGGCGGACCACGTGCGGATGATCGGGCCGCAGTTCCGCCGAGTCCTCGGCGAGCACGATCCGCTCGCCCGGACCGACGAGCCCCAGCAGCGCGCTGAGCAGCGTCGTCTTTCCCGTCCCCGTGCCCCCGCTGATCAGGAAGGACAACCGGGCGTCCAGGAGTGCCCGGAGCACCCGGTCCCCGCCGGGCGGGACCGTCCCCGCGGTCACCAGCTCGTCGAGGGTGAAGGCCCGCGGCCGTACGACCCGGAGCGAGAGACATGTGGAGCCGACCGCGACCGGCGGCAGGACCGCGTGCAGGCGAGTGCCGTCCGGCAGGCGGGCGTCCACCCAGGGGCGGGCGTCGTCGAGCCGTCTCCCGGCGACGGCCGCCAGACGCTGCGCGAGACGCCGTACTGCCGCCGCGTCCGGAAAGGAGACGCCCGTCAGTTCCAGACCTCCGCCCCGGTCGACCCACACCCGGTCCGGTGCCGAGACCAGGACGTCGGTGACCGACGGGTCCGCGAGCAGCGGGTCGAGGGGCCCGCTGCCGACCAGCTCGGAGCGCAACGCGTCGGCGGCCCCGAGCACTTCCGCGTCCCCGAGCACCCGTCCCTGTTCGCGGAGCGCCTGTGCCACACGGGCGGGTGTCGGTTCGGCCCCGCTCTCGGCGAGCCACTGCCGGACACCGTCCAGCAGGCCCGTACCCGCGCCCGTGGCTCCGCCGGATGCCGTGTGCCCGGCGCGGCTCGGCTCCGTACCGGAATGCCTGCGTGCTCGTGGCCCTGGGCGGCCGTCCTGGCCCGGACCCCAGCTCATACGCCCCCTCCTTCGACGGGCATGTGCTCCCAGAACGCCGCGCAGAAGCGGGCGAGTGGGCCCCGCGTCGCTCCCCCGGGCGGTACGCCGCCGTCCGGACGGGGGACCTCTTCGGGCACCTCGCCGATCAGGGGCAGTCCGAGCAGGCGGGCGACCTCCCGGTCGTCCAGACCGGGTGCGTACGGACCTCTCACCGCGACGCGCAGGTCACGCAGCACCATGCCGACCGCCGACGCCACCCGCCCCGCGGACGCGACGGCGCGCAGCTCGGCGGGGACCACCAGCACTCCCAGGTCGAGCTGGGCGAGTGCCTCGGCGGCGCCCTCGTCGATCCTTCGCGGTAGGTCGACGACGACCGCGCCGCCGCGCCGCCTGGCCGCGGCGAGGACGGCCCGGACCGCCGGGGGCGGGATGGCCACCGCGTCGCCGCGGTCCCAGCTGAGGACCCGCAGCGCGTGAAGCTCGGGAAGCGACTCCTCCAAGGCGCCCCCACCGACCCTGCCGCGGGATGCGGCGAAGGCGGGCCAGCGCAGGCCTTCGACCGCTTCCCCGCCGAGGAGTACGTCGAGTCCGCCGCCCAGCGGATCGGCGTCCACGAGCATGGTGCGCCGGCCCTGGCGTGCCGAGGTGACCGCGAGGGCGCACGCCAGCGTGGAGGCCCCGGCACCGCCCCGGCCGCCGATCACGCCGACGGTGAGGGCGGGGCTGCCGACGCCCTCGGTCACGTCGGCGATGCGGTCGACCAGCCACCGCTCCCCGTCGGGCAGCATCAGGACGTGGTCCGCGCCGATCTCGACGGCCCGCTGCCAGACCCCGGAGTCGTCCTGATCCCGCCCCACCAGCACGACACCCCTTCTGCGGGTGGCTCCGCGCACCCGGGCAGCGGCGTCGTCACCGACGAGGACGAGCGGTGCCGCCTCCCATCCGCCGCCGCGCTCCGGTACGCCGGGGTGCACCTCCGGCCGGGCACCCGCCGCCGCGCACAGGCGCAGCAGGTCGTCGAGCAGCTCGACGTCCTCCGTGACGATCAACGGTCCGCCCTGCCGCCCTTCGGCGGTGGGCGGCCGTCCGTGTGTGATGGCTCCGGCCACGATCTCCAGCCCCCTTGGCTCCTGTCCCGGCGGGGTGCTGAGCGACCCCGCGATTCCCGCTCGTGTGGAGAGCCGGAGACCGGCCTCCATATGAACGGCCGATACGAACCGGCCAAACGCGTCCGGCAAACGGAACCGGCCATGAACTCGCCGCGAGCGGACGCGTTGGAATCACGGTGCAACGAACAGGGAAATCGTGTGGATCTTGGTCGATAACTGTGGACAACTCAGGGGCTGTGAATATCGGCTTCACTCATACCGGTGGCCCTTGCGCGACTTCCACAGCGCAGCGCCCTGAACACGTAGAGTGACGAATCATGAGCACACGTCAACAGGCCCGAAGGCGGCACACGGAGATCAAGAGACTGCGAACGTAAAGGAGAAAACCCACCCGGACATGCGACGACCCCCGCCGGGGGGGAGAGCGGGGGTCGTCTCCACGGCCGACTCGGGGGGGGGAGGAGCCGGGCCGGGTTAGCACGGTCGCGAACGATCCGTGACTTCCATGGTGTACCCGAGAGCCCTCTCAGGCAAACCCACACGCCCCACACTACGCCGAATGGTGGGCGCCTATGCTCACCCTCGTGGAAAACCACTCCTTGCCCCGTACAGCGGCCTTCTTTGACCTGGACAAGACGGTCATTGCGAAGTCGAGCACCCTCACCTTCAGCAAGTCGTTCTACCAAGGCGGGCTGATCAACCGAAGGGTCGCGCTGCGTACCGCGTATGCCCAGTTCGTGTTCCTGGCGGGCGGCGCCGACCACGACCAGATGGAGCGGATGCGCAAGTATCTGTCCGCCATGTGCCGCGGCTGGAACGTCCAGCACGTCAAGGAGATCGTCGCCGAGACGCTGCACGGACTGATCGACCCCATCATCTACGACGAGGCCGCCTCCCTCATCGAGGAGCACCACACCGCGGGCCGCGACGTCGTGATCGTCTCCACGTCGGGCGCCGAGGTGGTGGAGCCGATCGGCGAACTGCTCGGTGCCGACCGCGTGGTGGCGACCCGCATGGTGGTGGGTGACGACGGCTGCTTCACCGGCGAGGTGGAGTACTACGCGTACGGGCCCACCAAAGCCGAGGCGATCAAGGAGCTGGCCGCGTCCGAGGGGTATGACCTGGCACGCTGCTACGCCTACAGCGACTCGGCGACCGACCTGCCCATGCTGGGATCCGTCGGCCATCCCCACGCCGTGAACCCGGACCGCGCGCTGCGGCGGGAGGCGGTCGCCCGGGGCTGGCCGATCCTGGACTTCCACCGTCCGGTCCGCCTGAAGAAGCGGCTGCCGGCCCTGTCCGTGCCGCCCCGTCCGGCGCTCGTCACCGTCGCGGCGGTCAGTGCGGCGGTGGCCACGGCGGGGCTGGTCTGGTACGCGAGCCGGCGCCGGACGCCTCTCGTGTGACCTCCGCGGCAACCTCCGGATACCGGAAAGTCCCTCGCGTGGTCACGGATCCGCAGCGCCGAGTCGCCGCAGGCGTAGCAGACACTGACCCTTTCGCACCCTTTTGCAGGCAAAAGTAAAGAAGTACGACGGGGGGTTCCGCTTCCTGCGGACCTGGAGTACAAAGAACTTAACGGCCCGCGAGACCAAGGACATCCGAGAGGACTACCTTCGAACGCACCACGGCCCCACGGACCGAGCATGGACACCAGGCACCCACGCGACGTCGACCCGTCGAATACGGGCCAGCCGCACCAGGTGACGGGCAAGAGTTCCCGACCTGATGGGCAACATTTCGAGGACGCATGGTAACCAGGTGAACATGCCAGCGGCGGTACGAGTTCTCGTACCGCCGCAACCCTGTTCCAGGGGTTTTCCGCCCTCCAGAAGACGGGTCAGGGGGCTCCCCCGCTAGGCCGCTCCGCGCTGGAGCGCCTCGCACACCGCCGTCGACTCCCGGGCACCCAGTTCGACCGCCTTGCCGCAGTGGGCGATCCAGGCGGCCACGCCCTCCGGGGTGCCGGAGACGTAGCCGTCGAGCGCTGCCACGTAGGCCGCGCGGCCGAGTTCCCCGTGGCCGACCTCGGCCGGGCAGACGGACTTCGGGTCCAGGCCGCTGTTGATCAGGACGATGCGCTCTGCGGCGCGCGCCACCAGCCCGTTGTGCGAGCCGAAGGGCCGCAGGGCGAGCAGCTCGCCGTGCACGACGGCGGCCGTCACCAGGGCGGGGGCCGATCCTCCGGCGACGATCAGCCGGGACAGGCCTTCGAGGCGGCCGGCGACCTCGTTCGCGTCCGGCAGCGGCAGCTCGACGAACGGCTCGGCGACCGGCTCACCGTTCTGACGCGGCCGTCCCACCGCGTCCGCGTTGTCGGCGGCGGCAACCAGGTGCAGCCGGGCCAGTACCCGCAGGGGCGACTGCCGCCAGATGGAGAGCAGCTGGCCGGCCTCGGCGGTCAGCCGCAGGGCCGCGCCGACCGTACGGGCCTCGTCGTCCCCGCGGAAGTCGGTGCGCCGTCGCACCTCTTCGAGTGCCCAGTCGGCACCGGAGAGCGCCGCGGAGCCGCGCGCACCGCGCAGCGCCGCCTCGGACGTGATCTCGTTGCTGCGCCGGCGCATGATCCGGTGCCCGTAGACCCGGTCCACGGCCTTGCGCACGGACTCCACGGACTCGGCCACGCCGGGAAGCGAGCCAAGGGCCGCGAGCGGATCTGCGGTCGCGCCTGTCGTACTCATGAGTACGACCCTACGCACCCCCGCGGCCCTCCCCACGAAGGAGTGGTCTTCTTCACGTCGACACGCGTGTGGAGGCCCCCTCCGCACTATCTTCCTGAACATGAAAATTGCTTTCGTTGGGAAGGGCGGCAGCGGCAAGACCACCCTGTCCTCCCTCTTCGTCCGCCATCTGGCGGCCGTCGGCGCCCCGGTCGTGGCGGTGGACGCCGACATCAACCAGCACCTCGGAGCCGCGCTCGGACTCGACGAGGACGTGGCCGCGGCCCTGCCCGCGATGGGGGCGCACCTGTCGCTGATCAAGGACTACCTGCGGGGTTCCAACCCGCGGATCGGGTCCGCCGAGGTGATGATCAAGACCACTCCGCCCGGTGAGGGCTCGCGGCTGCTGCGGGTGCGCGAGGACAACCCCGTGTACGACGCCTGCGCGCGGCCGGTGGAACTCGACGGCGGCACGGTCCATTTGATGGTCACCGGCCGCTTCACCGAAGCCGATCTCGGGGTCGCGTGCTACCACTCCAAGACCGGTGCGGTGGAGCTGTGTCTGAACCACCTGGTCGACGGCCGCGACGAGTATGTGGTGGTCGACATGACGGCGGGCTCGGACTCCTTCGCCTCCGGGATGTTCACCCGCTTCGACATGACGTTCCTCGTCGCCGAGCCGACCCGGAAGGGGGTCTCCGTCTATCGCCAGTACAAGGAGTACGCCCGCGACTACGGCGTCACCCTGAGGGTCGTCGGCAACAAGGTGCAGGGCCAGGACGACGTCGACTTCCTCCGCGCCGAAGTCGGTGACGACCTCCTGGCCACCGTCGGACACTCCGACTGGGTGCGCGCCATGGAGAAGGGCCGCCCGCCCCGGTTCGAGCTCCTGGAGGACGTCAACCAGCAGACCCTGCGCACCCTGCGCTCCGCCGCCGACGCCACGTACGAGCTGCGCGACCGGGAGCGGTACACGCGCCAGATGGTGCACTTCCATCTGAAGAACGCGGACTCGTGGGGCAACGCGAAGACGGGGGTCGACCTGGCGGCGCAGGTCGACCCCGGCTTCATCCTCGGCGAGGACGCGACGGCGGCCGTTTCACCGGCGGCTGCCGACGCGACCGTGTGACCCGTTACTGCCGGAAGGCCGGGGCCCCGGGGACGCCCTTCGGGGCCGGGGCCGGACGGCCCGACAGGTACGCCGGCCAGCCCTCCTTCGGGGCCTGGCCCACCTTCAGGCCGCGCAGCTTCTCCAGCGTGGCCGGGTCTTGGGCGTCGAGCCAGTCGGCGAGCTGCCGGAAGGAGACGCAGCGCACCTCGGACCGGGTGCACACACTCCCGATGACCTCGTCGAGGGCACGCATGTACGTGCCGCCGTTCCAGGACTCGAAGTGGTTGCCGATGACCAGCGGCGCGCGGTTGCCGTTGTAGGCGCGCTCGAAGCCCTGGAGCAGGCCGTCACGCATCTGGTCGCCCCAGTACTCCTGCTTGGCGGGGTCGCCCTGGGTCGTGGTGCCCGACTGGTTCACCATGAAGTTGTAGTCCATGGTGAGCGTCTCGAAACCGCGGCCCGGGACCGGGACGAGCTGCATCGACAGGTCCCACAGGCCCTCCTTCTTCTTGGGCCAGACCTGGTCGTTGACGCCGCTGGTGTCGTACCGGAAGCCCAGTTGGCGGGCGGCGCGCATGAAGTTCTTCTGCCCTTCCAGGCAGGGGGTCCTGGCGCCGATGAGCTCGCGGTCGTAGTCGAAGGGCAGCGGGGACGCGTTCGTCATACCGGAGTTGGTCTTCCAGGACTTCACGAACGACTTCGCCTGGGCGATCTCGTTCTTCCACTCCTTGACCGACCACTCGCCGACTCCGCCCCCGCTGCCGCAGAAGTGGCCGTTGAAGTGGGTCCCGATCTCGTTGCCCTCCAGCCACGCCGCGCGCAGCTGCTTCACGGTCTCCTCGATGCCCTGCCTGTCGTTGAAGCCGATGTCGGAGCGGCCGGGCGAGTGCTGCGGCGGCTTGTAGAGCTCGGCCTTGTCCTTCGGCAGCATGTACACGCCGCTGAGGAAGTACGTCATCGTCGCGTTGTTGTCCTTCGCGACCTTGCGGAAGTGCGAGAACAGCTTCTGGCTGTCCTCGCCGGCGCCGTCCCAGGAGAAGACCACGAACTGCGGGGGCTTCTGGCCGGGCTTCAGCCGCTCGGGCCGGGGCAGATGCGGCTGCGCTCCGGTGTACGCGGTGGAGCCGTCGCCGATCAGGCGGACCGCCTTCTTGGGCGCCGGGACCGCGGCGGGCTTCCTCGCGCCGGGCGCGCCCTCCTCGGAACGGGTGGTGCCGGTGGCGCAGCCGGCGAGTGCCGTGGCGCAGGCCGCGGCGAGCGCGGCGCCCGCGGCGATCCTCTGGATGGCGGCCATCTTCCGCCCACCTTCTTCCTTCAGTCAGGGCAACGCTGCTCGGGGCGTTCTCGGGGTGCCGGGCAGGGGCGTGCCGTCAGCGCCGTCAAGGTCGCACGGACTTCGGAAGAGATTTGTATGACAAGCCGATGAAAATCCTCATTCACTCGGGCGAGTGTTTCCTTGACCCATTTGCGGCCTTTGACACCACCTCTCCTTTACTCTGCATTACGATCCATTTACCGAGCGTTGAATCATCCCGCCGCTGCACGCCGTGACCCACGGCCGCGACCCGCCCCCGTCTCGAGCGGGGGACCACCTGTTCCGCGACCGCGCTGCCCCGGAGGAGACGGGAACCATGTCTGCCTGCGCCCCCACCCACGCCGCCGACCCGACTCGGCCCCCTCGTGCCCCCGAGCCCCACAGCCCCCCGCCGGCCCCGCCCCGCCGATTCCGTATCGCGGGCGCCGATGTGTCGGCCTCCATCGCGGTCTTCCTGATCGCCCTGCCCCTGTCCCTCGGCATCGCCCTGGCCACCGACGCCCCGCTTCAGGCCGGCCTCGTCGCCGCGGCGGTCGGCGGGCTCGTCGCCGGACGGTTCGGCGGCTCCCCCCTCCAGGTGAGCGGCCCGGCCGCCGGCCTCACGGTGGTCACCGCCGAGCTGATCCACCGCTACGGATGGCGTACGACCTGCGCCATCACGGTCCTCGCGGGCATCGCGCAACTAGGCCTCGGCTGTCTGCGTGTGGCCCGCTCCGCGCTCGCCGTCAGCCCCGCAGTCGTCCACGGCATGCTTGCCGGCATCGGCGTGACCATCGCCGTCGCCCAGCTGCACATCGTGCTCGGAGGCACCCCTCAGAGTTCGGTGCCCGCCAACGTGCTGGCGCTGCCCGCCCAGTTGGCCGGGCTGCACCCCGCCGCCGTGTCCGTGAGTGTGCTGACCCTGGTGCTGCTGCTGGCCTGGCCGCGGATCCCCGGGCGGGCCGGGCGCGCCCTGCGCCAGGTCCCTGCCGCGCTCGTCGCCGTCGGCGGCGCCACGGCGGCCGCCTCACTCACCGGGCTGCGCCTGCCCATGGTCGACCTGCCGTCCTGGAGCAGCCACGCACTGGCCGGGCTTCCCGAGGGCCCCGTCCTCGGCCTCGTCGCCGCCGTCCTCGCGGTGACCCTGGTGTGCAGCGTGCAGTCGCTGCTCGGCGCCGTCGCCGTGGACAAGCTGGTGGCCGGGCGGCCGCCGGGACTGCACGCTCACGTCGGCCGGTCCGACCTCGACCGCGAGCTGCTCGGCCAGGGCGCCGCCAACGTGGTCTCCGGGGCACTCGGCGGTCTGCCGGTGGCCGGCGTGGCGGTACGTACGTCGGCGAATGTGCACGCAGGTGCGGTGAGCCGGAACTCCACGATGCTGCACGGCGTTTTCGTAGTAGCCGCCGCGCTGCTGATGGTCCCCGCCCTGGAGCTGATCCCGCTCGCCTCGCTCGCCGCCCTGGTGATGGCCGTCGGCATCCAGATGGTGTCCCTGCACCACATCCGCACGGTGACCCGCCACCGCGAGGTGCTGGTGTACGCCGTCACCACGCTCGGCGTCGTGGCCTTCGGCGTCCTTGAGGGCGTGGCGCTGGGGGTCGCCGTGGCCGTCGCTGTCGCCCTGAACCGCCTCGCCCGCACCCGGATCACGCACGAGGAGAGGGAAGGAGTCCATTACGTAGGAGTGCGTGGGCAGTTGACGTTCCTCGCCGTGCCGCGCCTGAGCCGTGCACTGCACCTGGTCCCGCGGGGCTCCGCGGTCGTCGTGGAGCTGGACGGCTCGTTCATGGACCACGCGGCCTACGAGTCGTTGCAGGACTGGCAGAACACGCATGTCGCCCAGGGCGGCAAGGTGGAGATCGCCGGACGCAGACTCGGGACGCGCATCGCCGAGCCCACGGACGGCTCCCACTGCCGGTGCCGCCCCTGGACACCCTGGCGCAACCACCACTGCGAGCCCTCCGCCGGCCCGCAGCCCGCGTCGGCCGGCGGGCCCTCGGACGACCGGGAGCGCACCGGCGGGACGACCGGTTCCTCCAGACGCAGCGGACACCAACTGGCCCGTGGCATCAGCGCGTTCCAGCGCAACACCGCGCCCCTGGTGCGTGGCGAGCTGGCCCGTCTGGCGCGCGAGGGGCAGCGGCCGTCGCAGCTCTTCCTGACCTGCGCCGACTCACGGCTCGTCACGTCGATGATCACGTCCAGCGGCCCGGGCGACCTCTTCGTGGTACGCAACGTGGGCAATCTCGTGCCGCCGCCCGGCGAGGAGAGCGGGGACGACTCGGTGGCCGCCGCGATCGAGTACGCGGTGGACGTGCTGGAGGTGCGGTCCATCACGGTGTGCGGGCACTCCGGGTGCGGGGCGATGCAGGCCTTGCTGAACTCGGAGCCCGGTGGAGCACAGACGCCCCTCAAGCGCTGGCTGAGGTACGGCCTGCCGAGCCTGAAGCGGATGGCCACCGCCGACCGGCCGTGGCCCCGGCTCGCCGGACGGGCCCCGGCCGACGCGGTGGAGCAGCTCTGTCTGACCAACGTGGTGCAGCAGCTGGACCATCTGCGGGCGCACGATTGCGTGAGCCGCGCCCTGGCGGCGGGGGCGCTGGAGCTGCACGGGATGTATTTCCACGTGGGCGAGGCGCGGGCGTATCTGCTGACCGGCGCCGACGATGGTGAAGGCGTCGGTACGGCCCAGCTGTTCGACCACGTGGACGAGCCCGAGGACCTGCCCAGTCCTGCATGAGCATGACCGGGGTGCGGCCGGATCAACGACGGCCGCACCCCGCCCGGCCTCCCCACGCCGCGCGACCTCGCACCCCGCCCGGCCTCCGCACCTCGGTACGAGCAGCCCTTCGTGCCGGCTGCCGCCCCTTCCGGATCGCCCCGCGTACCCGGGGCGGCGCAGGGCAGGGCCCGTCCGTACGCCGCAGACTGAACCCGGCCGCCCGCCCGTACGTGCCCCTGAGTGACCCCGCAGTCGCCGAATAGGTCTAAACCAATTCCGGATCTGCCCTTGTCATCGGGCCCTCCGGTCTGATGAGCTGTGGCCTGGGACACAACGGACACCCTGGGAAAGGGAGATGTCGTGAGCAACGAAAGCCTGGCCAACCTGCTGAAGGAAGAGCGCAGGTTCGCGCCGCCCGCCGACCTGGCCGCGAACGCCAATGTCACCGCGGAGGCGTATGAGCAGGCCAAGGCTGACAGGCTCGGCTTCTGGGCCGAGCAGGCCCGTCGGCTGACCTGGGCCACCGAGCCCACCGAGACCCTCGACTGGTCGAATCCGCCGTTCGCCAAGTGGTTCAAGGACGGCAAGCTCAACGTCGCGTACAACTGCGTGGACCGCCATGTGGAGGCCGGCCACGGCGACCGGGTCGCCATCCACTTCGAGGGCGAGCCGGGCGACAGCCGCGCGATCACCTACGCCGAGCTCAAGGACGAGGTGTCGAAGGCCGCCAACGCGCTGACCGAGCTGGGCGTCCGGAAGGGCGACCGGGTCGCCGTCTACCTGCCGATGATCCCCGAGGCGGTCGTCGCGATGCTCGCGTGCGCCCGCATCGGCGCCGCCCACTCCGTCGTCTTCGGCGGATTCTCGGCGGACGCGATCGCGGCCCGGATCGCGGACGCCGACGCCAAGCTCGTCATCACCTCGGACGGCGGCTACCGGCGCGGCAAGCCCTCCGCGCTGAAGCCGGCCGTCGACGACGCGGTCAGCCGGACGGACGCCGTCGAGAAGGTGCTCGTCGTGCGCCGGACCGGCCAGGACGTCGCCTGGACCGAGGGCCGCGACGTCTGGTGGCACGAGATCACCGCCAGGCAGTCCGCTGAGCACACACCGGAGGCCTTCGACGCCGAGCACCCGCTGTTCATCCTGTACACGTCCGGTACGACGGGTAAGCCCAAGGGCATCCTGCACACCTCCGGCGGCTACCTCACCCAGGCGTCGTACACCCACCACGCGGTGTTCGACCTCAAGCCGGAGACCGACGTGTACTGGTGCACGGCCGACATCGGCTGGGTCACCGGACACTCGTACATCACGTACGGGCCGCTCTCGAACGGTGCGACGCAGGTGATGTACGAGGGCACGCCGGACACCCCGCACCAGGGCAGGTTCTGGGAGATCGTCCAGAAGTACGGGGTGACGATCCTGTACACGGCGCCGACCGCGATCCGTACGTTCATGAAGTGGGGCGACGACATCCCCGCGAAGTTCGACCTGTCCTCGCTGCGCGTCCTCGGCTCCGTCGGCGAACCGATCAACCCCGAGGCGTGGATCTGGTACCGCAAGCACATCGGCGGCGACCGCACCCCGATCGTCGACACCTGGTGGCAGACGGAGACCGGCGCGATGATGATCTCGCCGCTGCCGGGCGTCACCGAGACCAAGCCGGGCTCCGCCCAGCGTGCCCTGCCGGGCATCTCGGCGACCGTCGTCGACGACGAGGCCAACGAGGTCCCGGACGGCGGCGGCGGATACCTCGTCCTCACCGAGCCGTGGCCGTCGATGCTGCGCACCATCTGGGGCGACGACCAGCGGTTCCTGGACACGTACTGGTCCCGTTTCGAGGGCAGGTACTTCGCGGGCGACGGAGCGAAGAAGGACGACGACGGGGACATCTGGCTGCTCGGCCGGGTCGACGACGTCATGCTCGTGTCCGGGCACAACATCTCCACCACCGAGGTCGAGTCGGCGCTCGTGTCGCACCCGTCGGTCGCCGAGGCGGCCGTCGTCGGCGCCGCGGACGAGACGACCGGACAGGCCATCGTCGCCTTCGTCATCCTGCGCGGGACGGCCTCCGCGGAGGACGAGGGCCTGGTCGCGAACCTGCGCAACCACGTGGGCACGGCGCTCGGGCCGATCGCCAAGCCGAAGCGGATCCTGCCGGTGGCGGAGCTGCCGAAGACCCGTTCCGGCAAGATCATGCGAAGGCTGCTGCGTGACGTCGCGGAGAACCGCGAGCTGGGCGACGTCACCACGCTCACCGACTCCACGGTGATGGACCTCATCCAGGAGAAGCTGCCGGCGGCGCCCAGCGAGGACTGAGGTCACGGCCGACAGGCCTGAGCATGCCCGGAGAGGGCACCCGGCGCCGCGCCGGGTGCCCTCTTTGTGTTTAGTGTGAAGATCACCGGATCCGTCCGGCAGCACCTTAGGTAAGCTAAGGAACGCGTCAACAACGTCATACGTGGACCCAAGGTGCGCCGGGAAGTCTGGTCGGCATGTGCTCAGCCCTGCCCACCGACCGGAGGTCGCCCCGTGACCGCGCCCAGCACCGCCACTCGTAAGTTCCTCGGCCGGCTCTCGCTGCCCGAGCGGAGCTTCGTCGCGAACGCGCTGCGCGCCGAGACCGTCGGCGGCATCCTGCTGCTCGCCGCCGCGATCGCCGCACTGATCTGGGCGAACGTACCCGCGCTGCACGACAGCTACGAGAGCGTCCGCGACTTCCACCTCGGCCCCGCCGCGCTCGGGCTCGACCTGTCCGTCGAGCACTGGGCGGCCGACGGCCTCCTCGCCGTCTTCTTCTTCGTCGCCGGCATCGAGCTCAAGCGGGAACTGGTCGCGGGCGACCTGCGGGACCCGAAGGCCGCGCTGCTGCCGGTCGTCGCCGCGCTCTGCGGCATGGCCGTACCGGCGCTCGTCTACACCCTCGTCAACGTCACCGGCGGCGGCTCCCTCCAGGGCTGGGCGGTCCCGACCGCGACCGACATCGCCTTCGCGCTGGCCGTCCTCGCCGTCCTCGGCACGTCCCTGCCCTCGGCCCTGCGCGCCTTCCTGCTCACGCTCGCCGTCGTCGACGACCTGTTCGCCATCCTGATCATCGCGGTGTTCTTCACCGACCGGCTGAACTTCCCGGCGCTCGGCGGCGCCGTCGTGGGCCTCGCCGTCTTCTGGCTGCTGCTGCGCAAGGGGGTACGCGGCTGGTACGTGTACGTCCCGCTGGCCCTGATCATCTGGGGGCTGATGTACAACAGCGGCATTCACGCCACCATCGCCGGTGTCGCGATGGGTCTGATGCTGCGCTGCCACCGGGTGGAGGGCGCGGGACCGGACGGCAAGCCCGAGGAGCAGTCCCCCGGCGAGCGCGTCGAACACCTGGTGCGCCCGGTGTCGGCAGGACTCGCCGTTCCGCTGTTCGCCCTGTTCAGCGCGGGTGTCGCGATGTCCGGCGGTGCCCTGGGCGCCGTCTTCACCCGGCCCGAGACGCTCGGTGTGATCCTCGGCCTGGTCGTCGGCAAGACGGTCGGTATCTTCGGCGGGACCTGGCTGACGGCCCGTTTCACCCGGGCCTCCTTGAGCGAGGACCTCGCCTGGCCGGACGTCCTCGCGGTCTCCTCACTCGCCGGTATCGGCTTCACCGTCTCGCTGCTCATCGACGAACTGGCCTTCGCGGGTGACCCGGTGCTCGCCGACGAGGTCAAGGCGGCCGTCCTCATCGGCTCGCTGATCGCTGCCGTACTCGCCGGGACACTGCTGAAGGTACGGAACGCCAAGTACCGCCACCTGTGCGAGGCCGAGGAGCGTGACGAGGACAGCGACGGCATCCCCGACATCTACGAACTGGACAACCCGGCGTACCACTTGCGCATGGCCGACATCTACGAGAAGAAGGCGGCCGAGCACCGCAGGCTCGCCGCGGAGAAGGCAGCCGAGCGACGCGCGCTTGCCGAAGTGAAGGGCGGGGCAGGCGAGGAGAACGCCGGTCCGGCATGATCTGACGGGACCGCACCATTCCATGCAGAAGAGGGAGATCGCGATGAGCGCACCCGACGGCAGCCCGGTCGGCGCCGAACGCAGCATCGGCCAGTTGTTCGCCTCGGCGACGACCGAGATGTCCGCGCTGGTGCATGACGAGATCGCGCTGGCGAAGGCGCAGCTCAGGCAGGACGTCAAGCGCGGGGCGGTCAGCGGCGGCGCGTTCTCCGCGGCCGGCGCGGTGCTGATCTTCTCCCTGCCGATGCTGAGCTTCGCCCTGGCGTACGCCATCCGGACCTGGACCGACTGGAACCTCGCCGTCTGCTTCCTGCTCTCCTTCGCCGCGAACGTGCTGGTCGCCGGAGTGCTCGCGCTGATCGGCGTCGTCTTCGCGAAGAAGGCCAAGAAGGGCAAGGGCCCGCAGAAGGTCGCCGCCTCGATGAAGGAGTCGGCGGGCGTCCTGCAGAACGCCAAACCGCACCCCCGTGAGGTGACCGCCCACGAGCGTGTCCCGGAGGCCATCGAGGCTGTGGCACGCTCATCCTCATGACCGACCCCGCCACACCTTCGGCTCCACCCGCTTCAGTCGTACGGCTCGACGTGCCCGGCGGGAAAGAGGTCGTCCACCGGGACGTCGCGGCCAACGGCGCGCGTTTCCACATCGCCGAGATGGGCGACGGGCCGCTCGTTCTTTTGCTGCACGGCTTCCCGCAGTTCTGGTGGGCCTGGCGGCATCAGATGGCGGCTCTCGCCGACGCGGGCTTCCGTGCGGTGGCCATGGACCTGCGGGGCGTCGGCGGCAGCGACCGCACCCCGCGCGGCTACGACCCGGCGAACCTCGCCCTCGACATCACCGGGGTCGTCCGGTCGCTCGGCGAGCCCGACGCCGCGCTCGTCGGCCACGACCTGGGCGGCTACCTGGCGTGGACGGCCGCCGTGATGCGCCCGAAGCTCGTCCGCCGGCTGGCGGTGTCGTCGATGCCCCACCCCCGCCGCTGGCGCTCGGCCATGCTCTCGGACGTCAAGCAGACGACCGCGGGTTCCTACATCTGGGGGTTCCAGCGGCCGTGGATCCCCGAGCGTCAACTCGTCGCCGACGACGCCGCTCTGGTGGGCCGTCTGTTGCGGGACTGGTCGGGGCCGCGCCTGCCGGACGACGAGGCCGTGGAGACGTACCGGCGTGCCATGTGCATCCCGTCGACGGCGCACTGCGCGATCGAGCCGTACCGCTGGATGGTGCGTTCGATGGCACGCCCGGACGGCATCCAGTTCAACCGGCGCATGAAGCGGCCGCTGCGGGTGCCGACGCTCCATCTGCACGGTTCGCTGGACCCGGTGATGCGCACGCGCAGCGCCGCGGGCTCCGGGCAGTACGTCGAAGCCCCGTACCGCTGGCGGCTGTTCGACGGACTGGGGCACTTCCCGCACGAGGAGGATCCGGTGGCATTCTCCACCGAGCTCATCAACTGGCTGAAGGACCCCGAACCCGACCGGTGACGAGTCCCGCGGGCGTCCGGTAGATGGGCGTTCGCACCCGTTCGGCATCCAGTGGGGAACGCTTGTCCTTCGAACAGCCAAATGCCTCGCGCATAGGCCAATTGGGGGCCCGTGAGGCGATTACCGACCATGAGGCCCGGGCAGACGTCGGGGTATGGGCTGGACGCACGACTACAGTGACGCAGCACGCACCCGTCGCTCGGCCACGGGCCTGAGCTACCACCGGAGGGGTGCCCCGCAACTGCAGGGCACGGAGCTCAGGTTGGGAATCCCGCACATCCTGCGCCGCCGGGCCCGCTGGGTCTCGGCGCGACTGCGTCACCCCCGCGGCTGACCCGCAGACCGGACGCCACGGCTGCTCGGCCCGGCCGACGGGGCAGCCTCCGCCTCGTCAGAGCGCGCAGCTGTCGCTGTCCACCTGCTGGTTCGCCGTACGACCCTTGGTGATGTCCTCCCGGACCTCGTCCGCGGTCAGCGCGTAGCCGGTGTCGTCGTTGTCGAGGGACTTGGCGAACACCACGCCGTACACCTTGCCTTCGGGTGTGAGCAGCGGTCCGCCGGAGTTCCCCTGGCGCACGATCGCGTAGAGCGAGTAGACGTCGCGCCGGACCGTGCCGCGGTGGTAGATGTCCGGGCCGTTCGCGGTGAGCCGGCCGCGCACCCGGGCGGGCTGCACGTTGTACGCCCCGTTCTGCGGGAAGCCCGCGACGATCGCGCCGTCGTCCCTGGTCGCGTCCTTGGACGTGAACTGCAGGGTGGGCGCGCGCAGGTTCGGCACGTCCAGTACGGCGATGTCGCGCTCCCAGTCGTACAGGACGACCGTCGCATCGTACTTCCGGCCTTCGCCGCCTATCTGGACCGTGGGCTCGTCGACACCGCCGACCACGTGCGCGTTGGTCATGACGCGGCGCTCGCCGAAGACGAAGCCGGTGCCTTCCAGGACCTTGCCGCAACTCTGCGCGGTGCCCATGACCTTGACGATGGACTTCTGCGCGCGCTTGGCCACCGCGCTGTTGGCGAGCGCCGGGTCGGGGGGCTGGACCTCGGTGATCGGTTCGTTCGCGAAGGGGCTGAAGACCTGCGGGAAGCCGTTCTGCGCGAGGACCGAGGAGAAGTCGGCGAACCAGGTGTCGGCCTGGGTGGGCATCGCCCGCGACACGCCCAGCAGCACCTTGGAGCCGCGCACTTCCTTGCCGAGCGTCGGCAGCGTCGTACCGGCGAGGGCGGAGCCGATCAGCCAGGCCACGAGCAGCATCGCCACCACGTTGACCAGGGCGCCGCCCGTCGCGTCCAGGGCGCGGGCGGGGGACCAGGTGATGTGCCGGCGGAGCTTGCTGCCGAGGTGGGTGGTGAGGGCCTGGCCGACGGAGGCGCAGACGATCACGACGATCACCGCGACGACGGCGGCGGTCGTACTGACCTCCGTGTCCTCGGTCATGGCGCCCCAGGCGACGGGGAGCAGGTAGACCGCGACGAGGCCGCCTCCCAGGAAGCCGATCACCGACAGGATGCCGACGACGAAGCCTTGGCGGTAGCCCACGATCGCGAACCACACGGCGGCGACCAGCAACAGGATGTCCAGCACATTCACGGAGGCCACCCTGTCATGCGCGCCAGTCGAGCGGGACCTGCTTCTCCCGGTCCCAGGGCAGCTCCCAGCCCGCGTAGTGCAGGATCCTGTCGATGATCCCGGCCGTGAAGCCCCAGACGAGGGCCGATTCGACCAGGAAAGCCGGGCCCCGGTGACCGCTGGGGTGGACCGCCGTCGCCCGGTTCGCCGGGTCCGTGAGATCCGCCACGGGGACGGTGAAGACCCGCGCCGTCTCGGCCGGATCGACCGCGTCGACCGGGGTCGGACGGCGCCACCAGCCGAGCACCGGCGTCACCACGAAGCTGCTCACCGGAATGTAGAGCCGGGGCAGCACGCCGAAGAGCTGGACGCCGCTCGGGTCGAGGCCGGTCTCCTCCTCGGCCTCGCGCAGAGCGGCGCGCAGCGGCCCGTCGGTCTCGGGGTCGCCGTCCTCGGGGTCGAGGGCGCCACCGGGGAAGGACGGCTGGCCCGCGTGCGATCTGAGGGAGCTCGCGCGTTCCATGAGCAGCAGCTCGGGGCCGCGCTCCCCCTCGCCGAAGAGGATCAGTACGGCGGACTGGCGGCCCGCGCCGTCGGCCGGCGGCAGGAAGCGGCTCAACTGGAGCGGCTGCACCGTCTCCGCGGCGCGGGCCACCGGTTCCAGCCAGCCGGGCAGGCCGTTCCTGCTCGGCGCGATCCCCTCGGCGGACGGGACCCGTCCCAGGTGCGTGCCGTGGCCGTGCTGCGTGCCGTGGTCCTGGTGTGTGCCGTGGCCCTGGTGCGTATGGCTCGCGTGCGTCATCGCCACCCCCGTTCTTCCGGTCTCAACGCGTGCGGTGCCGCGGATCGTTCCGCGCCGCAGGTCATCCGGTGCCCAGGGGCGGTGCCGCGATACCACCTGCGTCCAGGTAGGCCTGCGGGGGCTTGAGACGCTGGCCCGGGAAACCGCCCTTCTCGTACTTCAGGAGCTTCTTCGCCTTCTCGGGGTCCGTCTCGCCCTCCCCGTACGCCGGGCAGAGCGGGGCGACTGGGCAGGCGCCGCAGGCCGGTTTACGGGCATGACAGATGCGGCGGCCGTGGAAGATCACGTGGTGCGACAGCATCGTCCACTCGCTCTTCGGGAAGAGGGCGCCGACGACCGCCTCGACCTTGTCCGGGTCGGTCTCGTCCGTCCACTGCCAACGGCGCACGAGGCGTCCGAAGTGGGTGTCCACGGTGATGCCGGGCCGCCCGAAGGCGTTGCCGAGCACCACGAACGCGGTTTTGCGGCCCACTCCCGGCAGCTTGACCAGGTCTTCCAGCCGACCGGGCACCTCGCCCCCGAAGTCGTCCCGCAGCGCCTTGGACAGCCCTATCACCGACCTGGTCTTGGCCCGGAAGAACCCGGTGGGCCGCAGGATCTCCTCGACCTCCTCCGGGTTGGCGGCGGCCAGGTCCTCGGGCGTGGGGTACTTCGCGAAGAGCGCCGGTGTCGTCTGGTTCACCCGCAGGTCGGTCGTCTGTGCGGACAGCACGGTGGCGATCACGAGCTGGAACGCGTTCTCGAAGTCCAGTTCGGGGTGCGCGTACGGGTACACCTCGGCGAGCTCGCGGTTGATGCGGCGGGCCCGACGGACGACGGCGGGGTCGGGCTTGGGCTGCTGCGCCGGGGGCTTCTTGACCGCGGTCTTAACCGTCTTGGCCGTCTTGGTTGTCTTGGTTGTCTTGGCGGGCACGGCCTTCTTCGCGGGCACGGCCTTCTTCGCGGGCACGGCCTTCTTCGCGGGTGTCGCCTTCTTCGCGGGCGTCGCCTTCTTGACGGCGGTCTTCGCCGACGCGGTCGTCCGCTCCGTCGACGCGGTCGTCTGCTCCGCGGGCGTGGTCGTCTGCCCGGCGGGGGCCGGCTTCTTCACGATGGCCTTCGTCTTCTCGTTCTCGGCGGGCTTCTTGGCGGCGGCCTGCAGCGGCGCCGACCCTGCCGCATTTGTCGGTTTGCTGGTCCCGCCCGCGGCCTGTTCGCCCACAGCGGAATCGCGACGTACAACCACCCGCCCAGCCCCCTTGGCCTGTGCTCTCACCGGCGATTTGGACACCCGGCCAGCCTAAAGCCCGGCACCGACATCCGCCCCGGACCCTGAAGATCGGCCCCCAATTGGCCCCCTGCCGCACTCGCCAGGACGCCAGTACGGCAGACTTGTGACTGATCACACTGTTTGGAACGCCCGGCAAAATGGGGAACACGGTCCCCTGGCACACGGGGGAGCAAGATCCCCTGAGCAGGTCGACAAGGAGAGAACTCGTGGACGACGTTCTGCGGCGCGCCCCGCTCTTCGCGGCGCTCGATGACGAGCAGGCCGCGGAGCTCCGCGCCTCCATGAGTGAGGTGACCCTCGCCCGCGGTGACGCTCTCTTCCACGAGGGCGACCCCGGGGACCGGCTGTACGTGGTCACCGAGGGCAAGGTGAAGCTCCACCGCACCTCCCCCGACGGCCGGGAGAACATGCTGGCCGTCCTCGGCCCCGGCGAGCTGATCGGCGAGCTGTCGCTGTTCGACCCCGGTCCGCGTACGGCCACGGCCAGCGCGCTCACCGAGGTCAAGCTGCTGGGCCTCGGCCACGGCGACCTCCAGCCCTGGCTGAACGCGCGGCCCGAGGTGGCCGCAGCCCTGCTGCGCGCCGTCGCCCGGCGCCTGCGCAAGACCAACGACCAGATGTCCGACCTGGTCTTCTCGGACGTGCCGGGCCGGGTGGCCCGCGCGCTCCTGGACCTCTCCCGCCGCTTCGGTGTGCAGTCGGAGGAGGGCATCCACGTCGTGCACGACCTGACGCAGGAGGAGCTGGCCCAGCTGGTCGGCGCCTCCCGCGAGACGGTCAACAAGGCCCTCGCCGACTTCGCCGGGCGCGGCTGGCTCCGCCTGGAGGCCCGTGCCGTGATCCTGCTGGACGTCGAGCGGCTCGCGAAGCGCTCGCGCTGACACCGCCCGCTTCATCGCCGTACGCGACGGGGCCCCGCCTTCCGTAGAGGCGGGGCCCCGTCGTCGTCGACGGACGTTCCCCGCCCCTTCGTCCCATCCCGGCTCCGCGCTGGCGCGCTCCCTGAAATGCCGGACGGGCCGACCAGCACATCGGGCACAGTGGGTGCGTGAGCGGAAGTGAGCAGCGCCGAGGGCTGGACGCCCGGGGATACGTGGAGCGTGAGGGATCCCTCGGGAGGATCCAGCCGGCGTTCCGGCCCGTCGTCACCGCGGCGCGCACCCGGGTCGGCGAGGTCTTCGGAGCGCGGCTGCACGGCGCGTACCTCTACGGATCGATCCCGCGCGGCACCGCGCGCGTGGGCCGCAGCGACCTGGACCTGCTGCTGGTCCTGCGCGAGGAACCGACGCAGACCGACCGCGCGGACGCCCGCGCGCTGGACGAGGCCCTCGACGCGCGGTTCCCGCAGATAGACGGCGCCAGGACGCTGCTGCTCGGCCGGGAGCGCGCGCTCAGCGACCTGGAGAGGTACGACGGCGGCTGGTTCGTCGCCTGCCTGTGTACGCCCCTCCTGGGCGAGGACCTGGCCGCCCACCTGCCCCGCTACCGGCCCGACTCCCTGCTGGCCCGGGAGACGAACGGCGACCTGGCGGTGCTCCTGCCGCGCTGGCGTGAACGGATCAGGGACGCGGCGGACACCGACGAGGCACGAAGCCGCCTGGTGCGTTTCATGTCACGCCGCCTCGTCCGCACCGCGTTCACCCTCGTCATGCCGCGCTGGAACGGCTGGACGAGCGATCTGCGGGAGATGGCCGAGGCGTTCGGCGCGTACTACCCGGGGCGCGCCCGCGAGCTGCGCGAGGCGGCCGCCCTCGGATACGAACCGCGCGGCGACCCGGCCGTCCTGCGTGCGTACGTCGACGACCTCGGCCCCTGGCTTGCCGAGGAGTACGCGCGCGTGCACGGCGTCAAGGCGCCACGCCCTGACTAGGGCTGGTCCGGCAGTCCGGCAGTCCGGCAGTCCGTCAGTTGCCGCGACCGGCTAGATGAGGCCGTGTTCCTGGAGGTAGTCCATCTGGGCCCGTACGGACAGTTCCGCGGCGGGCCACAGCGAGCGGTCCACGTCGGCGTACACGTGGGCGACGACCTCGCCCGGCGACCGCAGGCCGTTCTCGACGGCCGTCTCCACCTGGGCGAGGCGGTGGGCGCGGTGGGCGAGATAGAACTCGACGGCGCCCTGCGCGTCGTCGAGGACGGGGCCGTGGCCCGGCAGGACGGTGTGGACGCCGTCGTCGACCGTCAGGGACCGCAGCCGCCGCAGCGAGTCGAGATAGTCCCCCAGGCGGCCGTCGGGATGGGCCACCACGGTCGTACCGCGCCCGAGGACGGTGTCCCCGGTCAGGACGGCCCGGTCGGCCGGGAGATGGAAGCACAGCGAGTCGGCGGTGTGCCCGGGGGTCGGCACGACCCGCAGTTCCAGGCCGCCGACGGTGACGACGTCCCCGTGGGCGAGTCCTTCGTCGCCGAGCCGCAGCGCCGGGTCCAGCGCCCGCACCTTCGTGCCCGTCAGCTCGGCGAACCGCCCGGCGCCCTCCGCGTGGTCCGGGTGCCCGTGCGTGAGCAGGGTCAGCGCGACCCGCTTCCCCGCCCGGTGCGCCGTGTCCACGACGTTCCGCAGGTGTCCGTCGTCCAGTGGCCCGGGGTCGACGACGACCGCGAGCTCGGAGTCCGGCTCGGACAGGAGCCAGGTGTTCGTGCCGTCCAGGGTCATCGCGGACGCGTTCGGGGCCAGGACGTTGACGGCCCGCAGGGTGGCGGGACCGGAGAGGACGCCGCCCCGCGGCTGTCCTGGAAGGGCTGCTGCTTCCGTCATGCGGGGGCTCCCCCGGTCGGGATGTGCTTGGTGAACTCGTCGTGCCCCGGCCAGGACAGGACCACTTCGTCGCCCTCCAGACGGGCCTGCGCCAGAACGGGCGTCAGGTCGCGGCCCTGCGCGGCGGCGAGGGCGTCGGCGGCCGTGGCGTACGGGAGCAGCTGGCGCAGGGTCGCGATGGTCGGCGGCATCATGAGCAGCTCGCCCCTGTCGTACCCCCGCGCCGCTTCCGCGGGCCTGATCCACACGGTGCGGTCGGCCTCCGTGGAGGCGTTGCGGGTGCGCTGGCCTTCGGGGAGGGCGGCCACGAAGAACCAGGTGTCGTAGCGCCGGGGTTCGAACTCGGGGGTGATCCAGCGGGTCCAGGCGCCGAGCAGGTCCGACCTCAGGACGAGCCCGCGGCGGTCCAGGAACTCGGCGAAGGAGAGGTCCCGGGCGACCAGGGCCGCGCGGTCCGCCTCCCACTCCTCGCCCGTCGTGTCGCCGACCACGGTGTCCGGGGTGGGCCCGGCGAGCAGGACGCCGGCCTCCTCGTACGTCTCACGGACCGCCGCGCAGACGACGGCCTGGGCGGACGTCTCGTCGACGCCCAGCCGGTCCGCCCACCACGCGCGCGTGGGACCCGCCCAGCGGATGTGGTGCTCGTCGTCGCGGTGGTCCACGCCGCCGCCCGGATACGCGTACGCGCCTCCGGCGAAGGCCATGGAGGCGCGTCTGCGCAGCATGTGCACCACGGGGGCGCCGTCGGTGTCCCTGAGCAGCATGACGGTGGCCGCCCGTCTCGGGGCGACCGGTGTGAGCGTGCCGTCCGCGAGCGCACGGATCCGCTCGGGCCACTCCGGTGGGTACCACTGCCCATTCGCCATGGCCGGAGGCTATCCCGTGGCGCGATGATGTTCGAGAGGCGGCCGTCGGCCGACCGGGAGCGGTCCCGGACCGACCTGGGGGCGACCCCCGGGCGGCAGGGGCCGGGTCCCGGGCCGGGTCCGGGCCGGCAGGCGCCGGGTCCCGCACGGAAAGGGCCTGCCCCTGGGGGGCGGGTTACGCCCCGGTCAGCTCCACCTGGATCTCGACCTCGACCGGCGCGTCCAGCGGCAGGACCGCCACACCCACCGCGCTGCGGGCGTGCACGCCCTTGTCGCCGAGAACCTCGCCCAGCAGTTCGCTCGCACCGTTCAGGACACCGGGCTGGCCGGTGAAGTCCGCGGCGGAGGCCACGAAACCGACGACCTTCACGACGCGCGCGATGCGGTCAAGGTCCCCCGCCACCGACTTGACCGCGGCGAGCGCGTTCAGCGCACAGGTACGGGCGAGGTCCTTGGCCTCCTCGGCCGTGACCTCGGCGCCCACCTTGCCGGTCACCGGGAGCCGGCCGTCCACCATCGGCAGCTGGCCGGCCGTGTAGACGTACACGCCGGACTGCACTGCGGGCTGGTACGCGGCCAGCGGCGGAACGACCGCCGGCAGCGTCAGGCCGAGCTCGCGGAGCCTGGACTCGACGGCACTCATGCCTGCCTCTCCCGCTTCAGATAGGCCACCAGCTGCTCGGGGTTGTTCGGCCCGGGCACGACCTGGACGAGCTCCCAGCCGTCCTCGCCCCAGGTGTCCAGGATCTGCTTCGTGGCATGGACGAGCAGCGGCACGGTTGCGTATTCCCACTTGGTCATGTGGCCGACTGTATCCGCTGTTATCCACAGCCTCCCGCGTAGCCCGGGCGCGGACTGGTTAGGCTCGAAGACGTGAGCAGGCTCCAGGTCGTCAGTGGCAAGGGCGGTACCGGCAAGACCACGGTAGCCGCCGCCCTCGCGCTCGCCCTCGCGACCGAGGGCAAGCGGGCCCTCCTCGTCGAGGTCGAGGGCAGGCAGGGCATCGCGCAGCTCTTCGAAACAGAAGCGCTGCCTTACGAGGAGCGGAAGATCGCCGTCGCTCCGGGGGGCGGGGAGGTGTACGCACTGGCCATCGACGCCGAGCTGGCCCTTCTGGACTACCTCCAGATGTTCTACAAGCTCGGCGGCGCGGGACGGGCCCTGAAGAAGCTGGGCGCCATCGACTTCGCGACCACCGTCGCACCCGGCGTACGGGACGTCCTCCTCACGGGCAAGGCCTGCGAGGCCGTCCGCCGCAAGGACAAGAGCGGCCGCTTCGCCTACGACTACGTGGTGATGGACGCCCCGCCCACGGGCCGCATCACCCGCTTCCTGAACGTGAACGACGAAGTGGCCGGCCTGGCCAGGATCGGCCCGATACACAATCAGGCGCAGGCCGTCATGCGCGTCCTGAAGTCCGCCGAGACGGCCGTCCATCTGGTGACCCTGCTGGAGGAGATGCCCGTCCAGGAGACCGCGGACGCCATCGCCGAACTGCGCGCGGCCGGGCTGCCGGTGGGGCGGCTCATCGTGAACATGGTGCGTCCCGCCGTACTGGGTCAGGCCGATCTGGAGCTCGTCGGGGCCGCTCCCCGGAGCGGCATCGCCAAGTCGCTCTCCACGGCCGGACTCGGCGGCGCCCGTCGCGGCGGGCTCGCCGAACGGCTCGTGGAGCCGCTCCTCCAGCAGGCCGAGGAGTACGCCGAGCGCCACACCCTGGAGCACGAGCAGCGGGCCGTGCTCAGGGAGTCGGGCCTGCCGCTGCACGAACTCCCGCTGCTCGCCGAGGGCATGGACCTCGCGGGCCTGTACGAACTGGCCAAGGAACTGCGTCAGCAAGGGATCTCATGAGTCCGGACCCGGCACGCGCCCAGGGCCACGGCCCCGCATCCGATCAGGCCCGCGCGATCGACTCCGCACGCCTTCTGGACATCGATCCGCTGATCGACGACCCGAAGACCCGCATCGTGGTGTGCTGCGGCTCGGGCGGTGTCGGCAAGACGACCACGGCGGCGGCCCTCGGGCTGCGCGCCGCCGAGCAAGGCCGCAAGGTGGTCGTGCTGACCATCGACCCGGCCCGCCGGCTCGCCCAGTCCATGGGCATCGACTCCCTCGACAACACCCCGCGCCGGGTGAAGGGTGTCGAGGGCGAGGGTGAACTGCACGCCATGATGCTGGACATGAAGCGCACCTTCGACGAGATCGTCGAGGCGCACGCGGACGGTGAGCGGTCGGCCGCCATCCTGAGCAACCCCTTCTACCAGTCGCTTTCGGCGGGCTTCGCGGGCACGCAGGAGTACATGGCGATGGAGAAGCTGGGGCAGCTGCGTTCCCGCGACGAGTGGGACCTGATCGTCGTCGACACGCCGCCCTCGCGTTCGGCGCTGGACTTCCTGGACGCGCCGAAGCGGCTCGGCTCGTTCCTCGACGGCAAGCTGATCCGGGTCCTGATGGCACCGGCGAAGGTCGGCGGACGCGCGGGGATGAAATTCCTGAACGTCGGGATGTCCATGATGACGGGCACCCTGGGCAAGCTGCTGGGCGGTCAGCTGCTGAAGGACATCCAGACGTTCGTGGCGGCGATGGACACGATGTTCGGGGGCTTCCGCAAGCGGGCCGACGCCACGTTCAAGCTGCTTCAGGCGCCCGGGACGGCCTTCCTGGTGGTGGCGGTCCCGGAGCGGGACGCGTTGCGTGAGGCCGCGTACTTCGTGGAGCGCCTGGCCGCCGAGCACATGCCGCTGGCGGGTCTGGTCCTCAACCGGGTCCACGGCAGTGGCGCCGCGCATCTGTCCGCCGAACGGGCGCTCGCCGCGGCGGAGAACCTGCAACTCGCCACCGCGGAGAATCGTCACTCCGGAAGCGCCGGGGGCCAGGGAAGCGCCGGGGGTGACGAACTCGCCGGAGCGGGCGAAGTCGTCGGGGCCCCCGGGGGCGAGGGCCACACGACCCCGGTCACCGGGGACTCCACGGTCGTAGAAAATCTTGCGGCCGCCCGCATTGTGGATCAGGGCGACGGGAAAGCTGGTCTTCGTAACTCTCCCGAAACGTACGGCAGTTCAGAATCTCCCGTCGATCCGGTTCCCGCTTCTCCTTCTGTCTCCCCGTCCCCGTCCGCGTCTCCGTCCTCGTCCCCGTTCGCTTCCGCTTCCGCTTCCGCCGAAGGCTCCCCCGCCACGGACGGAGCAGTCGAACAGCTCACCTCGGGCCTGCTGAGGCTGCACGCCGAGCGGATGCAGCTGCTCTCCCGTGAGCGACGTACACGCGACCGCTTCACGGCGCGCCATCCCGAGGTCGCGGTGGTCGAGGTGGGCGCACTGCCCGGCGATGTGCACGACCTCGCGGGGCTGCGGGACATCGGGAACCGGCTGGCGGCCCATCGGCCGGAGCTGCCCGAAGCCGACGCCTGAGGCGCGAGGCTCGGCCTGCGCCGCGCATGACAGCCCGAGGCTGAGCGGTGCACAAGGCAACCGAGGCCCGGGATGCGGCCGGGTAGCCGAGGCCCGGGATGTGGCCGGGTCACTAGCCGCGGTCCGTGCTGCGCCGGCGTGACGCGGCACCCGGGCCCGAGGGCTCGACCAAGCGGCCGGGGGCGCCGACGCCTGATCGAGGCGTCCCGCGCCCGCACCTGAGAGGCCCCTGTCGTGTGTCACGGGGGCGTGCTCTTCGTGCCAGGGGGTGGTGGAGACGGACCCGGCGGACCCGCCGCCGCGGCCCGAAGGCACGGCGTCCGAGTCCGAGGGACAGGTCCCCTCAGCCCACCGCCGCGTAGTTCTCGTACACCTCTTCCTCGTCGAGGGGCAGCAGGCCGGCACCGCGCTCGTACTCCGTACGCGCGGTCTCCAGCAGCCGACGCCACGACGTCACGGTCGGTCGCCTGCGCAGCAGTGCGCGGCGCTCACGCTCCGTCATGCCACCCCACACGCCGAATTCGACGCGGTTGTCGAGCGCATCGGCGAGGCACTCCGTGCGCACCGGACATCCGGTGCACACCGCCTTCGCCCGGTTCTGCGCTGCTCCTTGAACGAACAGTTCATCCGGATCGGTAGTGCGGCAGGCCGCCTGCGCACTCCAGTCGGTTACCCAGCCCATACCGGCGCCGTCCTCTCCCGAATCGAGGCTCCCCCACGGCGGCAGCGGCATATTCACCGCCGCCAGTTGAGGACGTTACGGAAGGCGGGCACAGCGCAACACCCCCTTCGGGCCCAATCTTGAATGGTCCGAACGGACTATGCGTAAGCGGCAGATCACCCGGGGGAGTGAGCGCAGGACATACGGCGGTTTCCCGGCAGACCGGGACAGTTCAGTTGAGCCACAACGGACGCCTGATGACACACGAGGCGGATTCGGACACGCCCCCGACAAAAATATCGGAAGACGTCCGGAACGATTCGGGGTCGCCGGACGTACTTGATACGTGGCCCTGCTGCTGTGACAGTTGAGAGCAGCTTAGGCCAAGGCATATACGCGTGTCCGGCGAATGAGAACGTAGGCTGCCCTCATGCCAAAGAAGCGCTCGGGCGGTGGTCTGTCCCCATCGCAGCAGGCCGCCAAGTTCCTCGGTGTCAGTGTGCTCGCCGGAGCGGTGCTGGCCGGAATCGCGTTGCCCGCCGCCGGCGCGCTGGGCCTCGCGGCCAAGGGTTCCGTCGAGGGTTTCGACGAGATCCCCGCCAACCTCAAGCGGCCCCCGCTGAGCCAGCGCACCTCCATCCTGGACAACCAGGGCGGCCAGATCGCGACGGTCTACTCGCGCGACCGCACGGTGGTCGACCTCAAGGACATCTCGCCGTACATGCAGAAGGCGATCGTCGCCATCGAGGACTCGCGCTTCTACGAGCACGGCGCCGTGGACCTGAAGGGCATCCTGCGTGCTGTGAACCAGAACGCGCAGAGCGGCGGAGTCGCCCAGGGCGCGTCCACGCTGACGCAGCAGTACGTGAAGAACGTCTTCGTGGAGGAGGCGGGCGACGACCCGACCAAGGTCGCCGAGGCCACCCAGCAGACGCTCGGCCGCAAGATCCGTGAGCTGAAGTACGCGATCCAGATCGAGGAGAAGCTCGGCAAGAAGCGCATCCTCGAGAACTACCTGAACATCACCTTTTTCGGGGAGCAGGCCTACGGCGTCGAGGCCGCGGCCCAGCGTTACTTCTCCAAGCCGGCCAAGAGGCTGAACCTCCAGGAGTCCGCGCTGCTCGCGGGCATCGTCCAGTCGCCCAGCCGGTACGACCCGGTCAACGACGAGGCGGAGGCCGTCAAGCGGCGCAACACCGTCCTCCAGCGCATGGCCGAGGTGCACGACATCTCCCGGCAGGAGGCCGAGAAGGCGAAGAAGAAGCCGCTCGGACTGCACGTCAGCGAGCCGAAGAACGGCTGCATCACCGCGGTCAAGGGCGCCGGTTTCTTCTGCGACTACGTGCGCGAGGTCTTCCTGAACAACACGGTCTTCGGCAAGACCAGGGAGGCCCGGGCCAAGGTCTGGAACCAGGGCGGCCTGACGATCCGTACGACGCTGGACCCGCAGGCCCAGGAGTCGGCTCAGGCGTCGATCAAGGAGCACGTCAACAAGAGCGACGACGTGGCCACCGCCGCGACCGTCGTCGAGCCCGGCACCGGCAAGATCCTCGCGATGGGCCAGTCGCGTCCGTACGGCTTCGGCAAGAACCAGACGCAGATCAACCTCTCCGTGGACAAGTCGATGGGCGGCGGCGCGGGGTACCAGCCCGGTTCCACGTTCAAGCCGATCGTGGCCGCGGCCGCCGTGGAGGGCGGCAAGCCGGCGACGCAGCAGTACTCCTCCCCGTACGAGATGGAGTACCCGAGCCCGGTCTCCGTCTGCGACGGCAAGAACTGGACCAACCTCCAGAACGAGAAGCTCACGAACGAGAACGAGTCGGAGCACGGCCCGTACGGCATGAAGGAAGCGACCGCCAAGTCGGTCAACACCTACTACGTGCAGCTGATCAGCGACATCGGCATCTGCCCGGTGACCGACATGGCGAAGAAGATGGGCGTGAAGCGCGCCGACGGTTCCAAGATGGCGCAGGCACCGTCCATCGCGCTCGGCACGCAGGAGATGTCGCCGCTGACGATGGCGAGCGCGTACGCGACCTTCGCCTCGCGCGGCACGTACTGCACGCCGATCGCCATCGAGTCGATCAGCCAGATCGTGGGCGACGAGAAGAAGTCCCTGCGGGTGCCGCGGACGAGCTGCTCGCGGGCGATGTCCGAGACCACCGCCGACACCATCAACACGCTGCTGAAGGGCGTGGTCGAGGACGGTACCGGTACCGAGGCCGGCCTCACCGGCCGCGCCAGCGCGGGCAAGACCGGTACGACGGACTTCCGCTACGCCGCCTGGTTCGTCGGGTACACGCCGAACATGGCCGGCGCGGTCTGGGTCGGCGACCCCGCCCACAAGCGCCGGATGACCGACATCACCATCGGCGGCGTCTACCGCGACAAGGTGTACGGCGGTGAGGTCCCCGGCCCCATCTGGCGGGACATGATGACGGGCGCCCTGCAGAACAAGCCCGCGCCCGACTTCAACCTCGTCAACATCCCCGACGGCGGCAGCGGCAGCGGCCGCGGTCAGGACGACGGCGGCAACGGCGACGGCAACGGGCACGGGAACGGGGGCGGGGGCGGGAACGGCAACGGGGGCGACGGCGGCATGACGACCGACGGCGGTATGACCACCATCGGCGGTACGACGACCGGCGGCGGCACCGACGGCGGCGCCTTCCCGACGCCCTCCTTCTCGATCCCCGAAGGCTTCATCCGGGGCCAGGGCAACGGCGGCAACGGGTTCGGGGGAAGGAACGGCTAGCCGGGCCGCCCGGCCCGGCGGGGCTCCGCGCTCCACGTTCCTCTGCGACACGGCGGTGGGGGCGCCCCTGGTGAACGGGGGCGCCCCCACTTTTTCGCGCGTCGACACTCTGGGGTGAGCCGGGGCTCAGCAGGCCGCGGGAAGCTCTCTCACGCGTTCGACCTCTCGGGTGAGCTGAGGGCTCAGCTGTCCGCGGGAAGCCCCCTAGCGCGTTCCACTTCGCGGGATGGTCCGGGGGCTCAGGTGCCCCCGGGAAGCCCCCTCGCGCGTTCCACCTTTCAGGATGGTCCGGAGGCTCAGCCGCCCGCGAGGAGCTGCTTGACCACGGCGGCGACGCGGCCTCCCTCGGCCTGACCGGCCACCTTCGGGTTCACGATCTTCATGACCTGGCCCATGGCGCGCGGTCCCTCGGCACCTGCCGCCCGGGCCTCCTCGACCGCCTGGGCGACGATCTGCCGAAGCTCCTCGTCCGACATCTGCTTGGGCAGGTACGTGGCGAGGACCTCGCCCTCCGCCTTCTCCCGCTCGGCCGACTCGGCACGCCCGCCCTGCGCGAAGGCGTCCGCCGCCTCGCGGCGCTTCTTCGCCTCGCGGGTGATCACCTTCTGTACTTCGTCGTCGGAGAGCTCGCGCTTCGTCTTGCCCGCGACCTCCTCCTTGGTGATCGCGGCGAGGGTCAGCCGGAGCGTCGAGGAGCGGAGCTCGTCGCGCTCCTTGATGGCGGAGTTGAGGTCTTCCTGCAGCTTCGACTTGAGCGTGGTCATGTCGTCGATTGTCGCAGGTACGGGGAGACGAACGCCCGTCGATTTCGCGGGGGCCGTCCCGTTGCCGGGCCGGGAGTTGCTCCTGGGGCACCTCGGGAGGTGCGGGCCCCGAAGGTTGTCCACAGGCGGGCGTCGGTCCCTTCGCGGTCTGACACGATGGACGCATGCGCGCGCTATACGGAGTACCAATGGGAATCACGGCGGTGGGCGCCGCCGGTCTGTTGTACGCGGCGGGTTTCGAGGCCCGCTCCTTCCGTCTGCGACGGGTGACGGTCCCGGTCCTGCCACCGGGTATGCGTCCCCTGCGGGTGCTCCAGGTGTCCGACATCCACATGGTGAGCGGTCAGCGCAAGAAGCAGCGCTGGCTGCGCTCCCTCGCGGGGCTGCGGCCCGACTTCGTCATCAACACCGGGGACAACCTCTCCGACCCGGAAGGCGTCCCGGAGGTACTGGACGCGCTGGGCCCCCTGATGGAGTTCCCCGGGGCGTACGTCTTCGGGTCGAACGACTACTACGGCCCAAAACTCCGCAACCCCGCCAAGTACTTGTTCGAGAAGGCCCAGGGCCGGCACGGCCTGAACGGCAACGCGCCGGCGGTGAACGCGGTGCACAACCCGTGGGAGGACCTGCGGGACGGTTTCGACTCGGCGGGCTGGCTCAACCTGACCAACACACGCGGGACGCTGAAGATCGAGGGCGCCTCCGTCGAGCTGACCGGCCTCGACGACCCGCACATCAAGCGCGACCGCTACGCACGCGTGGCCGGCGGCCCGTCGGAGTCCGCGGACTTCTCGATGGGTGTCGTGCACGCTCCGTACCTGCGCAGCCTGGACGCCTTCACAGCGGACGGCTATCCGCTGATCCTGGCGGGCCACACCCACGGCGGTCAGCTCTGCCTCCCCTTCTACGGCGCCTTCGTCACCAACTGCGACCTGGACACGGACCGGGTCAAGGGCCTGTCCCGGCATCACGCGGAGGGCCGGACGGCCTACATGCACGTGTCGGCTGGCTGCGGCACGAACCGCTACACACCGGTACGGTTCGCGTGCCCGCCGGAGGCGTCGCTGCTGACGCTGGTGGAGCGGAAGTAGACGGGGGCCGCCCTGGCACGCGGCCCTTGCTGATCCCTGGCGGAGGGTTGGCTGCTCAGTGGGTGAGTGACTGGGGCGAGGGCTTGACGGCTCGGGTTCGGGGCCGCCGGGGTCGGTGGAGAGCGATGCCGGGACTACCCGGGGGTCTTAGGACGCCGGGAGCGCCGGGGGTCTGGGGAGGCCGGGACTATCCACGGGAGTGAGGACGCCGGGACTATCCGGGGTCTGAGGACGCCGGGACTGCCAGGGGGCCTGGGGAGGCCGGGACTGCCGGGGGCGGGGCCTGCTGGGGGCGGGCCTGCTGGGGCGGGCCTGCTGGGGCGGGCCTGCTGGGCGATGTAACCCGCTCGGCTTGTCCCGTATCGCCCGATTCGCGGCATCCACTTAGCGTGAGCTCATGACCGCCCCGATACCCAAGGACATGCCGGACCTCCCCGCGATTCCCGGTATCCCCGCGCCGGCCCCGTTCATCGTCCCCGCGACCGCGGTGGTGGCGCCCGTACGCCGCCGCGCGACAGCCGTCTACCGCCTTCTGGTGGTCCTGGCGGCCGCGGCCGGCGTGGCCATGGAACTCCGCTGGGGCAGCCCCGTCCGGGTACTGAGCTACTTCACGATCCAGAGCAATGTGCTGCTGGCCGTGGTGCTCCTCGCCTCGGCGCGGCGCGCGTGGACGGCCCGACGCCCCCTGCATCCGCTGGTGAACGGCGGCGCCCTGCTCTGCATCGTGATCACGGGCCTCGTGTACCACGTGATCCTGGCGAATGCGGCCAGCCCGTTCTCGATGACGGGCGACGCGCCGAGCGGCTGGCACGCGGTCGCGAACCATCTGCTGCACACGGTGACGCCGATCGCGGCGCTGGTGGACTGGCTGCTGCTGACGAGCCCGGCACCGGTGCGGGTGAGCCAGGCGGCCGTGTGGCTCGTCTACCCCGTGGCCTACCTGGCGTTTTCCGTCGCCCGCAGCGCGATGATCCCCTCGACCTCGTCGGTGCGGTACCTGTACCCGTTCCTGGACGTGGACCGGCACGGTCACCTGGGCGTTCTCAGCAACGCCCTGCTCCTGGGCCTCGCCTTCTACGCCCTCGCCCTCCTGCTCGTGGCCGCCGACCACCTCCGCCCGGACCCGGTCCGCCGCCGCGCCAAAACCGGATTTCGTCTCCAGCCACCGGTGGGCTAAAGTAAACGACGTCGCCGCGACAGCAGCGACAATCGGGGTGTAGCGCAGCTTGGCAGCGCGCTTCGTTCGGGACGAAGAGGTCGTGGGTTCAAATCCCGCCACCCCGACAGCTGAAACACCAGGTCAGGGGCCTGATCCGCGAGAGCGGATCAGGCCCCTGAGTGGTTTTCCAGGCATCTTGGGAGCCGTTTGGGAGCCGACTTCGGGATCCGGCTCCCGAGGCACGAAGATCTCCTGTGCAACAGAGACTGTCGGTGTCGGTGGCTAGCCTGCTGCCATGGCCATCCAGACCCTCACGCTAAGCGTTCTCATCGCATCCCCGGGCGACACTGCCCCTGATCGCGATGTGGTGGAGGACGCCATCCGCAGTTGGAACAGCGATCACACGATGCGGCGCAAGATCCATCTCCTCCCTCTGCGCTGGGAGCTAGGAGCCGTGCCGTTGGTCGGTCAAGGCGATGCGCAGGAAGTGATCAACGCGCAGTTCGCCGACGAGGCAGACATCGTCATCGCGGTGTTCAACAGCCGACTCGGCCAGGCAACGAAACGCGCCGTCTCCGGCACGGCCGAGGAGATTCTCCGGGCCCGTGATCGCGGCGCGGCGGTGCATGTCTTCTTCTCCGACGCGCCCATCCCGCGCGACCATGATCCGGAGCAGCTCGCCGCGCTGAACTTGTTCCGCAAGGAGGTCCAGGAGCACGGCCTGACGGGCAGCTACGCCTCCGCTGACGACCTGAAGGCGAAGGTCAGGACGTGCCTGGAGCACGACGCGTACAAGGCCGGCAACCTTGGCGGCGGCGAGCCGGACCGCTCGCGGCCAGGGGCTGTTCTCCGCTCCAGTTACACGTGGGAAAACGAGCCCAAGCAAGACAGTCGCGGTCGGGTCAAGATGCGGCGTACGAGGCAACGGCTCCTCGTGGAGAACCTCGGAGAAGTCGCAGCGGAAAACGTCGAGCTGGAGATGAGCCCCGTGGGCGAGGGGAACAACCCCACAGCACTGGGAGAGCTCACCGCTATGCGCATTCCGCCCAAGTCGTCTGTGAACTTTCCCATCGCGCTCCATATGGGGGCCGCCAGGCAAGGAACCATCGTGCACCGATGGACGGAGTCGGGCAAGCCGTTCTCGGAGCAACAGACGATCTCGTGGACTTAGGCGGACAGCGCTCTGAGGACTGCTCGGCGGCAATCCAGGCAGCCTTCAGAACGACGCCTCCTCGACAGCAGAACGCAGTCCACCGGCAGCACGGGCACCTGACATCCAGAATCAGACACCACTCCAGCGCGAACACAGATCGAACATCGTGTGGTTCCAGCCGAGGACGAGAGCTGCAGGGGCAAACGCTTGAAGCCACCGACTCATCACTCAGGCCACATGATGCCGCTACCGACTGTCAACACTTGCTCTTCGGCCACCTCACCAAGAGACCGATTTCCCATCTGTCCTTCCCCTTGATCACCCTCGTACGGTGAAGCCCGTTTTTGCCCGCGTACATGCCGGTCGCACCTACCGATGGGAATTGCGGCTGTCGTACGGGCTCAGGGGGAGGAAGCACGCACATGGACCCGTTGGCATTTCCCGTCCTTGCCGGAACGCTGCTGACCGAGGCGGTCAGGTTTCTCTTCGACCGAGCGAGTGCGGTGTTGGACCGGCGTGCAGGTCGAGTACCGGTGGAAGAGCCGGAGCAAGTGCCGGAGCAGCTGCAGCCCCTGTTGGTCAGGGCCCCCGCACTCACTGACGAGCGCGTCGCACGCATCACCGGGGCCCATGGCGCGCTCCGCGTCTACCTGTCGCGGCCCGAGATCCTCCAGGGCGATGACAACGAATTGCGGGAGCTTCTGGGACGCCTTCGTCGGGACCTGGAGGAGGTATATGGGCGCCGCTTGCCCTTTGGCGACGAGAAGGAGGCGGACCGGCCCGGGGTGGAGGTCTCGCAGAGGGCCGACTCCCTTCGTGGCAAGCAGGTCGGCATGCGCGTCGGCGGCGGCATCACGGAACGCGGACGGGCACGCGTCGATCAGGAGGCCGAGACCATCGAGGAGACGGGCGAACAGGTCGGCATCGAGGTAGAAGGCACGATCGGCTGAGGCAGGCGGCAACAGCATGAGCTTCGATGACAGCCCTACTGGAGAGCGCCCGCCGCAGGCCCTGCCCCCATCCGCGGAAAGCGACGGGCGAGAGGGCGAGCAGCCGGCACCCTGGGCGCAACCCGCGTCGGGACCGCAGAATCCAACTACCGAACCGAGCAGCCTGCCCGAACTGCCACCTTTCCCTCCCGACCCGTCCAGCAACGATGCGTCGACCATGCCGGCAATCAAGACGTCGGCAGAGACCGCGGACGCCGAGCGCCCCTCCGACGACAGCTTCCCGCGGCGGCCTACGGCGTGGACACCGACGCGTGACGCGGTCGAGGCGGTCGGGCAGGCCGCCGTGCTGCAACGGGCCTTCATCAACAACGGCGAACAAGTCGGCACGAAGTACGTGTACGAGCAGACTCTCGACTCGCACGCCCCAATCTCGCCTGAGTACCTGGCCGTAGTCCACGAGGTGTACGCCGAGCCCCGTTATGAGGACCGACTGGCGCCCAGCTCCTTTAAGCAAGCTCTTGAAGCCCTGCGTGCGGCAGGCTCCGTCCTGGTCATCAGCCGGCCGCCGAATAGCAGCCGGACCTTCACCGCCTACGCATTGTTCGCTCATCTCCTGGACGACGGCGTCATAACCGAAGTGCGGCCGCTGCCCTTCGGCGGCTCCAAGCACTTCCCAACCAGGCGCCTTCCACACGACCACCGCTGCGGGTACCTGCTGGAACTGCCGCCCGACGAGGATGACTTCGCGGTCGAGGACTCCTTCGGGGCCAACCTCAACAAGCTCGTCGAGCGCCTCCAGCGGCGTGACTGCCGACTGATCGTCCTCACTCGACCCGAGCAGTGGAGGCGCATAAGCCATGGGGCGCCGGACGGCGTCGCCGCGGAGTTGGGCACGGTGGATCCGCGGGACATCGCTGAGCGGTGGCTACTCGGGCAGGAGCCCGACTTTCCAGCAGATCAGTGGCTTGATCACCCGAACATCAAGCCACTCCTTACCGGCCAAGCCCCAACCGATGTGCTCAACCTCGTGCACCTCATGTTGGAAGAGCACCGGGCAGCCCAATCCGCAGCCGCAGATGCATCCGACCCAGGCCAGACGCTCAAGCATCAGCGGGACGGTTCCCCCTGCCTGACGTTCGAGGAGCAAGTGGTCAACGTTGCGGCTGCCCACAGCAACTGGGAAGACGCGCTGTACATGTGGCACGAGCCCGAAGGGCGCTCCCGTACCAGCTTCGAGCGCAACTTCCTGCTGGCTGCCGCTGTTCTGCGCGGCGATCCGGTCGGACATGTCTACGCCAGGGCGGCGAAGCTGACCGAACAGCTCGACAGTGCAAAGGTCGAGGTGGACGGACAGCGGGAACCCGGAGTCATCGCCATGACGAGGGCCATCGGAGCAGAGCGCAAGGATGACGGCACCCTCACCTTCACCCGCCCGCACTGGGACGACGCCGTCATCGAGTACTTCTGGAACGACCGCCCTCTGGCTCGCACCACGTTCTTGAAGTGGCTCGCACAGGCACCTGTCCTCGACACCAACACGAGCAGGGAAGCCCTGGAGATCATCAGCAGGGATGGTCGGCTTGCCCTGGCAGAGCGCGTAGGCCAGTTCGCTCTGCAATGGGCCGTTCGCCATCGGCGTCAGACGCCGCTGGAGCGGATCGTCGAGGAGTGGTACAAGCACGGAACCACCAAGGAGCTGTGGCCGCTGGCCGTTGAACTGCTGGACTCCGCAGCCATCCATGCCGCCAGCGCTCCCTACATCCATTCCATGCTGCTCGCCTGGTCGAACCGAAGCCAGCCCCACCTGCAGAGAGCCGTTGTAGAGGTGTGTACAGGCGCGTTCGGCCGTCGGCATACCGCCAAGGCACTGCGTCGGCTCAGGAATGTCGCCGCGCAAGGTCGTCCGGACGTGCTCGACGTGTTGCGCGAGGCGGTACGCGTCCTATGGGAGGACGCCACCGTACGGCAGATGTTGTTCGGGTACGTCGTCGATTGGTGCAAGTCGGATACGACGAGCCAGACCGTCGGTCACCGAACGTTCACCGCGCTGGCCCTGAACTCCCCGTCCGAGGCAACCGGCCTTCCGCCACTCCTCCAAGCGATGTCCGAAAAGAGCCTCGACGAGGAGGACTCCTTCCGCCCCACGGTGCAAGGACTTGTTACGGGCTGGCGCACTCTGCTGCGTCAGGCCGCGGGGCCGACAGGGGAACGCGACCTCGACAAAGCCGTCTTCACCTGGCTTGATGCGGCACTGGAACGGCATGAGCTCAGGTCGGTCATCTTCGACACGCTGCGCCGGGCCGTGAATGTTCCAGGTACCGAAGGGCCAATCCTTCGCGAGACTCTGCGCACTTCCGCCCAGTGGTGGGTCCAGGGCCAGGACCGTCCCTACGCCGAGGAGAAGGAAGACCTCAAACGCGAATTGTCCGCCCTGCTCGACCAGGACCTCATCGCCCGACGTAATCAGCCGGTCGTGTCTCAGCCTGTCTCGCCCAGCGCGCCCGGTGATGAGCCTCAGGGCGATGCGGAGGTCAACGCCGCATGAGACGCCGGACCGCCAAGGCGCCTACGCCGATGACAGACGAAGACGCCCGCTGGACGTCCGTCTTCACGGACCGCCTCAAAAGCACGGACCCGTTGCTGTTCTTCACTGCCGAGATCCGGGTGACCTGGCACCGCGCCGACGCCACCGCGCCGGCGAATCGGCATACGGCGCCGCGCCTTGCGAGAAGAGCGATCGAGAAGGAGGCCGAGCGCTGTGCCGTCCTCCGTCCCGAAGCCGCCGAGCAGGACATCACCATCGCCGTCCGGGCACAGCTGCCCCTCGTGGCGGACGGCGTGGTGGTCACCGACGTGCACGTACGCATCAGCGTGGAGGACACCACGCGGAAGGCTGCTCTCCACTCGGAACGCGTGCAGCAGGAGTATCGGCGGCAGGAGGAACGCATCCTGCACGACCACGAGCTGGACGAGCTGGCACGACGGCAGGTCCGAGCCCGCGAGGCGTTCCTTCGGGAGGAGATCCTCTCCAACCCGGCCGCCGCCCGCCTCTATGGGCTCCTGGAGGGGGCGTCGAAGCAGTGGTCCCGGCTCGGCGGCCCGCCGACGGGCACCGACCTCGACGACCTGGTGCGTGAGGTGCAGCAGTGGCAGCCAGGACAGCAGTGGGTGACGGTGGCACAGCTGCTCCACAACTTCGTTGCCGGTCTGACAGAGGAAGGGCGCAGAGAACTGCTCACCCTCCTTGTCGACGCTGTCCGCGCGTTCGGCGACGAGTACACCGCCGACCGCCTCGCACTCCTCTCGGATGAGGTGCGGTGAAGACTGCTGTGCTGCGCTGGGTGCTTGCCCCTGTCACCAGCATGTTGGCTCTGCGGCTGCGTGTACGGGGGCGTGGTCGTTTGTCCTATGACGCCGCCTGGCGCCTTGCGCGGGTCATGCGGCATCCAGACGAGATGGGCTACCGCCTTCACGGCCACCGCGGCGACGACACGTAGTGGGGAATCAGTCAGCGCATGGCGAGACGTACCCGCAGCAGGTCGTTGAGTACGCGCACTGGTGACGTTGCGCACATCGCCAGGCGGGCATCGAGTGCAGCCTCCCACTGCTGGGTCAGGCCCCCCATGAGCCGCCGGCGCATGCCCGGGGTGACGTGGGCGTAGCGCGCGGAGACGGAGCCGTCGATGTGGCCCATGCGCTCGTCCATGAGGACCTTCTCGGTGCCGAGATCCTCCATCATCGTCCGGTGGGTGTGGCGCAGGCCGTGGGGCGTGAGGCCCCTGGCGATCGGAACCCAGCAGGCGTCAGCCCGGTCCGTGGCGTTGCGTCCCCGGGCCGGGACACCTGGCCACGGCTCACCGAGGAGCGGTACGGGTCGTGCCTCCTGGGGCGCCTTCTTCGGGTACCAGCCGGAGACCGCCGGGGTGAACAGCCAGGTGGCGAAGCCATTGCGGCGCCAGTGGGCGGCGTGTTCCGACACGGTGCCGCCTCGTACGAATCCGAGGTCCGCGATGGCCTGTTCCACCTTCGCCCTCGTGGCCTTGGCGACGCGCGCGGGGTGGTTGAGGACGTTGGACACCGTGCCCGTGGAGACGCCGGCGCGGCGGGCGACGTCGACCAACTTGGCACCCTGATGGCCGCCGGTGCGGGCCGCGCCGAGCCCTCGGTAGACGTAGGACTTGCCATGGCAGGGGCACGGCGTCGGCTTCGTACGGGCGATGTGGTTGGCGACCAGGGCCGAGAGCCAGTCCGGTGAGTCGAGCGTCCGGTAGCTGTCGTCCTTGGGCGGGACGCGCACCAGCTCGCCTGTGTCCAGCTCGTACAGCTGCCACTCGACGCGGAAGGATCCGGGCCGGACGAACTCCCTCTCCAGCCCGACCATTTCGGCCCAACGCATCCCGGTGTGGCCCTTCTGCACCACGGCGACGAACTCGTCGTCGCGGCCGGAGAGCAGCGAAGCGCGCTCAGCGGTCAGCAGGATGCCGAGCGCATCGGTGATGACCTTCTCCGGGCCGCGGTCGCGTGAGCGGCCGGCGCGCTTGCCACGCCCGCGCCGCCTGGCGGCCGGATTCGACGTGATCAGGCCCTCGTCGATCGCGTCCTCGAGGATCAGGTGGAGCGTCGAGCGCCAGGTCTTGACGCTGGAGGCCGCGTACACGGCCCGCTCCTTCTTCTCCCACAGCTCGACGTCCGTGCGGAGGATGCCGACAAGCGCCTTGTCCTCGAACTCGGGGAGCAAGTGCTCCTCGATGTGCCGCCGGTAGTTCTGCATCGTCGACGCTGCCAGGTCCTGGGCTTGGTACCAGCGGCTCGCGTACTCGCCGAACGTCTCCTGCCCGAGGGCCGGATCGCGCCAGTCGCCGCGCCGGTACTTGTTCTCGGCCTCGCTCGCGGCGCGCTGGGCTTCGCCCTTGGTGGCGAACCTGATCGCCTTGCCGCTGTCGTCGACGACCGTGAGGTGCTTGCCGGGCGCGATCTTGTATCGGCCACGCCAGTAGTTTGCCCGCTTCTCGGCGAATCCCATGTGTTCCTCCCCTCCTCTTGCGTCGTCTCTTAGGCGGCGGTCCCGAACTGAGCCTGGCGGGCCCGGCGTGGCGGGCGAGCACGGAGGCGGCTCGCGGGAAGGGGGACGGCGGACGGAGGAGCGAGAGTGTCCATCTTCGGGACAGCGGCAGCCCCGGCAGGGTTGCCCGGAACGGCCGGACGGGCCTCGTGCATGCGGATGATCTCCGCGAGGTGATCGCCGGTGAAGCGATAGGCGCGGCCGACCCGGGTGAAGGGGATCAGCCGCCTGCGGGCACGGTCCTTGACCCACCAGGCGGAGCAGCCGAGCACAGCGGCAACGTCCTCGGGGAGAAAGAGGCGCGGCGGCGCGGCGGCGGCGTGTGAGGTCTGGGCGGAGGCATGGGGTATCGCGGTGTGGCGCAAGCAGGGGTCCTCTCCTGGCGCGGCGAATGGGGCGGCAACCCCGGCCGGGCCGGTGTCGTTCAGGGGATGGGATGGGCGGGCGGTGCTGGCCGTGGCCTGGGGTTTGCGATCCACGGCGGCCGGTAGGAGTGGGCTACGGCTGAGGCGGCGAGCCGAACTCCTCCTGGTTGATCTTCATGGTGTTCTCGGCGATGGCGTTGCTGACCATCACGTCGGCCGCCTCGCGGATGGCCGGGTGCTCGTCGAGGTAGGCGACCAGTTCGTTGTTCGCCCGGCGGTACGCGTGCTGAGCTCTCTGGGCAGCCGCGTTGGCGGCCACGACGGTGTCGATCAGCTCCATGGCGCGGCCGGCGGCGGCCAGGGCCGGCGGGCCGACGAGGTTGGACAGCGACACCCCGAAGACCTCGGCGAAGCCGATGGCCTCGTCGAGGTTGATGCGGCGCTTGCCGTTCTCGATCCGCCACACCGCCGACGGGTTCATCTCGTAGCCGGCCTCGTTGAGGCGGTCGGAGAGCGTGGTGGTGCTCCAGCCCCGCTGCTCGCGCTCGGCCTTGATCCGCTGGGCGGCGTTGTCCTCGCCCTTGAGCAGCACGGCGGGTGCCTCGTCATGGTCGTCGTCGGACATCCACCCTCCTTCCAATTGCAGCAGGCCCCTGCAATCTGCAGCGACCGTCCAAGAGTACATCACCTTCTGCCACTTGCAAAGCGCCTCTGCATGGGGCATAGTCGTTGTCATGCCGGAGCCCTGTGGACCGGCATGCAAAAGCCCCCCGGTGCTTGCGACACCGAGGGGCTCAAAGCGCAAACCTCACGCCGCCCATCCCTGAACGACTAGCTGCATAGCCGGGATTGCCGTCCCATATGGCCTGCAGATTGAGGAGCTCGATGTCCAGTATGGACGAAGCCACCCCGAACACGCCACCACTCACCACCACGCCCGTGCCGTCACCCGGCCAGTCGGCCACCGAGGAGCCCGATCCCACCCCGGCCTCCGAGGGCGAACGGGTACTCGCCGGCCTGCGGGCGCAGATCCGCCGGTACGTCGTACTGCCGAGCGAGGAAGCCTTCACGGCGGTGACGCTGTGGGTGGCGGCCACGCACCTGCAGACGGCGTGGCAGCACGCCCCGCGCCTCGCGGTCGTCGGACCGGCGAAGCGGTGCGGCAAGTCGCGGCTCCTGGACGTGATCACCGAGACCGTCCATGACCCGCTGATCACGGTCAACGCCTCGGCCGCCGCGGTCTTCCGGTCGATCACCGAGACGCCGCCGACCCTGCTGGTCGACGAGGCCGACACCCTCTTCGGCTCCGCGAAGGTCGCGGAGAAGAACGAGGAGATGCGCGGCCTGCTCAACGCCGGCCACCAGCGCAACCGGCCCACCCTGCGGGTCTCCGGCCCCAACCACGAGGTGTCGAAGTTCCCCACCTTCGCCATGGCAGCCCTCGCCGGCATCGGAGACCTACCCGACACGATCATGGACCGCTCGGTCGTGATTCGGATGCGCCGCCGCAGGCCGGGCGAGAAGGTCGCGGAGTTCCGCACCGTACGGGGCACACCCGCGTTGCACGCCCTGCGCAACCGGCTCGTGGCCTGGCTCGCCCCGCTCCACGCCGAGGCGACCAACATGACGCCACCCATGCCGGTCGAGGACCGGGCGGCCGACACGTGGGAGCCGCTGGTCGCGGTCGCCGACCTCGCCGGGGGACCGTGGCCCGAGGCGGCCCGCGCCGCCTGCCTGGAGATGACGAGGCACGAGGCCGAGCAGGATCAGGACCACAGCGCCCTGAACATCCGGCTCCTCGCAGACATCCGCCGCGCCTTCGTCGCCGAGGGCAACCCGCCGGTCATCCGCACCGGCCGCCTGCTCGGCATCCTGAACGAGGACGCCGAGTCGCCCTGGCCGGAGTACAGCGACAGGGGACTGACAGCGCGTGGTCTGCAGATCCTGCTGAAGGATTACGGCATCAGTTCGGCCAACCGCCGCTTCCCCGACGGATTCCAGGCCAAGGGCTTCACCCGCCTGCAGTTCACCGACGCCTGGGCCCGCTACTGCCCCGAGCCCGCACCGGCCGCCGAGCCGATGACCTTGCCGGAACTCGCGACCAGCGCCTGACCCGACACGACCCGTCCCGACCCGTCGCCGCGCAGGTCAGAGCCGGGACGGGTCACCGGCCCGCAACGAGTCGACCCGACATCGCCACCCTGACCCGTACCTGCTCTGACCAGGCACGCGACGGGTCGCAACGACTTATCACCCGCCCTGGGGCCCACCAGCCGCCCCGCACTTTCGCCTGGAGTCAACGCACCCTTGTTTGCACCCACCAAGCGCATAACTGTGCCGCCGCTGAACGTCGCGATCCAAGTGGGTGTGGCCCTGCTGGCCGTGGCCGCCTTCGCCCTCTCGTACGACGCGCTGCGTCAGATGGCCGCCGCCAGCCACATCTACTGGCTGCTCACCTACGCCTTCCCCCTCGTGATCGACGGCTTCATCGCCATCGGCATCGGCGCCCTCCTCGTCCTGCGCACCGCACCCATGCGCTCCCGCGTGTACGTCTCGGCCCTGGTCGGCATCGCCACCGCCACCAGCATCTGGGCCAACGTCCTGCACGCCGTCCGCCTCGACCAGCAGAGCAGCCCAGGCGGGCTCGCCCTCGGCAACATCACCGTCGGCGTCATCTCCGCCATCGCCCCGCTCGCCCTGGCCGGCGCCGTCCACCTCTACCTCATCGTCCAGCGCCACTCCGCACACACGGAGCCGGACGACGAGGGCCGCCACGACGCTGCGGCCACAACGCCGGAAGGTGGCGCGGCGCCCGCCACAACCGAACCCGCCTCCGGCAACGACGTGGCCGAGGAAGCCACCGAGCAAGTGGCGCAGCCCAAGAAGCGGCCCGCCAAGCGCCGTGACGACAGGCCGCTCGCCAACTACGAGCAGGTGGTCGAGATCGGGCGCACCGCGCCCTTGGGACGTGACGGCCACGTCTCCCGCCGCAACATCGAGAAGGCCATCAACGCCAAGGGCCTCCGGCCCGGCCGCCGCGAACGCCTCGAAGAGGTCAAGGCGCTCCTCCAAGCCGAGATCGACGGAGCCAACCGCGACGGAGCCCTCCTCGAAGCCGCCGCGTAGCCGCGGGGTCCCTCCCGCACGCCGACCGCTCGCCCCGGAAACGCCCTGGGGCGAGCGGCCTCTTCCCTCCCGTCCCCCACGCACGTCAGAAAGCCCGCCCATGCACGCACAGCACGTCCCTGCCTCCCACCCCACCACACCGCAGTCAGCCACGCCCCCGGCCCCGGGCGGAGCAAGGTATGACGTTGGACCGTCCAAGGGCCGGTCCAACGCGGAAGCCTCCGCCCCAGGGGTGACGGAGCCAAGGCCCCGGCGCGAGGGCGCACCGGGAACTGGGGTCGTCGTGCGTGCCGCCGACGAGGCCGCGCTGCACCGCGTCGCCCGCCGCCGCGCCCGCCAGAACGTCCAGCGCAAGGAGCGCGTCGACGTCCGCTACAGCATCGACGAGAAGACCGAGATCCTCGCCGAGGCCCGTCGTCTCGGCTTGGCCGGCGCGCACCTCGTCGGCGCCATCGTCATGGGCCACCTGAACGGCGACCTCGCCCTGCCCGAGCAGCGCACCACGACCGATGACCTGATCGACGAGCTGGCGGCCCTGCGCATGCAGGTAGCCAGGATCGGCACGAACGTGAATCAGATCGCCCACCGCCTCAACTCCGGTGGCGGTCCACACCCCGTGGACTCCGCCGTGCTCGCCGAGGCCGGACGGGTCCTGGCCATGGTCAAGCAGGCGGTCACCGCGATCGACGCCACCGCCGATGTGGCCGCCACACAGCAGCGGGCGGCCTGATTGATCGCGAACATCGTCAAGCCCGGCCACAAGACCAGGGGCGTCCTGAACTACCTGTACGGGCCCGGCCGCGCCAACGAACACACCGACCCCCACCTCGTCGCCTCGTGGGACGGCTTCGCGCCCGACCCCGGCCGCGACCCCGGCGCCACCCTCGCCGAGCTCGCCACCGTCCTCGACCTGCGCGTCAAGCAGGCCAGCCACAAGGCGCCGAAGAACCACGTCTGGCACTGCTCGATCCGCGCCGCGCCCGAGGACCGCCACCTGACCGACGACGAGTGGGCCACCATCGCCCGCCGCGTCCTCAACGCCACCGGCATCGCCCCGGCCGGCGACCCCGACGCCTGCCGCTGGGTCGCCGTCCGCCACGCCAACGACCACATCCACATCGTCGCCACCAAGGTCCGAGGCGACCTCCGCCCGCCGAGGAACTGGAACGACTTCCTGCGCGCCGACAAGGAACTCGTCGCCATCGAGAAGGAATACGGGCTCCGCCAGGTCCCGCGCGGCGACCGCACCGCAGCCAAGCGCCCCACCCGAGCCGAACAGGAGAAGGCCCAGCGCACAGGCAGAGCCACAACCGCCCGCGAACGCCTGCGCACCACCGCCCGCACCGTCCTCGCAGCAGCCACGACACCGGAGGAGTTCTTCCGGCTCCTCGAAGGCTCCGGGGTTCTCGTGGAGATCCAGCGGTTCCCCTCCGGGGACGTCCGCGGCTACAAGGTCGCCCTCGCCGGCGACACCAACAAGGACGGTCGGCCCGTCTGGTTCTCCGGCTCCACCCTCGCGCCCGAACTCTCCTACCCCAAGGTCAACGAACGCCTCGCAGCCAGCGACACCAGTCCAGCGGCACTGCCGGAGTCCCGTGCCTGGCGTCGCCTCGCCCAGGCCACCGACCGGGTGCCCGAGCTCCTCGACCACAGCGAGAACGAAGCCGGGCAGGCGCACATCACCGTGCTCGGCGAAACCCTCGACGTCCTGCCCCTCGCCGCCCCTCCGAGCCTTCGGCCCGGACTCCTTCAGGCAGCCACCGCCTTCGAGCGGGCCAGCCGCTCCCGCATCCGCGCCCAGCACCAGCAGGCTCAGGCCACCCGCCGGGCAGTCAAGGCGATTCTGCGTGAACCCGCTCCAAAGGACGGGGTCCTCCTCACGGTCCTCCTCGACGCCCTTCTGCTGGCGGCCGTGGCCGCGCAGCACTGGCACCGCACCCGTGGCCACAGTCAACAGGCGGAGGCCGCACGACAGGCAGCCGAGCATCTCCGGGCCGCGTACAAGTCCGCGGCAGCCGAGCCGCTGGCCGTGATCCACCGGCGAGGAACCGAGCTGCCCCAGTGGCTTCGTCTCCAGCAGGCGGCGACCGTGCGCCGAGCGCTCCCGGAACAAGCCGAACAGATCCTGGCCGAGCCCGGCTGGCCCGTCCTCGCGGCCACCCTCGCCCAAGTCGGCGCGGCCGGCCACAACCCCGCCGCCCTCCTCACCGAAGCCACCACCAGGCGAGAACTCGACACCGCCACCAGCGTCAGCGAAGTCCTCACCTGGCGGCTGCACCGCCTCGCCGACCTGACCCAACGCACCACCAGGAGTGCCCCGGCACCCCAGTCGGCTCCCTACCGTCCCGTCCGCACCGACCAGCAGCGCCGTACGCGCTGAATCCCGTCCGCCATCCGACAAGGAGCACACCCTGAAGATCCACCCCGTCACCAGCCTGTTCCCGATGCTCAGCCAGGGCGAGCTGCTCGACCTCGCCGAGTCGATCAGGACCGAGGGCCAGCACGAGGACATCGTCCTCGACGCCGACGGCGTCCTCCTCGACGGCCGCAACCGCCTCGCCGCCTGCGAGATCGTCGGCGTCGAGCCCCGCTTCACCACCTACACCGGCAACGACCCCACAGCGCTGATCTTCTCCAAGAACATATTTCGCCGACACCTCAGCAAGGGACAGGAGGCCGTGATCACCGTGATGGCGTGTTCATTTTCGGGACACTCCCTGCGGGACCTGTCCAAGCTCCACGGCCTCAGGCGCAGCCGCCTCTCCGCCGCCAACGTCGTCCTCAAGCACTCCCCCGACCTCGCCGAACAGGTCCGCATCGGCACCCTCAGCCTCGACAACGCCTACAACACAGTCCACGAGCGCAAGGCTTGGGCCGCCGCCCTGCAGAAGCAGTACGACCACCTCCGTGAGCACGCCCCCGACCTCGCCGAGCAGGTCACCGAAAGCGAGATCACACTCGCCGACGCCACAGCCGCGCTGAACGAGCGGCTGGAGACGGAGCGCCTCCGGCAGTACGTGATCAATGCCGACACCGTGCGTCTCGCCGATGGCGACACCACACCGCCCCTGGCCGAGCTCGTCGAACGGGGAGACATCACCTGGCCCGAGGCCCACCAGCGCGCCGAGGAGTTCGCCGTCCACCGACGGGACACCATCCAGCGATCCAGGCATGCCCTCCATCTCATCGCCGAGAACTGGAACGCCGTCCAGGACCTCGCAGCCCGCCGCGGCAGCCGCTACGCGCAAGAGGTCATCGACGGCCTCACCACCGAGGCCCGCTTCCTCGTCAAGGAATTGACCAGTCACCGCTGACGTCCCGAACATCCTGGGGGGCCAGCGCAACCCGCCGGCACCCAGAACCACCCAAGAGCTACCGACGTTCCCCCACGCGGCGGCCGACATCAGGCTGTCGGCATGACCGCCAATCCTCAGTGGGCTGCTCGCCGCACCAGCGCGGGAGCCAGCAGCTCCAGCGCCTCCTCCCACCGGAAGCGGTCCGCTCCTCCGCCCGCCTTCGGCCGGTGTGGCTCGTACGACCCGACCAGCACGCCCATGTCCCGAAGTTGGTCGAGGCTCCGGCCGTAGGCCGGGTGTGCGGCCATGGCGGCGTTCACGTACGGCAGGACGGCGGTCGGGATGCCCATCCCGTACGCCTCGCAGAGGATGCCCAGGGCAAGGGTGTCGGCGACACCGGCCGCCCACTTGTTGACCGTGTTGAACGTGGCAGGGGCGACGGCGATGGCGTCGGCAGACGGGAGCGGGCGCGGGGCGCCGGGGCTACGCCAGGCCGAGCGGATCGGGTGGCCAGTCTGCGCCTCGATCGCCTCCGTGTCGAGGAAGCCGAGGCCCTGTGGTGTGGCTATGACGCCCACGCCCCAGCCCCGCTCCTGCGCGGCGGTGATCAGCTTGTGGGCGTCGCCCGCGATGCCGGCGGCGCAGACGACGACGTACAGGAACGGCTGTGCGGTCACGCGGGGACTCCCAGTCTGCGGCGGAAGTGGTGGAGCTCGGGCAGGGTACGTCGCCGGTCGCGGGCGGCCATGTCGGCGACCAGGTCGCGGACGGCGGGGCGGCGTACGTCTTGAGCGGCGCAGGTCTCGGCGATCCGCAGGGCCTGGTAGCCCTCGGCGAGGCGGCCCTGCTGGTTGTAAGCGCGGGCTGCTTCGACCCAGAGGGCCGCTCGGCGTTCGGGGACGGGGATGTGGCGGCGCATGAGGGGTGCGGCGGTGTTCAGGGCGATGCCGGCGTCGCCGAAGGCGACTGCGGCACTCACCCCGTGAAGGGCGACGTTGGTGGGGCTGAAGTTGGCCCAGGCGTCGGGCCGGTCGAGCGCGACGTAGCGGGCGACGTCCCGGGCTTCGTCGAGGAATTCGCGGGTGGCGGCGCGGTCGCCGGCGGTGCTGGCGGCGGTGACGCCGCGCAGGAGGAGCAGGCCCACGGCGGCGAGGTAGCGCGGGGAGCGCTGGTCGTAGGCGCCGGCGAGCTGTCCCGCCGTGTGGCGGACGAGGGTGACGGCCTGGGTGGTGTGCTTCTCGCGGGTCAGGACGTGGGCGTGCACACGGACGCTGGAAGCGAGGACGACGGGGTCGCCGGAGCGCTCGGCTTCGGCCAGGGCGCGGCCCACCGCGAGCCAGGCGTTGCCGTGGTCCCCTTGCTTGAGCAGCAGGCTGGTCGAGGTCTGGTAGGCGGTGGCCAGGAGTCCGGCCATCTCGGCCTCGTTGCGGTGGTCGCCTGCGGCTTCCCGCAAGTCGGCGAGGAGGCCGGGCAGGGTGGCCTCCAGCTCCGCGTAGTCGCAGGTGCAGAACAGACGCCGGGCGGCAGAGACGCGGGTTTCCAGGGAGCCCGTATCCAAGGCGGCGGCCTGGCCGGAGGCAGTCCACGGACCGGGGAGGAGGGCGCGGACGAGGTTGTCGTGGGCGGCCGTGGCGGGAGTGGTGGGGGCCGTGAGGGAGGCGATGCTCGCGGCGAGGAAGGTGCGGCGGCGCATGTCTTCTGTCTCGGGATCGTCGGTCGTTTCTACGGACGGGCCAGGGTCGCCCAGGCCGAGGAGATGGAGGGGGATGTCGAGCTCGGCGGCGACGGCGCGTAAGACCCGGGTGTCTTCCGTACCGCGCCCGTTCTCCAGGCGGCTGAGCTTCGACTGGTGGTAGCCCAGCGCGGTGGCAACGTCCGTCTGCGAGCGGCCGGTGCGCTGTCGGGCGCGCTTGATCGTCTTGCCGATCTTCTCGGCTTCCGTCTTCACGTCTGCCATCCATGCCCTTCCGTCCGCGTCGAGCATGCCTCTGCGAACGAGCGTAGGCGAGCGGTACGGAGGCTTCATGCAGCTTCTGCATAGACGATGCAGGACGGGCACACGGCATCGCGAACGAGGCTGGCCGAGCGGTTCCTTGGGGTGGTCGATCCGACTCCTGGAGGCCGCTCGTGGAAGCGCACCAGCTCACCTTTACTCTCCCGCCCACACCGGTCGCCGTGCCCACGGCACGACGCCAGGTCCGGGAGGCCATAGCCGCCTGGCCGACGGTGGCAACGGCGTCGGAGGCCATCCAGACGGCCGAGCTGGTCGTCAGTGAGCTCGTCACGAACGCAGTCCGATACGCCGGCCACCAACCGATCAGCATCGCCGTCCAGTTCTGCGCCGCGACTCTGCGCGTAGAGGTCAGCGATGCGAGCCGCACTTTGCCGAAACCGGCGCTGCCGGACGAGGACAGCGAGGGCGGACGCGGTCTCTTCCTCGTCGGCGTCCTCGCAGACCGCTCCGGCACGGCGCCGACGGACTCCGGCAAGTGTTGCTGGGCCGAGATCGACATGGCTGCCTCACTTCCGGTCGGGGCTGCTGCCGCCTTGTCGCGTCCTACACAGAGGAGTTGTACGTGAGTACCCGCGTCCCCGCCGTCACGTCTCAGGTCATCGCGATCCGGCCCGGCCGGCCCCTCGCCGGTGCCGTGACGGTCGACGGTTCGAAGAACGCCGCGCTCCCGCTCGTAGCCGCTGCGGCAGCGCTCCTTCGCCCCGTCCGTCTCGACAACGTGCCCGCCAGCTCGGACGTCCAGACTCTGCTGGACCTGCTGCGCCAGGCGGGCTGGAACACCGCCCATCCGGTCGGTGACGACCACACCGTCCTCGTCCTTCCCCGCGAGGCGGCCCCGACGCCCGACGGCCTGGGCGAGGCAGCGTCCAGCATCCGGGCCTCGTACTACCTCGTCCCCGCTCTGATCGCCCTGTGCGGCCGTGCCCGGCTTCCCTGGCCGGGCGGATGCCGGATCGGCGACCGTGGGATGGAGCAGCACTTCAAGGTGTACGAAGCTTTCGGCGACCGCGTCCGCGTGGACGACCGCGGGTACGTGGTCGAAACCGGCAAGGCAGTCCGTGGCACGGTGTCGCTGGTCCTGCCGTTCCGGTCGCGCGGGGCGACGATCGCCGCAGTCCTGCGCTCCGTGGTCGCGGGTGCGCCGCTACGGCTGGGGCAGCCGAACCTCTCTCCTGAGGTCCTCGGCGTCGTGAACGCGCTGACGGCCGTGGGTTACAAGTGCCGTGCCGGCGAGCGCGTCCTCACCCTCGTGCCGCCGTCTTCCGTCCCGGAAGAAGACGTACCCGCCTGGAAGGTGCCGGGAGACAAGATCGAGGCCGGAACCCTGGCATGTGCCGTGGCCGCAACCGGCGGCACCGCGCGGATCAAGGGCGTCCACGGCCCCGATGTCGCGCCGCTGGTCACCGCCCTCCACCGGATGGGCATCCCCACGACCAACGAACCGGAGACCCTGGTCGTCCACGGACGGGACACCCAGCCGACCGGCCGCCCCCTGCGGGCCATGGCCACACTGGCCCCAGGCGGCCTCGACGCCGACTTCGAGCCGCCGCTCCTCGGTCTGGCCCTGGGCTTCCCCGGCACCCACCTGTTCTCGGACCCGATCAACCCCGGCCGCCACAACAACCTCATCCCGCAGCTCGTCCGCATGGGCGGCGAGATCACCGAACTGTCCTCCACCGAATGCCGGTTCACCGGCCCCCAGCGACTGACCGGTGCCGGAGTAGAAGCGACCGACATCCGCACGGGTTCGGCGCTGATGGTCGCCGGCCTCACCGCTCGCGGCGTCACGACACTCGGCGGGGTCGACCAGATCCGCCGCGGCCACGCCGATCTGCCCGGATCGCTCCTCGCCCTCGGCGCCGACATCTGCGAGGTCACTCCATGACCGCAGCCAGGCACTTCCAACGGATCATCGCCACCACCGACGTCCACTCCGCCTTCGACAACGCCGTACCGATGCTCGCGCACCTGCACGCCGCGAGGCACGACAGCTTCGTCGTCGACTGCGGGGACTTCTTCGAGGGCACGGGCTACTACCGGCTCGGTCAGGGCCGGATCGAACGGGACGCCCTCGCCCGTCTCTACGACGCCGTCACCCCGGGCAATCACGGCTGGGACCACCACTTCGAACCCGACCTGTACGACATCACCGTGTGCGCCAACGCCATCGACGACGAGACCGGTGAGTTGCTCTTCCACCCTGTCCGCCTGGTGCGCATCGGCACCCGACGTGTCGCCGTCACGGGCATCATCGGCCCGCAGGTGTTCAACGCCATCCCAGCCCACCAGCGCACCGGCCACCGTGTCATCGAGCCCGTACGTGCACTGCGCAAGCTGATGCTGGCCCATCACCACCAGGCCGACTCCTGGGTGGCGCTGAGCCACTCCGGGTTCGACGAGGACCTCAAGCTGGCCGAGTCCTGCCCATTCCTGGACGTCGTCTTCGCCGGGCACTGCCACAGCGATCGACCGGAGCCTGTGGTCGTCGGTGACACGCTGGTCCTCAAGGGACGCGAGCTGGCGGCGGGATACGCGCTCGCGCAGCCTCTGGGCTCCGGCTGGACCGCTCACGTGGCCGGCTTCCCACCAGCGGCCGACCTCCCAGACGAGCTCACGTCGGTACAAGAGGCCATCGACGCCATCCGCGACCAGCTGCGCACACCGCTGGGGCCGGTCCGGCACCTGTACAGGAACGGTCCACTTGACCGTCACGCCGTTCTGCTGGACCTCGCCGACCGCCTCCACAATGGTCTAGGCGCCGAAGCCGTCGTCCTGAACGAAACGGCCCTCCGGTCGCCGCGGCTCAACACGGTGCTCACGCATGGCGATCTCCTGGCGATCGAGCCCTTCGACAACCAACTCGTGCACGCCCACGTGCCCGAGCACTTCTCCGCCGACCCGACGGCCCTCCTCACTCACCTCACCGAGCAAGCCGGCCCGATCATGTCAACGCCCGATCCACTGCCCGACCGCCTGCCGACCGTGCTGACCACCAGCTATCTCGCTGACGCGTACCTCGGAGGCCGTACCCGGCAGGCCGGCATCCGTCTCAGCCAGGCCGTGCAGCACACGCTCACCGATGGAGACTCCCGATGATCCTCACTGGTCCCGAGATCACTCAGGCCGCGGCGGACGGCCGCATCCGCATCTTCCCGTTCGAGCCGACGCAGGTGAACCCGAACAGCTACAACGTCCGGCTCGGCGGGACCCTGCTCACGTATGCCGCCGACGTGCTGGACGCCCACCGGCCGAACTCCACCGTGCCGATCGAGATCGGGCCGGACGGCTTCGAGCTCCAGCCCGGCCAGCTCTACCTCGGCCACACGATCGAGGAGGTCGGCTCCGACACGTTCGTGCCGCTGCTCTTCGGCCGCTCCTCGGTCGGCCGCCTCGGCCTGTTCGTCGAGATCACCGCCCCCATCGGAGACATCGGCTTCCACGGCCAGTGGACGCTCATGCTCTCCCCGATCCGACCGCTGCGCGTCTACGCGGGCATGCGGATCGGCCAGATCATGTTCTTCGTATCGGTCGGCCCGGTGGCCCTCTACGCGGGCAAGTACCAGTCGTCCGCCGGCCCTCAGCCCTCCGCGTACTGGCGCGACGACGCCGCTCTCGGGGCGGTGGCCTCGTGATCCTCACCGGCCTCGCCATCGCCGCCGCCAGGGCCGCCGGCGAGATCACCATCGAGCCGTACGAGCCGCGGAGGATCTCCCCCAACGCCTATGACTGGCGCCTCGGCGACACCCTGCGCCTACACGACGGTTCCCTGGACTCGGCGAGGCCGACCGAGTTCCAGGAGGTGCCGATCCCCGCCACCGGCTACGTGCTGCGGCCGGAGGTCCTCTACCTGGGGACGACGTACGAGCGGACCGGCTCGGAGGCGTACGCGCAGTTCCTCAACGGCGACCGGACGATCGGCGCGCTCGGCATCTGGGTCCACGTGTCCGCTCCGCTCGGACACCAGGGCCACGCCATCCGCTGGACACTGGAGATCCGCGCCAGCCAGCCGGTCCGGGTCTATCCGCGCATGACCTTCGGGAAGTTGGTCTTCCTCCAGGCCCTCGGTGCCACGGCCAGCTACCAGAACCACGGCCTCAAGTACCGAGCCCGCCAAGGCATCGAAACGTCCCGCCTCTACGAGGAGAACCCGGGAGACCGCGCGTGAACCCCACCGTCGTCACAGCCCTCGACCTGCCGTTCCCGAGCCCCGGCGGAAGCGTCGAACTCTTCCTCGACCTGTACACCGGTCGAAATCCCCTCCTGCCCGCACGGGCCTTCATGCTCGCCCCGGAGCACAGGGGCCTGCGGCCGGCAGTACCAGCGGGTCTGGAGCTGGTGCAGGCACCGGGGAAGTGCCTGACCGGATACGCGTTCCGCCGTTACGTCGCCACACTTCAGCGAGCACTCGCAGAGGCGGTCGATCCAGGCAAGGTCGAGGTTCTCCACCTGCAGCACCTTGCCTTCGGCGCCACACCAGCCCTGCTCCGTGCCTTCCCGAATCACCCGCGGATCGCCCTCGTCCACGGGACCGATCTCCTCTTCGCGGAGACGCACCCCGAACAGCTCGCCGCCATGCGCGAGGCGGCCTGGGCCGCCGACGTCGTCGTGGTGCCGACCGGCGCGATGGCCGACCGCCTGCTTCTGCTCGCCCCCGACACTCGCCGTCGCAAGGTGGAGAAGATCCCCTGGGGCATCCCGGACCGTCTCATCGCCAGCCCTCCGCCCCGGGGCCGGAACCAGCCCTCCAGCCACCTGCGGATCCTGTACGCCGGCCGCCTCACCCCCGAGAAGGGCTTCGACACCCTGCTGGCAGCCCTTCCCCTCACCCAGTCCGTGGAGCTGTCCATCGCCGCGCCCCGAGCTGAATTCCATACCCTGCGCCACCGTCTCCACCAGCGTGGAGTACACGTCCACTACCTCGGCTGGCTACGGCGGCCACAGCTGTGGAAGACGTTCGCCGACCACGACGTCCTGGTCATGCCCTCCACGACGCTGGAGGCCATGGGCCTCGTGGCTCTGGAAGCCCAGGCATGCGGCCTCCCCGTCCTCTTCCAGCCGGTTCCCGGCCTCACCGAGGCGCTGGGCGGCACCGGCCTTGCCACCGACTTCGCCGACCCGCATGCCGTCGCCCGCGAACTCGACCGCCTCCGCACCAGCCCCGGCCTCCTTCCCGCCCTTCGTGCGGCCGGCCTCACCAACGCGGCCCGCTTCCCCCTGAGCGCCACAGCCACGGCCCTTGCCGAGCTCGGCAGACGGCTCACCTGATCACCCGTGGCGCACCCACTCCAGGGACAGCCGCCTCACTACGATCGGAACACCATGACGCTCGACATCCCGCGCATTGAGCAGCTTCTCCAGCACGGCGTCCGCGACCGGGTCTATCCGGGAGCAGTCTGGGCCGTCGGCAACGCCGAGGCCACGACGGCGAGCGGGGCGGTCGGTCTCCTCGACCCGGCCGCCCCCGACGAGCCGATGCGACTCGACACCGTCTTCGACATCGCCAGCCTCACCAAGATCGTCGCGGTGTGGTCCGTCATCGGAACACTCGTCGAGGAGGGCAAGCTCCAGCTCCACACCCCGCTCGGCACCTTCTGGCCCGAGGTCACCAACCACCCGCTCGCCCAGGTCACCACCCACGAGCTCCTGACCCACACCGCAGGTCTACCTCTGCGCGCCAACCTCAAGAACCTGTACGGCACCGACCCTCAGGACATCCGCGACGGCGTTCTCCGGGAGGCACTCCACCGCGCCCCCAGCGAAGCCGTCGAGTACACCGATCGCGCCGCCCTCATCCTCGGCTACCTCTCCGAGTACCTCGATGGCCAGCCCCTCGACCTGCTGGCGGCCAGCCGCGTCTGGGAGCCGCTCGGCATGATCGAGACCCGCTTCGGTCCCCTCCCCGCGGACGTGGTCGCCCGCTGCGCCCCCACCGAACTCGACGAGGAAACCGGCACCCATCTCAAGGGCACCGCCCACGACTTCTCCGCCCGCCTCCTCGGCGGCACCTGCGGCATTGCCGGCACCTTCTCCACCCTCGCCGACCTCAGCCGCTTCCTCCGCCACATGCTCGCCCCGACCCAGGCCGTCTTCGGCCCGACCTGGATCGCCGACTCCCTCCGCATCCGCACAGGCGAACTCATCCCGGCCCGCGGCTTCTTCTGGCACCCGGCCCCTGGCACGGGCCTCAGGGAGGACGTCTGGGTCCACTACGGCTTCACGGGCACCGGCATGTGGATCAGTCCGAAGCAGGAGCGCTGGGCCGTCCTCCTCACCAACAAGCTCTACTTCACCCGCGACCGGGTGCCACTGACCGACGTCCGGAACACCTTCCGAGCTGACGCCTTTTCCTGACCTGAAGACGGCGTCGCAGGTACCCGCATGCCGCCACACACACTTCAAGTCCACTTCCCGGTCGGGGGCCTGAGCAGCGGGAATCGCAGTCGGGGGCAAACCTTCAATCTCCTGGCTGGGATCTTCGGTGTGCGCGGCGGCTGTTACTCGGCCGAGCCTTGCTGTATCCGCTGGCGTGCCATCTCGTAGAACCTATTCGCCATCGGGGTGTCGGCGGAGGTGATACGTACATAGTCGGTGCTCAGCTCTCGGGTTCTCGCTTCGAGGGCCGCCAGGTCGGAGGCTTCGGTCATGAGGCTGATCTCGGTGTCTACGCGGTGCTTGAGTGCCGTGTAGGCACGAGCGGACGCGAGATGATCAGCGGCCTTCTTCGGCGATCCCAAGAAGGCTGCGGTGGCCGCAATGGCTCCGGCAACGGCGCCGAGCCCGCTGAAGAACACTCCGGGGCCGACCTTGACCGCGACCAGGAAGCCGGAGATGGCGGTCACGCAGGCAGGGATGAACACCATCAGCCGCCCCCATTTCTCTGCGCTCTTGGCCGCCTCGAAGTACCCTTGAGCGGTGTAGAGGCAGTTGCTCTGGATGCGCTTCAGCTCGGTCTTGATGCTCTCGAACTGCGTGTCAGAAGTAGACATAGGGTCCAATCCGGGGCGGGCTTATGTACGGGCCAGCGGCAAGGAAGTTGCAGAGCCATTCCATACCGGGGACGGAGGCCGTGATCTCGTTGCGGTAGCGGGTGGAGAGGTAGCCGGCCTCGTACAGCGCGACGAGTATGGCGCGTCGGACGGCAGCGCTGGTTTCTCCCTCGAAGCGGTGGCGCAGCAACTGGCCCTCGGTAGTAGATGCGTGCTGACCGACGTAGCGGGCGGCGAACTCGCGGGCGTAGTCAACCCGGTTGCGGTCCCCGAGAATAGCCCACGCCGCTTCTTTCACTCGTTCGTCCTTGAAGTCCATGGCGATGAAATAGCGCAGGACACGCTGCTCAATCAGAGGGTGCGCGGCGCTGTTGCTGGAGTGCAGGAACTGGACCAGGGCGCTTTCGACTTCGGAGGCTCTGGATTTGGCCGCGTTGAGGTACTTGAACACGTGCGTGATGGCGTGTGGGAGATGAGTGAGATTGTCCAGGCACCAGCCGACCGCGCGATCATCTCTAAGCCAGCGGAGCTGACCAAGGACAAAGCGGACCTGGTTACCGTTGAACTTTCCCTCTTTGGCGATCTCCTCGAAGTAGGTCACGAGATCTTCCCGAGCGCGCGGGCGTCCGTGTCTGATGGCACTGGCCAGGGAGTCATGCCGGATGTCGGTTTCGCGTTCCCGGGCGTCCTGAGGGTCGAGAATGACGGTCTTATTGGAGGAAACAGAGAGCCTCCTGGAGCGCAGTTGGCTGTTCACGCCGAGGAAGAGATCGCGCAGCTCGCTCCAGTCGGGATGGAAAACCTTGATGTCGTCGGAATAGCGCAGGAATCGGGCGCTGTTCTGGGCCAAGTAGGCATCAACAGGAGCGAGGTAGAGATTGGCGAGTATGCCGGAAGCGTCCGGCCCTTGAGGCAGCCCCCAAGCGTGGTTGATGGTCTGAAACCGGGTAAGGAAGTCGATGATGTGCCTGGCGGCCCGACCGTCGCCACCGAGCGCTTCTAGATCGTCTCCGAGGATGGCTACGTCGATGTGCTCGTAGAAGGCCGCGATGTCGAGGTAGGCGACTCTGAGTGAAGTGTCGGAACGGATGGTATCCAGCGACTTTGCCCGGTAGGACTTCCAGTTGGGCCACCATCCCTTGGGTTCACCCTTGAAGCGGTCCCATCGGTAGCTGGAGACGTCAGGGTGAAGGTGGCGGTCGATCTGATCGGCGACGGTGAAGACAAGAGCGTCGTAGATAAGCCGGTCTCGGGTGGAGAAACGGGCTACCGGCCGCACAGTCAGATCCGTCTTGGGGAAGTCAATGATGCTGGTGCTGTCCGGGCCGCAAGCACCGTCTTCAACGGCCTGCTCCAGCGTCTTACGGTAGCCGCGTTCCCACTGGTGCCGAACGTCCTGGTACCCGATGACATCGGGGACCTCCGATTCGGCTTCTCCCGCTATCAACAGGTCCTTGGCCTTGGTGAGCCTGCTGGAAAGGTCCACCGTCCCCCTTTGCCGCATGAAGGTGCCCCACCGGGATGCTAGCCGGGCAGGGCGTGAACTGGCCTGCGGTCTGGGCATCTTGTGACCGGTATCCCACACCAGCCGGTGATGGTGCAGGTGCGGGCGATGCAGTGTTGAATGCCGTATGGCCCGGTGAGTGTTCCAGCCATCTCTTCGTGATCGACGATCTGGACGAGTACCCCAAGGCCCACGGCATCAAGCACGACGTGCAGCGGACAGGACTGGCCGAGTATGTGCACCAGGTCCGGTGGACCCAGTCGGACGACGAGCAGAATCCTCGCAGCCCGTACATCGGCATCGAGGTCGTGCTGGACTGCGGGTGCAAGATCGAGAGTCTCTTTGTGTTCGCCGAGCAGCGAGAGCAGAAGGGCTGGGCGGTGGCCACCTCGGTCGGGTGGGGCCGATGGGGCGGACCCGAGGGAACCACGTACTCCCTCAGGGTCCGCCGCAAGAGCCTGGCTGCCTGGACCATCGCGGCCAGGATCCTGCAGGACTCTGCCTGGCAGTCAGCGGCGGAACCCACGGTGGGGATCTCGCGCTTCGACGTTCAGGAACGGTTCGAACCAGGCTGCGGCACGGAGATCGCCGATGCCCATGTGCTGGTTCGTCTCGCCGTCCGGGTCCTCGATCCCGTCGAAGCGAGCGTTGTAGAGCATCAGCACGTCAGTGTCCTGGAAGAACACCTCGGAGCACATGCCGAAGTCGTAGTCGTCACGGTGGGCGGGCAGCCTCCCGTGGTCACCAGCAGCATCGCCTTCAACCTCGCGGTCGCCGGCGTCACGGATGACAAGGTGAAGGGCAAGTTCCTCGGCCGTGCAGGTGGGCTCCGGCCACTGCCCGCGTTCGAGGTCACCAGCGAGGTCGTCGGCGGCCCGGGCGAACCGGCGGCGCCACTGAAGGTCGGCCGCGAAGGTCAGCTTCGGGAGATACGAGAACACTCCCCAGTGGCCGTCCTGTTCGTCTGGCACCACCGGCCTGTCACCAAGTTCCCCACTGTCGTCGTACGCCTGATCGGCGAGCACGCACAGTTCCGTGTAGAGGACGTCGGCGGTTCGGGGGGTGAGCTGCCACTGGCACCGCTCGTCTTCGCACTCCGGGTCGTCGCAGTGCGGCGCCTCCGTCGCGAACAGCGCCGCGAAGTCCGGGCTCTTCTTCCTGATAGACGGCGTCGCTGGCTCACCTCGGCGGACAGCCGCTGTGTACCGCAAGCCCGCACCGAAGTCGGCGACCACCGCTTCCTCGCTCCAGTCGGCGACCTCATGCCCTTTCTCGGTGCGCAGCCGCAGGCCCTGGGAGGTATCCGTGATCGTGTCCGCGCCATCGATCTCGCTGTCGGACTCCCCAAGCCACATGACGGCCCCGACGACGTCCTGGGGGTCGTCGTCCTCGAGGTCGTCGTTCGGCTGGGGCTCCCAGCCCGCGGTCCTGGCTGCCTTCAACACGGCCTGCTGGTCATGCACGTGGAACTCTCGGAGTACCTCTACCCGGATGACGGGACCAGCCAGATCAGCGAGGCGGGCGTCATTCAGGGTACGTACGGCGCGCGGGACCGCGTCGGCGTCGTCTTCGTCCGAGTCGTCGTCAACGACATAGGCGATCTGCTCCCACTTCAGGAGGCTGCCGGGAGGCATGGGCCAGACGCCCGCGAGGGCGTGCCGTGCGGCACTGCGGAGGGAGGAGGCGGGAGCGTCCGGCAGCTGGGCGCACAGCTTCTCCAGCGGCTCGGGCTTCCACGCGTCGGCGGAAGAACCGATGGCCTGCTGGAGGATGCCCACTGCCTGCTGCGCGAGTTCGGGGTGGCGGCAAGTGAGAACGGCCTGCAGTGAGGCAGGGCCCTCTCGGTGGTGGACGAGAGCGAGGATGCGGCTCTTGCTAGGGGTGTGCTCGCAGTGGAAGCCGCGGAGCGCGGCCATGGTCGGCTGAGCAGACATGCGGAGGACTCCGAACATTGGGCGCACGGGACCGTGCGTGGAAGCGAGTGGAGTTCCGCTGGTGGGCACGCTGCTGACGCGCCTCCGGACGGCGAAGACGAGGTGTGTTTGGTTGGTTCCCCCGGTGCTACCGGGAGTCCGGACCTGGCTCCCACAGCTTACTCACACGAAGCGTCGGAGGAGACTGATCCGATACCAGAGTTCTGCCTAAAGGGACCTGGCGCATACGATGGACGTTGCGGCCGCCTCCATGCTTCGATGCGATCAGCGTCGCACGATCGGAGGCAGGATTGAAGCAGTCAACGCGGGTTCTGAAGCGAAAGGCCCTCGCCTCACTCAAGAGAATGACTTCCGCGTTTAACGCAGTTGACGAGGAAGGCCGCACCTCATCTGTTCTGCTAAGCCTCCAGCATTCATTTGAAATGCTCCTGAAAGCAGCACTGGTTCACAATGATGTGCCGGTCTTCGATAAGAGCCTTGGGCGGTCGATCGGATTCGAAAAATGCCTGCAGCTAGCCCGCCAGGCGTCAGGCGTAAAGATCACCGATGCAGAAGCCGGCACTTTGCGGGCGATCGACGCGCTACGAGATGACGAGCAACATTGGTTCAACGCCGTCAGCGAACCTATCCTGTTCGTCCATGCTCGCGCCGGCGTCACGCTCTTCGACGACCTCTTGAACCGAGTTTTTGGGGAGCGACTAGCGGATAGCCTTCCGCTACGGGTGCTTCCCATTTCCACCGAGCCTCCTATGGGGCTCGACATCCTGATCGACCAAGAGTTCACCCAGATTCAGCAGCTCTTGCAGCCAGGGCGCCGGGCCCGGAACGAGGCCCCGGCCAGGATCCGGACACTTCTCGCGATCGAAGGGCACGCTTCTGAAGAGAGCCTTGTCAGCGAGAGAGACGTCGATCGAGTCGAGAAAGGGATAATCGACGGGAAGTCCAGGGGTGCAGTTTTCCCAGCCCTCGAACAAATTTCCACCGAGTTTTCGGGTGAAGGGCCGACACTGACTGTCCGGTTCGACAAGAAGGGGCCTCCAGTCAAATTTGCGGGAGAGGATTCAGACGCTGCCGCGATTCGTGAAATCGACCTCCAGAAGACGTTCCATTGGTCGGCAACGAATCTAGCCGAGAAGCTGGGCCTGTCGCTTCCGAAATCAATTGCCCTGCGGCAACACCTGGGGATCGATACGGACCCAAAATGCTACTACGTTTTCGAGATGGGCTCACAGAAGCATCCCCGCCTCTCAGATAACGCACTCAAGCGCATGAGGGAGTCCATGAAGAGCATCGACATGGATGCCGTATGGGAAGCTCACAAGCCAGTCGGCAAGGGAAAGGGGCCTCGGCAGTGCTTCGTGGAGGGATGCGCGCAATCCTGAGAAATAATCCCCCGGGACCTTCCAGCGATCCGCTGAAGCCTCGCCCTGCCTCTACCTCCGCCAGGCCAAGGCACTCTCCCGGGACATCCAGCACGTGGGCGGCCGACAAGTCCTTCGACCACTCCTACGATCTGCGGGAGCCCCCGACGGGATCGGCAGGTACGGCGAGTCTCAACTCAAGTCCACCGAAGGCAAGACCATGCTGACCAGGGAGCAGGAATGTTCGATCGCGACGTGAGCTACGCGTGTGCTGTCGCCAGCTACGACGCCGAGGGTGTGGGCGCAGCCATCGACTGGTGCTGCGAGCGCATGGAGGACGGCGACAGGCTCACCGTATGGACCAGCCTCAAGTCCAATCTGAGCAACTGCTCCGAGTTGGAGCAACTCGTCAACCGACACTCCAACGTCGAGCACATCACCGGCAGAGGCGGCGGGTTCATCCGTGGAAACGGTCCCGTGCTCATGGCCTGGCCGGACATGGCAGACATCGGGAAGCTCGTGCAATACGGCGGCCGCCACATCCGGGCGCTTTGCGTCATCACCTGGAACGAGGACGAGATCAGGCCATGGGTGACAGCCATGAAGCCATCCATCCTGGGCGATGGCTCGGCGTGGGAGGAGCTGACGCCCGAACTCGATCCCGTCGTCGTCGAGGCGCTGAAGGGCCTCACGTTGACGGTCAATCACAGCAACACCATCTCGGCAGGCCACGAGAAGGACATGGTCGTGAGCAGCCTTCTTGCACTGCACGACGCCGGCATCTGGATGGACGGTGAAGCCATGCAAGGGTGGGCGCTGGCGCATGGCTGGTCGGGGAAGAATCCCGAGCGCCTCGCCAAGTACGTGGAGGACATCAACACAGGGAAGCGTCCGCGATGCCGACGCATCCTGCGCCCGGACTACATCGACAGTCTTCGACGCCGAGTCGCGGACGGCACGTAGAGCTACGGGCTGACCAAGTCGCCTACCCATCCATGTGCACCATTCGAGCGGTAGGACACCCTGGGAGCCATCTGGGAGCCAACCCGCTCCCCGAGCCCCTTCGAGAACGCCCGAAACCATGGCACTCGGACCCTCTGATCAGGGAAAACGCCATCCGCGCAGGCCAGATCAGCAACCGAACCTCATTCGGGACGAAGAGGTCGTGGGTTCAAATCCCGCCACCCCGACAGTGAAGTACCAGGTCAGGGGCCTGATCCAGTTGATGGATCAGGCCCCTGAGTGGTTCCTGGAGATCGCTTGGGAGAAATCTGGGAGAAGATCTTGGTCGGGTTCTCCCAGTGGGTGACTGGTGAGGCCGTCTGAAGTGCGGCGGCTTAGGGCACTCGGACCTGCGCGTTCGCGAATCCAGCCTAGTAGTCGGCCGGGAACACCATGCCCGCCCGCCTCAACCGCCCTTAGGATCACGACACATGGCAAGCCATCACTCAGCGCGTCCCCACGACCACGCCCGAGCACTCGCCCAGCGCGTGCGAGCGATGCGGGAGGCTCGAGGATGGTCGCGGGAGCGGCTCTCCAAGGAAGCTGGCATCGCCGTAGGAACGCTGGCCCGTCTGGAGAGCGAGGGAGCGATCCAGCCAGGTTTCTTCACCGTCGGAGCAGTCGCCGAGGCACTTGAAGTCTCCCTCGATGAACTCTTCCAGGAGACCAAGGTCACTCCCGGCCTCTGGTCCGCCGGGTACGAAGGCCGGGACATCGACTCGTTCGTCTCCTCTCTCCTCGACAACCGTATTGATATCGTGGCGGACGTACGACTTACGCCGATCAGCCGCAAGAAGGGCTTCAGCAAGACTCGGCTCGGGCAGGCACTCGCCGAGGCCGGCATCGAATACACCCACCTGCGTGGCCTGGGCAATCCCAAGGACAACCGGGCGCCGTTCTGGGAGGGTCGCCTCGACGTAGGCCGGGCTCGGTTCCGTGGAGTGCTGCGGTCCGAGGAAGCGCAAACCGATCTTGAGCGCCTCGCAGAGCATGCCCGGCAGTCCCGGGTCGCGGTGCTGTGCTTCGAGAAAGACGAAAGCCGCTGCCACCGACAGGTCGTCCTGGAGACGGTCCGCAAGCGGGCCGCCGTGCCCGTAATTCCCCTGGCCTGACATCGCCCCTCGCTCCTGTACGCGGCCTTGCCGCTGGCGCATGCCTCTCCTCCAATCGGATCGGGAGATCAGTGGAGGGGGCAACCATGGGATCGGGGATTTGGCAGCGCGCACGGATCATGATCACGGTCAAGACCTATCCGGAACTGTCCGCGAAGTACCACGAGACGAGCTGCGTGGCCGGCATACGGCTCGACCAAGGGGCGCCCCAGCATGTGCGGCTCTTCCCGGTTCCGTTCCGGCTGCTGAACGAAGAAAGCCAGTTCGCCAAGTACTCGATCGTCGAGGTCGATGTGCAGCGACACCATGGGGACCGCCGTCCCGAAAGCTTGCGCCCCAACCTGCAGAGTCTCAAGGTCATCGAGCGCCTCGGGACAGCGGACGGCTGGCGCGAACGCTTCTCGCACGTGCAGCCCCTCGTAGCGCCGTCCCTGTGCTCCATAAAGCGGGACCAGGAGCTTCGGGGAACGTCGCTTGGCGTCTTCCGCCCAGCGGAGTTCACCGGCTTCCGCTTCGCTCCTGCCGAGCCCTGGCCAGCTTCGAAGGCGGCCCTGGCAGATCAGTTGGATCTACTCGCACAGGACCTCCGCCAATTGGAGTGGGTGCCATTTGAGTTCCGGTACAGCTTCCGATGCGCGGATCAGGAGTGCGCTGGTCACGACATGGGGCTGAGGGACTGGGAGGCGGGCGAGTCGTACCGCAAGTTCTTTCGCCACTACGGGAAGGACGGCGTGGAGGAGAAGTTTCGCGAGCGTTGGTTCGACCGGATGGTCACTGCGGAGAAGGCCGTGCACTGCTTCGTCGGGAACGTCGCGGCCCGCCCCAAGACGTTCCTGCTGCTGGGCCTGTTCTACCCGCGACGGGATGTCGTCGAGAACTTCCAGGAGAGCCTGTTCGACCTGTGAGGGTGAGTATGCAGGATGGGGAACCCATGTCACCGTCCCCTGACCGAGGCCGTCGGCTGAACTGCCGCGTGCCGGATGCGGCCTGCGGACCTGTCTGGATGCGGGCATGCCATGCTGTCGTCAACGGAGCGTCGCTCGCGTTCAGTTGATCGTCAGGGGGAGCTGTGGCAGGGCGGGATCTTCGCACGTTGTTCAGCTCGAACGACCGGAGCATCGCCGCCAGCGAGGCGTTCACGAACCGGCAGGCACAGTGGCAGGCCGTAACGGCCGGCCTCGCCGAGCACATACGGCACGTGACCCGTGCGGACTTCGACGTGGAGGACCTGGAAGCTCCCCGCCACAACATCCTCGTGTTCCACGGTGTGGGCGGTATCGGCAAGTCCACGCTCTCCCGAAAGATCGAGGCATCGCTGGCCCGCAGCGAGCACCGCCCGGCGCAATGGGAATCGCCATCCCACCCCGAAGAGCGGACCCTGCCAGTCCGTATCGATCTCGCGCGCGCCGCGGGTATGGATTTCGAGCGCGTCATCCTCACCATCCGTCTTGCCGTCGCCGCGCTCGGCCGGCCACTGCCCGCCTTCGACCTCGCCCTGCGCCGCTACTGGGAGCACAACCACCCGGGCGAATCGATCGAGGACTACCTGCGCCGGGGCGGGCTGCTGAGCCGCTTCAGCGCCGCTGCCGCCCTGCCTCAGCAGATGCAGTCCGCCCTCAGCGATGTCGCCCAGGCTCTGCTCCTGCCCGGCACCGTCGGCAGTGCGCTCGGGCACGGGGCCGGAGCGCTCATCAAGGCGTTACGCGAACGGCGCCAGTCTGTACGCGCCCTCTCCGGCTGCTCCCGCTTGGCCGACCTCCTGGAGGCCGAGCCCGATCTGGACGCCCTGAGCTTCTACCCGCACCTCCTCGCCTGGGACCTGGCCCAAATCCCCGTCGGCAAGAGCGCACTGCCCGTGATCCTGCTGGACACCTTCGAGGACACCGGCGACCGCACGCACCGCGACTTCGAGCGTCTGCTCCAACGCATCGTGTGGTTGATGCCCAACGCGTTCTTCGTCGTCACCGGACGCAACCGCCTCCAGTGGGGAGAGACGAGTCTGGAGGGGCAGGTCGACTGGACTGGGCCGCACTCGTGGCCCAGTCTCGCAGCCGACACGGCACATGTGGGGCGAGCTATATCGGGCCGTCAGGTCCTGATCGGCGACTTCTCTCCCGAAGACTGTGAGGACTACCTGGTCCGCAGGCTGAGCCGCGACGGGCAGCCGCTGATCGACGAACCGGTCCGCCGGATCATCACCGAGCGCTCGCACGGGTTGCCTCTCTACCTGGACCTGTCGGTCATGCGCTATCTGGAACTCCGGCGCGGCGGCAGACAGCCGCAGGCCACCGACTTCGACCACGACTTTCCCGCCTTGATCGCCCGTACCCTCAGCGACCTGACCGCCGATGAGCGCCACGTGCTCCGCTCGGTCAGCCTGCTCAGCGCGTTCTCCGTACCCCTGGCCACCCAAGCCGCCGGAATGGACCACGACGCGCCCACCCTACGGCTGACCGAGCGCCCCTTTATCCGGGAGTCCTCCTCCGGTGTGTGGCCCTTCCACGTCCACGACCTGATCCGCTCCGCCATTCGCAACGCAGACGACAGCAGTGACGACCGCTGGTCGGAACAGGACTGGCGGCGCGCGGCCCAACGAGCCTTCCACGCACTGGAATCACAGTGGCGCCAGGACCTGCGACACGATCGCGCAGTCCTGGTCGGCTATCTCCAGCAAGGACTGCTCCTCGCACGGGACTTCCGTCTCGATCTTGGCTGGCTCGCCGATGCCGCATTCCAGTACGTGGGGGACTCCGTCTGGGAACCGCTGGCGCTTCCCGCCGCCGATGCCACGTCATCAGGTGGTCTGCAGACCTCGGCAGATGCCCTGGTCGAAACGCTGAGCGCCATCGCCCGGCGCCAGCACGAGCACCGTGAACGCACGTCCAGTCGGCTCTCGGCCGTCCTCGCCTCGGAGCTGCTCCCCGATGACCTGGTCGAACTGGCCACGTACTACCTGGCGAAGGCCCAGCGAGACCTCGGTCTGACCGACGATTCGCGTCGCGGGATGCAGCGCGTCGCTTCAGCCGGGGGTCGGCTCTCTTCCGCGGCTCGGCGCGGCCTGGCACACCTGAGCCGCCTGTCCGGAGACTTCCCGACCGCGGTCGAAGCCGCGGGGAGACTGGGCTGGGAGGGGAGGCACCATCGGGTGTTGGGAGACGTGTGGTGGGTGCAGGGTGACATGGATCGAGCGGTAGCCGCCTACCTGGCAGGCCGGAGTGAAGCCGAGGAGCACGGTGTGGTCGGCGAGACCGCCATGGTGCAGGCGCATCTCGCCTTCGCCGTCTCCTTCTCCGATCAGCTTCGGGCCGATGACGAACTCGATATAGCGGAACGGCTGTTGTCCCACCTCAGCCTGCGCTCCAGCGAGATGACCGCTCGCATCGCCGTGCTCGTACGCGACGCCGGGTTCGCCGCCGACCTGCCCGGCCGGGCGGCCGTACTGCTCGCCGAAATCGGTGTCTCCGGCATTGCCTACGCCGCGGCGAAGCTGCAACTGGCCCTGTGCTTCCACCACGCCGTCCTCGACGCCCAGGACGGCCTCGCCACCGCGATCACCCGCCTGCGCGAACTCACGCAGAGCGGCGACTACGCCTACTACGTCGACATCGCCCACTTCATGGCCGGCCTTCCGCTTCCCGAGCACACCGCGCGAGCACGGTGGATCGACGGAGAACAACGGACCCGCGCACGATGGCGCCACCTGGTCACGGCACGTCGCAGTCAACTCGCCACGCCTCGTTAGGCTTTCCCCACACGCGCAGATCGCTGGTCGACGAGGCGCGACTACGATCGCCGGTCATGGACTGGCTGGAGCGCACCGCGAAGCTGAGGCAGTGGAGCAGAAGCGGGACCCGTGCTCCGCACAAGCCGTTGCTGCTGCTGTACGCCCTCGGTCGGTTCCAACAGGATGCCGCCCGCGAACTGCGGTACAGCGCGGTGGAGGAGGATCTGCAGCGGCTGCTGACCGAGTACGGTCCGCCGAACAGGACGACTCCGGCCTACCCGTTCCACCACCTGGTGAGCGACGGCGTGTGGGAGGTGCGCACCGATAGCGGACCGGGGAGCCCCGGAAGCGGGGTGCGGGAGTTGCGGGCCGCGGGTGCCGCTGGGCGGCTGGCGCCGGAATTGCGGGCGGCACTGCGGCGTGAGCCGGAACTGCTCGGCCGGATGGGACGGGTCCTGCTCGACCTGCACTTTCCGCCATCGCTCCACGGCGACCTGTGCGAATCCGTCGGCCTGGAGCTGGAGCCGGCGGAGACCAGACAGCTCTCCGCCGCCGTGCGGAGGCGACGGGATCCGAGGATGCGGGAGCGGGTCCTGACGGCCTACGAGTACCGGTGCGCCTTCTGCGGCTACGACGGCAGGATCGGCGCGGTGCCGGTCGGACTGGAGGCCGCGCACGTGCGCTGGTGGGCGTTCGACGGACCGGACGACGTAGACAACGGACTGTGCCTGTGCTCGCTGCACCACAAGCTCTTCGACAAGGGCGTCCTCGGTGTCGGCGAGGGCCACCGCATCCTGGTCTCCCAGCGCTTCGTCGGCCACAGCCCCGCCGCCCGCGAGCACGTCATCGGACTCGCCGACCGACCACTCATCGGACCTCAACCGGGCGCCCGCCCCGTCGCGGCGATCCACCGATCCTGGCACACCAGCCAAGTCTTCCAAGGCAGCCCACGCCCTGCCCCGGCCGCCTGACTGTCGAATCGTCGACTGCGCCCCGCTGGTGAGGAATGCGATACCAAGAGTCGCCGAGGCGCTGCGCTTCAAGCGCGACCGGGACCGGCTCCTGGACTGGGTGCCGTGTTCGGCTGGGACTGAACTCAGAACGCCTTCAAGTAGACCCTGGCCTGATCGTCCTTGAGCGCCTGGACGTAGATGTCGATCCACTGCACCTTCTTGCGGCGATCGTCCTTCACGCACGGGGGGCAGACCCCGGCCGAGCGAACTCCCTTCAACGTCTGCGGCTCGGCCAGCCCCAGGTGCTCGAAAAGCTCGCGATCCGGGGCGAAGTCGACCTTGTTCGCCTTCAGTGGTTCCTCGGAACGAAGGTCCTCCGCGATGCCTTCGGCGTTCTTCTCACCGGTGACGAACGAGAGCAGGTAGATGTCCTCCTGCGGGTTGACCTGCACGGCCCCCTTGACGTCGGTCGCGGCCTTGGGCGCCGTCACGTTCATGAACGCTGACGCCTCGGGCGCGCCGGCGTTCTTGTCCCACTGCGAGGTGCGCCCGTCGGTCACTCGGCGATCGTCCGTGTCCGGGCTGGAGCATGCGGAAAGCAGGAGGGCGGCGGCAGCCAGTGCCGTGATGAGGGGAATACCCCGTTCGATCGTCACCGGTTCTCCTCGTCGCCGCGGGAAGCGTCACCGCACGCTACGTTCTCGACCACCTCGCCTGCATCCGCTAACCCGAACCCGTCGGTGCAGGCGATCTCTTTGACATGCGCGTGCCCTAGCGGGAGGTCGTCGGGTGAGGTCCCGTGTGTGTGAGCGCCGCTGTCACCGCCGTCGCCGCCGTCGTCGCCGCCAGGGTTCCGAGGCTGACCAGGGCGACTCCGACCGCGAAGAGACCGCTCGCGTCGTCCGACCAGTCGTAGTAGGCGGCGGCCCTCGTACGGGCCGGTCGCCGAGCCTTCGGGGTGCACGGGCGGGTCGTACCGTTCGCTCCGCGGCTCGGTCAGGTGGTCAGTCCCCCGACGCCGGTGGGGCGGAGTACGTCCGCTCAACCGGGCTGTCGGCCGTGTGAGTTCGTGGCGGTCCCGGCCGCTCCGCCCTCCTCGCAGCGGCCCCGTGGGACGCTCCCCGCGGTGGTCTCGTACGGTGACGTCGGTGACGCCCCACCCTCGTGCCCGGCCGGGCCCGTGGTGTCGCCCGGTGTTCTTCGCGAAAGGTCTTTCACGGTGACAGTCAACGCCCCACGCCAGAGGGTCCGTTCGGTGGCTGTCGGTGCCGCCGGGGGTCGGCCCTGCACGCTGGTCGTGTGCCGGGGGTGCTGCTGCGGCAACCCGCGCAAGTATCCGGGCACCGACCACGAATGGCAGTTGGAGCGGCTGCGGGCCGGGGCCGAGGCGTCGGGCGGGCGGTTCGCCGTGCGCACGACGGACTGTCTCGGGCCCTGCGACCAGGCCAACGTGATCGTGGTGCAGCCCTCCGCCGCGGGGCGGCAGCGCGGCGGCCGGGCGACCTGGGTCGGCTTCGCCATGGACGACGACTGCACGGAGGAGCTGATCGGCTGGGCCGCGGCCGGGGGCCCCGGCGTCGCCGCCCCGCCGACGGCGCTGGAGCTGCAGTTCGTACGGCCGCCGGGCGAGACCCGCGGCCGCTCCCGTTCACGCTCCCGCCGCTGATCCGCAGGGACAACGGCACCCGCTACGACCGCTTCCTGTGCCCGGCACCCGCGCCGGACGGCAACATCGGCCAGTACAGCGGCACTTGTCCCGACGGCTGACCGCCGGCGGCGGCCCGCCGGTGTGGAACCGGTGGTGCTCGTGCGGCAGTCTTCTCCTGTGTGGGGAGCCTTCCGAGTCAGAGCGAGCCGCCCGAGACCGTCGCGCACATGGTGGTGTGCGGCGACGACGGTCTCGCGCACCGGCTGGCCGCCGAGCTGCGGGGTGTGTACGGCGAGCGGGTGACCCTCGTCGTGCCGCCCGCGGCCCGGCGTGTGCAGCCGCCCGTGGTGGGCCGGACCCGGGCGCCGGGCCTCTTCGACCGGGTGTCCGCCGCCGTCACCCGGGCTGCGGGCAACGGCGACGCGGCGGGCGCCCGTACGACCGGGAGCCGGGACGCGGGTAGCGCCCGTACGACCGGGAGCCGGGACGCGGGTAGCGGCCGTACGACGGCGGACGGGGACGCGGGCCCGGCTCACGCGGCGGGACTCCGGGGTTCCGGAGCCGCCCGGAGCGCCGAACCCCCGGGCGCCGAACGGGTGCTGGAGGCCGCCGAGGCCACCGAAACCGTGCTCGCCGAGGCGGGGGTGGAGCGGGCCGCCGCGCTGGCGCTGGTGTACGACGACGACGAGACGAACATCCGGGCCGCGCTGACCGCCCGTCGCCTCAACCCCCGGCTGCGGCTGGTGCTGCGGCTCTACAACCGGCGGCTGGGCCAGCACATCGAGGCGCTGCTCGACCAGGCCGCCACGCTGGCCGCGGCGGGCGCCGACGAAAGCGCCGGCGGGTTCGACGGCTTCGACGCGTCCACCACCGTCCTGTCCGACGCCGACACGGCCGCGCCCGCCCTCGCCGCGACCGCCGTGGCCGGCACCAGCAAGGTCGTCCAGACGGACGGGCTGCTGCTGCGGGCAGCCGAGCGCCCGCCGCCGGGGCCGGGGCAGGTCGCCGACCCCGGCCTGTGCACGCTGGCGCTGCTGTCCGCGACGACCAGCGATCCGGCCGGCGCCGACGGCTCCGAGAGCAGCGGCGACGAGGGACCCCGGCTGCTGCCCGACCAGGGAGCGGTGGCCGCGGCGACCGGGCGCGGCACCATCGTGCTGGAGACGGTGTCGTACTCCGGGCCACCGCTGCCCCCGGGACGCAGCGTCGTGCCGTTCGCCTCGCTGCTGTCACGCCGGCTGCGATGGTCGTTCGTGGGTCTGGTCGCCTGCGTGGTCGCGCTGGCGGTGGCGTCGATGGCGGTCACCGGAGAGAAACCGCTGCACGCCACCTACCTGACCCTGCTCGACCTCTTCGCGATCAACGACCCGGCGATCGGCAAGCCTCTCGGCCGGCAGCTGCTGCAACTCCTGTCCGGACTCGTCGGGCTGCTGCTCCTCCCGGTGCTGCTCGCCGCGGTGCTGGAGGCGCTCGGCACCTTCCGCAGCGCGTCCGCGGTGCGCCGGCCGCCGCGGGGGCTGTCCGGGCACGTGGTGCTGCTCGGGCTCGGCAAGATCGGCACGCGGGTGCTGACCCGGCTCCGGGAGCTGCACATCCCGGTGGTGTGCGTCGAGTCCGACCCGGAGGCACGGGGGCTCGCGACCGCACGGCGGCTGCGGGTGCCGGTGGTGCTCGGTGATGTCACGCAGGAGGGCGTCCTGGAGGCCGCGAAGATCCATCGGGCGCACGCGCTGCTGGCGCTGAGCAGCGCGGACACCACGAACCTCGAAGCGGCCCTGTACGCCCGGTCGTTGCGCCCCGATCTGCGCGTCGTGCTGCGTCTGTACGACGACGACTTCGCGACCGCCGTGTACCGGACCCTGCGGGCCGCGCACCCGGGGGCGCTCACCCGCAGCCGCAGCGTCTCGCATCTCGCGGCGCCCGCGTTCGCCGGGGCGATGATGGGGCGGCAGATCCTCGGGGCGATTCCGGTCGAGCGCCGGGTGCTGCTGTTCGCCGCCGTGAGCGTGGGCGGGCATCCGCAGCTGGCGGGGCGGACGGTGGGCGAGGCGTTCCGGGCGGGCGCGTGGCGGGTGCTCGCGCTGGACACGGCGACGCCGGGGGAACGCCGGGGCGGCCCGGCGGCCTCCCCCGGTGGCTCCGCCCGCGGCGAGCGCCCCTCGGGGCTCGTCTGGGACCTGCCGTCCACGTACGTCCTGCGCCCCGAGGACCGGGTGGTGCTGGCGGCCACCCGGCGCGGCCTCGCGGAACTGCTCGGGCGCGGCCCGCGGGATCGATCGGGGACCTGACCGGCTGCTGACCGGCTCCCCGCCGGCAGCGGCCCCGTCGGCAGCGGCCCCGCCGTCGGCTGTCCCACCGGCACCGGCGGCTGTCCCACCGGCGGCTGTCCCCGCGCGCAGACGAGTCGGACCGGGGCCGGTCGACCCCGAGGCCCCCCCGTCGCGAAGTCCTACCCCCCGAGGTGCCGCCGCGCGAAGTCCAGTTCCAGTCTCACCTGCTTGATGCGCTCGTCCACCACGAGCGACCCGTGGCCCGCGTCGTAGCGGTAGACCTCGTGGACGGCGTCGCGGGCGGCGAGGCGCTCGACGTAGTTGTCGACCTGGCGGATGGGGCAGCGCGGGTCGTTGACCCCGGCGGAGATGTAGACGGGGGCCTTCACCGCGTCGACGTACGTCAGCGGGGAGGAGGCCTCGAAGCGCTCGGGGACCTCCTCGGGGGTGCCGCCGAGCAGCGTGCGGTCCATCGCCTTCAGGGCCTCCATCTCGTCGTGGTAGGCCGTCACGTAGTCGGCGACGGGGACGGCGGCGATGCCGAGGGTCCACGCGTCCGGCTGCGTGCCGAGGCCGAGCAGTGTGAGGTAGCCGCCCCAGGAACCGCCGGTGAGGACGAGGCGGGAGGGGTCCGCGAGGCCGGACGTCACCGCCCACTCGCGGACGGCGGCGATGTCCTCCAGCTCGATCAGACCGACGCGCTGCTTGAGCGCGTCCGTCCACGCCCGGCCGTACCCCGTGGAGCCCCGGTAGTTGACCCGGACCACCGCGTACCCGTGGTCCACCCAGGCTGCCGGGCCGGCCGCGAAGGAGTCGCTGTCGTGCCAGGTCGGGCCGCCGTGGATGTCGAAGACGGTGGGCAGGGGGCCGGTCGTCCCCGCCGGCCTCTGCACCAGGGCGTGGATGCGTCCGCCGGGGCCGTCCACCCAGACGTCCTCCACGGGCACGGATCCCGGGGACTTCATGCCGGGCGGGTCCAGGACGACGTCACCGGTGGTCGAGCGCACCGCCGACGGCTCGGCCGCCGACGACCACAGATACTCCACGGTGCCGTCGGGGCGGGCGGTCGCACCCGACACCGTGCCCGGCGGCGAGGGCACCCGGGTCAGCTCGCGGCTCACCAGGTCGTACCGGAAGAGCTCGCTGCGGGCTTCGAAGCTGTGCCAGACGAGGAGCGCGGACCCGTCGGGACACCACTCGGCGCCGACGTCACCGGGCAGGTCCAGGGCCAGGTCGGTCTGCTCGCCGGTCGTCACGTCCCACACCAGCGGCTCCCAGCGACCGCGCCGCTGGTGCCCGATGAGCAGCCGCGCGTCCCCGTCGACCGGGGCGAAGCCGAGCACCTCGAGGCCGAGCTCGACGGTGCCGCCCTCGGTGTCGTCGAGCTCGGCGACCGGGGATCCGTCGGGCCGCAGCACGCGCAGCGCGGAATGCATCGCGTCGCCGTGCTCGGTGTGCTCGACGGCGATCAGGGAACCGTCGTGGGAGAGGTCGCCGACTCCGGCGGACTCGCGGTGCCGGTAGATCTCCAGGGTGGCCTCGCCGGTCCTGGCGAGGTGGATCGTGGAGCCGTCCTCGTCGGTGGAGCGGCCCACGACCGCCGTACGCCCGTCCCTGCCGAGGGCCAGGCCCGACGGGTAGGACGGCTCGAGGCCGGGGACGGCGACTTCGTCGGGGCCGCCGCCGAAGGGCTGGCGCCGCCAGACGCCGAACTCGTCGCCGTCCTTGTCGTCGAACCACCAGATCCACTCGCCGTCCGGGGAGAGCACGCCGTCCGTCGTGCCGTTCGGCCGGTCGGTGACCTGGCGCTGCTCTCCCGTCCCCCGGTCCCACGCGTACAGCTCGTAGGTCCCCGTCGCGTTCGAGACGAACAGCGCGCGGTGCGGGGCGTCCTCCGCCCAGTCCGGCAGGGACACCCGCGGTGCCCGGAAGCGCTTCTCCCAGGCGGGCATCTCCACGCCGGCCTGCGTGGACCCCTGCTCCTGCGTGGTCCCGTTGGTCTCAGTCATGGCCCCATAGTGCCTGGCCCGTCCGACAACCCGCCGGGGAGTCCCCCAGCCTGTGGAAAACTCCCGCCACGGCCGGGACGGTGAGAGGGAAGGCACCCACCCCGCGGCCCGCCTCCGCGCCGCGGCCCCGTACCGTTGACGGCGTGTACCGGTTTCTGCTGACGCCCCGCTGGTGGGGGATCAACGTCTTCGTGCTGTTGGCCATCCCCTTCTGCGTCTTCATGGGGTCGTGGCAGCTGGGCCGGTTCGAGGACCGGGTGCAGGACCACCGGACGGCGACCGAGCAGGCCGCGTCCGCCGAGAAACAGCCGGCCCGCCCCCTGGACGAGCTGCTGCCCGTGGACCGCGGCACGTCCGGCGCCCGGGCCACCGCCACCGGCCGGTACGGCAGGCAGCTGCTGGTGCCCGGCCGTGAACTGGACGGCAGGCACGGTTACTACGTGCTGACGCTGCTGCGGACCGACGGCGGCAGGGCGCTGCCCGTGGTCCGGGGCTGGCTGCCCGGCGAGGCGGACCCGGCGAAGGTCCCGGCCGCGCCCGCCGGCGAGGTCACCGTGACCGGCGCCCTCCAGGCGTCCGAGAGCCCCGGGGCGAACGGCGTCGGCGGCGGTCTGCCCGCCGGCCAGACCGGCGCGATCAGCACCGCGTCGCTGGTGAACCTCGTGCCGTACGACGTGTACGACGCCTGGATCACCCTCGACCGCGCGGACGGCGGGATGCGGGCGGTGCCCGCGACCGCGCCCGAGGGCACGGGCCTGGACCTGAAGGCGTTCCAGAACCTCGGCTACACCGGCGAGTGGTTCGTCTTCGCGGGCTTCGTCGTCTTCATGTGGTTCCGGCTGCTGCGCCGTGAGGCGGAGTTCGCCCGGGACGCGGCGCTGGGCCTGGTCCCGGACGAGGAGTCCGCCGGGCGGAACGCTCAGGAACCGGCGAGCAGCCCCGTCCAGTAGACCGTCCCCGCGCAGGCGTCGGGCACCACGGTCGACGCCGAGGGAGCCCCGGCGGCCGCCGTGTGTGACACCACGACCTTGCCGTCGACGGTGTCCTCCCTGACCATCTGCGTCGAGACACCGGAGTCGGTGGAGGTGCCGCCGCCGCTGTCCGCCGTACCGCCCGAGGGCGTCGGGTCCGGCGAGGGGTCGCCGCCGACGGGAGGACACGCCTGCGAGGGCACCCAGGCGAACTTCACCACGTAGGAGCCGCCCGGCCGGAGCACCAGGGTGGCGGCCTCCTGGGACGGGTCGGGCAGGGCAGGGGCCCCGTCACCCGCCGCGTGCCGCAGTGCCGTGGTCCTCGACGGGTCCGCGGCACCCGTCGCGGTGGCGCCCACACTGCCGGGGCCGGTCACGGTGCAGTCGGTGCCGGAGATGTTGGAGACGGAGAAGCTGCCGTAGACCGCGCCGGCCGCGTCCGGGGTGCCCGCCGAAGCCGTGGCGCCGCCGAGCTGCGCGACCGTGCAGGGCGCGGCACCCGCCGCCGAGGCGGTCGGGGCGGCGCCGCCGGTGACGCCGCTGCCGGCGCCCCTGCCCTTGTCCCGCTTGCCCTTTTCCTTCGTGCCCTTGTCCTTGGACTTGCCGGAGGGGCCGCTCGTGCCGCCGCCGCGGCCGTCCTCGCCCTTGCCTTCGCTCTGCCCGCCCTGCGTCGCGTGGCTGTTGCCCACGACGGAGGGGTGGGCGTCCGAGCCTGTCGCGTTCGAGACGTGGACCAGGGCAGGGACGGCGGTGCCGATGAAGAGCGCGGCGGCCGCCATGCCGACCATGGCCTGGCGCTTGCGGGCGCGCCGGGCCGGCACCGCCCGGCGCAGGTGGTCCAGGGTGCCGTCGGCCGGTTCGATCTCCTCGACGGCGCTGTGCAGCAGTGTGCGCAGCGCCAGTTCGTCGGAGCCGAGCCCTTCGGGGCCCTGTTCTTCGGGGCCGTGAGTCACAGTTCCGTTCCCAGCGTGCGATTGCGTGTGATCGTGCTCGGGGCGCCGCTCGTGGTGGTCGCTCATGCCGGTGCCGCCTCCATGGCGACGCGCAGCGCCGCGATGCCGCGCGAGCCGTACGCCTTGACGGACCCGAGCGATATCCCCAGGGTGTCGGCGACCTGGGCCTCGGTCATGTCCGCGAAGTAGCGCAGCACCAGCACCTCGCGCTGCCTGCGCTGGAGGCCCTTCATCGCCTTGATCAGGGCGTCCCGCTCCAGTAGGTCGTACGCGCCCTCCTCGGCGCTCGCCATGTCCGGCATGGGCTTGGAGAGCAGCTTCAGGCCGAGGATGCGCCGGCGCAGCGCGGACCGGGAGAGGTTCACGACGGTCTGCCGAAGGTAGGCGAGCGTCTTCTCGGGGTCCCGGACGCGTTTGCGTGCCGAGTGCACCCGGATGAAGGCCTCCTGGACGACGTCCTCGCAGGAGGCGGTGTCGTCGAGCAGAAGTGCCGCCAGACCGAGGAGCGAGCGGTAGTGCGCGCGGTAGGTCTCGGTCAGGTGGTCGACGGTGGTGCCCGCCGCCGTGGTGTCCTCGGCGCCGTCGCGCTGGTTCGGTATGCGGGCCTGCCGCGTCGCGGGCATGGGGGCGATCACCGGCATGCCGCCGGGCGTGCCGGGGCTGCGGGGTCGGCGGGGTGGACGCAGGGCGGTGCCCCTCGTCTGTACCGCGGTGAAATCGAGTACCTCTGCCACGCCAGTTGGACACGTCTGCCCCCGTGAGGGTTGTACGCGTCAGGCATCGCATTTGCGTCAGGCACCCCGTTTGACATGGTGTCAAATGCCCTCATGCGTACCAGCTCTTCCCTTGTGCCCCGTGTGCCGTGAAGTTCGGACGCGCCGAAGTGCGTCCGCAAAGACGCTCCCCGCCCTCCGCGCGGTTGCGGAGAACGGGGGGAAGAATCTTCGGACGCCCGGCCGGTCCGTTTCAAGTGGTCCGGACCATGTGCCGAGCCACAGTTCCGGCACGATCTGCACAGATCCTACAAACGAACGCGTCGCCGGCCGATGGGATTTCCGGCTCCGGGGCGCCCGGTGCGTCAGTCCTGCGGGCCGGCGGGTCCGGGGCGGGGGACCTACGCGCCGGTGATCTCCGCCGCCACCAGCTCCGCGATCTGCGCCGTGTTCAGGGCGGCGCCCTTGCGGAGGTTGTCGCCGCAGACGAACAGTTCGAGCGCCGTGGGGTCGTCGAGCGACCGGCGCACCCGTCCCACCCAGGTCGGGTCGGTGCCCACCACATCGGCGGGGGTGGGGAACTCGCCGGCGGCCGGGTTGTCGAAGAGGACGACCCCGGGTGCGGTGGCGAGGATCTCACGGGCCTTGTCGACGGTGACCTCGCCCTCGAAGCGGGCGTGGACGGTCAGCGAGTGCGTGGTCACGACGGGGACGCGTACGCACGTCACGGCGACCTTCAGCGACGGCAGGCCGAGGATCTTGCGGGACTCGTCGCGGACCTTCATCTCCTCGGAGGACCAGCCGTCGTCCGCCAGGGACCCGGCCCACGGCACCACGTTGAGCGCCACCGGCTCCGGGAACGGCCCGGTGTTGTCCCCCACGGCACGCCGTACGTCACCGGGCTTGGTCCCCAGGTCCGTGCCCGCGACGAGTGCGAGCTGCTGCCGGAGCGTGTCGATCCCGGACCGTCCGGCGCCGCTCACCGCCTGGTAGCTGGAGACGACCAGCTCGCGCAGGCCGAACTCGGCGTGCAGCGCGCCCAGCGCGACGATCATGGAGAGGGTCGTGCAGTTCGGGTTGGCGATGATCCCGCGGGGCCGCAGCCGGACCGTGTGCGCGTTGACCTCGGGCACGACGAGGGGCACGTCGGGGTCCATCCGGAAGGCGGCGGAGTTGTCGACCACGATCACGCCCTTGGCGGCGGCGACCGGCGCCCACTGGGCCGCCACCTCGTCGGGCACGTCGAACATGGCGACGGCGACGCCGTCGAAGGCGGCCTCGGTGAGCGCCACGACCTCGACCTCCTCGCCGCGCACGGTCAGCTTGCGGCCGGCCGAGCGTGGCGAGGCGATCAGGCGGATCTCGCCCCAGATGTCCGCGTGCTGGGACAGGATCTGGAGCATGACGGTGCCGACGGAGCCGGTCGCTCCCACGACCGCGAGCGTCGGCCGCCCGCTCCGCGACCCGGACGGGGACATCAGCGGCCCGTGCCTCCGTAGACGACGGCCTCGTCGCTGTCGGAGTCGAGACCGAAGGCGGTGTGCACGGCGCGCACGGCCTCGTTCACGTCGTCGGCGCGGGTGACCACGGAGATGCGGATCTCGGACGTCGAGATCAGCTCGATGTTCACCCCGGCGTCGCTGAGTGCCTCGAAGAAGCCGGCCGTGACGCCCGGGTTCGTCTTCATGCCGGCGCCGACCAGCGAGATCTTGCCGATCTGGTCGTCGTAGCGCAGCGAGTCGAAGCCGATCTTGTCCTTCGCCTTCTCCAGCGCGTCGATGGCCTTGCGGCCCTCGGTCTTGGGGAGGGTGAAGGAGATGTCCGTCAGGCCCGTGGCGGCGGCGGACACGTTCTGCACGACCATGTCGATGTTGATCTCGGCGTCGGCGATGGCGCGGAAGATCGAGGCGGCCTCGCCGGGCTTGTCCGGGACGCCGACGACCGTGACCTTGGCCTCGGAGGTGTCGTGAGCGACACCGGAGATGATGGCCTGCTCCACCTTCTGGTCCCCTTGCTTCGGCTCGTTGCTGACCCAGGTGCCCTGCAGTCCGCTGAAGGACGAGCGCACGTGGATCGGGATGTTGTAGCGGCGGGCGTACTCCACGCAGCGGTGGAGCAGCACCTTAGAGCCGGAGGCGGCGAGCTCCAGCATGTCCTCGAAGGAGATCCAGTCGATCTTCTTCGCCTTCTTCACCACGCGCGGGTCGGCGGTGAAGACGCCGTCCACGTCGGTGTAGATCTCGCAGACCTCGGCGTCGAGCGCCGCGGCGAGGGCGACGGCGGTCGTGTCGGAGCCGCCGCGTCCGAGGGTGGTGATGTCCTTCTTGTCCTGCGAGACGCCCTGGAACCCGGCGACGATGGCGATGTTGCCCTCGTCGAGCGCCGTCCTGATCCGGCCCGGCGTGACGTCGATGATCCGCGCTTTGTTGTGGACCGAGTCGGTGATGACACCCGCCTGGCTGCCCGTGAACGACTGGGCGCTGTGGCCCAGGTTTTTGATCGCCATCGCCAGCAGGGCCATGGAGATCCGCTCCCCGGCGGTCAGCAGCATGTCGAACTCTCGTCCGCTGGGCATCGGAGATACCTGCTCGGCGAGATCGATCAGCTCGTCCGTCGTGTCGCCCATCGCGGAAACGACCACGACCACCTGGTGGCCGTTCTTCTTCGCTTCCACGATCCGCTTGGCGACGCGCTTGATGCCCTCGGCATCGGCTACGGAGGAGCCTCCGTACTTCTGCACGACAAGGCCCACGTGCGCTCCTCGCTCAATCCGTCTCTGCACCGCACAACTGCGGTCGGCTCAGTCTATCGAGCGGCCGGAATTCCCCTCCTCGGTATCGCATGGTGAGATGTCCCGCTCACCACATGATCACCGGGCCGGTCTCCCGGCCGCTCCAGGACGGCACCTGCCCGATGCCGGCGCGGGTCACTCGCAAAGTGCGCCGTGTCACAGGGGGGCGGTGCGGGGCGGAGCGGGCCCGCGGGGGCGGTGCGGGCCGGCCGGACCGGCGGGCCGCCGGCGGGGGCCTGGCAGCCCCGTGGGCGGCGCCAGGCCCGGGCCGTCACTTGAGCTCGCGCAGCCCCAGCGGTCCGCCGATCTCCTCGGCCATGACCCGGCCGGCCTCCTCGGCGAGGGCGTCCTCGCTGAGGTCCTGGTCGGTGTCGAGGCCGTCCAGCCCCTGGAGGGGCTGGTTCAGCCGCACGTGCGCCACCAGCGACTGGAGGGCGCGCAGCGCCGCCGACGCGGTGGAACCCCAGTTGGAGAAGTACGAGAACTGCCACCACCAGAGCGCCTCGGTGGTACGGCCCGCGCGGTAGTGGGCCATGCCGTGCCGGAGGTCCGCCATGACGTCGACCAGGTCGTCGGAGATGCGCGCCGGGACCGGGGCCTTGCGGGGCTCGTACGGGTCGAAGACCTCGGAGTAGACGTCGACCGGGTCGAGCATGGCCGCGAGGCGCAGGCGCAGGTCGTCCACGTCGGGCTCCGGGCCCATGTCCGGCTCGTAGCGCTCGTCGGGGAGAATGTCCTCGTGCGCGCCGAGGCGGCCGCCGGCCAGCAGCAGCTGGGAGACCTCCAGCAGGAGGAAGGGCACGGCCGAGTCCGGCTCGTCGCCCTTGGCGACCTCGGTCACGGCGACCAGGAAGCTCTCGATCTGGTCCGCGATCTGGACCGCGAAGTCACCTGGATCGGGAGTCGTCGCATGCAGCATGGCGTCAGACATCTAGGAGTCGTCTCCCCTCGAAGGCGCGGCCGAGTGTGACCTCGTCCGCGTATTCCAGGTCGCCGCCCACAGGGAGGCCGCTGGCCAGGCGGGTGACCTTGAGGCCCATGGGCTTGATCATGCGGGCGAGATACGTGGCCGTGGCCTCGCCCTCCAGGTTCGGGTCCGTGGCGAGGATCAGCTCGGTGACCGTGCCGTCGGCCAGCCGCGCCAGCAGCTCCCTTATCCGCAGGTCGTCCGGGCCGACGCCCTCGATGGGGCTGATCGCGCCGCCCAGGACGTGGTACTTGCCCCGGAACTCACGCGTCCGCTCGACCGCGACGACGTCCTTCGGCTCCTCGACCACGCAGATGACCGAGAGGTCGCGGCGCGGGTCGCGGCAGATGTTGCACAGCTCCTCCTGCGCGACGTTGCCGCAGGTGGCGCAGAAGCGGACCTTCGCCTTGACCTCCATGAGGCACTGCGCGAGCCGGCGGACGTCGGTCGGCTCCGCCTGCAGGATGTGGAAGGCGATCCGCTGCGCGCTCTTGGGACCGACGCCGGGCAGCCGCCCGAGCTCGTCGATGAGGTCCTGGACCACGCCTTCGTACAACGGACTGCCTTTCCTGTGCTTCGTCGGTACGCATCAGTGTCCTGGTACGTACGGTAGTTGGCCGCCGCCGGTCTCCGAAAGGCGGGCCGGGCCCCGGTACGGCGGGCCCGGCCTCGCCGCCCCTCAGAAGGGCAGACCGGGGATGCCGCTGTCGCCGCCGAGCCCCTGGGTGAGCGGGCCCAGCTTCTGCTGCTGGAGCGTCGACGCGTTCTCGTTGGCCGCGTGGACGGCCGCGACGACCAGGTCGGCGAGGGTCTCCGTGTCCTCCGGGTCCACGGCCTTCGGGTCGATCCTCAGCGCCCTGAGCTCGCCGGAGCCCGTCACGGTCGCCTTCACCAGGCCGCCGCCCGCCTGGCCTTCGACCTCGGTGCGCGCCAGTTCCTCCTGCGCGGTCGCGAGGTCCTGCTGCATCTTCTGGGCCTGCTGGAGCAGCTGCTGCATATTGGGCTGGCCACCACCGGGAATCACGATCAGCTCCTGGTTTCGTACGGCTGTATGGGCGAGGGTTTCCCGCTGGCACGAGCCTACGTGGTCGGGGGGTCGGCCGCCCAAGCACTCTTTCGGGTGAGGCGGCCGGGAATCCTATACCTGATCAAGGCCCACTTCCGGGCGGAACAGCCCTGAAACCCGGTCCGTCGCCACCCATTGGGCGGTAGGAAAGGGTCCGGCGCTCCAGCATCAGCCGTCACAGGCCTTCGAGCAGCCGTCACGCAACGTCATCAGTAGGGAGTGCCGGGTGAGCCAGCCGGAGATGCCGCCCGAGGGGCCGCCCCGGGACGGAGGGGGCGAGGACGCCGCGGGTCCCCGGCCGGGCGACCTCGGCGGACGGGCGTTTCCGCTCGGCGACTGGGGAGAGCCCGCGGAGCGTCTCCACGAGCTGTATCTGTGGGTCGAGCGGGGCGCGCTGGACACGGCGTCCTGGTATCTCGCGGACCGCGTGTGGAAGCGGCGCGGGGCGCGGGCGCTGCGGACCGGGGCGGCGGCGGGCGCGGTGACCGGCGCGGCGCTGCCGCTGCTCGACCTCACCAGGGTGGTGGGCGGGGTCGCCGCCTGGGGGTATCCGGCGCTGCTCCTCGCGGTCGCGTGCGTGGCCGGCGACCGGTTCTTCGGGTTCACGTCCGGCTGGATGAGGGACGTGGCGACGGCGCAGGCCGTACTGCGCCGACTGCAGGTGCTCCAGTTCGACTGGGCGTCCGAGAGCGTGCGCGAGGTGCTCGGGCCCACCGAGGGGACGGCCGGGGAGGCGGCGGAGCGGTGCCTCGGGGTGCTGCGGCGGTTCTCCGAGGACGTGACCGAGCTGGTCCGGACGGAGACCGCGGACTGGATGGTGGAGTTCCGCACGGGGGCGTCGGCACCGCTGGGGATGCAGGCGTCCGTGGCCGGGGCGCCCCGGGTGGACGGGACCCCGCAGAACCGGTTCCCGCTGCCGCCGGGCGTCCGGCCGAACATGCCGAGGCAACGCCCGCCGGAGCCCCGGTGACCTCCGCGGGAGCGGCGGCGCCATTCCGGGGTGACCCTTCGGGGTGACCCTTCGGGGCGCGCCCGGCGGTGTGACCCTCCGGGGCGACGCCGGGTACGGCACGGGCGCGGGAGCCGGCTCGCCCGCGAGGGCGGCACGCGGCAGACGCCGCGGGCCTGGGAGCCACCCCCGCCCGGGAGCCGCGCACGCGGTCGGCGAGGGGGGAACGCCCCTCGCGCCTGTCACCCCTCGCCGCAGATCCGCAGCCCCACCGGGGTCCCGCACGGCAGGTGGCCGTGGGTGCGGACGACGTCCTGGCCGGCGCCTCGGCTCACGTAGGCCAGGAAGCTGGAGGCGAGGGAGGCGGCGGGCGGGCGGCCGTAGGTGTAGGCGTACTCGATCTCGCGGTACGGGTAGTCGCCGGTGCCCTGCTCCAGCTCCTCGACGGACGGGTCGTGGCCGTCGAGGGCGAGGCGGTGCAGGCCGGCGAAGCCGGTGGCGAGGGTCAGCTCGCTGTAACCGATCGCGCCGGGCAGCCGGGCGACCGTGTCCAGCACCTGTTCGGTGGAGTCGAGCTCACAGCGCACCACCGGGGCCTCGGCGTCGTCCTTGTGGACGCAGTCCAGCGAGGAGTTGGCGATCTCGCCGCGCCCCAGCACCCGCCGCTGGAAGACCTGCCGGGTACCGGAGTTGGCGTCACGGCTGACCAGGACGACCGGACGGTCCGGGCCGCCGAGCTGCTTCCAGTTCCCGATCTCCCCGCGGTGGACACGGCGTACGTCGGTACGTGACAGGCTCTTCAGCGGGATGTCCTCGTTCACGACCAGCGTGAACACGGACACCGCGAGGCGGCTCTCCCGCAGCTGGGGAAGCCCGTCCGGCTTGCGCCCGTCCGAGAGGGCGATCACGGCCGGTGAGCCGCCGTCGGACGCGGTGCCGGCGGCCTGGAGTTCGCGCACTCCCGCGGTGCTGCCGTGTGCGTCGACGGTGATGAGCGACCCCGCGCAGTCCTTCTCGTACTTGTCGGCCAGCTCCCGCATGACGGGGGCGAAGGCGGTCGATCCGGTCACCGTCAGCGTGCCCCGCGCACAGCCGATCGGCGGCGGGGTGTCGTCCCGGACGACGACGATGGCCGCGAGCGTGACGACGCACACCGTGAGCAGGACGGTGATCAGCCGGGCCGCGCGGCTGAACAGCGGCGGCTGGTCGTCCGGGGTCGTACTGCGGTTGGGGCTCACCACGCCGTCCCGGATCCCGCCGATGAGCCGTACGGGCCGCCCGACGTCACCGCCCGACAGCAGCACCAGCAGTTTGTAGTGCTCGCCCCGGTTGAGCGGGACGCGCGGGATGCGCAGGGTGCCGTCCTCGTAGCCGAGACCGGCGGCGGCGCTGAAGTGGTCCATCAGGTGCTCGGTGCCGGGCGGCTGCGTCACGGAGACGCCCCGGATCGTGCGGTCGGTGAACACCGCGGTGAGACCGTGCCGTTCGCGGCCCGTGTAGTCGTCGCCCGCGATGCTCCGGGAGCCGTCGTTCTCGATCCGCAGCAGGACGAGGGTCGCGCCGGCCATGCTCGGCACCTCGTCGAACAGCCCGAGCCGTACGTTCGCGATCCCCGACCGCACGTCGACGCCGATGGGGTTGTCCATCTGGACCCGGTAGCCGACCCGCTTGCTCCGCGGCACCCGGCGCTCGTACCAGACCATCCCCGCCGACGCCGCGATGCCGACCACCGCGGTCGCGATCGCCACCACGTTCTCCGCGCTCAGCCACTCCATCCGGCACTCCCCCGGGCCGCGCGGGCCCCGAGCCGCGCGGTGCCGTCACGGTACGGCCCGGAGGGGGAACGGCCGGGATACGGCAGATGAAGTTCGCCGCCGGTTCGGTGCCCGCATGCCCCGAACGGCCGTGCGCGCAGCCGCCGTTCGGCCGCTCAGCCGCCCTTCGTGTACGTCAGCTCCTGGCCCGACTCCGTGATCACGCGGCGCAGGCGGCCGTCCGGCAGGAGGGTGACCTCGGAGCTGCCCCCGGGGGAGCACGAGGAGGCCGGTTCGCCGACGACCACCTCGGACGGGCCTATCTCCAGGGGCCCGTCGGCGGTCGGGGTCTTCGCCAGCTCGGCACGGAACACGCAGTGGTAGGTGCCGCCGCCGGCCGGGCCGTCGGCGGTGAGCGAGAGGACGGTGTCGCCCGCCTTGCCCTGCCGGATCACCAGACGCCGGGTGTTGTGGCCCGTCGCGTTGTCGATGCTGCCGTTCCAGGTGCCGAGGTACTTCTCCGGGATCCCGCCGTCCTTCGGCGCCTCGGAGGTGGGTGACCCGGACACGGAGGGGGACGGCCGCGACGGGTCCGGGCCGGGTGTCGTGGGCCCGCCGGTGACCGGCGTCGGACCTTTGCCGTCGTCGTCGGTGCCGTCCTTCATCAGCGCGTACACGGAACCGCCCGCGCCGAGCGCGACCACCAGGGCGACCGCGACGAGGGCCGCGGTGGAACGGCCGCCCCGGCGCGCGGGCTCCTGCTGCGGCGGGACGGCGCCGGGGCCGTAGGGCGGGGTCGGGCCCGGTCCGTACGACGGGGCCGGGGCCGGGGCCGGGGCCGGACCGTATCCGGCGGGCGGCCCGGCGCCCCAGCCGTTCTGCGGGTAGCCGTACGCCGCGGGCTGCGGGTGCTGCTGGGGATGGCCGTAACCGGGCGGGGCGGCCGGCGGGGGTGCCAGGCCCGGCCCGGAGACCATCGTGGGGAGGTGGTTGACCGGGGCCGGGGTCCCGGGCTTGGGCGGGGTGGCGCCGCCGGGGGGCTCGGCGGCGGAGCCGTGCTCGGGCGGCGCCTGCGTCGCGGCGGGGGGCGCCTCCGGAGCCGGCGGTGCCTGCGGAGCGGGGCGCTTGACGAGGTCGGGGGAGTCCGGGGCCGGGGTGGCACGGGGGTCCCCGGCCGGTGCGCCCGCGCCGGGGGCCGCGGGCGCACCGGCATCAGGGGCACCCGACGCGGCGGCTCCCGCCGAGGCGGCACCCGCGGGAGCGGCACCCGCGGGGGCGGCGGCCTGGACGCCCGGCCGGGACGCCCCGGCCGCCGGCTCGTCCGGGTTCTCCGTGTCGAGCAACTGCACGGCGTGCCGCCCGAGTTGGGCGACCAGCGTGCCCGGCAGCCACGGGTCGCGGGCCCGTCCGTCGACGACGGTGTCCTCCGCCCCCGTGCGCTCCAGGATCCGGTCGAGGGTGGGGCGCGCCGCCGGGTCCTTGCGCAGGCAGTCGCGGACGAGTTCCGCCAGGGCCTCCGGCACGCCCGTCAGGTCGGGCTCCTCCTGCGCGATGCGGAACATCAGGGCGTGCACGCCGCTGTCGGAGCTGCCGAAGGGCTGGGCGCCGGTCGCCGCGTACGCGAGGACGGACCCGAGGCAGAAGATGTCGCACGCCGGGGTGATCCGGTCGCCGCGGACCTGTTCGGGCGCCATGAACCCGGGGGATCCGACGAGCGCGCCGGTCCGGGTGAGCCCGCCGTCGGTGACGGTCTCCAGGGCTCGGGCGATCCCGAAGTCGATGACCCGCGGCCCGTCGATCGTGACGAGCACGTTGGACGGCTTGAGGTCCCGGTGGATCAGCCCGGCCGCGTGGATGTCCCGCAGCGCCGACGCGAGCCCGGCGGCGAGGATCCGCACCGACCGCTCGGGCAGGGGACCGTGGTCCTGTCCCACCACCGTCTGCAGGGAGGGCCCCGCGACGTACCCCGTGGCGACCCACGGAATGGCGGCCTCGGTGTCCGCGTCGAGCACCGGCGCCGTCCAGTACCCGCCGACGCGACCCGCGGCCTGCACCTCCTGCCGGAAGCGGGCCCGGAACTCCTCCTGCTCGGCGAGTTCCCGGCGGACCAGCTTCACGGCGACCGTGCGTCCCCGGCCCGAGCGGGCCAGATACACCTGCCCCATCCCGCCGGCCCCGAGCCGCGCGAGCAGCCGGTAGCCCCCGATCCTCTGCGGCTCCCCTGCCCCCAGCTTCTCCATCGTTGCGCCGCCTTCCCCCGTACGTGAGCAACAGCCCGAGGATAGTGCGCCGCCACGGGGCGGTGGGCGGGGCGGTCTCTACGGTTCCGTAACAGCGGGCGCCGCCCCCGGTGCCGCCGGCCGGGCGGGCCCGTACGCCCGACAACCTGTCGCGGAAAGTCCCCGACCGCAGACAGGACGCCGATGTCGGGTACGCACCCCGGGCATCTACCCTCGCGGCATGACCCCTCAGCCCAACCCCCAGGCCGGCGCCGCCGTGAAGGCCGCGGACCGCGCGCACGTCTTCCACTCCTGGTCCGCGCAGGAGCTCATCGACCCGCTCGCCGTCGCCGGCGCGGAGGGGTCGTACTTCTGGGACTACGACGGCAAGCGGTATCTGGACTTCACCAGCGGGCTCGTCTTCACCAACATCGGCTACCAGCACCCCAAGGTCGTCGCCGCGATCCAGGAACAGGCCGCGACCCTGTCCACGTTCGCGCCCGCCTTCGCCGTCGAGGCCCGGTCGGAGGCCGCGCGGCTCATAGCCGAGCGGACCCCCGGCGACCTGGACAAGATCTTCTTCACCAACGGCGGGGCCGAGGCCGTCGAGAACGCGACGCGCATGGCCCGGCTGCACACCGGCCGCCCGAAGGTGCTGTCCGCCTACCGCTCGTACCACGGCGCCACCTCCACCGCGATCAACCTCACCGGTGACCCGCGCCGCTGGCCCAACGACCTCGGCGCCGCCGGAGTCGTCCACTTCTGGGCGCCCTTCCTCTACCGCTCCCCCTTCCACTCCGACAGCGAGCGGCAGGAGTGCGAGCGGGCACTCCAGCACCTGGAGGACACCATCGCCTTCGAGGGACCGGCGACCGTCGCGGCCGTCATCCTCGAGACCGTCCCGGGGACCGCGGGCATCATGACCCCGCCGCCCGGCTACCTCGCCGGAGTCCGCGAGATCTGCGACCGGTACGGCATCGTCCTCGTCCTCGACGAGGTCATGGCCGGGTTCGGGCGCACGGGCGCCTGGTTCGCCGCGGACCACTACGGCGTGACGCCGGACCTGCTGACCTTCGCCAAGGGTGTGAACTCCGGCTATGTGCCGCTGGGCGGTGTCGCCATCTCGGGCGCGATCGCCGAGACCTTCGCCCGCCGCCCCTACCCCGGCGGCCTCACCTACTCCGGGCACCCGCTGGCCTGCGCCGCCGCCGTCGCCACCATCAACGTGATGGAGGAGGAGGACATCGTCGGGCAGGCCGCCAGGACCGGCGAGAACCTGATCGGTCCCGCCCTGCGCGAGCTCGCCGGGCGGCACCCGAGCATCGGCGAGGTCCGCGGCACCGGCGTGTTCTGGGCGCTGGAGCTCGTCCGGAACCGGGAGACCCGCGAACCGCTGGTGCCGTACAACGCGGCCGGGGAGGCCAACGCGCCGATGGCGGCGTTCGGGGCGGCGGCGAAGGCCCACGGACTGTGGCCCTTCATCAACATGAACCGGACCCATGTCGTGCCGCCGTGCAACATCAGCGAGGCGGAGCTGAAGGAGGGCCTCGCGGCGCTGGACGCGGCGCTGTCCGTGGCGGACGAGCACACCGTGTGACATCCCACCCGCACCGCCCGGGGAAGGACGAGGCTGTCCGGACGGACTCTCCTGGGCCCGCGACCCCACCGCGTAAGGTGACGTGCTCGTAGACGCAGACGAGCGACGACCACGTACCCGTACGCGATGGGGGAGCCAGACACCATGCCCGGCACCGGCGGCAGCGGCGCCGTAACCCGTAGCACCCTGCGGCAGCAGATCGCGGACGCCCTCCGCGACGAGGTGCTGGCCGGCCGGCTCCAGGCGGGGCAGGAGTTCACGGTGAAGGAGATCGCCGACCAGTACGGCGTCTCCGCGACCCCCGTCCGCGAGGCCCTCGTCGACCTGTCGGCGCAGGGTCTCCTGGACGCGGCACAGCACCGCGGCTTCCGCGTCCACGCGTACACCCTGGACGACCACCGGGGCATGATCGAGGCCCGGAGCATGATCACGGACGGCATGTTCCGGAGCCTGGCCGACGGCTCCGCGGTCTCCACCGACCAGCCCCGCGCCCTCGCCGCGCTCGCCGGTGTGCGCCGCCGCGGCGAGGAGGCGGCGCGGGCGGCCTTGGCCGGCGACCTGAACATCCTGATCGGCTACGACCTGCGCTTCTGGCGCGAACTGAGCGGACTGTTCGGCAACGCCTACCTCGCCGACTTCCTGCACCGCATGCGCGTCCAGTCCTGGGTCTGCACGGTGCAGCACCTGCGCCGGGTGACCGACCTCAAAGGGCACCTGTGGTCGGGACACACGGAACTCGTGGACGCGCTGACACGCCGCGAACCCGAGCAGGCGCACGCCCTCGTCACCGCGTACAACGCGCACTCCCTCGCCGTCGTCGAGCGGCTGGCCGCCGGATGAGCGCGCCGCAGTGCACCGACGTCGTGCAGGACAAGCCGGCCGTGGACGTGGACCTGACGGTCGTCGTCCCCGCCTACAACGAGGAACGGCGGCTCGGGCCGACGCTGGACGCGATCGTCACGCACCTGACCGAGAACGAGGGCCGCTTCGGGCAGTGGGAGCTGATCGTCGCCGACGACGGCTCCACGGACGGGACCGAGGCCGTCGCCGCCGAGGCCGGTGCCCGCGACCCCCGGGTCCGGTTCGTCACCAGCCCCCGCAACCGCGGCAAGGGCCACGCGCTGCGCCTCGGGGTCGCCGCGTCCCGCGGCCGGCGCGTGCTGGTCACCGACGCCGACCTGGCGGCCCCGATCGAGGAGCTGGAGCACCTCGACAAGGCGCTCGCCGACGGCCGGGCCGCGGCGATCGGCTCGCGGGCCACGCCGGGCGCGTCGATAGAGGCGCACCAGCACCGGCTGCGGGAGCTGCTCGGCCGGGCCGGGAACCTCCTGATACGCAGGGTCGCGGTGCCCGGCATACGCGACACCCAGTGCGGCTTCAAGCTCTTCGACGGCGACCGCGCCCGCGAGGCGTTCGCCGCCTCCCGGCTCAACGGCTGGGGCATAGACGTCGAGATACTCCAGCACTTCCGCCGCTCCGGCTGGCCGGTGGCCGAGGTCCCGGTGCGCTGGGCGCACCAGTCCGGCTCGAAGGTACGGCCCCTCGACTACGGCCGGGTCCTCACCGAACTCTCCCTCCTCAAACTCCGCTCCGCCCGCCCCGCGGACCTGCTGGCCGCCGCCCTCTTCCTCCTCATGTCGGTCGCCCTGTACTCCGGCCGCTGGGTGAACCCCGACGACCGGTACCTCGTCGACTCGCTCCAGGACCAGAACCAGTGGGAGTGGTTCTTCGCCGTCACCGCCGACAGCGTCCGCCACCTGCACAACCCGCTCTTCACGACCTACCAGGGCTTCCCGGACGGCGTGAACCTGATGGCCAACACGGTCATGCTGGGCCTGTCGGTGCCGTTCACGCCCGTCACCCTGCTCCTCGGCCCGGCGGTCGCCCTCAACCTGGTGATGACACTCGGCCTGGCCGCCACGGCCGCCGCCTGGTACTGGCTGATCGTCAAGCGGGTCGTACGGCAGCGGGGCGCGGCCTTCCTGGGCGCCGCGCTCGCCGCCTTCGCCCCGCCGATGGTCAGCCACGCCAACGCGCACCCCAACTTCGTGATCCTGCTGATGATCCCGCTGATCATCGACCGGGCCCTGCGGCTGTGCGCGGGCACCCGGGTGGTCCGCGACGGAGTCGTCCTCGGGCTGATGGCGACGTACCAGATCTTCCTCGGCGAGGAACCGCTGCTGCTCGCGTCGATGGGCATGGCCCTGTTCGCGCTCGCCTACGCGGCCGTCCGCCGGGACGTCGCCAGGGCGTCCTGGCGCCCGCTGCTCAAGGGCCTGGGCGTGGGGGCGGCCGTCTGCCTGCCGCTGATCGCCTTCCCGCTGTACTGGCAGTTCGCCGGGCCGCAGAGCTACAAGAGCGTGCTGCACGGCGACAACGCGGGCAACAGCCCCCTCGCGCTGCTGTCCTTCGCCGAGCGCTCGCTGGTCGCCGGGAACGCGGAGACCGCGGGCGCGCTGTCCCTGAACCCCACCGAGCAGAACGCCTTCTACGGCTGGCCGCTGGCCGCGCTCGCCTTCGCGGTCGTCGTACGGCTGTGGGACCGGGCGCTCGTCAAGGCGCTCGCCTTCACCGTGCTGGCGGCGGCGGCGCTGTCGCTGGGCCCGCGGTTCCGCATCCCGCTGACCGACGTGGTCCTGCCCGGGCCCTGGGCGGCGCTGGCCGGCAAGCCGCTCTTCGAGTCGGTCATCGAGGGGCGGGTGGCGATGGTCTGCGCGCCCGCGCTGGGCATGCTGGTGGCGCTCGCGTTCGACCGGCTCGTGCGCACCCGCGCCCTCGCCACCCAGTACCTGGGGATGGTGGCGCTCGCCGCGGCGCTGCTCCCCCTCGTCCCGGCGCCGCTGAAGTCGGTGGACCGCGCGGACGTCCCCGCGTTCGTCGCGGACGGCACCTGGAAGTCGTACGTCGGAGAGGGCGAGTCCCTCGTACCGGTGCCACTGCCCGACCCGGTCAACGCGGACGCGCTGCACTGGCAGACCACCGCGGATCTCGGTTTCCGGCTGCCCGGGGGCTACTTCAACGGGCCCTTCGGCGAGGAGCGCGTCGGCATCTACGGCGCCGCGCCCCGCTACACGTCCAACCTGCTGCGGGAGATCGCCAACTCGGGCGCCGTCCCGGAGATCGGCGAGAACTGGCGGGCGCAGGCGCGCTACGACCTCGCGTACTGGAGGGCGGGGGTGCTGGTGCTGGCGCCGCAGCCCCGCCAGGACGCGCTGCGGGAGGCCGTCGACAAGCTGGTGGGGCACCCGGGCACCTTCGTGGACGGGGCCTGGGTGTGGGACCTGGACGGCTCCGGGGGCTTCCACCGGCGAACGGAATGAGCCCAAGTCGCGCGCACCGGGAGTCACCCGGGCGCCGCGCGCATTACGCTTCCCTGTCATCGTCGTACCGCTGTAGCGCAAAGAACCAGAGGAGCTGTCTGTTGGCCTGTGACCTGTGGCTGGTCCCGCTCGTCGACGTGTTGTGCCACACCCCCGACAACCCCTTCGCCGAGGAGCTCGCGCTCTACGACAAGGTGCTCGGCGAGGCGAAGCTCCCGCCGGTTCCGGTCTACGCGTACATGCCCGGGCTGACCGGTGAGGTCGCCCCGGTCGCGGGCTTCGACTACGACGCGCTGCATTTCCTGCGGCGGGCGTACCTGCTGCAGATGTGCGGCCTCGCGGTGACCCCGGTGGACGAACTGGGCGGGGACTACGAGCAGCTCCTAGAGATGTTCGAGACGAACGCCCAGCAGTCCCACCTGGTGTGGCACTACGACCACGCGGGCGCGTACGTGCCGGTCGACTTCCCGCACCCCCTGTCCAGCGACGAACTCCTCGCCGGCGGCGGCCCGCTCGGTTCGTCCCACGGCCTGCTGCGGGAGCTGGAGTTCGTCGGGCCGTCCATCGGCATCGATCCCGGCAACCCGCCCCTGGCGCCGGAACCGCCGCACGCGCCGACGGAGTTGGAGGAGCCGGCCGCGCCCGCGCCCTACGACGCGAGCCCGTTCGCCCGGGAACGGCACGTGTGGCTCGGGCTGCACGCGGCGGCCACGCGCAGTCTCGCCCAGGGATCGATGATCATCTTCAGCTGAGGGCGGCCCGGTTCAGTGGAGCTGGGAGAGCCCCTTGTGAAGGTCGTCCGCGTTCATGACGGGGAAGATCTCCACCTTGGCGTTGAGCTGCGTGAAGAACGTCTCACTGACCGGCGGCAGCTGGGAGCTGTCCGTCATGTCGAAGACGAGGTAGCAGGTCCGGCAGCCGCCCTCGGGACCGAAGTACGCGGCCTCCGGCCGAAGGTGCTCCATCGTCTCCTGGAGCAGCTGCGGCATCTTGCCGCTCGTCAGGGCCTCGTTGGCCTTGTCCGTGTCCATGGTGGCCTTGAGCATCACGCGCATCGCACTCACCTTCTCCTGGCTGACGCACGCACTCCTACACCGTTCAGCGTATGCCCGGTCCGCTCTGTGTGCCCCTGCGGAAAAGGGCGCCCCGAGGGGCGCCCTTCCCGTGGTCCCGAGGCCGGTCAGACGAACGAGTTGATCTCGATCGTCTCGTCCCGGCCCGGGCCGACGCCGATCGCGGAGATCGGGGCGCCGGACATGTCCTCCAGCGCCTTCACGTACGCCTGGGCGTTCTTCGGCAGGTCCGCGAAGGTCTTGGCCTTCGTGATGTCCTCGGACCAGCCGGGCAGGGTCTCGTAGATCGGCTTCGCGTGGTGGAAGTCGGTCTGCGAGTACGGCAGTTCCTCGACGCGCCTGCCGTCGATCTCGTAGGCCACGCAGACCGGGATCTCCTCCCAGCCGGTCAGCACGTCCAGCTTGGTGAGGAAGAAGTCCGTCAGGCCGTTGACCCGGGTCGCGTACCGGGCGATGACCGCGTCGAACCAGCCGCAGCGCCGGTCTCGGCCGGTGGTGACACCCCGCTCGCCGCCGATGCGGCGCAGTGCCTCGCCGTCCTCGTCGAAGAGCTCGGTGGGGAACGGCCCCGAGCCGACCCGGGTCGTGTACGCCTTCAGGATGCCGATGACCCGGCTGATCTTCGTGGGTCCGACGCCCGCGCCGGTGCAGGCACCGCCGGCGGTCGGGTTGCTGGACGTCACGAAGGGGTACGTGCCGTGGTCGATGTCCAGGAGCGTGCCCTGGCCGCCCTCGAAGAGCACGACCTTGTCCTGCTCCAGGGCCTGGTTCAGGACCAGGACGGTGTCGGCGACGTACGGCTTGAGCCGGTCCGCGTAGCCCAGCAGCTCCTCGACGACCTGGCCGGCCTCGATGGCGCGGCGGTTGTAGAGCTTGGTGAGCAGCTGGTTCTTGACCTCGAGGGCCGCTTCGACCTTCTGCGTCAGGATCGACTCGTCGTACAGGTCCTGGATGCGGATGCCGACGCGGTTGATCTTGTCCGCGTAGGTCGGGCCGATCCCACGACCGGTGGTGCCGATCTTGCGCTTGCCGAGGAAGCGCTCGGTCACCTTGTCCACGGTGACGTTGTACGGCGTGATGATGTGAGCGTTGCCGCTGATCAGGAGCCTGGAGGTGTCGACACCGCGCTCGTTGAGTCCGTTCAGCTCGGAGAACAGGACCGAGGGGTCGACGACGACTCCGTTGCCGATCACCGGCGTGCACTCAGGCGTGAGGATTCCGGAAGGGAGGAGGTGGAGGGCGTACTTCTGATCGCCCACGACTACCGTATGGCCGGCGTTGTTGCCGCCCTGATAGCGCACCACGTAGTCCACGGATCCACCGAGCAGGTCGGTGGCCTTTCCCTTGCCTTCGTCACCCCACTGAGCACCGAGCAGCACAAGTGCGGGCACAGGCGTACACCCCTTCCGGGCGGGGCATGTCCAAGGTCGAGGACGTACGCTGCTGTCTTTGCTGTACGGCTGCGTACGCCGGCGACCACCTTTGGCCGCGACCGTCGGACCGGATGCCCCGGAATAGACGAAGCCCCTGGCGCAATAGCGCAAGGGGCTCTTGCACAAAGATGCTACCCGAGGAAGCGAGGCAGGACCGAGGTGGCGGCTTCCGACCAGCTCCTTGTGGTCATCGACGCGGTCGCCCGTCGCACCGACGGGGAGTCGGTACGGATCGCGAAAGACGTGCTCAGCGCGGGTGCGGCCACGAAAGTGTGCCTTCCGGACGGGCCCGAGGAATTCGCCCGGGCGCTGGCCCGGAGGGGGTCCCGGCGGCCGGTCGTCATAGGCGACGACCGCGCTCTGCTGCGTGCCGTGTCCCATTTGCACCGGCAGCGGGAGCTCGCGGCGTGCCCGCTGTCGCTGGTGCCGGTGGGCGGGGCGCTCTCGCTCGCGCGTGGCCTCGGGGTGCCCACGGGCGCCGTGGCGGCGGCCCGGGCCGTGCTGGACGGCACCGTACGCCGTCTCGACCTGCTGGTGGACGACAGCGACGGCGTGGTGATCGGCGGGCTGCGGATCCCCTCCCTGCCGTTCGCCGTCGGCTCGGCCGCCGCGGACTCCTCCCCCGCCGACGCCTCGGCCCGGCCGTGGCTGCGGACCTGCCAGTCCCTCGTCCGGACGCTGGCGACGCGGCCCTCGCGGGTGGCGTCGCCGACGGGGCACGGTCCCACCCGGCTGCGGATCGAGGTGGACGGCGAGACGCTCGTCGATCTCCACCAGCCGGTGGAGGCGGTGTCGGTGACGCCCTGTGCCGGCGGGAGCGCCGAGGTGGAGGTGCGGCGGCTGTCGGTGGGCGCGGAGGCCTCGCCGCTGCGGGCGGTCGGGCGGCGCGTGACGGTGTCCGGGGCGGACTTCCGCTACCGCGCCGACTCGGTCATCACGGGCCCGGTGCGGACCCGCACGTGGACCGTCCGCGAGAACGCGTGGGGCCTGACGCTCCCGGGGTGAGCGGGGCCGCCGGTACTCCTGGGGCTCCTGGGGCTCCTGGGGCTCCTGGGGCTCCTGGGGCTCCTGGGGCTCCTGGGGCTCCTGGGGCTCCTGGGGCTCCTGGGGCTCCGCCTCCGGAGCCCGTTCGGCCTGCACGGTCCCCGCATAGCCCTCCGGCGGGGACGGCCGGTGTCGTCAGACCTCCACGCGCAGGCCGGCCAGGCCCCGGATCACGAAGTTCGGCCTGCGCTCCGGTTCGGACACCGGGCGCAGGCCGGGTGCGTGGACCAGCAGGGCGTCCAGGGAGGTGCCCAGCTCCAGCCGGGCCAGCGGCGCTCCGATGCAGTAGTGGATGCCCGCGCTGAAGGAGATGTGCGGGTTGTCCCGGCGCGTGAGGTCCAGCTTCCCGGGGTCGGCGAAGACGGCCGGGTCGTGGTTGGCCGAACCGAAGAGCATCGCGATCTCCGAGCCGCGCGGGATCGTCGTGCCGTCGATCTCGATGTCGTCCAGCACCCAGCGCTCGAAGAGCTGGAGCGGGGTGTCGTAGCGCATCAGCTCCTCCACCGCCGTGGGGACGAGCGAGCGGTCGGCGCGCAGGGCCGCCAGCTGGTCCGGGTGGCGGAACAGCGACCACCAGCCGTTCACCGTGGCGTTGACCGTCGCCTCGTGGCCCGCGTTCAGCAGCAGGACGCAGGTCGAGATCATCTCCTGCTCGGTCAGCCGGTCGCCCTCGTCGTGCGCCGCGATCAGCCCGGAGACCAGGTCGTCGCCCGGCTCCTTGCGGCGCTTTTCGATCAGCTCCCGCAGGTACTCGGTGAACTCGACCGACGCGCGGACCGCCTTCTCGGCCGTCTCCCGCGACGGCTTCAGCTCGTACATCCCGCAGATGTCCGCCGACCACGGCCGCAGCGGTGCCCGGTCCGACTCCGGGATGCCCAGCATCTCGGCAATGACCGCCACCGGCAGCGGCTCGGCGACGTCGGTCAGCAGATCACCGCCGCCCGCGTCCACCAGGTCGGCCACCAGCCCGGACGCCAGCCGGTGCACGTAGGGCCGCAGCTCCTCCACCGTGCGCGGCGTGAACGCCTTCGACACCAGACGCCGGATCCGGGTGTGGTCCGGCGGCTCCAGGTCGAGCATCCCGTGGTCGTTCAGCACGTGGAACGGCTCGTGCTCCGGCGGCGGCGCCGTACGCCCGAAGTCCTCGTGCCTGAACCGGTGCCGGTACGTACGCCCGAGGCGCCGGTCCCGCAGCAGCGCCGAGACGTCCGCGTGGTGCGGCACCAGCCACTGGCCGGTCGGCTCGTAGAAGTGCACGCGGCCCTGGGCACGCAGCTCGGCGTACGCGGGGTAGGGGTCGGCGAGGAACGCCGGGTCCCAGGGGTCGAAGGCGGTCATGTCCGGACGCTAGCCCGCCGCACCCCCGGCTGACCAGGGGTGCCGGACCGGGGCCCGGCTGACCGGGGGTGCCGGACCGGGGCCCGGCCGTCGCGGGCGCCCGCGGGTCTCACCCCGGGCGTACGAGCCGCGCCTCGTACGCGAACACCGCCGCCTGGGTGCGGTCGCGCAGGCCCAGCTTGACGAGGATGCGGCTGACGTGGGTCTTGATGGTGGACTCGGCGACGACGAGACGGTTCGCGATCTCGGCGTTCGACAGGCCCTGCGCGATCAGCACCAGGACCTCCGTCTCGCGCTCGGTCAGCTCCCCGTACGCCGCCTGCGCACCGGCCGGGAACCGGGGCACCTCCGCGAGCTTGGAGAACTCCGTGATCAGCCGCCTGGTCACCGACGGGGCGAGCAGCGCCTCGCCGGACGCCACCACCCGTACGCCGTCGGCCAGCTGGCGTGCCGAGGCGTCCTTGAGGAGGAAGCCGGAGGCGCCCGCCCGCAGCGCCTGGTACACGTACTCGTCCAGGTCGAAGGTGGTCAGCACCAGCACCTTCGCGGTGCCGTCGGCGGCGACGATCTCGCGGGTCGCCTCGATGCCGTTCAGCTCGGGCATGCGGATGTCCATCAGGACGACGTCCGGCGCCAGCTCACGGACCCGCCGGACGGCTTCCCGCCCGTTGACCGCCTCGCCGACCACCTCGATGTCCGGCATCGCGCCGAGCAGCACGGAGAAGCCCTCGCGGACCATCACCTGGTCGTCGGCGATCAGTACCCGGATGGTGCCGGGGGCACCGGGGCCGCCGGTGGCGTCGGCCGCGCTCGTCATGACGTCTCCTCGGTGAGTGCCACGGGAAGGAAGACCGACACCTCGTACCCGCCGTCGTCCGTGCCGCCCGCGGTCATCTCGCCGTTCAGCATCGTGACGCGCTCGCGCATCCCGGTGATGCCGTGTCCGGCGCCGTGCGGGGACTTCCGGAGCGTCGGGTGGGGCGCCGGGCCGTTGACTATGCGCAGGCCGAGCCCGCCCAGGACGTAGCCGATCTCGACGCGGGCGGTCGCCCCGGGCGCGTGCCGCAGCGTGTTGCTGAGTGCTTCCTGCACGATCCGGTACGCCGACAGTTCGACCCCCTGGGGCAGCTCGCGCACCGCGCCGGTGACCGCCTTGCCGACGGGCAGGCCGGCTTCCCGCACGTTGTCGAGCAGCGCGTCGAGGTCGAGGAGCGTGGGCTGCGGGGCGTCGGGGGCCTCGTAGTCCTCGGCCCGGACGACGCCGAGGACGCGGCGCAGCTCGGTCAGCGCCGCGACCGCGTTCTCCCGGATCGTGGCGAAGGCCTTCTCCAGCTCGGGCGGCGGGTTCTCCACGCGGTAGGGGGCTGCCTCGGCCTGGATGGCGACCACCGACATGTGGTGGGCTACCACGTCGTGCAGCTCGCGGGCGATGTTCGTCCGCTCCTCCAGCAGGGTGCGCCGGGACCGCTCGTGGGCGGTGACCGTCTGCTGGGCGGTCACCTCCTGCTCGGCCTGGCGGCGCACCTGGCGCACGGTGACGACCAGCAGCGCCAGCGCGGAGACGAACAGGAACGGCACGCTGTTGCTCGCGTAGTGGCCGCCGCCCAGGAGCGCCTCGGCCAGGAAGGCGTATGCCGCGGTCAGCGCCCACATCCACGCCCCGGTGCGCGGACGGGTCCGGGCGGCGACGACCGTCAGGACGACCAGGTGGGCGGCGAAGGACGCGGGCGCCCAGGGCCAGTCGGTCCACTCGTCGCTGAACGCGGCGACGAGCGCGGTGGCCGCCAGGGACAGCCAGAAGGCGGCGACCGGCCTGACCAGGGTCAGCAGGACCGGGCCGACCGAGAGGATCACGATCAGCAGATTGGGGATGCTCGCGCCGATGTCACCGGACGCCACGGCGATGAGCAGCACCAGCAGGGCCGCCGCCACGACCGTCGCGTGCGGGGTCCATGCCGCGTACCGCCGGACCCGCCCGGGGAGCCGGCGGTTTGTGCGCAGGGGCGCCAGGGGGCGGTAGGCGAAGGCGTCGTGGAACAGGTCCTGGCGCAGCCTCCGCAGGGCGTCCATGGCCAGCCGGAACTCGGGGCTGCGCGGTTCGGCGCCGGGCAACGGCGTCGTCTTCGTCTGGGTCGTCTCGGTCACATACGGAACGGTAGGCGGGACGCGGGGCCGCGGTCGTCCCCAGTGAGGGGGGTCCTCGGGGATCCGTCTCAGGTACTACGGGCGGTGCCGGTTCCCCGGCGTCGCGGGAACGGCCCGGTCACCCGCCCCGGGAACGGCCCGGTCACCCGCCCCGGGGACGCCGGGTCACCCGCGCCCGGGGCAGCCCGGCGAGCCCGCGTGGTCACCACGCCAGCTGGGCGATCTCCTCGGCCACCACGGCGCACGCGTCCGCCGCGGGGTCGATGAGCGGGAAGTGGCCGACGCCCTCCAGCAGGGTCAGGCCCACCACCTCGCCGGCCTTCGCCGCCGCGTCCGCGTACGACTCGGCGACGGCCTGCGGCACCACGATGTCGTCGCGGCCCTGGACGAGGGTGGTGGCGATGCCGGTCGGCAGGAGGAGTGCCGGGTCGGCGTACGGCCGGCGTTCCTCGAACCTGTCCGGGCCGCCGAGGAGTTGGATGGCCGCGCCGGAGCAGACGTCCAGCTTCCCGGCGAGACCGAGGTCGGCGACGGGGGCGAGCGCGACGACGCCGCGCAGCGGGGCCGGCCGCTCGGTGTACCAGGGTGCGTCGGCGGGGAGCAGGTGCCGGGCGGCGGCCCACAGGGCCAGGTGGCCGCCTGCGGAGTGACCGACGGCGACGGCCCGGCGCAGGTCGGCCAGGGGCAGCGCCTCCCGTGCGAGGCGCGGCAGGGCGTCGAGCGCCGCCGCGACGTCGTCGAAGGTGTCCGGCCAGCGGCCCGCGGCCGAGGCCGGGCCGCCCTGCGCGGGGGCGGCACCGCCCCGCCGGTACTCGACGTTGGCGACGGCGAAGCCCCGGCGGGCCAGGAAGCCGGCGAACGGGGTCACGTGCCGGCGGTCGTGCGGGGCACGCCAGGCACCGCCGTGCAGGACGACGACGAGGGGAGCGGGGGTGCTCGTCGCGGGGCCGCGCGGGGCGTAGAAGTCGATGACCTGGTCGGGATGGTCGCCGTAGGCCGCGGTGGAGTCGGGTTCGACGGCCGGGTGCGAGAGGGCGGACGCCTCTTCGGCGGCGTCGCGGACGACGGCGGCACGGCTGCCTTCGTCATCGCGGGGGACGGCGGCGTCCGGCATGCTCCAACCTCTCAGCGGCGAAACGGAATTGGACGTGAGGACGGTGGGCCGCCGGAAGACGGCCGACCGTTGGCGGGGACGGTACCAGGCCGGTGACGTGCGCGGACAGGCGGATGTCACGCTGGGTGAGGGTTAAACGGTCCTCTCGTTTCGTTACGCTGAGCGGGCGCGCGTCTCGACGCAGCCGGCCGAGTCCACGGCACCGCACCCTTCAGGAGGCCCCATGTCCGCCGAGCCCGGCACCGTACGCCCCGGGGGCCGCACCGCACGGGTCCGCACCGCCGTCCTGCGGGCAGCCGGGGACGTCCTCGCCGAACAGGGGTTCGCCCACCTCGACCTGGCGGACGTGGCCCGCCGCGCGGAGGTGGGCAAGACGACGGTGTACCGGCGCTGGGGCAACGTGACGGGGCTGGTCGCGGACCTGCTCGCCGACATGGCCGAGCAGTCGCTGCCCCGCGCGGACACCGGGTCCGTGCTGGAGGACCTGCGGGCCAACGCCGTACTGGTGCAGCGGACGCTGGCCGATCCCCGGCAGGGCGCGCTGTTCCGCGCGGTCATCGCGGCGGCCACCTGTGACGCGCGTACGGCGCAGGCGCTGGCGCGCTTCTACGAGGTGCGGGTGGCGGAGTGGGTGCCGTGCGTCGAACGGGCGGTGGCGCGGGGGGAGTTGCCGCCTGACACCGACGCGGCGCAGGTCGTACGGGCGGTGTCCGCGCCCCTGTACTACGCCCTGCTCACCACGGGGACGGCCCCCGGCCCGGCGGCCGCGGACCGCGCGGCGCGGGCGGCGGTGGCCGCGGCGACGGCCGGGGTGTACGCGGCACCCCCTGACCCGACGCCGGGGCGTACGCGCCCTGACCCGACGACCGGGGCGTACGCGCCCTGACCCGACGACCGGGGCGTACGCGGCCTGACCCGACGACCGGGGCGTACGCGGCCTGACCCGACGACCGAGGTGCACGCGGCCTGCCCCGGCCGGGGAGAGCCGCGTATACCCCCGACCGGCCGGGACGGGTACGCGGCCTGACCCGGCCGGGGGACACGGGCGCACCCGGCCTGACCCGGCCAGGGGATCCGAATGCACGCCGCCCGACCCGGCCGGGGGTGCGAGTGCACGCCCGACCGGGCGCAGGCGTGAGCCCCCGCCCGCGCCGCCACCGGCGCCCACGGCGCCCACTACTCCAGCACGTCCGCCAGGACCCGGGCCGCCCGCTCGACGTCCGTGAATCCGACGTACAGCGGCGTGAACCCGAAGCGGAGGACGTCCGGGTGCCGGAAGTCGCCGACGACCCCCCGCTCGATCAGCCGCTTCATGACCTCACCGGCGTCCGCGCAGCGCAGCGCCACCTGGCTGCCCCGCTCCGCGTGCGCGGCCGGGGTCAGCGACTCGACCCGCCCCTCGGGCACGTACGCCGCGACGCACTCCAGGAAGAAGTCCGTCAGCGCGAGGGACTTGGCGCGCACCGCGTCCACCCGGACGCCGTCCCACACCTCCAGAGCGGCCTCCAGGGCGAGCATGGAGAGGATGTCCGGGGTGCCGACCCGGCCGCGCAGGGCACCGGGGGCGGGTTCGAAGTCGGGCCGCATGCCGAAGGGCTGGGCGTGCGAGGTCCAGCCGGGAAGCGGCGAGTCGAAGCGGTCCTGCAACTCCGCGCGCACGTAGAGGTACGCGGGCGAACCCGGGCCGCCGTTCAAGTACTTGTACGTGCAGCCGACCGCGAGGTCGACCCCGTGCGCGTCGAGCCCGACCGGCAGGGCACCGGCGCTGTGGCACAGGTCCCAGACGGCGAGGGCGCCCGCCTCGTGCACGGCGGCCGTCAGCGCGGGCAGGTCGTGCAGCCGGCCCGTCCGGTAGTCGACGTGGTTGAGGAGCACCGCCGCCGTGCGGGGACCGAGTGCCCCGGGCACCTCGGCGGGAACCACCGGACGCAGGGTGCACCCGGTCATCCGGGCCGCCGACTCGGCGATGTACCCGTCCGAGGGGAACGTCGTGGCGTCGACCAGGATCTCGTCGCGTCCGTCCCCGGCGAGACGCACGGCGCCGACGACCGCCTTGAAGACGTTGACGCTGGTCGAGTCGCCGACGACGATCTGCCCGGGGGCCGCACCGACCAGCGGGGCGATGCGGTCGCCGATCCGCTCGGGCGCGGTCCACCAGCCGCTCTCCTCCCAGGACCGGATGCGCAGTTCGCCCCACTGCCTGCGGACGACGTCGTCCAGCCGGCCGGGGACCGTCGCGGGCAGCGCGCCCAGCGAGTTGCCGTCCAGGTAGACGGTGTCGTCGAGGACGAAACGGTCGCGCAGAGCGGCGAGTTCGTCGGCCGCGTCCAGTTCCTTCGCCCTGCCGCGCGGCTCAGACATGGGACCTCGCCGTCCACAGCTCCGGGAAGACGTTCTTCTGCGCCCGCTTCTCCAGCCAGGCCACCCCGGCGGAGCCGCCGGTGCCGGTCTTGGCGCCCATGGCGCGGCGGGTGGCGACGAGGTGGTCGTTGCGCCAGCGCCACACCAGCTCGGCGACGTCCGTCAACGCCTCGCCGAGGCGCGCGAGTTCGGCACTCTCGTCGCCGGCGTACAGCTCGGTCCACACGGCCTCGACCTCGGGCGAGGGCTCGTACTTCCGCGCGACGTCGCGCTCCAGCACGGCGGCCGGGACCGCGTGCCCGCGCCGGGCGAGCAGCCGCAGCACCTCGTCGTACAGGCTCGGCTCGTGCAGCGCCTTCTCCAGCTCGGCGTGGACGCGCGGCGCGCCGCGGTGCGGGACGAGCATGGACGCGGACTTGTCGCCGAGCAGGAACTCCATGCGGCGGTACATCGCGGACTGGAAGCCGGACCCCTCGCCGAGGGCGCTGCGGTAGGAGTTGAACTGGGCCGGGGTGAGCTGTCCGAGCGGCTTCCAGGAGGCGTTCAGCGCCTCCAGCTGACGTACGGAACGCTTCAGCGCGGCGACGGCGGTCGGCACGTCGTCCCGGCGCAGCGCACCGGCCGCGGTCTCCCACTCGTGGACGATCACCGTGAACCACAGCTCCATGACCTGGGTGGTCACCAGGAAGACCATCTCGCCGGGGTCGTCGGAGAGGGTGTGCTGGAGGTGGGTCAGGACATCCGCCTGTACGTAGTCCTCGTACGGCGTGGTGCCATGGAAGTCGAGATGCGGGGTCTCGGGCTCCTGAGCCTTGTCGGGCCTGGTCTGAGCCTGTTGGGACATCGCTGTCTCCTGTTGCGTACTCCGGGTAGCGGTCCGCCCCTGCCGTTACCGGCACGGGGGCCCCGGTCCCCACCGGCATCCTCCGCAATCGTCCCCCGAAACCGCAAGGCCCGCCTGGTCACACCAGACGGGCCCGTCGTCGCCCGACTCCTAGCCGAGGGTCTGGGCCGCCGCCGGCGAGGAGTCCTTCAGGAACTGGCTGCAGCGCTCGTACTCCGCCTGCTCGCCGATCGCCTGCGCGGCGCGGGCGAGGCCGTGCAGGGCGCGCAGGAAGCCGCGGTTCGGCTCGTGCTCCCACGGCACCGGGCCGTGGCCCTTCCAGCCGCTGCGGCGCAGGGAGTCGAGACCGCGGTGGTAGCCCGTACGGGCGTAGGCGTACGACTCCACGACGCTGCCACGCTCATAGGCCTCGTCGGCCAGCCGGGCCCAGGCCAGCGAGGACGTGGGGTACTTCGCGGCGACCTCGGCGGGAGAGGTGCCGTTCGCGAGGAGCTCGCGGGGCTCCGGGTCGTCGGGCAGTTCGGTCGGGGGCGGTCCCCCGAGAAGGTTCTCGTGAAGGCTCATGCCCCCAGTCTGCGCCATCCCCCACCCCACGGAACCCCCTCCCCGGACGCCGGCAGGTGCCGCCCGCACCGGAGCCGGGGCGCACGGTCCTACTCCCCCCGCGACGACTCCAGCGGCGGCGCCGTCACCCACCCGTGCGTACGGCACTCCGGGCGCCGGCACCTCGGCCCCGGCCTCCGCACCGTCGCGCACGCCACCCCCGCCCCCAGCACCAGCACCCCCGCGCACCACGGCATCGCCCGCCGGAACGCCGCGTCGAACTGCTCCGCCGACCGGTACGCCTCCGGACCCATCCCCGCCAGCAACGGCAGCGCCGCCACCGCGACCAGCCCCGCCGCCCGGGCCGCCGCGTTGTTGATACCGCTGGCCAGGCCGGCCCGCTCGGTCTCCACGGACGCCAGCACCGTGGCGGTGAGCGGCGCGACGAGGCTCACCATGCCCGCGCCCATCACGAGCACCGCCGGCAGGACGTCGGCCGCGTACGACGCGTCCGGCCCCACCCGCAGCATCAGCAGCATCCCGGCCGCACACAGCAACGGCCCCACCGTGAGCGGCACCCGCGGCCCGATCCGCTGGGCGAGATCCCCGGAACGGGCGGAGAACAGCAGCATCAGCACGGTCGTCGGCAGCAGCGCCGTACCCGCCCCGAGGGCCGAGTACCCGGCGACGACCTGGAGCTGGAGCGCGGTGAGGAAGAAGAACCCGCCGAAGGCCGCGTAGACGCACAGGGTCACGAGATTGACCGCCGTGAACTGCCGGGACGCGAAGACGTCGAGCGGCATCATCGGATCGGGCCGCCGTTTCTCGACGATCACGAAGGCGACACCCGCGGCGACTCCGGCGACCGCGCTGACGGCGACGACGAAGGACCCGTTCCGCGCCTCGATCAGCGCGTACGTCACCAGGGCGAGCGCCAGTGCGCCCAGCGTCGCTCCGAGCACGTCGAAGCGCCCGTGACGGCGCCCGTCGGACGACTCGGGAACGTGCCGCACCGCGACCGGCGCGCAGAGAAGGGCCAGCGGCACGTTCAGGAGGAAGACCCAGCGCCAGCCGGGGCCGTCCACGAGCCAGCCGCCGAGGAAGGGCCCGACGGCCGCGCCGACACCGCCGAAGCCGGACCAGAGCCCCACCGCCTTCGCCCGGTCGTCCGGGTGGAAGGACGCCTGGATGAGGGAGAGCGAGCCGGGCGTGAGCAGTGCCCCGCCGACCCCCTGGAGGGCGCGCGCCGCGACGAGGACGCCCGCGCCGGGCGCGAGACCGCAGAGCAGGGACGCCGCCGCGAACCACACCACACCGATCACGAAGATCTTCCGGCGTCCGAAGCGGTCGCCGAGGGCACCGCCGAGGAGGATCAGCCCCGCGAGGGTGACCAGGTACGCGTTGACGGTCCACTGGAGCGCGGCGAGATCGGCGTCGAGGTCCCGGCCGATGCGGGGCAGGGCGACGTTGACGACGGTCGAGTCCAGCAGGGCCATGCTGGAACCCAGGACGGTGGTGAGCAGGATCCACTTCCCCTGGGGGGAGGTGATCCGGACGGCCGGTGACTCCAGCGGCGGAACAGCCATGGCACCGATCATCCCCCGCGGGTGGCCCCACGGCCAGGTCTGCGGCCCCCGGCCGCCGGCCCCCGTCACGAGCACCGCCGCACCCGTCCACCGGCACACACGGAGGGCCCGGCACCCCCACGGGTACCGGGCCCTGCGTCACGAACCGGTGGTGACCGCCGGACGACTACTTGATCTTCGTACCGGTGGACCGCAGGTTCCCGCAGGCCTCGGTGACGCGCTTGGCCATGGACGCCTCGGCCAGCTTGCCCCAGGTGCGGGGATCGTACGTCTTCTTGTTGCCGACCTCGCCGTCGACCTTCAGGACACCGTCGTAGTTACGGAGCATGTGGTCCGCGACGGGCCGGGTGAACGCGTACTGCGTGTCCGTGTCGAGGTTCATCTTCACGACCCCGTTCTCCAGGGCGGTGGCGATCTCCTCGGCGGTGGAGCCGGAGCCGCCGTGGAAGACGAAGTCGAACGGGGACTGCTTGCCGTACTTGGCGGCGACGCCCTCGTTCAGCTCCTTCAGAAGCTCGGGGCGCAGGACCACGTTGCCCGGCTTGTAGACACCGTGCACGTTGCCGAAGGAGGCGGCCAGCAGGTAGCGGCCCTTCTCACCGAGGCCCAGTGCCTCGGCCGTACGGATGGCGTCGTCGACCGTCGTGTACAGCGAGTCGTTGATCTCGTGCGTGACGCCGTCCTCCTCGCCGCCGGTCGGGGTGATCTCGACCTCGAGGATGATCTTCGCGGCGCGGGCGCGCTCCAGCAGCTCCTGGCCGATGGCCAGGTTGTCCGCCAGGGTCTCCGCGGAGCCGTCCCACATGTGGGACTGGAACAGCGGGTTGCGGCCGGCCTTGACGCGCTCCTCGGAGACGGCCAGCAGCGGGCGCACGTACCCGTCGAGCTTGTCCTTGGGGCAGTGGTCCGTGTGCAGCGCGACCGTGACCGGGTACTTCTCGGCGACGATGTGGGCGAACTCGGCCAGGGCCACGGCACCGGTGACCATGTCCTTGCTGTACTGGCCGCCCAGGAACTCGGCACCGCCGGTGGAGATCTGGATGATGCCGTCGCTCTCGGCCTCCGCGAAGCCGCGCAGCGCAGCGTGCAGGGTCTGGGTCGAGGTCACGTTGATGGCCGGGTAGGCGAACTTGCCTGCCTTCGCCCGGTCGAGCATCTCGTTGTAGACCTCGGGGGTTGCGATGGGCATCTGTCCGCTCCTTGTATGTGCGGGTGGCGTGGTGCTTACGGCCCTGACCTAGGGGGGCGACGTCATCGTCGTCCCCATCTTTCCAGACGGGGCCCGATGGTCCACCCACCGTGTCCGGCCTGTGGACAACCGGGCCCCGCCCCTGTGGAAAATCCTCAGTCGAGGCCCAGCTCGTCCTTGGAGAAGGCGAAGAGGTAGGGCACTCCGGCGCCCTCCCGGATCTTCTCGGCGGCCCCCGTCGCCCGGTCGACGATGGTGGCGACGCCGACGACCTCGGCACCGGCCTCGCGGACGGCCTCGACGGCGGTGAGCGGGGAACCGCCGGTGGTGGAGGTGTCCTCGACGACCAGGACGCGGCGGCCCTTGATGTCCGGGCCCTCGACCCGGCGCTGCAGTCCGTGCGCCTTGGCGGCCTTGCGCACGACGAACGCGTCGAGCCGCCGCCCGCGCGCGGCGGCGGCGTGCAGCATGGACGCGGCCACCGGGTCGGCGCCCATGGTGAGCCCGCCCACCGCGTCGAAGTCGAGCTCCGCGGTCAGGTCGAGCAGCACCTGGCCGACCAGCGGCGCGGCCTCCCCGTCGAGGGTGATGCGGCGAAGGTCGACGTAGTAGTCCGCCTCCAGACCCGAGGAGAGGGTCACCTTGCCGTGCACCACGGCCTTGTCCTTGATCTGCTGCAACAGCGCGCCGCGTGTGCCTGCCGGCGTTGCTGCGTTGACGTCACTCATGCGAGCCAGCTTAGAGGCGCCGCGGGCCCGGTCCCGCCCCCGCCTCAGAGGCGTCGCCAGGTCCAGGTGGTGGCGGCTTCGAGGGGTTCGATGGGAGTGACCAGCCTCGGCAGGGAGTTGAGCCCGTCGGGCGGCCCGGTCTGCGGCTCCACGCAGACGGCGGCCTCCTGCTCGTCGTAGACCACGACCCACTCCTCGCGGCTGGTGACCTTCAGCTCCAGCTGCTCCGGCCAGGTGATGGTGACGTCGACGCCGTCGGGCATCCCGAAGCAGTCGTCCCAGGGGCCGGGCTTCGGCTCGGTCCGCCGTCCGGTGGGCAGGTGGTCGTCGCCGCGCTCCTCCTGCCAGGCGGGCGCGAAGTCCAGCCTGGCGTCCCCGCCCGCGCCCAGGTTCCGGTTGAACCAGGGGTGCCAGCCGATCTGCGCCGGGAAGGAGGACTCGTGCGCCTCCACGGCCATGCCGAGCGTGAGGCTGTCCTCGGTCAGGGTGACGATCTGCGTGACGCGCCCGGGGTGGGGCCAGGGGTCGACGAGGTCGTACGTGATGACGGCCTCACCGTCGCCGGCCCGCGCGGTGCGCCAGGCGCCGTCCCGGACGGTGCCGTGGATGGCGTGCGGCGGGGAGTTGAGGGGCAGCTGCCGGACGACGCCGCCGTCCCGGAAGCGCCCGTCCCGGGTCCGCCCGCACCAGGGCACCATCGGGAAGCACCCGAACTTCGCGCCCTGCCGCAGCAGTTCGACGCCGCCTACCCGTAGTCCGCCCACCCGTCCGCCGTTGCCCGGCTGTACGGTCACCTCCGCGTCACCCGCGGTCAGCGTGATGTCTTCGTTACTCACGCGGCCGACCCTACTGGCCGGACGGAGCCGCTTCAGCCCGTCCGGCGCTTCCGTCCCGACCCGTCCAACGCTCCGGGCCCACACGCCCCCGTCTCACCGGCCGTCCAACGCTCCGAGCCCCACACGCCCCCGTCACACCGGCCCGTCCAACGCTACGAGCCCCACACGCCCCCGCCGGCCCCCACTGCACAGCACTTCACCGCCGGCCCTCACTGCACCGCACTTCACCGCCGCCTGCGCAGCGCCCGTCCGACGACCACGGCCGAGGCCAGCGCGAGTGCCGCGGCGGGCGCCGCCCACCGCAGCGTGGCACCGGCGGAGGCCGACTCGGGCGCGGGCACCGGCGCGTAGCGCCCGCGCGGCGGCGCGTGATCGACCTCCTCGGCGCTCCGCCCGATCATCGTCCGGCGCGCGTGCGCCGCCTCGGCGGGCGGTTCGTCCACCAGGTCCAGTTCCTCGCCCACGAGCTCGTCGTCCGCGAGGTCCTCCTCGATCTCCTCCTCCTCGGCCTCCGCATCGGCGACGGAATCGAGGGAGGACGCCGGCACGTCGGCCCCGTACACCGGGGACGGGGCGGTCCCGGACCCGGAATCCGACCCGCACTCGGAGCCCGTCTCCGCCCCGGACTCGCCCGCGGGCGCACCCCCGGCCGCCGCCCCCGCTCCTGCCCCCGCTCCCGCGCCTGCCCCGAGGCTCTCCGCGAACCGGTCCAGCAGCCGCGTCACCGCCGAGGCCACCGCCTCCGCGGGAAGCTCCCCGACCCGCCCGTCGGCCGTGGCCCCGCCGCCGAAGGCGACCGTCGTCCCGCCGTCCGCGGGCGTGAGCCGCAGGGTGAGGGCGAGCTTGACGGCGCCGGTGCCGCGGGACTCCGTCGCGTCGCCCTCGACGGAGTACGACCCGTCGTCCCGGGCGGTGACCCGCAGTGCCCCGCGGTACGTGATGCTGTGGCTTCCGACCCGGATCTTCAGCCGCCCGGAGACCGGCGCCGTCCCCGCGTCCTGCTGGAGTCCCGGGACCGCCCGGGCGACCCGCGCGGGGTCGGCGAGCGCCTTCCTCAGCCGCTCGGCCGCAACCGGAACGAACACCTCATGGTCCATGTCGGCCGAGCCTACCCAGCATGGCCCGAAGCGCACCCGTGCAGCACGGGATTCCCCGGTTTCCGCGCCCGCGGGGGACTCAGTCGGCGTACCGCGGGTGGACCAGGGTGGAGGGCGGCAGGCCGGTGACGCGGGTGGCGGCCGCGGCGCGGGCCTCGGCGGCCGGCACCGCGCCGGTGACGCCGGGCGGCCGGGGCTCGCCCGGGTCCCCGCGCGGCGGCGGGCGCGTAAGGGAGGCGAGGACGAAGCCCCAGTCCCGCGGGGCGCGGGAGGCGCCGCTCGTCCGGTCGAGACCCGCGGCGAGGCCGGAGCCGTGTCCGCCGACGCGGTACGGGGCGGTGCGCAGCCCGGCGGCCCGCACGGTGGCGTCGACCGTCCAGAAGGTCCGGGGCCGGGAGCGGACGGGACCCGCGTGCACCACGAGCCGCCCGCCGGGTTGCAGCGCGTGGCGGACGAGGCCGTAGAACTCCTGGGAGTAGAGCTTGGTGCTGGGCGTGATGCCCGGGTCGGGCAGGTCCGAGATCACCACGTCGTAGGTGGCGCGGGTGCGGCGCAGCCAGTCGAAGGCGTCGCCGACCGTGACATGGACGCGCGGTTCGTCGAAGGCGTGCCGGTTGAGCGCGGACAGGGCGGGGTCCCGGCGGGCCAGCCGCACGACTCCGGCGTCGAGTTCGACCACGTCGACCCGGCGCACCCCGGGGTGGCGCAGCACCTCGCGGGTGGCGAGTCCGTCGCCGCCGCCGAGGACGAGGACGCGGGCCCGGGGCCCGTGCAGCGCGGGGTGGACGAGCGCCTCGTGGAAGCGGTGCTCGTCGCGGCCGCCGACCCGGAGCCTGCCGTCGAGGTAGAGGCCGAGGGGGTGGCCGCGGGTGCCGCCGGTGAGGACGACCTCCTGGACGCCGGTCCGCAGGGCGACGCGCACGTCGCCGCCGTACACGGCGTTGCGGGCGGCCCGTTCGAAGTCGTCGGCGAGGACGGCGGCGGTGGCGAGGAGCGCCAGGACGACGAGGTCGGCGGCGAGCAGCAGGCAGCACGCGCGCCGGGTGAGGTCCTGCCGGAACAGGCCGAGGACGAGCGCGCCGCCGGCGATCACGTTGACCGCGCCGGTGAGCAGGGCGCCGGTGAGCTGGCCGCACAGGGGCAGCAGGAGGAAGGGGAAGGCGAGGCCGCCGACCAGTGCTCCGACGTAGTCCGCGGCGAAGAGGTCCGCCACCGCGCCGCCCGCGTCCTGGCGGCGGATGCGCTGGATCAGCTCCATCAGGAGCGGGACCTCGGCACCGATGAGGAGGCCGATGGCCAGCGAGAAGACCACCACGAGGCAGTGCGATCCGCTCGCCCAGGCCCCGCCCCGGTCACCGGTCCAGGCGAACATCGCGTACAGCGCCATGGCGCTGTATCCGCCGACCAGGGCGAGGGCGGCCTCGACCGCGCCGAAACCGGCCGCGGCGCGGCAGCGCAGCCGCTTCGCCGCGAGGGAGCCGATGCCCATCGCGAAGACCATCACGGAGAGGACGACGGACGCCTGGGTGACGGAGTCGCCGGTCAGATAGGAGGCGAGGGCGACGAGTTCGAGTTCGTAGACGAGGCCGCAGGCGGCGCAGACGAAGACGCAGGCGAGGACGAAGAACCGCCCGGTGCCGGGCCGCACGGGCAGCCGCGCCGGGCCCCCCTGGTCTCCCGGCGGGGGTGCGCCGGGTTCCGGGGCTCCCCGTGCTCGCGTGACACCGCGAGTGGAGAAGGGCACGTGCGGATCGATCACACCGCCTACGCTACGTGACGACGACGGCACCTCCCGTCACCCACACGCGTGGAACCTGTCCGCCTGTGCGACAACCCGGCGCCGGGACCGCGGTGTTCGGCGGCTGTGCCCACGATCCCGAAGGCGGCTCGTCCGCCGCGTCGTTCAGGCGGCGGACGGACTGAGGGACGTGACGCGCGCGCTCACTTTCGTACGGGTGGCGACGAGTTGACCGTCCTGCGGGTAGGCGTGCCAGGTGCGCCAGTGCACATGGCCCTCGTGGTGCTGGGCGAGGAGGGCGGTGAAGGCGTGCGGACTGCCGGGGAAGACGCCCGCGAGTCCGTGGGGGTGGTCGGCGACCAGGGCCAGCAACTCCTGGGCGCGTCCGGCGAAGGAGTGGGGCGGGAGGGTCTCGACGCGGGCCGCGAACTCGTACTCCCAGTCGCCGATCCGCTTCGCGACGCCGAGCGGCAGCGGCGTACTGCTGCCGGGAATGCACGCGACGGTCTCCGAGCAGCGGCCGCCCTCCCGCTCGATGAGCACCTGGTGGGAGGCGCCGAGCAGCCGCAACTGCAGTTTCGTGTCCGCGAGTTCGAGGTCGAGGGTGGCGAGCGCCGACAGCGGCTCGAGGCCCAGGGTCCAGGCGAGGTCGGCCGCCCGTGTGTCGGTGTACGAGGTGTTGAGGGTCGTGAGCATGGGTCGGCTCCGCTATTGCGCAAAGGGAGTTGGGGAAGGGAGGCCTGTGCAGCCGGTCGATGCCGGGGAGATCGGCCAGGTCGGTCCGGGTCGGCGGGGACAGATCCGAGGGCCGCGTTGGTGATTTAGAGGGAATCATGAACTGTGGCGCGACCACAGCGCTTTTACCCAACTTCGTAGGATTTCCATCCCCCCGAGGGCTCCACAGCTCAACTGTTCAACTACGGCGTACGCCTGGCGCGCGGACGCCGCGTCCACGAACCGCCGCCCCCGCGTACCGAAAGGCTGACGTGCCCAGAGCGGCGACCCCCGGCGCGCGGTTGACGTGGCTGCCGCGCCGGACCGGTCGGGAACGCCGAAGTGCCCGTCGGAGAATGTCCCCCGACGGGCACTTCGGTGTGCGGATGCGCTTCCCCCGAAGGGAGCTCGGCTGCCCCGTGTCAGCTGCCTCCCCCGCATCCGCCCCCGCCGCCGCACGACGACCCGCCCCCGCAGGACGAGCCGCTGCTGCACGACGAGCCGCCACCGCAGGAGTGGCCGTGGTGGCCGCCACCGGACGACCCGCAGGACGCGGCCGTGCCGCCCCCGCCGGCCCACCAGCTGCCGCTGCCGCGGCGGGAACGCGCGCCGCGGCCCTTCGACCCGATGACCGACTTGTTGCGACTCCGGCTCGCGGCCGTGAAGATTGCGACCAGAGCGATCAGGCCAACCGCCAGGATGATGCCTGTGAACATGGCGTCACCCTCCTTTCACTTCCCCCGAAGCGGCCCCCCGTGGGCTGCGTGGAGGGGGGATGCCCTCACGGGGTGCGCGCCAAAGCAGAGTTGAGGAACTCCAGAGCTTCGGCGCAGGATGGCGGTCATGACCTTCAGCGCACGTCCTCTCCTGAACCGCCGGCTCGCCGAGTTCGGTACGACGATCTTCGCGGAGATGTCGGCCCTCGCCCTGAGCACCGGATCGATCAACCTCGGCCAGGGCTTCCCGGACACGGACGGCCCGCGGGAGATCCGGGACGCGGCGGCGCGGGCGCTCACGGAGGGGCGCGGGAACCAGTACCCGCCGGGTCTTGGCGTGCCCGAGCTGCGGACGGCGGTCGCGGCGCACCAGCAGCGCCGCTACGGGCTGTCGTACGACCCGGACACCGAGGTCCTCGTCACGGCCGGCGCGACGGAGGCGGTCGCCGCGGCCCTGCTGGCGCTGGTGGAGCCCGGTGACGAGGTGGTCGCGTTCGAGCCGTACTACGACTCGTACGCGGCCTGCATCGCGATGGCGGGCGGGACCCGGGTGCCGGTGACGCTGCGCCCGCACGAGGGCGTGTTCCGGCTGGACCTCGACGAGCTGCGGGACGCGGTCACCGACCACACGCGGCTCCTGCTGATCAACACTCCGCACAATCCGACGGGCACCGTGCTCACCCGTGAGGAGCTGACCGAGATCGCGAGGCTCGCCGTGGAGCGGGATCTGATCGTGGTCACGGACGAGGTGTACGAGCACCTCGTCTTCGACGGCGCCGAGCACCTGCCGCTGGCGTCCTTCCCGGGGATGCGCGAGCGGACGGTGAGCATCAGCAGCGCGGGCAAGACGTTCTCGTTCACTGGCTGGAAGGTCGGCTGGGTGACGGCGTCGCCCGCCCTCGTCGCCGCGGTGCGCTCGGCCAAGCAGTACCTGACGTACGTGGCGTCGGGCCCGTTCCAGTACGCGGTCGCCGAGGCCCTCGCGCTGCCGGACGCGTACTTCGAGGAGTTCCGCGCGGACATGCGGGCCAAGCGGGACCTGCTGTCCGCGGGGCTGGCGGACGCGGGCTTCGGGGTCTTCCGGCCCGCGGGCACGTACTTCGTCACCACCGACATCCGGCCGCTCGGGGAGACCGACGGTTTCGCCTTCTGCCGCTCGCTGCCGGAGCGCGCCGGGGTGGTCGCCATTCCGAACGCGGTCTTCTACGACCACCGGGAGGAGGGGGCCCCGTTCGTACGGTTCGCGTTCTGCAAGCGCACGGAGGTACTGGCGGAGGCGGTGCAACGGCTCCACAAGGCATTCGCGGGCTGACCGCCGCCCTGCGGGAATGGTCGACGTGTTCCCCGCCGCCTGCCACGCCTCGCCCGCCCGGCACTTTCGCGGCGCGGGCCGTCATTTCGGCGCTTGCCGCACCGACAGGGACGGACGTACAATTTTCTGTACGTGAAAGGAGCGTCGATCGTGAAGACCATGACGTATTCCGAGTCGCGCGCGCGGTACGCCGAGGTGCTCAACTCCGTCACCGACGACCGCGAGGAGGTCGTCATCACCCGGGCCGGACATGAGCCGGTCGTCATCGTCTCTCTGGAGGACTACGAGTCCCTGAAGGAGACGGCGTACCTGCTGCGCAGTCCGGCCAACGCCCGGCGCCTGCTCGCGTCCATCGACGAGCTGGAGAACGGCGGCGGCACCGTGCGCGAGCTGGCGACCGACGAATAAGGGCTGTCTCGAAGTTGAAGATCACCTTCTCTTCCCGTGCCTGGGAGGACTATCTGTGGTGGCAGCCCCAGGACCGGAAGATCCTCAAGCGCATCAACACGCTCATCACGGACATCACCCGGAACGGCAACGAGGGCATCGGTAAACCGGAACCGCTCAAGCACGGATTCCAGGGCTACTGGTCGCGCCGCATCAACGACGAGCACCGGCTGATCTACAAGGCCACCGAGGACGGCGTCCTGATCGCGCAGTGCCGGTACCACTACGAAAGCTGACGGGACCCGGGGTCTGGCACGGCGCCCCTCTCGCAACCTGCCCCGCGCCGCATGCGAATGGGTGTGTGGACAACGCGGTCTTCTACGACCTGCGGGCGTGACTGTCCCGGACGTGACGGCGCTTCCGGCGCGTCCGGCGACGGCACCGCCGCACCGGGAGACCCTCGTCAGCGGGCGTCCGTCTCGGGCTCCGGGAGCGGGAGTTCGTCGAGGTCGAGGGTGAAGGTCCGGCCGTCGGCCAGGGGGATGGGAAGCTTGCCCGTGGCGTACTTGTGGGTGTGTGCCGCGATGTAACCGGTGGCGGTCGGCTGAGTGTGAAGGACGACTTCCTGGGCGTAGGGGTCCACGACCAAGTAGACCGGGATTGCCGTAGCGGCCGTACTTCGCGGTGCAGTCGTCGTAGTCCTTCCGTGCGGAGGAGGTCGAGACGACCTCGGAGATCAGCAGGACGTCCTCGAAGCTGTAGCGCCTTCCCTCCCGGCGGGCGTCCTCCCGGAGGATCGCCAGATCAGGGGCGGAGTTCTCGTCGGCGGGGAAGTCGATGTAGACGTCGGAGGCGGTCTTCGCATGGCGCCCGAGGGACACGATCGTGTCGTACTGCATCGACTAGATCGTGCTGGAGTGCTCTTCGCTCCGCGGCGTGAGAATCACCTTTCCGTCGGCCCCGAACAGGACCGTGTACCCCTTGGGGAACTCGGTGTGCGCGATCGCGTCGACGCCCATCAACGGCTCCTTCCCGTGTGTGGTCGGGATACGACGGACAGTGCCGCGTCACCGAGCCCGACGGTACGGCCGGAGACCAGTTCCGGGCGGGCTCACGAACAGGCAGACCAACCAGGTGTCGGCTGGGTGACGGCGGCGCCCGGCCTCGCGGTGCGTTCGGTCAAGCAGTACCTGACGTACGTGGCGTCGGGGCCGTTCCAGTATGCGAGCGCCGAGGTCTCGCGTTGCCGGACGCCGTCAGGGCCAGGTGCGCTCGATGCGGTCGTGCCGCACGGCGTACGCCGCCGGACCGCCCTTCTCGACAGCCTCATGCATCGCGTCACGGCGTGCGACGAGCCGCTCGACCATCTCGGCGCTGCGAAGCTGCTGGTTGTCCAGGTAGAACAGCACCGCCTCGCGGTCCAAGACGGGCCGGATCTCCAGGTCCCGGGTCTTGATCCGCCCGTCCTTCGACAGTGGGACCCAGGACCGGTCGAGGCCGTAAGTGATCCACTCCTCGTCGGCCACGTCCTGTCCGTCGTCGGGAAAGACGTCCCCGATGCGGTGAACCGTCCACCCGCAGGCCCTCAGTCCTTCCGCGACGCGGCGACCGAGATTGCGGTCGAGGAAGTACTCAGGCGGCAAGGTGCACCACTGCCTGGCAGAGCGCGTCCACCTGCTCAGGCGTCATGCCGTAGTCGTACGCGATGTCCTCGACGGTCTCCCCGGCCTCCCACAGGTCGGTGATGGCCTGCACCGTGACGCGGTTGGCGGCCACCACGGGGAGACCGTGGCCGAACCTCGGATCGATCACGACGGGGACCGAGGCCGGGTACTGCCTCAGGCGCAGGCTGGAGGGGAAGTCGTCGCCCGGCTCCCAGGTGAGGTAGCGGAGATAGTCGGAGACCACCTCGTGGATGGGAACCTGGCCGTCGCGGGCTCGGCGGAGATCCCCCCAACCGTGCTCGATGAAGATGTCCACGCCGTCCGTGGCGATCCGCTTGGACACGAGACCGTAGGGGGTGTCGAAGGCGTCCCGCACGGCGGCGGCCGCCTCCCTGATCTCGCTCATGCGGAGCCCCAGGGAACGCAGGGAACGAAGAACGTGCGCCTCGGCCACCGCGATGAACGGCACCGACGGCTGTCCCTTGCGTACCGGCTCGACCTGGTGGACCAGTGGCGCTCCGGCGGCCTTGCCCCTCAGCCACGAGGTGAGGGTCGACTGCGGAATCTCGAGGAAGGCGGCGGTCTCCGCAGGCGTCAGCAGTCCATCCCTGAACCTGTCGACCATGCCCCACCTCCTCCTGGCGCCGGATTTCGCATCGTGCCACATCAAGCCTCCCATCTGCGGGCGGGCATATACCCGGTCATGGCCTCAGCCGGTTGCGCGGAGTTGGTCGCGGGTCCGGCAGTCCCGGCAGCGGCCGGGTTCCGCCGTGCGGAATGCCCGGTCGCAGCCGTCGCAGTTCTGCATGGGCACGACCGCGGGGCGTACGGGCGGTTCCGCGCTTCTGGTCGGTAGCGGCAGGGGTGTCTCCTGGAGCCGGTAGGCGAGGAGGCCTGCCGGACGGGACAGGAACCGGTCCGGGAGCCGTGCGGTGAGGTGGTCCGTGATCTGCGTGGGCAGGAGGCCGGCCGCGAGCCACCGGGTGACGGCCGGGGCGAGGCGGGCGGCTTCCGGCGCGGACAGGATCAGGCGGGGGTCGGCACGGCGCAGGGCGGCGAGTACGGCGATGGCCCGGGGGTCGACGTCGGCGACGGTGTCGGCGTCGGCGTCGGCGTCGGCGTCGGCGAGTGGCAGCGGTGTCCTTGCCCCGGCCGGTCCGGGCGCGGGCGCCTTCTCTTCCGTGAGCGCGGGCGCCGGTGGGACCGCCGCGGTGACGGCATGTCTCCGGGGTCGGCGGGGCCTCGGCGGCTCGGGAGGCGCGTCCGGGTCCGGAGCGCCGCCGGGGACGTCGTAGAAGTACGTCCGGGTACGGACCTGGCCCGTGGGCGTTCGCTCGCGGCGGCGCTCCAGGTATCCCGCCGTCTCCAGCTCCCTGAGCGCCCGCGAGATGAGGATCTCGCCCTCGCTGAAGTGCTCGCACAGCGCGGCGATGCTCACGGGGGAGCCGTCGGGCAGGGAGGAGATGTACGCCGCGACGCCGACCGTGACCGCGCTGCCCCGCCGCTGGGCGAGGGCGTTGGAGATCACCGTGAAGTCCGCCGTGAGACGGGTGCGGACGTGGATCACGCCGGACGTCCGAGTTCCGGCTTCGGCGCGCACAGGCGCGTTAGACTGCGGGTCAGCCATCGGGAAGGCTCTTCTTCCTGATCGGTCAGGCCCTCGTTCGGGATTGCCGTCCCGGCCGGGGGCCGTATTCGTTTGCGGTTGTCGCGGCGAACGTAACCATCCGTAGCTCGCCCCGGCAAGCCGGTCACCCGGACGGGTGACGCGAGCCGTTCGGCCGGGGAGGGCGGGTGGGCGGGTGGTTCTTTCCCCCGGTTCTTTCAGGAGGTCAGCGGCCGACCGGACCCTCGCGGGCAAGGGCCCGGCAAGCCCGGAACACGGAGGGCGACCAGGACCCGGCCACCTCAGGAACGGTGGTGCCTGGCCTTCAACTCGCCTATGAAGGCATCCCAGGCGGCGGCTTCGAAGCACAACGCCGGACCGTGCGGGACCTTGCTGTCACGGACCGGGACGACGACCCGGAACCCGTCGGCCACCTCTACGCAGTTGCCGCCCTCCTGATTGCTGTAGCTGCTCTTGCGCCACGCGGCGGCGCTCAGACCGGGACGGGACATTCGCTTCACTGTTGTAGCCCTCCATCGCAGATCGGATCATGTCGAGCGACATGAGCGGGGGCAGGGCATTAGCCCGTAGCCGATCGTAGGTCACGGTGAAACGCTTGACCTCGGCCGGATCCTCGATGAGCTGGCCGTAGTGCGCGCCTTCTGTGTAAGCGACTTCGGACTCGTCCGGCAGCGTCAACACCGTCAGGGAACCACCCATCGCGTCGTGCTCGCCCTGGGCGAACGGCAGCACCTGAACGGTGATGGGGTGCTCCTCCGCCAGGTGGAGCAGGAACTCCAACTGCGCGCTCACAACAGTGCGTCCGCCGATCGGGCGCCTGAGGACCGCTTCGTCGAGCACTACCCACAGCTCCGGTCTGTCGGGCGAACCGAGTCGTTCCTGCCGCGTCATCCGGGCGGTGAGCCGCTCCTCCAACTGCTCGTCACCGCTGAGCGTCAAACCGACGCCCAAAACGGCTCTCGCGTACTCCCTGGTCTGCAACAGACCGGGCACCACGTGCGCCGCGTACTCCCGGATGGCCACGGCCCGTTGCGAGTAGGCGATGAACGCCCGCGACCAGTCCGGGAACGCCTCCCGGTACACGTACGGCCACAGCTCGACGAGCAGATCGTCCGCGCCGAGGGCCGCGTCCAGCGCCCGCGCCAGGTCCAGCGTCGGTTTCGCCCCGGACGCCCGCTCGATCTGCGTGATCCGCGTGCTCACCACGTGTGTTCTGTCGCCGAGTTCGGCCTGGGTCAGTCCGGCCGCCGTACGGAGCCGGCGCACCCGTGCGCCGAACAGCGCGGCCATCGACGTACTGGGGTCGATCCCGTTGGCCAAAGCGTCACTTCCGTTCCTTACGGGGTGAAAAGTAAGGCTGTGTCACCTGTCGAGCGTAGGCCGACCGGACGACTCTTATGCACGGAACGTGACGACCCGCATACGTCACGGGATGCCTCGGCTCGACAGACAGGGACGGACGCCGTGCTGACAGGAACGACCGCATCGGACAACGGGCCGTGCGAACTCCCCTCACTGACGGCGCAGTTCGCGTCGTCCCCGGAGGGTGCCCGGCTCGCCCGCCGGCTCGCCGTCCGGCGCATGCAGGAGTGGGGACACCCGCCGACGTCGGACGTGTCGTGCGCGGTGGCCCTCGTCGTCGGCGAGCTCGCCGCGAACGCCGTACGGCACGGCCGGGCCCCCGGACGCGGCTTCGGCCTCGGGCTCGCCCTCCACCCGGCCGCGGGTCTGGTGCGCGTCGAGGTCGCGGACGCCGTCTCGGCGAAGCACCCGCCCGCGGAGCCGCCCGTGCCGGACCCGGGGGGCGAGTCCGGCCGGGGACTGTTCCTGGTGGACGTCCTGGCCGTGCGCTGGGGGTCCGAACCTCGCCACCCCGTGGGCAAGACGGTGTGGGCGGAGCTGTCCACCCGGACGGACCTCCCCGGCTGACGCACGCCGGCACCCGGATCGGGGGTTCCTAGCACCGTGGCGGCCGCTCTCGCGCGCGGCGCGCCGGACCGGCGCGATCCGTACCCGCACGGCGGGGTGATGCTCGCAAATGCCCCGTAAGGGACGCACAGTTCGGATGTGACCCACGCGAGTACCATCCCCGCCCCCGCCAGGGAGTCCGGTGCCGGGGGCCGCGGCCGCCCGGTTCCCGCCCCGCGGCGGCTGTCCACGACGGCGGCAGGCGCGCTCGGACTGTTCGCCGCCGCCCGCCTCACCGGTGTCCTCGTGCTGTCCGTGGCCGCCTGGGCCCAGGGAAAACAGCCGCTCGCCCTGCTCGGCCGGTCCTGGGACTCGGTCTGGTATCTGGGGATCGCGGCGCACGGCTACGGGCACACCCTGCACGTCGGGCCGGCGGTCGCCCGCAGCGACCTGGCGTTCTTCCCGCTCTACCCGGCGCTCATCCGCTGCGTCACCGCGCTGACCCCGCTCGGCGGCGGCGCCGCGGGCCTGGTGGTCGCCTGGACCGCGGCCGCGGCCGCCGCGTACGGGATCTATCTCGTCGGGGCGCGGCTGCACGGCCCCGCCGTCGCCACCCTGCTCGTCCTGCTCTGGGGGCTGCTGCCGCACTCCGTCGTGCTGTCGATGGCATACACGGAGCCCGTGCTGACGGCCTTCGCCGCCTGGTCGCTGTACGCGGTGCTGACCGGGCGGTGGGTGTGGGCGGGCGCGCTCGCGGCGCTGGCGGGGCTGGCACGGCCGAACGGGGTGGCGGTGGCCGCGGCGGTCCTGGCGGCGGCCGCCTGCGAGATCTTCCGGGCGCGCGGCCGCGATGTTTCCCACAGCCTGTGGACGGGCGCCGCGCTCGCGCCGCTCGGCTGGGGCGGCTACGTCCTGTGGGTCGGCCGCCGCGAGGGTGATCCGCTCGGCGGCTACTTCGCGGTGCAGCGGCTGTGGGGGTCCCGTTTCGACTTCGGCCGCGGCTCCCTGGGCTTCGTGAAGCACCTGCTGCTGCACGGCGGCCGTTTCGTCTTCCCCATGACGATGGTGATCGTGGCGGCGGCCATCCTGCTGTTCGCGCTGCTCGTCGCGGACCGCGCCCCGCTGCCCCTGCTCGTGCACAGCGGCGTCCTGCTGCTGATCGCGCTGGGCGGCTCGGGTTTCTTCGAGTGCAAGCCGCGCTTCCTGCTGCCGGCGTTCCCGCTGCTGCTGCCGCCGGCGGGCGCGCTGGTGCGCACGGCAAGAGCCCGGCCGTGGCACGCGACACTGGTGGTCGGCGCCCTCGCCGGGCTCTCGTTCGCCTACGGGGCGTATCTGGTGGCTGTCGCCCATACGCCCCTGTGAGTGGGGGCCGGGACTACTCCTCGTCGTCCCCGGGCTTGTCCGCCTCGTTGACTTCCTGTTCCAGGCCGAGCTGCTCGACGAGCCACTTGTCGAACTCGATGGCGGCCCGCACCCAGCTGACCGTCGACGAGACGAAGTGCTCCAGGCTGACGCCGGTGCCGATCAGCATCTGCGCCTCGCCGATGAGCCGGACGGTGCCGTCGTCATGCGTGTGGCTGTAGACCTTCGGCCACAGGGTGCGACGGTTCCAGTCGTCGATGGACTCCAGCAGCGCGGGCTTCTCGTCGATCTGGTGCGGCCGGTCGTAGAACGTCCGGACCGAGAAGACCTGCTGGTCACCCTCACCGCGGAACATGAAGTACGTACGGAACTGCTCCCACGGCGCGACGAGGTCTCCCTCTTCGTCGACGAGGTGCTTGAGCTCCATCTGGTCGAGGAGCTGCTTCACGAGGTCCTGATCCGGGACGACGGGGCCCGCCGGTCCGCCGGGCTGCGGCTCGGGCTGGCCCCCGAAGTTCGGAATCGAGGACGGGTCGATGCTCACCGTGTATTTCCCTTCGTACGGATTACGCCATCCTCCCCCATGCGGGGCGGGGAGTGGCAACCCCTGGCGGGCCTGTCCGCCGGGGGCTGACACGATCTGGCCGATGTCAGCCCCCGGACGGCGGCCGGGCGCGGGTCCACGGCGTGCCGCGGGAGGGCGGGAGGGGCTCCGACCGGCCCCGCACGCCTCCCAGGACGCCCGGGAAGACCCCGGTCGGCGGGTACGGCCGAAGGTGGCGTACGGGGGCGGGGGCACCGCCCTCGTACGCCGTGAGGGCCCTTCTCACCGAGAGCGGGCGGGGCCCCAGGGAGCCCTGAGGCCACCGAGGCCGCTGGGGCAGCCGAGGCTCCCGGAGCTGTCGGAGCCCCCGGGGCCCCCGGCGCTGTCGGGACCCCCGGGGCCAGCGGGACCCCCGGGGCCGTCGGGGCCGTCGGGACCCCGGGGGCCCGTGGCCTGTGGGACCGCCGGGGCCCCCGGTTGCCGAGGCCCCCGGAGTTTTCGGAGCCCTCGGGACCCCGGGCTACAGCGTCTTGCCGGCCGCCGGGCCCACGATCAGGCCGTCGCCGGCGGCGTCCACGCGGACCGTGTCGCCGTCCTTGACCTCGCCCGCGAGGATCTCCTTGGCGAGCCGGTCGCCGATCGCCGTCTGGATGAGGCGGCGCAGCGGCCGGGCACCGTAGGCCGGGTCGTTGCCCTTGTCGGCGAGCCAGGCCAGGGCCGCCTCGGTGACCTCCAGGGCGAGCCGCCGGTCGGCGAGGCGCTGGGCGAGCCGGTCGATCTGGAGCCGGGCGATGCGTTCCAGCTCCGTCCTGGAGAGTGCCGAGAAGACGACCAGGTCGTCGAGCCGGTTGAGGAACTCCGGCTTGAAGGAGGCCCGTACGACCTCCAGGACCTGTTCCTTCTTCTCCTCCTCGGTGCTGACCGGGTCGATCAGGAACTGGCTGCCGAGGTTGGAGGTGAGGACCAGGATGGTGTTGCGGAAGTCGACCGTGCGTCCCTGACCGTCCGTCAGGCGGCCGTCGTCCAGGACCTGGAGCAGGATGTCGAAGACCTCCGGGTGCGCCTTCTCGACCTCGTCCAGCAGGACCACGCTGTACGGGCGCCGGCGCACGGCCTCCGTCAGCTGGCCGCCCTCCTCGTACCCGACGTAGCCGGGCGGGGCGCCCACCAGGCGGGCGACGCTGTGCTTCTCGCCGTACTCGCTCATGTCGATGCGGACCATGGCCCGCTCGTCGTCGAAGAGGAAGTCCGCGAGCGCCTTGGCCAGTTCGGTCTTGCCGACGCCGGTCGGGCCGAGGAACAGGAAGGAACCGGTGGGCCGGTCGGGGTCGGCGATACCGGCCCGGGTGCGCCGCACCGCGTCGGACACCGCGCGGACGGCCTCCGACTGCCCGATCAGGCGGCGGCCCAACTCGTCCTCCATGCGCAGGAGTTTCTGGGTCTCGCCCTCCAGGAGACGGCCGGCCGGGATACCGGTCCAGGCGCCGACGACGTCGGCGATGTCGTCCGCGCCGACCTCCTCCTTGACCATGGTGTCGCCCTCGGCGGCCTCCACCTCCTCCTCGGAGGCGGCCTCCAGGTCCCTCTCCAGGTCCGGGATCTCGCCGTAGAGCAGCTTGGACGCGGTGTCGAAGTCACCGTCGCGCTGGGCGCGTTCGGCCTGGCCGCGCAGCTCGTCGAGCTTCTCCTTCAGCTCACCGACGCGGTTGAGGGACTGCTTCTCCTTCTCCCAGCGGGCGGTGAGGCCGCGCAGCTCCTCCTCGCGGTCGGCGAGGTCGCGGCGCAGCTTGTCCAGGCGCTCCCGGCTGGCGGCGTCGGTCTCCTTGCCGATCGCCAGCTCCTCCATCTTCAGCCGGTCGACGGCACGCTGGAGTTCGTCGATCTCGACGGGGGACGAGTCGATCTCCATGCGCAGCCGGGACGCGGCCTCGTCGACGAGGTCGATGGCCTTGTCGGGCAGGAAGCGCGAGGTGATGTACCGGTCGGAGAGGGCCGCGGCGGCCACCAGGGCGCTGTCCGCGATCTGTACCTTGTGGTGGGCCTCGTAGCGTCCCTTGAGCCCGCGCAGGATCGCGATGGTGTCCTCGACGGTCGGCTCGGCGACCAGCACCTGCTGGAAGCGCCGCTCCAGGGCGGGGTCCTTCTCGATCCGCTCGCGGTACTCGTCGAGGGTCGTCGCGCCCACCATCCGCAGCTCGCCGCGGGCCAGCATGGGCTTCAGCATGTTGCCCGCGTCCATGGCGGAGTCGCCGCCGGCGCCCGCGCCCACGACGGTGTGCAGTTCGTCGATGAAGGTGATGATCTGGCCGTCGGAGTCCTTGATCTCGGCGAGGACGGTCTTGAGCCGCTCCTCGAACTCGCCCCGGTACTTCGCGCCGGCGACCATGGCGCCGAGGTCGAGCGCGACGAGCCGCTTGTTCCTCAGGGACTCGGGCACGTCGCCCTTGACGATCCGCTGGGCGAGCCCCTCCACGACGGCGGTCTTGCCCACACCGGGCTCGCCGATGAGGACGGGGTTGTTCTTGGTGCGCCGGGACAGCACCTGCACGACCCGGCGGATCTCCTGGTCCCGGCCGATGACCGGGTCGAGCTTGCCCTCCCGCGCGGCGGCGGTGAAGTCGGTACCGAACTTTTCGAGTGCCTTGTACTGGCCCTCGGGATCCGCGGTCGTCACCCGGCGCCCTCCCCTGGTCGTCTGGAACGCGGCCAGCAGCTTCTTGGCACTGGCTCCCTGCGAGGACAGTACGTCCGCGGTGCGGCCGCCCTTCGCGGCGATGCCGATCAGCAGGTGCTCGGTGGACAGGAACTCGTCGCCGAGCTCCTTGGCCCGCTCGGCGGCGTCGGCGATGACGGCGAGCAGCTCCCGGTTGGGCTGCGGGGGCGCGACGGTGGAGCCCGCCACGCTGGGCAGCGCGGCCAGCACCTGCTCGGTCCCGGTGCGCACGGCCGCCTGGTCGGCGTCGACCGCGGCCAGCAGGTCGGTGATGTTCTCGTTGTCCTGGCCCGCCAGCAGAGCGAGCAGCAGGTGGGCGGGGGTGAGGTCCGGGTGGCCCTCGGACACGGCCCGGGTACTGGCCGCGTTGATCGCGTCCCGGCTCCTGTTGGTCAGCTCGGCGTCCACGGTCGCTGTCTCCTCCTCGCGTCAGTCGTCCTCATCCTGACTTCAGGAACGTACACAAAGTTGAGTCTATTCCACTCAAGAAGGTCCGCGGGACGAGAAAAGGTTAAGTTCCCGCCATGGCCGCATACCCCGTGAACCCGCGCGACCCCGACGCCGCCTATCTCGGCTTCTGGCGGGAGCGCCACCTGTGCACCCTGACCACCCTGCGCCCCGACGGCTCCCCGCACGTGGTGCCCGTCGGGGTGACCTACGCGCCGGAGGAGGGGCTGGCCCGGGTGATCACGAACGGGTCGAGCACGAAGGTGGCCAACATCCTGGCCGCGGGGGCGGGCGGCGCCCGGGTGGCGGTGTGCCAGGTGGACCGGCGGCGCTGGGCGACGCTGGAAGGGCTCGCCGTCGTGCACCGGGAGCCGGAGCGTGTCGCGGAGGCGGAGCGGCGCTACGCGGAGCGCTACGGGCGCGTCCCCTCGCCCAACCCCGCCCGGGTGGTGATCGAGATCGAGCTGACCTCGGCGATGGGGCGCGGCTGATCTCCGACCCGGCCGACCCGGAGGGCGGGCGGGCGGCCGGACAGCCGGGCAGCCGGGCGGCCGGGCCAGGCGGGCAGCCGGGCGGCCGGGCAGGCGGGCGGCCGGGCAGGCGGGCAGGCGGGCGGGCGGCCGGGCAGGCGGCGCGCCTCGCCCGATGGGCCTCGCCCGATGCGCAATCACCGCGATTCCTCGCCCAAAACTGCAGCGGCGTCACCGTGTTCAGGTCACGGTGACGCCGCTGCCGGGGGGAAGCACCTGCGCGATCTACTACGACGGGGGAATCGCGTCAGGCACTGCGGGGGGTGGCTGAGATGGTCCGTACAGCCGGGGTCTCCGGCTCGACCAGCTGGTGGTCACGCTGGTCCAGATTCACAAAGATCATGCCGTACCGGATGGCGCACCGTACTGGCTGCGGCGCCCCCCGAGGCCGCCGCAGACACCGGAACGCCCGGACGTCGTCGTCCTCGTCCCGGGTGACGACCACCGGCTCCCCGAAGACCGTCACCATCAACGAGTCACCGCTGTGGGGGATGGCGGTGGCCAGGTCGATGAAGTGCCAGCCGGACCGGTAGGCGGTCGCCATCTCCCGGCGGAAGGAACGGTCGTCGGGTGGGATGGTCATGCCGCCACGCCCTTGGGGGAACCGACGCTCCACGAGAGGTCCCCCTGCACGCTGCTCCAGGACAGGTCCGGCGGGGCGATGCTCCAGGACAGGTCGCCGGGCACGGCGCCGGTCGTGCTGGACACGTGTGCATTGGCAGGCTCACTGCTCCACGAAAGGTCCAGGGCGCTTGCGGCACTGAAGACCATCCCAGCGGAGAAGGCGACAGCGAGCACCGAGCGAACCATTCTCTTGCACATAGTCGGCTTCGTCCTCACTTCCTTGGATACTCTCCCCCGCCGTCCTCCAAGACGATGGCTCATTCAGTCAGGCAAACACCACAGGGTCGATGCATCATGTTCCTGCACGTTCAGGACCCTGGGGGGTGGAGCTTTGCCTACAAAGAACTCACATCGGACACATCCTCATGCCGAGACTGAACTGTGCGACGAGGGCAAGCGTCTTTATGCCACCGCGCTGCGCTCGGGGCGCATCGCGCGCCAGGAGGTGGAACCCGCTCCCTGCCTGATGGAATTCGCGCTGCTGCACCCCGATCCGGACGACCCCCTGTGGCTGCGGCCGGTGCCGCCGGCGGCCGCGCTCGCCCAGCGTCTGCACCCGATAGAGCGGGAGATCCAGGAGCGTAGGAGCCTCGCGGTGGAGTTGACCGACTCCTTCGAGCCATTCATGGCCATCACCGCCCAGGACCCGCCGACCACGCACGCCATCACCGTGCTCGAAGGCATCAACCGGATCAACTCGGCGATCGAGGTCGCGATGGCCGAGTGCCACTCGGAGATCCTCACCGTCCAGCCGGGCGGCGGCCGCAGCGAGCACTCCCTCATCGAGGCCCTGGAGCGCGGCCGGGCGGTCATCGCCCGCGGCATCACCATGCGCACGCTCTACCAGCACACCGCGCGGCACAGCCAGGGCACGCTGGCCTACGCGGAGCACATGACCAAGGGCAACGTCGAGATCCGGACCCTCGAGGAGCTCATCGAGCGGTTGATGATCTTCGACCGCACGGTGGCGTTCATCCCCGCGCGCGGCGACGGCCAGATGGCCCTCGAACTGCGCCACCCCGGCCTCGTGGAGTACCTCGCCAAGGTCTTCGAACAGCTCTGGGCCCGCGGTGTCCCGCTCCTGGAGGAAACCCCGTACGCGCCCCCCACCGACGGCATCACCGGCGTCCAGCGCTCCATCGCCAAACTGCTCGTCGAGGGCCACGTCGACGAGGCCATCGCCCGCCGCCTCGGCATGAACGTCCGCACCTGCCGCGCCCACATCGCCAAGCTCGCCGCCGCGCTCGGCAGCGGCAGCCGTGCCCAGCTCGGCTTCCTGATCGCCCAGTCGGGCATCCTGGACCCGGCCCGCTGAGCGGCCCCGGCACGAGGGCCCGCCCCGGGGCTCAGCGGGCCGTGGGCGCGTCCCGGCCCGGCGCGGCGGCCGGGAGCAGCTCCGCCGGGTCCGCGGCCCGCGGCGGCCCGTCGAGGCCCGCCTGGGCGATGCGCACCCCCAGCTGCGTGCGGCTGGCGGCGCCGAGGGTCTCGGAGAGCCGCGCGATGTGCGCCCGGCACGTGCGGACGCTGATGCCGAGACGCTCGGCGACCACGGCGTCCTGGTGGCCCTCCGCGAGCAGCGCCGCGATCGACCGCTCCCGGTGCGTGATGCCCTCGATGCCCGTGGAGGGCAGCGACGCGGCCAGCGGGATGCCCAGCCGCCAGAGCCGCTCGAAGACCGTGACCAGGTAGTCCACCAGGGCCGGGTGGCGCAGTTCCAGGGCGATCGTGCGGTCCGCGTTCGCGGGGATGAACGCCACCTTGCGGTCGAAGACGATCAGGCGCTCCACGACCTCGTCGAGCGTGCGGGCCTCGGCCGCCTCCCCCATCAGCTCCATGTACGTGTGCAGGCCCTGCCCGTGCCGCGCCACATGGGTGTACAGGTCGCGCATCCGGACCCCGCGCCGGCGCAGCCCCAGCGCCCGGTGCAGGCCCTCGGACAGCTCGTCCTCACGGCGGATGCCGCCCGGCTGCACCGTCAGCACCTCGGTGCGGCACGCCTCGGTGGCCTCGTCCATCGCGGCCCGGATCCGCGGCAGTCCGTCGAGCACCCGGATGGCGACGCCCTCGGCCGGCGGCCGGACGCGTCCGCCGAGGCCCGCGTACCACTCGAAAGCGGCCACCGCGTCGCCCACCCGCGCCTGGCTCGCGGTGATTTCCTCGTACATGCCCCGCAGCAGCCGCGTCATGACCTCCTGCGGCGACGTCGGCACCAGCCAGCCCATGTCGTCGGGGTCCGGGTGCAGCAGCGCCAGCTCCAGCAGGCACGGCACCGCGTCGGCGTCGGCACGCAGCACGCGACCGCGCCGTACCGCCCGGGAATACACGCGGTCCCCGGCCTCGCACAGCCGGTCAGCACCGTGCGGATGCGTGTCCGTCCCGTGCCCCGCCATCTCCCACCCCTGGCTCCAAACTCCTGGCTCCAGCGTCTTGCGCGATGCAACGCCTCGGCGTCTTCCGCAGCGACACTATGCGCGGCCCCGTCCGCCATCGCAACACGCCTCCTCCCGCCGCCTGCCCCCGATCGCCCCGACAGGTCGGTAAATATCCCCACCTCCGCAACGGACTCCTGCAACAAGCTGACCGGGCCGGTCCCGCACCGGCCCGCACACCCGGGTTACTGCACAAGCCGCGGAGTGGCCGGATCTCTACGCCGACGGTGCGGGGCGGGGCCAGGTACGGACGTCAGGACGCCGGCGCGAAGACGAAGAAGCCGTCCTCGGTGCCGAGGTAGCCGTACCGGGAGGCGTCGTCGAACAACGGCACGTGGTCGGCAGGGAGGCTCTTGGCCAGGACCTCCTTCGTGCGCGCGTCGACCGCGACGACGGTGTCGTCCCCGGTCGTGCCGTACAGGACCGAGTCGTCCGCCGAGAAGCGGAGGGGGGTCAGCGGCTTCTCACCGGCTCCCTGGGCCCAGAGCTGTCTGCCGGTCGCCGCCTCCCGGACGACGACGCCCTCGTCCGTGGCGGCGGCCACCAGGTTGCCGGAAGGGGCGAAGAGGGGCTCCCGCACGGTCGGGTAGGAGGCGCCGGCCTCGGCACCGCCGCCCAGCTCGTACCAGGCGTCGATCCAGACGTCCGAGCCGGCGGCCGTCTGCCAGGCGGTGAGGACCTTGCCGTCCGAGACCCGCAGCACCCTGACGCCCTCGGACATCCGGTCGCCCTCGTCCGTGAACTTCACGCCCCGGGGCGGCTCGACGTCGGCGCTGCTCCAGACCTTCCGCCCGGTGGCGAGGTCGGAGAGGGTGACCTGCTCCGGCTCGTACTGGAAGTCCGAGGCGTTCTCGAAGCCCGCGTAGTACTTCCCGGTGATCAGCGGCGCGAACGCCGACGCCCCGGTGGCCTCGCCCGTCTCGGGGAGGAACGCGCAGTCGGCCTGCGAGCCGGTGCAGTCGACCGTGCGCGTCTCACCGCCGTCGACGGGGGTGAGGCTGAGCGTGTTGTCGGCGGCGCCGACGCGGTAGCCCTCCAGGAGAACGACGGCGGGGTAGGTGGACTGCCCCACCATCCGGTTGACGTCCTGAGGCAGTTCGCTGGTGCCCAGCTTCTTCCCGGTGGCGTCGTACAGCGTCGCCGTCGAGGTCACGGTCTCCTCGGTCAGCCCGTCGGACTCGGTCGTCCCGGACGTGCCTACGGCGAGGGCGGGAACACCGTCGTGCCAGGTGGTGGCCGTGACGGAGTCGGACTTCACCTTCATCGTCCTGCGCACGCCGCCGGTCTTCGCGTCCCGGAACTCCAGGACGAGGCTCTCCGGTTCGTCGGACATGTGCAGCACGAGGTCCTTGCCCCGCTCGGGCTCCCCCGCCGCGTCGAAGTCCGTGACGTAGGCGCCGTCCGCGTCCTTCGCGAAGACGAACGTCTCGCCGAGGTCGAGCAGGCCGGGCGCACTGCCGCCCTCGGCGGCGGGCAGGCTCCACGCGGCCCGCTCGGCGAGTCCGGGCAGGCGGGGGCCCTTGTAGGCGGGGCCGGCCGGGGCCGCACCGCCGGAGCCGGCCGAACCGCCGGAGGCCGCGCCCTTGTCCGCGGGCTCGCCGGTCGCGTCACCCGAGCCGCAGCCGGCGAGCAGACCCAGCGCGAGCGCCAGCCCCGTCACCGCCCCCGCGCCCCGCGGCCGCCGTGCTGCCCGTCGTATCTCTTCATCGACTGCGCGCATCGAGAATGCGTCTCCCCGTGATCATGATGTGGAAGCGCGCAACCCTGGACGATCTTGGAATCGTCCATGAGCCGCCCGCCGCCGGGGAGTCCCGTTCGTCCGTATCTCGGCCACGGGGGCGCGGGCACCTTCACCGAATCTCCGCGCGCACCCGGGTCAGGCCTGGTCAGACCCCTACCCGGGTCAGGCCCGCGCCCGGCTCGCGCCTAGTTCAGGCCGACCGCGGAGCAGTCCGCCTTGAGCTTCGGCGTGCAGATCTGCTTGACCGTGTAGAAGCCCTCCTCCACGACGGTCTCCCTGATGTTCTTCTTGGTCAGGGCGACCACGGGCACCAGCTGGGCCGGGACCTTCTTCGTGGTGGGGCTGTCGACCGTGTCGCGGGTGAGGGCGTCGAACTCGATGGAGCGGCCCTGGACCTTCGCGACGGCCATCTGGGCGGCGGCGCTGGCCTCCTGCGGGTACGACTTGTAGACGCTCATGAACTGGTCGCCCGAGACGATGCGCTGCACGGCGGCCAGTTCGGCGTCCTGACCGGTGACCGGCGGAAGCTTGCCGGCGCCGGTCTCCTTCAGGGCCTCGATGACGGCGCCCGCCATGCCGTCGTTGGCGGAGTAGACACCGGCGATGTTGTCCAGGCCGACGGCCGTGATGGCCTCCTGCATCCGGATTTTGGCGTTCTCCGGCTTCCAGTCCGTGACGTCGTACTTCTTGGCGATGACCACCTTGCCCTGGAGCTCGGACAGCGCGCCCGCCTTGAACTGCGCGGCGTTCGGGTCGGTGACCGAGCCGTTCATCATGACGATCTTGCTGGTGGCGGCGCCGGAGCCCAGCGTCTCCACGAGCGCCCTGCCCTGCACCTCGCCGACGAGCTCGTTGTCGAAGGAGATGTACGCGTCGATCGGCCCCTGCGCCAGGCGGTCGTACGCGATGACGGGGATGCCCGCGTCCTTCGCCTTCTGCACGGCGCTCGCGATGGACTTCGAGTCCACCGCGTCCAGCAGCACGACGTCGACCTTGTCGGCCACCATCTGCTCGAGCTGGCTCTTCTGCCTGGCCGCGTCCTGCTCGGCGTTGGCGTACTCGACGCGGCCCTTGTCGTGGGTGAGCTCGGCGACCTTCTTCTTGATGATGGGGTGGTCGAACTTCTCGTAGCGAGAGTTCTCCTTCTCCGGAAGGAGCAGACCCACCGTGATGTCGTCGCCCTTCTTGGGGCCGGCGGAGCTGCCGTCGCCACCACCGATGCCGTCCACGACACCGCAGGCAGCGAGCGGGGCGGCCAGGGCAAATGCTCCCAAGGCTATGGCAGTACGACGCATACGGATTCGGGTGTTCACTTGATGTGCCTTCCGGACGAGGCCGCAGCTTTGCGACCAGGTGGCTGAAAGCCAACGCGGCGATCACCGCAGCGTCAAGGAGTAACCACTTAACGAGATGACAACGGCCTGGTGTGTGTGGCGTGTGAAGGTACCAACTCCCAGGACGTGCGGGAACGTTGCACCCTCTCCACCTCGTGCGACTTCCGGGCGCCCGCGCCGGGACCTCCGACCGTCACGGAACGTGGCCGCACGCGTACGTTTTCTGCCATGTGGGGTGAGGCCCGGCGGGCAGCCGAAGGGGCCGGGGAGGTGGCACCTCCCCGGCCCCTTCGCACGCGCTCGCGCGGGCCTACTGCTCGGACGACCGCTTGGGCCGCCACACCACCAGCGCGCTGGTCTGCTGGACGTCCTGGTACGGCACCAGGTCCCGGCGGTACGAGGCGTGGACGGCCGCCTCGCGCTGCCGCATCGCGGTGGCGGCTCCGTCGAGGGCCGCCTCCATCTCCGCGACCCGGGACTGGAGCGCGGCGACCTGGTTCTCCAGCTCGATGATCCGCTTGATGCCGGCCAGGTTGATGCCCTCGTCCTGCGACAACTGCTGGACGGTGCGCAGCAGTTCGATGTCACGGGCCGAGTAGCGCCGGCCCCGCCCGGCCGTGCGGTCGGGAGAGACCAGGCCGAGGCGGTCGTACTGACGCAGGGTCTGCGGGTGCAGTCCGGAGAGCTGGGCCGCCACCGAGATGACGTAGACCGGCGTCTCCTCGGTCAGTTCGTACGGGTTCCGTCGACGGCCGATTCCGTCCATGGCGTCCTCATGCTCCCTTCGCGGCCTGGAACAGCTCCGCCCGCGGATCCTCCTCCGCGGTCGCCTCGCGATACGCCTCCAGCGCGTCGCGAGCCTTGTCCGAGAGATCCGTGGGGACGGCGACCTCGACGGTGACCAGCAGGTCGCCGCGGGTGCCGTCCTTGCGGACCGCGCCCTTGCCCCGCGCCCGCATCGTGCGGCCGTTGGGCGTGCCCGGGGGCAGCTTCAGGGTGACCGGGGGCCCGCCCAGCGTGGGCACGCGCACCTCGCCCCCCAGCGCCGCCTCCGGGTAGGTGACGGGCACCGTGACGGTGAGGTTGTCGCCCTTGCGGCCGAAGACCGGGTGGGCGTCCACGTGCACGACGACGTACAGGTCGCCGGCGGGGCCGCCCCGTTCGCCCGGGGCTCCCTTGCCGCGCAGCCGGATCCGCTGGCCGTTGCTCACACCGGCCGGGATGCGGACCTGCATCGTGCGCGACGACTTGGCCCGGCCGCTGCCCCGGCAGACCTCGCAGGCGTTCTCCGCGATCAGGCCGCGGCCCTTGCAGTCGGGGCAGGGATCGGTCAGCGAGAAGCCGCCGCCCGACCCGCGGGCCACCTGGCCGGTGCCGACGCACGTCGGGCACACGCGCGGTGTGCCGTTCGCGTCGCCGGTGCCCGAACAGGCCTTGCAGGGCGACTGGGAGGACATGCGCAGCGGGACCGTCGCCCCGTCCACAGCCTCCGTGAAGCTCAGCGTGACCTCGGACTCGATGTCCTGGCCGCGCCGCGGCTGGGTCCGGGCGCCCGTGCCCGCGCCGCCGCGGTTGAACAGGCCCCCGAAGACGTCACCTATGCCGCCGCCGAAGCTGCCGCCCGCCGCCGTACCGCCCTGGGCGCCGCCTCCGAAGAGGTCGCCCAGGTCGAAGTTGAAGGAGCCGCCGCCGGCGCCGGGACCGGGCCGGAAGCCGCCGTTGCCGAAGAGGGCGCGTGCCTCGTCGTACTCCTTGCGCTTCTTGGTGTCACCGAGGACGTCGTTCGCCTCGGAGATCTCCTTGAAGCGCTCCTCCGCCTTCGCGTTGCCCTTGTTGGCGTCCGGGTGGAACTCGCGCGCGAGCTTCCGGTACGCCTTCTTGATCTCGGCCTCGGTGGCGTCCTTGGGGACGCCGAGAACCTTGTAGTAGTCCTTCTCGATGAAGTCCTTGGTGCTCATCCCCGACGTCCCTCCTCCCTCTTCCGTACAACGTCAGCCCTCGTCCGGGCCACCGCTCTCCTTGTCGTCGGCCGCCTCGGCGGACTCCGGTGAGTCCTCCTTGGCCGGCTGCGCCCCGGGCTGGGGTTCGGCCACGGCCACCCGCGCGGGGCGGATGGTGCGCTCGCCGATGCGATACCCGGGCTGAAGGATCGCCACGCAGGTCGTCTCCGTGACGTCCGGCGCGTAACTGTGCATCAGGGCCTCGTGGATCGTCGGGTCGAAGGGCTCGCCCTCCTTGCCGAACTGCTGGAGGCCCATCTTCGCCGCGACGGTCTCCAGCGACTCGGCCACCGACTTGAAGCCGCCGACCAGTTCGCCGTGTTCCCGTGCGCGGCCGATGTCGTCGAGTACGGGCAGGAGCTCGGTCAGGAGGTTCGCCACGGCGACCTCCTTGACCGCGACCCGGTCGCGCTCGACGCGGCGGCGGTAGTTCTGGAACTCGGCCTGGAGCCGCTGGAGGTCCCCCGTGCGCTCGGTGAGCGCGCTGCGGGCCTGGTCCAGCTCGGCGGTCAGGCCGGCCACCTGTGCGGTTGCGTCCCCGTCCGGGGCCGCCGCCGCCTCCTCCTCCTCGGGGGAGGCGGCGGCGGCCTGCGGCTCGGCGTCGTCTGAGGTGGCGCCGGAGGGGACGTCAGGCTTCTCTTCGAAACCCGGGGTCTCCTCCGTCACGCGGCACCGTCCTTGCGCTCCTCGTCGACGATCTCGGCGTCGACGACGTCGTCGTCAGCGGCCTTCGGCTGCTCGGCGCCCTCGGCGCCACCGGCCGCCTGCGCGGCGTTGGCGTCGGCGTACATGGCCTGGCCGAGCTTCTGGGAGACGGCGGCGACCTTCTCCGTGGCCGTACGGATCTCGGCGGTGTCCTCGCCCTTGAGCGCGGCCTTCAGCTCCTCGATGCCGGCCTCGACCTCGGTCTTGACCTCGCCCGGGACCTTGTCCTCGTTGTCCTTGAGGAACTTCTCGGTCTGGTAGACGAGCTGCTCGCCCTGGTTGCGGGTCTCGGCGGCCTCGCGGCGGGCGTGGTCCTCCTCCGCGTACTTCTCGGCCTCCTGGCGCATCCGGTCGACCTCGTCCTTCGGCAGCGAGGAGCCGCCGGTGACGGTCATCTTCTGCTCCTTGCCCGTGCCCAGGTCCTTCGCGGTCACGTGCATGATGCCGTTGGCGTCGATGTCGAACGCGACCTCGATCTGCGGGACGCCGCGGGGGGCCGGCGGCAGACCGGTCAGCTCGAACATCCCGAGCTTCTTGTTGTACGCCGCGATCTCGCGCTCGCCCTGGTAGACCTGGATCTGCACGGACGGCTGGTTGTCCTCGGCGGTGGTGAAGATCTCGGACCGCTTGGTCGGGATCGTCGTGTTCCGCTCGATGAGCTTGGTCATGATGCCGCCCTTGGTCTCGATACCCAGGGACAGCGGGGTCACGTCGAGGAGCAGGACGTCCTTGACCTCACCCTTGAGCACACCGGCCTGCAGGACGGCGCCGATGGCGACGACCTCGTCCGGGTTGACGCCCTTGTTGGCGTCCTTGCCGCCGGTCAGCTCGCGCACCAGCTCCGCGACGGCCGGCATACGGGTGGAACCGCCGACGAGCACGACGTGGTCGATCTCGGACAGCTGGATGCCGGCGTCCTTGATGACGTTGTGGAACGGCGTCTTGCAGCGCTCCAGCAGGTCGGCCGTCAGCTGCTGGAACTGAGCCCGGGTGAGCTTCTCGTCCAGGTGCAGCGGGCCCTCGGCGGACGCGGTGATGTAGGGCAGGTTGATCGAGGTCTCGGTGGACGAGGACAGCTCGATCTTGGCCTTCTCGGCAGCCTCGCGCAGACGCTGGAGAGCCATCTTGTCCTTGGAGAGGTCCACGCCGTGGCCGCTCTGGAACTGCTTCACCAGGTAGTCGACGACGCGCTGGTCCCAGTCGTCACCACCGAGGTGGTTGTCACCGTTGGTGGCCTTCACCTCGACGACGCCGTCACCGATCTCCAGCAGCGACACGTCGAAGGTGCCGCCACCGAGGTCGAAGACGAGGATCGTCTGGTCGTCCTTGTCGAGCCCGTACGCCAGCGCGGCGGCGGTCGGCTCGTTCACGATGCGCAGGACGTTCAGGCCGGCGATCTCGCCGGCCTCCTTCGTGGCCTGACGCTCGGAGTCGTTGAAGTAGGCCGGGACGGTGATGACCGCGTCCGTGACCTTCTCGCCCAGGTAGGCCTCGGCGTCGCGCTTCAGCTTCTGCAGGATGAAGGCGCTCATCTGCTGCGGGTTGAAGTCCTTGCCGTCCAGGTTGATCTTCCAGTCAGTGCCCATGTGGCGCTTGACCGAACGGACCGTCCTGTCGACGTTCGTGACCGCCTGGCGCTTGGCGACCTCGCCGACGAGCACCTCACCGTTCTTGGCGAAGGCGACGACGGACGGCGTGGTCCTGGCGCCCTCGGCGTTGGTGATGACGGTGGGCTCGCCGCCCTCCAGAACGCTGACGACGGAGTTAGTCGTGCCCAGGTCGATGCCGACCGCACGTGCCATGACAATTCCTCCAGCTGACATTGAGTGGAACGGACTCAAGTGTGCATCACTCCCGCCGCGTCGTCAACAGAGCTGAGTCGAGCGGACTCAATTCTTATCCGTTCCTTACGCGCAATGAGGGTGTGAGCTGGGGTTTTGCGGAGCGATCGGCAAGCGGGGGCCGCGCAATCCGACACCGGGTGCCCGGGGCACACACGCCCATGCCGGGAGGGAATGCCGCAACAGGGCCTGAATGGCAGGATCCGGTGGTACCGGGCGAGCCGCGACCCGGCCGGTCCGGGCGGCGCGCCGCCGTGAGGCAAGCCTCAGCGACGCAGATCACCGCCCGCCTGGCTACAGTGCGGCGCAAGAAATGGGTAGTCTCAGACGGACTGCATAAGTTACCGCTTAGTAATCACTTTCGAAGCACCACCTCGCAGGCCCGAGGAGCCCCCGAATGCAACTCGCCGCGATCATCGTGTCGCTGGTCCTGACCGTGGTCGGCGTCGCGCTGCTCGCACGCGCCATCGGCCAGTTCGTCCGGCACTTCAAGCTCGGCCAGCCCGTCCCGGCCGGCACCCGGACCGACAACCCCTACCAGCGCAGCGTGACGCTGGTCAGGGAGTTCCTCGGTCACACCCGGATGAACCGCTGGGGCGTCGTGGGCGTCGCCCACTGGTTCGTGGCCATCGGCTTCCTGACGCTGCCGCCGACGATCGTCAACGCCTACGGCCAGCTCTTCCAGGCCGACTGGACGCTGCCCGTCCTCGGCGACTTCCTGCCGTACGAGCTGTACATCGAGTTCATCGGCACCATGACGACGCTCGGCATCGTCACACTGATGGCCGTCCGGCTGCTGAGCCTGCCCTCGCGTCCGGGACGCAAGTCCCGCTTCGCGGGCTCCAAGATGGGCCAGGCGTACTTCGTCGAGTACGTCATCTTCACCATCGGTCTGGCGATCATGATCCTGCGCGGCCTCGAGGGCGCGCTGCACGGCGTCGACCACTACGAGGCCGCCTACTTCACCTCGTACCCGCTGGTCCTCCTCTTCAAGGGCCTCGGCGTCACGACGCTGCAGAACCTGGTCTACCTGTTCGCGATGATCAAGCTGGGCACCACCATGATCTGGATGATCACGGTGAGCCTGAACACCAACATGGGTGTGGCCTGGCACCGCTTCCTCGCGTTCCCGAACATCTGGTTCAAGCGGAACGCGTCCGGCGCGACCGCCCTCGGCGGACTCCAGCCGATGACCAGCGGCGGCAAGCCGATCGACTTCACCGATCCCGGCGACGACGACGTCTTCGGCGTCTCCCAGGTGGAGCAGTTCTCCTGGAAGGGCCTCCTCGACTTCTCGACCTGCACCGAGTGCGGCCGCTGCCAGTCGCAGTGCCCCGCCTGGAACACCGGCAAGCCCCTCTCCCCCAAGCTCCTCATCATGTCGCTGCGCGACCACGCGCACGCCAAGGCGCCGTACCTGCTGGCCGGCGGCGGCAAGGACATGGAGGGCAACGAGAAGGCCTCCGCCGAGGCGCTGAAGGACGTGCCCGCCGCCGCCCTCGCGGAGGCCGAGCGCCCGCTGATCGGCACGCTGGAGGAGAACGGCGTCATCGACCCGGACGTCCTGTGGTCCTGCACCACCTGCGGCGCCTGCGTCGAGCAGTGCCCGGTCGACATCGAGCACGTCGACCACATCGTCGACATGCGCCGCTACCAGGTGATGATCGAGAGCGCGTTCCCGTCCGAGGCGGGCACGATGCTCAAGAACCTGGAGAAGAAGGGCAACCCCTGGGGGCTGGCCAAGAAGCAGCGCCTGGAGTGGACGAAGGAGGTCGACTTCGAGATCCCCGTCGTCGGCCGCGACATCGAGGACCTGACCGAGGTCGAGTACCTGTACTGGGTCGGCTGCGCCGGCGCCCTGGAGGACCGCGCCAAGAAGACCACCAAGGCCTTCGCGGAGCTGCTGCACATGGCGGGCGTCAAGTTCGCGATCATGGGCGGCGACGAGAAGTGCACCGGTGACTCCGCCCGCCGCCTCGGCAACGAGCCCCTGTTCCAGGAGCTCGGCATGGAGAACGTCATGGCACTGAACATGGCGTTCGGCGAGGAGACGGACGACGAGGGCAAGGTCCTGCCCGAGTCCGCGAAGCCGAAGTCGGCGAAGAAGATCGTCGCCACCTGCCCGCACTGCCTCAACACCCTCGGCAACGAGTACCCGCAGCTCGGCGGCGACTACGAGGTCATCCACCACACCCAGCTGCTCCAGCACCTCATCGACGAGGGCAAGCTGCTGCCGGTGACCCCGGTGGACGGTCTGATCACCTACCACGACCCCTGCTACCTGGGCCGGCACAACAAGATCTACACGCCGCCGCGCGAGATCATGTCGGCCGTCCCGGGCCTGCGCCAGCAGGAGATGCACCGCCACAAGGAGCGCGGCTTCTGCTGCGGCGCCGGCGGTGCCCGCATGTGGATGGAGGAGCGGATCGGCAAGCGCATCAACAACGAGCGCGTCGACGAGGCCCTGTCCCTCAACCCGGACATCGTCTCCACCGCCTGCCCGTTCTGCCTCGTCATGCTGACCGATTCGGTCAACGGCAAGAAGAACGACGGCAAGGCCAAGGAGTCCGTCCAGGTCGTCGACGTCGCCCAGTTGCTGCTCGACTCCGTCAGGACACCGGTCGACCCGGCGGGTCCGGCCGAGGCCGAGAGCACGCCGGAGCCCGAGCCCGTCAAGTGACGGCCGGATCCGCCGCGTAGCGGCCCACCTCGTCCGGCCTCCGAAGCACCCCATGTCCCCGGCCCGCCCGGGGACATGGGGTGTTCTCGTCCGTACCGTGCCGCGCGTCCGCCCGCACAGGGGCCATCATGTGCGGGTCGGGGCGGTGCACCGTCGTCGTACGAGCCTGGAGCCGGATTGATACACCTGCGTGCCGTGCTGGTCTCCGTCGTGGTCCTCGCCGCCGCCACCGGGTGCGGCGCGGACGAACCCGCCTCCGAGCGCCCCGCCCACAAACGCCCCTCCGCCGGGAAGCCCGCCGGACACCCCGACCCCGGCGACTTCAACGGCGACGGGTACGACGACTACGTCGACTACGTCCAGGCGAAGTCCCCCGGCGAGAAGGAGTACACCGGCACCCTGATCGTCGTCTACGGCTCGAAGCAGGGCCTCAACCCCGCCTGGAACAGCCGCACCCGCGCACCCCGGGGACACGAGGGACTCCTCTCGGTGCCGCTGCGGGCCGACCTCGACGGGGACGGCTTCACCGACCTGCTGGGCAGCCGCGGCGACGACGCGGCCGACGCGCGGGCGTTCGCGATGTTCGGCGGCCCGCGCGGCCTCGGCGCCGCCCGCGTCCTGGACCTGCCGCGCGGCTTCCGCCCGCTGGCCGCCGCCGACTTCGACGGCGACGGGTCCGTGGACCTGCTCGACGGCGGCCGGGGCGGCACCGGAGACACCGGCTCCCGGGAGCCCGGCACCGACGGCTCGCTCCAGTACGGGCCGTTCGACCGCGCCGGCACACCGAGGCGCCAGGCCGTCCTCGACCTCGACCAGCACGGTTACGCCGCGCCGCGGACCGCCACCACCGGCGACTTCGACGGCGACGGCCGGGCCGAGGCCGTCCTCACGTACTCCTACGACGCGGAACAGGACGACTCCGCCCCGGCCGGACTGCACGACATCGCCTACTACGAGGGCGGTGAGCGGGGCCTCGTGCGCGACACCCGCCAGGAGGAACGCATCAGCCGGGCCGTGTCCACCTTCGACGGACCGCGCACCCCGGGGACCGGCGACGCGGACGGTGACGGCACCGACGACCTGCTGCTGCCCACCCAACTGCCCGTCGCCCCCGCCGACATGCCGCGGACCGGCGGCGCACTGACGATCCTGTACGGCGCCGGGTCCGGCCTCGGCACGGGACGCCCCGAGACCGTGATCGGCGACCGCACCGGCGACCGACGGCCCGTCGGCTTCGGCGCGGAACCGGCCGTGGGCGACGTCGACGGCGACCGCAGGCCCGACGTCGTGGTCCTCACCCCCGCCCCCCGCGGTCACGACGGCGAGGTCACGCTGCTTCCGGGCGGGGCACGCGGAGTGCCCTCCGCGACCGGCGAGCGGTCGGTGGGCTCCGGGACCGACGGGCTGCCCGGCACCCCGAACCCGCACGGCTGGAACGCCTTCGGGCACCGGCCCCCGCTGCTCGACGTCGACGGCGACGGCCACGCGGACGCGGTCGTCTTCGGCCCGCGGTACGAGAAGGGCAGGGGCGCGTTCCTGGTACTGCACGGCTCCGACGCCGGCTTCGACCCCGAGCGGGCGCGGATGTTCACGCCGGGCGACCTCGGCCTGCGGGTGCGGCCGCTCTAGAGCCACCCCAACCTGCCTGCCCGCCTGCCCGCCTGCCTCCCAACCTGCCAACCTGCCAACCTGCCTGCGAGGGTGGTTCAGGTGCGCCCGGCACGGCTCCCACGACGTGCGTGCCGCCACCTGCGCCCCACCACGCCCAGAAGTTTTCCGCATCCACGTACAACCCTTGCGCCCCAGCACGTGTCTCCTGTTCGCCGACCGCCCCGTGACGTCCAGGACAACTCCAGGCAAACGCGGGCGACGCGCACCCCATTGACTGCGGACGCCGGCCAGGCGTCCCCCGCATGCCGCAGGAGAATCCCGCATGCACAAGCACCTGAGAATCGCCCTCGCGACGGCCGCCGCGGCCACGCTGACGGGCGGTCTCCTCACCTTCACGACCACCACGGCCCTCGCCGCGGACTCGGTCCACCACCACGAGGCGGACTTCAACGGCGACGGTTACGGAGACACCGCTTTCTCCGCGGGCAACTCCACCGTCGGCGGCAAGAAGGAAGCCGGTCAGATCGTCGCCCTGTACGGCTCGGCGAACGGCGTCACCGCCACGAGCCGCACGACGGTCAGCCAGGACACCACGGGCGTCCCGGGCTCCGCGGAGACCGGCGACCGCTTCGGGCTCGGCACGTATGGCGACTACAACGCGGACGGCTTCGACGACCTCGCCGTGTCGGCCGCGTACGAGGACGTCGACGGCGACACCGACGGCGGCACCGTCCTCGTCCTGTGGGGCTCCCCCGGCGGCCTCACCGGCGGCACGACGATCAAGGACCCTGCGGCTTCCTCCCACGACCGCTGGGGCAAGACGCTCGCCGCGGGCGACTACGACGGCGACGGCAAGGACGACCTCGCGGTGGGCTCGTCCGCGAGCACCGTCTACGTCTTCAAGGGCGGCATCACCGCCTCCGGCGGCTACGGCGCCCGCGCGACCGTCAAGCCCCCGATCCAGTCGGGCGGGGTCACCGGCCCGCTCAACCTCACCGCGGGCGACGTCAACGGCGACGGCAGGACCGACCTGGTCGTCGACGGCTACGAGACCGACAGCGAGTCCGGCTGGAACACCAACTACTACCTCCCCGGCTCGGCCTCCGGCCTGGTCTCCTCCGGCGCGGTGGAGCTCAAGCGGGGTGTCATCACGGCCATCGGCGACGTGAACGGTGACGGCTTCGGCGACATCGTGACCGGCCAGGACTGGGACCCGTCCAACGACGGCACCCCCTCCGTTCCCGAGTCGGTGACCGGCGGCAAGGTCCACATCATCTACGGATCCGCGAGCGGCCCGGCGTACACGGAGGCCGTGAGCCAGGAATCCGGTTCCGTGCCCGGCGAGTCCGAGCGCGGCGACTGGTTCGGCGGCGAACTGTCGCTCGGCGACGTCAACGGCGACGGCTACCAGGACCTGGCCGTCTCCGCGATGGGCGAGAACCTGAACGGCGTCGTGAACACGGGCGCGGTGACCGTCCTGTACGGCTCCGCCTCCGGTCTCGACACCGCCGCGGCGTCGCAGTACTTCGCCCAGTCCACGGCCGGCGTCCCCGGCTCGGACGAGAAGGACGACTACTTCGGCTCCGAGGTCAAGCTGACCGACGTCACCGACGACGGCCACGCGGACCTGCTGGTCGGCGCGCACGGCGAGAACGACTTCAACGGCGCGCTCACCTACCTGCCCTCCGGCGGCACGAAGATCACCACCACCGGTGCGCGGTCCCTGGCACCGTCCTCGGTCGGCGTATCGACCGACGGCTACCCCGTGTTCGGCGCGAACGCGGCCAACTAGGGCCTGTCCGACACCTGTTCCCCGCTCGTCGGGCCCGCGCCGCCCCCGGCGCGGGCCCGTGCTGTCCCCCGGAGCCCCGCATGCGTCTGCGCACCACCACGGCCCTCGCCGCCCTCCTGGCCGCGGGGGTCGCCCCCGTGACCCTCTCCGCCCCCGCCTCCGCCGCCACCGGCCCCTACACCGCCGACTTCAACGGGGACGGGCACGCCGACGCCGTCGCGCCCTCACCCAACGCCAGTACGAGCGGCAAGTGGTGGTCGGGTGCGGTCGGTGTCGTGTACGGCTCGTCCGCCGGGGTCGGCCGGACGGCGTCCGTCAGCCAGAACAGCACCGGCGTCCCCGGCTCCGCCGAGGAGTCGGACGGGTTCGGCCAGGCGGTCGCCGTCGGGGACCTCGACAAGGACGGCTACAGCGACCTCGCGGTCGGCGCGCCCCAGGAACAGGTCGGCGACGACGTGAGCGGCGGGACCGTCGTGATCGTCTGGGGTTCGCCGACCGGTCTGAAGGGCGCCACCACCGTCAAGGACCCCGCCGTCTCCGGCCACGACCGCTGGGGCCAGGCCCTGGCCATCGGCGACTTCACGGGCGACGGCCGGCCCGACCTGGCCGTCGGCGCCTCCGGCACCACCCAGTGGATCGTCAAGGGCGGCTTCACCAGGTCGGGAACCACGGGCGCGAACATCTCGTACACCACCTCCTGGACCGGCAGCACCGGCGTCCTCCGGCTGACCGCAGGCAAGATCGACACGGACGCCCGCGCCGACCTGCTCCTCGGTGGCCGCACCAGGATCGCCTCCGAACGCAACCTGGACCACACCTATCTCTACTTCGGCACCGCTTCGGCCCCGACGAAGAAGACCGAGCTCCCCCACGGCAAGCAGCTCGCCGTCGGCGACATCGACAAGGACGGCTACGGCGACATCGTCACCGGCGAGACCCAGACCGCGACCGGCGGCGACCTGGAGACCCCGGGTCCGGCGGTCGTCTCCCACGGCACCGCCTCCGGCGTCGGCGCCCCCGAGGCCCTCACCGACTCCGGCCGCCCCTCGCTCGGCGACATCGACGGCGACGGCCGCCTCGACCTGGCCCTCGGCCACCCCGACGACTCCGGCATCAAGTCGGGCAACGGCACCGTCCTCGTCCAGTACGGCGGCGCGGACGGCTTCGGCACGCCGACCCGGCTGACCCAGGACACCCCCGGCATCCCCGGCGCAGCCGAGGACAACGACTTCTTCGGCACGGCCGTCCTGCTCACCGACCTCACGGGTGACGGCCGCGCCGACCTGCTGGCCGGCTCGGACGGCGAGAACGAGGCCGACGGACTCGTCCACCACCTCAAGGGAACGGCCACCGGCCTCACCACCTCCGGCTCCGCCTACTACGGCCCGAGCGCCTTCGCCATCCCGACGGCATACGACCCGAGCCTCGGCGGCGTCCTGGTCGGCTGACACCCCGGCACACCGGCACGCGGGACGCGGATGCCACGGCACGTCGGCGCCTCGGCACAGGGCGCGTCCGCCGAGGACGGCGGCGGCGTGCCCGGCACGGGAGTACGGCGGGTGCGGCGGGCCGGGGACCGCCGTGTTCCCCGCCGCGTCCCGGGCCCGCCGTGAACTCGCGGTGAACCCCGGCGCAACCCCCGGCGCCTCTCGGCAGTCACACGAGTGCCCCCGCAGTTCCCGCAGTTCCCGTTCCCGCAGTCCCGCAACCCGTTGGAGCCCCCGTGCGCATCCGGACGTACGCCACAGCAGTCACCGTCGCCGCGGCGGCCACCGCCGGACTGGTGCTCGCGCCGCCCGCGACCGCCGCCGCACCCAGGCCCGTCACCAGCGACTTCGACGGCGACGGCTACGCGGACCTCGCCGTCGGCGTGCCGACCGCCACCGTCGGCGGACAGCCGCAGGCCGGATACGTCAGCGTCGTCTGGGGCGGACCGCGGGGCCTCGGCTCGGCGGGCACCACCCGGGTCAGCCAGTCGGGGGCCGCCGTCCCCGGCACCCCGGAGAAGGGCGACCACTTCGGCGCCGCCGTCACCGTGGCCGACGCGAACGGCGACGGCACGGCCGACCTGCTCGTGGGCGCCCCCGGCGAGGACGTCACCGGCGCCGGGACCGACGCGGGCACCGTCGCCGTGATCCGTGGAACACGCGGCGGCCTCGGCACCGGGACCACCGTCCTGAACGGCCCGGCGGCCCGGGCGGCGTACGGGAAGTCCCTCGCGGCGGCCGACCTCACCGGCGACGGCACCACCGACGTGGCCGTCGGCGCGACGGACAAGGTCGTACTGAAGGCGGGCGGCGGCGCCACGACCACCGTGTTCACCGGCGCGATGGGCGGCCGCGCGCCCGTCCTGACGACCGGCGACTTCGACGGCGGTGACGACGGCGTCGCCGACCTGGCCGCGGGCTACTGGTCCACCACACCCTTCACCCAGTCCCACGTACGCCTGTGGAGCTGGTCCCCCGAGGAGAAGTCGCTCGCCAACATCTGGAACACCGACAACGCGGGCGTCTCCGCGCTGGCCGCAGGCGACTTCGACGGGGACGGCCACGACGACCTCGCCCTCGGCGAGTGCCGGGAGATCGCCGACGAGAACATCGACGACCCCTGCGGCCCCGAGGAGACCGCCGCGGGCGGCGGCATCCACGTCCACTACGGCGCCGGCGTCCCCGGAAACTTCGGCCACCGCCACCAGACCCTCAACCAGGACACCGCCGGCGTCCCGGGCGTCGCCGAGACCGGCGACCGCTTCGGCGCCTCCCTCACCGCCGCCGACATCGACGGCGACGGCCGTGACGACCTGATCGCGGGCGCCCCCGGCGAGGCCATCGGCGACCGCGCGAAGGCAGGTGCCGCGACACTGCTCCTGGGCGGCGCGAACGGCCTCGTGGACGCGTCCGGGCAGGCCCGCTCGGTGGCGTACCAGCAGGACACCCCGCGCGTCCCGGGCGTCGCGGAGACGGGCGACGCCTTCGGCGCCGCGGTCGCGACCGGTGACTACGATCACGACGGCGCACCCGACGTGGCGGTCGGCTCCCCCGGCGAGAACGGCGGCTCGGGCGGCGTCTGGGTGCTTCCGTCGGCCTCGGCGGACGGCTCCCACGCCTTCACCCCCACCGGGTTGGGCCTGCCGGCCGCGTCCACCCCGCTCGCCTACGGGAAGACCCTGAGCAGCCACTGAGACCAGGCCTGTTGACCCCTTAGGGGATGTCACAGCTCGGCCGCAAAGCCGGGTCCGATGCCCCGGGCCCGGCACGTCACTCTCCGGGAACAGGTACGTTCGATTACGTGGCTGGATTCAGGATCGGACGCGGCCGGGACAACCGCACCCCGCAAGGGCGACCGCAACAACACCCGCGGCAGGAACCGTACGGACAGCAGGCCCCCCAGGGGCAGGGCGCGCCGTACGGCTATCCACCCGCGCCTCAGCAGCCGTACGGCGGACAGCCCTACGGTGGTCAGCCGAACGGCGGAGGGTGGCCGCAGGGCGCTCCCGGCCAGGGCGAGCCGGAGTACTTCGGCGACGACGGCCGGCAGGGTTACCAGCAGGGCCCCGACCCGTACGCGGCCAACCAGCCGGGGCACACCCAGGCCTTCGCGATCGGCGAGGACCCGTACAGCCAGGGTGAGACCTACCGCGCGGGACAGGCCCCGGCCGCGCCGGTCGGCCCGCGCCTGCGCTGGAAGGACCTGCTGCGCGGGATCGTCCTGCGCCCCGCGCCGACCTTCCTCCACATGCGCGACTACGCGATGTGGGGCCCCGCGCTCGGTGTCACGTTCGTCTACGGCCTGCTCGCCGTCTTCGGTTTCGACGGCGCCCGCGAGGACGCGATCAACGCGACGCTGTCGAACGCGGTACCGATCGTCCTCATCACGGCCGTCGCGATCGTCCTCAGTACGTTCATCCTCGGCGTGGTCACGCACACGCTGGCCCGCCAGCTCGGCGGCGACGGTGCGTGGCAGCCGACGGTCGGCCTCTCCATGCTGATCATGTCGATCACGGACGCCCCGCGTCTGGTGGTCGCCATGTTCTTCGGCGGCGACGCCTCCTTCGTCCAGCTCCTCGGCTGGGCGACGTGGCTGGCGGCCGGTGCCCTGCTCACGCTGATGGTGTCCCGCTCGCACGACTTGCCCTGGCCGAAGGCGCTGGGCGCGTCCGCGATCCAGCTGATCGCGATCCTGTCGATCATCAAGCTGGGCACGTTCTGACCGGACCCCCGTTCTGACCGGGCCCCTGCTCTGACCGGCGCCCCGTTCTGGCCGGCTCCGTCCGCGGGGGCCGGCTCAGTCGGCGGGGGCCGGCTCAGTCGGCGGGGGCCGGCTCAGTCGGCGGGGGCCGGCTCAGTCGGCGGGGGCCGGCTCAGTCGGCGGGGGCCGGTTCGATGTTCTGGTTGGCGTGGAAGAGGTTGTGCGGGTCGTAGGCCCGCTTGACCGCCGCGAGCCGGTCGTAGTGGTCGCCGTAGGTGGTCCTGACCCGGTCCCGGCCCTCGTCGGCGCCCAGGAAGTTGACGTACGCGCCGCCCAGGGAGTGCGGATGCAGCTCCGCCCAGTAGTCGACGCACCACTGCCTGATCGTCTCGGCCCTGGCTGGGTCGGGATCGACGCCGCCGACGATGCCGGACCAGACGGCGTTCCGGCGGGTCCACGCGGTCTCGTCCTCGCCCACCCGCCCGGCGGCCCCGTCCACCGGGTACAGGTGCATGGTGGACAGCGGGGTCGGCAGGCCCTCCGCGTACCTGGCGTGCACGTCGATGGCATCGTCGGTGATCCGGTCGAAGAGGTCGCCGCGCCAGTACCACTGGAGCCCGGCGGGGATCAGCTGGTCGAACATGGTCTGCACCGCGGGGTACGGCATCGGCGCCGTGAAGTGGAAGGCGGGCGGCCCGGCCTCGCTCACGGGCGCCAGCATCTCCTCCACGCGGTCCGGGTCCCCGCTCCAGCACCACACCACTCCGCACATCCGCTGCCCGTGGATCTCCTCGGGGAACGGCGGTCCCGACGGCACGGCGAGCACCGCGAAGAACCCGTTCAGGTCGTCGGGCGCCTGCGGCAGGAACGCGCGGTACCACCGCATGACGTCCTGGATCCTGTCGAGGGTCCACAGGGTGATCCCCAGCGCGACGGTGTGCACCGGGTGCAGCCGGAAGGTGAAGGAGGTGGCGATGCCGAAGTTCCCGCCGCCGCCGCGCAGCGCCCAGAAGAGGTCCGCGTGCTCCCGCTCGCTCGCGGTGACGAACCCGCCGTCGGCGAGCACCACGTCCGCGGAGAGGAGATTGTCCACGGTCAGGCCGTACTTGCGGGTGAGGTGACCGTGTCCGCCGCCGAGGGTGAGACCCGCGACGCCGGTCGTGGACATGATGCCGGTGGGCGTGGCCAGGCCGAAGGCGTGGGTGGCGTGGTCGAGGTCGCCGAGGGTGGCGCCGCCGCCGGCCTGGGCGGTCTGCGTCACGGGGTCGACGCGCACCCCGCTCATCGGTGACAGGTCGATGGTGACGCCGTCGTCGACCAGACACAGCCCGGCGCCGCTGTGCCCGCCGCCGCGTACGGCCGTCTCGAGACCGCGGTCCCGGACGAAGTCGACCGCCGCCATGACGTCTCCGGCGTCCCGGCACCGCACGACGGCGGCCGGGCGCCGGTCGATCATGGCGTTGTAGACGGTGCGGGCCTTGTCGTACCCGGAATCCTGCGGGGTGATGACCGGACCGCGCAGGGCGGTCCGCATCGCCTCGAGTGTGCTGGCGTCCATGGCGAGCGCCCTCCCTGGCGGGGACCCCGGCGCCGTCGTGAGCCGCCGGCGCGGATCGCACGTCACGGGGCCCGGTCGGACACCACGGGGCTGACCACTCCAGCGTCTCGCCGCCTGCCCGCCCGCGCATCTCCGCACGGGAGGGGCCCGGCCGACCGGGCCGGGGGAATGTCAGAGGCGCCCTCTAGGGTCGGCCCCATGACTGATCGTGAGACGTTCGCTCCCCTGGTGTTCTTCGAGTACGACCACGCCCCCGGCACCTACTGCCTGATGCTCCCCGACGCCGCCATGGGCGGCGTGGCCGGGGTCTTCGAGGAAGCGGGCCACGAGTGCAACGGCTACGCGTGGGAGGGCGTGGCCAGATCGGCCATGCGCACGCGTGCGCCGGAAATGGCGGACCTGGTCAAGTACGACCCGGAGGCCGGCATGTTCATCGCCTACGGCGCCGACCCGGCCGCCCTGCAGACCCTCGGCGCGCTCCTCCGGGAGGCGATGGGGGACCGGGCCCTGCTGAAGGGGTTCATCGAGACCGGCGACCCGGCCTGGTTCGACTGACGCCTAGAGCGCTTCCGTGTTCGGCCTGGCCGCTTCCCCGGACCTGTGCACGGGAGGGAGCACGCTCCACGGGAAGTTGATCCACTCGTCGGTGCGCTTCCACACGTACTCGCACTTCACGAGGGAGTGGGACTTCTCGTAGATGACGGCGGTGCGGACCTCGGCGACGGCGTCCACGCAGAAGTCGTGCACGAGCTTCAGCGTCTTGCCGGTGTCGGCGACGTCGTCCGTGATCAGGACCTTCTTGTCGGAGAAGTCGATCGCGTTCGGCACGGGCGCGAGCATGACCGGCATCTCGAGGGTGGTCCCGACGCCCGTGTAGAACTCCACGTTGACCAGGTGGATGTTCTTGCAGTCGAGGGCGTAGGCGAGACCGCCGGCGACGAAGACACCGCCACGGGCGATGCTGAGCACGATGTCGGGCTCGTAGCCGTCGTCGGCGATGGTCTGGGCGAGTTCGCGCACGGCGACGCCGAACCGCTCGTAGGTCAGGTTCTCCCGCACGTCACCCATGCTCTGCCCGTCGCTCCCGCTCACACCTGGGTCCGGTGGAAGTTGAGGAACGACCGCGAGGCGGTCGGCCCGCGCTGACCCTGGTAACGGGACCCGTACCGGTCGCTGCCGTACGGGAACTCGGCCGGCGAGCTGAGCCGGAACATGCACAGCTGCCCGATCTTCATCCCGGGCCACAGCTTGATGGGCAGCGTCGCGAGGTTGGACAGCTCCAGCGTCACGTGCCCGGAGAAGCCGGGGTCGATGAAACCGGCGGTGGAGTGGGTGACGAGCCCGAGGCGTCCGAGCGAGCTCTTCCCCTCAAGCCGCGAGGCGAGGTCGTCGGGGAGCGAGACGACCTCGTACGTACTGGCCAGCACGAACTCGCCGGGGTGCAGGATGAACGGCTCGTCGCCCTCGGGCTCGACGAGCCGGGTGAGGTCCGCTTGCTCGACGGCGGGGTCGATGTGGGGGTAGCGGTGATTCTCGAACACCCGGAAATACCGGTCGAGCCGCACGTCGACACTCGACGGCTGCACCATGGTTTCGTCGTACGGATCGATGCGGACCCGTCCGGCGTCGATCTCGGCCCGGATGTCCTTGTCTGAGAGAAGCACGTCCCGAGGATACGCAAGGCGCGCGGGCCGCCCACAATCGTGGCCGGTCCGCGCGCCTTCCTGTCCCGCTGTGTGCCGCTGCGTGCGTACGCCCGTGCTACCGGGCCGCCGCTTGTTCAGCGCCCTCGGTCACTGCTTCTGCAGCGCCACCGGGACGACGCTCCGGAGCCGCGCACACCGCGGACACCGGACCAGCCGACCAGGACCGAGCCGCTCGGCCTGCTGCATCGGGAACGTAGCGGTGCTGAACACGTGCCCCTCGGCACAACGGACGACGGTGTGCTCCATCAAGTCCTCGGATTCCCTTCCCCAAGAGCCGCGCCTGACTGACGACGAAAGCCACATTACGGGATGAAAGGGACGGCCCTCCAGGCGGCACTCCGGTCCCGCCGGGACCCTCGTCCGCACCCCCACCGTACGCCCCAACTCCGGCCGCCCGCAGCGGCATCCACCCCCTGAAACACCGCGAGGCCCCGCGGTTTCCGCGCCGGGGGCCAGGCATGAGGTAGAGTGAGCGGGCATTCGACACCGGCTCAACCGGCGTCTTACGCGGGTGTAGTTTAATGGTAGAACATCAGCTTCCCAAGCTGAGAGCGCGAGTTCGATTCTCGTCACCCGCTCCATGTGAAACCCCCAGGTCGATGACCCGGGGGTTCTTTGTTGTCCAGACCGGTGGGTGGCGCGCGCACCACATCCGCACCATTAAGGGCGTAGCTAGCTGCCCGTGGGCTTCTCGTCGTGGGACGCCGGGCCGTGATCCTTGCCTTTGTGGTGCTTCGCACGCTCCGCGCGGACCAGGTCGTCGAGACCGGCCGCGAGGTCTCGCTGCCGCTCCTCGTCGGAGTGCTGATAGATCAGTGCGGCTTTCTCGGACGACTGGCCGGCGCGGACCATCGTGTCCTTGAGGGTGGCACCCGAGCGCGTGTCCGGTGTGACGAAGGTCGTAGAACCGGAAGCCGTCCGGGAGCCCGGCGGCCAGTCGGGCCGACGCCACTTCCGACCGAACGAAGTCCGCCGGAAGGGCACGCCCTTCTCACCGACGAAGACCGACGCGGTCGGACCCCTTCTCGGCGAACCAGGCGAGGTGCTGCCGTACTTCCTTCTGGAGGAAAGCAGGGAGAAGGCGGGTGTCGCAGGTTCGAATCCTGCCGGGCGCACCAGGCAAAAGGCCCCGGACCGATCATGGTCCGGGGCCTTTGACATCAAGCTTTGAACCGGCCGGGAATCCCGACGGAAGGAAGCACCCCCGCCAGCGAGGCCACCGTCATCCGGCGCGCCCCTGCATCACGGGACCAAGCACACATTCCGGTCTGAACGCCGAGCGAATCAACCCCTCAACCCTGATCAGGGTCATCCGGTGCCGGTATCAGCCTTGTGCAGCATCTGGGCCAACAGCAGGGCACCTCCGGTCGCTGCCCCTACCGCCCCCGCGGCCAGGAATCCGCGAGAGGAACGCCAGGACAGCACCGACCACCGCGACTGCGCGGAAAACAACGATCCTGTACTCAGCCACGACCCGGTTGAGATCAGCGACAGGGCGGAGCCGATCGAGCCGACCGACAGGGCGCTTCCGATCGAGCCCACTGACAGGGCCGAACCGACGGACCCCACAGACAGCACAGATCCCACTGAACCGATCGACAACACAGAGTCCTGTGACCACAAGGACAGCACTGAACCAGAGGAAGCGCGTCGGACTGACCAAACGGACAGTTTTGTCATGAGGCCATCCTGCCCGATGGTCGCTCCGTCTTGGGAGGTTGTGGACGGATGACGCGGATCTCGGGTGAGGGCCTTCCGTCATCTGGCTCGCTGCGTGGCGGGGTAGTTCCCCTTGGGCCCCCGGACCGGCCCGGATCTACGACCACGCCAGACTTCCGTGACATCCAACTGCGTGACAACGCCGACGAACACCGGCGGACGCCCACGCATACCCACGGACCATCCCAGCAGCTCAGAGCCACACCGTCCCAAGGCAACGCCCTTGCCCAAGTTGCTTCGGGACGAAGCAGTCATCGCCGAAAGGTTTGACCATCACGCCACTTCTCAAGCCCCCAAATCTCGGCGTGCTCCCGTAGGTAGTCGGCGAGTTCGGGTGGATGGAGTTCAAGCGCTCTCACGGCTGACGCGTCCGACGCGACTCGCACCGGCGAGAAGTCGCCTATGTCGGGATCACCAAGCTCAGGGCCGCTGCGGTGGTTGAGATCCATGTCCAGCACGTCAGCGCGAAAGAAGTGCTGGACGACGGTGACCTTGTCGCCTGGTTCGGTCAAGGTCAGGAACTCGCTCGCCGGGCCGATCGTGGCACCGATCTCTTCCATCACTTCACGGCGTAGAGCCGCTTCAAGGTCGGCATCCTCAGCTTCGACGCAGCCACCAACGGTCGTGTAGTAGGAGGTGCCGCCCGGCCATGCCCGGCGCAGGAACACCAGTTGTGGTGTCAGGCGAACGCCCAGTTCAGCGGCCCTACCGCCCCAAATGCCCGCAGCTTCCCAAGCTGAGAGCGCGAGTTCGTCACCCGCTCCATGATCAAGGCCCAGGTCATCGACCCGGGCTTTTTTGCTGTCTGCACCGGTGGGAGCGGCGCTGCCGCTCCTCGTCGGAGTGCCGGGAGAGCAGCGCGGCCTTCTCGGAGGACGCCTGGATCAGGTCGTACCGGTCCTCCATTTCCGGACCGTCACTGTCAGACCCGTCGGGCAGGATCGGGTCATGCTGATTGCCACGAGCGCCCGGGGTCACGCGATGAAGCGCCCTTCGAAGCCTGCGATAAGCACCATGCTCGCCAACCTGGGGCGCGACAACGAGCACATGGTGCTCGAACGACAGGACGAGGACCTCACAGGCGACTGGTACATCCAGGTCCTCCTGCGCGAGAACAACACGTACCAGCTGGAGTACCGGGACGGCGTTCCCGCGGAGCACTACCAGACGCAGACCATCTCTCAGGAGAAGGTTCTCCTAGCGCTGCTCGGTTGGGCGGCCGGCACGTCGGACTGGAGGGAAGACTTCATGTGGAACAACATCAGTTCCATGTTCAAGCGGTCCGCCCCTGAGGACGTGGACGAGCCGACCCCCTAGCATCTGTCCGCTCCCGCTCCCGCTCACACGATCACGTCGCCGGGAGCCGGACGTAGGCGTCCGCCGCCCTGACCGTGTCGCAGACACCAACGACCCGGGGATCTCCCCTGCCCGGGCGGCCGATCAGTCGCCCTTGGGCCAGACCGGGCCCTGGTCGGTCCAGATGACACCCTTGTTGCGGCACAGGCAGAAGGGGTGGCCGACCGGGTCGGTGTAGACCTGCCAGCCGTAGCCGTCGGAGTCGATGAAGTCCTGCCGCAGCGTCGCGCCGAGGTCGAGGACGCGGCGCTGCTCGGGCTCGATCTCGTCCACCTCGAAGTCGAGGTGGAACTGCTTGGGGTGCTCGCTGTCGGGCCACTGCGGAGCGCGGTAGTCGTCCACCCGGATGAAGGCCAGCTCGATCTCGCCGAACTGGATGCCGGCCAGTCTGCGGAGCTGCCTTCCTTGACCGGGCGGCCCATCACCTCGGAGTAGAAGGCCGCCAGCTTCATCGTGTCCGGGCAGTCGATGATGAAATCGGTGAGGCGCAGCATCCCGCGATCTTGGCACAAGCTCACACCCGACTCGGGCTGAGGGCTGTCACCGGGTTCCGGCTCGTGGAGCGGGAACCCGGTGGGTCGGCGAGGTCAGCGGACGTCGACGTAGTCGCCCGAGGCGGTGGCGGATGCCGTGGTGGACGTGCCGGCGAAGGTGTAGCGCCAGTAGCCGTCCGTGGACGCCGTCACCGTGGTCTTCAGGGTTCCTGTGCTGCTCGTAGTGACCGTCTTCACGGTGGTGTACGTGGACGTCCCCTTCTTACGGAACTGCAGCTTCACCAACTGGGCGGCGTAGCCGTGGTACCCGCCGCGCGTCTCCCAGTCCGCGCGGGAGAGCTTGCCGGTGACGGTGAGGGTCTTGCCCTTGGCCACCGGTTCCGGAGCCGCGTCGGCCGTCAGTGTCGCGTCACGCAGGACGGACACGGACTTGGCGGCGTGCAGGTCGGCGTGGCCCGTGCCGTCCGCGGACTCGGTCCAGGCGGCGACCTTCCAGGTGCCGGCGAGGGAGTTCCGGCCGAGGGTCCAGCGCGGCTGGATGTAGGCGAAGTGCGCCTGGCAGGTGGAGGTGGTCGCGCTGACCGTGGTGCAGGCCGCCGGCCAGGTGCCGTAGAGAACGGCGTCGGGAGTGTCGTACGAACCCTTGTAGAGGTACATGTCTCCGCTCGCGATCCCCGAGGGGTCGGTGGCGGTGAACGTCGCCGTGAACTCCTGCAGCGGCGCGTCGGTCAGCTCCACCTGCTTGCCCTCGTTGACCACGACGTTCGAGATGCGGGTCGCGCCCACCGTCTCGTCGCTGCGGGGCGCCGGGCCCGCGAACGCCCGCACGAGAGTGCGGCGGAGGATGCCGCCCTGGTCGTCGGCGGCGGTGACGCGCAGCGAGACGAAGGAGGCGGTGGCGGGCACGTCGAGCGTCGCCGAACCGTCCGCCGCGACGTCCAGGTCCGTCCAGGTGGCGCCGTCGTCCGTGGAGTAGGCGACCTCGGTGATCCGGGTGCCGGCCGTCGTCGCGTCCGTGTTGCGCGTGGTCGCGCTCGCCTGCACCCGGACCGGACCGGCGGCCGCGCGGCCGTACCCGTCGAGCCCCGGAACGCTCAACTTGGCGTCGATGAGCGGAAGTTCCCGGGCCTCGGCGTAACCGGAGCGGAACGTCCACTCGTTGCGTACGTCCGTGGACAGCCGGGAGTACGGGACGCGGCGGTGGACGGTCTGGTCGAGGGTGTACGTCTGCTGCGTCGACGGCAGGCTGGACGACGTCAGCGAGTGGTACGCGTCGAGGCCGTCGGCCCGGGCGTAGGTGACGCCGTCGGAGGAGGTCAGCTTGTACGAGTACGTCGCACGGCCGTCGATCGCCGTGTGGCCGGCCGAGTCACCGAAAGCGTTCAGCTCGGACAACCGGATCTTCCCGTGGTCCCGCTGCGAACCACCCCACTCCGAGCGAAGTGGTTGAAGCGGAGCCTCGCCGAGGGTCTCGCCCGCGCCGGTTCCGGCGGCCAGTGTCCGGTCCGGGAGGTTCAGGGTCAGCTCGCCGGTGCCGTAGGACAGCAGCCGGCTGTAGGTGACACCCGGGGTGGCGTACTCGGTGACCGAACCGGCGACGGGCACCGAGGAGCCGATGAACACGCCCGTCCACTCGCCGAAGGACGGAACACTCTGCAGCTGGGCCGTGGTCCGGGTGCCTGGAGCACCCACCTTCGTGACGGTCTTCGCCAGGGTCGAGGCACGGACCGTCACGACGGGCGAGGCGGGCACCGTGGTCGTGAAGCTGTGCGTGAGGTCGTAGCGGTAGGGACTCGGCACGCTTGCCGAGGCGCCCTTCTCGGCGAGCACCTCGTGCAGGCGCAGCGAGACACCACTGACCGAGAAGGGAGTGACGTACACCTTGTCGGCCCCCGAACCGGCGAAGCCCGCCAGGTCGCCGCCCGGAACACTGATCCACACGGCGGACGCGTCCCGGGTGGCGGTGGCGTCGTCGGTGCGGATCGCGGTCTCCTTGGCCGCGCGCTGGTCGAAGGTGACCGTTTTGGCGGCCGAGCCGACCGTGAAGGTACGGGTGAGCAGGTAGCTCGGCTCCTGCCAGTCGTTGTGCAGCGCGACCGAGAAGTAGTCACCCGGCGGCAGCTTCACGGTCGACGAGCCGCCCGCGGTGTCGCTGTCGACGGCGTACGACGTCCAGGTCCTGCGGTTCCAGACGTAGAACAGCTTGGACCGGACGTCTGCGTTCGTGATGCTCAGCTTGACCGAGTACGTCGACGCGGCAGCGTACGTCGTCGTGGGAACGCCCGGGGCGTCCTCGGGGCGCGCCGTCGACCGGAGCTTCGCGGTCGGACGGTCCGCGGTGGACTTCCCGGTCGGCTGCACGGACACCGTGCCGTTCAACGACGCGACGGAATAGCGTGTCGCGTCGGCGGCGCCTGCCGCGTCCGCCGTCACCCGGATGTCCCGTCCGCCGATGAGCTCGACGCGCCCGCGGTCCGCCAGCTCGGCGCTCCGCCCGGTCGGGGAAGCCACGTCCTCCGCCGGCGCAACCGTCCCTGTCGCGGCCGGTTCACCTTCCGACGCCGTTGCCGTGGGCGTGAGCAGCGTCGAGGCGGTCAGTGCCGCTCCGCACAGCCCCGCCGCGGCACGTCTTCGAATCCGTCCCGCGCGGAAAATGGACATCAGTTTGCCCCCCTTGACTGTCTCTCCTGAGAACCGCTCCCGGCGTATCCGCCACGGAAAACGATCAGCTCACTGTAAGGGGCTGTACCGACACCACGGAGACGATTGCCTACGACCGTGCCTGGCAGGTCCAGGAGATCCTCACCCAGCGTGGGCAGCACCGCAGTACGGGCCAGAAGTCGGCAAGTGAGCTGCCGCACCGCACCGATCCAGCGCCCCGCGTTCTTCGGTACGGCCGCATCCGGGTAGAGGTCGGTGAACATCTCCGTGATCTGGTCGTACTCGCGTCCGTTCCGGGCACTGTGGATGAACTCGGCGCTGACCGGCCGCGGGCGTAGCCAGTTGTGGCGCATCACCGGGCAAGGGAGAGGGCCGCATGACGGCTGGGGAGAAGACGCCGGTGGAGCAGGCTCTGGGGCGCTCGTACACCACGGTCGACGGAGTCATGTTCAACGTCACGCGACTGTCCGTCGAGCACCACCCCGACCGCACAGTGACATTCGTGTTCGGGCTCACCGTGGAACGACCAGGGCACCCGGACGAATGCTGGGTGGTCACTCTTCCGTGGGACGACAAGTCCTTCTCGGACGTACTCGCCTCTCCCGCACCCCCTCCGGACCGGTTGCGGCAGATGGTCAACATCGTCCACGCCCTGCTGGAGGAGTGGTGGGCCACCAAGGCCCGCAACAGGCACTCCGCGAAGATGGGCCGGCGAATCTCCTGAGCGGCCACGTCCCGAGTGTGCCCGTGGCCCCGTGGGAGCGCCGGCCGGGGCGTACGGTCCGGGCGCTCCGGTAGGTGGTGCGCGGGTCGCCGGTCGCGTTCACGAGGAGGGCCGGCAGGTCGCTGCGGATCGTGGTCGGGCGCTCGCGCGGCGGGGCAGCGGGGCCGGTGAGCCTGCCGGGATTGGAGGTCGGTAAGAAGGTCGGCATGCGGCACCACGCTGGGCAGGGCTCGCCGCTCGATCACTCCGGCAGGCAGGTGCTTCGTACTGAGGCCAACCCGAGCGGACGGCCGGGAGCAGGCCCCCTCGACGGCCGGATGTCCCGTTGGCAGGAGCGGGCCACGGTACGAGAGGGCCCAGTGTGCGCGGACGACCGGGCGACGTGCCGCCGGGGAAATCCGTCGTACGGCCCGCGGTGTGAGTGCTCTCGTCCGCCGCTCCGGCCGGCCGGAATCTGGACAAGTCGAGAGAAAACCGGGCGCTGTCTGTCGCTGGTGGCGGGTATCGCATGCCAAGGACGCAGCGGCCGGATCCGCGCAGGCGCATACTGGAGGCGATGACTAAGCCAGCCGCAAAGCGCTATCTGCCGACCAGCCCCTTCAAGGTCCCGGTCACGCCACCTGTCAGCGAGTTCGCCGTGGGGGACCGGGTCACGCACGACGTGTACGGCCTCGGCCAGGTGATCGGCATCGAGGACGGAATCGCGGTGCTCGTCGACTTCGGTTCCGTACAGAAGCGGATCATGAGTCCGTACTCCAAGATGAGCAAGCTGTAGGACCCCGTGCCCGTTCACGGCACGCCGACAGCCCTCCAGACCACGCACGAATACGAATGGGAGATCCCCCGTCGAATCGACCTCGCTGTTCTCCGCTCCTGAGGGAGCGCCCCGCACCGCCGACGCGGGTTCGCCGCCTCCTGCGACGAACCCCTTCCAGGCCCCGGACTTCGGGGAGGACGGCTCTCACGACGAGACTTTCCTCACCGACGACGCGAACGCGCCCGTCCCGGGCATGCGTGCGACCCATGGGCGCTGAGCACCCAAACCGCGGTCAGGGCCGTCCCTCGGCCCCGTGCCGGAGAGACCCCCAGGCCGTGAACCTGGGGGTCTCGTGCGCCCCGTCGCCGTCGCCTCGGGACCGGCGACAGCCGAAGCCGTGACCGCAGGCGCGGCCACAGCGACGGTGATGCGGCGGCCGTAGCCGCAGCGCGGGCATGGCCGAAGCGGCCGTGACCGTAGGCCGCGGTGCAGCCGAGCCGTTGCTCAGCCATGGCCGTTGCCGGGTAGCGCGGCCACAGCGGCTGAGCAGGTAGCCACCGCGGCGGTCGTACGCAGCGCCGGCCGTCCGCCGACTCGGTCCGTCCACCCCAGGTGTCCGCCTTCGCAGTGGCAGCGATCAGACGCACACCCGCGCATCGGCCCGCCCGCAGCCGCCGACGCCCTGCTACGCCCCCGGCGAGCACCCCCCTAGCACGCGCCCCGGCCCGCGCCTGCGGAGTCCGCGCCCCGCCGGCCCGCGCCCCGCGCGCTCCTCTCCGAGTACACCGAGCTGCGTCCGCCCGGGGAGAGTTTTCGGATGGTTTGCCCGCCCCCGGGCCGTGGTCGCCTCGCAACTCTCCGGTCACGGTGCTTCGTTGACAGGGAGCGCCGCCGGGCGTTGACTGGCGGGACGGTGGAGACCGGCCGGGCGGGCCATGAGCGTCGAGGCCCCGGGTCGGACCGGGCGCCGCGAGCCCGGCCTGACCCGGCCGAGGGGCCGGGTGGCACTCGGCCGACGCGACGCACAGGAAGTGGCACACGATGATGTACGACCAGGCACGCGCCCAGCAGCCCCCGGACAAGAACTCGGGAGCCGCCGCGCGCCGGACCCAGGGGCCGGACTCCCTGATCCCCGCCGAGGAGCGGGACCGGGTCTCCCAGCGCCTGCGCCAGGCCCTCCTCGACTTCGCGGAGACACCGCGCGAGGCGCTTGAAGACGCCGAGAGTGCCTTCGACGAGGTCACCGCACAGCTCGCGGACGCGCTGGCGGAACGGCGGCGGGCGCTGCGGGCGGGCTGGCAGGACCAGGACGCCCAGGCGCAGGCGGAGGAATTCCGGAACGCGCTGCGGCAGTACCGGGAGATCACGGAGCGACTGCTGCGCCTGTGAGGCGGCGGCGGGCTGCGAGGACCGGCACCGTCCCGTTCGTACGGGCCCCGGTCGTACCGGTCGCAGTACGATTGACGCGGGTGGCGCACGCTCACGTGCGACTGCCCGGAAGGGCGACTCCGGCGTGTCCCGCCGGAGTCGTTTACGCGGCGGGTGCGCGGTTCATGTGGCCCCCGAACCGCACACGGGCCGGACCGGCGCTCCGCTCAGGGAGGACACCGGCGGGCGCACCCGGCGGCAGCGCGGCGCGGCCCGGCCGCGGCTTTGCGGGTCAGTCGGTCAGGCCGGGGAGGCGCTCCGAGTCGCTGACGAAGGCCAGGGCCAGATCGGCCAGGCGGCGGTTGTGCGCACGTGCGTAGCTGCGCAGTGCGGTGAACGCCTGTTCCATGTCGACGCCCTGCCGTTCCGCCAGCTTCCCCTTGGCCTGTTCGATCAGCACGCGGCTGTTCAGTGCCGTCTGGAGCTGCTCGTTCAGGGCGGTGCTGCGGTGTGCGGAGCGGTGTTGCAGCAGGCTGATGGTGGCGACGTCGGCCAGGGCCTGGGCGAGGGACGTGGCGGCCGGATCGTAGGGGCCCGGGGTGGCGCGGAACAGGTTCAGCGCGCCGACGACCTCGTCCCGCAGCCGCATCGGCAGCGCCTGGACCGCCCCGAACCCGCAGAGACGGGCCGCCTCGGTGAAGTGCGGCCAGCGGTCGGCCTGCGCCGACAGGTCGGGCACCGAGACCGGCGAGCCGGAGCGGAAGCAGTCTAGGCAGGGCCCTTCGTCGCTCTGCAGCTGGAACAGTTCCAGGAGGCGCACCTGTTCGTCGGAGGCGGCCATCACGCGGAGGGTGCCGTCGAGGTCCGCCAGCAGTACGCCGGCGGCGCTCGCGTCGAGCATGCTCACGCAGCGGTCGGTCACCAGGCGGAGGAAGTCCATCAGGTCGAAGTCGGCGACCAGGTTGTCGGCCAACTCGACGAAGGTCCTGGCGAGGAGCCGCTCATCCATCGTGCACACCTTCTGTCGGAATCGGTCCGCCGGGGAGGGGCGGGACGTACGGAGAGGCAGCCATGGCCGTCCGTCCCCGGGCGTCAGTCGTCACCATCGGGCCCACCCGCTTCCGGCCCCGGTGCCGGCCTCGGTCCCGGTTCAGAATGCGGCCCCGGTCTTGGCTCCGGTCCCGGATGCGGCCCCGGTCTTGGCTCCGGTTCCGGTTCCCTATGCGGCTCCGGACCCGCGCCCGGACTCGTGTCGTACGACTGCCCGTCCGGGGTCATGTGCAACCGGTGGGCCAGTACGTCGGACGCGACCTCGGCGAGTCGGCGCCCGTTCGCGTACGCATGGGCCCTCAGTCGTACGAACGCCTCCTCGATGCCGACACCGAGCTGGACGGTGAGCATGCCGCTCGCCTGGTCGATCGCCGCACGGTACGCGCCGAGGTCCTCCAGGCGCCCGTCCCACGAAGGCCCTCCGCCGGACGGGACGCCCGGCTCCCCGGCCCCGCTGTGCAGCAGCACCAGCGTGGCGGCGTCGGCGAAGGCCAGCGCGTCGGCGAGTTCCTCCGCGTCCAGTTCGACGGGGGCCGCCGCGTAGAGGTCGAGCACCCCGGGACTGATCGCCCCGATCTGCAGCGGCAGGGCGAAGACGGCACCGGCTCCCGCGTCGACGGCCGAGACCGCGAACACCGGCCAGCGGGCGCGGACTTCCTCGGCACGCAGATCCGGGGCCAGTACGCAGACGCCGAGCGCGAAGGCGTCCAGGCACGGACCTTCACCGAGCGTCAGCTGCAGTTCCTCCAGCTGCTCGCTCACCTCGTCGGTGCTGCACAGCGGATGACAGGCCTCGGTGTCCGACATCGCCGACACCCCGGCACCGCCGACCGGGAGAGCGGCCACCGCCGCGGTGCACACGTCGACGACAGCGACCCGCGCGCCACGTATGGCCGCCTGTTCGGCCACGAGCGAAGTGATCCGTGCCGTCCGTCCGGCGTTCATCAGTCAGGGGCTCGAGCCGTACGGCGAGCGCGTGACGAAGGGAGCATGACGCCTCGGTTCGCGGGAGGACGCGTCCGGTGACCGGACGTCAGGTCCGCTCCCCGTCGGCATCGTGTCCAACTGGAGTTGTGCCGCCGGGGTCTGGGACGTCCACACCAGCAGCATAGACCGCGCGGGGACGGGCCGAGCCGCCGCAGCCGCCCCTCTCTGACTCCGACGCCCGGTTTACCCCGCGGGCCCGCACTGCCACGATGCCGAGTCCGGGGGGTGTCCGCCCGCGGCGGGGGAGGTTCGTATGACCGAGGTGTACTTGCGCAGACTGTCCCGGTGGCAGGCCGAGCAGCAGCGGGACGGTGTCGCGGACGTGCACGTGGCGGCGTACCGCGGTGCCGCGGGTGCCGAGTACCGCGACCGTCAGAGTTTTCTGCGGGAGTTCGAACAGCACGTGCGGCAGCGGGACTTCGACATGGTGGTCGCCGACACGAACGGCCTGGTGGGCTGCGCCTACGGCCACCGGATCGACCGCACCGGCGACTGGTGGTCGGGCTTCCGCGGCGGCCTGCCGCCGGACATCGAGGAACTCACCGCCTCGGGACGGACGTTCCTGCTGGCCGAGCTGATGGTCGTGCCGGGCCTGCGGCGCCGCGGGATCGCGACCCGGCTGGCCGAGCGGCTGCTGGCGCGCCTCGACACCGACCTGGTCGTCGCGACCGTGGACCGGCCGGACGAGAACGGCCACGCGAACGCGGCGGCCAGGACCCTGCACACCTGGGGCTGGTCGAGGCTCGGCGAGGTCGGCCCGCCCGCCGTGCCGACCGCCGGAATCGGCGCCGGTAGCGGACCCCACGGCGGGGGCCGGCCCGGCAGCGGCGTGGGTCCCGGCCACCACCAGACGGTCACCCGGGAGGTCTGGATCCGCAGACCACCGCGCTGAGCGGCCACCGCCCGCGGGCACGAAGGGCACGTTCGCCGGGTCAATGGGCGCCGGCCGCCGCGGCCGTCATCAGCGGTTCGGCGTCCGCCGCGTCGGCCTCCGGAGGCACGACCAGCAGGTCCCAGCGGCCCCGGCCTGGGCTGAGCAGACAGACGGTGTGCGTGCCGTGCGTGCGCGCGGACCGGCGCACTCGTACGACGTGGTTGGCGACGAGCATCCGGCCCGGACCCGCCGACCACATGGCCGTGTCCACGGTGACGCCGGTGATGTGTCCCCAAGCGGCGGGCAAAACGCTGAGCAGCAGCGGCAGTTCGGCCAGGAGATCGCGCGAGCGGGGCCACCATGCCCCGTCGATGGGGCGCGGCGAGGTGCTGGGCGGTGCCAGCCGGAGGCGGGCGGCGGGCTGGGCGGGCACGGGCTGGAGGGCGGTGGCCATGGAGGCGCTCCTGTCTGGGGCACGCCTCGGGCGTGCCATGGGCTCGGGTACGGCGTGCCTCGGGGCGGGCCGGGCGAGCGGGGCGGAGCGGTCGAACCGGTCGACAGCCACGCCTCCCCGACCTCGAGGCGCGTGGTCCGGCCGGGGTCTCGGGCTGTCCTCGCGTACGGGTGTGCGCTGCGTGATCGCGTGGAGCGGCAGGGAGAGTGGATCGCGTGGAGCGGCAGGGAGAGTGGGGCGACCGTCGGGTGACGACCTCACTCCGCTCGGCGCCGGGTGCCGAGCCGGTTGCCACGCAGGGCACAGGGGTTGTCCGGTCCGGTGCCCGAAAGGGGCTGTCCTACACGTCGCTCGGTGCGCGCGACGCGTCGACTGCGCGCGGCCGTACGGCAGTTGGCGTACGCGGTGGACCAGCGGCCTGAGCGGTACTCGCCCCGGGGGAAGGGAGGTCCGGCGTCGTCGTGAGCCGAGGACGAGACCGGTCCGATCACCGGCGTACGACGAGTCCTCGGCCTCCTCACCCTACTCCGCCTGCCGGACGCCGGGCCTGGACGACCACCGCGTGGACGCCCCTTCCGCCCGCGGCACGGCACTCGCGCGCATCTCGCTGAATATCGTTCGCCAATCGCCAGAAGTCGAACAGCGATGGTCACTTGACGATCTCATTCGGGCAGATCGAGAGGAGCACGGCTCGCCCTCCGTCAGAGCCATACGCTGGTTCTGCGGCAGCCCGTGCCCCCGGCCCTCTCCGCAGTTCCGTTCCGCGCAACCGAGCCCCTGCGCAAGGCGAGGTTCCTCCCGTGGGGGACGGGCCGGACCGATGGGGAAAGAGGAGTTGGGGCGATGGCCGCTCAACCCGACCTGTTCGACGAGTGCCGCATGATCCGGGCCTGCGGCGAGCTGGACCTGACGACCACCCCGGACCTCGCCCATGATCTGGAGGACGCCCGGCAGGGCATCGGACGCCTCTTCCTCATCGTCGACCTGCGCAGGGTGACGTTCATGGACGGCAGCGTCCTGGACCCGCTGTGCTCGGCCTGGGAGGACTGCCGGGGACGACGGGGCTGGGCACGCGTCGTCTACACCCGGCCGGGACTGGGGCTGGTCCTGAGGGCGGGCGCGCTCCAGGCGCGTTTCCCCCGGTACGCGAGCGCCCAGAACGCCTGGCGGGGCGTGCCCGCCGACTGCCTGCGCGGCGGGCCACGGCCCTGGGACACCGGGGCGGCGGGCGTCGGGTGAGGGGCCCGCGGTCGGGAGGGACTGGGGACTGCCGACGTCGGGTGATGTTTGCAGATGCCAGGTTTTCGCGCCTATGTTGGCGCGTATGCAGTCGTACACCATCGGACAGGCGGCCCGTCTGCTCGGCGTGAGCCCGGACACCGCACGGCGCTGGGCGGACGCCGGCCGTGTGGCCACCCACCGGGACGCGGGCGGCAGGCGGCTCGTCGACGGCCGGGATCTCGCGGCGTTCTCGGTCGAGCTCGCCCGGACCGGGGACGACGAGGAGAACGTCGCCCACACCTCCGTACGCAACGCCTTCCCCGGCATCGTCACGGCGGTGAAGCTCGGGGATGTCGCGGCGCAGGTGGAGATCCAGGCCGGACCGCACCGGCTGGTCTCCCTGCTCACGCGCGAGGCCGTGGAGGAACTGGGCCTCGAGGTCGGCATGGAGGCCACGGCCCGCGTGAAGTCCACCAGCGTGCACATCGACCGCGCGTAGCTGCCGCCGTGGTGACCGCGCGTAGCGGCGCCCGAGATGACCGCGGGTAGCGACCGTCGCGTGCCGGACGGGACGAACGGCGGAGTCGTAGAAACGCACATGCGCGTATTCAGCTCCGATCCGACAGCTCATGCGATGCGACAGGAGACTTATGACTCGGATCTGCGGAAGTATGATCGGTGTATGCCCGGCTGACTCGTTCAGCGCCGGGCGCGGCAGCTGCCCCGAGGAGTGCACCGTGATGACCCGTTCCGCGCGCCGGACGCGCCGCATTCGCCGGACCCTGCGGGTGGCGGGTGCGGGAGCCGCCGTACTGCTGAGCGTGAGCGCCTGCTCCTCGGGCACCGGCTCGGGCTCCGGGGACGGCGGCGGGGCCCCGGAGTCCCGGAAGATCTCCGGGACGGTGACCGTTTTCGCCGCCGCCTCGCTGAAGGAGAGCTTCACGACGCTGGGCAGGCAGTTCGAGAAGGCCCACCCCGGTACGGACGTGGCCTTCAACTTCGGCGGCAGCGACACGCTGGCCGCCGGAATCACCGGCGGCGCACCGGCCGATGTGTTCGCCGCCGCCAGTCCCAGGACGATGGCACTCGTCACGGACCACGAGGACGCCGCCGGCACCCCGGTCACCTTCGCCCGCAACCAGCTGGAGATCGCGGCCCTGCCGGGCAACCCCGACGAGGTCTCCTCCCTGAAGGACCTCACCCGGCCCGGCCTCAAGGTCGTGCTGTGCGACAAGACCGTGCCGTGCGGCGCCGCCGCGCAGAAGGCGCTGGACACCGCCGGCCTGAAGCTCACCCCGGTCTCCTACGAGCAGGACGTCAAGAGCGCCCTGACCAAGGTGGAGCTGAAGGAGGCCGACGCCGCGGTCGTCTACAGGACCGATGTGAAGGCGGCGGGTGACAAGGTGGAGGGCGTGGAGTTCCCCGAGTCGGCCGAGGCCGTCAACGACTATCCGATCGCGCTGCTCGAGAACGCGCGCGAGGACGCCGCGGCGAAGGCGTTCATCGAGCTGGTGCGGTCCGCCGACGGTCTGCGGGTACTGACCTCGGCCGGGTTCCTGGCGCCGTGACCCGGGCGGGGCGCGGGACGGCCGGGACCGGGACGCTGGGCCGGGCCCCGCTCGCGCTGCTCCTGCCCGCCCTCGTCGGTCTGACGTTCCTGCTGCTGCCGCTGGTGGCCCTGCTCGTACGGGCCCCGTGGCGCAGTCTCCCGGACCAGCTGACCAGCCCGGAGGTCTGGCAGGCCCTCCAGCTGTCCCTGATCTCCGCGACCGCGGCCACCGCGGTGAGCCTGCTGCTGGGGGTGCCGCTGGCCTGGCTCCTCGCGCGGACCGACTTCCCCGGACGCGGGTTCGTACGGGCGCTGGTGACGCTGCCCCTCGTCCTGCCGCCGGTGGTGGGCGGTGTCGCGCTGCTGCTGGCGCTCGGCCGCAACGGCGTCGTCGGGCAGTGGCTGGACTCGGCCTTCGGGATCACGCTGCCGTTCACCACGGCGGGGGTGGTGGTCGCCGAGACGTTCGTGGCGATGCCGTTCCTCGTGATCAGCGTGGAGGGCACCCTGCGGGCGGCCGACCCGCGGTACGAGGAGGCGGCGGCCACGCTGGGCGCGTCCCGCTTCACCGCGTTCCGCCGGGTGACGCTGCCGTTGATCGCGCCCGGGATCGCGGCGGGGTCCGTACTGGCGTGGGCCCGCGCGCTCGGCGAGTTCGGCGCGACGATCACGTTCGCCGGCAACTTTCCCGGCCGTACGCAGACCATGCCGCTGGCCGTCTACCTCGCCCTGCAGAACGAACCGGCCGCGGCGATCGCACTGAGCCTGGTGCTGCTGGCGGTGTCGATCGCCGTCCTCGCGGGCCTGCGGGACCGCTGGATGACGACCACATGACCACCCCCCGACCTCACCGCCACCGAACGGCCACCACATGACCGACGCCGAACCCACGAGGGACGCGGACCCCGCCGGGGACGGGACCCCCGCCGCCTCCGGCACGCCCAACTCCGGTAGGTCTGAAGCCGGTGCGGCCGACGCCGGTAGGTCAAAAGCCGGCGCGGCTGACGCCGGCACGCCCAACACCCGTACGGCCGCCGAGGAGACCGCCCGCGGTGAGGGCGCCGCACCCGGTCTCGACGCACGTCTTGTCGTGGAGCGCGGGGACTTCCGGCTCGACGTGGCGCTGCGGGCCGCGCCCGGTGACGTCGTCGCGCTGCTCGGGCCGAACGGGGCCGGGAAGACCACCTCGCTGCGGGCACTGGCCGGGCTCACCCCGCTCTCCGACGGCGGCCGGCTGCGTCTGGACGGGGTGCCGCTGGACCGGACGCCGCCCGAGTCCCGTCCGGTGGGCGTCGTCTTCCAGGACTATCTGCTCTTCCCGCACCTGTCCGCCCTGGACAACGTCGCGTTCGGGCCGCGCTGCCAGGGCGTCCCGAAGGCGGCGGCCCGGGCGCAGGCCGCCGTGTGGCTGGAGCGGATGGGGCTCGCCGACCATGCCGGCGCCAGGCCGCGCCGGCTCTCGGGCGGCCAGGCCCAGCGCGTCGCCCTCGCCCGCGCCCTGGCGACCGGCCCCCGGCTGCTGCTCCTGGACGAGCCGCTCGCCGCGCTCGACGCCCGAACCCGGCTCGACGTCCGGGCCCAGCTGCGGCGTCATCTCGCCGACTTCGAGGCCGTCGCCGTCCTCGTCACGCACGATCCGCTGGACGCGATGGTGCTGGCGGACCGGCTGGTCGTCGTCGAGCACGGTCAGGTGGTGCAGGAGGGCACCCCCTCCGACATCGCGCGCCACCCCCGGACGGACTACATCGCCCAGCTGGTCGGCCTCAACCTCTACCGGGGCCGGGCCGACGGCCACACCGTGCGCCTCGACGCGGGCCCGGAGATCATCACGACCGAAAACCTGTCAGGTCCCGTCTTCGTGGCCTTCCCGCCCGTGGCGGTCACGCTCCACCGGGACCGCCCGACCGGCTCCAGCGCCCGGAACCTGTGGCAGTGCCGGGTCACCGGTCTGGAGACGCACGGCGACCAGATCCGCGCGGACCTCACCGGGGAACTTCCCCTCGCCGCCGACCTGACCGCCGTCGCCGCCGCCGAACTCGGCCTGCATCCCGGCGCCCCGGTCTGGGCGACCGTCAAGGCCACCCAGACGCACGCCTATCCGGCCTGACCGCCGGGCTCAGGGCGCGACGAAGGCGTACATCCCGGCGACGGGCCGCGGCCGCCAGGTGCGGGCGTAGGGCGGGGGGCGGCCGTCGGGCGCGGCCAGCGCGGCGACCGGCATCCGCCGCGCGGCCCGCTCGACGCCCGCCCGGGTGATGTTGGCGTTGTGGCCGGTGACGTTGGCGGAGGAACACCCGGCGTAGAAGGCGACGGGGATGGCCTCCTCGCCGGTGAGCAGGCACGGCGGCCGTACGCCGATCCGGTGCAGCTCGGCCGCCGTACGGGCCCAGTCCCGGTGCGCGGCGGTCGTGCGCGCGACGGCGCGCTCCAGCACCGCGTACTGCACGGCCAGATGCCCGGCGAGACCGAGTGCTACCAGCGTCGCGGTCACCGGCCGCACGGCCCGGTCCGGTGCGGTGATCAGGTGGACGAGCCCGTCGGCGACGGGGATCGCGAGCAGGGCGTAGACGGGGAGCAGGAAGCGCGGCGCGGCGTATCCGATCATGAAGAGGTAGGGGACCCCGGCGGTCGCGGCGCAGACGAGCGGCAGCAGCGTGCCCGGCGTCCGCCCGGCCCGGACGGCGACGACGAGACCGAGCGCGGCGAGCAGCGGCAGGACGAACCACCACAGCACCACCGCCGTGCTGGGCAGGGGGCCGTCGCACGGGCGGCACAGGGCCTGCCCGTCCAGGCTGCGCAGCTGGTCCAGGACGGCGATGTTCCAGCCGAGGCCGCCCTGGATGTCGGCGGCCTCGGCCAGCCGCGCGCCCAGCCCGCCGAAACCGGTGTACGCCTCGACGACCCACTGGCCCGCCCCGGCGGCAAGCCCGGCTCCGAGTGCCGCCGACAACCTCCACCTCCGGACGCACACCGCCCAGATGAGCAGGGGTGCGGCCGTCCACACGGCGTCGGTGGGCCGCATCCACGCCATCAGCGCGACGCTCGCCGCCACGCCCCACGGCGCGGCCCGGTCGAGGCGGCCCGCGCGGGCCCGCAGGAAGAGGCCGACGGCCGCGAGGGCGCCGACCGCGACCCAGTAGTTGGGCATGGCCTGAGGGCCGTAGAACAGGGTCACCCACAGCGTCGCGAACAGCGCGCCCGCCAGGGCGAGGACCCGCGGCGGGAACAGTCCGCGCCAGGCACGCAGGGCCAGGAACAGCCCGAGCCCCGACAGCACTGCCAGATGGACCCGCAGCAGCGCGGTGGACGACGACCAGGTGGCGACCGGCGCCACCAGCAGGGACACCCCGCGGGCGCGCGGCGCGCTGAAGAAGGCCGCCGGACGGTGGGCGGTGACCTGGCTGACGTACACCACCTCGTCCCAGCCGAGGCCCATCCAGGGGTGTACGAGGATCAGCTGGGCGAGGGTGAAGCCGCCCGCGACGAGGGCCGGCCAGCCGCGGCCCGCCGTCGGCGGCCGTGCGGCGGCGGGCCCCGGTGACGGCGCCCGCCGCCCGGTGCCGAAGGTCCGGACGCCCAGGGTCCTCGCCTCGTCCACCCTTCACCACCCCTGCCGGCCAGAACGCACGGATCTCCCGAAACACCGACAAATTACCCCGCTCTGTGCGGTCGTGCCGGGTGAGTCCGGCCGACCGGCCGCCCGGCCGACGGGTCGCGGGCCGCACGGGCGCCGGCCACCGCCGGGGACCGGGAAGGGCCCGGCGCCCGATGAGCGGGAGCGCCGGGCCCTTGGGGCGGGGACGGGGAACGCGGGGCAGGGAGCGGGAACGCGTGGGTCAGGAGCGGGACTTGGCCGTGCGGCGACGGGTGGCCACGGCGATGGCGGCACCGGCGGCGAGCAGGGCCGCGGCTCCGCCCGCGATCGGGAGGGTGTTGCCGCCGCCGGTCTCGGCGAGGTCACCCGCCGGGGTGGACTCGCCGCCGTTCGGGGTGGGCGCCGCGGCCGTGGTGGACTCCGCCGCGGACGGCGTGGACTCCGTCTCCGGCGCCGACGGGGTCGTGGACGCGGGCGGGGCCGACGCGGGGGCCGTCGACGCCGGGGGCGTGGAGGCGGGCGGGGTGGTGGCCGGCGTGTCCGGCGTCTGGGACGTGCAGTCCTTCGTGCCGCCGTTCCACGCGGCGATCAGCTTGTCCTTGATGACCGGGCGGTCGGGCCCCTGCGGCACGTCACCGTGCTCGAAGCCGTCGTTCGCGTCGGCCCTGCCGTCGAACCTGACCTTGCCCCGGTACAGGTCGACCTGCGCGAAGCAGCCCGCGTCCGGCACCGAGATGTCCAGCGAGTCCGTCTCACCCTGCTTGACCGTGACCGTGTCGAAGTCGTGGAAGACCTGGACACCGGACGTCTTGAAGGTCGCGCCGTGCGTCCGGTACGCGGCGAGCGACGCGGTGCACGTCGTCGCGTCCTGTGCGGTCCGCACCTTGATGTGGACCTTGCCGTCCTCGGTGGGCCGCAGGTTCAGGTCGTCGACCCGGACCGAGTCGGCGAACTCGGTGCCGTCCAGGGAGAACTGGCAGCGATCCGTCTCGGTCACCGTGCCGGGACCCTGCCCGGACGTGTAGGCGCGACCGGACTTCTCCCAGCCGTCGCCGCCCGGCGTGCCGGAGGCCCACGCGCTGGTCGTGCCGGCGGAGAGGGCGACGACGACGGCGCCCGTCCCCAGCAGGCAGCGCATCGTGACACGTCTCGCTATGGACATGCGGATCCCATCGTGAGTTGCGAGACCCGGACGACGGCAGCGGGCAGCACGAAGCAGGCCGGAGGCCGGCCGCACCGGGGATCGCGGGTGGTGGAAACACCGGGCTCACTGGTCACGTGTGCCGCAGTGCGAGCACATCGTCGATCACCGCGTGATCACTGTCAACCTTGTTGAACGCGCATGTACTTCACGCGTCATCACCTGAGGTCCGCACAGGGAACCGATTGTTCCGGGGCTCGCGCGCTCCGGACGCTCCCCCGTGCGGGCGTTCCGTTGCTCCGGTGGGCGGGCACACCGGGCCGCGCGGTCAGCGGAAACACGCCGACGGTGCGTCACGTCGGTGGTTCGTGGTCAACGGGCCCTGCGCGCGGGAAACTGCACCGCTGCACGCGGGCACGGACCGATCGGGGAAAGCCGTCGACGCACCGGCCGCCGCGTGGGCGGCCGCCGCGTGGGCGGCCGCCGCGTCCGTACCGGCGGAGGTCGCTGCTCGGGTTACGCCGTCTCGGTCCAGCCGGGCGCCGCGGGGGCGGCCGGTGCGGCGGCGGGGCGGCAGGTGAATCCCAGCCGGGTGAGCGCGCGGGCGACCTCGGACTCGGTGAAGTCGCGGCGGTCCTGCCTGGTGATCACTTCCCCGACCTGCTTGACGGGGTACGTGTGCGAGCCGACGGTCACGGACGCGCCGGTGACGGGCTCGGGCCGGACACTCGCCATGGAGTGCTCCACCTCGCTCTTGATGAGATCGAAGGGGAATCGGGCGATCACACAACGCATGGTGCCTCCGCGGGGCGAAATTCGGTGCTGATCCGGACACCGGAACGGAACCGGCGGGATGGGACCGACGCCGGAATGCCGCACTCGGAAAGGCCCGGCAAACGAAAAAGCGGGTGGCCGGGACCCGCACCCCTTGGTGCAGGTCCCGGCCACCCGAAACGCTTCAGCCGACCCGGGGGTCAGGCGTCAGCCGTGTCCCAGATCAGGCGGGGACGATGTTCTCGGCCTGCGGGCCCTTCTGGCCCTGCGTGACGTCGAAGGTCACCTTCTGGCCTTCCTGGAGCTCACGGAAGCCCTGGGTGGCGATGTTCGAGTAGTGGGCGAAGACGTCAGCGCCGCCGCCGTCCTGCTCGATGAAGCCGAAGCCCTTTTCAGCGTTGAACCACTTCACGGTACCAGTAGCCATGTCAAATCTCCTTACGGGAGCAGTGCTCGAAGGCCCGCACTGTGCGGACCCGCGGTCGCCGCGATGATTGCCCCGTCCGGAGATAAAACACCGGAATGCAGAAGCGAACCGCCCAGTATTGACCGGAAGGTTGCGCTCCAAGACTTTGGGAACCACAACTGCAACTGAAATCGACAGTAGCACGGCAGCAGCCGAGGAGGGCGGACCACTATGTCACCCCGTCCGGACAAATAACAAAACCTATCGGCGCATCCCGTCGATTTCTGCTTTCGTCGCGACAGATATTCAGCGCGCCTCGCCGGAGGCGCGCCCGCGGTCCCCAGTTGCCGCAACGCCGAGCGCGGTGCGGGAAGTGCGGGACCGGACACGGGGCCGGGTTCCGGCGGTGTAGCCCACGTCACTCGTACATCACCCGTACGGACCGGCGCGGTGGTGGGTGCGCACGGGGAGTGGTGCCTTGAGGCAGACGGGCACGACCGGTACCCGGGGCGTCCGGGGCGTCCGGACCGGGCGGTCCGTCCGCCCGGGACGCCCCGCCCGTCCGCCCGGGACGCAACCGCCCGGAACCGCGCTGGAGGTACCGCCATGCACCGACTTCCCCGCGTTCTCGCCGCCGCCCTGGCAGCGGGCGCCCTGCTGACCTGCGCGGCCTGCTCGGCGGGCGGCGGCACCGGCAGGGGCGGCGGTACGTACGCGGGAGCGGGTGACCCGGCGGTCTCCGCGTCACCCGCCGGGAAGAAGGATCCCGCGGCTCCCGCCGCCGCGGGCGCGCTCACCGACGTGCAGGCCGCGAACGCGCGGCTGGTCCTCGGCGACCTCGGCACACGGTGGGCGCCCACCGAGGGCGCCGCGACCTGGCACGACGCCCTCCTCAAGGGCGCCGTCGACGAGCCGGACTGCCGGCGGCTCCTCGACGGCCTGTACGAGGACAACCTGCTGGGCGAGCCCTCCGGCGGGCGGGCGGTCGCCGGATTCGACGACACCGAGAACGGTGCCCAGCTGCGCCACGTCGTCGCGGCGTACGGGCGGGGCCACCTGGACACCGCCATGGACTGGCTGCGGGGCCTGCCTGCGCGGTGCGGCGAGTTCACCGCCACGGACGGCAAGGGCGCCGGGAGGGCGGTCCAGGTCGCCGACCTGCCCGTCCCCGGGCTGGGCGACGCGCGCCAGGGCCTGCGGATGACCGTGGCCGGGGACGTCGAGCAGATCCCCGCCACGCTCACCCTGGACGTCGTGGCGGTACGCGTCGGTGACAGTGCCCTGGTGCTCACCGACGGCGGCCTCTACGGCACCGACGACGCGTCCACCCGGCAGGCCGCCGAACGCGGCACCCAGCGACTGAAGGACGTGCTGGCCGCGCGGTCGGCCGGGGCGCCGTCCACGCGTCAGCGCTGACGCCTCCGCCGGTCCCGGGGGCCTCCGCCGTCCCCGGGGGGCCACCGAGCCCCCGCGTTACTCGCGGTGGAACCGCTTCCGGTGCGCCAGCACCTCGCGGGCCGCCGACCCCGCCGTACGGCTGTGGGCGAACGCGTACCCGCGCAGCCTGGCCAGCGCGTCGTCGGGGCCGATGCCGAGCTGGGCCATGATCATGCCGATGGCCTGGTGGATCTCGTCGTGGTCCGGGGTCAGCCGGCTCAGCCACGAGTCCTCGCGGACCGCCGTCCACTCCCCGCGGGGCAGTGACATCAGGGCGACCGTCACGACTCCGGCCACGAGGTGCCCGGTGTTCAGCTCGCGCCGGGTCGGCTCGCCCGGGGAGTCGCGGTAGAGGTCGAGTGTGCCGACGCACACCTCGTTGTCGCCCAGTGGAAGCGAGTACACCGCCTGGACGCCCTCACCGGTGGCCTGCTCGGCGAACACCGGCCAGCGGCCGGCGTCGGCACCGCCCGTCAGGTCGCGGGCGATGACGGCGGCGCCGGCCGAGGCGGCGTCCAGGCAGGGGCCCTCGCCCAATGTGCCCTGTACGTCCGCGACCCGGGCGGCCGTCTCGTCGCTCGCGCCCAGCCGCACGGGCAGTCCGTCGCTGCGCAGCGACATGCTCGCGCCGCTGACCGGGAGCAGCGCGACCGCCGCCGCGCACAGCCGCCCCGGAAGCTCCTCGAGCGGCACGTCCCAGACGGCGTCGGCGATCGCCACGGCGACCTCGAAGTCGGCGTCCGCGGACTCTCCGGCCGAGGCCGCCCCGAAGTCCGGCGCGGCACCCGGCCGCCGACCGGGGTGCCCACCCGGGTAGGATCCGGCTTCCGGACCTTCTTGGCGGGACGGGGGCGCCGACTCGGACCCCGGGCCCGGAGCCGACTCGGGGGGCGGCTTCAGGAGTGACTCGGACGCCGGGTCCAGGGGTGACTCGGGGGGCAGGTCCAGGAACGACTCGGACGCCGGGTCCAGGGGTGACTCGGGCAGCGGGTCCAGGAACGTCCAGGCCTGTGACCCCGGATCGGAGCCGGTGCCCGGCGTCGCTCCCCCGGCCGTGTTCCTGCCGTCGTCGTGGGTCCCGCCGCCGGGGTCCATGTCTCCCCCGGGTTCCGGGCCGGGCCGGGAGGGCGCGCGTGCCCCGCGCTCGGCGCCGGGACCGGGACCGGGACCGGGACCGGGACCGGGGGATGCTCCGGTCCCCTCGCCGTAGGGGTCGCCGCCCCACTGCCGGTCACGGACGTCGGGACTCTCGCCGTGGAGGTCGTCACCCTGGTGCCTGTGACGGACGTCCGGGGAGTCGTCGCCGGAATCCGACGCGCCGCAACCGTCCTTGCTCGACCGCACGACCACCGCCTCCTTCCGCCCTGTACACCGACCAGCCACGTCTCGTGGAGTGCGTGTCTGCGTACGGGTACCCACCGGCACAGATCCAAGCCGGACGGATGCGGGGCGCGCGACCGGAGATGCACGGACCCCGGCCGGACGTCTCCGACGTGTGTCTTCGCGCTGACCGGACCGCACGGCGGAGACCTGCCTGCCTACCCGGCGATAGCGGCCTCCGCGGGCTGCCGGGTGCGCTGCGGGCGGCTGTCCAGGTGGGCGATGACGTGGGCGTGGAAACGGTCGACGGCTTCGTCGACGCTGCGGATGAAACCGGATTCGGCACTGCCCCGGGTGTTGCCCATGCCGCGGAACAGGGAGAGCCGGAACCCGGTGATCTGCGCGCCGTTCTTGGGAACGATGTCCGCGGGCTCGGGACGCAGACGCTCCAGCGTGCCGCGCGGCCCGCCCGTCTGTCCCTCGACGAGGGTCTCGATGTGCAGGTCGGCCGGGGCGGCGGCGAGTTGCCGTACGAGGCGCTTGGCCCAGTTGAGGGGATACCCCTGTTCCGGTGCGGCGATCTCGATGGACGTACGCAGCCTGCCCGTTCGCAGGTCCGCGCAGAGCGCGAGGATGCCGGGCGTGCCCTCGATCCGGAGTTCGGCGTCGAGCCTGCCGTCCAGGCAGAGGCGGTCGGCCAGAGCCGCCCGGCGCACCCGTGGCTCGGTCCCCCGCTTCGTGCGCTGCACCGGGAGCACCTTCTGTCCGAGCTCGCCGCCGAGCCGCAGACACACCTGGCGGACCAGCCGTTCCCAGCTCTCGACCACCTCCGTGGCCCGCGGGTCGCCCTGGCACAAGGTCTCGCCGTCGATGCCGTTGCGCACCGGCACCCAGGCCGGGCCCATGTTCTGGAAGCCGTGGCAGCCGGAGTTGTCGTGCTGGAGGTAGTGCAGGAGTTCCTCGAGGAGCCAGGCGTGGGCGGCATTGCCCAGTCCTTCGTGCCGGATCAACATCTGTGCCTGATGCGCCACTTCCGCCCAGGACAGATGCCGGCAGGCCACCTTGTTCTTGCGACGGCCGTCCAGCTTCACGTCGACCAGCGGACTGCCGTCCAGCTCCACGTCGTTGGAGAGCGTGATCACCGCCTCGTATCCGCGCCGGGCGGCGATGTCGGCATACGCCTGCACTTGTTCGGGCTTGAGGGCGTTCCCATTGGTCTTCGTCTCGACCAGCGCGGTCCACAGCTTGCCCGCGCGCTCGACCCGGATGACGCCGTCCGGCCGTCTCGGTGACTCACCGTGCGGAAGCGAGACCTCGGTGAACGTCTCCATGCGTCCGGCGGGCGCCCCGAATCCGGCGGTCAGGCGCCGTCCGAACTCGGGTACCTGCGCCATCACGGACAGCAGTACGGACGTCGCCCGTGTCTCCCGCTCCCGGTCGCTCTTGAGAGCGGCGGCCGGAAAGAGCCGCGCCGTCCGCCACGCGTCGTTCTCCGCCAGGGATGTTCTGGCCACCTTGGGCAGGGTGACCTTCTTCTTCGCGGTACGCGGACGGCCGGGCCTCTTCTTCACGGTCTCCGTCGGTCCGCTCACCGGCTGCGCGGGAACGGTCACCGCCATGACCGGGGTCTCGGACTCGACGACGGCCACCGCCGCCTCCGGCGTGACGTCCTCCTCCGGTTCCGACGCGTCGTCGATGTCGACCCCGAAGTCCGCGGCCAGGCCGGCCAGGCCCGACTCGTAGCCCTGCCCGATCGCCCGGAACTTCCAGTCCCCGGATCTCCGGTAGAGCTCGCCGAACAGCAGCGCGCTGACCCGGCCCGCGTCCTCGACGGAGTACCGCAGGAGGTCGCCCCCGGAGCCGTCGGCCAGTGTCAGGCGCACGTCGTGCAGGTCGCCGAACCCCGCCCCCTGGTAGCGGCTGGCCGCCACCACGATCTGCTCGACGTCCGGCGGAATCGCGGTCAGGTCGAACGTGATGCGGTCCTCGTTGCCGTCCGCCGTGGGCGCCTTGCCCAGGAGCTGCACGCTGCCGTCGGCCGCGGCAGGGTTGTTGTAGAAGTAGAAGTCGGCATCACCGCGCACCTTGCCGTTCCCGCCCAGCAGCAGTACGGAGACGTCCGCGTCGCCCTCCCCGGTCGGGCTGCTCCAGCTCAGGCTCACCATCACCGAGCGGATGTCGTCACCCAGGGACGCCAGTCCGATGTTGGCGCCCTTGACCATCTCGTGCATGAGGCCCCCCAGATGCACAGCCGCGAAGGATGCCCCCGCTGACCTCTTGTCCGTAGCTGAATGTGACGCGCTTCACACACTGCGCATCGGGGGAACCTTAGCGCGCGTCCGGTCGGCGCGTGGTGGTCGTAGCGGATTCTTTCCAGCGGCATATCCGAGCGGTTGCCGGTGAACCGGCCGGCGCTCGGGAACCTAGAGCGGTGGTGGGGCCGGGGCTGCGCCCAGGGTTGTGGTGCCGGGGGACGTGCGGTGGCCCAGGCCTGTGCGGTACGCGTCGAGCGCCGCCTCGATGCGGCCGGTGCGGCGGAGCAGGTCGCCGAGGAGCCGGCACAGGTCGGCCAGGTCGCCCGCCGCGCCGGCCCGCTCCAGCAGGCTCATGGCGCGGACGTAGTGCTCCTCGGCCGCCTCCGTGTCGCGGGCGTCCTCGGCGATGATGCCGAGGAGACGGTGGGCGCCCGCCGAGTGCACGGCGCCGCGCTCGGAGCTGAGGTCCCCCAGCACCTCGCGCAGCAGCGCGGCCGCCTCCCGTGACTTGCCGCGCCGGTGCAGCACGTCGGCCAGTTCGACGTTGACCTGGCTGGTGTAGAGGGCGGCCCGCTTCGCGGACAGCATGGTCTGCGCCTGCCTCAACTCGGACTCGGCTCGCTCCAGTTCGCCGTTCTGTGCGTACAGGTAGCCGCGCATCCAGTGGCAGTTGGCCAGTTCGGTACGGATCTGGAGCTGGCGGTAGAGCTCGGCGGCCTTGGCCAGGGACGCGTCGGCCTCGGCGGTCCGGCCCTCGGCGAGCAGCGTGCGGGCGACGGAGCGGTGCATGCGGGCGACCAGCGCGGGGTCGCCGGCCCGCGGTGCGAGGGCGAGGGCGAACTCGGCGGCCTGGGCGGCCCGGGCGTGGGCGCCCATGTCCATGTACGGGGCTATGACACCCGTGTAGAGGAGCAGGAGCGCGTCGGGGTCGTGCAGTCCGTTGCGGTTCAGTTCGTCGAGCGTGGACTCGAACAGGTAGCAGGCGTAGCGGAGTTCGCCCGCGAGGTAGTGGGAGACGGCCCGGCCGCGCAGGGCCGGGACCCGCTGCGGCAGCGGGGCGTCCCCCAGGCGCTGCTCGGACTGTTCGAAGCGGGTGCGGGCGACCTCCAGGTCCCCTGTCTCCAGGGCGCATTCGCCGAGTCCCAGCAGGGCGGCGGCCTGTTCGGCGACGAGCCCGTGCGTCTGCGCCTCGGCGAGCAGCGTGCCGTACTGCTCGGCGGCCACCTCCGCCTCGCCGGTCGCCAGGGTCCGCCGCGCGTCCGTCAGGCGGAGCCGCAGGCCCGTGGCGAGGTGGGCGGGGCGGCCCGTGGCCAGTTCGTCGTACGCCACGCCGAGACGTCCGGCGATGTGCCGCAGCGCCGGTTCCGAGGCGCGGACCCGGCCGGCCTCCAGGGTGGAGATGTAGGCGGGCGTGTACGCCGGTTCCGCCAGCTGCTTCTGTGTCAGACCGCGTTTCATCCGCAGCTGCTGCACCCTGCGCCCGATGATTCCCGGGTCGTCGCGCTCCGCCATGAATTAAGCATGCCATTGCGGCGCGTTACGCCGAGCAGGGTTCCTGCATTCGCACAACTCCCCTGATGCGCCTTGCCCTTGGCCTGTGAATGGCTCTACGTTAAGTGGTGTATTAAACGTGCTTAATATGCCGCTGTTGTGAGGTCGCCGTGCTCCGACGCCTGTCCGACCGCCACGTCCGCGGCTTCGGCGCCGGGGTCGTCGCCGTGGCCGCGCTGGTGACCGCCGCGAACGCCGGTCCGGCCAGGGCCGACGGTCCCCCGGCGGCGCCGCACACCGCCCGGGTGCCGGATGCCGCCCGGGTGCCGGATGCCGCCCGGGTGCCGGATGCCGCCCGGGTGCCGGATGCCTCCCACGCGCCGGGCACCGCCCACGCGTCGGCGTCGCGGACGCCCTGACCCACCGGGCCCCGGGGGGACTTCACCGGGCCCGGGGGGACTTCCCGCACACCTCTGCCGTACGCACCCGGCGCCCCCTGCGCTGACGCCGTGACCGCTGCCGCCGCACGCACCGCGCTGGACGTCACCGCCGATCTCCCGGTCCCGGCCCCGGAGGACCTCTACCGGGACCTGCACCGCCACCCGGAGCTGTCGCTGCGCAAGCACCGCACGACGGCGACACTCGCCGGACGGCTGCGCGCGGCCGGGTACGAGACGGCCGAGGGCATCGGCACGACCGGCGTGGCCGGGCTGCTGCGCAACGGGGACGGGCCGACCGTCCTGCTGCGCGCCGGCATGGACGCGCTCCCCGTCACCGAGGAGACCGGACTGCCGTACGCCTCCGAGCACCACGGCGTCATGCACGCCTGCGGTCACGATCTGCACGTGACCTGGCTGACCGGCGCGGCGGAGGCGCTCGCCGCGGGCCGCGACACCTGGTCCGGCACGCTCCTGGTCGTCGGCCGGCCCGCCGAGGAGAGCGGCGAGGGCGCGGCCCCCGGCCCGACCCACTCCCCCTGTGCGCCCCGGTCTTACGGAGTGGTGACGTGCGGCGCGCGGTCCGGGACGCCGGGACGCCGCGCCCCTAGCGTGGGCGGCATGCGGGTACTGGTCACCGGCGGAGCCGGGTTCATCGGGTCGGAGATCGTCGCGGCGCTGGGCGCCCGGGGGCACGAGGCGGTCGTGTACGACCTGCGGGAGGGCCGGGACGTGCGCGACGGGGCGGCCGTGGCGGACGCCCTGTCCGGGGTGGACGCGGTGTGCCATCAGGCGGCGCTGGTCGGCCTCGGCGACGGTTTCTCCGACGCCGCGGAGTACGTCTCGCGCAACGACCTCGGCACGGCGGTGCTGCTCACGGCCATGGCCGGCGCGGGCGTACGGCGGCTGGTGCTCGCCGGTTCGATGGTCGTGTACGGGGAGGGCCGCTACGACTGCCCGCGCCACGGGGTGGTGCGCCCGGGCCCCCGTGCGGAGGCCGACCTGACCGCCGGCCGCTTCGAGCCGACGTGCCCGGTGTGCGGCGACGACCTGGCTCCGGGGCTGGTCGCCGAGGACGCCCCCGCGGACCCCCGCAACGTGTACGCGACGACCAAGCTGGCGCAGGAGCACCTGGCGGCGGCGTGGGCCCGGAGCACCGGAGGCGGGGCGGTGTCGCTGCGCTACCACAACGTCTACGGCCCCGGCATGCCCCGCGACACCCCGTACGCGGGCGTCGCCGCGCTCTTCCGTTCGGCGCTCGCCCGGGGCGAGTCCCCGCGGGTCTTCGAGGACGGCGGCCAGCGGCGGGACTTCGTCCAGGTACGGGACGTGGCGGCGGCCAACGTGCGCGCGCTGGAGGCCGGTTCGCCCGACGGCACGTTCACCGCGTACAACACGGGGAGCGGGGATCCGCACACCGTCGGCGAACTGGCCCTCGCCCTCGCCCGGGCCCACGGCGGCCCCGACCCCGTGGTCACCGGCGAGTACCGCCTGGGCGACGTCCGCCACATCACGGCGGACTCGGCCCGGCTGCGGGCCGACCTGGGCTGGAAGCCGGAGGTCTCCTTCGAGGAGGGCATGCGGGAGTTCGCCGGTCAGGGGTAGCCCCTGCCGGGGGCACCGCACGGGTCAGCGCGCGAGCTGCGCGGAGCGGAGTTCGTCCAGGTGCTGCTGGATGTGCCGCAGCGCGCCCTCCCGGCGGCCCGGCACGCGACCGCGCAAGTCGGCCAGGGCGGCGGCCAGTTCACCGGCCCGGGCCGCGTCCTCGATACGGCCCCACTGGTGGTGGGCGCGGTCGGCGGCCGACTCCACGGCGGGCGCGTCCGGGGACTGTCCGGCGCCCAGCCGTGCGGTGGCGACCGCGAGCCAGGCCCGGCAGCTGTGCACGGGGTCCCCGGCGAACATCGCCAGATCGGCCCGCACCTCCATCCAGTGCAACGCCTGCTCGGACCCGGGGCCGTGGGCACGTACGGCCGTCCGCTCCCACTGGGCGGCCAGCGCGTCCGCTTCCCCGTGCCGGCCCGCCTGCACGGCCGCGGTGATCGCCGCGTGCGGGTCGGGAGCCGCCGGCGCCCTGCCCTCCGCCGCCAGGACGACACCGGGCGCGTCGCCCTCCGCAAGAGCCCGTGTCAGCGCCTGCTGGTGCAGCTGCGCGGGCTCGGGGCGGTGGCCGCTGCGCAGGATCGTGGCCAGGGACTTCATGTACCCCGGGGCCGCCACCGTGCGGCGGGGCGGCGGCGGCGCGATCCGCCCGTAGAGGCTCACGCCCGGGCCCGCGGTGAGCGGCTGGGACGCCAGCGCCTGCCAGGCCTCCGGGTCCGCGTGCAGGTCGGCGAAGAGGGTGGTCGTGCCCGGCGGGCGCAGGCGCAGCTCCTCACGGATCCAGTGCCAGGGGAACGCCGTGTAGCGGACCGTGGCGGGGGTGGTGCGGGCCAGCGCGAGGTGCGGCAGCCGTTGCCTGCGGTCGAGTTGGAGCTGGCCGGTGAGATAGACCGTCAGCGGGCCCGAGGACGTCGCCGCGGCGCGCAGCCGGGTCAGGACGGACTGGGGCTCCAGCGGGTCCGCCAGCTCCACCACGTTCGCCGTGTCGGCGCCGGACAGCACGGCGGGCGCCACGGCCGCGAGGACGGGGAGCACGGACACCGCGTCCACCAGGCACCCCTTGCCCACCGGCGAGGCCGCGAGCAGCAGCACGGTTCCGGGCATCGTTCCCTCCCCCATCGATCACCTACGGCAGCACCGTAACCGCTGCGCGTGCGAAGAGGGGATCGCACGGGGGCGGGAAGTGCCCCCGCCCGCCCGTCGCGTGCGCCGTCCTACGCCCGCGACTCCGCTGCCGGGAGCGGTGCCGCCGGCGCCGGGAGCGTCACCTCGAAGCGGCAGCCGCCGGAGACGTTGCGCACGGCGGCGCGGCCCCGGTGGGCCTCCACGATGCCCCGCACGATGGCGAGGCCGAGACCCGCGCCGGCCGGGGGAGTACGGGCGTGGGTGCCGCGCCAGCCCGTGTCGAAGACGCGGGACAGGTCCTCCTCGGGGATGCCGCCGCAGCCGTCCGTGACGGAGAGGACGACCCCTTCGGGTGAGCGCTCCGCGGCCACCGCGACCGTCCCGTCGGCGGGGGTCCGGCGGATCGCGTTGACCAGGAGATTGCCCAGCACGCGGCTCATCTCCTTGCCGTCCACCTCCACCGGCAGCGGTTCGACGCGGTCCCCCACCAGCCGTACGCCGTGCTCGCGGGCCAGCGGGTCCGCACCCGCGAGGGCGTCGCCGACGAGGTCGTACAGGGAGATCCGGGAGGGCGAGAGGGCGAGGGTTCCGGCGTGGATGCGGGACAGTTCGAACAGGTCGCCGACCATGCCGTTCAGTCGCTCGACCTCGGTACGGATCTGGCGCAGATAGCGGGCGGGGTCGGCGGCGACCCCGTCCTCCAGCGCCTCCGACATCGCCCGCAGCCCGGCCAGCGGGGTGCGCAGGTCGTGCGAGATCCACGCGACGAGTTCCCGCCGCGATGTCTCCAGGGCGCGCTCGCGCTCGCGGGACGCGGCGAGTTTGCTGCTCGTGGTCTGCAACTCGCGGCTCAAAGCGGCGAGTTCGGCGGTGGCCGCGCCGTCGGGGGCGGCGAAGGCACCGCCGTCGCCGAAGGAGCGGGCGGCGAGGGTGAGGGCCCGGCTGCGGCCGACGACCCAGCGGCCGAGCAGCAGCGCGGTGGCGAGCGAGACGACGGCCGCCATCGCCACGACGGTCGTCACCACCGTCAGGTCGTGCGGGGACAGGAACATCGCCCACGCGACGGCGAGGGTCCCCGCGAGCATCGCGGTCACGGCGACTGCGGCGACCACCGCGAGGGACGCGGTGAGCGAGCGCCGCCGGATCAGCCGGAGCACGCCCGCCCCGAACAGCCCGGCGGCGGCGGCCCCGAGGAAGGCGAAGAGGGCGATGAGCAGCATGTCGCGCATGGCTTACGGCTCCTGCGGGGGCGCGGCGGGGACGGGTCCGCCGGGGGTGCGGGCGTTCGGGGGGCGTACGTCGGGGACGGAGGCGTCTGGACGGGGCACGTCGGGGACGGGGGCGGGCGGGACGGGTTTCCCGGGGGCGGGGGCGGCCGGGTCGGGTCCGCCGGTGCCCGGGGCCGGTCCACCGGTGCCCGGGGCCGGTCCGCCAGTGGCCGGGGCGGGTTCTCCGCGGGCCGGGGCGGGTTCGCCGATGCCCGGGGCGGGTTCTCCGCGGGCCGGGGCGGGTTCCCCCGTGTCCTGGGGGTTCACCGGGACGGCGGGGCCCTCGAAGCGGTAGCCCACCCCCCACACCGTGTGGATCAGGCGGGGGCGGGCGGGGTCGTCCTCGACCTTGCCGCGCAGGCGGCGGACGTGGACCGTGACGGTCGACAGGTCACCGAAGTCCCAGCCCCAGACCTCGCGCATCAGCTCCTCCCGCCCGAACGCCCGGCCGGGATTCCGCAGGAAGAACGCCAGCAGGTCGAACTCCCTTACGGTGAGCGCGAGTTCGGAGTCGCCCTTGGTGGCGCGGCGGGCTCCGGGGTCGACGGTGAGACCGCCGGACCGCAGCGGGCGCACCCCCGCGGCCGGCCCGGTGCGGCGCAGTACGGACTCCACGCGCAGCACCAGCTCACGCGGGCTGAAGGGCTTGGTGACGTAGTCGTCGGCGCCCACCTCCAGGCCGAGGATGCGGTCGTCCTCGTCCCCGCGGGCGGTGAGCATGACGACGGGCACCGGCCCGCGCGCCCGGAGCCGCCGGCACACCTCCAGGCCGTCCATCCCCGGGAGCATCAGGTCGAGCACCACGAGGTCGGGCCGGTGCGCGGCGGCCCGGGCGAGCGCCTCGGGGCCGTCACCCGCCCGGTCCACGGCGTAACCCGCGCGGTCCAGGTAACCGGACACGATCTCGGCCACGGTGGGGTCGTCGTCGACGACGAGGACCCGCGCGCCCCGGCCGGGACCCGGTGACTCGTACGGCTGCTGCTCCATGCCGCCAGCGTCGCACCGCGCGGGTCCGGGCGCCGCCCCCGAGCGGCCCGGACGCACGGACGTCCGTGTTTCGTAAGGAGCCGGAGTCCGCTTCGCCCCATTTGCGTTCGTAGGGTGAAACCCGTGACGACCTCTCCCGCACCGGAACCGGAAACGGCACCAGCCACGGACACGGCACCCGTCGACGTGGTCCTGCCCTGTCTGAACGAGGCCGAGGCCCTCCCCTGGGTCCTCGCCCGCATCCCGCCCGGCTGGCGCGCACTGGTCGTGGACAACGGCTCCACCGACGGTTCCGCGGACCTCGCCCGCGCACTCGGCGCGAGCGTCGTCCACGAGGAGCGCCGCGGCTTCGGCGCCGCCTGCCACGCGGGGCTCACCGCGGCCACGGCGGACGTCGTGTGCTTCTGCGACTGCGACGCCTCGCTCGACCCGTCATTGCTCGTGCCGTTCGTCCACGAGGTCCTGGACGGCCGCGCCGACCTGGTCCTCGGCAGGCGGCGCCCGCGGGGCCGGGGCGCCTGGCCGGCGCACGCCCGTGCGGGCAACCTCGTCCTGTCCCGGATGCTGCGCCGCCGCACCGGCCTGCGCCTGCACGACCTCGGCCCGCTGCGCGCCGCCCGCCGCGCCCCGCTGCTCGCCCTCGGACTCACCGACCGGCGCAGCGGCTACCCCCTGCAGATGGTCGTCCGCGCCGCCGACGCCGGCTGGCGCGTCACCGAGCACGACGTGCCGTATCTGCCCCGCAGCGGCGCCTCCAAGGTGACCGGCACCTGGCGCGGCACCTGGCAGGCGGTCCGCGACATGAGCCGGGTGCTCGCCGAACCGGCGCCGGCGCCTGCCCCGGTGCCCCTTGCCGAGGGAGGCGGCGCCCGGTGAACACCGCCCGCGCCACCACCCTGCTGGTCATCGCCAAGGAGCCGCGTCCCGGCCGGGTGAAGACACGGCTCACCCCGCCGTTCACCCCACAGGAGGCGGCGGCGCTCGCCGGGGCCGCGCTCGCCGACACCCTGCACGCGGTGCTGGCCGCCCCGGCGCGGCGCCGCGTCCTGGTGCTGGACGGCACGCCCGGCCCCTGGCTGCCGCCCGGCTTCGACGTCGTACCGCAGTGCGCCGGCGGCCTCGACGAGCGCCTCGCCGACGCGTTCGCGGGCTGCGCAGGACCGGCCCTGCTGATCGGCATGGACACCCCCCAGGTGACACCCGGTCTCCTCACCGTCGACTGGCGGAGCACCGACGCCTGCTTCGGCCCGGCCGCGGACGGCGGCTTCTGGGCGCTGGGCATGGCCGAACCGGACCCGGAACTGGTGCGCGGCGTCCCGATGTCGACGGCGGTCACCGGCGCCGTGCAGCGGGACCGGCTCACCGCGGCCGGTCTGCGGGTACGGGACCTGCCGGTGCTGCGGGACGTCGACACGGCGCCCGACGCGGCGCGGGTCGCGGCCTGCGCACCGGACGGGCGCTTCGCCGCGGAACTGGCCCGGCTGACCGCGGGCGCCGGCCGATGAGCGCACCGGCCGGCAGCGCCGCGCCCGCCTGGTGCGCCGACCCCTACGCCGAGGCGCTGCGCGCCGGCCGCGGCCCGCTCTTCCTGCACCGCAGCGACGGCTGGCTGCTGCCGCTGGAGGTGGAGCGGTGGTGCGCGGAGGCCGACACGGTGGATCTGGAGGTGCTGCGGCGGTGCGAGGGCGCCGTCCTCGACGTGGGCTGCGGGCCCGGGCGGCTCGTCGCCGAGCTCGCGGCGCGCGGCTGCCCGGCGCTCGGTGTCGACGTCAGCGAGGCCGCCGTCGCGCACGCCCTGCGGATCGGCGGGCAGGCCCTGCTGCGGTCCGTGTTCGACCCGCTGCCGGGCGAGGGCCGCTGGGGCACCGCGCTCCTCATCGACGGGAACGTGGGCATCGGCGGCGAACCGGGCGCCCTGCTGCGCCGGATCGCCCGGCTCCTCGCCCCCGGTGGGCTGCTGATCGCCGAGAGCGCGCCCGTGGACGTCGACGAACGGGTCCACGTGCGGGTCGCCGACGGCCGCGGCGCGGCCGGCACCCCCTTCCCCTGGGCCCGCCTCGGCACTCCGGCCCTGCTGCGGCACGCCCGCCGCGCGGGTTTCCGGCCGGAGGCTCAGTGGACCGCGGGCGGGCGTTCCTTCGCCGCCCTGCGCCGGCGCGACGCCTTCGACGTCCGCAGGACGAGCAGGACCGCCGAGCCCGTGAACAGCACCGCGGTGATCAGCAGCCACCGGGCGAGGAACCCGTCGCCCGACAGGCTCGTGGCGGACGCGTAGCGGCCCGCGACCCGCCCGCTGACCAGCGGGAACCACACCAGCAGGAGCAGCCCCGACAGCGCCGCCGGGACGCGGACGTGAGCACGCCACTCCCGGCGGCCGGCCGCGCCGAGCGCCCCGCCGACGGCCCGGTCCGCCGCCACGTACAGCGGCAGCAGCACCAGGTCGTGCAGCAGCGCCGCGCCCACGAACCACACCGCCACCCCGAGCCAGTCGTCGGCGAGCAGCCGCACCGCCGCGTAGGCGGCGAGTGTGAACGAGCAGCCGAGCAGCAGGAGTTGCGGCGGGCTGCCGACGGGGAACCGCCGGGGGGTGCGCATCACAGGTCTCCGAACGTCATCCGGGCCACCCACTTGGTGTTGTGCACGCCGGGCGCCGCCGGGACGATGACGCGCGCGGGGTGGCCGTGGTCGGGGGTCAGGGGCTCGCCGTTGACGTACAGCGCGAGCAGGGAACGCGGGTCGGCGACCTGGTTGGCGCGCAGGGCCGCCCTGCGGAACGCGCCGTGACGCTGGAGGGACTCCACGAGTACGTCCGCGCCGTCCCCGTGGCCGACCAGCGCGGCCAGGTCGCGCAGCCGTACGCCGCGCCACGACTGGTCGGACGTCGACCAGCCCTCCACGCAGGCGATGGGCAGGGCCGCGCCGTGCTGCGGGAGCCGCAGGAGGGCGGCGCGGCTCAGCCGGACGGTCCCGGTGCGGCCGGTGACGACCAGCCGCCAGGCCTCCTCGGTCGTCTCCGCGGCGTCGATGCCGACCGCCGCGGCCGTCTTGTTGACCTGGAACGCGGCGGCTCCGGAGGCCGGTTCGGGGCCGCCGTGGGGTGCGAGTACGGCGCTCTCGCGCAACGGCCCGTCGAAGTTGCGGCCGGCCGTCGTGACGAGGAGGAGCAGCGAGCCGCCGCCGACCAGGCCGAGGGCGCCGCGCCGGGAGACGGTGGGGGAGGCGGGGTCCGGTGACACCAGCCCCTGCCCGGACACGGCGGTCGCCGAGGGTGTCAACTCCGGTGTGGCCGGGGGAGTGTCGCCCCCGGCGGGCGGTGTTTCACGTGAAACATCTGCCCCCGTCGATCCCGTCCCCGTCGATCCCGTCCCCGTCGATCCCGTCCCCGTCGACCCCGTCCCCGTCGACCCCGTCCCCGTCGACCCCGTCCCCGTCGACCCCGTCCCCGTCGACCCCGTCCGCGGATGCCGCAGGTTGCGTACCGCCGCCGGGACCCGCAGCACCGCGTGCGTGACGAACGCGGCGAAGAACACCCACGCGCCGTAGAAGTGGAGCGGATAGAAGGAGCCGGGGAAGACGTAGTCGAGCTGGATGTTCAGGACGCCCGTCGTGAACTCGAACAGGGCGCCGCCGACGAGCAGGAGCAGCGAGATCCGCTCCAGGCCGTGCGCGAGCGACCGCGCCGGGGGCAGCGTGAACAGCTTCGGCACGACCGACCAGAGTTTCGCCAGGAGTACGGGGATCAGGACCAGGCCGAGCGTGACGTGCACGCCCTGCGTGAGGCGGTACAGCCAGACGGGGTCCGTCGGCCACGGGAAGAGGTAGAGGCCGAGCAGACCCTTGTCGGGGGTCTTGTCGTTCACCGGGGACAGGCCGGGGTTGTAGGCGGCGTACGAGAGCAGTCCCGTCACGAACAGTGCCGTGATCCCGGCGAGCAGGACGACACCGAGCACCGAGGTGAACCAGGGCCCGCGCAGGGGGCTGCGCCAGAAGCCGGGCGAGGCGGGCGACGACGGCGAGCCGGGGGAGAACACGCGGCGGACACGGGCGACGGGGGAGACGCGGGAGGCAAAGGGCTGAGGGTCGCGCATGTCCCGACCGTAGGACGGCACCCGCCCGCAGGAGGGGGCTTGAACCGATGACGAAACGCTGACGTCCACGCGTGGAGGAACCCGGTGCGGGGTGCCCCCGCCTAGCGTGCCGGTGTGACCCGTGATCTCCTGCGTGACCTGGCCGCCGTCCTGGCGGCGGCGCTGCTCGTCGTGGCGGCCGTGCTGGTCGGTGCCGCCATCGAGCGCGAGGACGGCACCCTGCACGTCGGCTGGCCGCCGCTGTACGCGTACTGGGAGCCGCATCTGGGGCCCGGCACCCCGGCCGCGCTCGTGGTGGCCGCCGCCGTCGTGGCGTACGGGCCGCGGCTCGCCGCCCGCCTGCCGTGGCGGGCACTGCTCGGTGCCGCGTGGGGGACGGCGACGGCGTGGACGTTCTCACTCGCACTCGTCGACGGCTGGCACCGCGGGGTCGCCCGGCGCCTGACCACCAGGTACGAGTACCTGCGGGCCGTCGACCGCTTCGACGACATCCCGGGCACCCTGCGGGACTTCACCCACCACATCCTGCTGCACTCCCCCGGCCACTGGCCGCCGCACGTCGCCGGGCATCCCCCGGCGGCGACCCTCACGTTCGTCCTGCTGGACCGTGTCGGACTGGGCGGCGGGGCGTGGGCCGGGGTCTGGTGCGTCACGGTCGGGGCGTCGGCCTGCACGGCGGTGCTGGTGACCGTCCGCGCCATGGCCGGGGAGGTCCTCGCCCGGCGTGCGGCGCCCTTCCTCGTCCTCGCGCCGGCCGCCGTGTGGGCGGGCACCTCCGCCGACGGCTACTTCGCGGCGGTCGCGGCCTGGGCGGTGGCGCTGCTGGCCCTCGCGGTGACGGGGCACCGGCCGAGGTCCGCCGCGCTCGGCTCCGGTCTCCTCTTCGGACTGACCGGTTACCTCTCGTACGGGCTCACACTGACCGCGGTGATCGCCGGGGCGGTGCTGCTGCTCGGGCGGCGGCGGGTGCGGGTCCTGCCGTTCCTGGCCGCGGGCGCCGTCGTCGTGCCGCTGGCGTTCACCCTGCTGGGCTTCGACTGGTGGGAGGCGTACCGCCTGCTGGTGGTGCGCTACCACCAGGGGGCGGGCGGCATCCGGCCGTACGGCTACTGGGTGTGGGCGAACCTCGCGTGCACGGTGCTGATGGTGGGCCCCGCCACGGTCGCAGGCCTGCGCCGCGCCACCGCCGCGGCCGGCCACCCGACCCGCGGCGGCCCGGCGTCCGGGTGGCCTCGGCCGGGCGGTGACGGGCGGCTCGCCGTCCTAATGCTCGCCGCGCTGCTCGCGCTGCTCGTCGCCGACCTGTCAGGGATGAGCAAGGCGGAGACCGAGCGGATCTGGTTGCCGTTCGCCGTCTGGCTGTCCGCCGCGGGGGCGTTCCTGACGCGTCCCCGCGGCTGGCTCGCCGCGCAGGCCGTCCTCGCGCTGCTCGTCAACCACCTGCTGCTGACCGGCTGGTGAGCGCCGTCGGCCGGCGGACGGCGAAGATCGTCGTGTCGTCCTCCAGGCGCCCGCCACTGTGCCGCAGCGTGCCGTCGCGGACCAGCCGGACGAGCCGCCGGGGTTCGACGGTGCGCGGATCGGCGGTCAGGGCGGCGGCGACCCGGTCGACGAGCGGGAAGAAGACGTCGTCGCCGTCCCGGGCCTCCGTCACCCCGTCGGTGACGAGGAGCAGCGTCTCGCCGGGCGCGAGCGGCACCCGCAGCACGGGCGGCAGCCCGCCCGCCAACTCGCCGAGCCCCAGTGGGAGTCCGTCACCCGGCGGAAGGGAGCGCACCCCTCCGGGGGCGACCACGAGCGGCGGTTCGTGGCCGAAGTTGACGACCTCCACCTCGTCCGGGGCGTCCTCGCGGAAGCCGACCAGGACGCCGGTGGCGAAGCGGTCGCCGTCGGCCCGTCCGACCGCGTCGCAGTAGCGGACGTGCCGCAGCATCCGTACCTCCAGCCGCGCGGCGACCGTGCCGAGGGCGGCCTCGTGGTACGCCGACTCGCGGAACGTGCCGAGCATCGCGGAGGCCGTCTCCACCGCCCCCAGCCCTTTGCCCTGGACGTCCCCGAGCAGGACGCGGGTGCCGTGGGGGCCCGGCTGGATGTCGTAGAAGTCGCCGCCGACCCGGGCCTCGACGTCCGCCGAGAGGTACACGGCCGCGTGGTCGAGGCCGCCCCAGCCCGGCGGCAGCGGGCGCAGCACCGCCCGCCGGGTGGCCTCCGCGATGTCCCGCATGTGCACCATGCGCCGCTCGCCGCGCACCCGTACCGCGCAGGCCAGCGTCGCCAGGACCCCGCCCGCGGTGACCAGGATGAAGTCGGGCAGCCCGGTCTGGTACTGGTGCGGCCAGGACGTGTCCACGACGACGTAGGTGACCACCGCGAGGGCGGCGAAGACGGCGGTGCCCCACACTCCGCAGATCGCCGCGGCGATCCCCGGCACCAGCACGATCCAGGAGATGATCCGGAACTCGCCCGAGGTGTTCCAGTCGAGCACCGCGATGCCGAGGAGCAGCAGCAGGGGCGGGACCCAGGCGACGCTGCGGCCACGGATCCGCAGGAGCCGCTGGCGGGCGGCCGGGTCCGGCTCCCGGCGGGCGCCGGGCAGCCGGTCGAGCACGGCCCGGCGGCCCCGCTCCGGCCCGTGCCGCGCGGCCCGCTCCGTCCCGCGCCGACTGCTCACCCTGCCCGCACCCGCCCGGTCAGTACGCGACCGAGATCCGGGCACGGGGGTGTGCGCCCTGCTCCAGTTCGTCGACGAAGGCGACGGCGTAGTCCTCGGCGCTGATACGGCTGTTGCCGTGCTCGTCGGTGAGCAGTTCGTCGCCGCCGAGGCGGTAGTGGCGGGTACGGGCACCGGGGGAGATCTCGGCGGCCGGGGAGAGGCACGTCCAGTCGAGGTCGTCGACGGTGCGGTAGAAGGCTAGGACGTCGCGGTGGGCGCGGGCCTCGGGGAGGAACGCCGCCGGGAAACCGGGCTGGTCGGCGAGGGCCCGGCCGGGCGAGACCTCCAGGCTGCCCGCGCCCCCGACGACCAGGAGCCGCGCCACCCGGGCCTCGCGGGTGCCGCGCACCAGGGACTCGTTGAGCGCGAGGAACGGCTTGCGCGGGTCGGAGCCGTCCCGGGGCGGCACGCACGCCGAGGCGACCGCGTCGGCGCCCGCGGCCAGCGCGGCGACCTTCGCCGGGTCCGCCGCGTCCGCGGCGGTGGCCGTCACTCCGGGGATCGGGGACTGCCCGGACCGGCTCACGGCAGTGACGTGGTGGCCGCGCGCCGACGCCTCCGTCGCGATGCGGCTGCCGACCATGCCTGTCGCGCCGAAGAGTACGAGCTTCATGACGCCCAGCGAAACACGGTGCCGGGAGGCCCGCATCCCGACTTGCCAGCCCCCCTGGGCGGGGTGTGCCCTGGAAGTCGGGGGCGAGGAGAGAGAGGAGTGTTCCCATGGCTCAAGCGGCACCCACGTCAGGGGCACCACACACGCAGGGCAGGGCCGGGCGGAGCCCCGGCACCGACCGCACCTCGCGCCGGCCGGACGTCTTCGGCGCGCGCGCCCACATCGCCGTTCCCGTGCTGCTCGGTCTGGTCTACGGGTTCTGGGCGGCGCAGATCAGGCGTGATGCCGGGGCCGTCACCGCCTGGAACGTGATCTTCGGCATCGTCTGCGCGATCGCGTTCACGGCGCTGTGGTTCGGTATCCGTGCGACGGCGCCCCGGCTGCGGCGGGAGCCGCACGCGCTGCTGTGGGCGGTCTTCGCCGGCGTCTCGATCGGGTTCCTGCACAGCCAGTCGCACTCCACGCTCCTGTGGTCCGTGCTGATGGCCGTGGCGGTGACGGCGGGCGTCTTCGTCGCGATGTTCTACCGCTACTACACGCACGAGGACGCGCAGGGCCGCCCGGACCCGCGCTGAGTCCCCGGAGCGGTTACGGCCCTGCGGGGGGCCGGAACCGCTCCGGTTGCCCAGGGCCTGCACCGGCCGTGAGAACACCCAACACCCGGGGCCGTCACCGGCCGTGAGAGAGGCCCCGTGAGAGAGGCCCCGGCGGAATCAATCCGCCGGGGCCTCCCGGGCGTGCGTTCAGGGCCTGCGTTCGGGGCTCCCTCCCGGCCGCTGTCTATCCGGACGAGGAGACCGAGACGCTCCAGCTCCAGGAGCCCGAGGCGCTGAAGCTCCAGTAGCCGGAGCCCGAGGCGTGGTCGTCGTCCGAGGGGTCGTACGCGGGGTTGCAGTGCCATGACGGGTTCCCGGACCGGTCCTTCCAGCCGGGACAGGGATCCGAGCAGCTCGGCACTCCCCGGTCGCCGATGTCGACGAAGGCGGCGCTCGCCCAGGCCCGGGCTCCGGCGAGCCAGAACCAGTACGGGTTGCCGGAGACGCTCTGTCCCTTCACCGCGCACTGGACGCGGTCCTCGCTCCCCGGCGGCAGCTTGCCGACGAGGGCCGAGGAACTGGTGGGCAGCTGTCTGAGGTTGAGGTCGCCGCTCGAGACGACGGTGCCCCACACGGGGCCGTCCGAGCCGCTGCTTGCAGGGTGGTTCGACGGGGCCGCCGCCGTCGAGGTGCCCGCCACCGCGACGGTGAGGACACCGCCGGTGAACAGGGCCGCGGCACAGGTCCGCAGGACCGGGGTGGTGCGCATGATCGGCCTCCTTTCCCCGCCTCCAGGTAACACCCGTTCGGCGGAGGCCTCCACCGGAGCCCGGAATCACGGGGTTTTCGGAGGTGCTCCGCCCCGGGGGACCCCCAGCTCCCCCGAAGGGCTTGTCATATGCGCCCATATGCACTCAAACCGCTCGCACCAGGCGCCGTCGGGGACTGTCCTGACGGGGTGTCCCAACGTGCCCGGAGCGCCCTGTCGGCCGTGCTGATCGTCCTCGCCTGCCTGCTCGCACCGGCCGGCGCCCTCGCCTCGTGGGCGACGTACGAGATCGGCGACGGCGGCCGGTACGAGGCCGTGACGGCGCCGCTCGCCACCGACCCGGCGGTCCGCGAGGCGATCGCCGCGGCCACCACGGACGGCATCATGCGCGAGGTCGAGGTGACCCCGCGGCTGCGCTCGCCGGTGCGCTCCTTCGTGCACTCGGCCGTGCGCTCCTTCACCAGGACGCCGGCCTTCCACGTCGCGTGGGACACCGCCAACCAGGCCGCCTACGACGCCGTGATGCGGGCGCTGCGCGACGACGACGAGCGGACCGTCACGCTCGACGTCGCCCCCGTCGCGGCGCAGGTCAAGCGTCAGCTCACCGCCGACCACGTGCCGTTCGCCCACCGCATTCCGGTCGGGCACGCCGAGATCACGGTGCTGCGCTCCGCCGAACTGGCCCGGCTACGGAAGGGGTTCCACGTGCTCGAGATCGCCGGTTTCTGGCTGCCGGCCGTGACCGTCGCGCTGGCGGTGGCGGGTGTGCTCGTCGCGGTGTGCCGCCGGCGGGCGGTGGTGGCGACGGGACTCGGTACGGCCCTCGGGGCCGCGCTGCTCGCCGTCGCCGTCGCCGTCGGCCGCCGGATGACCCTGTCGGGGCTGCCCGCCGACGTGTCCCACGCGGCGGCGGGCGCGATCTACGACACGCTCACCGGCACGCTGCGCACGGTCTCCTGGCTGCTGCTGGCGTTCGGCCTCGCCCTCGCGCTGGGCGCGCTGCTCACGGAGCGGATCGCGCGACTTCGGCGAGTGTCCGCAGGGCCCGCGCCAGTTCCGGCGGAGGAACCGACGCGAGTCCGAGCCTGACGGCGTCCGCGGCGGTGGCGATCTGCGGGACGCCCGCCCGCCCGGCGGCCGGTCCGCTCCGGCTCCCGGCCACGTGGAAGGCCGGCCCCGGGGTGACCGCGATGCCGTGCCGCGCCGCCGCCGCGGTGAACGTGTCCGCGCGCCAGGGCGCCGGGAGCCGCCACCAGACGTAGTACGCCCGCGGGTCCGCCCGCACCGCGAAGCCGTCCAGGTGCCGGGCGGCGAGCCGCTGCCGCCGCTCCGCGTCCGCCCGCTTGGCGGTCACCAGGCGGTCCACCGTGCCGGCGCCGGTCCAGCGCACCACGGCCTCCAGTGCGAACCGGGCCGCCGTCCACCCCCCGGACCGCAGCGCCCGCGCCACCTGCTCCTGCCGCCCCTCGGGCACGACGAGGAACCCGGCCGTGAGCCCAGGCGCGACCCGTTTGGAGAGCCCGTCGACGACATGGGTGCGCTCCGGGGCGAACGCGGCGAGCAGCTCCTCGCCCTCGTGCAGGAAGGACCAGATGCGGTCCTCGACGACCGGCAGATCCAACTGCCGCACTGTGGCAGCGAGTTCAGCCCGCCTTCCGGTCCCCGCCGTCAGCGAGGTCGGGTTGTGCAGGGTCGGCTGGACGTAGACCGCGGAGAGCGGAGAGCCGCGGTGCGCGGCGGCCAGCGCGTCCGGGCGCAGCCCCTCCTCGTCCATGGCCAGCGGCACCAGCACGATGCCCAGCCGCGCCGCGATGTCCTTGACCAGCGGATACGTCAGGGACTCGACGCCGACGCGGCCACCCGGGCGCACCAGGGAGGCGAGCGCCCCGGCGACGGCCTGCCGGGCGTTGCCGGCGAAGAGGAGCCGGGAGGGCGCGGGGCTCCAGCCCGGGGTGGCGAGGAGCGCGGCGGCGGCCTCGCGGGCGGCCGCCGTCCCCTCCGCGGACGCCGTCCGCAGGGACTCCGCCAGCGTCTCGGGGCGCAGGAGCGGCGCGAGACCCGCGGCGAGCAGCTCCGACTGGCCGGGCGCGGACGGGTAGTTGAGTTCCAGGTTGACCGGTGCGAGAGCCGACGGCTCGGCCAGGGCGCGGCCCGAGGGCACCGGCGCGGCCCGTACGAACGTGCCGCGTCCGACCTCGCCGACCACCAGACCGCGCCGCACGAGTTCGCCGTACACCCGCCCGGCCGTCGAGACGGCGATGCGGCGGCGCCGCGCGAAGGCCCGCTGGGTGGGCAGTTGTTCGCCCGGCGCGAGGCGCCCGGCGGCGATGTCGTCCGCGATCCGGTCGGCGATCCGCCGGTAGTCCCCCACGCGCCCGCCCTCCCGCATTGCACCGAGGGCAAAGATCTTATTGCACCGAGGAGTTGGGGAACCTAGGGTCGGACTCATGGCACCCTTCCTCGCATACGAGGACAAAGGCACCGACTCGTCTCGTCTGCCCCTCGTCCTGGTCCACGGCCACCCCTTCGACCGCACCATGTGGAGTCCGCAGATCGCCGCGTTCTCGCCGGCCCGCCGGGTGATCGCCCCGGACCTGCGCGGCTACGGCGCCTCCCCGGTCGTTCCCGGCGTCACCCCGCTCGGCGTGTTCGCCGAGGACATCGCGGCTCTCCTGGACGAGCTGGAGGTGGCCGAGTTCGTGCTCGGCGGGCTCTCCATGGGCGGCCAGATCGTCATGGAGTGCTACCGGCGCTTCCCCGAGCGCATCCGGGGGCTGGTCCTCGCCGACACGTTCCCGGCCGCGGAGACACCGGAGGGCCGGAAGGCGCGCGACGACATGGCGGACCGCCTCCTGAGCGAGGGCATGCGCGGGTACGCCGACGAGGTGCTGCACCGGATGGTCGCGCCGTACGCGGACGCCGGGGCCGCGGCGCACGTCCACCGCATGATGACCGCGACCAGCCCCGAGGGTGCGGCGGCCGCCCTGCGCGGCCGTGCGCTGCGCCCCGACTACCGGGAACTGCTCACCCGCGTCACCGTCCCGGCCCTCGTCGTCGTCGGCGCCGACGACACGTACACACCGGTCTCCGACGCCGAGGCGATGCACGCGGCGCTCCCCGACGCCACGCTCCGGATCGTCGAGTCGGCGGCCCACCTGCCCAACCTGGAACGCCCGGCGGAGTTCAACGAGGCCCTGGCCGCCTTCCTGGCCCGGCTGGACGACTGACGCCCGCCGGCCTTCCGGGCGCGGCCGGCGTTCCAGCGACCCGCGGGCGCCGCCGCCGGCTGGGGTGACGCCCCCCGCCGCCGGCGGCCGGTTCACCCGTTCGGCTCACACCGGCTGCGAGCGGGTGCGCCCGGGGCGAAGCTGCGAGGAAACCGTCCACAGGAGGCCCACCATGTCCCAGCACGCCGCGGCGACGCCCCAGGCCCACCGCTCCAGCCATTCGTCATGGGCGACGGGAGGCACGGTCTTCGCCGGAATCCTGATGATGGTCGGCGGCATCCTCAGCATCCTGAACGGCATCGCGGGGATCGCCAAGGACGACGTCTACCAGCGCATCGGCTCCTACGTGTACGAGTTCGACCTCACCACGTGGGGCTGGATCCACCTCATCATCGGCATCCTGGTCGCGGTCACCGGCTACGGCGTCCTCAAGGGCATGTCGTGGGCGCGCGGTGTGGCCATCGGCCTGGCCGCCCTCTACATCATCGAGTACTTCATGTTCCTGCCGTACGCGCCCGTCTGGTCCCTCATCTCCATCGCGATCGCCGGGTTCGTCATCTGGGCCCTCGCGACGTCGGACCGCTCGCACACCCCCTGACCGCCGCACCGCCGGACCCCGTGCGGCAGCACTCCCCCGGTGCGCCCGCCCCCGGGGTCCGGACGGGCGGGCTGCTGCCGGCCGGGGTGAGCGTGGTCGTCGGCCGCCGGCGGCCGACCGCGACGGGAGCACTCCCTGGCGGCGGGACCGCCCCGCCATAATGGGCGGATGCCCCGCCAGTTGCCCACCGGCCTCACCCCTCCCGACTGGCTGGTCAGGAACCTGCGGTCCGAGCGGGCACCCGTCAACCGGGCCGCCGTCGCCCGCGCCGCCCTCGCCATGGCGCTGCCCCTCGCGATCGGACTCGCCGCGGGCCGTCCCGCCTACGGCGCGCTCGCCTCCATGGGCGCCCTCTCCGGAGTCATCGGCGACACCGCCGACGCCTACCGGATGCGGATCCTGAACATCGCGGTCCCGCAGCTCTTCGGCGCCCTCGGCGTCACGGTCGGCGCGGCGGTGTACGGGCACGGCTGGTTCGCCGTCGCCGCCGTCACCTGCGTCGCGCTCGTCTCCGGGATGATCTCGACGATCGGCGCCGTCGCGTCCGTGTCGGGACTGCTGCTGCTGCTCAACGCCGTGGTCGGCGCGGGCCTGCCGATGCCGGGCGCCTGGTGGCTGGCGCCCCTGCTGATGACCGGCGGCGGGCTGCTCGTCCTCGTCCTGGCCCTGCTCGCCTGGCCGTTGCGGTCCGGAGTGCCGGAGCGGGCCGCCGTCGCCACCACCTACCGCAAGGTGGCGGACCTGCTCGCGGCCTGCGGCACCGCGCGGTACGACGACGCCCGGCACGCCGTCACCCTCTCCCTCAACCAGTCCTACGACCTCGTCGTCGCCCGGCGCGCCCGCCAGCACGGCCGCAGTCCCGAACTCGTCCGGCTGCTCGCCCAGCTGAACGCCGCCACCCCCGTCGTCGAGGCCGCACCCGCCGCCCACCAGGCCGGACAGCCCCTCGCCGACGAGATCCCCACCGCCGCCCGACACCTCGCGGACGCCGTCGAGACCGGCTACCGCGGACCCGTGGGACTGCGCCTGCCCGTCCCCACGACCGAGACCACGCGCGCCGTCGACCACGCCCTGCGCCACGCGGCCGACGTCGTCACCGACCGCTCGGCCGGGACGGGGGAGCAGCGCACGCCCGACGACCGCCTCGGCCGGCCGGCCGCACTGCGCGCCCGGGCCGCCGGCGCCGCCCGCGGCGTGCTGCTGTCCGCCGCCTCCTGGCGCTACGGACTGCGCCTCGCCCTGTGTGTCGGGCTCGCCCAGGCCCTCGTCTCGCTCGTCCCGGTACCCCGCTCGTACTGGGTCGCCCTCACCATCACCTTCGTGATGAAACCCGACTTCGGCTCGGTCTTCTCCCGCGCGCTGCTGCGCGCCCTCGGCACGGTGGCCGGGCTGGTCGTCTCCGTCGTGGTGCTCGCCGTGGTGCCGCGCGGCTGGTGGGACGTCGCCGTACTCCTGCTGCTGGCCCCGCTGATCCCCGCGCTCACCCCGCGCGGCTACGGCTACCAGACCGCGGCGATCACCCCGGTGATCCTGCTGCTGTCGGACGTCCTCAACCACCAGGGCACCGGCCTGCTGGTGCCGCGGCTGGTCGACTCCCTCATGGGGTGCGCGATCGCGCTCGTCGCCGGCTATCTGCTGTGGCCGGAGAGCTGGCACGTACGGGTCGGCGACCGGCTCGCGGACGCGGTGGCCGACACGGCCGGATACGTGGAGTGCGCGTTCGACGGCACCGCGGGTCCCCCCGACCGGGCCCGGCTGCGGCGCCGCCTCTACCGCGATCTGTCCGCGATCCGTACGGAGTTCCAGCGCGCCCTGACCGAACCGCCGCCGACCGGACGGCGGGCCGCGGCCTGGTGGCCGCTGGTCGTCGCCGTCGAGCGGATCGTCGACGCGACGACGGCGGCCCGGGTCCGGATCAGACAGGGCGCGCCGCCGCCCTCCGCCACCGAGATCACCCAGGTCGTCAGGCAGTTGCGGGAGTTGTCGGACGGGCTGCGGGAGAGCGTGGAGCTCGTCGGGGTCCGCACCGACCTCACCGGACCCGCCGGCAGCGTGCTCGAACCCCTGCGCCAGGAGGTCGCGGCGGCCCGGGCGATCGCGTCACCGCACTGAGGGCCGCCGCGACGACGGTGCCGACAGCGGTACGGACCGCCCGTGCAGGGGCGGTCCGTACCCGTGGGGGGTGACTGTCGGCACACGGGCCCGTCCGTTCGGCCGGGCCCGGGACTGCTGCACCGGGCAGGCCCCGGGGCCTGTCGCGGGGCAGACGGGACTGACTGCCCGACAGTCCCTAGCGGGCGTCCGCCTTGGCCAGCGCCTTGTCGAGCGCCTTCGCGAAGCCGTTCGCCCACAGCTGGTTGACCCGGGAACGCTCCGTCGCGTTCGGGTAGGCGTTGGTGCACGACGTGCCGGGGCCGCCGCCCGACATCAGCTCGCTGCACGGACCCGAGTAGTGGTCCGGCAGCCCGAGCACGTGCCCGGTCTCGTGGGCCGTCACCCGGGTGGAGTTGTACTGCCGGTTCTGCGCGTAGTCGAGGAAGATGTAGCCGCTGCCGTGTCCGTCGGTGGAGGCGTACGAGCCACGCGAGTCGTTGCCCTCGTAGTACCGGAAGTCCGCGTTCGAGCCCGACTGGAGCTTCACGTTCGACACGGAGCTGTTCCAGATCGAGGCACTGCGGGCTATCTGTGTCGCGAACGACGGGGCGCTGGAGGCGTTGTAGACGACGGTGACGGAGGCCGCGTTCGGGTTGGCGGCGCGCTTCTCCGCGACGGACTTGATGACCGCCTCGAAGAACGCCTGGTTGGCCCTGGCCTCCGCGGCGGAGCCGGTGTAGGCGGCGTACGGTGCGGGAGCGGGTGCCGCGGCGGCCGGGACCGCGCCGAGACCGGCGGCGGTGACACCGAGACCGGCCGCCGCGGCGAGCAGGGGACGGGACAGGCGCAGGGAGACTCTCATCCGGTGACTCCTCGGGTGGGGGGTGAAGTCGTCAACGGTGAGTGTCGGCGTCCGTACGCCCGCTGTGATGATGGCAATGGCCGATAGGACCCGGCTATCGGCACCCGTCCGGCCGTGCAACTCGGCGCTTTTGCTTGCGGTTTGTACATCTGGTGCGACGCCTGCTTCCGCTTTAGGCTCCCGGGGCATGGACCTCGAGGTGAGGCATCTCCGCGCCCTGTGCGCCATAGCCGACACCGGCAGCCTGCACCGTGCCGCGCGTCAGCTCGGCGTGGCACAGCCCTCGTTGAGCACCCAGCTGCGCCGGATCGAGCAGGAGCTGGGCGGCGCCCTGTTCGTCCGCGAACCCACCGGCTGCCGTCCCACCCCGCTCGGCCGCCTCGTCCTGCTGCGCGCCCGGCCGCTGGTGACCGAAATGCGCTCCCTGGTCGCCGAGGCCAGGGCCGCCACCGCCGACGGCCAGCAGCTGCGCGTCGGCTCCACCGCGAGCCGGGCCCTCGCGGGCTGGCTGCGCCGGATGCGCGACCGCCGGCAGGAGCCCGTCCTGCACATGAACGTCTCCCCGAACGCCCTGCTCCGCATGGTCGCCGACGGCCAGCTCGACGTCGCCTTCGTGCACGAGGTCGAGGGCTCCCCGCTGCGCGTCCCGGAGGGGCTGCGGCTGCGGGTCCTCATCGAACGCGAGCCCCAGTTCGTCTCCCTGCCCGCGGACCACCCGGCGGCCGGCCGGCCGCTGGTGCGCCTCGCCGACCTGGCCGGGGACCGCTGGATGGTCGACCCCACGGTGGACGGCGAGTGGGACGCCGTCCACCGGATGCTGCGCGCCGCCGGACTCAGCCCCCGCGTCCTGCACGGCGACTACCACACGGCCGCCGCCCTGGTGGCGACCGGCGACGTCGTCACGGTCTGCCAGCCCACCTCGCCGTCCCGCCCGGAGGCTGCCGTACGCCGCATCGAGGGCGACCCGCTCGGCGTACGGCTGCTGCTCGCGGCCCGCACGGACGCGGTGGTCGACGCCGTCTACCCCGCGCTCGCGGAGGCCTACTGGGAGACGGCGCTGCTGGCACCGGCGTACCGGGAGTGGCTGGAACGCGAGCGCGACGAACGCAGGGCCTTCACCCCCACCCGCTGACATCCGGCCACCCCCGCGGGCGCCGTCCCCCGGCCCGCTCAGACCCCGATGTCGCAGCCGTCCGCGCGCCACACCGCGACCACGGCCGGCCGGACGATCTTCCCCGGGCCGTCGGGCCAGGTGCTCGCCGGCTTCTCGACGGACGCTCCGTCGATCTCGCCCGGGTGCTGGACGGCGACGAGCACGCGCCGGTCCTGGACGAGCGGGCCGCAGGTCTCCGCGCCGGTCGGCACGGTCAGGAACTGCTTCAGCTCACCGCGCCGCTCGCCGCGCGTCGCGACGCCGAACAGGCCGTCGTGCGAGCCGAGCTGGTTGCCGTCCGTGGAGATCCACAGGTTGCCGTGCGGGTCGAAGGCCACGTTGTCGGGGCACGAGATCGGGCTGACCCGGTCCTTCGGGAAGCCCGCGAAGTAGGTGGCCGGGTCGGCGGGGTCGCCCGCGACGAGGAACAGCGACCAGGCGAAGCTCGTGCTCTCGGCGCGGCCCCGGCGCTCGGTGAGTTCCAGGATGTGCCCGTGCTTGTTGGCGTTGCGGGGGTTGGCCTCGTCGGCCGCCGCGTAGCCGTTCTTGCCGCGGTTGGAGTTGTTGGTCAGCGCCACGTACACCTTGCCGGTGTGCGGGGAGGGCTGGATGTCCTCGGGCCGGTCCATCTTGGTCGCGCCCGCCTTGTCGCCGGCGAGCCGCGTGAAGACGAACACCTCCTCCGCCGTCATGCCCTCGACGTGCGACACCGCGCCGTCGGCGGTCGCCGTGGCCAGCGGGATCCACGTACCGCTGCCGTCGAACTCGCCGTCGGACGGGAGGGCGCCGGTGCCGTCGATGTCGGCCGCCGGGGAGTCGCCGGTCAGCCGGGCGACGTACAGCGTGCCCTCGTCGAGCAGGGACAGGTTGTGCTCGCGCACGGCCCGGCTGCTGCCCTTGCGCATCCGCTTGCTGCCGACGAACTTGTAGAAGTAGTCGAAGCGCTCGTCGTCGCCGGTGTAGACGACCGGGCGGCCGTCGTCGGTCAGGCGGACGGTGGCGGCCTCGTGCTTGAAGCGGCCGAGGGCGGTGTGCTTGCGGGGCGTGGAGTCGGGGTCGTACGGGTCGAACTCGACGACGTATCCGAAGCGGTGCACCTCGTTCGGCTCCTGGGCGAGGTCGAACCGCTTGTCGAAGCGCTCCCACTTGCGCTCGGTCGTCCCGGTGCCGATGCCGTACCGCTTGTCGGTGTCCCTGCTGCCGCGCGCGAAGTACTGGTTGAAGTTCTCCTCGCCGTGCAGCGTGGTGCCCCAGGGGGTGGTGCCGCCGGAGCAGTTGTTGAGGGTGCCGAGGACCTTGCGGCCGGTCGGGTCGGCGGACGTGCGCAGCAGGGCGGAGCCCGCGGCGGGGCCGGTGAGCCGGAACTCGGTGGTGGCGGTGACCCGGCGGTTGAGGTGGTGCCGGGTCACCGGGGTGAGCCGCCCGGTCCGTCGGTCCTCCTCGACCACGACCGCGGACAGCCCGTGGGCCGCCCAGGCGACCTCGACCTGGTCACGGGTGGGGTTCTCGGGGTCGTACCCCCGGAACATGAGCACCTCGTCGGTGTACTCGTGGTTCGCGACGAGCAGCTGCCGGCCGCGCTCGCCCGGCAGCGGCAGCAGGGCGAGGAAGTCGTTGTTGTAGCCGAACTGACCGGCCTGGGCCGCGGCGCTCTGGTGCTCCGGGTCGAAGGCGGGGGCACCGCGCAGGATGGGTTCGCCCCAGCGGATCACGACGTTCTGGCGGTAGCCGTCGGGTACGACCACGGCGTCGGTGGTGTTGGGGGCGACGGGCCGGAAACGCAGCCCGCGTGCACCTTTGCTCCCGCCCGCCCCGGCCGCCGTGACCGCCTCGGCCGCGGACGCCTGCGGGGCGCCGGGGCCCGCGACGGCCGTGCCCGCCGCCGTGGCGACGGTCACGACGGCCGCCGCCCGCATCACCGACCGGCGGCTGAGCGCGTCGGCGATGACGTCGCCGACGTAGGCGTTCGCGCTGGTGTTGGGCACCGCGTGGAAGCAGGCGTCGCCGCAGCGGAACCGGCAGGTAAGGGCGGACCGGCCGCCGGGATGCGAGCCGGACGATCCGATCAACGGCAGCAGCTTGCGCACTTTGTCTCCCCAGATGTTCCCTTGGTGTCAGCGTGACGCTAGGTGGCCGCGGGTGCGGAGACGGGGACGCGAGATGAAGCCGGGGTGAACCGCTGCTATCCACGGGGGTGTTGGCGGCGGCGCCTGCGGGGCGCCGGGAGCGGCCCGGCCGGGGGCGCGCCACCCCGTGTCCCCGCGTCCGGACCCCGGCCAAGATCACCTGCTGCGGCCGCTAACCTTACGTGTCCGTCCTGGCCAGGGATTTACGGGCATCAACTCACGCGAAGGGTTGCGCACATGGGCATTCTCACTCTCCTGCGGAATGCGTTCGGCCGCTCACGCAAGGGTCGTGACGCCGACGCGGAGCCTTCGCAGGAGGCGACGGCGGCCACGGTTCCGGCTCCGGCGTCCGAACCGGACGCCCCGGTTTCGACTCCGGCCCCGGCTCCGGCGAGCGAGCCGGCCGCCTCCGGGACACCGAAGGAGGCCACGTCCTCCGCCGAGGTGCCCGCACCGTCGACCGAGCCTGACCCGTCCGTGGTGGACGACCTGGTCTCGGCCGCGTTCGACAACGTCACGGTCCCCAAGCCCCGCCGCACGGAGCCCGAGGCCGAGCAGACCCCGGAGCCGGAACCGACGGAGCCCCCGAAGCCGGAGGCCGCTCGCAAGTCGGAGGCTGCTCCCGAGACGGAGGCCAAGGCGGAGCCCACGCCGGCCCCGAAGACGGAGGCCAAGGCGGAGACGACCCCGGCCCCGGAACCGGAGGCCACGCCGGAACCGACGGCGGACCCGGAGCCGAAGGCCGAGGCGGACCCGGAGCCGAAGGCCGAGGCGGAGGCCGCTTCGGAACCGGCGGCGGAAGCCAAGGCAGAGGCGGTGGCGGAGGCCGCTCCGGAGCCGAAGGCGGAAGCCGAGGCGAAGCCCGAGCCGGAGACCAAGGCGGAGCCCACCCCGGAGCCGGAGCCCAAGGCGAAGGCGGATCCTGAGGCCGAAGCCGCTCCGGAGCCGGAGTCCGAGCCCCAGCCCGAGCCGAAGGCCAAGGCGAAGCCGAAGGCCGCCGCCAAGGCGGACGAGCCGGCAGCCGCCGACGGCGAGAAGGCCCCACAGGAGACCCCCGCACCCGACGACGAAACCCGCACGGGTGGTGCGGGCGGGAACGACAAGGCCGAAGGCGCAGCCGAGGCCACCCCGAAGCCGAAGGCCGCCGCCAAGGCGGACGAGCCGGCAGCCGCCGACGGCGAGAAGGCCCCACAGGAGGCCCCCGCACCCGACGACGAAACCCGCACGGGTGGTGCGGGCGGGAACGACAAGGCCGAAGGCGAAGCCGAGGCCAAGCCCACCCCCGAACCGAAGCCGAAGGCACAGACCAAGCCGAAGGCGAAGCCGACGCCGAAGGCGGAGACGCAGCCCGAGCCGAAGGCGAAGCCCGAGTCGGAGCCGAAGGCGGAGAAGGCACCCGAGCCCAAGTCGGAGAAGGCGGAGCCGAAGGCGGAGCCCTCCGCCAAGCCGGCCCCCCAGGGCCGACCCGCCGTCCCCCTCACCAGGGTGAAGGCGGACGCCCCCACCCTGGTACCCCCGTACAAGGAAGCCGGCACCGCACTCAAGAAGCGGGACCTCACCGGCACCAGGGCAAAGATCTACCTCGTCCTGGACCGCTCCGGCTCCATGCGCCCGTACTACAAGGACGGCTCCGCCCAGGCCCTGGGCGAACAGGTCCTCGCCCTCGCCGCCCACCTCGACAAGAACGCCACGGTCAACGTCGTCTTCTTCTCCACGGAGCTGGACGGCACCGGCGAGCTGACCCTCCCCGAGTTCGAGGGCAGGATCGACGAGCTGCACGCGGACCTCGGTCACATGGGCCGCACCAGCTACCACGCGGCGATCGAGGAGGTCGTGGCGCACTACGAGAAGTCGGGCACGAAGGACCCGGCCCTGGTCGTCTTCCAGACGGACGGCGCCCCCGACGCCAAGGGCCCCGCCACCCAGGCCCTCGCGGACGCGGCGAAGCTCCCTCTCTTCTTCTCGTTCGTCGCCTTCGGCGAGCACGAGGCGAAGGGCTTCGACTACCTCCGCAAGCTGAAGGCGGACAACGCCGCCTTCTTCCACGCGGGCCCCGCCCCGCGCGAGCTGACGGACGCCGAGGTCTACGAGGGCGTCCTGGCGAACTGGCGCCCGTAACGTCACGGCTCCCGGCCGCCCGCTTCCCACCCCGTAAAACGGGAGGCGGGCGGCCCACCCGTGTCGGCTACGATTTCAAGGTTCGTACGACGGCCCGGCGGTGCAGCCGGAATCGACATCCGTCACCGCACGTAGCGACTTGGGAGCAGCCCGCGATGGCTCGACACCTCATCACCAGCGCCCTTCCGTACATCAACGGGATCAAGCACCTGGGCAACATGGTGGGGTCCATGCTCCCGGCGGACGTGTACGCCCGCTACCTGCGCCAGCGCGGTCACGACGTCCTCTACATCTGCGCGACGGACGAGCACGGCACCCCGGCCGAGCTGGCCGCGAAGGAGCGGGGCCTGCCGGTCGACGAGTTCTGCGCGCAGGCGCACGACGCGCAGAAGGCGGTCTACGACGGGTTCGCGCTGGCCTTCGACCACTTCGGCCGCAGCTCCTCCCCGCAGAACGCGGAGCTGACGCAGCACTTCGCCCGCCGCCTGCACGAGAACGGGTTCATCGAGGAGCGTGCGATCCGCCAGGTGTACTCGCCGGCGGACGGCCGCTTCCTGCCCGACCGCTACGTCGAGGGCACCTGCCCGCACTGCGGCTACGACAAGGCGCGCGGCGACCAGTGCGAGAACTGCACACGGGTGCTCGACCCGACCGACCTGATCAACCCGCGTTCCGCGATCTCCGGTTCGACGGACCTGGAGGTCCGCGAGACCAAGCACCTCTTCCTCCTCCAGTCGAAGCTCCAGCACGAGGTGGAGGCCTGGATCGACGGCGCCTCCGAGGACTGGCCGCAGCTGGCGTCCTCCATCGCCCGCAAGTGGCTGACCGAGGGTCTGCACGACCGCGCGATCACCCGTGACCTGGACTGGGGTGTCCCGGTCCCGGCGGACACGTGGCCGGAGCTGGCCGCCGAGGGCAAGGTCTTCTACGTCTGGTTCGACGCCCCGATCGAGTACATCGGCGCGACGAAGGAGTGGGCGGACGCGGCCCCCGGCGAGAACCGCGACTGGAAGTCCTGGTGGTACGAGCCGGACGGCGCGGCCGACGTGCGCTACACGGAGTTCATGGCCAAGGACAACGTCCCCTTCCACACCGTGATGTTCCCGGCGACCGAGCTGGGCGTCCGCGAGCCGTGGAAGAAGGTCGACTACGTCAAGGCCTTCAACTGGCTGACGTACTACGGCGGGAAGTTCTCCACGTCCCAGAAGCGGGGCGTCTTCACCGACCACGCCCTGGAGATCCTCCCGGCGGACTACTGGCGCTACTTCCTGATCGCCAACGCCCCGGAGTCGGACGACTCGTCGTTCACGTGGGAACACTTCACCGCCACGGTGAACAAGGACCTGGCGGACACCCTCGGCAACTTCGTCAACCGCGTCCTGTCCTTCTCGAAGAAGCGCTTCGGCGAGGAGGTCCCGGCGGGCGCCCAGCCCGGCGAGGCGGAGGCGAAGCTGGGCGAGGAGATCGCGCGTCTGCTCGCCGAGTACGAGGAGCAGATGGAGTCGCTCCAGTTCCGTAAGGCCGCCGCCGCGCTGCGCGCGCTGTGGTCGGCGGGCAACTCCTACCTGGAGGAGAAGGCCCCCTGGCTGGAGATCAAGACCGACCAGGACGGCGCGGCCCTGACGCTGCGCACGGCGATGAACCTGATCCACCTGTACGCGGTGGTCTCGGAGCCCTTCATCCCGGCCTCCTCCAAGGCGATGCGCTCGGCGTTCGCGCTGCCGGACGACACGGCCACGTGGGTCAGCCCCGAGGAGGCCCGCGCCCTCGCCTCCGTCCCGGCGGGCACCCCCTTCACGGTCCCGCCGGTCCTCTTCGCCAAGATCACGGACGAGGACCTGGAGACGTACAAGGAGCGCTTCGGCGGCGGGCCGGCCGCGTAACCCGATGCGTCCCGGCGCAACCTCCGAAGGTCCACGGGCGTCCCCCCGCTTACAAGCACCGACTGAGTGGGGGACCCGTCCATGGCACTGTTCGGCAACGCGCACACCATCGACTCGGCGACGGCCCAGCAGGACTACGCGCGACTGCTGGGCCAGGGCGAGCGGGTGCACGCGGCGTTCCTGCTGATACGAGACACCATCCTGTTCACCGACCGCCGCATGATCCTGATCGACAAGCAGGGGCTCACGGGCAAGAAGGTGGAGTACCACTCCGTCCCGTACCGCAGCATCACGCACTTCGCGGTGGAGACGGCCGGCCACTTCGATCTCGACGCCGAACTCAAGATCTGGATCTCCGGCACCCCGACGCCCATCCAGAAGACCTTCACCAAGGGCGTCGACATCTACGAGGTCCAGGCGATCCTGACGCAGTTCGCCGCCAGGTAGCGGTACCCGTCCCGCCCGGGGAAACGGAGATTTTCCCGGGCCCGGACGTCAGTGTTCCGAGGCGTAGGCCACGAAGTCCGCCCAGGCGTCCGGCGTGAGCGCCAGACGGGGGCCCTCGACATCCTTGGAATCGCGGACGTGCACGGTGCCGGGGGTGAGAGCGAGTTCCACACAGGAGTTGCCGTCGGTGCCACTGCTGTAGCTGCTCTTGAACCACACCAGTTCGGAGGCGTCCCCGGCGGAGGCCTTGCGGATCATGTTTCTCCCAGCAGTGTCTCGATGAAAGCCAGCGACTCCCTCGGGGGGAGGGCCTGTGCCCGGATCGTTCCATACCGCAGTTCGAGGATACGAAGCTGCTTCGGATCGGCGATCGGGCGCCCGTTGAACGCCCCGTCGGAGCGTCCCACCGCCGTACCGTCCGGAAACTTCAGCAACTCGATCTTGCCATCCACACCTGGGTGAGCATCCGTGTTCGTCGGCATGACCTGAAGAGTGACGTTGTTCAACCGCCCCACCTCCAGCAGACGTTCGAGCTGCCTTCGCCACACCATTGTGCCCCCGACCTGCCGGCGAAGCGGCGCCTCTTCCAGCACGAAGTGGATGGACGGAGCCTGGTCGCGTTCGAAGACAGACTGCCGTGCCAGCCGTGCGGCGACCATGCGTTCCACGTCGTCCGCGGAGTAGGGCGGCTGCGCCGCTTCCATCAGGGCTCGGGCGTGCTCCGGCGTCTGCAGAAGCCCGTGGACGCTGTTGCACTCGTACACCCCGATCTCTACCGCCTGAGCCTCCAACTTGCCCAGCTCCCGCACCCTCTTCGGATACCGGACCTTCTTCACGTCCTCCCAGGCGGCGGCGATGAGTCCGCCGGCGCCCAGCACCTCGTCGGCTCTGTCCAGGTACTCCTGCCGGGGGATGCGTTTCCCACCCTCGACTTTGTAGACAAGGTCCTCCCCGTACCCGACCGCCTCTCCGAACTCGGCGGCCCGCATCCCCACCGTCTCCCGCCGCAGCTTCAACTGCCGCCCCACCGTGGCGAGTACGGCCACGCCCCACTCGTCGTCCGGGTCGACCTCCCACCCCGGCTCATCGACCTCGCTCCAGAGCCGCCGCACCTCTCCGTCGACTGACATACCGCGCCTCTCCGTCGTACCGCCATGCCGCAACGCCCCTACCCGCAAGCCGCTTTCCGACGGTCCGGACAACGGCCGACAAGCCCCGGACAGTCACCGTGCGTACCGGCGATGTCACTGTTCACGGTAGGCACGAGCAGGCAGGCTCAGTGACGTGAACCAGGAAAAGTCCACCCAACTCCACCCGCGCAACGATCACTTCAGCGTGCTGTTGTCCCATGCTCCGCGACACCCGGCTCGCCCGGCTGCTCGCCGCGCGCTGGATGCGCACCCGGGACCTGCCCCACCACGTCGGCGAGGCCGCCGAACACCTCGTCGCCGTCGTCCTGGCGCGGGGCGAGCCACCAGACTTCGGCCGCGTGTGGTCCGGTGATTTCGGCGGCTTTCCCAGGACCCGTGAGAGGAAAGAAACCGCACCAAGCCCCCCTCCCGCCCACAGCACACGCTCACTCGCGCGAGTGAACATCACCAACTGAGCTGGATCCATGGCAGGTTGCCTGCCCTACGCTCTGCGCAGCACGGCACAACGACGCCGGACATGCAACGGCCCTCGCCGGGACTGGCATCCCGATGCGAGGGCCTGACCACCAAGGAAGAAAGCACCTTCCCGATGGACACCCAAAACACTAGCGTGCGCCCGCACGCCCAGTCGCGTATGAGCGGGAAAACCACCCGCACCGGCGCACTCACGCGAACGCACATACGCACCCCGGCGGCGTCACCCACGACAACACCCGGCACACCACCCGCTTCACGGTGATCGGCAACCACTTGGCTCAGCACCCGGACCTGTCGCTCATGCCGATCGGACTGGCCTGCCACATCCAGTCCCTCCCGCCGGCGCGGCCATCGACATCGAGACCCTCGCCGCCCGCTTCCCCCGACCCGTATCGCCACCGGTCTGCGCGAACTCGAAGCCCACGGCTACCTGCGCCGCACCCGCGAACGCACGCCGACCGGCCGGATCGTCACCCGCACCGTCTCCTGCAACCAACCCGGCCGCCACCGCGCCGGGTCCGAAGGGACACCACACAAGCTCCCGGCCCGCCGTGCAGACGACGCCCCACGGCGAAACCCCCGCGCCGCGCGGCCCTCCCCGCCGTACCGAAGCCCGCGTACACCTCCCGCGCCGTCCTGCGGGCGGCCACCGAAGTCCTCGTCGGCCTCTGCCCACCGACCCCATCAGGCGGTGAGCCAGGAGGGCGACCGGGTGGACCAGGGGCTCCGATGGCAGGTCGCCGGTCAGTGCGTGGCGTACGGCGGTGGGAGTCAGGTCCCGTTCCCGCCAGGCGGCGACGCCGGGGACGAGGTGTTCGGCGTCCGTTGCGGAGAGGAGGAGGCGGGTCAAACTGCCGCCCCTGCCTCCGTTCCGCACCCCCGAGCCGCCACCAGCCGTCCGGTATCCCATGCGGAACTGCGACACCTGCGACCGCGCTACCGCGGCCCCGACCCACACCACTGCGGCGACCGCCGTGCCCTCACCCGCCACTGAGCCCAAGGAACCGAATGGTCAGCTCACCCCACGAAGCGATGCACCGCATCTTCCAGCACGACACCCGGCTTTTCAGTCGCGTCTCGAAGGTCCTCGGATTCGATTTCCCCACTCCCGACAGCATCACGGTCCTGCCCACCGACCTCACCGAAAACAACCCCGTGGAACGCCGGGTGGACACCCTCCTGCGCCTCGACAACGCGGAACACGGCGCCTTTCTCCTCGCCATCGAAGCGCAGGGCAAGAAGGACCCGACCAAGCCCGCGAGCTGGGCGTACTACACCGCATACCTGTGGACCAAATACCGGTTACCCACAGCTCTCATGGTCGTGGTCCAGGACCATTCAACCGGCGAATGGGCTCAGCAACCGGTGGCCAGCGGGCCGCCCCAGATGCCGACCCTCGTCCTCAGGCCCGTCGTGGCGGGCCCGCACAACATGCCTGTCATCACCGACCCGGCCGAGGCCCGTGACGACCTCGTGCTGGCCACCCTCGCCGCGATCACACACGCGGGTGATCCGGACATCGGTGCCATACTGGAAGCGCTGTCCACCGCCCTGCGGGGTGTTTCCGAAGACATCGCCGGCCCGATCATCGAATTCACCGCCCAGGGCCTGGGCAAGCGCCCGGCCCAGCAGATCTGGAGGAAACTGGTGGCTGTGGACCTCTCCTTCTACAAGTCGGACCTCTCGCAAGAACTCCGCGCGGAAGGCGAGGCGCGGCGTGCTGCCGAGGACATCCTGGAAGTACTGGACGTACGCGGCCTCGACGTCCCCCGAACGGTTCGTGAGCGCATCGTCGGCTGTGCCGATCCCGAGACCCTGCGTCGCTGGCACCGACGTGCCGTCACCGCCCCGACGGCCGAAGAGATCTTCGAGGACGAGTAGCCACGGTCGGCGGAAGGACCTCCCCTTTGCTCCGGGAGCCGGAAACCCACCCCGGCGCTGACATGTCCGCGCCCGCCCGTATGGTTTCGCCATGGCAGTCCCCCAGGTCATCCCGATCGCCTACGAGCCCAAGCACCGCACCGAGACCATCGGCCGGTACGCGGACGGCCAGTTCCTGGCGTCGATCACTTACGCCTTCCCCGAAGGGTTCCGTCCCGACGACGGCTGGGAGGAGCACAAGCGCCTCTACGTGGCGCTGCACACCTTCGACGCCGAGGGGCGCTACCGCGACTCGGAGATCTGGTGTGCGGGCACCTGGGCCGAGCAGCAGCGCGCCCCGCACGGGGAGGGCTCGGTCCTCGCCCAGGCCCGGGCCCACCGGGGCAAGCTGCTGCGGAGCCTGCCCCGGCGCGCGTACACGGACATCGCGATCCGCCCCTTCCGGCTGACCGTCGACGGCGTGCTGTTCGGGCTGCTCACCGGCGAGGACGCCGGGGAGGGATGGGCCGAGCTCTATCCGGACCGCCTCGGCTTCGGCGCCCCCTGGGACGGCCGCTACGACACCTGAGGTCCCGCCCGCCCGGGGCTCGCACCGCGGGCACCCCGGGCACCCCGGGCACCCCGGGCGTCCCCGGGCGGGTCAGCCGGCCGAGGCCGACGCGGACGCACCCGGCTGAGTGTCGGTGCTGTCGTGGGTCTCGTCCGGGGCGACGCCCATCGTCAGGGACGCGGTGACCCCCTTGGCGATGGCGTTCTTCCGGTACCTCAGTTTCAGGAGGCCGCCCGCGGTCCCGTTGCCCGGGTAGATGGTGTCCTCGGTCAGGGTCGTGCGGGCCGCGGTGTTCGCGGAGTACGGGGCGACCTCCGCCGACGCCAGGACCGCCTCCTCGGAGAAGAACAGCTGGCCGGTGTGGCAGGTGTGGCCGCCCTCGTAGCCGGCGTCCGTCCAGGCGCCGTCGACGTGGACCTTCACATGGATGTGGACGCAGCGGCCCCGGTACCAGCCGGGGAAGACGGTCCTGAAGGTGACGTGACCGTGCTTGTCGGTCCGCCAGGTGCCCCGCAGATACCGCTCGTCGTCGGTCGGCTCGGTGTGCCCGCCGCCGCCCGGGCCGCCGGAGGGGCCGCCGGACGGGGGCTCCCCCGTCGGCGTACCGGACGGGGCGCCGGTGGGGGCGCCCGACGGGGCACCGCCGCCCCCGCCGCCCCCGCTGCCCATGGACTCGTAGCCGGAGTAGACGCCCAGCGCCGTGCAGTGCCAGATGTCGACGGCCGCGTCCTTCACCGGCCGGCAGGTGTCCGCGTCGATCACCTTGAGCCCGAGGGTCAGCGGGATACCCTCCTGGTCCTCGGTGATGTCCTGGCGGATCTTGTCCGCGTCGATGTAGTAGGGGCCCTCGGTGGTCTCCGAGGTGAGCGTGTAGCACGCCTCCGACGCCTTGTCCCCGCCGGACGGGCCGCCGGCCTTGGTCCCGTCCGCGAAGGCGGTCACGGCGAGGCCCCCGCCCGCGCCCACGGCCGCGACGGCCGCGCCGCCCGCGACGACGACCTTGCGCCGCGTCAGATCCCTTTTGTGTGCCGGTCGTTGGTTCTCAGTCATGGGCGGGGACGCTAGGGACGGCACCTGTGAGCAGCATAGGTGCGGACTGTGGTTTTCCGTGTCCACGCGAAAGTGGCCCGGAACCGACCTCGGTTCCGGGCCACCTCCACGCGTCGGCGGTTACTTCGGCTGCGGCTTCCGCACGGAGAGGTGCAGCTCGCGCAGCCGGGTCTCGTCGAGCTCCGTCGGCGCGCCCATCATCAGGTCCTGCGCGTTGCCGTTGAGCGGGAACGCGATGGTCTCGCGGATGTTGGGCTCGTCAGCGAGGAGCATGACGATGCGGTCGACGCCCGGGGCGATACCGCCGTGCGGCGGGGCACCGAAGCGGAACGCGCGGAGCATGCCGGCGAACTGCTCCTCGACCGTGTCCCGGTCGTAGCCCGCGATCTCGAAGGCCTTGAGCATGATCTCGGGCTCGTGGTTCCGGATCGCACCGGACGACAGCTCGACGCCGTTGCAGACGATGTCGTACTGCCAGCCCAGGATGTCCAGCGGGTCCTGGGTCCGGAGGGCCTCCAGGCCGCCCTGCGGCATCGAGAACGGGTTGTGCGAGAAGTCGATCTTCCCGGTGTCCTCGTCCTTCTCGTACATCGGGAAGTCGACGATCCAGCAGAAGCGGAAGACGTTCTCCTCGAAGTGCCCGGCGCGCTTGGCGGCCTCGACCCGCACCGCGCCCATGATCTTCGAGACCTCGTCGAACTCGCCCGCGCCGAAGAAGACGGCGTGACCGGCGGAGAGGGAGAGCCGCTTCGTCAGTTCCGCGACGTTGTCCTCGGTCAGGAACTTGGCGATCGGGCCGGTCAGCGAGCCGTCCTCGGCCACGCGCACCCACGCCAGGCCCTTCGCGCCCTGCTCGACCGCGTAGTCACCGAGGCCGTCGAAGAACTTCCGGGACTGGCCGGCGACGTCCGGCACCGGCAGGGCACGGACGTGCTTGCCCGCGAAGGCCTTGAACTCCGAGCCCTCGAAGACGTCGGTGATGTCGACGAGCTCCAGCCGGGCGCGCAGGTCCGGCTTGTCGGAGCCGTACTTCAGCATCGACTCGCGGAACGGGATGCGGGGGAACGGGGAGGTGACGTGCCGGCCGCCGCCGAACTCCTCGAAGAGCTCGGTCATGAGCTTCTCGATGGGCTGGAAGACGTCCTCCTGCTCGACGAAGGACATCTCCACGTCGAGCTGGTAGAACTCGCCCGGCGAGCGGTCCGCGCGCGCGTCCTCGTCGCGGAAACAGGGCGCGATCTGGAAGTAGCGGTCGAAGCCGGAGATCATCAGCAGCTGCTTGAACTGCTGCGGGGCCTGCGGGAGCGCGTAGAACCGGCCCGGGTTCAGACGGGACGGGACGACGAAGTCGCGGGCGCCCTCCGGGGAGGTGGCGCTGAGGATCGGCGTCGCCATCTCGTTGAAGCCCAGCGCCGTCATCTTGTGACGGATCGCGGAGATCACGGCCGTACGCAGCAGGATGTTGCGGTGCATGCGCTCACGGCGCAGGTCCAGGAAGCGGTACTCCAGCCGCCGCTCCTCGTTGACACCGTCCTCGGCGTTGATCGTGAAGGGCAGCGGGGCGGCCGCACCGAGCAGCTCGACCTCGCTCACCTCGACCTCGACCTCGCCGGTCGGCAGGTCGGGGTTCACGTTCTCCGCGCCGCGGGAGACGACCTTGCCGTCGACACGGACCGTCGACTCCTTGGAGACCTTGTCGAGGGCCTCGTAGGCGGCCGTACCGGGGCGGGCGACGAGCTGCGTGATGCCGTAGTGGTCGCGCAGATCGATGAAGAGGATGCCGCCCAGGTCTCGGCGATTGTGCAGCCAGCCGCTCAGCCGGACGTCGCTCTCGACGTCAGAGGCGCGGAGCTCGCCGCAGGTGTGGGACCTGTACCGATGCATCGTCGTTCATCCAGTCTTCGCGGGTCGGGGGCTGTTTCACGTGAAACATCCGGGCTGGAGCCCGGATCTCCCAAGGGTACCGGCCACCCCGGGACCGCAGCCCCGAATACTCTCGGTGGCAGTCCCCGATCACCTCTCCTTAGAGTGGGTGAATGCGCACTGGTGAGCCTCTGCCCACCGTGGGAGAGGTCCTGGCATCCCTCGCGACCGGCCTTTGGCGCTGGGACAACGAGGCGGGTCTGGTGACGTTGGACGCCGAAGCCGCTCGGCTGCTCGGTCTGCCCGCCGAGCCGGCGACCCTCACCGAGGCGGCCGTACGCTCCCGTTTCCACCCGGTCGACTGGAACGAGATCGACGGCATCGTGCAGCTCGCCGTCGCCGAGGGCACCCTCGCCGAGGCCCGCCTGCGGATCATGGACGAGCAGGGGCGCGTGATCCGTACGGTGCGCAGCCGCTCCAGGCCGTCGGTCCACCCCGTGACGGGCGAGTACAAGCTGGTCGGCACCCTCCAGGAGGTCAGCGAGCAGCCGCCGGGCGCAGCCGCCCGCACCCCGGTCACCGGCGACTGGCGCCGCTCGCGCGAGGCGTTTCTGCTGGACGCGGGACGCGCGCTGGCGGAGGCGCGGTCCACGGAGGAGGTCCTGCGGGTCGCGGCCGGGCTGTCGATGCCGGGCTTCACACCGGACGGGCTGGCCGTCTTCGGGGCGGAGGCGGACCGGCTGACCATCATCGGCCACCACGGACACCAGCCGGGTGACGACGGACCGTTCTCCCACATGTCGCTGGACACGGACTATCCCGCCGCGGAGGTCGTCCGCACCGGCCGTGCCGTCTATCTCTCCTCGCCGGAGGACTACAAGGCCCGCTACCCCGCCTCCTGGCCGCTGGCCCAGCACTTCGGGCGGCAGTCCTGGGCGTTCCTGCCGCTGACCTTCGCCGGGCGCACGATGGGGGCCTGGATGGCGGCGTTCGCCTATCCGGTCTCGTTCACGCCCGACGAGCGCTCGGTGCTGGCCACGGTGGCGCGGATGCTGGCGCAGGCCCTGTCGCGGGCAGGCGTGGCCGAGTCCGAGCGGGAGCTGACCGACGGCCTCCAGCGCTCGATGCTGCCGACTCTGGGCCCCGAGATACCCGGCATGACGGTGGCCGCGCGATACGTCCCCACCGGCGGCGGACTCCAGGTCGGCGGCGACTGGTACGACATGATCCCGCTGCCCGGGGGCACCGCCCGGACCAAGTCCGGAGCCGGCAGATTCGCCCTGGTCATCGGGGATGTCCAGGGGCACGACGTACGGGCGGCGGGCCTGATGGGCCAGCTGCGGATCGCGCTGCGCGCGTACGCGTCCGAGGGGCACCGTCCGGACGCGGTGCTCTCCCGCGCCTCCCGCTTCCTGTACGGGATCACCGACTCCGTCGCCCACGGCGGCAAGAGCATGGACCCCCGCTTCGCGACCTGCCTGTACGTCGAGGTGGACCCGGCGACCGGCGTGCTGGACATCGCCCGGGCCGGCCACCCGGACCCCGCGATCCGCATGGCCGACGGGACGGTGCTGACGCGGCCGACCGCCGGCGGGCTGCCGCTCGGCGTCGATCCCGACGCGGACTACCCGACCACCCGGATGGTCCTGGAGCCCGCCGAGACCCTGCTGCTGTGCACCGACGGACTGATCGAGACCGGCGGCCACGACCTGGAGACCGGCTGGCGGCGGATCCGCCGGATCCTGGAGGAGCACGACGGCGACATGGAGATGCTGGCCGACTCCCTCGTCCAGGCCGTGCACGGGCCGTCCTCGCACCACAGTCCCGGGCCGCTGATCGACCGCCGCGAGGACGACATCGCGGTGCTGCTGCTGTGCCGGCAGGGCGAGGGGTGCGGCTGCGGCGACAACGTCGGTGTCGTACCTCCGCCCCTGCGCCGCACGATGGTCACCGTCGCGCAGGCCGAGCCCGAGCGGGTCGCGGGCGCCCGGCAGCAGCTGCGGGAGCTGCTGCACGACTGGACGTGCGACGACCAGGTCGACTCGGCGGTGCTGATGACCTCCGAGATGGTGACGAACGTCCTAGTGCACACCGACGCGGACGCGGCGCTCGTCGCCCAGCTCACCGGCGAGCCGGGGGAGCGCCGGCTGCGGGTGGAGGTCACGGACGGCAGCGACGACCTGCCGCACAAGCGCCGGCCGGGCGAGCTGGCCTCGTCGGGCCGGGGTCTGGTGCTCATGGAGCTGCTCGCCGACGCGTGGGGCGTCGACCCCCGGGGTGAGGGCAAGAGCATCTGGTTCGAGCTCTACGAGTCCTCGGGCCCGTCCGACGACCCGGTGGCGTTCGGGCTCGACGACCTGTCCGAGGGACCCGAGGACGTCACGGCGTAGCGCGTACGCAGCTCCGCGAGGACGCCGAACGCGGCAGCCGTCAGCGGTACGGCCAGCAGCATCCCGAGGATCCCGGCCACCGAGGCCCCCGCGGTGATCGCCAGCAGGACGGCCGCCGGGTGCATCTGCACCGTACGGCTCTGGATGGCCGGCTGGAGGACGTGCCCCTCCAGGACCTGGACGGCGACGACGACACCGAGCGCCCACAGCGCGATGACGAAGCCCCGGTCGGCGAGGGCGACCAGGACCGCCACCGCCCCGGAGAGGAAGGCCCCGAGGTAGGGGATGTAGGCGCCCACGAACACCAGCGCGCCCAGGCCGACGGCGCCGGGGACACCGAGGACCAGCAGGCCGACGGTGATGCAGACGGCGTCGATCAGCGCGATGAGGGTCGTACCGCGCATGAAGCCCTCGACGGCCTCGAAGGCGCGGCGGGCCATGGCCTCGACGGTGTCGGCGGTGCCGTGCGGGGAGAGGGCGCGCAGCGCGCCGGAGGCGCGGTGGGAGTCGCGCAGGAAGAAGAAGACGAGCAGCAGGGCCAGGACCGCCATGGCGAGGCTCTCGCCGACCACGCTGACGCCGCTGATCACGCCGGAGGCGGCGGTCCCGCCGAACTTGCCCAGCAGCTCCCTGGAGTTCGAGGCGACGTCGTCCAGGGAGGTGCCCGCCGCCCCGAAGTGCTCGGCGACCGAGGTCGCGGCCTGCTTGAGCGAGGCGACGATCTGGTCGCCGGTGTCGACGAGGGCGGCGACGACGATGTAGACGGCGCCGCCGACGACCACGACCACCGCGACGCAGGTGAGGCCGGCGGCGAGCGACCGGTTGACCTTCACGTGCACCAGCCGCCGGTACAGCGGCCCGAGGAGCGCCGTCCCGAGCAGCGCGAGCAGCACGGGCACGACCGCCGTCCGCAGTTCGCCGCAGAGCCGGATCCCCACCCAGACGACGCCGGCGACGAGCAGGACCACGACACACCAGGCGGCCAGCCGCCGGACGCCTTCGGGAAGTAGCTGCACGCCCCCAGCCGATCACGCGGCGGACGGCCTGTCCTCGCGAAGCGGCCCGCCCGGGTGACACGACGTCAGGGACTCCCGACGCGGCGGGAGCCCACCGGACCGACACCCGCCGCGGCGAGAACCCACCGGGCCGGCCCGGGAACGGCTCACCGGCCGCGGGCGCGGGAACCCCCGGCACGGGTGTGCGGGCCTGGGGAGCCCTTCGTGCGGCGGGAGTTGGGACACGGAGGGAGTTGCCGCGGCCGGCCCGCGGCTAATCTGCACGGGTGACCACCGACCTGACCCTGCTGCCGTGTGTCGCCCATCGCGGACGGGAGGTCACCGCGCCCCGCCTCCGCGGCCTCCTCGCCCTGCTGGCGAGCGACCTGCGCACGGGCTGCGGCACCGAGCGGCTCGTGGCGGGGCTGTGGCCGGACGAATTGCCCGAGCACCCGGGAAAGGCGCTCCAGGTCCTGGTGTCCAGGGCGCGGGCCCAGCTCGGCGCCGACCTCATCACCAGCACGCCGACCGGCTACCGGCTCGCCCTCGCCGAGGACCGGGTCGACAGCTCCGCCCTGCTGCTGCACGCCGCCGCGAGCGCCGGCCGGGCCAGGGCAGGGGACCACGCGGGATCGCTGGCCGCGGCCGAGGCCGGACTCGCGCTGTGGGAGGGCACCCCGGACGGGACCGGCGACCGGGACGACCCCGTGGCCGCGCTGCGCGCCGAACGCGCCCCCGTCCGCGACGCGCTGATCCGCGCGCGGGCGCTCGCGCTCGCCCGACTCGGACGGCACGCGGAGGCGGCCGCGCCGCTGGCCGCGGCCGCCGCGGAGCGCCCGCGCGACGAGGAGGTGCTCGCCGAGCTGCTGCGCGGCGAGGCGGCGACCACCGGCCCGTCCGCCGCGCTGAGCCGGTACGAGACGTACCGCCGTGAGCTGCGCGAGCAGCTCGGCACCGACCCGGGCCCCGCCCTGAAGGCCGTACAGCGCGAGCTGTTGCGCGGCGAGTCACCGGCCGTACGGCACGGCGTGCCGCACGAGCCGAACCCGCTGCTGGGGCGGGACGACGACATCACGGAGGTGGAACGGCTGCTGCGCGCCTCCCGCGCCGTCACCGTCGTCGGTCCCGGCGGCCTCGGCAAGACCCGGCTCGCGCACGCCGTCAGCCGCCGGGCCGAGCAGCGCGTGGTGTATTTCGTGACCCTCGCGGGCGTCACCGCCGACGAGGACGTGACCACGGAGGTGGCCTCCGCGCTCGGCGCGGGCGAGGGACGTCCCGGCGCGGTGAGCGGCCACGTCTCCGCCCCGGTGGCCGGCATCCTCGGCGTGCTGGGCTCCGGGCCCGCCCTGCTGGTCCTGGACAACTGCGAACAGGTCGTCCGGGGCGCCGCCGACCTCGTACAGGCCCTCGTCTCGTCCTCGAAGGACCTGCGGGTGCTGGCCACCAGCCGGGCCCCGCTCGGTCTGACGTCCGAGGCGGTCTTCGCGCTGCCCGAACTGGACCTCGGCACCTCGGCCGAGCTGTTCACCCAGCGGGCCCGGGCCGCCCGGCCCGGAGTGGAGCTGCCGCCGGACGCGGTGGCCGAGCTGTGCCGCCACCTCGACGGGCTGCCGCTCGCCGTGGAACTGGCCGCGGCGCGAGTACGGGTGCTGTCGGTGCCGGAGATCGCGCGCCGCCTCGGCGACCGGTTCGCGCTGCTGCGCGGCGGGGCGCGGGACGTACCGGAACGCCACCGCACCCTGCACGCGGTCGTGGACTGGAGCTGGAACCTCCTCGACGAACAGGCCAGGGCGGCCCTGCGCACGATGTCCGTCTTCCCCGGCGGCTTCGGTGGCGCGGCGGCGGAACAGGTCCTCGGCGAGGATGCGCTGCTGCTGCTGGAGCAGCTCGCCGATCAGTCACTGCTCACGGTCGCCGACACCCCGGCCGGCGTGCGGTTCCGGATGCTGGAGACCGTACGGGAGTTCAGTGCGGCCCGGCGGGCGGAGGCGGGCGAGGAAGAGGAGGCCGTCGGCCGGTTCCTCGCCTGGGCACGGGACTTCGGGGTCGCGTACCACGACTGGTTCTTCGCCTCGGAATCCTCCCCTGACTCCCGGCCCGGCCCGCGCGGGGCGGACCCCATCGCGGCCTGGGAGCGGATCAGGGCCGAGCAGGACAACCTCGTCCTGGCCCTGCGGTACGCCCTGGCCCGCACGGACGGTCCCACCACCGCCGCCCTCACCGCCGTCCTGGCCGCCCTGTGGTCCACCGACTCCAACTACCTGCGTCTCGCCGCCCTCGCCGCGGACACCGGCCCGCCGCTGTCGCACTACCACCCCGAACCCGAGTACGTCGAAGTCACCCGCGCCGCCGCGGTGTTGTGCACCGCGAGCCTGTTCATGGGCTACGGCCCGCACGTCGTACGCCAGCTCGTCACCCTCCGGCGGCTGCCCCCGGCACCGCCGGACACCCTGCTGCGCGCCATCGCGACGGTGCTGGGCGCGGTCCCCGAGATGCTGCCTCCCGACTACGACGTGCTGCGAAAACTCTGCGACAGCGAACGGCCGCTGCTCGCCGGCATCGCCGAGTGCGTCGCCACCTACGTCTGGGAGTACGAGCACGACATCGACCGCGCGCTCGCCTCGGCCCGCCGCACCGTCGCCGCGCTGGCGCCGGTCGACAACCCGTTCCTCCAGGTCATGGGCCACTCCCGGCTGAGCCAGCTGTACCTGCAGCTGGAGCGGGGCGAGGCCGCGTACGGGCACCTCAGGGCGGCGCTCGAGGCCCTGCCGCGGCTCGGCGACGAGCGGGACACCATCGGTGTCCGCTGGGGTCTCGTCCTCGCCTGCCTCCAGCGCGGCGACCCCGACGAGGCCGAGTACTGGCTGCGGCAGGCGGAGGCCGTCGGCAACCCGCAGAAGGACGACTCCGACAGCGCCGACCTCGGCGGCCGCGCCGAGATCGCCCTCGCCCGCGGACTGACGGAGGTCGGGCTGGGCCTGTGGCGCAGCGCCGTGGAGGGGGTGACCGCAGCCGGCTCGCTGTACCGCGGCGATCCCTTCCTCGACCGGTGGGCGCTGCAGATCCAGTCGGCGGCGGTGACGGCGCACGCGCACGCCGGCCGCGTCGAACTGGTCGCGGAACCGGTCGAGCGGCTGCGCCAGGGGCTGCGGATCCTGCTCGCGGCCCCGTCCCACTCGCCCATGGACCTGCCCGTGCTGGGGACGGTGCTGCACGCCCTCGGCCTGGCGCGGCTCGCCTCCGGCGACGTCTCCGCCGTACGGATGATCGCACTGGCCGGACGGCTGCGGGTGCTGCGCGACTACCAGCCGACCATGTCGGCGGACCGTGCCCGCAAGGCGGCCGAGCACGCCGACAGGGCGGCCTACGCCGACGCGGTGTCGGAGTACGCCGCCCTGGAGCGGGACGAGCTGCGCGAGGCAGCCCGTGCGCTCATTTCGGGTCGCGGTTGAACAGCGCCGTCGACCAGCGGTAGCCGAGCGCGGACAGACCGACGCACCACAGGATCGCGATCCACCAGTTGTTCCCGATCTCGCTGCCGAGCAGCAGGCCGCGCACCGTCTCGATGGCGGGGGTGAAGGGCTGGTACTCGGCGATCGGCTGGAACCAGCCCGGCATCGTGTCGGCGGGGATGAAGGCGCTGGAGATGAGCGGGAGGAGGATCAGCGGCATCGCCATGTTGCTGGCGGCCTCGGCGTTGGGGCTGGCCATGCCCATCCCGACGGCGATCCAGGTGAGCGCCAGGGTGAACAGAGCGAGCAGCCCGAACGCGGCCAGCCACTCCAGCGCCGTGGCGTCCGTGGACCGGAAGCCGATGGCCACGCCGACCGCGCCGACGAGGACCAGGCTGGCGAGCACCTGCAGCACGCTGCCGACGACGTGCCCGATGATCACGGAGCTGCGGTGGATCGCCATCGTGCGGAAGCGGGCGATGAGGCCCTCGGCCATGTCGGTGGAGACGGACACCGCGGCCCCGATCACGGTGCTGCCGATGGTCATCATCAGGATGCCCGGGACGATGTAGGCGATGTACTCGGAGCGGTCGGCGCCGCCGCCGCCGATGCCCGCGCTCATCACGTCGCCGAAGATGTAGACGAAGAGCAGCAGCATCATGATCGGCGTGAGCAGCAGGTTCAGGGTGAGGGACGGGTAGCGCCGCGCGTGCAGCAGGTTGCGGCGAAGCATGGTGTTCGAGTCGCGGACGGCGAGGGACAGGGCGCTCATCGGACGGTCTCCTTGGACGGGCTGGGGACGGTGGTGCCGCCGGTCAGGGCGAAGAACACGTCGTCGAGGTCGGGGGTGTGCACGGTCAGCTCGTCGGCCTCGATGCCGGCCGTGTCCAGCCAGTCGAGGACGGAGCGCAGTTCGCGCTGGCTGCCGTCGCTGGGGATCTGCAGGGACAGCGCCTCGTCGTCGCGGGTGACCTCGCGCAGGGCGGCGGCGGCCTGCTGGTAGGCGACCGGGTCGGTGAAGCGCAGCCGCACGTGGCCGCCCGGGACCAGCCGCTTCAGCTGGTCGGCGCTTCCCTCGGCGGCGATCCTGCCGTCGCTCAGCACCGCGATGCGGTCGGCGAGTTCGTCGGCCTCCTCCAGGTACTGGGTGGTGAGGAAGACGGTGACGCCGCCGGAGACCAGCTCGCGGATGATCCCCCACATGGTGTGGCGGGAGCGGGGGTCGAGGCCGGTGGTCGGCTCGTCGAGGAAGATGATCCGCGGCTCGCCGACCAGCGTCATGGCGATGTCCAGGCGGCGCTTCATACCCCCGGAGTAGGTGGAGACGGGCTTCTTCGCGGCCTCGGTGAGGTCGAACCGCTCCAGCAGCTCCGCGGTGACGCGGCGGCCCTCCTGCCTGGGCAGGTGGTGCAGGTCCGCCATGAGGAGCATGTTCTCCTCGCCGGTGATCAGGCCGTCGACGGCGGAGAACTGTCCGGTGACACCGATCGCGGCGCGGACGGCGTGCGGGTCGGCGGCCAGGTCGTGGCCGCCCACCCGGAGGTCGCCGGCGTCGGCGCCGATGAGGGTGGAGAGGATCTTGACGGCGGTGGTCTTGCCGGCGCCGTTCGGGCCGAGCAGGGCGAAGACGGTGCCGGCCGGCACCTCCAGGTCGATGCCGTCGAGGACCGTCTTGTCCCCGTAGGCCTTACGCAGTCCCCTGGCCGCGATGGCGAGGGAGCGCGGGGTGGTTGTCGTCATGCGGCAGAGAATGCGGCGGGGCGCATTCAGCGCGGTTTCACGCCGGTTTCACCACCGCGGAACCGGGGCTCGCCGGGGGCCGCGGGAAGCGCGGGTCCGTGCAACCGGGGCTCGCCCCGGGCCCGGGGGACGGACGCCGGCGCTCCGCGAGGCCCGGGCGGAGAAGGCACCGGCACCCCGGGAGGACCCGGCGGACGAAACCCGTCCCACAGGAACCCGGCGGGCCCGCCCCGCCCGGCCGCGAGGCCCCGGCCGTCGCGCCCGACGCGGACAGCGAAACGCAGGCGAGCCCCGCCGTGTCAGGGCGGGGCTCGTCAGCGTGGAGGGGGCTTTGCCCCTCGCGGGGCCGAAGCTCGTCCCGGGTGGGCGGCCCCGCCGGGTCGGGCGAAACGCGGCCACGCCGGGTACCGGCGGGTCCTACAGACCGCCCTCGGACATCCCGTGCACCGCCGGGATCGTGCCCAGGCGGCCCTTCTGGAAGTCCTCGAACGCCTGCTGGAGCTCGTCGCGGGTGTTCATCACGAAGGGGCCGTAGTGGGCCATTGGCTCGCGTATCGGCTGTCCGCCGAGGATCACGATCTCCAGGTCCGGCGTGTTCGCGTCCTGCCGCTCGTCCGCGCGGACGGTCAGCGAGGAACCGGCGCCGAAGACGGCGGTCTGGCCGCTGTGGACGGGACGGCGCTCCGCGCCGACGCTGCCGCGCCCGGCGAGCACGTACGCGAGGCCGTTGAAGTCCTCGCGCCACGGGAGCGTCAGCTCGGCACCGGGCGCCACGGTCGCGTGAATCATGGTGATCGGCGTGTGCGTGATGCCGGGGCCCTCGTGGCCGTCCAGCTCACCGGCGATGACCCGCAGCAGCGCGCCGCCGTCGGGGGTGGTCAGCAGCTGGACCTGACCCCCGCGGATGTCCTGGTAGCGGGGGGCCATCATCTTGTCCCTGGCCGGCAGGTTCACCCACAGCTGGAGCCCGTGGAAGAGACCGCCGGACATGACGAGCGACTCCGGCGGCGCCTCGATGTGCAGCAGGCCCGCGCCGGCCGTCATCCACTGGGTGTCGCCGTTGGTGATGGTGCCGCCGCCGTTGGAGTCCTGGTGGTCGAAGATCCCGTCGATGATGTACGTGACGGTCTCGAAGCCGCGGTGGGGGTGCCAGGGGGTGCCCTTGGGCTCTCCCGGCGCGTACTCCACCTCGCCCATCTGGTCCATCATGATGAACGGGTCGAGGTGCCGGTAGTTGATCCCGGCGAACGCCCGGCGCACCGGGAAGCCCTCTCCCTCGAAGCCACTGGGCGCGGTCGTCACCGTGAGTACGGGACGGGCCACGGCGTCGGCGGGCGCGACCACACGGGGAAGGGTCAGCGGGTTCTCGACGGTCACTGCAGGCATGTCGGGTACCTCCTCGGCTCCGAGATTAGTTGATTGTTGAACTTTCTGCCACCCACAACGACGGACGCCCGGAGGGCATTCCCTCCGGGCGTCCGTCGCGAGCGGGGCGAACAGCGGCACACCAGGGCCACCGGCCGCCGACGAGGCGTCAGCCGTACATCCGGCGCATCGCGAAGTCGACCATCTGCTCCACGGCCTTCGCGTCGAAGACCATGCGGTGCTCACCCTCCATGTCGAGGACGAAGCCGTAGCCCGTCGGCAGCAGGTCGATCACCTCGGCACCGGTGATCACGAAGTACTTGGACTCCTTGCCCGCGTACCGGCGCAGCTCCTTGAGCGAGGTGAACATCGGGATCACGGGCTGCTGGGTGTTGTGCAGCGCGAGGAAGCCGGGGTTGTCGCCGCGCGGGCAGTAGACCTTCGAGGTGGCGAAGATCTGCTGGAAGTCCTCGGCGGCCATAGACCCGGTGGTGAAGGCACGGACCGCGTCCGCGAGGGACGGCGGGGACGGCTCGGGGTACAGCGGCGGCTGCTGGCCGTAGCCGCCGGGCATCTGCTGCTGCGGCGGGGCGTACTGCTGCTGAGCGCTCGCGTTCTGGTCGTAGCCGTACATGCCGCAAAGACTACTGAGTCACAGATGACCCACCCGGGGTTGCGTCTTATTACCGACGGGTAGCATCATCGTAGGTACTTGCTGGTATGTGTAACGAGGCTGCTAGTTCTCCGGCCTCCCCTATCCCTTTATCCCTTACGGAGCCGTCGCCATGGGGCACTACAAGTCGAATCTCCGCGACATCGAGTTCAACCTCTTCGAGGTGCTCGGGCGCGACAAGCTGTACGGCACCGGCCCGTTCGAGGAGATGGACACCGACACCGCCAAGAGCATCCTCGACGAGCTGACCCGCCTCTCGGAGAACGAACTGGCGGAGTCCTTCGCCGACGCCGACCGCAACCCGCCGGTCTTCGACCCCGAGACCAACACGGCGCCCGTCCCCGCGAGTTTCAAGAAGTCCTACAAGGCCTTCATGGACTCCGAGTACTGGCGCCTCGGGCTGCCCGAGGAGATCGGCGGCACCACCGCGCCCCGCTCCCTGATCTGGGCCTACGCGGAGCTGGTGCTCGGCGCGAACCCGGCGGTCTGGATGTACTCCTCCGGCCCCGCCTTCGCGGGCATCCTCTTCGAAGAGGGCAACGAGGTCCAGAAGCACATCGCGAAGATCGCCGTCGACAAGCAGTGGGGCTCCACCATGGTGCTCACCGAGCCGGACGCCGGCTCGGACGTCGGCGCCGGCCGCACCAAGGCGGTCCAGCAGGAGGACGGCTCCTGGCACATCGAGGGCGTGAAGCGCTTCATCACGTCCGGCGAGCACGACATGTCGGAGAACATCCTCCACTACGTCCTCGCGCGCCCCGAGGGCGCGGGCCCCGGCACCAAGGGCCTGTCCCTCTTCCTCGTCCCGAAGTACGAGTTCGACTTCGAGACCGGCGAGCTGGGCGAGCGCAACGGCGTGTACGCCACGAACGTCGAGCACAAGATGGGCCTCAAGGCGTCCAACACCTGCGAGATGACGTTCGGCGACCGCCACCCCGCCAAGGGCTGGCTGATCGGCGACAAGCACGACGGCATCCGCCAGATGTTCCGCATCATCGAGTTCGCCCGCATGATGGTCGGCACGAAGGCCATCTCCACGCTCTCCACGGGCTACCTGAACGCGCTGGAGTACGCCAAGGAGCGCGTCCAGGGCCCCGACCTGGCGAACTTCATGGACAAGACCGCGCCCAAGGTCACCGTCACGCACCACCCGGACGTGCGCCGCTCGCTCATGACGCAGAAGGCGTACGCGGAGGGCATGCGCGCCCTCGTGCTGCACACCGCCGCGATCCAGGACGAGATCCAGGTCAAGGAGGCCGCCGGCGAGGACTACGCCGCCCTGGAGGCCCTCAACGACCTGCTCCTGCCGATCGTCAAGGGCTACGGCTCCGAGAAGGGCTACGAGCAGCTCGCCCAGTCCCTGCAGACCTTCGGCGGCTCCGGCTTCCTGCAGGAGTACCCGATCGAGCAGTACATCCGCGACGCCAAGATCGACACCCTGTACGAGGGCACCACCGCGATCCAGGGCCAGGACTTCTTCTTCCGGAAGATCGTCCGCAACCAGGGTGCCGCGCTGAACTCCCTCGCCGAGGACATCAAGAAGTTCCTGGCGCTCGGCACCGGCGGCGAGGAGCTGTCCACCGCCCGCGAGCAGCTCGCCAAGGCGGCCGTCGAGCTGGAGGCCATCGTCGGCCTGATGCTCACCGACCTCGCGGCCACCGAGCAGGACGTCAAGAACATCTACAAGGTCGGTCTCAACACCACCCGCCTGCTGATGGCCTCCGGTGACGTCGTCGTCGGCTATCTGCTGCTGCGCGGTGCCGCCGTGGCCGCCGAGAAGCTCGAGACCGCCTCCGTCAAGGACAAGCCCTTCTACACCGGCAAGATCGCCGCGGCGAAGTTCTTCGCCGCCAACGTCCTGCCCGGCGTGACCGGCGCGCGCAAGCTCGCCGAGGGCGTCGACCTGGACCTGATGGAGCTGGACGAGTCCGCCTTCTAGGCCCGCGGACCGGCCGGGGCACCACCCCGGCCGTCGCCGGCCGGCCCGCCAGGGCCACCTCGGCGCATCCCGGCAGGCCAGGGCGTACGGCGTCCGTGCGGCCGCCCGGTCGTCCGGAAACGGGCGGACCGTGACCGGATTCTGACCCTCCGGTCAGGTGTCCGCCCTTCACATCCCCCTCACGAGGGCCCGCTCCCACTGCCGGGAGCGGGCCCTCGTGCGTCGTTAAGGTGAACCCCATGCGCACACCCTCCCGCTTCGACCGCGGCCACACCGACGACCTGATGACCTTCCTGGCGGCGACCCCGACGCCGTACCACGCCGTGGCGAACGCCGCGGAGCGGCTGGAGAAGGCCGGATTCCGTCAGGTCGCCGAGACCGACGCGTGGGACGGGACCTTCGGCGGCAGGTTCGTGCTGCGCGGCGGCGCGATCATCGCCTGGTACGTCCCCGAGGGCGCCGCGCCGCACACCCCGTTCCGGATCGTGGGCGCCCACACCGACTCCCCCAACCTGCGGGTCAAGCCGCTGCCCGACAGCGGCGCCCACGGCTGGCGCCAGGTCGCCGTCGAGATCTACGGCGGCCCCCTCCTCAACTCCTGGCTGGACCGCGACCTCGGCCTCGCCGGCCGCGTCTCGCTGCGCGACGGTACGACCCGGCTGGTGAACCTCGACCGCCCGCTGCTCCGCGTCCCGCAGCTCGCCATCCACCTGGACCGCTCGGTGTCCTCCGAGGGCCTGAAGCTGGACAAGCAGCGCCACCTCCAGCCGATCTGGGGTCTGGGCACGTCCCGCGAGGGCGACCTGATCGCCTTCGTCGAGCAGGAGACGGGCCTGGCCGCCGGCGAGATCACCGGCTGGGACCTGATGACCCACTCCGTCGAACCCCCCGCGTACCTGGGCCGCGACGGCGAACTCCTCGCGGGCCCGCGCATGGACAACCTGCTGTCGGTGCACGCCGGCACCGCCGCCCTCGCCGCGGTGTCGACCGCCGGCGAACCGTCCCACATCCCCGTCCTCGCCGCCTTCGACCACGAGGAGAACGGCTCCCAGTCGGACACCGGCGCCGACGGCCCGCTGCTCGGCGGTGTCCTGGAGCGCTCGGTGTTCGCCCGCGGCGGTACGTACGAGGACCGGGCGCGCGCCTTCGCCGGCACGGTCTGTCTGTCCTCCGACACCGGCCACGCCGTCCACCCCAACTACGCGGAGCGGCACGACCCGACGCACCACCCCCGCGCGAACGGCGGCCCCATCCTCAAGGTGAACGTCAACAACCGCTACGCCACCGACGGTTGTGGCCGGGCCATCTTCGCGGCGGCCTGCGAGAAGGCCGGTGTGCCCTTCCAGTCCTTCGTGTCCAACAACGCGATGCCCTGCGGCACCACCATCGGGCCCATCACCGCGGCCCGGCACGGCATCACGACCGTCGACGTCGGCGTGGCCATCCTCTCCATGCACAGCGCGCGTGAACTCTGCGGTGCGGACGACCCGTTCCTGCTGGCCAACTCCCTCGCGGCGTTCCTGGAAGGGTAGTCGGCATGTCCGCGACGGTCCCGGGTATCCGGAGGTGACCCGAAGACAAGCCGAATCGGCTACAGGAGGCGACACCCCATGGGCCTGGGCGGGTGCATCATTCTGATCGCCGTTGGTGCGATCCTCACATTCGCGACCGACTGGGACATGAAAGGGGTCAACCTCGATCTGGTCGGCATCATCTTCATGATCGCCGGTCTGATCGGCGTGGCGGCGTTCAGCAGCATCGCCAAGCGCCGGCGCATGGTCGTGCCCCCCGCCGCTCCGGTGGTCGAGGAAGACCGGCGCCACGGCGGCTACAGCGACGGCTACGGCGCCTGACAGGCCCCGGATCCGGCGCCGGCCGCCACCCGAGACGGCCCGGCGGACGTCCCTTCCCCCGGGGACGGCCGTACGGGCCACACACCGCACACCGAGCGCTCCGAAGGCGGTCGTGGCACGAGGAGTGCCGGGTGTGGGAGCAGTACGCGGGGAGGACGGACCACCGTCCTCCCCGCAGTCATGTGCAGGACCCCTGCGCTCACCCTGCGTGTCCGAAACGCCACGGGATGCGCACGCGTCGTGACGGAGGCATGCTCGGATTCAGGCAGGGGGGTCACTGCAAGGGAGCAGTTCCATGGCACGAGAGTCCGGTGAATCCATGCGCGAGCCCGGTATGCGGGAGCGCGACGGGATAGGCGCCCCCGAGGGCGTTCAGGAACGCAGGCGCGACCGCGAGAACCCGCGGGACCCCGAGGGACCGCGCGACCGCCGGGTCCCGCGCGACCCGGAGGGCATGGAGGGCACGGAGGACAGGGACCGCCGGGAGCGGCGCGGTTCGGACGCCGGGATGCCCGGCTCCGGCGACCGTGAGCGCGTCCGGGGCGACCAGCGCGCCGTTGAGGACGACGACGAGATGTGGGCCGACGGCTACCGGTAACCCGTAGCCGCCGACCGCACGCGGTTCGCGTCGAGCCCCTCGCCGCCTCCGGGCGGCGAGGGGTTCGTGCGTCCGCCCCCGCTCCGGGCCCTCAGCCCAGTGCGTGCCCCGTCGTCACGTCCACGTGGTCCGGGATCTCGTCGTGACGGTCGCCGACGCTCAGGGTCCCGCTCGGTTCGAAGAGGAGGAGCGAGGCACCCGTCGGCGCGACCGGCTTGTGCTCGATGCCGCGCGGGACGGTGAAGACGGACCCCTTGGGCAGGACGACGGTCCGCTCACCTCCGGGCTCCCGCAGGCCGATGCTCAGCTCGCCGTCCAGGACCAGGAAGAACTCGTCCGTGTGGTCGTGCACGTGCCAGAGGTGCTCGCCCTCGACCTTGGCCACGCGCACGTCGTAGTCGTTGACGGCGGTGACGATCCGAGGGCTCCAGACGGCGTCGAAGGAGCCGAGGGCCTCGGTGAGGGAGACGGGCGAGGCGCCCGCACGGGCACCGCTGCGTTCGTCGCGTTCTTTGCGCTCGTTGCGTTCGCTGCTCATGGCCCCATGCTCGGGCCTGGTACGACCCGTCCGCGAGTGCTAGAAATCGCGTATGCCGCAAGGATCCTCGCAAGCGGGACCGCGGGTGCCGGGCACCGCCCCGGCGCCGCGCCCCCACCGGGTCGCCGTCCTCGTCGACGAGAACACGAACCCCTTCGAAGTCGGGGTCGCCACCGAGCTGTTCGGGCTGCCGCGCCCCGAACTCGGCCTCCCGGTGCCCCTGTACGAGCTGACGCTGTGCGGCCCCGAGCCCGTGGTCCGGATGAATCACGGCTTCTTCACGCTGTCCGACGTGCCCGGACTCGACGCCGTGGACGACGCGGACACCCTGATCGTCCCCGGCCGCCCCGACAACGTCGTGCCGCGCGGCGCCGCCGTGCGCGAGGCGATCCGGCGCACCCACGCACGCGGGGCCCGCGTCATGAGCCTCTGCACCGGCACGTTCGCGCTCGCGGAGGCGGGGCTGCTGGACGGCCGCCGGGCGACCACGCACTGGCGGTGGGCCGACTCCTTCCGCGCGCTCCACCCGGGGGTGCTCCTGGAACCGGACGTCCTGTTCGTGGACGAGGGCGACGTGCTGACCGCGGCCGGCAGTGCCGCCGCGCTCGATCTCGGGCTGTACGTCGTCCGGCGGGACCACGGCGCCGAGATCGCCAACGCCGTGTCCCGGCGGCTGGTGTTCGCCGCGCACCGCGACGGGGGGCAGCGCCAGTTCGTGGAACGGCCGCTGCCCGACGTGCCGGACGAGTCCCTGGCGCCCCTGCTGGCGTGGGCCGGGCAGCGCGTCGCCGAGCCCCTGACGGTCGCCTGTCTGGCGGCGCGGGCGGCCGTCAGCCCGGCCACCCTGCACCGGCGCTTCCGCGCCCAGCTCGGCACGACCCCGCTGGCGTGGCTGACCGGCGAGCGGGTCGCCCTCGCCTGCCGGCTCATCGAACGGGGCGAGGAACGGCTCGACGTGGTGGCCCGGCGCAGCGGTCTGGGGACCGCCGCCAACCTGCGCGAGCGGCTGCGGCGCGAGACGGGACTCAGCCCGTCGGCCTACCGGCGGCGTTTCGGAGGCGCCGCCGGGGAAGCCCTCCTGCATGAGATACCAGGTACGCGAACGACTGCTCGGCCTCGGTGACGACTACTGGATCGAGGACCAGCACGGCAACAAGACGTTCCTCGTCGACGGCAAGGCGATGCGGGTGCGGGACACCTTCGAGCTGAAGGACGCCCAGGGGCGGGTCCTCATCGACATCCACCAGAAGATGTTCGCCCTGCGGGACACGATGGTGATCGAGCGGGACGGCGACCCCCTGGCCACCATCAAGCGCAAGCGCCTGTCGCTGCTGCGCAACCACTACCGCGTGTCCCTGGTGGACGGCACCGAGCTCGACGTCAGCGGCAGGATCCTGGACCGCGAGTTCGCCATCGACTACGACAACGAACTCCTGGCCCAGATCTCCCGCCGCTGGCTCCACGTCCGCGAGACCTACGGCGTCGACGTCGTCCGTGACGACGCGGACGCGGCCCTCCTGATCGCCGTGGCGGTGTGCGTCATCCACCTGGCGGACAAGGAGGGCGAGGAGGACTGACGGGCCGCCCGGGTCGGCGGCGGGCTGCCCGGGTCAGCGGAGGGGTGCCCGCAGTCCCAGCACCCGGTCCTTCAGCGCCGGGAACTGCTCCCGGGTGACGGCCGTCTTCGCGGGATCGAATTCCACGGTGAGGATCTCCTCGCCGTCGCCGGCCTCCGCGAGCACCTCGCCCCAGGGGTCGACCACGATGGAGTGACCGGCCTGGGGAACTCCCGCGTGCGTGCCGCCCGTTCCGCAGGCGAGCACGTACGCCTGGTTCTCGACGGCCCGGGCCCGGGCGAGCAGGGTCCAGTGGGAGCGGCGCCGCTCGGGCCAGCCGGCCGCGAGGACGAGGGTGTCCGCGCCCGCGTCGACGAGCCCGCGGAAGAGCTCGGGGAAGCGGAGGTCGTAGCAGGTGGCGAGTCCGAGGGTGGTCTCCGGCAGCCGTACGGTGACCAGTTCCGTCCCGGCGCCCATCAACACGGCCTCGCCCTGGTCGAAGCCGAAGCGGTGGATCTTGCGGTAGGCGGCGGCGCGCCCGCCGTCCGGAGCGAAGACGAGGGAGGTGTTGTACAGGGTGCCGTCGGCGGCCCGTTCGGGGATCGAGCCGGCGTGCAGCCACACGCCCGCGTCGCTCGCCGCCTTCGCCATCGCCTCGTGGGTGGGCCCCTTCAGGGGCTCCGCCTCGGTATCGAACGCCTGGTAGGCGAAGGCACCCGTGGTCCACAGCTCGGGAAGGACGACGAGATCCGCCCCGGCCTGGTCGCGTACCAGCGAGGCAGCGCGCTGCCTGCGCGAATCGACCGGTTCGTCCTCGTCTACGCGGATCTGGATGAGGGAGGCGCGCACACTACCACCGTCCTGGCATTCGAGCCGTCTACACGGGCCTACGATCGTCACACGAAAGCACTGCCGGGGTGCCACACAGCAGCGTAACTTAGCGTTCCAAGACACCCACTGCCCGCGTACCGACCGCCCGAGGGGTCCCGTTCCGTGAGTCTGCATCCCAGTCTTCAGTCCTACGCCGACGCCTGGACCCATTCCGTCGACGCGATAGCGGAGCTGGTGTCCACACTCGTGGAGGGCGAGTGGAACCGGCGGACGCCGTGCCCGGGCTGGTCGGTGCGGGACCTCGTGTCGCACGTCATCGGCCTCGACTGCGAGATGCTGGGCGACCCGCGGCCGATCCACACCCTGCCCCGCGACCTCTACCACGTGACGAACGAGCACCAGCGGTACATGGAGATGCAGGTCGACGTGCGGCGCCACCACACGGCGCCCGAGATGACCTCCGAACTGGAGTACACGATCATCCGCCGCAACCGCCGGCTGCGGAACGAGTCGCGGACTCCGGACACCAGGGTGCGCGGCCCGCTGGGCACGGAGCCGACGCTCGAAGAGGCCATGCGGATCCGGGCGTTCGACGTGTGGGTGCACGAGCAGGACCTGCGGACGGCCCTGCGGCAGCCGGGCAACCTCGACTCACCGGGCGCGTACGTCACCCGCGACGTACTGCTCGGCGCCCTCCCGAAGGTGGTCGCCAAGGACGCGGGCGCGCCCGCCGGTTCGGCGGTCGTCCTCGACGTGCACGGGCCCGTCGAGTTCCTGCGTACCGTGCGGGTCGACGCGGACGGGCGCGGCTCGATAGACGGCACCCCCTCTCTCGGCCCGGCCGCCACCCTGTCCATGGACTGGGAGACGTATGTCCGGCTGGCCTGCGGGCGGGTGCGGGCCGACGCCGTCGCGGACCGCGTCAAGGCGGAGGGCGACCCGGAACTGACCGCGGCGATCCTGCGGAACTTCGCGGTCACGCCGTAGCCCCGGGCACGCCGAGGCGTACCCGGGCCCACGCGGGCCCACCCGGGCCTACGCGGGGACGTGCACCGTCTCCACCCGGCTGGCCACGAGCCGCTCCCGCTCCCGGCGGGCCGCCTGCTTGCGCAGCCGGAAGATCTGACTGAGGCCGAGCGCCTGGAGCACGAACACCGCGGAGAACGCGATGCGGTAGTTGTCGCCCGTCGCGTCCAGCAGGACGCCGATCGCCAGCAGCGTGGTCATGGAGGCGACGAAGCCGCCCATGTTGGTGATGCCGGACGCCGTCCCCTGCCGCTCGGGCGGATTCGCGGGCCGCGCGAAGTCGAAACCGATCATCGACGCGGGCCCGCAGGCCCCGAGCACGGCGCAGAGCACGACGAGCAGCCACAGGGGGGCGTGTTCGCCGGGGTAGACCAGCGTCGCCGCCCAGAGCAACGCAGTCGCGGCCACCGTGCCGAGCGCCAGGGGCAGCCGCGCCGCATGGTGCCGGGCGACGATCTGGCCGTAGACGAGGCCCACGGCCATGTTGGCCAGGACGACCAGCGTGAGCAGTTCACCGGCCAAGGCCCGGGAGAGTCCCTGTGCCTCGACGAGGAACGGCATGCCCCACAGCAGCAGGAAGACCATGGCGGGGAACTGCGTGGTGAAGTGCACCCAGAGCCCCAGCCGGGTCCCCGGTTCCTGCCAGGACCGCGCGATCTGGCGCCGCACGTAACCCATTCCCTGGTGCGGGAAGGGTTCGGGCTCGTGTCCCTCGGGATGGTCCTTCAGGAAGACGAGGAGCAGGACGAGGACGACGACCCCGGCGAGCGCGCTGCCCGCGAACGCCGCCGTCCAGCCGACCCCGTGCAGCAGCCGGGCGATGACGAGCGTCGAGACGAGGTTGCCTGCCATGCCGACGAGACCCGCCAGCTGGGCGACGAGCGGCCCGCGGCGGGCGGGGAACCAGCGGGTGCCGAGCCGCAGCACGCTGATGAAGGTCATCGCGTCGCCGCAGCCCAGCAGCGCGCGCGAGGCGAGGGCCATGCCGTACGACGGGGAGAACGCGAAGCCCAGCTGCCCGGCTGTGAACAGCAGGACGCCGATGGTCAGCACCTTCTTGGTGCCGAGCCGGTCGACGAGGAGACCGACGGGTATCTGCAGGCCCGCGTACACCAGGAGCTGGAGGATGGAGAAGCCGGACAGGGCCGAGGCGTTGACGTGGAAGCGGTCCGCCGCGTCCAGGCCGGCCACGCCCAGCGAGGTGCGGAAGATGACCGCGACGAAGTAGACCGAGACGCCGATGCCCCAGACGGCGACGGCGCGGCGCCCTCCGGGCGGGTCCCCCGGCAGCGACACGGCGCTCACCGGACCTCGCCCCGGGCCAGGTTGGAGAACCAGCTGACGTGCCGGTGCACGAGTTCGACCGCGGCCTCCGCGTCACCGGAGCGCAGCGCCTGGAGGATCTCCTCGTGCTCGGTGAGCGTCTTGGTGATCCGGTCGGGGTGGGCGTGCATCACGGCGACGCCCATCCGCAGCTGCCGGTCGCGGAGTTGGTCGTAGAGCCGGGCGAGGATCTCGTTGCCGCCGCTGCGGACGATCTCGGCGTGGAAGCAGCGGTCGGTGACGGCGGCGCCCGCCAGGTCACCGGCGGCGGCCTGCGCCTTCTGCTGGGCGAGCAGCTCCTCCAGACGGGCGATGAGCTGCGGCGGGGCCGGTACGGCTTTGCGGGCGGCGTGCTCCTCGACGAGCTGCCTGGTCTCCACGACGTCCGCGATCTCCTGGGCGGAGACGGGCAGGACGAGGGCGCCCTTCTTCGGGTAGAGCCTGATCAGCCCTTCCACCTCCAGGCGGAGGAGCGCCTCTCGCACGGGCGTGCGGGACACCCCTACGGCCTCGGCCAGTTCGCCCTCGGTGAGGAGCGTCCCGCCCTCGTAGCGCCGCTCCAGGACACCCCGCTTGACGTGCGCGTAGACGCGGTCGGCGGCCGGGGGCGGTTTCACTGCGGGCCCGCGGGACGCGGTCGTCCCGGCGGGCACGTCGGACACGGGTGCGACAGGCATGCGCACAGCATAGATACAACACGTACGCATCGTCGTGCCCCGTCCGGATCGCGGACGCCGGGCCGGATGCGGAGAAAGGTGACCCCGCCCGGCGGGGTGTGCAACCATCCGTGTTAATCAGGTGTCAGAGGAGGAGCGGTACTCCCATGTGACCGCGCTCCAGGGGCATTTAACGTATTCGGGGTATTCAACTTGATAAACGGCATTCAGGGCGTACGCGTTCGCCGCGCTGTCGCCGCGATGATGACGACCGGCGCCGTGGTCGCGGCCGGAGCCCTCGGCGCGGCACCCGCACAGGCCGTCACCAAGCCCACGATCGTGGCCCAGGGCGGCTACGTGATGAACAACGGCACCGGTACGAGCCTGTTCACCAAGGCGGCGGACACCAAGCGGTCCACCGGTTCCACCACCAAGATCATGACGGCCAAGGTCGTGCTCTCGCAGTCGAACCTGAACCTGGACTCCAAGGTCACCATCCAGAAGGCGTACAGCGACTACATCGTCGCCAACAACGCCTCCTCGGCCCGTCTGATCGTCGGGGACAAGGTCACCGTCCGCCAGCTCCTGTACGGGCTGATGCTGCCCTCCGGCTGCGACGCCGCGTACGCGCTCGCCGACAAGTTCGGCAGCGGCACGACCCGTTCCGCCCGCGTGAAGTCCTTCATCGGCAAGATGAACACCACGGCGCGCAGCCTGGGCCTGACGAACACGCACTTCGACTCGTTCGACGGCATCGGCAACGGCGCCAACTACTCGACGCCGCGCGACCTCACGAAGCTCGCGAGCAGCGCGATGAAGAGTTCGACGTTCCGTACGGTCGTCAAGACGAAGTCGACCCAGCAGAAGGTGACCACCAAGACCGGTGGCTACCGGTACATGAACTGGTCGAACACGAACAACCTGCTCAGCGAGTACAGCGGCACCATCGGCGTGAAGACGGGCTCGGGCCCGGAGGCGAAGTACTGCCTCGTCTTCGCCGCCACGCGCAACGGCAAGACGGTCATCGGCACGGTCCTCGCCTCCACGTCGGTCGCCAACCGCACGGCGGACGCGAAGAAGCTGATGACCTACGGCTTCGCCAGGTAGGCATCGCTCCGGGGAATCGCCCCCGGACAACGAAGGGGCCGGCCGCACACCGCGGCCGGCCCTTTCGCGTCAGCGCCGACGCAGCAGCGCCGCGAACGGCACCCAGGCATCCGGCGCGAGCCGGAGCACGGGCCCACCGGAGTCCTTGGAATCCCGGACGGCCACGACGCCCGGCACGCTCAGGGCGACGTCGACGCACTCCTAACCGCGTTACCGCCGCTGTGGCTGGACTTGCGGAAGTCGAAGTGCGGCACGGCTCACGACTCCCCGTGGAAGCGCTGGTGCAGGTGGGATGCGAACGACACCCACGCCCCCGGCGCGAGCCGGAGTATCGGCCCGTCCGGGTCCTTGGAGTCCCGGACGGCGACGACACCGGGACGGTTGAGGGCGACCTCGACGCACTCACCGTTACCGCTGCTGCGGCTGGACTTGCGGAAGTCGAAGTGCGGCACGGCTCACAACTCCTTGCGGATACGTTCGATCAGGTCGACGGAGTCGCGAAGGGCGAGCCCGTTTCTGGCGATCCGCTCGAACGTAACGTTGTGCCGTGCGGCGTCCGCCTCGCTCTCCAGCCACAGAGTAGAGGACGTCGTGTCCATGTAGACCACGTCCATCGCCCCGGGTTCCGCGAACGAGACGACGCTGAACGCGCTGGTCATGCCGGGGTGTGAGCCCGCCAGGAACGGCACGACCTGGAGCTTCACATTCGGCAGCTGAGCCGACTCCACGAGGCGCCCCAGCTGTACGCGCATGACCTCGCGTCCACCCACCAACTGACGCAGAGCCTGCCCGTGGGCAAGTCGGTGTGGGCGGAGCTGGACGTGGGCCGGGGGCGGCCCGCGTAGCGTGCCGCGGCTGCCGGGAACGGCCCGGGGCCGCCTCCGTGAGGAGACGGCCCCGGGGTCGGCTCACCGGCCTGGGCTACGCCCAGGTGATCAGTCGCTTCGGCTGCTCCAGGATCGCCGCCACGTCGGCGAGGACCTTGGAGCCCAGCTCGCCGTCGACCAGGCGGTGGTCGAAGGAGAGCGCCAGCGTGGTGACCTGGCGGGGCTTGACCTTGCCCTTGTGGACCCACGGCTGGAGCTTGATCGCACCGACCGCGAGGATCGCGGACTCGCCTGGGTTGAGGATCGGCGTGCCCGTGTCGACGCCGAAGACGCCGACGTTCGTGATGGTGACCGTGCCGCCCTGCATGGCACCCGGGGACGTCTTGCCCTCGCGGGCCGTGGCGACCAGCTCGCCGAGCGACTCGGCCAGTTGCGGCAGGGTCTTGGCGTGGGCGTCCTTGATGTTCGGGACGATGAGGCCACGGGGTGTGGCCGCCGCGATGCCCAGGTTGACGTAGTGCTTGCGCACGATCTCCTGGGCGGCCTCGTCCCAGGACGCGTTCACGTCCGGGTTGCGCTTGATGGCGACCAGCAGGGCCTTGGCGATGAGCAGCAGCGGGTTCACCCGCAGGCCGGTCATCTCCTTGTCCTGCTTGAGCTCCTCGACCAGTTTCAGCGTGCGCGTCACGTCGACGGTGACGAACTCCGTGACGTGCGGCGCGGTGAACGCGGAGCCCACCATGGCCTGGGCCGTGGCCTTGCGGACCCCCTTGACCGGGATCCGGGTCTCCCGGGCACCGTCGTACGTGACGGCGGGCGCCGGCGCGGCGGCCGGGGCCGGGGTCTTTGCCGGGGCGGGCGCCGTCACGGACGGGGCGGCCTGCGGCGCCACCGCCGCGTGCACGTCCTCGCGCGTGATGATCCCGTCGGGACCCGACGGAGTGATCGTCGCGAGATCGACCCCGAGGTCCTTGGCGAGCTTGCGGACGGGCGGCTTGGCCAGCGGACGCTGCCCGCCGTTGCCGTTCAGCTCGGCCTGGATCGCGGTGGCCGCGTAGTACGTGCCGGGCGGGGCCACGGGCCGGGGCTCAGCTCCCCTGCGGGGGCGGCGCCTGGTGGAGGCCTCGGCGACCCCGTATCCGACGAGGACCGGCGTGCGGCCCTCGGACTTCGGCTCCTCGGCCAGGGGTGCGGGCGGCGCGGCGGCGGCCACGGGCGCGGCCGGGGCCTGTGCGGCAGGCGCCTCGGGGGCGGGGGCGCCGGCACCGCCGGACACGTCCACGGTGATGATCACCTCGCCCACGTCCACCGTCGTGCCCTCGGGGAAGCGGAGTTCGCTCACCACCCCGTCGTACGGAATGGGCAGCTCCACGGCGGCCTTGGCCGTCTCGACCTCGCAGACGACCTGGCCGTCGGTGACCTGGTCACCGGGCTGGACGTACCACTTGAGGATCTCGGCCTCGGTGAGCCCCTCGCCCACGTCGGGCATCTTGAACTCGCGGAGGCCGGAGGCGGTCTCTGTCATCGTCGTCACGACCTTCTCCCTCAGTACGCCAGCGAGCGGTCGACGGTGTCGAGCACCCGGTCCAGGCCCGGCAGGTACTCGTCCTCCAGGCGCGCCGGCGGGTACGGGGCGTGATAGCCGCCGACCCGCAGGACGGGCGCCTCCAGGTGGTAGAAGCACCGCTCCGTGATGCGGGCGGCGATCTCCGCGCCCGTGCCGAGGAACACCGGGGCCTCGTGGACCACGACGAGCCGGCGGGTCTTCTCGACGGAGGCCTGGACCGTGTCGAAGTCGATCGGCGACATGGAGCGCAGGTCGACGACCTCCAGGGACTTGCCCTCCTCCTGGGCCGCGTCGGCGACCTCCCGGCAGACCTTCACCATCGGGCCGTACGCCACCAGCGTCAGGTCGCTGCCCTCGCGGACGACCCGCGCCCTGTGCAGCGGTCCGGGGATCGCGCTCTTGTCGACCTCGGACTTGTCCCAGTAGCGGCGCTTCGGCTCGAAGAAGATCACCGGGTCGTCGCTCTGGATGGCCTGCTGCATCATCCAGTAGGCGTCGGCGGCGTTCGAGGGGGAGACCACCTTCAGGCCCGCCACGTGCGCGAAGAGCGCCTCGGGGGACTCGGAGTGGTGCTCGACGGCACCGATGCCGCCGCCGTACGGGATGCGGATGACGACGGGGAGCTTGATCTTGCCGAGCGCACGCGCGTGCATCTTCGCGAGCTGCGTGACGATCTGGTCGTACGCCGGGAAGACGAAGCCGTCGAACTGGATCTCGACCACGGGGCGGTAGCCGCGCAGGGCCAGGCCGATGGCCGTGCCGACGATGCCGGACTCGGCGAGCGGGGTGTCGATGACCCGGTCCTCGCCGAAGTCCTTCTGGAGGCCGTCGGTGACCCGGAAGACACCGCCGAGCTTGCCGACGTCCTCGCCCATGATGAGGACCTTGGGGTCGGTGTCGAGGGCCGTGCGCAGCGATTCGTTGATCGCCTTGGCCAGCGCCATCTTCTCTGCCGCCATGGTTACTTGCCCTCCCCTTCATCGGCGAACGACGCCTGGTAGGCGGCGAACTGGGCGCGCTCCTCGTCGACGAGCGCGTGCCCGTCCGCGTACGCGTTCTCGAAGATCGCGAAGCGGTCCGGGTCCGGCATGGCACGCACCGCGTCCCGCACTCGCTTGCCCAACGCCTCGCTCTCCGCGTCGAGTTCCGCGAAGAATCCCTCGTCCGCGTGGTTTGCCGCCTCCAGGTAGGCGCGCAGACGCAGGATCGGGTCCTTCGCCTCCCACGCCTCGCGCTCCTCGTCGGCCCGGTACTTGGTCGGGTCGTCGGAGGTGGTGTGCGCGCCCATGCGGTACGTGTACGCCTCCACCAGGGTGGGGCCCTCGCCGGCGCGGGCCCGCTCCAGGGCCCACTTGGTGACGGCGAGGCAGGCGAGGACGTCGTTGCCGTCGACGCGGACGCCCGGGAAGCCGTAGCCCCGCGCGCGCTGGTAGAGCGGGACGCGGGTCTGCTTCTCGGTCGGCTCGGAGATCGCCCACTGGTTGTTCTGGCAGAAGAAGACGACGGGGGCGTTGTAGACCGCGGAGAAGGTGAACGATTCGGCGACGTCGCCCTGGCTGGAGGCGCCGTCCCCGAAGTAGGCGATCACGGCCGAGTCGGCGCCGTCCTTGGCGACGCCCATGGCGTAGCCGGTGGCGTGCAGGGTCTGCGAGCCGATGACGATCGTGTACAGGTGGAAGTTGTTGCTGTTCGGGTCCCAGCCGCCGTTGTTCACGCCGCGGAACATGCCGAGCAGGTTCGTCGGGTCGACGCCGCGGCACCAGGCGACGCCGTGCTCCCGGTAGGTCGGGAAGACGTAGTCGTCGTCCCGGGTGGCCCGGCCCGAACCGATCTGTGCGGCCTCCTGGCCGAGCATCGAGGCCCACAGGCCCAGCTCGCCCTGGCGCTGCAGCGAGGTGGCCTCCGCGTCGAAACGACGGCTCAGCACCATGTCCCGGTACAGGCCGCGCAACTCCTCGGGGGTGATGTCCGCGACGTACGCGTCGTACGTGGCGTCCTTGACCCGCTTGCCTTCCGGGGTCAGCAGCTGGACGAGTTCGGGCTCGGCGCCCGGGGCCGCCTTGGCGGCCGCGCCGGTGCGCTTGCTCGCGGCGGTCTTCGTACCGGCGCTGCGTCGCGGCTTGCGCGCGGCAGTGCTCTCCACGGTCACGTGTGCTCCTCCGTCGGTCCGGCCCCCGGGGTTGCCGGGTGGCCAGTGCGGCTCGCCTGATCCCGATCCCGTGCACGGGGTGGGTGCCACTCGGCCGGGAACAGACGTGACAGGTGCCCCGGCGAGCGCCCTGCAACAAGCACGTTACCCAGTGCTCCACATTTCTGTGAAACCCCACCTGACCTGCGATTTTGCTTGGATTTCCAAGTACTTTGCACGAGGGGTCCCAAGTGAATCGCCCGAGCCGGGGACATGCGCTGGTCACAGCCTTGCAGGGGGCCGGAACACCGGCACGTTATCCCGGTCACCCCTGGCACGGGAAGAGTTCACCTCATTCACCTCAAGCGGGTATTCCGACCCTGTGTGAAACTGGCCCCGTGCGCGAAGACGGGAAAATCACCGTATTCCTCCTCGACGACCACGAGGTGGTGCGCCGTGGCGTCCATGAGCTGCTGTCCGGGGAGCCCGACGTCGAGGTGGTCGGGGAGGCCGGGACCGCGGCCGACGCCCTGGTGCGGATTCCGGCCACCCGACCGGACGTCGCCGTGCTGGACGTACGGCTTCCGGACGGCAGCGGCGTCGAGGTGTGCCGCGAGATCCGCTCGCGCGACGAGGACATCAAATGCCTGATGCTGACGTCCTACGCCGACGACGAGGCCCTGTTCGAAGCGATCATGGCGGGCGCCTCGGGCTACGTCCTCAAGGCCATCCGCGGCACCGAGCTGCTGGCCGCCGTACGTGACGTCGCGGCCGGGAAGTCCCTGCTCGACCCGGTGGCCACGGCAAGCGTGCTGGAGCGGTTGCGCGACGGGGGCAACCCGAAGACCGACGACCGGCTCGCCCACCTCACCGACCAGGAACGCAGGATCCTCGACCTGATCGGGGAGGGCCTCACCAACCGCGCCATCGGCGAGCGGCTGCACCTGGCGGAGAAGACGATCAAGAACTACGTGTCCGGCCTGCTGTCGAAACTGGGCATGGAGCGCAGGTCCCAGGCAGCCGCCTATGTGGCGCGCCTGCAAGTGGAGAACGACCGGCGCTGACGCGTCCATTCGGGACCTATGGCCCCTCCTGCCGGGGCGGGTGGCTCTTTCCCGCCGTCCCCCGGTGCCACAGATTGGTGGGCATGCCCACCGACGAACAGCTCGCCGTGGACCTCATCGGCCGGGTCGCCCACGGCCGCGCGGCCACCAGCATGCGCGCGCTGCCCTTTGACGGCGAGCCGTTCGACCCGGTCCACCTGGCGATCGAGCCGCGCTTCGCCACCGTGCACACCACCGACGGTGCCCTGGAACGTCGGTTCCAGCACATGCTGTGACCGAAGACGACTGTGTGTGACAAGCGCGAGGTCAGCGCTCCGTTCCGTGCCCTAGCATCTGGCGCGTGCCGCGCCCATCTGTACCACCCCCTATGACTCACGCGCCCCCCTTGGGTGCCCTTCTGCGCCGTTACGCCGCCGGGTCCGTGCTGACCTGCGAGCCCGTCGACCAGGGCCTGCTCAACCGCGGATACCGGCTCCGCACCACCCGCGGCCGCTACTTCCTCAAGCACCACTTCGACCCCGAGACCGCCGACCCGGCCGCCATCGTCCGGCAGCACCGCGCCACCCAGCGCCTCGCGGACCTCGGCGTCCCGGTCGCCCCGCCGCTCGCGGGCACCGACGGCCGGACGGTCACGGTCGTCGGCGGCCACGCCTACGCCCTGCACCCCTGGATCGACGGCGGGCACCGCCACGGCGGCCAGCTGGCCACCGGCCAGTGCCGACGGCTCGGGGCGCTCCTGGGCGTCGTACACGCGTGTCTGGAGCGGGTGATGCCGCCGGACGGGCGACCGCCGGAGAAGCCCGTGGACGGCGCCGATCCGGCGGACACCTTCGCGCTCATCGACGACCTGCTCGCGCACGTGCGCCGGCACCGCCCGCCGGACGCCTTCGACGAACTGGCACGGCACCGGCTCCTGGAGCGGCGGACCCTCCTGGAGGAGCACGCCGGCCGGCGGCCGCCGCGGGGCGGCCCGGTGGGATGGGTGCACGGTGACTTCCACCCCTTCAACCTGCTCTACCGGGACGGCGAGCCCGCCGCGATCGTCGACTGGGACCGGCTGGGCGTCCAGCCCCGCGCCGAGGAGGCCGTCCGCGCCGCGGTGATCTTCTTCCTCCGCCCGGCCGGCACCCTCGACCTGGCCAAAGTGCGTGCCTACGCGCGCGCGTACCGGCGCGCGGCGGGCGCCTCCCCGGCCGAGCTCGCGGCCGCCGCGCACCGGGTGTGGTGGGAGCGCCTCAACGACTTCTGGATGCTCCGCTGGCACTACGAGCGCGGCGACACCCGCGCCGACTCCCAGTTCCCGGCGGCCTCGGCCCTGGTGGCGTGGTGGACCCGCGAGTACGACGCGGTGCGCGAGGCGTTCGCGGGGTGACCCGGGCACCGGCGGACCGGACGGCCCGCGCGCGTGAGCCGCCGTGTCAGGGGCTCACGCGCGCGTGGAGCGGGGTACGGCCGCGGGTCAGAGATCGCCCCCGGCGGCACCCTCCGTGCCGCCGCCACCGCTGTCCGCCGGGTCGGGCGACTCCGGGGGTTCGGCCGACTCCGAGGGATTCGACGAAGGCGTCGGCTTGGTCGGCGGCGTCTTCGACGGCGTCGTCTTCGGGGGCTCGTCCGAGGCCTGGTCGGAGGGGGTCGCGGAGGGGGTGTACGACGGCGTGTAGTCGCCTCCGGTGCCCGCGCCCGTGCCGGTGCCGTTGTCGGTGGAGTCTTCGGTGGACTCCTCCGTGGTGTCCTTGCTGGGCTTCTTGCTGGAGTCCTTCTCCTTGGTCGCCGACGACGTGGGCGAGTGCGTCGTGTCGGTGCCGCCCTTGCCGCCACCGGTGTTGTTCAGCGCCAGCGCCACACCCGCCGCGATGGCGATCACCGCGAAGACCGCGAGGATCCACAGCTTGCCGCGGCCACTGCCCCGGTTGCCGTGCCCCTCGAAGCCCCCGTCGTCGCCACCGGACTGCGGCAGCAGCGGCGAGGGGATCTGCGCGGTGCCCGAGTCCCCGAGGTTCGGCAGCATGCCCGCGCCCGCGAAGCCGGCCGCCGCGGCCGGCCGGCCCTCGTGCACCGTCACCGGGCCGGTGTTCCAGGTACCGGTGTGGCCGCCCTGGTCGTACAGCATCTGCAGCGCGTACTGGACCAGGCCGCGCATCTCCTCGGCGGTCTGGAACCGGTCGTCGGGCTCCTTCGCCAGGGCGCGCATCACGAGTCCGTCGAGCTCCGGCGGCACCGTGTCCGAGACGGACGACGGGGGCGCCGGGATGTCCTGCACGTGCTGGTAGACCACGGACAGCGGCGTCTCACCGGTGAACGGGGGACGCAGCGCGAGCAGTTCGTAGAGCAGGCAGCCGGTCGCGTACAGGTCGGAGCGGTGGTCGACGGCCTTGCCGAGCGCCTGCTCCGGGGAGAGGTACTGCGGGGTGCCCATGACCATGCCGGTCTGGGTCATCGTCGACTGCGCGCCGTGCAGGGCGCGCGCGATGCCGAAGTCCATCACCTTCACGGCACCCGTGTCGGTGATGATCACGTTGGCGGGCTTGATGTCGCGGTGCACGATGCCGTGCTGGTGCGAGTACGCCAGCGCCTCCAGGACACCGGAGACGATGATCAGCGCCTGCTCCGGCCCGGGGGCCTCGGCGTTGAGCAGCAGGTCGCGGATCGTGCGGCCCTCGACGATCTCCATCACGATGTACGGCACGACGCCGTGGCCGACGTTGTCCTCGCCGGAGTCGTACACGGCGACGACCGCGTGGTGGTTGAGTCCGGCCACCGACTGGGCCTCGCGCGTGAAGCGGGCCTTGGAGACCGGGTCCTCGGCCAGGTCGGACCGGAGCAGCTTGACCGCGACGGTGCGGCCGAGACGTACGTCCTCGGCGGCGAACACCTCGGCCATACCACCCCGGCCGAGTCTGCGGGTGAGCCGATACCGGCCATCGCCGACCAGCCCGCCGTTACCCCACATCTCCGGCGCATCTGACATACCGCCGCCAGTCGCCTCGGGGTCGGACGGGCCCTGAGCGCGCTGCTGCTGTGCCATCAGTCCTCGCCGTCGTTTCTGCCCGCGGTCTGCGCGGTGGTTGTTACGGTCTCCGTCGGGCCACGCTACAGGCTCCGCGCAAGGCGCCGGTCCGAGTTGGATTCGAGATGGACCGGTCATGAAACCCGCAGCGGGTCCCCGGGGGCAAATCCTGTGTACCGGCCGTACAACACCTGTAACGCTTCCGCGACGCTTCCTTCGCGTACGGTCACGGAACGGGCACCGAGCTTGACGTGTCGGTGCCCTCGGGCAGACTTGGCCGGGAATAGCACATTGGATCACTGAGGACCGATCGCGGGACGCGGGAGCACACCAGCCGCTGCCACCGCGCCGATGGGGGACGCAGAAACATGAGCCAGGACGGCGCACAGGGCCGGTACGCGGGGCGTGCGGTCGCCGGCGGGCGCTACCAGCTGCGCGACTTGCTCGGCGAAGGCGGCATGGCCTCGGTGCACCTCGCGTACGACTCGGTGCTCGACCGCCAGGTCGCGATCAAGACACTGCACACCGAGCTCGGCCGTGAGCAGGCCTTCCGCGAGCGTTTCCGCCGCGAGGCGCAGTCGGTGGCCAAGCTCACGCACACGAACATCGTCTCGGTCTTCGACACCGGCGAGGACGACCTCGACGGCATGACGACGCCGTACATCGTCATGGAGTACATCGAGGGCGACCCGCTCGGCTCGGTCCTCGACGCGGACATCCAGCAGTACGGCGCCATGCCCGCCGACAAGGCCCTGAAGATCACCGCGGACGTGCTGGCCGCCCTGGAGATCAGCCACGAGATGGGCCTGGTCCACCGGGACATCAAGCCGGGCAACGTGATGATGACGAAGCGCAACGTCGTCAAGGTGATGGACTTCGGCATCGCCCGCGCCATGCAGTCCGGGGTCACGTCGATGACCCAGACCGGCATGGTCGTCGGCACCCCGCAGTACCTCTCGCCCGAGCAGGCCCTCGGCCGGGGCGTCGACGCGCGCAGCGACCTGTACTCGGTCGGCATCATGCTCTTCCAACTGGTCACCGGGCGGCTGCCGTTCGAGGCGGACTCACCCCTGGCCATCGCGTACGCGCACGTCCAGGAGGAGCCCGTCGCGCCCTCCTCGGTCAACCGCTCGCTGCCGCCCGCCGTGGACGCCCTGGTCGCCCGCGCGCTGAAGAAGAACCCGAACGAGCGCTTCCCCAGCGCCGAGGCGATGCGCGACGAGTGCCTGCGCGTGGCCCAGTCGCTGCACGCCACCGCCCCGAGCATCGTGCCGGGCGCCCAGACGCCCAGCGGTTCCGGTGTCGGCTCCGCCGTCTTCCCGCCGGTCGACCAGTCGGCCCCGGCCCCCACGGGCCCGGTCCAGACGCCTTACCAGCCGGGCCCCTACAACCCGCGGACGCCGGCGCCCTCGCACACCCCGGCGCCGTCGTACGGCTATCCGCAGCAGGGCGGCTACCAGACGCCGCAGACCGCGGCGTACTCCCCGCAGCACGGCTCGTCGACCCCGCCGCCGTACGGCCTGACGCCCCACTCCACGGCGTCCGGCAACTCCGGTGGCCGCAAGAGCAACAAGGGAATGATCATCGGCTCCGTCGTCGTCGCGCTGGTCGCGATAGGCGGTCTGATCACGGCGCTCATGATGAACAGCGGCGGTGACGACGACAAGGGCGGCGGCGACGCCACCGGCTCGGCGTCCGCGTCCCCGGTCCCCGGCCACAAGGGTCCGGACACGACGAAGGTCATCGAGACCACCAAGTGCACGGAGCCGGACGAGTCGTACAACGACCCGGACAAGATCAAGGTCCCCGAATTCACCTTCAAGAACCTCAAGTCGGTCAAGTCGTGCTTCCAGGCCGCCGGTTGGCAGATGGATGTCAAGAAGGTGGATGAGAACACCTACGGCGAGGACACGGTCATGGACCAGTTCCCGTCCGCGGGCACGGACGTGGACCCGAAGGACATGCCCGAGATCGAGCTGAGCGTCTCGACGGGCGACCCGGCCTGACCGGCCGCTGAAACCGCCGTCGGCCGCCGGCCGACACACGAAGGGCCCGGCACGGAAAGTGCCGGGCCCTTCGCGGGTCCCACGCCGGGTCCGTCCGGCCGGCGGGGTCCCGGGGGTTACAGGTACGGACCGCCCGAGCGGCCGCCCGTGCGCGGGTCCTCCTCGTCGTCACCGCCGCCGACGCCCGGCGGCAGGGCCCTGCGCATCTGCTCCAGCTGCGCCCTGGCCGCCATCTGCTGGGCGAACAGGGTGGTCTGGATCCCGTGGAAAAGGCCCTCCAGCCATCCCACCAACTGTGCCTGCGCGATGCGCAGTTCGGCGTCGCTCGGCGTCCCCTCGTCCGTGAAGGGGAGGGAGAGCCGCTCCAGCTCGTCGACCAACTCGGGCGCCAGGCCGTCCTCCAGCTCCTTGACCGAGCTGGCGTGGATCTCCTTGAGCCGCACCCGGCTGGCCTCGTCCAGAGGTGCCGCCCGCACTTCTTCCAGCAGCTGCTTGATCATGCTGCCGATGCGCATCACCTTGGCGGGCTGTTCCACCATCTCCGTCACCGGGATCTCACGGGAGTCCTGGTTCCCGGCACCACCGGCGCCGCCGAGAGGCAGTCCGTCCTCACCTACGACCAGGATCTGGGGGTTCTCCGGCGACCGTTCGTTCCTCGGCATCTCCATTGCGCCATTGTCTCGCACCCGTCCGCCTCATCACGGCGTGCCCCCTCCGGAGGGTGATCCTCCGGTCGGCCCCCGACGAGATGCCGGGATCGTCACGTCATGTGAGGCTTGTTCCGTTGATCTTGGCGACTCTCGCACCGGGAGGGGGTCACGGACGTGACTCCAAGGCTCCGCACACCGCGACGGCGCGGCACCGCGCCGTTCATGGCGGGACTGGTACTGCTGCTGACCCTGTCGGCCGGCGGCACCGCCCGGATGTCGTACGCGGCCTCGCCCCCGGACGAGAGCGGGTCCCAGCCCTCACCGTCCGTCTCCGTGTCCCCCACGCCGACGACGACGGCGTCCCGTGTTCCGGCCGCCGACGAGTCCCGGGCCGGCAGCCGGGCGGGCGAGGGCCGCAAGCGTCCGGGGCGGGAGGAACCGGCACCGCGGGACGAGGACTCGGCACCGGCGTACCCGGACCGCGACCCCGGCAGCCGTCAGCGGCCCGAGCGCCCGGACAGGCCCGTCGGCCGGCCCGACGCGGACTCCGACACCGCGGACGGCACCGCCCACGCGGACGACACGGAGGGCTCCGACACCGCGGACAGCGACAGCGCCCCGGAGAGCGCGGTCGCCTCCGAAGCGCCACGGGACGCGGCAGGACAGACGCCCTCCCCGGCCCCGGCCGGGGAGCCCGTCACGCGGTCCGCGCCGCAGGAGCCCGTGCTGCGGATCCTGCCGCTGGGCAGCGGGCTGATCCTCATCGGCTGCGGCCTCGGACTCGCCTTCTTCGCCCTGCGGGCCCGACGCGCCTGAGCGACACCGGGTTCACAGTCGCAGGCCCGGACGGCACCCGGTTCGCGCCGGCCGGCCCGGCAGGCCCAGGGCCTGCCGTCTGGCTCGGGCCGGCATGATCCAAAGGACAGGCCCTACGGCACCACCAGCAGCACCTTGCCGATGTGGCCGCTCTCCTCCAGCACCCGGTGTCCCGTGGCCGCGTCGCTCATCGGGATCTCCCGGTCCACCACCGGCCGTACATGACCGCCGGAGATCAGCGGCCACACGTGCTCGCGCACCGCGGCCACGATGGACGCCTTCTCGGCGAGGGGGCGGGCGCGGAGCGAGGTCGCGCTGACCGCGGCCCGCTTGCCGAGGAGCGTGCCGATGTGCAGCTCGCCCTTGACGCCGCCCTGCATACCGATGATCGCGAGGCGCCCGTTGACGGCCAGCGCCCGGACGTTGCGGTCCAGGTACTTGGCACCCATGTTGTCGAGGATCACGTCGGCGCCGCCGCCGTCGGTGGCCCGCTCGATCTCCTCGACGAAATCCTGCTCGCGGTAGTTGACGAGGACGTCCGCACCGAGGTCGGCACAGAACCGCAGCTTGTCCTCGGTCCCCGCCGTGACTGCCACCTTGGCGCCGACCGCCTTCGCCAGCTGGATCGCCATGGTGCCGATGCCGCTGGAGCCGCCGTGCACGAGCAGGGTCTCGCCGGGACGGAGGTGGGAGATCATGAACACGTTGGACCAGACGGTGCAGGTCACCTCGGGCAGCGCCGCCGCCTGCCGGAGGTCCAGCCCGTCCGGCACGGGCAGCAGCTGACCGGCCGGGACGGCGACCTTCTCGGCGTAACCGCCGCCCGAGAGCAGCGCGCACACCTCGTCCCCGACGGCCCACCCGGACACCCCGGGCCCCAGGGCGGCGATCCGCCCGGAGCATTCGAGACCGGGGTACGGGGACGCGCCCGGCGGCGGGTTGTAGAAACCCTGCCGTTGCAGCAGATCGGCTCGGTTGACAGCGCTGGCCACCACCTCGACCAGAACTTCGCCCTCCCCGGGCTCAGGATCCGGGACCTCGTCCCACACCAGCGCCTCGGGTCCACCGGGTTCGACAATCGTGATCGCTCGCATGCCGCGAGGCTACTTCAGGAGACCCGCACGATCGTGATGAGACGGTCCGTCAACTCGAGGCCGCCGATGGCGGGATCGTCGTATCCGAGCACCCGGTGACCTCGTACGACGCTGACCACCAGATCACCGGTCTCGCGCACACCCTTGCCCACCTCGGCCTTTATGACCGGGCGTTCGACGATGTCGAGGCCGCTGCCCTGCTGAATGAGGTCCTCCATGACCAGGCCCGCGCTGGGGCTGAGGACGGAGAGCCCGAGCAGCCGGCCGGCCGCGCCCGCGCTGGTGATGACGGCGTCGGCGCCGGACTGGCGCAGCAGCGGCGCGTTCTCCTCCTCCCGCACCGCGGCCACGATCTTCGCGGTGCCGTTGAGCTGGCGGGCGGTCAGGGCGACCAGCACGGCCGTGTCGTCCCGCTGCGTGGCGATGACGATCTGCCGCGCCCGCTGCACCTCGGCCCGCAGCAGCACGTCGCTGCGCGTCCCGTCGCCCACCACGCCCGCGTACCCCTCGGCCACGGCCGCGTCGACCGCCTCCGGGCCGGGGTCGACCACGACGATGCGCTCCTTCTTCAGCCCCGTCGCACAGAGGGTCTGCACGGCGGACCGCCCTTTCGTCCCGAAACCGACCACCACGGTGTGGTCACGCAAGGGGGGCCTCCCGAGAATCGACGGACGTCACGCGTGCCGACGTTACCCATCCCGGGGCGAAGATCCGAGAGCATGGCCCCGTGCCGGCCGACGGCCGGACCGCGAGCCGCTGGGAGCAGGCCATGAAGGACGGGCAGCAACGACCGCCCAGGACAGCCGTACGCCGGGACGGCACGGGCAGGAGAGGCACGGGCAAAGGGGGCCCGGGCGGCACGGACACGCGGGGCAAGGCCGCCGCGGGGAAGGGGCGGAGCGGTGCCGGCAGGTACTCCATCCTCCGGTCCCTCTGGTACCGGTCGCGCACCGAGGCCCTGGACGACGCGGAGGCGGGCCGCTCGATCCGCCTGCCCGTCGAGGTCACGGTGCCGCCGCTCCAGCAGGTGCTGCGCCGGCTCGCCATGGCGCTGCTGGTCCTCGCCCTCACGACGTTCCTGGTCTGGGTGGACCGCGCCGGCTACCACGACAACTCCGACAGCACGGTCGACCTCCTCGACGCCGCGTACTACGCGACCGTCACCCTCTCCACCACCGGCTACGGCGACATCACCCCGGTGAGCGACACGGCCCGCCTCGTCAACATCCTGGTCATCACCCCGCTGCGCGTGATCTTCCTGATCATCCTGGTCGGCACCACCCTGGAGGTCCTCACCGAGCACACCCGGCAGCAGGTGCGCATCCACCGCTGGCGTTCCCGGATGCGGGACCACGTGGTGGTGGTCGGCTACGGCACCAAGGGGCGGCACGCCATCGAGACGCTGCTGGGCCAGGGCATCCCCAGGGAGCGGATCGTCGTCGTCGACCCGCAGCACAAGACGGTCGACGCGGCGGGCAGCGACGGGCTGGTGGCGGTGCTCGGGGACGCCACCCGCTCCGACACCCTCCTCAAGGCCGAGGTGCAGCACGCCGCCCAGGTGATCGTCGCCCCGCAGCGGGACGACACCGCGACGCTCGTCACGCTCACCGCCCGCCAGCTCAACCGGCGCGCCACGATCGTCGCCGCCGTCCGCGAGGACGAGAACGTGCCGCTGCTGAAGCGGAGCGGCGCCGACATGGTCGTCACCAGCTCCAGTTCGGCCGGCCGCCTGCTGGGGGTGTCGGTGGCCAGCCCGCACGCCGCCGACGTGCTGGAGGGCCTGATGACGTACGGCAGCGGCCTCGACCTGGCGGAACGGCCCGTGTCGGAAGGGGAGATCGGTGCCGCGCCGCGCGACTGCACCGACCTCGTGGTGGCCGTCGTACGCGGCGGGCAGGTACTGGACCAGGCGGCTCCCGGCACCACGCCGCTGCGGGCGGGCGACCGCCTGATCACGATCAGCCGGACCGCGAACGGCGGGCAGCGCCACCCGTAGGCCCCGCGCGTACGGCCGTAGGCCCCGCGCGTACGGCCGCAAGCCCCGCGCGCACGAGGCGCAGGCCCCGCGCGCACGAGGCGGCCGGTCGGCTCGGCTCGATCGGCGGGTGGCCCGGTCGGGGGTCCACGGTCGGCCCGGCCGGCGGGTGGCCCGCCCGGTGGGCCGGGGCCTGCCCGACGGGTGGTCCGCCCGGTCGGCGGGGCTTGCCCGGTCGGCGGGGCTCGGCCGGTCGGCTGCCGGTCAGTGAGGGGTGGACGCGCCGGTCACTCGATGCACGCCCCGAGGCCGGCCAGGGCCCAGGGCAGGTCGAGGATCTCCAGCTCCTGCCCGGCCCGGGCACCGCCGGGCGGTACGACGGCGAGGGCGTCGGACGCGGCGATGCCCCGCAGCATCGCCGGACCGTTGTAGTGCAGCGGCACGGCCCGCTCGGCGCGCAGCGCGACGGGCACGAGCCGGGTGTCGTACGGATGCCCGTGCACGGCCTCCGTGAGAGGCATCGCGTACGGCTCCGGAGCCGCCCGTCCGGCGAGGGTGCGCAGCAGGGGCTCGGCCAGCGTGAGCAGCCCGGAGACGGCGGCCAGGGGATTGCCGGGCAGACCCACGAGGTGCTGGTTCTCCCCGGTGCGGGCCAGCAGCATGGGGTGCCCGGGGCGGACCTTGACGCCGTCCACGAGGAGCTCGGCACCGAGGCGGGCCAGGACGGGGTGCACGTGGTCGACGGGGCCGGCGGCGGTGCCACCGGTGGTGACGATCAGGTCGGCGCCGGATCCGGCGATCGCCTTGTGCAGGGCCTCGGCGTCGTCGCCCAGCCGCCGCACACCGACGACCTCGGCGCCGGCGGCCCGCAGCCAGGACGGGAGCATGGGACCGAGCGCGTCCCGGATGAGCCCGTCCCGGGGAAGACCCGACGTGAGCAGCTCGTCGCCGAGGACGAGGACCTCGGCCCGCGGGCGGGGGAGAGCGGCGAGCGTGTCGTAGCCGGCTGCCGCGGCGAGGCCCAGCACGGCCGGGGTGACCAGCGCGCCGACGGGCAGGAGGTGGTCGCCGCTGCGGCACTCCTGGCCCCGCGGCCGGATGTCCTGCCCGTGCACGACGTCGCCTGTCGCGTGCAGGCGTCCCTTCTCGTCGGTCCGCCCGTGCTCACTGCGCAGGACGGCGGTCACGTCCTGCGGGATACGCGCCCCGGTGGCGATCCGCACCGCCTCACCGTCGGTGAGCCGCTCCGGCTGGGCCTGCCCGGCGAGCACGCCCTCCTCGCGCACGTCCCAGGGACCGGGGCCCGCCACCGCCCACCCGTCCATCGCGGACGTGTCGAAGGAGGGCAGGTCCGTGAGCGCGGCGAGCGGCGTGGCGAGAACCAGGCCGAGGGAGGCGTCGAGCGGTACGGAGACGGGTGCCCGGCACGCTCCGGCACGGCCGGCCCGTTCGGCGATGGTGCGTGCCTGCGGCCAGGGGGTGGCCCGGTGATGCTCGGTGGGGGCGGCGCGGTGTCCGTGCTGCCCGCCGTCGGGGGCGGGGACCGGCCGGCTCCGTGGCGTGGGCGCGGTCTCCCCCTTGACCAGGGCGAGGGCCTCTTCGACGTCGAAGTCCTCGTCGTCCTGGCTGTTCCGGGTGCCGCGGACGGCGGTCATCCGGCGTCCTTGCGACCGGCGGGACCGTCGCCGGACGGGGCCCCGTTCGTTGCCGACGGTTCCGCGGTCACGGGCGGCGGGGCGGGCGTGCCGGTGTCCGGCGGGGCGGGCGTGCCGGTGTCCGGCCGGGCTGAGGCGTCCTCGGCCGCCCAGGCGAGGGCCAGCCCCGACGCCCTGCGGGCGGCTTCGGCCACCGCTTCGGGGCCGCCCTTCGCCTGCGCGGCCGCGTACCCCACGAGGAACGTGGTCAGCGGCGCCGCGGGGCGGGCCACCGAGTGCGCGGCGTCGCGGGCGAGGTCCAGCAGGACGCCGGTGTCGACGTCCAGGTCGATGCCGAGTTCGTCCTTGACTGCGGAAATCCATTCATCCAACACGTGCCCATGCTCCCTGATGCGTGACCGAGCGGCGGCGATGTCGTCCCAGGTGTCGCAGTCGAAGGACGCGACGGGATCGGAGATACGGGTGAGGTCGAGCGCGGCGGTGACCCGCCGCAACGGCAGCCCTTCCAACCCGCCCCGGTCACCGCCGAGCGCCCCCAGCACCCGCCGCAACGCCGCCGCCCGATACACGGCGACCAACGGCTGCTCCCGCCCATCACGATCGGTGAGGAGAACGCCGTCGGGGTACGGGGGGTGACCGGACGGGACTCCGATGGAGTGCGGGGGGTGACTGGACGGGACCGGGGTGTCCAGGCCGACGCCGGCGGGGTCGAGTGCGTCCGGGTCGACCTCGGCCGGGTCGAGGGCGTCCGGAACCGCGGTGGCCGGCCGGAGCGCCGCCAGCAGCCGCCGTACCGTCCCCGCCGTCAGGAACGGCAGATCGGCGGAGAGTACGACGACGTACTCGGCGGTGGTGTGCCGCAACCCCGCGTCCAGTGCGGCGACGGGCCCCGCCCCCGGGGGATCCTCACGCGCCCACACGACGGGCCGCGCCGTCGGCCTCCGGTCGGCCACGACGACGACGGCCCCGGCACCGGCACCGGTGCACGCGGCCAGCACCCGGTCGAGCAGCGCCCGTCCGCCCACCCGCACACCGGGCTTGTCCGCGCCCCCGAGCCGCCGCGCCCCGCCCCCGGCGAGCACGACGGCGTCGAACGCGGCAGGCCCCCCGGGCACGCCGTCGACGTCACCCGCGGTCGGGGCGACGTCGACGGACGCGGCATCGGCGGCACCCGGTGACTCGTGCGCGGTCATCCCCCGAGTATGGGCGCCCGAAGGATCATTTCCACCCCGTGCACAGCATGTGGACGGAGGCACCCTCCGACGGACCACCACCGGCTGTCCGTAGGTCCACGACGGACTACTACGGCCGACGACGGACCCCGACGGACCCCGACGGGCTACAGCGTCCGCAGCAGGACCGCCGGCTGCTCCACGCAGTCCGCGACAAACCGCAGGAAACCTCCCGCCGTGCCGCCGTCGCACACCCGGTGGTCGAAGGTGAGCGAGAGCTGCACGACCTGCCGTACGGCCAGCTCGCCCTCGTGCACCCACGGCTTGGGGACGATGCGGCCGACGCCGAGCATGGCCGCCTCCGGGTGGTTGATGATCGGTGTGGAGCCGTCCACGCCGAACACGCCGTAGTTGTTCAGCGTGAACGTCCCGCCCGTGAGGTCCCCGGGTGTCAGCGTCCCCGTCCGCGCCGCCTCGGTCAGCCGGGCCAACTCCGCGCCGAGCGACTCCGTGTCCCGCGCGTGCGCGTCCCTGACGACGGGCACGACGAGCCCGCGCTCGGTCTGCGCGGCGAAGCCCAGGTGCACCCGGTCGAGCCGCACGATCTCGCGGGCGTCCATGTCGACCGTCGAGTTGAGCTCCGGGTGGCGGGCCAGCGCGGCGGTGCAGATGCGGGCGAGCAGCGCCAGCAGCGGGATCTTCGGACCGCCCGCCGCGTTCATCGCCGCGCGCGCCCGCATCAGTTCCGTCGCGTCGGCGTCGACCCAGCAGGTCGCGTCGGGTATCTCGCGACGGCTCCGGGAGAGCTTGTCGGCGACGGCACCGCGGACGCCCCGCAGAGGCACGCGGACCCCGTCCGTGACGACCGGCGTCCGGGCGGCCCCGGACGCAACGGGAACCCCGTCGGCGTCACCGCGCGCGGCGGACGGCCGCTCCGCACCGGAGGGACGCTCGCCCGGTACCCGTACCGTGCCCAACCCGGCACCGGCGGCCCGCAGCGCGGACTCGACGTCCGCCCGCAGGATCAGTCCGTCCGGCCCCGAACCCGCCAGCTCCCTCAGGTCGAGACCGTTCTCCCGGGCGAGCCTGCGCACCAGCGGGGAGATCACCGGAACCGGTCCCTCCGCACGAACGGCCCGCTCCGCACCGACTGTCCGCCCCGCACCGGCGGCGCCGTCGGATCCGAACACGCCGTCGGCCACGGCTCCCGCCGCCTCCGGTACGACGGCCGCCGGGGATCCGGCAGGCGCCGCCGGGGATCCGGCGGGCACTCCCGCAGGGCCGGTGCCCGCCGCCGAGGACGGCGCCGCGGCCGCCGCGGCTGCGAAACCGTCCGTGCGCGGCCCGGACCCGGGCGCCGCGGGCCGCACCCGCCTGCGCCGCGAGGGCGGGGCCTGCGTGCCGTATCCCACGAGGACGTTGCCCGACCCCTCGTCGGCATCGGCGTCGGCGTCCGCCGGCGCACCGACCGCGACCGTGATCAGCGGGGCGCCCACGGGCAGTTCGCTGCCCTCGTCGCCGAAACGGGCGGTGACCACGCCCCCGTAGGGGCACGGCACCTCGACCATCGCCTTGGCCGTCTCGACCTCGACGACCGGCTGGTCCACCGCGACGACGTCACCGACCTGGACGAGCCAGCGGACGATCTCCGCCTCGGTGAGGCCCTCCCCGAGGTCGGGGAGCTTGAACTCCAGCACCTGGGCCATCAGCTTCCCCCCTCCCATTGCAGCCGCGCCACCGCGTCCAGGATCCGGTCGACACCGGGCAGATGGTGGCGCTCCAGCATCGGCGGCGGATACGGGATGTCGAACCCGGCCACCCGCAGCACCGGTGCCTCCAGGTGGTGGAAACAGCGCTCGGTGATCCGCGCGGCGATCTCTCCGCCCGGCCCGCCGTACCCACCGGACTCGTGGACGACGACCGCGCGTCCGGTCCGCCGGACCGCCGCGCACACCGTCTCGTCGTCGAACGGCACCAGGGAGCGCAGGTCGACGACTTCGAGGTCCCAGCCCTCGGCCCGCGCGGCCTCGGCCGCCTCCAGGCAGACCGGCACGGACGGGCCGTACGTGACGAGCGTGGCGCTCCGGCCCGGGCGCCGCACCACCGCGCGGCCTGTCGGTTCAACGGCCGTCGGCTCCTGCGGGTTCCACGCGTCCTTCGACCAGTACAGCCGCTTGGGCTCCAGGAAGACCACGGGGTCGTCGGAGGCGATGGCCTCGCGCAGCAGCCCGTAGGCGTCGGCGACGGTGGCGGGCGTGACGACGTGGAGCCCGGGAGTCGCCATGTAGTACGCCTCGGAGGAGTCGCTGTGGTGCTCGACGCCGCCGATGCCTCCCCCGTACGGGACGCGGATGGTGATCGGCAGCGGCATCGCGCCGCGCGTGCGGTTGCGCATCTTCGCGACGTGGCTGATCAGCTGCTCGAACGCCGGGTAGGCGAAGGCGTCGAACTGCATCTCCACGACCGGCCGCAGGCCGTACATCGCCATGCCGACGGCGGTCCCGAGGATGCCGGCCTCCGCCAGGGGCGTGTCCGTGCAGCGGTCCTCGCCGAACTCCTCGGCGAGCCCGTCGGTCACCCGGAAGACACCGCCGAGCGTGCCGACGTCCTCGCCCATGACGTGGACCGTCGGGTCCTCGGCCATGGCGTCGCGCAGCGCGCGCCCGAGAGCCTGCGCCATGGTGGCCGGTTTCAGGGCAACGGTGGTCATCGCCCGGCCCCTTCCGCCCCGTGCGTCCCGTCCGCCTCGGCTTCGAGCTCCGCGCGCAACTGGGCCTCCTGTTCCCGCAGCTGTGGGGTGGGCTCGGCATACACATGGGCGAACAGGTCCATGGGGTCGAGCACCGCGTCCTGGTTCATGCGCGCGCGCAGATCGGCGGCCATGGCCTCGGCGTCCTCCCGCGCGGCCCGTATGCCGTCCTCGTCGATCAGGCCCCGCTCGGTCAGCTCGCGCTCCAGCAAAACGATCGGGTCGTGCGCGCGCCAGGTCTCGACCTCGGCGTCACCCCGGTAGCGGGTGGCGTCGTCGGCGTTCGTGTGGGCGTCGATGCGGTACGTGACGGCCTCGACGAGCGTCGGGCCGCCCCCCGCGCGCGCGTGCCGCACGGCGTCGGAGAGGACCTCGTGCACGGCCGCCGCGTCGTTGCCGTCGACCAGGCGGCCCGGCATCCCGTAGCCGACGGCCTTGTGGGCCAGCGAGGGGGCCGCGGTCTGCTTGGCGAGCGGGACGGAGATGGCGAAGCCGTTGTTCTGGACGAGGAAGACGACCGGGGCCTGCCACACGGCGGCGAAGTTCAGCGCCTCGTGGAAGTCGCCCTCGCTGGTGCCGCCGTCGCCGACCATGGCGAGCGCGACCACGTCGTCGCCCTTCAGGCGGGCGGCGTGGGCGAGGCCCACCGCGTGCGGGAGCTGGGTGGCGAGGGGAGTGCACAAGGGCGCGATGCGGTGCTCGCGCGGGTCGTAGCCCGTGTGCCAGTCGCCGCGCAGCAGGGTGAGGGCCTGGACGGGGTCGAGGCCGCGGGCGACGGCCGCGAGGGTGTCGCGGTAGCTCGGGAAGAGCCAGTCGCGCTCCTCGAGGACGAGGGCGGCGGCGACCTCGCAGGCCTCCTGGCCGGTGGTGGAGGGGTAGACCGCGAGGCGGCCCTGTTTGGTGAGGGCCGTGGCCTGCGTGTTGTAGCGGCGGCCGCGGACCAGCTGGGCGTACAGCCGGCGCAGCAGGTCGGGGTCGGCCTGCGCGGCGGCCTCGGTGCCGAGGACGCGGTGGGGCAGCGCGTCGGGCAGCAGCGGCGCGGGGTCGGTGCGTGGCTGCCAGGCGGGCGGCGGTGTGGGCCGGTAAGCGCCTCGCTGCTCCATGACCGTCATGACGGCACCTCCTCGTGGGAGCGGCTGGGAGAGGCGCACCGGGTGTGATGCGTCTCACCTACCGATTGTTCGGTCGTCGGCGCATTTTGGCTACAGGCACCGCCAGGCTGTGGACAAACGGTTCTGCACAGCCTGAGATGGACGCAGTACGTCCATGGTAGGGAGGCGGGGGGACATGGCACCTGAACAAATGGCCGAGGGACCCGAGGCCGGATCGGCGCTTCCGCCCGCCCGCCCGCTCGACGCCATCGACCAGGACATCCTGCAGATGCTCCAGGCGGACGGGCGCGCCTCGATACGTTCCGTGGCCGAGCGCGTCCACGTGTCACGGGCCAATGCCTACGCGCGGATCAACCGCCTCGTCGAGGACGGCGTCATCCGCGGTTTCGGTGCCCGCGTCAACCACGAGCGCGCCGGAGCGGGCACTTCGGCGTACATCACCCTCAAGATCGTGCAGAACTCGTGGCGGACCGTGCGCGAGCAGTTGCGGGCGCTGCCCGGGGCCGCCCACATCTCGCTGGTGGGCGGCGACTTCGACGTACTGCTGCTGGTGCACACGCCCCACAACCGGGCGCTGCGGGAGCTGGTGCTGACCCGCCTCCAGGCCATTCCCGAGGTGCTCAGCACACGGACCCTGCTGGTCTTCGAGGAGGAGGACGTGGAGCCGGAGGGGTGAAAAGCGCGGGCACACCGCGCTCCCGCCCCGGACGGATCCTGCCCGCGACAGGCCCGGGCGGGGCTCGCGCCCCGGCTCCGGCTCAGCCCTCCTTGCGCAGCCCTTCGAACACGAGCCGCACGACCGCGTCGGACACTTCCCGCTCGGCCGAACCCCGGCCGTCGGGCCGGTACCACTCCACGATCGAATTGATCATTCCGAAGACCAGCCGCGTGGCGAGCCGGAACTCCACGTCGTCGCGCACGTCGCCGTCGGCGGCCGCCGCCCTCAGCAGCTCGGCCACCCGGTGGTCGAAGTCGCGGCGCCGCTCCAGGGCCCAGCGCTCGGTGTCCGTGTTGCCGCGCACCCGCAGCAGCAGCGTCACGTACGGCAGCTCGCCCGTGAGGACCTCCACCATGCGCCGTACGACGTACTCCAGGCGCTCCACGGCACGCCCCACGCGCGCGTGCTCCTCGTCGAGGATCCCGAAGAGGCCGTCGAGGGCCCGGCGTACGGCCCGGCCCAGCAGCTCCTCCTTGCCCGCGACATGGTGGTAGATCGAGGACTTGGAGATGCCGGCGGCCTTGGACAGGTGCTCCATGGAGGTGCCGTCGTAGCCCCGCTCGATGAAGACCTGCACGGCGACGTGGAGGAGCGTCTCCGGGGTGTACGTGTCCCGCTTGGCGGTGGTCACGAGGTGCCCTCCCGCTTGTCGGGGGCGTGTCCGTGGCGGTACAGCGCGAGAGAGGGCGCGTAGCGGCCGGAGGGTTCGCGCAAATGCAGCTCCTCCAGGAGGTCGTGCGCCCAGGTCCTGCCGAGCTTGCGGCTCCATTCGAAGGGGCCCAGCGGGTAGTTGACGCCGAGCCGCATCGCGGTGTCGATGTCCTCCTCCGTGGCCACGCCCTTGGCGACCGCGTCGTGCGCCAGGTCGATGATCCGGGCCACCGTCCGGGCCACGATCATGCCGGGCGCGTCCCCGATGACACTGACGTCCTTGCCGAGCGCCTGGAAGAGGCCGGTGGCCTCGGAGAGCGTCTGCGAGGCGGTGTCCTGGGCGGCCGACAGGGCGATCCGGGTGGCCCTGCGGTAGTCGAGCGCCAGGTCGAAGTAGACGACGTCACGGAACTCGACCGAGGTCTGGCCGTCGGCGAGGGCCAGCTGACCGCCGGAGGGCAGCAGCAGGCGGGTGCCGTGGTCCTCTTCCTCCTCGCGGACCTGGATGCCCGCCTCGCGGATCAGGGCGACGAGTTCGCGGGCCGGCCCGAGGTCGCCCTCGACGGTGACGTACGCGGGCGGGCGGGCCTTCTCCGCGGTGTGCGGCTCGGGACGCTCGGCGCCGTCCGCGTAGTCGTACCAGCCGTGTCCCGCCTTGCGGCCGTGCCGACCGGACTCGACGAGCCGGCGCTGGGCGAGCGAGGGCGTGAAGCGCACGTCCTGGAAGAACGCCTGCCACACGGAGTGCGTGACGGACTCGTTGACGTCCTGGCCGATCAGGTCCGTCAGCTCGAAGGCACCCATCCGGAAGCCGCCGGACTCGCGCAGCACGGCGTCGATCGTGGCGGGATCGGCGGCCTGGGACTCGTACACCGCGAAGGCCTCGGCGTAGAAGGGCCGGGCGATGCGGTTGACGATGAAGCCCGGGGTGTCCGCGCAGGCCACCGGGGTCTTCCCCCAGGCGCGGGCCGTCTCGTACGCGCGCGTGGCCGACGTGACGTCGGTGGCGAACCCGGAGACGACCTCCACCAGGGGCAGCAGCGGGGCGGGGTTGAAGAAGTGCAGCCCGACGAAACGGCCCGGGTTGCGCAGCGCGCCGCCGATGGCCGTGACGGACAGGGAGGAGGTGTTCGTGGCGAGCAGAGCGTCGTCCCCGACCACGTCCTCCAGGTCGCGGAAGAGCTGCTGCTTCACGTCGAGCCGTTCGAGCACCGCCTCCACGACGAGCACGCAGTCGGCGAGTTCGCCGAGGCTGTGCGCGGGACGCAGCCGGGCACGGGCGGCGTCCCGGTCGGCGGCGCTGAGCCGGTCCTTCTCGACGAGCCGGTCGAGTCGGGAGCCGATCGCCCGGGCCGCCTCTTCGGCGCGTCCCGGGGCGGCGTCGTACAGCCGCACGGGCCGGCCCGCGACCAGCGCGACCTGGGCGATGCCCTGGCCCATGGTGCCGGAGCCGACGACGGCCACGGGGCTGCTGAGGTCGAGTGCTGTCATGCTCGCGATCCTCCCGCACACGGTTTTCCACAGATGCGGCGGTCCCCCTTGTCCCGACCGATCGTTCGGTTACTCTAGCCGTGTCCGTCCCTTCCTGCCCAGCTCGCGAGCTCGACGAGGAGCTCCTGAGACGAGGAGTTGGTCCTTGATGGCCGCCGAACTCACCGCGCACCAGCTCATCGCACAGCACCGGCCCACCCTCGACCAGGCGCTGGAAGCGATCCGCACGCGCGCGTACTGGTCCCCGCACCCCGAGCACCCCAAGGCCTACGGGGAGCACGGGAGCCTGGGCATGGCGGAGGGCAAGGCCGCCTTCGACGCGCTCCTGGGCACCCGTCTCGACCTCGGCCAGCCCGGCACGGACGACTGGGTCGGCGGCGAGACCTCGCCGTACGGGATCGAGCTCGGCGTCAGCTATCCGCATGTCGACGCCGACGTGCTGCTGCCGGCCATGCGCGCCGGCCTGCGGGCGTGGCGCGACGCGGGCGCGGAGCTGCGCGCGGTGGTCTGCGTGGAGATCCTCAAGCGGATCAGCGACCGGACGCACGAGTTCGCCCACGCGGTCATGCACACCAGCGGCCAGGCCTTCATGATGGCGTTCCAGGCGGGCGGGCCGCACGCGCAGGACCGCGGCCTGGAAGCAGTCGCGTACGCGTGCGTGGAGCAGGTCCGCACGCCGGACACCGCGGAGTGGAGCAAGCCCCAGGGCAAGCGCGACCCGCTCGCGCTGACCAAGCAGTTCACGCCGGTCCCGCGCGGGATCGCCCTGCTGATCGGCTGCAACACCTTCCCCACGTGGAACGGCTATCCGGGCCTGTTCGCCTCCCTGGCCACCGGGAACGCGGTTCTGGTCAAGCCCCACCCGCGCGCGGTCCTGCCTCTCGCGCTCACCGTGCGGGTGGCCCGCGAGGTGCTCGCCGAGGCCGGCTTCGACCCGAACCTGGTGGCACTGGCCGCCGAGCGCGCCGGAGAGGGCATCGCCAAGACCCTGGCCGTCCGCCCCGAGATCCGGATCATCGACTACACGGGCTCGACGGAGTTCGGCGACTGGCTGGAGGCCAACGCCCGCCAGGCGCAGGTCTACACGGAGAAGGCCGGCGTCAACACGGTCCTCGTCGAATCGACCGACGACTACAAGGGCATGCTGTCGAACCTCGCCTTCTCCCTGTCCCTGTACAGCGGCCAGATGTGCACGACCCCGCAGAACCTGCTGATCCCCCGCGACGGCATCCGCACGGACGAGGGCCCCAAGTCGTACGACGAGGTGGTCGCCGACCTCGCCAGGTCGGTCGACGGGCTCCTCGGCGACGACGCCCGCGCGAACGCGCTGCTCGGCGCCATCGTCAACCCTGACGTGAAGGCCCGCCTGGAGGCCGCGTCCGGCCTCGGCGAAGTCGCCCTGCCCTCACGGGAGGTCGCCAACCCGGAGTTCCCGGACGCCGTCGTCCGCACCCCGGTGATCGTGAAGCTCGACGGCGCCCGGAAGTACTGGGAGGGCGCCGAGACCGATGCCGCCTACCTGAGCGAATGCTTCGGACCCGTCTCGTTCGCCGTCGCGGTCGACTCGGCGACGGACGCCGTGGACCTGCTGCGGCGGAGCATCCGGGACAAGGGTGCGATGACGGTCGGCGCTTACACCACCTCCGAAGAGGTCGAGCAGGCCGTGCAGGAGGCCTGCTTCGACGAGTGCGCCCAGCTCTCGCTGAACCTGACCGGCGGGGTCTACGTCAACCAGACGGCGGCCTTCTCCGACTTCCACGGCTCCGGCGGCAACGCCGCGGCCAACTCGGCCCTGTGCGACGGCGCGTTCGTGGCGAACCGCTTCCGGGTCGTGGAGGTCCGCCGCGAGGCGTAGCCGTCACTCCGGCGCGCCCCCGGTGGCACTCCAGTGGAACAGCGTCATCGCCACGCTGGTCGCGAGGTTGTAGCTGGAGACCTGGGGGCGCATCGGCAGGGACACCAGCCGGTCGGTCCGGGCACGCAGTTCGGCGGAGAGCCCGCTGCGCTCGGAGCCGAAGGCCAGGACCGCGTCGTCCGGGATCCTCAGCCCGCGGATGTCCTCGCCCTCCGCGTCGAGGGCGAAGAGCGGCCCGGGCGGCAGCTCGGCGACCGTCAGCCGCTCCACGACGGTCGCGAAGTGCAGGCCCGCCCCGCCGCGTACGACCGTGGGGTGCCAGGGGTCGAGCGTGCCGGTGGTGACCACGCCGGTCGCCCCGAAACCCGCCGCGAGCCGGATGACGGCGCCCGCGTTGCCCAGGTTCCTGGGATTGTCGAGCACGACGACGGGCGCCGTGCGGTCCGGGCGCGCCAGGGTCTCGAGATGGGCCGCCCTGGAGGGTCGTACGGCCAGCGCCGCCACCGCGGTGGGGTGCGGACGCGGGATGAGAGCCCGCAGCGTGCCCTCCGCGACCTCGACGAGGAGCACGTCGAGCACGTCCCGTACGTCCGGGGCCAGTTCGTCGGCCAGGGCGAGCGCCGCCCGCCGGTCCGCGGTGACGGCCACGGGGATCTCGGCCCGGAAGCGCACCGCGTGCTTGAGCGCGTGGAAGCCGTCGAGCAGGACCGAGTGGTCCGCGAGGCGGTGCCAGGCCCGCACCGCGTCGTCCGCGCCGCCGGAGGCCGTTCCGGCGACGGTTTCGAAACCGGCACCCGTGTCGCCGTACCCGTCGGTGCGGGTGCCCGGGCCCGTGTCGCCGTACCCGTCGGTGCCCGTACCGATACCCGTGTCGCCGTACCTGTCTTGCCTGCCGCAGCCCGGGTCGTTCATGCCCCGAAGCCTACGTGCGTCCCCTCCGCCGGCTCAGAGCTGAGTGGCCGCTGCCCGCGCGGCCCCGGCACCGTACGGGCCCGGCCGGGAAAACCGCCTCCACGCGTGCGTGCCGCCCATCCGCCCACGCGCCGCAGGAAGGACGTCGGCAGGAACACCGCGTCGGCGGCGATCATCGCCAGCGAGAAGAACGGCAGCCCGAGGACCACGGCGATCACGGCGTGCTCGGTCATCATGACCGCCAGCAGGACGTTCTTCACCCGCCGGTTGAAGAGGGTGAACGGGAAGGCGACCTGCACGACGACCGTCCCGTACGTCACCAGCAGCACCATCGTGCCGTGCGCGGTCAGCAGGTCGGAGAGCGCGGGCCAGGGCGAGAAGTAGTCCAGGTGCAGCGGGTAGTAGACGGCGGTACCGTCCTGCCAGCGCGAACCCTGGATTTTGTACCAGCCGGCGGTCGCGTAGATCAGGCAGGCCTCCGCCATGATCACGGCCAGGGCCGCGTTGTGCGCGAGGTTGGCGACGACGTCCAGCAGGATCCGGGACTGTTCGGTGCGGGGGCGACGGCCGGCCGCCCACCACAGTCCCTGCACGGCCCACAGCCCCCAGAAGACCGTCAGCCAGCCTCCGAGCCATCCGCCGTCGATCTTCCCCGTGAGCGTGACCGCGACCAGGGCGAGGCCCAGCAGGGCCCAGAGGACGGGCCCGACGGGACCGGACTCACCGGTGTCCCCCGGTATCTCCCGACCGCTTGCCGCCCGCCCGCGCCGGGCCCGCCGTGCGTCCAGGGACCACACCTGCCCGCAGCGCGTGAAGACCAGGTAGACGGCCATCAGATGGAGGACGTTGTCGCCGCCGTCCCCCATGAAGACGCTGCGGTTCTGCAGGGAGAGCACGCCGATCATGAACAGGACGGACATGGTGCGGGTGCGCCAGCCGATCATCAGCAGGACGCTCGACAGCACGGCCAGGGCGAAGACGCACTCGAACCAGAGCTGACTGTCCGACCACATCAGGGCCGTGAAGGCACGGTTGTTCGCGATGAGCTGCCGGGCGAGGTCCCAGCTCCAGGGCCCGTCCGGCCCGTACATCTCCTGGCGGTGCGGGAACTCCCGCAGCAGGAACATCAGCCAGGTGGCGGCGAAGCCGATGCGGATCACGGCCGTCTGGTACGGGCCGAGGGCCGTCTCGGTGACGCGGGCGATCGCGTGCGCGAGGGCTAGGGAGAACCGGTTCATCAGGCGCTCGCCCCCGCCCCGCCCGTCGGCACCCGCCACCAGGGCAGCACCCGGAAGATCGGCTTGTCGGACACCTGCTCCTCGCTCCACGAGGGGGGCGGCACGTTGGCGGTCCGGGAGCGGACCTGCACCCGCTCGACGCGGCCGGCGTCGGCCTCCGCCCGCTCGCGGCCGAGGCGCAGCACGACGATGCGGCGCAGATAGTGCTCGGAGAGGGTGCCGCGCAAGCCGGCCGGACGGTTCTCGCTGTCGTGCGAGGCGACGAAGAAGTCCCAGGCCCGGCGCAGTTCGTTCTGCTGGGTGTGGCTCGGCAGCAGATTGCCGTCGATGGCCGCGCCGTCCTGCGCGGACAGGTCGTACCAGCCGGTCGTGCGGTGGCCGCCGTCCGAGGTCCTGACCTCGGCGCGGACCTGGACCGCGATGTTCTGCTGCAACGGGTTGGGCGCGAACAGCTTCCAGTTCTGCTCGAACTCGGGGTAGATCCATTCCTCGACGGCGCGGCCGTGCTGCCTGGTGGCAGTGTTCTGGGGCGCGACGTGCAGGAACACCATGCCGAGGTGCACACAGGCGGCGACCGTGACGAAGGTGAGGGCGACGGCGGCGGCGATCCGGTAAGGAAGCGAGAGCGCGGCGAGCCCGCCCCGGTCGGACGCCAGAGCCCCCGCCACCACCGGCTCCGCCCCGTCCACCGGGCGGTTCTCCGGCCCGGGGTCGAAACGAGCGGGTCCCGCCGTATGACTCCCCGGCCCGACGTCGAGACGCCCCGGGTCCGCCGGGAGGTCTTCCGACCCGGCGTCATAACGAGCCGGTCCCGCCGAACGGTATTCCGGCCCTGCGTCGAGACGAGTCGGATCCGGTGGGAGGTCTTCCGGCCCGGCGCCGTAAGGAGCCGGGCCCGCCGGGCGGCGCTCCGGTTCGGCATCGGAGCGGGGCGGTCCCGCCGGGCGGCTCCCGGGCCCGGCGTCGAGGCGAGCCGGTGCCGGATCCGCCGGGTGGCCCTCCGACCCGGTGTCGAGACGATCCGGGTCCGAGGGGCGGTTCTCCTGCCCGGCGTCGGAACGGGGCGGGTCCGCCGGGGGCTCATCATGCCCGGCGTCGAAGCGAGCCGGTGCCGGATCCGCCGGGTGGCTCTCCGGTCCTGTGTCGAGACGATCAGGGTCCGCCGGGTCGGCGGGGCGCGCGGCGCGGCCCTCCGGCCCGGACCCGGGGCCGGGGCGGGCCGGCTCGTCCGCTGGTGGGGGCGCTGCGGAGCCGACGGGTCGGCCGGGCCCGTGACGGGCGTCCGAGCCCTCGTCGTCGTGCGCGTCCATTCCGCCCCGCTTCCGATTCCGGTCCGATTGCCCGCCGTCCGGCGGTACGGCGCCGTATCGCTCGCGCATCCCGCGCCCCCGACGTCCGCACCGGAAGGGAACGGTACTCAGGCCCACGGTCCGGCACAGCCCCATGGGCCACGGCAGTCGCATCGGGGCCGCACGAGGTTATCCACAGCGGTTGACACCTTACGACGCTCGCCCGACCATGGATTCGAGCGAACCGAACGATCGGTCGGTCGTCAGGAGCGAGAGGTCGAGGGGGACCGCATGGCCACAGCAGCCGCGCAGCGTACGGCCCGTACAGAGGCGGACCCCGCCACGGACAGCGCCGCGCACGAGGCGTACGAGCGCGCTTTCGACGCCGCCGTCGCGGCCGACGAGCGCATCGAGCCCCGCGACTGGATGCCCGAGGCGTACCGCTCCACCTTGGTCCGACAGATGGCGCAGCACGCCCACTCCGAGATCATCGGCATGCAGCCGGAGGCCAACTGGATCACGCGCGCGCCCTCACTGCGCCGCAAGGCGATCCTGATGGCCAAGGTCCAGGACGAGGCCGGACACGGCCTGTATCTCTACAGCGCCGCCGAGACCCTCGGCACCAGCCGGGACGAGCTGCTGGACAAGCTGCACAGCGGCCGCCAGAAGTACTCGTCGATCTTCAACTACCCGACGCTGACCTGGGCGGACGTCGGCGCCATCGGCTGGCTGGTGGACGGCGCCGCGATCACCAACCAGGTCCCCCTGTGCCGCTGCTCCTACGGGCCGTACGCCCGCGCGATGGTCCGCGTGTGCAAGGAGGAGTCCTTCCACCAGCGCCAGGGGTACGAGCTGTTGCTGGCCCTCAGCAGCGGCACCCCGGAGCAGCACGAGATGGCCCAGGACGCGGTGAACCGCTGGTGGTGGCCGTCCCTGATGATGTTCGGCCCGCCCGACGACGAGTCCGCGCACTCCGCGCAGTCGATGACGTGGAAGATCAAACGCCACTCGAACGACGAGCTGCGCCAGCGTTTCGTCGACATCTGCGTCCCGCAGGCGGAGTCCCTCGGCCTGACCCTCCCCGACCCGGACCTGCGGTGGAACGAGGAGCGGGGCCACCACGACTTCGGTCCGATCGACTGGTCGGAGTTCCACGAGGTCCTCAAGGGCAACGGACCGTGCAACGAACAGCGGATCACCCAGCGCAGGCGTGCTCACGAGGAGGGCGCCTGGGTCCGCGAGGCGGCGGCCGCGTACGCCGGCAAGAAGGCGGCCAGGACGGACGCGGCCGGCACCGGCCGACTCGAGGACGCACACGGAAAGGCGCGCGCATGACCACCGACTGGCCCCTCTGGGAGGTCTTCGTGCGCTCGCGCCGCGGCCTCTCGCACACCCACGCGGGCAGCCTGCACGCCCCGGACGCCGAGCTGGCCCTGCGCAACGCGCGCGATCTGTACACCCGGCGCGGCGAGGGCGTCTCGATCTGGGTCGTCCCGTCCAGCGCCGTCACGGCCTCCTCGCCCGACGAGAAGGACCCCTTCTTCGAGCCGTCCGCCGACAAGCCCTACCGGCACCCGACCTTCTACGAGATCCCGGAAGGGGTGAAGCACCTGTGACGCCCACGCTGCCCGCGGCCAGCACCGCGGCCGCCGCGGCCCTCTGCCTCGGCGACGACGCCCTGGTGCTCTCGCACCGCCTGGGGGAGTGGGCCGGCCACGCCCCCGTCCTCGAAGAGGAAGTGGCCCTCGCGAACATCGCGCTGGACCTGCTCGGCCAGGCCCGGGTGCTGCTGTCCCTCGTCGGGGACGAGGACGAGCTGGCGTACCTCCGCGAGGAGCGCGCCTTCACCAACGTCCAGCTGGTGGAGCAGCCGAACGGCGACTTCGCCCACACGATCGCCCGTCAGCTGTACTTCTCCACCTACCAGCGCCTGCTGTACGGGCAGCTGGCGGCCGGTGACGGCGCGCTCGCGCCGCTCGCCGCGAAGGCCGTCAAGGAGGTCGCCTACCACCAGGACCACGCGGAGCAGTGGACCCTGCGGCTCGGCGACGGCACCGAGCTGAGCCACGAGCGGACGCAGCGGGCCTGCGACGCGCTGTGGCGCTTCACCGGCGAGCTGTTCCAGCCGGTCGAGGGGCTCGGCGTCGACCCGGAGGCGCTGCGGGCCGACTGGCTGGCATCCGTCACCGATGTCCTGCGCCGCGCCACCGTCGACGTGCCCCAGGGACCGCAGTCCGGAGCGTGGACGGCGGGTGCCGGCCGGCAGGGGCTGCACACGGAGCCGTTCGGCCGGATGATCGCCGAGATGCAGCATCTGCACCGGAGCCACCCGGGAGCGTCGTGGTGACCCCGGCTGCCACGGCCGAGGGCCGCGCGACCCCGCTGGAGGAGGAGCTGCGCCGGCTCGCCGGATCAGTGCTCGACCCGGAGCTGCCCGTCCTCACCCTGGAGGAGCTGGGTGTCCTGCGCGCGGTGCACGTCCGCGCCGGCGGCGCAGTCGAGGTCGAGCTCACCCCGACGTACACCGCCTGCCCGGCCATCGAGGCGATGTCCGTCGACATCGAGCGGGTGCTGCGTGAACACGGCGTGCGTGACGTGTCCGTCCACAAGGTGCTGAGCCCCGCCTGGTCGACGGACGACATCTCTGACGAGGGCCGCCGCAAGCTGCGGGAGTTCGGCATCGCGCCGCCACGCGGCGGACGCCCGGCCGGCCCGGTGACGGTCGGGCTCGGCCCGACCAGGACGGCCGGCACGAAGCCGGAAGCAGCCACCCCGGAAGCGCCAACCCCGGAAGCGGCCGCTGGGGACACGGCCCCGGAGCAGGAGCGCCTCCGCTGCCCGCTCTGCGGTTCCGCCGACACCGAGCTGCTCAGCCGCTTCTCGTCCACCGCCTGCAAGGCGTTGCGGCGCTGCCTGTCCTGCCGTGAACCGTTCGACCACTTCAAGGAGCTGTGATGGCCCGCTTCCACCCGCTCCCGGTGGCCGCGGTCGACCGGCTCACCGACGACTCCGTCGCCCTGACCTTCGCCGTACCGCCCGCCCTGCGCGAGGAGTTCCGGCACACCCCCGGCCAGCACCTGGCCCTGCGCCGCACCGCCGACGGCACGGAGATCCGGCGGACCTACTCGATCTGCTCCCCCGCTCCCGCCCCGGCGGACCCCGAAGGCCCGCACACCCTGCGCGTCGGCGTCCGGCTCGTCGACGGCGGCGCCTTCTCCACCTACGCGCTCAAGGAGATCGCCGTCGGCGACGAGGTGGAGGTGATGACACCCGCCGGCCGCTTCACACTGGACCCGGCGCCCGGGCTCTACGCGGCGGTGGTCGGCGGCAGCGGAATCACCCCGGTGCTGTCGATCGTCACGACCCTGCTGGCACGTGAACCGCAGGCCCGGTTCTGTCTCCTGCGCAGCGACCGGACGTCGGCGTCGACGATGTTCCTCGAGGAGGTCGCCGACCTCAAGGACCGGTATCCCGAGCGGTTCCAGCTGGTGACCGTGCTCTCCCGGGAGGAGCAGCAGGCGGGACTGCCGTCGGGACGCCTCGACCAGGAGCGCCTGTCCGCGCTGCTGCCCGCCCTGCTGCCCGTGGACCGGGTCGCGGGCTGGTTCCTGTGCGGGCCGCTCGGGCTGGTCGAGGGAGCGGAGCGGGCACTGCGCGGTCTCGGGGTGCCCCGGACGCGACTGCACGAGGAGATATTCCACGTGGACACCGTCGCCGCGCCGCCGACCACCGTGCCGGCTCCCGCCCACAGCACGGTGACCGCCCGGCTCGACGGCCGCGGCGGGACCTGGCCCGTCCAGCCCGGGGAATCCCTGCTGGAGACCGTGCTGCGCAACCGTCCCGATGCCCCGTACGCCTGCAAGGGAGGCGTGTGCGGCACCTGTCGCGCCTTCCTGGTGTCGGGCGAGGTGCGGATGGACCGCAACTTCGCGCTGGAGCCGGAGGAGACCGACGCGGGGTACGTACTGGCCTGCCAGTCCCATCCGGCCACCGAGAAGGTGGAGTTGGACTTCGACCGCTGATCCCGCGCCCCGGGTTCCCCGCGCCCGTTCCCTTCTCGTAGAACCTGTTCTATCTTGACGCGCCGTCAGATCCGGGACCAGGAGATCCGACGGGTGGACCGGGTGCGTGGAAGGGCGGGACCGTGGACTTCACCTTCACCGAGGAGCAGCAGGCGGCGGTAGAGGCGGCGAGAGCGGTGTTCGCCGGGGTCGCACCGGACGGTGTGCCCAGCCCGTCGCTCACCGCGGGGGCCGTCGCCGAGGACTTCGACCGGCCGCTGTGGCGCAGGCTCGCCGACGCCGGTCTGCTGAGCCTGCTACTGGACGCGGAGTACGGCGGCGCGGGCCTGGACCCCGTCGCGCTGTGCCTGGTGCTGCGCGAGTCCGCGAAGGTGCTGGCCCGGGTGCCGCTGCTGGAGAGCACCGCGGCCCTGGTCGCCGTACAGGCCCACGGAGGCCCGGAGTTGAAGGCGGACGTGCTGGCCCGGGCGGGCCGCGGGGAGCTCGTGCTGACCGTGGCCGCGAGTGGCCGCACCGGCCACGATTCGGCCGAACTCGCCGTGTCCGCTCGCCAGGACGGCGACGTCTGGGTGCTGGACGGGCTGCAGACCGCCGTGCCCTGGGCGCACAACGCCGACCACGTCGTCGTCCCCGCGCACACGGCCGCCGGCCGGACCGTCCTCGCCCTCGTCCCCCGCGTCCACCAGGGAGTCGTACTCGCCGAGCAACTCTCCACCACCGGTGAGCGGTTGGGTGAGCTGCGGCTGGACTCGGCACGGATCGCGGCACGCGACGTCATCGACGCGGACGGCGCCTGGGAACGGCTCCGCGAACTGCTGACCACCGGGACCTGCGCGCTGGCCCTCGGGCTCGGTGAGCGCGTGCTCAGGATGACGAGCGCCTACACGAGCACGCGGGAACAGTTCGGCTTCCCGGTCGCCACCTTCCAGGCCGTGGCCATGCAGGCCGCCGACCGCTACATCGACCTGCGCGCGATGGAGGTCACGCTGTGGCAGGCCGCGTGGCGGATCAGCACGGGCGCGGGCGGTGCGCTGCCGGCCGCGGCCGACGTGGCCGTCGCCAAGACCTGGGCGTCCGAGGGGGTACGACGCGTCGTGCAGACCGCGCAACACCTCCACGGAGGCTTCGGCGCGGACGTCGAATATCCCCTGCACCGCTATCACGCCTGGGCCAAGCAGCTCGAACTGTCCCTGGGCCCGGCGGCCGCCCACGAAGAGGCCCTCGGAGACCTGCTGGCCGCCCACCCCCTGGGCTGACGGACCCGGCCAATGCGGGCGCACGTCCCGCGCGGGCGCGAGGGCCTACAGCACGAACCCCGGTTCACCCTTGCCGTTCACGACCGGGCGCCCCGCGGCGGCCCAGACCTGCATCCCGCCGTCGACGTTCACGGCGTCGACGCCCTGCTGGACGAGGTACATGGCCACCTGCGCCGAACGGCCGCCGGAACGGCAGATCACATGAACCCTGCCGTCCTGCGGCGCCGCCTCGGTCAGCTCGCCGTAGCGGGCCACGAAGTCACTGATCGGGATGTGCAGCGCCCCTTCGGCATGGCCTGCCTGCCACTCGTCGTCCTCCCGGACGTCCAGCAGGAAGTCTCCGTCCGTGAGGTCCGCGACCTCGACGGTGGGCACACCAGCTCCAAAATGCATGCCCCGACGCTACCTGACCGCGAACGACAACCGCAGGTTCCCAGGCCTGCCGCTTGGATCATGCAGGCGTCGCGGAGCCCGGCACGCACAGGCCGGTCAGGACGAACCGCCGGTCACAGCCGGCCTGATCCAGACGACAGGCCCTGGGCCGTGTCCGCAAAGTCCCGCTTGTTCCGTCCTCCGGGCGGACGACGGGACTTTGCGGACACGACCTAGCCGGTCAGCGCGGCCAGCTGAGCCTCGCGCTCACCGACCTGCGCGAGAAGCTGCTCCGCGATCTCCTCGAGCAGCCGGTCCGGATCGTCCGGAGCCAGCTTGAGCATCGAGCCGATCGCGCTCTCCTCCAGCTCACCGGCGATGAGCGTGAGCAGTTCCTTGCGCTGGGAGAGCCATTCGAGACGGGCGTAGAGCTCCTCGCTGCGGCTCGGCTTCCACTCCTCCGGCACGGGACCGGCGGCCCACTCCTCGGACAGCTCCCGCAGCAGACCCACATCGCCCTGGGCGTAGGCGGCGTTGACCCGCGTGATGAACGCGTCGCGCCGCGCGCGCTCGTCCTCCTCCTGCGCCAGGTCGGGGTGGGCCCGACGGACGAGTTCGCGGTAGAGCTTGCGCGCCTCGTCACTGGGGCGGACCCGCTGCGGGGGCCGCACGGGCTGGTCCGTGAGCATCGCCACGGCCTCCGGAAACAGTCCTTCCGAGTCCATCCAGCCGTGGAACAGCTCCTCGACGCCCGGCATCGGCATGACCCGCGCCCGCGCCTCGTCGGCCTTCCGCGCGTCCTCCGGGTCACCGGTCCGGGCGGCCTGCGCCTCGGCGATCTGCGCTTCCAGCTCGTCGAGCCGCGCGTACATCGGCCCGAGCTTTTGATGGTGCAACCGCGAGAAGTTCTCCACTTCGACGCGGAAGGTCTCCACGGCGATCTCGTACTCGATCAGCGCCTGCTCGGCCGCGCGTACGGCCCGCTCCAGCCGCGCCTCGGGCCGTGCGTCCTCACCGACCGCTTCACCGGCGCCCTCACGCCGAGGTCCCGGCCCGTCGTCCGGCTGAGGCCCCTCAGCGCTGGGGGACCGGGCGTCCTCCGCCGCGCGGGCGGCCTCCGCCTCGGTGCGGTCGGGCTGGCTGGGCTCGGCTTCCGGGGTCGTCACCCGCCCAGCCTAGGCCACGGACCGGCACGCCTCCCGGCCCAGCCCGCCCCACCACCCTGGACGGCACACCCCCGGTCCCACCCGCCCCGCTCCGACACGTCCCGCACGTCAGACGCCCGGCTCCGCCGCGATGCGGCCCTGCTCGACCGCCGCCACCAGCTCCGTGTGGTCCGCCTCCGTACGGTCGGCATAGGCCACGGCGAAGGAGGCCAGCGCCTCGTCCAGCTCCTCGTTCTTGCCGCAGTAACCGGCGATCAGGCGCGGGTCGGCACTGTGCGCGTGAGCACGGGCGAGCAGCGCGCCGGTTATCCGGCCGTAGTCGTCGATCTGGTCGGCGGCGAGGGCCGCGGGATCGACGCTGCCCTTGCGGTTGCGGAACTGGCGTACCTGGAAGGGCCGTCCGTCGACCGTCGTCCAGCCCAGCAGGAAGTCGCTCACGACCTGTATGCGCTTCTGGCCCAGGACCACGCGGTGACCCTCGTGGTCCGCCTCGGGCACGGCGAACCCCGCCGTCTCGAGGTGCGGGACCAGCGCCGAGGCCCGCGCCTCCTTGACCTGGAGGATGAGTGGCTCCCCGCGATGGTCCAGGAGCAGGACGACGTACGAGCGGGTGCCGACACTGCCGGTGCCGACGACGCGGAAGGCGACGTCGTGCACGGCATAACGGGCGAGGAGCGGGAGGCGGTCCTCCGTCAGGGTCGTCAGGTAGTCCTCGAGCGACGCCGCGACCGCCGCCGCCTCCGCGTCGGGCACGCGGCGCAGCACCGGCGGTGCGTCCACGAACCGGCGGCCGCCGCCCTCCACCGTCTCGGTCGACTTCTCGGCGAACCGTCCGCTGGTGTTGGCCCGTGCCTTCTCGGAGACCCGCTCCAGGGTGCCGAGGAGATCGTGGGCGTCGGTGTGCGAGAGGAGTTCCTCGTCCGCGATGGCGTTCCATGCGTCGAGGACCGGCAGCTTCGCGAGCAGGCGCATGGTGCGGCGGTAGGCGCCGGCCGCGTCGTACGCCGCTTTCCGGCAGGTGTCCTCGTCCGCCCCGGTTTCCCGGCCGGCGAGCACGAGGGAGGCGGTGAGCCGCTTGAGGTCCCATTCCCAGGGGCCGGGCACCGTCTCGTCGAAGTCGTTCAGGTCGATGACCAGGCCGCCGCGGGCGTCGCCGTACAGGCCGAAGTTCGCCGCGTGGGCGTCGCCGCAGAGCTGCGCCGCGATACCGGTCATGGGGGTGCGCGCGAGGTCGTAGGCCATGAGTCCGGCCGAACCGCGCAGGAAGGCGAAGGGTGAGGCCGCCATCCTGCCGACGCGGATGGGGGTGAGCCCGGGGATTCGGCCCTGGTTGGAATGCTCGACGGCGGTCACCGCGTCCGGCCGGCCGGCGTCGAGCGTCAGCTCGGCGTGCGCGGCGCGCGGCACCTGCCGCCGCAGCGCCTTCCCCTCGGCCTTCGGCCCCTCGTACGCGCCCGCCGCCTCACCCGAGCCGTCACGAGCCTCGCCCGCGAACCCGGGCACGCGGAAAACCTTGTGCGCCCGCTGCTCCGCGCCCTCTGAACCGACCTCGGTCATCCCGACCGCCTCCCCCGTGCCCGAACATCAACTCGTGATGACCGTACCGCCGAAGGCCGAACCACGCCGGAGCCTGTGGACAACCCCGCGGCGCGGCTATTTCCCGGGGCAGGAACCCCTTTCGGGCAGATAGCGCTCCGCCCATACCCCGAGTTCCTTGAGCGCCGGTTCCAGCGCGGCGCCCGCCTCCGTCAGCCGGTACGCGACCCGCAGCGGAGGGCCCTCGTCCACCTCGCGTACGACCAGGCCCGCCGCGCCCAGTTCCGTGAGCCGGTCCGACAGCATGCGCTCGCTGATGCCGGGGATGGCCCTGCGCAGTTGGGCGAAGTGCACCGGCCGTTGCAGCAGCACGGCCACGACCAGGCCCGTCCAGCGCTTCCCGAGCAGCTGGAAGACCCGCGTCATCCCGTCGTCGACCTTCTGACACGGCCCTGCGTCGTGGCTCCCCGGCTCTGCCATGACTCCAGACTACTGCGTTCACACCAGGGGGTGAAAAAAAGTAAGTAGCTGTGTTATCTCTAGTTAGGAACGAAACAGAAGCCCGGCACCCGGGCTGCTCGTCATCCCCTGGAGACCCCATGGCCACGCTGCTGCACATCGACTCGTCCGTGTTCCCCGCCTCCGCGTCGGCCTCCCGCGCGGTGGCGGACGCCTTCCGTACGGCCTGGGAGGAGCAGCACCCGAACGGCACGGTGATCCACCACGACCTCGCCGCGCACCCCGTCGCGCACATCACCGCCGACGCCCACACCGCCGGCTTCGCCGCCCCGGACACGCACACCCCGGAGCAAACCGCAGCCTTCGCCGAGCGCGCACGACTGATCGAGGAGCTGGAGCAGGCGGACGCCGTCCTGATCGGCGCCCCGATGCACAACTTCTCGATCCCCTCGACCCTCAAGGCCTGGCTGGACAACGTGATCCTCATCGGGCGCACCGCCATGTCCGAGGACTCGAAGGTCAAGGGCACCCCGGTCACGGTCATCGCCAGCCGCGGCGGCTCCTACGCGCCGGGCACCCCCCGCGAGCCCTACGAGTACGTGCAGAACTACCTGCAGGCCGTCCTCGGCGACACGCTCGGCCTGGACGTCCACTTCATCGTCCCGGAGCTGACGATGGCACCGCACAACCCGGCGATGTCCGAACTGGTCCCGCTCTCCGAGGCCTCCCGCGTCCAGGCGCTCGAGGCGGCCACCGCAAGGGCCAAGGAACTCACGGCCCGCCTCGCCGCCTGACCGCACTCCGCGGGACGACCGGCCCCGCCGGAACCCCTGCCGCACACCCGGAACCCCGGCCGCCCGTGCGGTCCGGAACCGACGCGCCCGAAGCGCTGCGGGCAGTGATATAGCTCACCGCCCGCGGCACCCAGGACCGCCCGTCCCGCCCTGCCCCCGAGCCGGCTCCCTCCGGAGCCGACGCCCCTGGGCAACGAGAAACGGACCCCTTCTCCGACTTCCGTCGGAGAAGGGGTCCGTTCGCTGTGCGCGAGGGGGGAGTTGAACCCCCACGCCCTTTCGGGCACTGGAACCTGAATCCAGCGCGTCTGCCTATTCCGCCACCCGCGCATTGGGTGTGTCTTCCGGTCCCCCACCAAGTGGTGCGAGCCCCTGTCGACATGCAGAAGATTAGCACGCCGTCCGGGGTGGAATCACATCCCTTTCCCGGCCCCCCGCAGCTCCGCCGGCCATGCCCCGGAGGACCGCCCACCGGGGCATACGGCGACCGCGGGCACCTCGGATCCGTCCGGCGGCCACCCATGAGGACACGGAGGGGAGCCCCCGCCCCCGGCCGCCGGTCCCGCTCGGCCCCCGCCCCCTGTCGCCCCCGGCGGCCCGACCCGTCTTCTCCCGCCCGCTGCGCGTGTACAGAAAGAACCGGTTCACGTATCAACCTCGTACCGGTCCTGGCCATCTGTCCAGGAGCCGGACAAGGTGCACAGTCAGGTGCGGGACACTGGTCCCGGGCCACCTCTACGATCCTTGCCTGAAGGAGTTCGAAGAGGGGCTCCGGAGGGAACTTCGGGAGGGGACCTCGGCTCGGGACCGCGGAAGGTGTCGACACTCGTCGACCGGGCCGACAGGGGGAACCACCCGATTTCCCGGCGCGTGGATACGATCAGTAAGCAGTACCAGGACGAAGACGATCAGCAGAACGCCGTAAGTGGCACCGCGCTGGGCAGTAGACAGTGGGTGGCACGGCGGTGAGCAGCACCGGCGGTGCCGCATCCGGCGGTACGGCGGGCAGTACAGGTGTAAGCGGCACACAGGACGACGTCTAAGGAGGAGGTGCCCCATGGGAGTCCTGAAGAAGTTCGAGCAGCGTCTCGAAGGTCTGGTCAACGGCACCTTCGCCAAGGTGTTCAAGTCCGAGGTCCAGCCCGTGGAGATCGCGGGAGCGCTCCAACGCGAGTGCGACAACAACGCCACGATCTGGAACCGCGAGCGGACCGTCGTCCCCAACGACTTCATCGTGGAGCTGAGCACGCCGGACTTCGAGCGCCTCAGCCCCTACTCGGGTCAGCTCGGCGACGAGCTCGCCGGCATGGTGCGCGACTACGCCAAGCAGCAGCGTTACACCTTCATGGGCCCCATCAAGGTCCACCTGGAGAAGGCCGACGACCTCGACACCGGTCTGTACCGGGTGCGCAGCCGTACGCTCGCCTCCTCCACCGACCAGCAGTCGCCCGCGTCCGCCCCGGCGGGCCCCGCGGGCCCGGCCGCGGGACGCCCCGGGGGGTACGGCTACCCGCCGGCCGCCCAGTCCGCGTCCGCTCCCCCCATGCCGTCCGCGCCGCCGCCCGGCGGCCGTCCCGGCGCCGCCCCCCTGGGGCCGCGCGCCGCGGCCGCCCCGGCGCCGGGCGCGAGAACGCGGCACTGGATCGAGGTCAACGGCTCACGCCATCAGATCTCCCGCCCGACGCTGGTGCTGGGCCGCAGCACCGAAGCCGACGTGCGGATCGACGACCCCGGCGTCTCGCGCCGGCACTGTGAGATCCGGACCGGAACGCCCTCGACGATCCAGGATCTCGGGTCCACCAACGGCATCGTGGTGGACGGGCAGCACACCACCCGCGCTACGCTCCGCGACGGCTCGCGGATCGTCGTGGGCAGCACCACCATCATTTACCGGCAAGCCGAAGGGTGAAGCGGGGGCAATGTCAGAGCTGACCCTCACGGTCATGCGGCTGGGTTTCCTGGCCGTACTGTGGCTGTTCGTGATCGTGGCCGTGCAGGTCATCCGCAGCGACCTGTTCGGAACGCGCGTCACCCAGCGCGGCTCGCGCCGGGAAGCCGCGCGGCCGCAGCAGGCCGCGCGCCAGACGGCGCCTCCGCAGCAGCGCCAGCAAGCGGCGTCGAGCGGCGGTGGCCGCCAGCGCCGCGGCGCCCCCACCAAGCTGGTCGTCTCGGAGGGCACCCTCACGGGCACGACCGTCGCGCTCCAGGGCCAGACCATCACCCTGGGCCGCGCGCACGACTCCACGATCGTCCTCGACGACGACTACGCGTCCAGCCGGCACGCCCGGATCTATCCCGACCGGGACGGCCAGTGGATCGTCGAGGACCTCGGCTCCACGAACGGCACCTATCTCGACCGGGCCCGGCTCACGACTCCCACACCGGTCCCGCTGGGCGCGCCGATCCGCATCGGCAAGACCGTCATCGAGCTGCGGAAGTAGTACGACAATGAGCGAGCGGAGCGAGCACGCAGCGGCGGTCCACACGACGGACCCCGGCGCGCTCCCGACCGGAGGGTGGGCACCGTGCGGATGTACCCGGAGCCGACGGGCGAGGTGCGCATGAGTCTGTCACTGCGCTTCGCCGCCGGATCGCACAAAGGCATGATCCGCGAGGGCAACGAGGACTCCGGTTACGCCGGTCCGCGGCTGCTCGCGATCGCCGACGGGATGGGCGGCCAGGCCGCCGGCGAGGTCGCCTCCTCCGAGGTGATCTCCACCATCGTCGCGCTCGACGACGACGTGCCCGGCTCCGACATCCTCACCTCGCTCGGCACCGCCGTGCAGCGCGCCAACGACCAGCTCAGGATGATGGTCGAGGAGGACCCCCAGCTGGAGGGCATGGGCACCACGCTCACCGCCCTGCTGTGGACCGGACAGCGCCTCGGCCTCGTCCACGTCGGCGACTCCCGCGCGTACCTGCTCCGCGACGGGGTCCTCACCCAGATCACACAGGACCACACCTGGGTGCAGCGCCTCGTGGACGAGGGACGCATCACCGAGGAGGAGGCCACCACCCACCCGCAGCGCTCCCTGCTGATGCGCGCGCTGGGCAGTGGCGACCACGTCGAGCCGGACCTGTCCATCCGCGAGGTCCGCGCCGGCGACCGGTACCTGATCTGCTCCGACGGCCTGTCGGGCGTCGTCAGCCATCAGACGATGGAGGACACACTCGCCAGCTACCAGGGCCCCCAGGAGACCGTGCAGGAGCTCATCCAGCTCGCGCTGCGCGGCGGCGGCCCCGACAACATCACCGTGATCGTCGCCGACGTCCTCGACATCGACAGCGGTGACACCCTCGCCGGCCAGCTCTCCGACACCCCGGTCGTGGTGGGCGCGGTCGCCGAGAACCAGCTCCAGGCGCACGACAACGGCGCCATGCAGACGCCCGCGGGGCGCGCCTCGAACCTCGGCCGCCAGGTACCCGGTCAGGGCGGCGGCGGCGAGTTCGGGCCGCCCGGCAGCGGCGACACCACCGGTTACGTCCCCGCCGGCAGCTTCGACGGGTACTCGGACGAGGACTTCGTGAAGCCGCGCTCCGGGCGCAGGTGGGTGAAGAGGTCCTTCTACACCGTGCTCGCGCTCGCCGTCATCGGCGGCGGCCTGTACGGCGGCTACCGCTGGACGCAGACCCAGTACTTCGTCGGCGCCCAGGGCGAGCACGTCGCGCTGTACCGGGGCATCAGCCAGGACCTGGCCTGGGTCTCGCTCTCGAAGGTGGAGAAGGACCACCCCGAGATCGAACTCAAGTACCTGCCGCCGTACCAGCAGAAGCAGGTCAAGGCGACCATCGCCGAGGGCGGCCTCAGCGACGCGCAGTCGAAGATCGACGAGCTGGGCGTGCAGGCGTCCGCGTGCAAGAAGAACGCCGAACGCCGCTCCGCCGCCGAGAAGAACGCCAAACCCGGCGCGGGCGAGGCCGGCGGCGTCACGGGAACCACGAAGACCTCACTGACGTCCAAGGCCACATCGTCGCCGACGCCCAACCCGTCGGCGTCACAGCCCTCGTCCTCCAAGTCCAAGACCGCACCCACTCCCACACCCGGCCCCAGCCTCTCCGAGGAAGAGCAGAAGCTGGTCTCGCTGTGCGGTAAGCAGTAAGCAGCCGTGAGGGGCCCTGTCACACCATGAGCAGTAGTACGAACTCGTCGACGCACCACACGTCCACGATCGGCACGATCGGTACGCCGAGCCGTCGCAACACCGAGCTGGCACTGCTGGTGTTCGCCGTAGTCATCCCGGTGTTCGCCTACGCCAACGTGGGCCTCGCCATCAGCGACTCGGTGCCGCCCGGCCTGCTGAGCTACGGTCTCGGCCTCGGCCTGCTCGCCGCCGTCGGCCATCTCGTCGTGCGCAAGTTCGCGCCGTACGCGGATCCGCTGCTGCTGCCGCTGGCCACGCTGCTCAACGGCCTCGGGCTCGTCGTCATCTGGCGGCTCGACCAGTCGAAGCGGCTCCAGGCACTGCCGAACTTCGTCGAGGCCGCGCCCCGCCAGCTGCTGTACACCGCGCTCGGCATCGCGCTGTTCGCCGTGGTGCTGGTCTTCCTGAAGGACCACCGCGTCCTCCAGCGCTACACGTACATCTCCATGGTCCTCGCCCTCATCCTGCTGCTCCTGCCGCTGGTGCCGGGCCTCGGCCTGAACGTCTTCGGCGCGAAGATCTGGATCTCAATCGCCGGATTCACCATCCAGCCCGGTGAGTTCGCCAAGATCGTCCTCGTCGTCTTCTTCGCCGGCTACCTGATGGTCAAGCGCGACGCGCTGGCGCTCGCCAGCCGCCGCGTCATGGGTCTCTACCTGCCGCGCGGCCGCGACCTCGGCCCGATCCTGGTCGTCTGGTTCGTCTCGATCCTCATCCTCGTCTTCGAGACCGACCTCGGCACCTCGCTGCTGTTCTTCGGCATGTTCGTGATCATGCTGTACGTCGCCACCGAGCGGACCAGCTGGATCGTCTTCGGTCTGGTGATGTCCGCGGTCGGCGCGGTCAGCGTCGCCTCCTTCGAACCGCACGTCCAGCAGCGCGTCCAGGCCTGGCTCGACCCGATGCGCGAGTACACGCTCAGCCAGCAGGGAGTCGCCGGTCACTCGGAGCAGTCCATGGAAGCGCTGTGGGCCTTCGGCTCCGGCGGCACCCTGGGCACCGGACTCGGCCAGGGCAACTCCGACCTGATCAAGTTCGCCGCCAACTCCGACTTCATCCTCGCCACCTTCGGCGAGGAGCTCGGCCTCGCGGGCATCATGGCGATCCTGCTGATGTACGGGCTGATCGTCGAGCGCGGCGTCCGTACGGCCCTCGCCGCCCGCGACCCGTTCGGCAAGCTCGCCGCCATCGGCCTCTCCGGCGGTTTCGCCCTCCAGGTCTTCGTGGTCGCCGGCGGTGTCATGGGCCTCATCCCGCTGACCGGTATGACCATGCCGTTCCTGGCGTACGGAGGTTCCTCCGTGATCGCCAACTGGGCGCTGATCGGCATTCTGATCCGCATCAGCGACACCGCGCGCCGCCCCGCGCCCGCCCCCGCTCCCAACCCCGACGCCGAGATGACCCAGGTGGTCCGACCGTGAACAAGCCCCTGCGCCGGATCGCGATCTTCTGCGGGCTCCTCGTCCTCGCCCTGCTCATCCGGGACAACTGGCTCCAGTACCTCCAGGCCGACGCCCTGAAGGACGACCCCAAGAACCGCCGTGTCTCCATAGAGCGCTACGCCACCCCGCGCGGCGACATCATCGTCGACGGCAAGTCGATCACCGGTTCCAAGAAGACCGACGGCAGCGACTTCGCGTACAAGCGGACCTACAAGGACGGCGCCATGTGGGCGCCCGTCACCGGGTACGCCTCGCAGGCCTTCGGGGCCACGCAGCTGGAGTCCATCGACGACGGCATCCTCACCGGCAACGACGACCGGCTCTTCTTCCGCAACACCCTCGACATGCTGACCGGCAAGAAGAAGCAGGGCGGCAACGTCGTCACCACGCTCAACGCGGCCGCGCAGAAGGCCGCGTACCAGGGTCTGCTGAGGCAGGGCAAGGGCGCGGTCGCCGCGATCGACCCGCAGACCGGCGCCATCCTCGCCCTCGCCTCCACTCCTTCGTACGACCCGTCGACGTTCGCCGGGAACTCGACGACGACGGACAGCAAGGCCTGGCAGAAGATCCAGAAGAAGAGCAACCCGGACGAGCCGATGCTCAACCGGGCGCTGCGCGAGACCTACCCGCCGGGCTCCACCTTCAAGGTCGTCACCGCCGCCGCTGCGCTGGAGAACGGCAAGTACAGCAGCGCGGACGAGAAGACCGACTCGCCGCTGCCGTACACCCTGCCGAACACGAACACCGAGCTGAAGAACGAGGGGAACATCCCCTGCAAGAACGCCACCATGCGTGAGGCGCTCCGGGTCTCCTGCAACACCGTGTTCGGCAAGATCGGCGCCGACCTCGGCCGGGACAAGATGGTCGAGCAGGCCGAGAAGTTCGGCTTCAACGAGGAGCAGTTCACCCCGGTGCGCACCAGCGCCTCGATCTTCCCGACCAAGATGGACAAGCCGCAGACCGCGCTCAGTTCCATCGGCCAGTTCGAGACGGCCACGACCCCTCTCCAGATGGCCATGGTCGCCTCGGCCGTCGCCAACAACGGCACGCTCATGAAGCCGTACATGGTCGACAAGCTCCAGGCCCCGAACCTGGACGTCATCGAGCAGACCGAGCCCGAGAAGATGAGCGAGCCGCTCTCCGAGGAGAACGCCCAGATCCTGCAGTCGATGATGGAGACGGTCGTCAAGAAGGGCACCGGCACCCGGGCGCAGATCAACGAGGGCGGCATCACCGTCGGCGGCAAGACGGGCACCGCCCAGCACGGCGTCGACAACAGCGAGAACCCCTACGCCTGGTTCATCTCCTACGCCAAGCAGAGCGACGGCAGCTCCCCGGTCGCCGTCGCCGTCGTGGTCGAGGACGAGAGCGCCAACCGTGACGACATCTCGGGCGGCGGTCTCGCCGCGCCCATCGCGAGGGACGTGATGAAGGCAGTGATCGACAGCAAGAAGTGACCCCCGTCACGCCCGCCGCACATCGGTGCACGTTGCGAATACCGGTCCTGCATCGGGTGACGGTCTTGGCCAGGTCACACAAGGCGATCCGGGTACCGTATGCCCGGACAGCACACCGCCGGACCCACAAAGGTGCGGTCGGGACTGACGGAGAGGGCTGGTAGGTAGCTATGGAAGAGCCGCGTCGCCTCGGCGGCCGGTACGAGCTGGGCCATGTGCTCGGCCGTGGTGGCATGGCCGAGGTTCACCTCGCCCACGACACCCGGCTCGGCCGCACCGTAGCGGTGAAGACGCTTCGCGCGGACCTCGCGCGCGATCCGTCGTTCCAGGCCCGCTTCCGCCGGGAGGCCCAGTCGGCCGCCTCGCTCAACCATCCCGCGATCGTCGCCGTCTACGACACCGGCGAGGACTACATCGAGGGCATCTCCATCCCGTACATCGTGATGGAGTACGTCGACGGTTCCACCCTGCGCGAGCTGCTGCACTCCGGGCGCAAGCTGCTGCCCGAGCGCACCCTGGAGATGACCATCGGCATCCTCCAGGCCCTCGAGTACTCCCACCGCGCCGGCATCGTCCACCGTGACATCAAGCCGGCCAACGTCATGCTCACGCGCAACGGCCAGGTCAAGGTCATGGACTTCGGCATCGCCCGCGCGATGGGCGACGTCGGCATGACGATGACGCAGACCGCGGCGGTCATCGGCACCGCCCAGTACCTCTCGCCGGAGCAGGCCAAGGGCGAGCAGGTCGACGCCCGTTCCGACCTGTACTCCGCCGGCTGTCTGCTGTACGAACTGCTGACCGTGCGTCCGCCCTTCGTCGGTGACTCCCCGGTCGCGGTGGCCTACCAGCACGTGCGCGAGGAGCCCCAGCCGCCGAGCGTGTTCGACCCCGAGATCACGCCCGAGATGGACGCCATCGTCCTCAAGGCGCTGACCAAGGACCCCGACTACCGCTACCAGTCCGCCGACGAGATGCGCGTGGACATCGAGGCCTGCCTCGACGGCCAGCCCGTCGCCGCCACGGCCGCCATGGGCTCCGTCGGTTACGGCGGCTACCCCGACGACCAGCCGACCACGGCCCTGCGCTCCACGGACGGGCAGGCCACGACGATGCTGCCCCCGATGAACCCGGACGACGGCGGGCACGACGACCGCCCCGACCGCCGGCGTCAGAAGAAGACGAACACCTCGACGATCCTGCTGGTCGTGGCGGGCATTCTGGTCCTCGTCGGCGCGATCCTGATCGGCATGTGGGCCTTCGAGGGCAAGGACTCGGCCGACGAACCGTTCCCCGCGCCGAACTTCGTGGGCCAGTCCCGGGCGGACGCCACGATCTTCGCGGAGAACCGCGACCTGGTGCTCACGTTCACGAAGAAGGCCTGCGAGAAGGAGAAGACGGGCAACGTCTGCTCGCAGGACCCGAAGGCAGGCGTGGAGGTCAACAAGGGCGACACCATCAACCTGGTGGTGTCGACGGGTGCGCCGAAGGTCACCGTGCCCGACGTCCAGGGGCTGTCCTACAGCAAGGCGAAGGCCCGGCTCACCGCCAAGGGCTTCGAGGTCGAGCGGAAGAACCAGGAGTCCACACAGAGCCAGGGCGTCGTCATCGGCCAGGACCCCGGGGGCGACACGGAGCTGGAGAAGGGCACGACCATCACCCTGACCGTGGCGGTGGAGAAGAAGCGGGCCACCGTGCCGGACGTCCAGGGCAAGAGCTGTGACGAGGCCAAGCAGCAGATGCAGGCCAACAACCTCGTCGGCGAGTGCCAGGAGGTCGAGACGGACGACGCCTCGAAGGTCGGCAAGGTCATCCAGACCGCCCCGTCGGCCAATTCGCAGGCCGACCCGGGCACGAAGGTCACCATCCAGATCGGCAAGGCCGCCGAGAAGCAGAAGGTGGCCGTGCCAGCCCTGACCGGTCAGCGCCTGAAGGACGCCAAGAAGGCCCTCGAGGGCGCGGGCCTCCAGGTCGGCAACGTCAACGGTTCCAGCGATGACAACGCCATCGTCCTGGTCACCGATCCGGGGGCCGGCAGCCAGGTCGACCAGGGCACCGCGATCAACCTGAACACCACGGGCGGCGGCGGCGACAACGGCGGCGGCAACGGCAACGGCGGCCTCTTCGGCGGCATCGACGGCACGCTGTTCCGCACCGAGGACTAGCACTCCGTCCGGACCCGGTCCGGCGTACGGGAGAGCCCCGGCACCCACGAAGGGTGCCGGGGCTCTCCCGTACGTACCAGGTGCTCCGGTAGCCCTCCCTCACGTACGGGAGCCCTACCGGGCGACGGGTCGGTGCCGGACGGCCCTAGCGGATCTCCTCCGGCGGCGTGCGGTCGCTGTCGACCTTCTCCACCCGCTCCAGCTCGCCCCACACCACATAGCGGTAGCGGGACGTGTAGACGGGCGTGCACGTCGTCAGGGTGATGTACCGGCCGGCCTTCTTCACGCCCGCCTGCTTGGGGACCGGCCCGAGGACCCGCACGTTGTACTTCGAGGTCTCCGGAAGGACCGAGAAGACCCTGTAGACGTACCAGTCGTCCTTGGTCTCGAAGACGATCGGGTCGCCCTTCCTGAGCTTGTCGATGTTGTGGAACTTGGCGCCGTGGCCGTCGCGGTGGGCGGCCAGCGTGAAGTTGCCCTTCCCGTCCTGCGGCAGGGCCGACTTGACGGGGTCCGTGTAGTAACCGGCGACGCCGTTGTTCAGGACCTTGGCCGACGTGCCCTTCTTGACGAGCACCTCGCCGTTCCGCATGGCCGGCACGTGCAGGAAGCCGATGCCGTTCCTGGTGTCCAGCGCGCCGGGGCCGCCCCGGTGGTCGAGCCAGGTGTCGCGCACCTGGTCGGCCTCCTTGTGCGCCGCGCGGTCGGCGATCACGTTCGTCCACCACAGCGAGTAGACGACGAAGAGACCGAGCACCAGCCCGGCGGTGATGAGGAGTTCACCGAAGACACTGACGGCCGTCGCGATCCGGCCCGGGCCGCGGCGCCTCGGCGGGGACTCCGCGCCGGCGCCGGCGTCCGCACCGGCGCGCTCGTCGTGGTCCGTCCTCGCTGCCACTGTGCATCCGCCCCGTCTGGTCCGACTCAGATTGTCCGGCAGGCCCGACGACAGCGCTCTCGCGCGCTACTCGACGAGCGCGTCCGGCTTGCCCTCGCTGCGCGGCCGTTCCTCGACCATCTTGCCCCAGACGATCATCCGGTACTTGCTGGTGAATTCAGGCGTGCACGTGGTCAGTGTGATGTAGCGCCCGGGTGCCGTGAAACCCGACCCCTTGGGGACGGGGTCGAGCACGCCGGTGTTCGAGGGCGGCGTCACCGGGAGGATCGACGCCATCTCGTAGACGAAGTACTCGTCCTGCGTCTCGACGACGATCGGGTCCCCCGGCTTGAGACGGTTGATGTACCGGAATGGTTCACCGTGGGTGTTGCGGTGCCCCGCGATTCCGAAGTTGCCGGTCTTGGCCTCCGGCATCGCCGTCTTCACGCTGTCCTTGTCGTAGTGACCGACCATCCCGCGGTCGAGGACCTTCGACTTGCTGATGCCCTCGGCGATCGGCGCCACCACGTCCAGCCGGGGAATGTGCAGGATGGCGAAACCCTGCCCCGGCTCGAACGCCCCTGGTGTGCGCTTCCCGTTCGCCCAGTCCTCCTGGAGGTGGCTCGCGGCGCTGCCCGCCTGCTGGTGCGCCCGGATGTTCGACCACCACAGCTGGTAGGTCACGAACAGCAGCATCAGCACACCCGTGGTGATGAACACCTCGCCGATGACCCGGCTCACCACGACCGCCGCCCCGGGCCGCTGCGCGCGCGCCGCGCGCCGCGCCTCCACCCGGGAGCGGGGCGCTCCCGCGGCACGTTCCGCGGACACCGCCGTCGACGCCTCCGCGGGCGCCTGCGCGCCTCCGTGCCGTCCGCGGCGCCCGGCGGCCTTCCGGCGCGCCGCGCGGCCCCCCGGGGCGCCTGTGGCCTCGCTCCCGGCCGCGTTCGCGGCAGACCCGGCCCGGCGCGGGACCTCCGCAAGCCGCAGTGCCACCGTCTCGTCGTCCGGCGACCGCGGTGCCACCGCCGGCTGGACGACCGTGGGTTGCGCGTACGGCGCACCGGCCGGCTCCCCGTACCCTGCGGCACCGGGCGTCTCGTAGGGCGTCGCGTACGACCCCCCGTACGCCGGTCGCGACGGGTCCTGGTACTGCCCCTGCGGAGACGGGCCGGGATACTGCCGCGGCGACGGCTCGTACGATGCCGCGCCCGCTCCCCGGGTGCCCTCGGACGACCCGTACCAGTCCCGTGCGTACCCCTCGGGGTCGTACCACTCCTGCGCCGGCTGTTCCGGCGGGAGCGGGCCCGCCAAGGGCCCGCCGAAGGACTCGGCGCCCTCGAACGCGTCAGCGCCCCCGTACGCGGCCTCGCCGCCGTAGGGGGAACCGTCGCGCTCGGGGCGCAGCGCGGTCACGCCGTGGCCCTGCCCACCACCGGGGCGAGCCCCGCCGACCTCGCGACCGCGCCCTGGTCCCCGCACTCCGCCAGCCAGTTGGCGAGCATCAGGTGCCCGTGCTCGGTCAGCACCGACTCGGGGTGGAACTGCACCCCTTCGACCGGGAGTTCGCGGTGGCGCAGCCCCATCACGATCCCGTCGTGGGTGCGGGCCGTCACCTCTAGCTCGGCCGGCACCGTCCGGGGTTCGGCGGCCAGCGAGTGGTAGCGGGTCGCCGTGAAGGGGGACGGCAGTCCCGCGAAGACGCCGGTGCCCCCGTGTTCGACGAGCGAGGTCTTCCCGTGCAGCAGCTCCGGCGCACGGTCCACCACCCCGCCGTACGCCACCTGCATCGACTGCATGCCGAGACAGACACCGAAGACGGGGACACCGGTCGTCGCGCAGTGCCGGACCATGTCGATGCAGACGCCCGCCTGCTCCGGAGCGCCCGGCCCCGGCGACAGCAGCACCCCGTCGAAGCCGTCCTGGGCGTGCGCGGTCGACACCTCGTCGTTGCGCACCACCTCGCACTCCGCGCCCAGCTGGTACAGGTACTGGACGAGGTTGAAGACGAAGCTGTCGTAGTTGTCGACGACGAGAATCCGCGCGCTCACTGGTCGTCCACCGTCACATCGTTGAAGGGGAGCAGGGGTTCGGCCCACGGGAAGACGTACTGGAAGAGCACGTAGACCACCGCGAGGGCCAGGACGAGGGAGATCAACGCCCTCACCCAGGCGTTCCCCGGCAGATGCCGCCAGATCCAGCCGTACATGCCGTCCCTTCCGTAGCACCACGGCACCAGAGTCACGCCGTACACCACCCGACTCATGCCGTACCGCACCAGACTAACGGCGCAGCGCCTCCGGTTTCCCGGCCTCCACTGGCTGGGTGGAATCAAGATGCGCCCAGATGATCAGCCGGTGGCTGTGCCCCCACTCCGGGTCGCAGGTGGTGAGCGTCAGATAGCGGCCCGCCCGCGTGTACCCCGACCTCTTCGGCACCGGATCGATGACGGCGACATCTCCTGGCAGCGTCCGGTACGGCTTCGTGTCGATGCGGTACGTGAACCAGGTGGTGCCGTCCGTCAGCACCACCGCGTCCCCCGGACGAAGTCCGGGGAAGTCCTTGAAGGGATCCCCGTACGTGCGGCGGTGCCCCGCGACCGCGAAGTTTCCGCGCTGCCCGAGCCGTGCGGTGCGCGCGTAGTGCCCGAGCCCCTTCTTCAGGGTGCCGACTCCGGTGCCCTCGAGCACGGGCTTGTTCCACGTGAAACCAAGACGCGGCAGGTACATGATCGCGAAAGGCTCGCCGTCCGCGTAGCGGGCCGGCCCTGCCGGTGGTGTTCCGGAGCTTCCGCTTCCGCCTGGGGCCGGGCTGCCCGACGGGGTGGGCACCGGCCGTACGGCCCCCTGGGACCACCGGTCCTGGAGCGTGTCGATCTGGTCGTCCATCACGCTGTCGGCCTTCACGCCGGTCCAGAACAGCACGTACACCACGAAGAGCACGATCACGGTGCCGACGGTGATGCACAGTTCGCTGACCGTCCTGACGAGCACACGCACCGACACAGGCCCCCCAGTGGCAGCTGCTCCGCTCCTCCGGCCCCTTCGCCGCCCGCTGCTCCCGCTACTCCGCGGGCGTCGCGTAGTGGAGATCCACTGTGCCCGAGTAGCCGGGAAGAGTCACCCTGCCGTCCTCCTCGACTTTCCAGCCGAGCCCGTAGACGTTGACGTACACCATGTAGTTCTGGATCGCCGCGGAGGCCGCCAGGGCCTTCTGGAGCTTCCCCGGGTCACCGACCGCGGTGATCTTGTACGGCGGCGAGTAGACCCGGCCCTGGAGGATCAGGGTGTTGCCGACGCAGCGCACCGCGCTGGTGGAGATCAGCCGCTGGTCCATCACCTTGATGCCTTCGGCGCCGCCCTGCCACAGGGCGTTCACCACGGCCTGGAGATCCTGCTGGTGGATGACCAGGTAGTCGGGCTGCGGCTCCGGGTAGCCCGGCAGCTTGGCGGTCGCGTTCGGCGGGGCGTCGTTCAGCGTGACCGTGACGGCCTTGCCCCTGAGCTTCCGGGTGCCCGCCTTCTTCTCCAGCGCGGCCAGCTTCGCGTCCTCGGCGTCCGAGCGGCCGTCGCCGCGCTCGGCGAGCGCCTCGACGTCGTCACGCAGGGCGCCGTTGGACTCGTCGAGCTGCCCGTTCTTGTGGCTCCGTTCCTGAATGAGGTCGGAGAGCTTCAACATGGACGCATCCGTACGGATATTGGTGCCCTTGGCCGTGTTGAAGCTGGTGAAGAAGATGAGTCCCGCCAGGGCGAACACCGCTACGGTAAGCACCCGCACGGGCCGGAAACGGCGCGTACGGGCCGTGGAGGGACCCGTCCCCGGGGAGTCGGCAGAATTGCTCAACGTACCCTTATCTCCTTAGGCGCCGCGGAAGCACTACGCTAACGGACGCCCGGGGGAGCACTCAGTGTCCCCTTGTACGCTGCCCCGAGCCCGCCCCAGTTCCCTGCGCGGCCACGCAGCGCATCGACAGGAGAGACCCTCGTGCCGAAGTCACGTATCCGCAAGAAGGCCGACTACACGCCGCCGCCGTCCAAGCAGGCGACGGCCATCAAACTGAACACCCGCGGCTGGGTCGCACCGGTCATGCTGGCCATGTTCCTCATCGGCCTCGCCTGGATCGTGGTCTTCTACGTGACCAACGGTTCGCTGCCGATCGACAGCCTGGACAACTGGAACATCGTGGTCGGTTTCGGGTTCATCGCGGCGGGATTCGGCGTCTCCACGCAGTGGAAGTGACGGCTTCTCCGGTGGGGTAACGGGGGTCCACGGCGAGGTGGCCTGAGCTCTGCCCCAAGCTGTCCACCGAGTTATCCACAGAAGTTTTCCACAGTGGGGAAAAAGAACGACGATCTGTGGATAACCCACTCCGTGTTGACGCCGGTGTGACTGGCCTACCGGGAAGCGGAAGCTTGTTCGCCCCCTGCCCTACCTGGGAAAACTCAGGTCGGGGACAGGGGGCACCGTTGTTCCCGCACAGCGTGCACAAGATCCGCCACAGTCTGTGGACAAACTCGGTCACTCACGTGAGCTGAGCGGTCCTGACCAGCGTCATGACGACCACAGCCGCCAGTACCAGTGCGCACGTCCCGTACTGGACGAGACCCCGCCGCCTCCGCGGCGCGTGGATCATGGCGTACCCGACGACGACGCCCCCGGCCAGGCCACCGACGTGGGCCTGCCAGGCGATGTTGGCCCCGAAGAAGGTGAAGACCAGGTTGATCGCGAGCAGGGCGAGGACCGGGCGCATGTCGTAGTTGAGCCGGCGCATGAGGACGGCGGTCGCGCCGAAGAGACCGAAGATCGCGCCGGACGCTCCGACCGAGGGCTGATTCTGTGCGGCGATCAGATACGTCAGGGCGCTGCCGGCGAGACCGGAGACGAAGTAGAGCGCGAGGTAGCGGGCGCGGCCGAGAGCGGCTTCCAGCGGTCCGCCGATCCACCAGAGGCTGAGCATGTTGAAGGCGATGTGCGTGACGCTGCCGTGCAGGAACATCGAGGTCAGCAGCCGGTACCACTGGCCTTCCGCGACTCCTTCGACCGAGCCGAGCAGAGGATCGTACGCACTGCCGAGGAGCTGGAGGTGGTTGGTGAAGCGATCACCGACCGACAACTGCACCAGGAACGCGGCCAGGTTCATGCCGATCAGGATCTTGGTGACGAGTCGGGGATCCGCGGCGACCGCGCCACCCGCGAGGGTGCGGGGCTGCGTGGCGGTGGGTGCGTGCCCGGTGCCCGAACCGTTACGCACGCAGTCGGGGCACTGGAAGCCGACCGAGGCGCTGACCATGCAGTCCGGGCAGATGGGGCGCTCGCATCGGGTGCAGCGGATACCCGTCTCGCGGTCGGGGTGCCGGTAGCAGGTGGGCGGGCTCTGCGCGTCCTGCTGCCCCTGGTCGCTCGGGCCCTGCGGGCTGCCTGGCGCGTTGTCCATGACGGGTCGTCCCCTCACCTCTGCCTACGTCGCTGCGCGGCCGGCGCACAGCGGTCCGCCCGTTTTCCGTGCGGGACCGGTCGCCGGCGCACCGCCCCGTCCATCCTTACGGACGAACGGGGCGTTTGGTTCCCCGGGGAACCCGGGGCCTCAGCCCTCGCGGGTCTCCACGACGACGGACTCGATGACCACGTCGTTGACCGGACGGTCGGTACGCGGGTTGGTCGGGGTGCTCACGATGGCGTCCACGACCTTCTGGCTGGCCACGTCGATGACCTCGCCGAAGATGGTGTGCTTGCGGGTCAGCCAGGCCGTCGGGGAGACGGTGATGAAGAACTGCGAGCCGTTGGTGCCCGGGCCGGCGTTCGCCATGGCCAGCAGGTACGGCTTGTCGAAGGCGAGGTCGGGGTGGAACTCGTCCTCGAACTGGTAGCCCGGACCGCCGGTGCCGTTGCCGAGCGGGTCGCCGCCCTGGATCATGAATCCGCTGATCACCCGGTGGAAGACCGTGCCGTCGTAGAGCCTGTCCGTGGTCCTCTGGCCGGACTCCGGGTTGACCCACTCGCGCTCGCCCTTGGCGAGTTCGACGAAGTTGCGGACCGTCTTCGGCGCGTGGTTCGGCAGGAGCCGGACTTCGATGTCGCCTTGGTTGGTCTTCAGGGTGGCGTAAAGCTGCTCAGCCACGATCTGCCTTCCGTTGCCTTCTCTGACTCCCCGATCCTCGCACGGCCCGGACGCCCGTCGCCCGTCACCACTCGTCCCGGCGCTTAGTACCGCTTCTACCGGGCACCCGGATCTTTGTCCCCGGACGGATGCCCGGGGACAGCGTCTGCAGAAAACCGGTCGAGTCCTCCCAGACGGGGGCGCGTCGCGACGATCCGTGGCATTGTCGTCGGCAAGCTCCTGCCGCCCTGTATTACATCCATGGGACCTGATCGTCGCCTGTCAGTCGTTTGATCGTCCCCTGATCGGCGTCTGCTCCAGGCTCGCCCGGGAGGGGGGTGTCCGTGACCCGGATGCCTGTCCTCACATGCTCCGGAGGCCATGGACGGGCATGATCCCGATAAGGGCGGAAAGGTGAAATACCGTACGCCACCGAGGAGGAGGAAACCCGTGACCCGCATTGACAGCGTGCGCGCCGCGACCGGCTCGGCAAAGGACAGCGTGCTGCACGCCGCGGAAGTGGTGGCGCCCTACGCCGACACGGCCAAGGACAGGGCCGCACACTACGCAAACGAGGCACGCGTACGGCTTGCGCCGAAGGTGTCGCTGGCCGCCGACCAGGCCCGCGTCCAGTACGACGCCCATCTCGCGCCGCGCCTGGAACAGGCCCTTTCGCACGTCCCGCCGAAGGTCGACCAGGCCGCGCATGACGCCGCGGTCCGCACGCGCAGGGCCGCTCGCCAGGCCGCCGAGTACTCGAAGCCGAGGATCGACCAGGCCGTAGCGGCGGCTCAGCCCGCGAGCAAGGAGGCCGCGGCACGCGGAGCTGCCGCACTGGCCGCACTGCGCGGCCAGGTCTCGCCCCAGCAGATCCAGAAGCTGGTCCGCAAGCAGCAGCGGCGGGCCCGAGCCGGCCGTCTCGCCAAGGGACTTGCCGTGCTGGGTCTCGTCACGGGCGGCGCCTACGCCGCCTGGAAGTGGTGGGACAAGCAGGCCAACCCGGACTGGCTGGTCGAGCCCCCCGCCGCCACCGAAGTGCCCGACAGCGGTGGCCTGTCGGCCGTCGACGGCAGCCAGGCCGCCCTGGACCCCGAGGTTCAGGCCAAGCAGGCCGAGGAGGAATCGGCGGACCGCGACGATCTCCGCTGATCCCGGTCACCGCGCCGGCCTCAACAACGCCGTGGGGCAGAAGACTTGAGAGTCTTCTGCCCCACGGCGTTGTTTCACGTGGAACATGACGCCCGCGGCCGGAGAGCCGCCGTCGGAACACCGGGACGCACCTGAGATTTCCGGCGGCACACCAGCGCGCACCCGTACCGCCCCGAACATTGCCGTTTACGGCTCCGGTCGCGATGACGTTTGCAATGTCCCGCACACATGACGTCCACACAAACCCCTTAACGGAGCGCATCGCGCCGGTTACCGGGTTCGGCTCACCCCCACCCCCACATGGCCCCCTCTTCAACCACCGCAGGGCCCCCACCACCTCGCACACCGACTCGACGGCCTCGCGGACCACGACTTTCCAGCAGCGTTTGCACAAATAAATGCAACGACAGCAAAGCGTGCATTTGTGACGCACGTCACCGCAAACCGGAACAGCCGCTCCGGACTCCTCGCCGCACGCCCCTCGGCGGACGGTGAACCCGGGCATACGAAAAACCGGCCAGCCGCCCGCGAAGGGCGACTGACCGGTCCGAGATGTGGAGCCTAGGGGAGTCGAACCCCTGACATCTGCCATGCAAAGACAGCGCTCTACCAACTGAGCTAAGGCCCCGGAAGAGGAACGTCCGACCGGAGAAATCTCGCACCGGCGGGCGCCGCAGACCAGAGTACCGGGTCACCCCCGGGATCTCGCAAAAAGATTGGGGGTCCCCGTGCACGACCACTCTCCGTAAGATGCTCGGCGTGGTTCGCGGCAGCGAACCGCCGTACTTGGGGAAGCGATGGGGAGACGCAATGGACGCCGCACAGCAGGAAGCGACCGCAAGAGCCCGGGAGCTGCAGCGGAACTGGTACGGGGAGCCGCTGGGGGCGCTCTTCCGTAGGCTCATCGACGATCTGGGTCTCAACCAGGCGCGTCTCGCCGGGGTGCTGGGGCTGTCCGCCCCCATGCTGTCGCAGCTGATGAGCGGCCAGCGGGCCAAGATCGGCAACCCCGCGGTGGTTCAGCGCGTGCAGTTGCTCCAGGATCTCGCCGGGCAGGTCGCGGACGGCAGTGTCAGCGCGGCCGAGGCGACCGACCGGATGGACGAGATCAAGAAGTCCCAGGGGGGCTCGGTGCTCAGCAACACCACGCAGACGACCAGCAGTTCGGGAGCCCCCACGGTCAAGCGGGTGGTGCGCGAGATCCAGTCGCTGCTGCGCTCGGTGGCGGCGGCCGGGGACATCATCGAAGCAGCGGACACCCTCGCCCCGACCCACCCGGAACTGGCAGAGTTCCTCCGGGTGTACGGCGCGGGCCGTACCTCGGACGCGGTGACGCACTACCAGTCCCACCAGAACTGAGCCGGCCGCCCGGCCGCCGACGACCCGCGGCCGAAGGTCCGCCGGACTTTCTGCCATGGAGAGGCGGGCAGCCGGGCACCTCACGGGAACGCGCACCAAGGGCATCGCCGGACGGCCCGGGGACCCGGCACCGGGGACGGGGCCGCCGGCCTGCAAGGACAGCGGAGGCGGGGCGCCGCGAAGTGCCCCGGGGCCCGTGCAGTCCGACGAGCTCCAGCGAGCCGGGCTCGCACGAGGCCGTCCGGCCGAACGCCGAAGGGGGAGCGAGGCACGACCATGGGTGAGGTCTTCGCCGGCCGGTACGAACTGGCCGACCCGATCGGGCGCGGGGGAGTCGGTGCCGTCTGGCGCGCCTGGGACCACCGGCGGCGCCGGTACGTGGCCGCCAAGGTCCTGCAGCAGAGCGACGCGCACTCGCTGCTGCGTTTCGTGCGTGAGCAGGCGCTGCGGATCGATCACCCCCATGTGCTCGCGCCGGCCAGTTGGGCCGCCGACGACGACAAGGTCCTGTTCACGATGGACCTGGTGGCCGGAGGTTCGCTGGTCCATCTCATCGGCGACTACGGCCCGTTGCCGCCGCTCTTCGTCTGCACTCTGCTCGACCAGCTCCTCGCGGGGCTCGCCGCCGTGCACGCGGAAGGGGTGGTGCACCGTGACATCAAGCCCGCCAACGTGCTCCTGGAAGCCACCGGCACGGCCCGGCCGCGGCTGCGTCTCTCCGACTTCGGCATCGCCATGCGTCTCGGCGAGCCACGGCTGACAGAGACCAACTACGTGGTGGGCACGCCCGGTTACCTCGCGCCCGAGCAGATGACGGGGGCCGATCCCGACTTCCCGGCAGATCTGTTCGCCGTGGGACTGGTCGCCCTCTATCTGCTGGAAGGTGCCAGGCCCGACGCCAAGGCGCTGATCGAGCACTTCGCGGCGCACGGCACACCCCGGGCGCCGCAGAGCATCCCCGACCCGCTGTGGCAGGTCGTGGCGACTCTGCTGCAACCCGATCCGGACGCGCGGTTCCGTACCGCGACGGGGGCACGCAAGGCCCTCGCCTCGGCCGTCGAGCTGCTGCCCGAACCCGGCCCCGACGACGAACTCGTCGAGGTCTTCGACCAAGTGGGGCCGCTGCCCACGGGATTCGGACCCGAGGGACCCCTCCGGAGAGCGCCGGGGGTGACGGGCCTCGCCACCCACCCGGGTGCAGTGTCTCCCGATGCCATGAACACGACACCACCACGGACGGGCCCCGGTGCGCACTATGCGCCCCCTTCGTTCCCCGGCTCCGCACCCCCGTACCCGGGCCCGGGCGCGACACCGCACCCCACCGGCGGCACGCTCCCGCCGCACGCCGGCGGCGCAGCGACGCCCCCGCCGCCCGACAGCGGCACGTTCCCCCCGTATCCGGGCGGTGGCGCGACGCCCCCGTATCCGGGCACCGGCGGCGTGCCTCACCGTCCCACCCCCGGCGCAGCGCCCCGCTTTCCCGCGACGGCCGCGCCCTCGCTCCCCGGCGCCTGGGACGTGCCTCCACTCCCGGGCGCGGGAAACGTTCCTTCACACCCCGGTGCAGGCACCGCGCGTCCGCGAGCCGGCACCGGGGCGCCTGTGCCGCAGTCCGGCCCCCACACCGGAACCCCGGCGTCCGGCCCCGGCTCGGCGCCGCCGGACGCCGGGACCGACACCGGGTACGCGCACTCCTACAGGGACTCCGACAAGGGCGCGATACCTCCCCGCCCGGCCACGGAACCCGTACCCCCACAGCTGCCCCGCGCGCACCCCGACCCGACGCCGCACTCCGGCACCTGGCGGCCCCCGGACCGGACGCCGCCCCTCCCCCACCCCGACACCACACCCCCGCAGCCGCAGCCGCAGCCGCAGCCGCCCAGCATGTCGGACACCGGAAGCTTCCACCTGCCGCCGCCCCGGACGCAGGCGGCGGCCTCTCAGCCCCGGTCAGCCTCTCCCACGCCCCCGCACACTCCGCCGGCACCGGTGGAGCTGCCGACGCCGGTCCCCGTCCACGCTCTCCCCTTCGCACCCACGCATGTCGCCACCCGTCACCAGCCGACGGCCCCCATGACCGCGATGCCGCAGCACACGTTCGCCCCGGCCGGCGCGTCCACCGACCGGCCACCGCGGCTCGCACGGCCGTCGCAGTCGGCCCCGCGGCACCGCACCAGGCGTCCGGGACCGCCCGCGAAGGTGGCCGTCCCCATGCTGCTGCTCGCGCTCATCTGCTTCGCCGTGGGCTTCTGGGCACTGGCGCGGATCTGAGCGGACGGTCCCGGCTCAGCCGCCTGGGGTACGAGCGGTCCCCGCACGCGCCGCACTCCCGCGCCGTCGTGCCACCGCCGTCCACCCGGCGAGCGTCAGTGTCAGCGCGCAGCCGGAGCCGATTCCCGTGGCGGCGACCCACTTCATCACGGGGTCACCGCTGCCGGCACTCCCACCGCCGCTGCCGTCGGCGCCACCGCCCGCCGAGGCGCCCGCCACGGCACCCGCCGCCTCCGCACGGTCCTCCGACGTGACCTCGAAGGCGTCACGCGGCACGGAGCGCCCCGCGTAGGCCGGACCGCCCCGCGCCTCGCCGCTCACCCGCACGCGCAGCGTCAGGTCGAGCGGTGCGCCGCCGGACTTCTCGGCGACCCGCGCCCCCAGGTGCAGCACGAGGTAGTACGAACCGGCGAACCGCATCCCGCTCGTCCGGGCGCTGATCGCGTAGCGGTTCTCGTACGCGACCGGTGCCGGCGCGGGCAGGACGGCCTGCCGCCGACTGCCTCCGTACCCGGTACCCACGTCCTCGACGAAGCCCCGCACGGGGTTGTAGAGCGCCACGCTCAGCGCGGTGCCGACGTAGCGGCCGCCGCTGTCCGTGCTGCCGAGCTCGGCGGTCGCGTACAGCTGCTGTCCCCAGTCGAGGGGCACCTTGTAGAAGAGCGTCCGGCCGGCTTCGAGGCCGGTCCGCCAGACGCCCTCTCCGAGCGGCACGGCCGTACTGAAGCCCGTACCGCCCGGGCGGCGCCGGGGCTCACCCTGGAGGGCCTGCGGCGGAACGGAGTTCCAGGTGCGGGGAGCGTTCGTCGCACCGGCCTGCCGCAGCCGCGGCTCCGTCGTATAACCCAGCTCCAGGTCCCAGTCGTCCGAGGCGGAAACGGGCGGGCCGCTGCGCTCGACGACCGCGTAGTACGTCCCCGCCTCCTGGCACACGTACTCGGTGCGGCCGATCTCGCGGAACGCCGAGGCGGCGACGGGGTGCGGGCTCTGGGTGGCGCCGATGTGGGCGGCCTTGGCGGAGCAGGTCGAGCCGTCGGCCTCCTGGACGGACACCTTGATGCCGTCGGCCGCGGAGACCTCGCTTCCCGGCGCGGGAACGGCCGTGACGGAGACGTACGCGTTCGACACGGCGTCGAGTTCCAGGCGGTAGTAGAGCTTTCCGTCCTTCGCGATGGAACTCCGGTACGTCCCGCCGGGCTCCAGGCGGACCGCCCCGGTGGTGCCGTCGACGCCCTCGACCGTCCTGGCGTCCTCGGCGAAGCCGTACGGATCCGGGTCGCCGGCCGACGACAGCAACGGCGCCCCCAGCGCGGGGGACCCGGACACGGTCTCCGTACGGGCGCCCTCACCAAGGCCGTGGCCCGCGCCGACCGTGAACGGTGTCGCCGCCGCCTGCCCCGGCACCGCCGCCGTGACGCCCAACGCCCCGGCCGTGCACAGCACCGCCACCACCGCCACCGGTGTCCGGCCGCGCCGTGGCCCCGCGCGCCGCCCCGCCGTGCGCCGCCCCATCACGCGCCACCCCTCGTCGTAGCCCCGGACCGTGGCGCCCATCCTGCCCCGCGCACTGCCGGGGCGCCCGCGCTCTGCGCAGGAGCGGCCGAAACGAAACTCCCCACGCCCGCCACCGCACTGGCCCCGGACCGGAGGACGTCGCGACAACACAAAACCCCGGCCGTAGGAACGGCCGGGGTCTGTCTGAGACTGGTACTCCTCAGGAACCCGTGGGCACGGAGTCAGTCGCCTCCGTCCACAGATCCTGCTCGGCGCGATCCGCCTGGATCTGGCGGTACACGAGGAGACCGCCGATGGCGGCCAGTGCGACCAGGAGAAGCTTCTTCACCGCGCGACCTCGTCTTTCCTTGACGTAGGGGACCTCTGGCGCCCGACTATACACACCGGCCGATACCGATCGGTGACCTGCGTCGGCCCCCAACTCCCGCCCCGTACGCCCCAGTAGGAGCCACGGCGAGGCACCTCATTCACAGGGTGACAACTCATCACACACTGTGACTTTTCATGGCTCTTTCTGCGTTTCCGGGCTTCCTGCACCCATCCGGGTGGTGTTCATCTGAACATCGACGCGCCACGGGCGTCGGTCCACCACTTCGCGGCGCTCATACACATCATGAGGAAAGTACGCAAATCGCCCAACCCGAAAGTGAGGGGCCGTGGCCCAGAACAAGGTCATGAAGCTGTGGAACGTCATCGTCACCGCCTTCCTGGCGCTGTGCACGACGCTCGGACTCATCACCACCGTCGCCGCCGCGGCGGTACCCCAGGCCGAGACGCCGCGCAACACGAGCGCCGACGTGAGTCTGCCGACGGCGTCCCCCTGGGCCTGGTCCTCCAGCAGGTCACTGCCCCCCACCATGAAGCAGCGCATCCACGCCGAGGCTCACGGTTCCTCACCGAGCTGCCGCCACCGCGCGACTGACGACGATGCCGACGCCGACCCGGACGCCCTCTGCGACACCGAGTCGTCCGCTGATGCCGATACGGAGCCCGCCACACCTCTTCAGCGCTGAGCACGCGGCACCACCACCAGGCACGCCCCTGACGTAGCGGCGAACTTGCGTACAAAGCCACACAGGGCAAAAGGCCCGGCGACTCGGATGAGTCGCCGGGCCTTCGCCATGCCGGCACAGCGACGGTCCGGACAGCAGCTACCGGACAGCAGCTGCCGGACAGCAGCTGCCGGACAGACAGCAGCGCTTGGACGGCGACGGGCCGGACAGCAACAGTCCAGCCGGCAGGGCCCGACAGCAGCGGCCCGGCCGGAACACGGTGTGCCGGGTGGTCGGCGCCGCGCCGACAAGTCCCGACGGACGGTTCATCCCCCGGACGCAGGTCCCGATCAGCGTCGTGCGACGGGGCCCTGCCCCAACGACGAGGAAGCCCATCCGGCGGAGAACCGCCAGTCAACGGCCGGTGTTTCATCCACCGGGGCCACCCCGGACATGCCGAAGGCCCGCAGGCGATTCGCCTGCGGGCCTTCGTGCTGGTGGGGCTAACAGGATTTGAACCTGTGGCCTCATCCTTATCAGGGATGCGCTCTAACCAACTGAGCTATAGCCCCGCCGCGCTCTGCGGTGTATGTCCCGCGCGCTGACCTCTGAAGATTAGCGCACGACGCGGCCAGTCCCAAAATCGGTGTCCCGGCCCCCGGGGACGGCCCCGAGGAGGCGCTGCTACTCGTCCTCGGCCAGGGTCAGCTCGACGCCTCCGACAAAGCCCGCGGAGAGGTTGTAGATGAACGCGCCGAGGGTCGCCAGCGCCGTGGCGAGGACGACGTCGATGACCGCGATGATCGTCGTGAACATCAGGACGTGCGGCAGCGAGAGGAACGACTGGAGGTCGAAGCCGTTGGACTCGTTCGAACCGGTGGCCTCGGAGATCGTGCCGCCGACGGTCGAGAAGACGCCCATCGCGTCCATGACCATCCACAGCACCGCGGCGGCGACGATCGTGCAGATGCCGAGCGCGATGGAGAGCAGGAAGCTGACCTTCATCACCGACCAGGGGTCGGCCTTGGCCACGCGAAGCCGCGCCTTACGGGTACGCGGCGTCGTGCGCGCACCGGTCCGCGGGCGGCGCACCGCGCCGGCCGGAGCCGGCTGGTAGGCCTGCGGCGGGTGGTAGGGCCCCGCCGCCTGCTGCGGCTGCCGTTCACCCGGCAGCGCGGTGGCAGCGGCCGGCGAGGGTGTCCCCGACGCCGGTGTGTCCGGAGCCGCCGGGCCCGCTCCGGCCGCGTACTGCTGAGCCTGCGGGCCTCGGGTGTCCGTCACAGTTCCCCCCTGGGATCCATGAGAGTCATGGGAGTCGGCGCCATCAGTGGCGGAGCCACGGCCGCCGTCCGTTTCCTTACCGGTCGTTCCGGCGCCCGTGGCTCCGCTCACGATGACTCACTCCTCGCGCTACTCGGCCGGGGACTGCTCGCCCTCGTCCGTTCCCGCGGCCGCGACGACCTCGGCGGACTCGTCGTCGGCGTCCACGCCGTCGACTTCCTCCGCCTCGCGACCGGCCTCGGCGTTCCGAGCGATACCGACCACGGCATCGCGCTTGCCCAGGTTGATCAGTTGGACGCCCATGGTGTCACGGCCCGTCTCCCTGACCTCGTTGACTCGCGTGCGAATCACACCGCCGGACAGAGTGATGGCGAGGATCTCGTCGGTTTCCTCGACCACCAGCGCGCCGACGAGGGAGCCGCGGTCCTCGACGATCTTGGCGGCCTTGATGCCCAGGCCGCCGCGACCCTGAACGCGGTACTCGTCGACAGCGGTCCGCTTCGCGTACCCGCCGTCCGTAGCAGTGAACACGAACGTACCGGGTCGAACAACATTCATCGAGAGCAGCTCGTCCCCCGCACGGAAACTCATGCCCTTCACACCCGAGGTGGCGCGGCCCATCGGGCGCAACGCGTCATCCGTAGCGGTGAACCGGATCGACTGCGCCTTCTTGCTGATCAGCAGCAGATCGTCCTCGGCCGAGACCAGCTCCGCACCGATCAGTTCATCATCGGAACCGCTCTCCGTCTCGCGGAGATTGATCGCGATGACACCACCCGAACGCGGCGAGTCGTAATCCTTCAGAGACGTCTTCTTGACCAGACCGCCCTTGGTCGCGAGGACCAGGTAGGGCGCCGCCTCGTAGTCGCGGATCGCCAGGATCTCGGCGATCGCCTCGTCGGGCTGGAAGGCGAGCAGGTTCGCGACGTGCTGGCCGCGTGCCTCACGGCCGGCGTCCGGCAGTTCGTAGGCCTTCGCGCGGTAGACGCGGCCCTTGTTCGTGAAGAACAGCAGCCAGTGGTGCGTCGTCGACACGAAGAAGTGGTCGACGATGTCGTCCTGCTTCAGCTTCGTGCCGCGCACGCCCTTGCCGCCGCGCTTCTGCGAGCGGTAGTCCTCGGTCTTGGTCCGCTTGATGTAACCACCGCGCGTGATGGTGACGACGATGTCCTCTTCGGCGATCAGGTCCTCCATGGACATGTCGCCGTCGAAGGGGACCAGCTTGGAGCGGCGGTCGTCACCGAACTTCTCGACGATCGCGTTGAGTTCCTCGCTGATGATGCCGCGCTGACGCACCGGCGAGGCGAGGATCTCGTTGTACTCGCGGATCTTGGCCTGGAGCTCGTCATGCTCCTGGATGATCTTCTGGCGCTCCAGGGCGGCCAGTCGGCGCAGCTGCATTTCGAGGATGGCGTTGGCCTGGATCTCGTCGATCTCCAGGAGCCCCATCAGGCCCTCGCGCGCGATGTCGACGGTGTCGCTGCGCCGGATCAGCGCGATGACCTCGTCGATGGCGTCCAGGGCCTTCAGGAGGCCGCGCAGGATGTGCGCGCGCTCCTCGGCCTTGCGCAGCCGGAACTTCGTACGGCGGACGATGACCTCGATCTGGTGCGCCACCCAGTGCCGGATGAACGCGTCCAGGGAGAGGGTGCGCGGCACGCCGTCGACGAGCGCCAGCATGTTGGCGCCGAAGTTCGTCTGCAGGTCGGTGTGCTTGTACAGGTTGTTCAGCACGACCTTGGCGACCGCGTCGCGCTTCAGGACGATGACGAGGCGCTGGCCGGTGCGGGACGAGGTCTCGTCGCGGACGTCGGCGATGCCGCCGATCTTGCCGTCCTTGACCAGGTCGGCGATCTTCTGCGCGAGGTTGTCCGGGTTCACCTGGTAGGGGAGTTCCGTGACCACCAGGCACTGGCGGTTCTGGATCTCCTCGACCTCGACGACCGCGCGCATCGTGATGGAGCCGCGGCCGGTGCGGTACGCCTCCTCGATGCCCTTGCGGCCCACTACGAGGGCGCCGCTCGGGAAGTCGGGGCCCTTGATGCGCTCGATCAGGGCGTCCAGGAGCTCCTCGTGCGAGGCCTCCGGGTTCTCCAGGTACCACTGGGCGCCGGCCGCGACCTCGCGCAGGTTGTGCGGCGGGATGTTGGTGGCCATGCCGACCGCGATACCGGCGGAGCCGTTGATCAGCAGGTTCGGGAAGCGGGCCGGCAGGACGGTCGGTTCCTGGGAGCGCCCGTCGTAGTTGTCCGTGAAGTCGACGGTGTCCTCGTCGATGTCGCGGACCATCTCCATGGACAGCGGCATCATCTTGCACTCGGTGTACCGCATGGCGGCCGCCGGGTCGTTGCCGGGAGATCCGAAGTTGCCGTTGGAGTCCACCAGCGGCATCCGCATCGACCACGGCTGCGCGAGGCGGACCAGCGCGTCGTAGATCGAGGAGTCGCCGTGCGGGTGGTAGTTGCCCATGACGTCGCCGACGACGCGGGCGCACTTGTAGAAGCCCTTCTCGGGCCGGTAGCCGCCGTCGTACATCGCGTACAGGACGCGGCGGTGGACGGGCTTGAGGCCGTCCCGTACGTCGGGCAGCGCACGCGACACGATGACGGACATCGCGTAGTCGAGGTAGGAGCGCTGCATCTCGGTCTCGAGCCCGACGGGCTCGACGCGCAGGGCGATCTCGCCCTCTTCGTCGGGGATGCTCGGAGTGTTGTCGTCGGCCATTGCTGGTGAAGATCCTTTCTGCGGCGGTCAGCTGAGACCGACTCAGATGTCGAGGAAGCGGACGTCCTTGGCGTTGCGCTGGATGAACGCGCGGCGTGCTTCGACGTCCTCGCCCATCAGGACCGAGAACAGGTCGTCGGCCTGGGCGGCGTCGTCCAGCGTGACCTGGCCGAGGACGCGGTGCTCCTGGTCCATCGTGGTGATGCGCAGTTCCTCGGCGTTCATCTCACCGAGACCCTTGAACCGCTGGACGGAGTCGTCGCGGGTGCGCTTGCCGTTCTGGCGGCCCAGCTCGATCAGCGCGTCGCGCTCGCGGTCCGAGTAGGCGTACTCGAAGTCGTCGCGGCCCCACTTGATCTTGTACAGCGGCGGACGGGACAGGAACACGTGCCCGGCCTCGACCAGCGGCCGCATGAAGCGGAACAGGAATGTCAGCAGCAGGGTGTTGATGTGCTGGCCGTCGACGTCGGCGTCCGCCATCAGGATGATCTTGTGATAGCGGAGCTTCTCGATGTCGAAGTCCTCGTGGACCCCGGTGCCGAAGGCGGAGATCAGCGCCTGGATCTCCTGGTTCTGCAGGATCTTGTCGATCCGCGCCTTCTCGACGTTGAGGATCTTTCCGCGGATCGGGAGGATCGCCTGGTACTGCGGGTTGCGGCCGGACTTGGCCGAGCCGCCGGCGGAGTCACCCTCGACGATGAAGATCTCGCACTTGACGGGGTCGTTCGACTGGCAGTCGGAGAGCTTGCCCGGCAGGGACGCCGACTCCAGGAGACCCTTGCGGCGGGTGAGGTCACGCGCCTTGCGGGCCGCCACGCGCGCGGTGGCCGCCTGGATCGACTTGCGGATGATGTCCGCGGCCTCGTTCGGGTTGCGGTCCAGCCAGTCGCTGATGTGCTCGTGGACGACCTTCTGGACGAAGGTCTTCGCCTCGGTGTTGCCGAGCTTGGTCTTGGTCTGGCCCTCGAACTGGGGCTCGCCCAGCTTGATCGAGATGATCGCCGTGAGACCCTCGCGGATGTCGTCGCCCGTGAGGTTGTCGTCCTTCTCGCGCAGCAGCTTCTTGTCGCGCGCGTACCGGTTGATCAGACCCGTCAGAGCGGCCCGGAAGCCCTCTTCGTGCGTACCGCCCTCGTGCGTGTGGATGGTGTTGGCGAAGGAGTACACGCCCTCGCTGTAACCGCTGTTCCACTGCATCGCGACCTCGAGGGAGAGCATGCGCTCCTTGTCCTCGGCCTCGATGTCGATCACGGTGGGGTGGATGACGTCGCCCTTGCGGGAGTTCAGGTACTTCACGAAGTCGACGATGCCGCCCTCGTAGTGGTACGTGACCGTCTTGACCTCGTCGTTCTCGTCCGCACCGGCCTCGTCCGCGCCCGTCACGGCCTTCGCGGAGTCGCGCTCGTCGGTGAGTTTGATGGTCAAACCCTTGTTGAGGAACGCCATCTCCTGGAAGCGCCGCGTCAGCGTCTCGAAGGAGTAGTCGGTGGTCTCGAAGATGTCGCCGTCGGCCCAGAAGGTGACCGACGTACCCGTCACGTCGGTGGCCTCGTGCTTGGCGAGCGGAGCCGTCGGGACACCCAGCTTGTACTCCTGCGTCCAGCGGTAGCCGTCGGTCCTGACCTCGACGGCGACCCTCGTGGACAGCGCGTTCACGACGGAGACACCCACGCCGTGCAGACCACCGGAGACCGCGTAACCGCCGCCACCGAACTTGCCGCCCGCGTGCAGGACCGTCAGCACGACCTCGACGGCCGGCTTGCCCTCGGACGGGACGATGCCCACCGGGATGCCGCGGCCGTTGTCGACGACGCGCACGCCGCCGTCGGCGAGGATCGTGACCTCGATCGTGTCCGCGTGGCCGGCGAGGGCCTCGTCGACGGAGTTGTCGACGACCTCGTACACGAGGTGGTGGAGGCCGCGCTCGCCGGTCGAACCGATGTACATACCGGGCCGCTTGCGGACCGCGTCCAGACCTTCGAGGACGGTGATGGCGTTGGCGTCGTACGCCACGCCCGGGGCCTCAGCTGTGCCAGCGTGCGCTTCTACGCGGGGCGCCTTGCCCTCCTCATCCGTTTCAGTAGCGGCGATGTTCTCGTTGGGGTTGCCGGAATCGGCCACGAAGCGCCCTTTCTGGCACAGCACGAACCTAGCTTCCGGCGGTGGCCGGAGCGGCTGCGGCGTGTTGCGTTGGTAAGCCTGCCTTGCACACCATTTCCCGACGGTCCCCGCAAGCGGGGCGGGATTCGCTCCCAGTCTACCGGTAGCGCCGACAGTGATGGGGGTTTGCCGGTACCTGAGTCCGCATGTGCCGCCCTCAACCGGTCTCTCGCGACTCCCCATATACGGAGCGGGGCTCCAAGAGGCTCACAGAGGCACTCAGCGCTTCCGGGTGTCAACCCCTAGCTACTGCCGAGTCAGGTCACCCGTAGGTGTCGCCGGGACCCGTGCTCCCCGGGGCGCGCAAGGGGCCGTAACGACGGGCGGGACCACCGGGGCCGAGCACCTTGATCACCCTGACCGCACCGTGCCCGAGGTCCTGGTTCAGCCGTGCCACCAGCTGCGGGGCGAGCAGCCGCAGCTGGGTCGCCCAGGCAGTGGAGTCGCACTGCACGATCAGCTCGCGCTCGTCCTCGTCGTACTTCTGCGGCTCGCAGTGCTTGGCCAGGTCGGCGCCGACGATCTGCGGCCAGCGGCCCATGACCCCGCCCACCGCCGCCGGGGCCTCCCAGCCGCGCTCGGTGAGCAGCCGGTTGATGGCGGCGCCGAGCGCCATCGGATCCCGCCCGTCGGCGCGTGCGCCGGAGCGCAGCCCGGCGCCGCGCCGCACCTGCTTCTTCTGCTGGGCCGCGTCCCCACGCGCGCGTGCCTGTTCCTTCGCGGCGCGCAGGGCCACGCGCGCGAGGTCGACGCCCGACGGCTCGGGGATCTTCCCGGCCACGTCGTCTGATGCCCCGGCGGGAACGCCTCCCGGCCCGCCCGGTGTGTTTTCCGTCATACGCGCTCCACCGTGCCCTCGGACACCGCGAAACGCGTCCCGGCGAGGACGCCCGGGACGTCGTCGTCCACCGCCGCCGTCACGAGTACCTGCTCACCGGGCGCGACCAGCTCGGCGAGACGCTCGCGACGCCGGGTGTCCAGCTCGGCGAACACGTCGTCCAGGACGAGTACCGGCTCGTTGCCCTCGGCCCTCAGGAGGTCGTACGAGGCAAGGCGCAGCGCCAGTGCGAACGACCAGGACTCCCCGTGGGAGGCGTATCCCTTGGCGGGCAGCTGCCCGAGCTTCAGCAGCAGCTCGTCCCGGTGGGGGCCCACCAGGGTCACGCCCCGCTCGATCTCCTGCTTGCGGGCTTCCAGCAGGGCCGCCATCAGCTGCTCGTACAGCTCCTCACGCGCGTGGCCGGCGATCCCCGGGGAGGACGGCTTGTACTCCAGTACGACGGGGCCACCGCCCGGTGCCAGCTGTTCGTACGCCTTCTCGGCGAGGGGCTGCACCGCGGCGACCAGGTCGAGGCGCTGGGCGAGCAGCTCGGCGCCCACGCGCGCGAGGTGCTGGTCCCAGACGTCGAGGGTGGAGAGGTCCATGGTGCGGCCGCCGTGGCGCCGGGCGAGCGCCGCCGACTTCAGGAGGGTGTTGCGCTGCCGCAGGACCCGGTCGTAGTCCGAGCGGACGCCCGCCATGCGCGGGGAGCGGGCGGTGATCATCTCGTCCAGGAACCGCCGCCGCTCGCCGGGGTCGCCCTTGACCAGGGCGAGGTCCTCGGGCGCGAACAGCACCGTCCGGACGATTCCCAGCACGTCACGGGGCTTGACCTGGGAGGACCTGTTGATGCGGGCGCGGTTGGCCTTGCCGGGGTTCAGTTCGAGTTCGACGAGCTGCTGGCGGTCCCCCTGCCGCACGTTGGCCCGGACGATCGCGCGGTCGGCGCCCATCCGCACCAGGGGCGCGTCCGAGGAGACGCGGTGGCTGCCGAGGGTGGCGAGGTAGCCGACCGCCTCGACGAGGTTCGTCTTGCCCTGGCCGTTGGGGCCGACGAAGGCGGTGACGCCCGGGTCGAGCGGGACCTCGACGTGGGCGTACGAGCGGAAGTCGGCCAGCGACAGATGCGTGACGTGCATGGTCGTTCGCCGACCTCCCCCAACGTGGTGCTTCGGGTGTTTCCCCGAGGGCCGGGTCGCCCCGGCCTTCGGTCGTCCCCGGCTGTGGACAGCCGGGCCGTTCCCCGGGAGGCGGTGCCCCCAGGGTGTGGATCAGTTCTTCTTCTCCACGGCGTGGCCGCCGAACTGGTTGCGCAGCGCCGCGATCATCTTCATCTGCGGGGAGTCGTCCTGCCGGGACGCGAAGCGGGCGAAGAGCGACGCGGTGATCGCCGGCAGCGGCACCGCGTTGTCGATGGCCGCCTCGACGGTCCAGCGGCCCTCGCCGGAGTCCTCCGCGTACCCCTTGAGCTTGTCCAGGTGCTCGTCGTCGTCCAGGGCGTTGACGGCGAGGTCGAGCAGCCAGGAACGGATGACCGTGCCCTCCTGCCAGGACCGGAAGACCTCACGCACGTCGGTGACGGAGTCGACCTTCTCCAGCAGTTCCCAGCCCTCGGCGTAGGCCTGCATCATCGCGTACTCGATGCCGTTGTGGACCATCTTCGCGAAGTGGCCCGCGCCGACCTTGCCCGCGTGCACCGACCCGAAGTCGCCCTCGGGCTTGAGGGCGTCGAAGACCGGCTGCACCTTCGCCACGTTCTCCGCGGAGCCGCCGTACATCAGCGCGTAGCCGTTCTCCAGGCCCCACACCCCGCCGGAGACTCCGCAGTCGACGAAGCCGATGCCCTTGATGCCCAGCTCGACGGCGTGCTTCTCGTCGTCGGTCCAGCGGGAGTTGCCGCCGTCCACGACGACGTCTCCCGGCTCCAGGAGGGCGGCCAGCTCGTCGATGGTGGACTGGGTCGCGGCACCGGCCGGGACCATCACCCACACCACACGCGGGCCCTTGAGCCTGCCCACAAGCTCTTCCAGGCTGTGGACATCGGCGACGTCCGGGTTGCGGTCGTATCCGATGACGGTGTGGCCTGCGCGGCGAATCCGCTCGCGCATGTTGCCGCCCATCTTGCCGAGGCCGACGAGACCGAGCTCCATCAGTTGTTCCTTAGGTTTGCGACGTGGCGTGAGGGCACTGCCGTGCCTCGTCCGAGCCTAAACCCGGACGCTCACGCACACCTGTGGGCATAGCCGCTCAGACGTACGCCCTCACCTGCGGACTTCGTCGGGCCGCGTCAGCCGCTGAGGCGCACCGGCATGATCAGGTACTTGTAGGCCTCGTCCGCCTCGGCGTCGACGGCGGGCCTGCCGCTGAGGAGGGCGGGCTTGGTCGACGTCGTGAAGGAGAGCTGCGCGACGGGCGAGTCGATGGCGCTCAGACCGTCGAGCAGGAACGTCGGGTTGAAGGCGATCGAGATGTCGTCGCCCTCCAGCTGGGCGTCGACCCTTTCCACAGCCTGTGCGTCGTCGCTGGAGCCGGCCTCCAGGATGAGCACTCCCTGCTCGAAGCTGAGCCGCACCGGCGTGTTCCGCTCGGCGACCAGGGCCACGCGCTTGACGGCCTCCACGAAGGGGGCGGTCTCGATGACGGCGATGGAGTTGAACTCCGTCGGGAACAGCGTGCGGTACTTCGGCAGGTCGCCCTCGAGCAGCCGGGTGGTCGTACGGCGGCCGGCGCCCTCGAAGCCGATGAGGCCCTCACCCGCGCCGGATCCGGACAGGGCCAGGATCACGTTGTCGCCGCTCGTGAGGGCCTTGGCGGTGTCCAGGAGCGTCTTGGCGGGCACCAGGGCGACCGCGGAGGCCTCCGGGTTCTCCGGCTTCCACAGGAACTCGCGGACCGCGAAGCGGTAGCGGTCGGTGGACGCGAGGGTGACCGTGTCGCCCTCGATCTCGATGCGCACACCGGTCAGCACCGGCAGGGTGTCGTCACGCCCGGCGGCGATGGCCACCTGGGCGGCCGCCGAGGCGAACACCTCGCCGGGGACGGTGCCGGTCGCCGACGGCATCTGGGGCAGCGCCGGGTATTCCTCCACAGGGAGGGTGTGGAGGGTGAACCGCGAGGATCCGCAGACCACCGTCGCCCGTACACCGTCTGTGGAAATCTCCACCGGCCGGTTGGGGAGGGCGCGGCAGATGTCGGCGAGGAGACGGCCGGAGACGAGGACCGTGCCCTCCTCGTCGATCTCGGCGTCCACCGAGACCCGCGCGGAGACCTCGTAGTCGAAGCTGGACAGGCTCAGGGAGCCGCCCTCGGCCTTCAGCAGGAGGCCGGCGAGGACAGGCGCCGGTGGACGGGCCGGGAGGCTGCGTGCCGCCCAGGCCACTGCCTCCGCGAGTACGTCGCGTTCCACCCGGATCTTCACCGTTGCCGCCTCCGTCTGTTGCCGGCGCTCTCGCCCTGCTGGCCTTCGCTGTCTGACTCGGTGTCGTCGGTCCCTGTGACGGGAAGGACACCGGGGACCAGTCTGACGCACCGCACTGACAGTCGGTGCCCCCCTCGGTCAAGTCGCGTCGAGCGGCACCGGAGCTCCGAACCCCGAGTTGTGCACAGCCCCCTCTTCTGAACGGATTCCCAGCTCTCTCTAGTTGGGAGTAGTAGTAGGGGCTGTGGAAACCGTGGATAACCCCGTTTTCGCAGCTCAGACGGCAAATTTTGTCCACCGGCCCTGTGGGTGACGGCGGTGGACAACCGGGGCTCGCTGTGGACGGGGAAAAGTTCTGCACACCCGATGCACAGGCTCGGGGCACTTCTCCCCAACGCCGTCCCCAGTTTTACCCACGTTCCCCACAGGCCAACCAGACACCTTGGTGTGACGCCTTTCACTCGACACGGTGAGAAGGCGCGGCGCGTTGCCGAACAGTGGACAGGGGTGTGGAGAAGGTACGAGACGCTGGGGACAACCCGTCCGGTCCTGTGGGCCGCCGGTGGACAACTTCGTGCACACCCTGTGGATCATTCCTTCGTCCACAGACTGTGGAGAACTTTCGTCCACCGATCCACAGCCACCTGACCTGGTCCGATGATCTTTCACCAGGGCGACCTGTGGACACCGTCTGGACAACTTTCCGGTCCCCAGGGTGTGGACGCAAGAAAGTCCCCGGATCTGTGGAGGGAGGCCGTAACCAGGACCGTATTCGAACAGTGGATGTCGGTTGTGCGTCGGCCTCTCGGCTCGGAAAGGGTGCCGAAAGCCGCCGGGAGGGCCCGCCGGGTGCCCTCCAGGGGCGTTCCGGGGGCTCCCGGGAGGTCCGGGAGGACGTTTCTGCGCGCCTCGGGGAGACGCGACTCCGCCCGGGGAGAGCACCGGGAGACCGAGCCGAGGGCGCCGGCCGGCGCACGAGGACGGCGAAAGGCGCCCCCGGGGACTCGTCCCGGGGGCGCCTTCGAAGCCGTACGGCTCTGGGTCAGCCGTTCTTGATGCGGTTGGTCAGCTCGGTGACCTGGTTGTAGATCGAGCGCCGCTCGGCCATCAGCGCGCGGATCTTGCGGTCGGCGTGCATGACCGTCGTGTGGTCGCGGCCGCCGAACTGCGCGCCGATCTTCGGCAGCGACAGGTCCGTGAGCTCGCGGCACAGATACATGGCGATCTGGCGTGCGGTCACCAGCACGCGACTGCGGGAGGACCCGCACAGGTCCTCCACCGTCAGGCCGAAGTAGTCGGCGGTGGCCGCCATGATGGCCGGCGCCGTGATCTCGGGGGCGGAGTCCTCGCCGCCCGGGATGAGGTCCTTGAGGACGATCTCCGTGAGCCCGAGGTCCACCGGCTGCCGGTTGAGCGACGCGAACGCCGTCACCCGGATCAGCGCGCCCTCCAGCTCACGGATGTTCCGCGAGATCCGGGACGCGATGAACTCGAGGACCTCCGGCGGAGCGTTGAGCTGCTCCTGCACCGCCTTCTTGCGCAGGATCGCGATACGCGTCTCCAGCTCGGGCGGCTGGACGTCCGTGATCAGCCCCCACTCGAAGCGGTTCCGCAGCCGGTCCTCCAGCGTCACCAGCTGCTTGGGCGGCCGGTCCGAGGACAGCACGATCTGCTTGTTCGCGTTGTGGAGCGTGTTGAACGTGTGGAAGAACTCCTCCTGCGTCGACTCCTTGTCCGCGAGGAACTGGATGTCGTCGACGAGCAGGATGTCCATCTCGCGGTACCGCTTGCGGAAGCTGTCGCCCTTGCCGTCGCGGATGGAGTTGATGAACTCGTTGGTGAACTCCTCGGAACTCACGTACCGCACGCGCGTGCCGGGGTAGAGGCTGCGGGCGTAGTGCCCGATCGCGTGCAGCAGGTGCGTCTTGCCCAGACCCGACTCCCCGTAGATGAAAAGGGGGTTGTACGCCTTCGCGGGCGCCTCGGCGACGGCGACCGCCGCGGCGTGCGCGAAGCGGTTCGAGGCGCCGATGACGAACGTGTCGAAGAGGTATTTCGGGTTCAGGCGTGCGGTGGGCTCGCCGGGACCCGATGCCGGCGCGGGCTGCGCGGCCAGCGGCCCAGGAGCTCCGCTCGCCGCGGGCAGGGCGGAGCCGACGGGTCCGCCGCGGTGCACATGTCCGGTGCCTGCGGGCGACGAGTCCGAGAGGTCGCGGCGGTCCATCTCGCGTCGGCCGTCACGCTGGTCGTAGTCGGGCCGCTGCTGCTCGTAGTCGGAGCGTGCCTGCTCGTAGTCCTGGCGCTGCTGGTCGTAGGACGGCCGCTCAATCGACTGCGGGCGGTAGTCCTGCGGGGGCGACGCGTACGGGTCGCGGTCGGGGAAGCCGAGGCGCTGCTGCTGCCAGCCGTAGTCGTCCTGCGACGGACGCGGCCAGGACCCGGGCTCGGGCCGCTGGTAGTCGGGATAGGCGGGGCGGGCGGTCGGCAGATGATCGCCGGGGCCGCCGGGCAGCTGCTCGGGGCGGTGCTGTGGACGGTGGTCGTCCGCGCGGTGCCGGCCGTAGCGCTCGTATCCGTCGCGTCCCTGGCTGTCGTAGGGGTTCCGCTCGTCGCGTCCCTGGCCCTCGTATCCGTCGCGGCTGTCGCGGGCGTCGCGTGAGTGGCGCCCGCCTCCCTGGCCGCCGTGGCCGTCGCGCCCGTCGCGCGGGTCACGGCTGTCGCGTCCCTGACCGTCGTATCCGTCGCGTCCGTCACGTCCGTCGCGGTTCGGGGCGTCGTACGCGTCACGGCCCTGGTCCGCTCCGGCCGGGAGTTCCGTCTCCTCGTAGCGGGGCGGAGCGGGCTCGCCCACGGAGTCGTCGACGGTGATCGCGATGCGGATCGGCCGACCGCACTCGCGGCTCAGCGTCTCGCTGACCACGGGGGCCAGCCGCCCTTCGAGTACGCCCTTCGCGAACTCGTTCGGAACCGCGAGCAGCGCCGTGTCCGCGACGAGTGCCAGCGGCTGGCAGCGCTTGATCCAGTGCTCGTCCTTCGCCTCGACGCCCTGCACGCGGCCCTCACCGAGGAGCTGTTCCAGTACTCGTGGCCACACTGCGGCAAGATCGGCAGGTACGTCAGCCACAGGGCACGCTCTCTCACGGGTCCCACGAACGTGTGGTTCTGGGAACAGGTCGGGATGTTCTCGGGTGGGGCGGCGGGAACGAATCAGATGGCGCGGGGGGAAGGGAACGAATCGGAGTCCAGCCACGGTAGTCAGGGCGACCCATGCGGTTCAAGTTGTTGTCCCCAGCCTGTGGACAGTGTCCCCCGGCGACACTGGTTTGACCGAATGGCGTAGCCGCGCGTACCGTAACCAGGTCGAGTTGTCGATGGCTGCTGCCGCCTGCCTCCGATGGGCACAGGTCACGTTCAGTGATCGGGAAGCGGTGCACTCGGGCGTAATGCGAGCTACTCGTGGGCGCACGGTGACAGCCAGGACGGCACCCCGCCACCACCGATTCTTTCTGGAGCCCCCGAGTGAGCAAGCGCACCTTCCAGCCGAACAACCGTCGTCGCGCCAAGACCCACGGCTTCCGCCTGCGGATGCGCACCCGTGCGGGCCGCGCGATTCTCGCGAACCGTCGTGGCAAGGGTCGCGCGAGCCTGTCCGCCTGATCACTTAAACAGGTCATGACGTGCTGCCTACCGAGCATCGGCTGAGGCGGCGCGAGGACTTCGCGACCGCGGTACGTCGAGGACGCCGGGCCGGACGCCCGCTCCTCGTCGTCCATCTACGCAGCGGTGCAACCGACCCGCACGCGCCTGGGGAGAGCGCTCCCCCGACGCGTGCGGGTTTCGTTGTCAGCAAAGCCGTGGGCGGAGCCGTCGTACGCAACAAGGTGAAGCGCAGACTTCGTCACCTGATGCGGGACCGGGTGGCCCTGTTGCCCCCCGGTAGCCTGGTAGTAGTACGAGCGCTGCCCGGTGCGGGCGACGCCGACCATGCACAGCTGGCCCGAGACCTGGATGCCGCCCTGGGGCGGCTGCTGGGAGGGGGCGCGCGATGAAGTACCCGCTGCTGGCGCTGATCAAGCTGTACCAGTGGATCATCAGCCCGTTGCTCGGGCCGGTGTGCAAGTACTACCCGTCGTGCTCCCACTACGGCTACCAGGCCATCGACCGGCACGGCGCGCTCAAGGGAACGGCACTCACCGCCTGGCGCATCCTCCGGTGCAATCCGTGGTCGTCCGGCGGTGTGGACCATGTGCCACAGCGCAGCCGTCCGCGGTGGCACGAGATGCTGCGCAACGCCTGGCGCGCACGCAAGGGCGGGACCTCCGCCGCCGAACCGGCCATCGAGGGGCATGGAATGTCCGACCATCCCCCGAGCCCGGCCGCCGAGACCCCGTCCCATGCTCAAGGAGCCTGATTAGTGGACACGATTGCCAGTCTTTTCAGCTTCATCACGACACCCGTCTCCTGGGTCATCGTCCAGTTCCACTCCGTGTACGGAAAGCTCTTCGGGGCCGACACGGGCTGGGCCTGGGGCCTGTCCATCGTGTCCTTGGTGATCCTGATCCGTATCTGCCTGATCCCGCTCTTCGTGAAGCAGATCAAGGCCACCCGGGCGATGCAGACGCTGCAGCCCGAGATGAAGAAGATCCAGGAGCGCTACAAGAACGACAAGCAGCGCCAGTCCGAAGAGATGATGAAGCTGTACAAGGAGTCGGGTACCAACCCGCTCTCCTCGTGCCTTCCCATCCTGGCGCAGTCACCGTTCTTCTTCGCGCTGTACCACGTGCTCAACGGCATCGCGACCGGCAAGACGATCGGCGTCATCGACGACCAGCTGCTCGAGAGCGCGCGTAAGGCGCACATCTTCGGTGCCCCGCTGGCCGCGAAGTTCACCGACGGCGCGGAGAAGGTCACGTCCCTCGGTGCCACCCTGACCGACGTCCGCGTAGTGACCGCGGTCATGATCGTGATGATGTCGGCGTCGCAGTTCTACACGCAGCGCCAGCTGATGACGAAGAACGTCGACACCACCGTGAAGACGCCGTTCATGCAGCAGCAGAAGATGCTGATGTACGTCTTCCCCGTCATGTTCGCCGTCTTCGGCATCAACTTCCCCGTCGGTGTCCTCGTCTACTGGCTGACCACCAACGTGTGGACCATGGGCCAGCAGATGTTCGTCATCCGCAACAACCCGACTCCGGGCAGCAAGGCGCAGGCCGCCTACCTGGAGCGTCTGCAGAAGCACGTGCTGAGCCACGGCAAGGTCCGCAGGCGGGGCGAGAAGGCCATCGTCAAGGCGATCGTCGCCAAGGGCCGTGACCGCAACGAGTTCGAGCGCAAGTTCATCAACAGCCTGACGAAGGCGGGTCTCGCGGCCCAGTCCGACGGCACGGTGGTCAAGAGCGAGACGGCGACCGTCACGGAGCTCGAGAACGGCACCACGACGACCGTCACGGGCGCCCCGAAGAGGCAGCAGCCGAAGCGGCAGTCGAAGTCGCAGCGCCAGGCGGCCGTGGCCAGGCCGGCGGGAGAGGCCGAGCCGAAGACCTCGCTGATCAAGTCGGACGATCCGCAGGACGCCAAGCCCGGCACCGCCAAGCCGGCGGGCGGCGGCACCAAGCCAGGCGCCGGTACCCGCAGCAAAGCCCAGTCCGGGCGCAAGGGCCCGCAGCGGCCCAAGTCCCCGTCCAAGAAGTAAGAAGGAGTCCATCCCGTGACGGAAGGCACCATCTCCGCCGCCGCCGAGGGCGACACCCTGAGCCACCTGGAGCAGGAGGGCGAGATCGCGGCGGACTACCTCGAGGGTCTGCTCGACATCGCCGATCTTGACGGTGACATCGACATGGACGTCGAGGCCGATCGCGCCGCTGTCTCGATCATCAGTGATGCCGGCGGCCGCGACCTGCAGAAGCTGGTCGGCCGGGACGGCGAGGTGCTGGAAGCCCTCCAGGAGCTCACGCGCCTGGCCGTGCACCGGGAGACCGGCGAGCGCAGCCGCCTGATGCTGGACATCGCGGGCTACCGCGCACAGAAGCGTGAGGAACTCTCCGAGCTCGGCGCCAAGGCCGCGGCGGAGGCCAGGAGCTCCGGCGAAGCCGTGAAGCTGCCGCCGATGACGCCCTTCGAGCGCAAGGTGGTCCACGACGCGGTCAAGACCGCGGGCCTGCGCAGCGAGTCCGAGGGCGAGGAGCCTGAGCGCTTCGTCGTCGTGCTTCCTGCCTGATCGGTACGTACGTTCCTCCGGCCCCGTCTGTTGCGCAGACGGGGCCGAGCTTTGTCAGCCTGGTAGGCGCCGGCAGCTGCGGTCCCGACAGCTGTGGTCCCTGATAGTCCTGGAAGTCAGCGCTCAGTGCGCCTATGCGGTACGGAAGGACGGTCCCCGTGACGGAGGCAGCGGAACTCCCCCCTACGCCCGAGGAGGCCCGCGCGGTATTCGGCGATCGCTACGCGGACGCGGTGCGCTACGCGCAGTTGCTGGCCGAGGCGGGAGTGCAGCGTGGCCTGATCGGTCCTCGCGAAGTGCCCCGTCTGTGGGAGCGGCATCTGCTGAACTGTGCGGTGCTCTCGGAGGTCGTTCCCGAGGGCGTGACCGTGTGCGACGTCGGCTCCGGCGCCGGCCTGCCCGGCATCCCCCTGGCCCTGGTCCGCAGTGACCTCAAGATCACGCTGCTGGAACCGCTTCTGCGTCGCACCACCTTCCTCACCGAGGTGGTCGAGCTGCTGGGCCTCGACCACGTGACCGTCGTGCGTGGTCGGGCCGAGGAAGTCATGGGGAAGTTGCCGCCGGTGCACGTCGTCACCGCTCGGGCGGTGGCACCGCTGGACCGGCTGGCGACATGGGGCATCCCCCTGTTGCGTCCCTACGGAGAGATGCTGGCGCTCAAGGGGGACACTGCCGAAGAGGAGCTGAAGAGCGCAGCCACGGCGCTGAGCAAGCTCGGCGCCGTGGCGACGTCCGTCCTGCACGTGGGTGAGGGAGTCGTGGATCCCCTCTCCACCGTGGTGCGGGTCGAGGTCGGAGAGAGTCCGGGCGGGGTGCGCTTCGCGGCGAAGCGGGCCAAGGCGGCCAGGACTACTCGAACCCGGCGCCGTCGCTGATCCCAAGAACGCCACGACGCCTTGAACTCTCGGCTCCACCGCGGTGGAGCCGAGAGTTTTTTGTCACTCCACTACTCGCACGGTGATTCGTCCTGACGGTGAGCCGTACTCCACACAAGCTGCCAAACCTACGCATACCGGAGTGTCGCGCCGATATGGCGACGGCTGCTAGGCATCTTGTTTCACGTGAAACGTCGCTCACTGCTGCACGGCATCATCAGTCGCGGCCGCGCCGCGGCCGAACCTCGGGACCGGAGGCCTCTCGGTTCACTCGAAGAGGGTGCGGAGTTGTCCACAGAGGTGGATATCTCCACAGAAGAACGGGCCTCGCTGGTTCACGACCCCGAAGACATGGGAGGCTCTGTTCATTGCGAGCCTGAAGTCGAGGAGAGTGAATCCTTGCGGTCCAACGCCAACATCGCGGGACCGATGACCGATCCGGTCCCCGGTCCCCGTACCGAGTCGATGGGGGAGGATGTTTCACGTGAAACACCGCCCCCGATGGACGACACTCCCATCGGTCGTGCTGCCCAACTGGCAGTAGAGGCTCTGGGGCGTGCCGGCGAAGGCCTGCCACGGCCGGAGCAGACACGCATTATGGTGGTCGCCAACCAGAAGGGCGGGGTGGGCAAGACCACCACCACGGTGAACCTGGCCGCGTCTCTCGCTCTGCACGGTGGCCGTGTCCTGGTGATCGACCTCGACCCTCAGGGCAATGCCTCCACCGCGCTGGGCATCGACCATCACGCCGAAGTGCCTTCCATCTACGACGTGCTGATCGACAGCAGGCCGCTCTCCGAGGTCGTCCAGCCGGTCCCGGACGTCGAGGGTCTCTTCTGTGCGCCCGCCACGATCGATCTCGCCGGTGCGGAGATCGAGCTGGTGTCCCTGGTGGCACGGGAGAGTCGCCTGGAGAAGGCGATCCAGGCGTATGAGCAGCCGCTGGACTACATCCTCATCGACTGCCCGCCCTCGCTCGGTCTTCTCACGGTCAACGCCCTCGTCGCCGGCGCGGAAGTCCTGATCCCGATTCAGTGCGAGTACTACGCACTGGAGGGGCTGGGTCAGCTTCTGCGTAACGTCGATCTTGTTCGGGGTCACCTCAACCCGAACCTGCATGTGTCGACCATCCTGCTCACCATGTACGACGGCCGGACCCGACTGGCGTCCCAGGTCGCGGACGAGGTGCGCAGCCACTTCGGCAAGGAGGTCCTGCGGACGAGCATCCCGCGCTCCGTCCGTATCTCGGAGGCCCCGAGCTACGGGCAGACGGTGCTGACTTACGATCCAGGATCGAGCGGTGCCCTCTCCTATCTCGAGGCGGCACGAGAAATCGCTTTGCGTGGCGTAGGAGTGGCCTACGACGCGCAGCATGCCCATGTGGGCGCACAGAATGATCAGAGCATGGTGGAGGGGATCCAGTGAGCGAGCGACGGAGGGGGTTGGGCCGTGGTCTCGGCGCACTGATCCCGGCTGCCCCGACAGGGGACAAAGTGGCGGGGTCGGTTTCGGGTGGCTCCGCAGGTGGCGCATCCATCTCGCCGACAGCCGTACCTGTACTCACCGCCGAGCGAGGAGTGGCGGCGGCGAGGGTGGCCACGCTTCCCCCTGTTCCACGTGAAACAGAGGAGCACGCGTCCTACGCGGCAGTGGAGAAGCCTGCGGAACCGGTCGGCGCCCACTTCGCCGAGTTGCCGCTGGACTCCATCACGCCGAACCCGCGGCAGCCCCGTGAGGTGTTCGACGAGGACGCGCTTGCCGAGCTGGTCACCTCCATCAAAGAGGTCGGACTGCTTCAGCCGGTCGTCGTACGTCAGGTCGGCCCCGGGCGCTACGAACTCATCATGGGCGAGCGGCGCTGGCGAGCCTGCCGGGAGGCCGGGCTCGATGCGATTCCCACAATCGTGCGCGCCACGGACGACGAGAAGCTCCTCCTGGACGCTCTCCTCGAGAACCTGCACCGGGCTCAGCTGAACCCGCTGGAAGAGGCGGCCGCCTACGACCAGCTCCTCAAGGACTTCAACTGCACCCACGACCAGCTGGCGGACCGCATCGGTCGTTCGCGGCCGCAGGTGTCCAACACCCTGCGTCTGCTGAGGCTTTCGCCCTCGGTCCAGAAGCGGGTGGCGGCCGGGGTGCTGTCCGCGGGGCATGCGCGGGCTCTGCTCTCCGTCGACGACTCGGAGGAGCAGGACCGGCTTGCTCACCGGATCGTGGCCGAGGGGCTCTCGGTGCGGGCCGTCGAAGAGATCGTCACGCTCATGGGGTCCCGGCCACAGAGTGCGCCGCGATCCAAGGGCCCACGGGCCGGGGCGGTCCTTTCTCCCGCCCTGAGTGATCTCGCGACGCGTCTCTCGGACCGTTTCGAGACACGGGTGAAGGTCGACCTGGGACAGAAGAAGGGCAAGATCACCGTCGAGTTCGCCTCCGTGGAAGACCTGGAGCGGATCCTCGGCAGTCTTGCCCCAGGGATGGGTCCAGTCCTGCAAAAAAGCCTTCAGAACGACGACTCCGACGAGACGGACGCCTAAGGCGTAACGATCCCGTCTGCCACGAAAGCGGGCCGTGTCCGGTGTGTGCCGGAAACGGCCCGCTCTTTGCTTTCTGGCGGTATCTATGGAATCGCATCGTGGATACGATGCGATGGGGTATGGCTTTGCACCTGGCGATACTTTCATCGGGGAGGCGGACGGGAGCCATGCAGACCGTGAGCCGTTCCGGACTGATCACCACCGGCCCTACGCCGAGTAGTGGTCGGCGGCTTCGTCGGCAGCCTCCTCAGAGAGCGAAGCACTCTGACAGCCGCCCGCGGCGCAGCGGGTGAGGAAAGCGAGGAACTGCCTTCATGGGGCGCCGGCTCGTACCGCTTACGCTGGACAACCTTCAGGACCTTCCCCAGCGCTGCCACTCGTGTGTCTTCTGGGAACTCGACCCCGTCAGCGGTGAAGCAGCGATAAAGGCGGGCACGCCTGCGTTGGAGAAGGAAGCCTGGATCTCGGCCGTCCTGCTCGACTGGGGATCGTGTGGCCGCGTCGTCTACGTCGACGACGAGCCGGTCGGATTCGTGATGTACGCGCCCCCGGCCTACGTTCCCCGCTCCATGGCCTTCCCCACCAGCCCGGTCTCGCCGGACGCGGTCCAGCTGATGACCGCCTTCATCCTGCCGGGGTATCAGGAGCAAGGACTTGGCCGTGTGATGGTTCAGACGGTGGCCAAGGATCTGCTGCGCCGGGGATTCAAGGCGATCGAGGCGTTCGGGGACGCTCAGTGGAAAGAGCCGGCGTGCCTGCTGCCCGCCGACCATCTGCTGGCCGTTGGCTTCAAGACGGTGCGGCCTCACCCCAGATATCCGCGACTCCGCCTGGAGCTGCGTACGACGCTCTCCTGGAAGGAAGACGTGGAGCTGGCACTGGACCGGCTGTTGGGGGCGGTCCAGAAGGAGCCCGCGCTGCGCCCCCTGTGATCACGGTGGAGTGCTGAGGCTTCTCGTGCGAATGGGCCAACCCCAGGGGGTTGGCCCATTCGTGTTTCACGTGAAACATCGCCGTCGGCGTGACGGCTCCACGACTACTCGGCGATGAAGTCCTCGAGGTCACGCACGATGGCCGCCTTCGGCTTCGCACCGACGATGGTCTTGGCGACCTCCCCGCCCTGGTACACGTTCAGGGTCGGGATGGACATGACGCCGTACTTGGCGGCCGTGCCCGGGTTCTCGTCGATGTTGAGCTTCACGATCTCGATCTTGTCCCCGTACTCGGCGGCGATGGCCTCGAGCGACGGAGCGATCTGGCGGCACGGACCGCACCAGGCGGCCCAGAAGTCCACCAGGACGGGCTTGTCGCTCTTCAGGACGTCCTGCTCGAAGGAGTCGTCGGTCACGTTCTTGAGGGTGCCGGCCACGGCGGGCTCCTTAACTCGGTGATGCGGTGAGGCGTACGGGGGGTCAGACAGTGGTCTTCTCGGGCTCGGCGGTTGCCTCGCCGTCAGCCAGGGCGGCAAGGAAACGCTCCGCGTCGAGAGCGGCGGAACAGCCGGTGCCGGCCGCGGTGATCGCCTGCCGGTACGTGTGGTCGACGACATCGCCGGCACCGAAGACGCCAGTGAGATTCGTCCGGGTCGAGGGAGCGGCGACCTTGAGGTATCCCTCGTCGTCCAGCTCGAGCTGACCCTTGAAGAGCTCGGTACGCGGGTCATGGCCGATCGCGATGAACAGGCCGGTCACCGCCAGGTCGGAGATCTCGCCGGTCTTAAGGTTCCGCAGCTTGAGGCCGGAGAGCTTGGGGTCGCCCTCGATCTCGGCGACCTCGCTGTCCCAGATGAACTTGATCTTCGGGTCGGCGAAGGCGCGCTCCTGCATGGCCTTCGAGGCGCGCAGGGTGTCCCGGCGATGGACGATCGTCACCGACTTGGCGAAGCGGGAGAGGAACGTGGCCTCTTCCATCGCGGTGTCGCCGCCACCGATCACAGCGATGTCCTGGTCCTTGAAGAAGAAGCCGTCGCAGGTGGCGCACCAGGAGACGCCGCGTCCGGAGAGGGCGTCCTCATTCGGCAGGCCGAGCTTGCGGTGCTGCGAGCCGGTGGTGACGATCACGGCCTTGGCGCGGTGCACTGTGCCGGCGGTGTCCGTGACGGTCTTGATCTCGCCGGTCAGGTCGACGGAGACGACGTCGTCCGGGACGAGCTCGGCACCGAAGCGCTCGGCTTGGGCACGCATGTTGTCCATGAGCTCGGGGCCCATGACCCCGTCCTGGAAGCCGGGGAAGTTCTCCACCTCGGTGGTGTTCATCAGCGCGCCGCCTGCGGTGACGGCGCCCTCGAACACCAGCGGCTTCAGCGACGCGCGCGCGGTGTAGAGCGCCGCCGTGTAGCCGGCGGGCCCGGAGCCGATGATGATCACGTTACGGACGTCGCTCACGGCTTGATTCCTCGTCTCTGGAGACTGCTGCGTACTGCCGGTGGGAGCCTCGCTCTGAACTCTCACCCGACCCAACGGATCCTAAGGGGCTTGCATTCCCAGTGTGTCCGGGCACACGAAGTCGGCACAGGGTACGCGGGTGCGGCGGATGGCGCAGATCGAGTCCGCCCGACGTCCACGACGGCACCGACAGCGCCTGTCCGGTGGGGACCGGACCGCTCGGCAGTCCGGTCCACACGTGATGATCAGCGCCGTTCGTAGGAGCGCTTCACCAGAACCTTGCCCGCGGACGTCGACTCCTGGTCCACGCACGTCGCGTCGACGACATAGACCGTGACCTGCGCGGGGTCCGATGTGTGCGGCAGGACGACCAGGTAAGCGCTCGTGCCCTTGTACACACCCTCGGAGGCGGCGAGGACGGTGTCGCTGCGGTTGATGGCCCGTTCAATGCACACCGGCACCTGTACGCCGGTCTCCTGGAGCGTCTTCGGCTCGCTGCTGCCGGACCCCGAGGTACCCGACTCGACGCCCCAGGGCTTCTTGCTGCCGGTGCCGGAGCCGGATTGCGCCAGCAGATCCGCTACTTGGTTCCCCAGCTTGCCGTCGACGAAGGTGTGCGCCTCGTCGGTGTGCTTCTGCGGCGCTGTGGCGGGAGTGTCCCCGGGATTCTCATCGGTCAGCGACTGGACGAGGAGAGTTCCGAGCCCGAGTGCGGCGGCAGCGAAAGCGGTACCCAGAGCAAGGGTGCCCCGGCGACCGCGCCGCAGGCGAGGGGCGCGGCCCGGGCCGGTGGTGGCGCGGGCATGACCGGGGGGCCGGTTTCCTACGGGCGTGGTGGATGTTTCACGTGAAACACGGTCGCCCTCGGCGTCGACTTCGGCCGACGCGTCGGACCCGGCGCCAGCACCCGCCGCATCCGGGCCGACAGTCGTGGCGCTCAGCAGGGCCTCCGCTGCCAGCGCGGCATCGATCCGTTCCGCCACATCGGCGGGCATCCGGGCGGGACCGGGCAACGTACCCAGCAGTCCTCGGACTTCCTCCAGGGAGGCGTAGACGTCGGCGCAGAGCGGGCAACCGTCCAGGTGCTGCCGGACATCCGTGCTGCGGGCAGGGGGGAGCAGGCCTTCGGTGAGGTCGGAGAGCTCCGATACGTCCGGGTGGCCGGCCGTGCCGGTCATGGATGTCACGCTCGCCCACCTCCGCCCTTCACCGCGGCCGAGTCGCTCGGCCCTGACGCCTGTGCTCCCGCGTCCTGCGGTCCCGTGTCCTGTGACGCTGCTGCGGGTGGGACGGATGTCCCCTGGGTCCGGTTCCTTCCACCGCCCGGCTTCTCCCCGTCCTGGTCGCTTCCGCTTCCCGCACGGAGATGGGCGAGCAACGGCAGCAGTCTGGCTCTGCCCCGGGCGCAGCGGCTCTTCACCGTGCCCGTGGGTACGTCGAGGACGCGAGCGGCTTCGGCAACGGGGTACCCCTGCATGTCCACCAGAACGAGGGCCGCTCGCTGGTCGGGCGGGAGCGTGCCCAGAGCCTCGACGAGTTCGCGGTGGAGGTCGTTGCGCTCGGCGGGCGCGGATGCCGACTCGTGCGGCCCGAGGAGCTGTTCGAAACGCTCGGCGTCGTCGACCGGCGACGTCTTTCTGGACGCGGTCTTCCTGGCTCGGTCCAGGCAGGCGTTGACCGTGATGCGGTGCAGCCAGGTGGTGACGGCGGACTGGCCACGGAAGGTGTGGGCGGCCCGGTAGGCGGACACCAGTGCGTCCTGAACCGCGTCAGCGGCCTCCTCGCGGTCTCCCAGGGTTCGCAGGGCCACCGCCCACAAGCGGTCGCGGTGCCGCCGCACGAGCTCGCCGAAGGCCTCGGAATCCCCCTCGACGTGGCGGGTCAGAAGATCCTGATCGCTCACGTCGCCGTACGCGCCGTCATCGGCCATAGGACCCCTCCCCTCCGTCGACGAGTCGTCAGCCGGTGAACTTCACATCCGTCACGGCCTGCTTGAAGCCGGCACTGCTGAACTCGTCCTTGCCCGCGTACGGCGCCGCGGTGATCCACACCAGGACGTACCGCGTCTTCACGGCCTTGTCCGCGGAGATCTTCAGCTGCCGGCCGGAGGTCGTCGCCGAGGCGATCTTCTTCATGGAACCGAGCGAGGCGGACGAGGAGAACGAGTCCGCCGCATACAGCGAGACCGTGGTGTGGTCGCCGATGTAGTTCAGCCCTATCGATGCCGAAGCGAGGCTACGGTCGGATCCGAGGTCGTAGATGATGCCCACACCCTGCTTGAACGGTGCGAGCACCGGCCCGTCGTTGTAGGAGTAGGTCCGCCAGTACGTCGAGCTGTCACCGTCGTAGGTCAGGCCGACATCGCCGGCGTGCTGCGGCTTTCCGTCCGGGAAGTACTCCTGGGCGCCCCGGATCGGGATCGGCCTGACCGGCCTGTGCTTGTTGCTGTTCTTGTCGTTGCCGTCGGTGGTCTGCGTCTTGTTGGTCTCGTCGTTCTCGCTGCGGTCCATCAGGGCGTCCGCCAACTGCCAGCTGCCGAGGCCCAGCGCGGCGATGAGCAGTGCGGAAACCGCCCACTTCAGTACCTTGCCGGTGCGACTCTGCAAGGGTGGCGGCGGGGGTGCGAGGGACTGGGTGACACCCGGATGGAGCGTCTGGCGCCCGTACGTGCCCTGCTGATAGGTGGTGCGCTGATAGTCGGGCGGGGCGGTGAACGCGGGCTCCGGCGGGCGGATGCGGGGCATCTCGCCGATCGCCTTCACCAGCTCCTCCGGCGTCGTGCACGCCGGCTCCTGGCGCGAGGCGGTCGCGCCGTCGTTGGCGAGCGCGCGCATGGCCAGTTCCGACAGGCCGCGGTGGACGCCCGCCCGGACCTGGTCGGGAGCGATCAGTCCGACGTCCTTGGGCAGCCCGGACAGGCCGTACGCGTCGTCCTCGTAGGGCCAGCGCTGAGTGAGTGCCGCGTACAGCAGTGCGCCGATCGCCTCGGTGTCCGTGCGCTGCGGCGTGTCGGAGCTGATGCCCCGCAGGGCGGCGTTGACGGCGAGGCCGCGGATGCGCCACTGGCCCGACGAGGAGCGCAGGACGGCCCCCGGTGTCAGCCGGAGATGCGCGAGCCCTTCGCGGTGGGCGGCGGCCATGGCCTGGGTGACCTGGGTGACCATCTGGTAGGCCTCGTGCACCTCCAGCGGACCCGCGGCGAGGAGCGAGGTCAGCTCCGTGGCGTCAGGGAGCCACTCATGCACGACATAGACGAGGTCGTTCTCCTCGACCGCGTCCAGCACCTGGACGAAGCGGGGGTCACCGAGCAGCGCGGAGGACCGGGCAGCGGCCAGCACCGAGCGGGCCCGGCTGTGGTCGGCGGGGAGGAGATGCACGCCGACGGCGCGGCGGAGCTTCTCGTCCACCGCGCGCCAACTGCTGAAACCGTCCAGACGAGTGACGCACTCCTCGAGACGGTAGCGTCTGGCGAGCTTGTGGCCGCTGTGCAGTTCGGGCGGTGAGACCCTTCCGGGACTCTCGGTCCCCCCGCTCACTTGTGCCTCGTCGCTCTCCGTGTCCCGCTCCAGGTTCTGGGCCACCCCGTCGGCCGTGGACTGGTCCGCCTTCGCGGTCAGCGGCTCGTCATCACCGCTGTTGTCTGCCACGTCGACGGCAGCCGTGCTCCGTTCTGCCACCGTCGCTCCTGCCTCCCCATCCGTTGCGCGCTGTCCGACGCAGAAACCAATTGTGCCCACAGTCCGGTGCTATGCACGACACACAGCGGCGAACGATGGTTGTGCGCTTACCCGCGCGTCAACGCCCCAGCCGCCCGCGGACCATGCCGACCATGGAGTTGAGCTCCTCGATGCGCATCTTCCGCGCGGCGACGTAGAAGACGCCGAGCAGGAGGGCGCCGCCGCCGACGAGCGCGAGGAAGGAGCCGCCGACGCCCTGTCCGAGGGACTGGCTCATGCCGTAGCAGGCCGCACCGCTGATGAGCGCTGCCGGGACCGCCGCGATGGCCAGCCGGGCGTACGTGCGCAGGACGCGGGCTCCGTCCAGGTCGCCGCCGAGGCGCTTGCGCAGCCTGCTCCAGGCGATGCCGACACCGATCGCGTAGGCGAGGCCGTACGAGGCGGCCATACCGACCACCGCCCACCGGGAGGGCAGTAGGAAGAAGCAGAGGGCTGAGGCACCGGCGTTGACGGCGGCGACGATGACCGTGTTGTAGAAGGGCGTCCGCGTGTCCTCGTACGCGTAGAAGGCGCGGAGGACCACGTACTGGACGGAGTACGGGATCAGGCCGAGGCCGAACGCCATCAGCATGAAGCCCATGTTGGTGGCCTCGCTGGTCCCGGAGGAACCGAAGATCAGCGTGCACATGGGGATGCCGAGCGCCACGAAACCGAACGAGATGGGCACGATCGCGACGGCCGTGGTGCGAAGGCCCTGGGAGATGTCGTCGCGTACGGCGCCGGTGTCGCCCTCGTTGGCCGAGCGGGAGAGCCGCGGCAGCAGAGCGGCCATCAGCGACACCGTGATGATGGCCTGGGGCAGGCCCCAGATGAGCTGGGCGTTGGCGTAGGCGGCGAAACCGGTGCCGTCTACGGGAGAGGCCTTGCCCGCCGCGGTGGAGAGCTGGGAGACCACGATCGCGCCCGCCTGGTTGGCGAGGACGAAGAGCACGGTCCACTTCGCGAGCATCGCGGCCTTGCCGAGGCCGTGGCCCTTCCAGTCGAACCGCGGACGCAGCCGGAAGCCGGTCTCCCGCAGGTACGGGATCATCGCGAGGGCCTGCACGACGAGACCGAGCAGAACGCCGACGCCCAGGAGCTTCTCGCCCTCCGGCGGGATGGTCGTGACCTTCATGCCGGAGTTCGCCGCGGAGCCGTACACCCAGATGAACAGGCCGAGGGTGACGATGATGACGATGTTGTTGAGGACCGGGGTCCACATCATGGCGCCGAACTTGCCGCGCGCGTTGAGGATCTGTCCCATCACCACGTGGACGCCCATGAAGAAGATCGTGGGCAGGAAGTAGCGGGTGAAGGTGACGGCGACGTCGTTGGCGGCCGGGTTGCCGGCGATCCCGGCCGAGAGCATGCGGACCAGCAGCGGAGCACCTGCGACCGCCAGCACGGTGAGCGCGCCGAGGGCGACCATGACGAGTGTCAGCAGCCGGTTGGCGTAGGCCTCGCCGCCGTCCTCGTCGTCTTTCATGGCGCGGACGAGCTGCGGTACGAAGACGGAGTTGAGGCCGCCGCCGACGGTCAGGATGTAGATCATGGTCGGCAGCTGGTAGGCGATCTGGAAGGTGTCACCCAGCAGGCCGACGCCCAGCGCCGAGACGATCAGCGCGGAGCGGATGAAGCCGGTGAGCCGGGACACCATCGTGCCGGCGGCCATCACCGCGCTCGACTTCAGAAGTCCCGAGGCCCGGCCGGCTTTCTTGGGTGCGGCAGCGGCTGCGGCAGCGGCGGGGGAGGGCGAGGGGGCCGGGGCGGGGCCGTTCGGCCCCGGGTGCGCGGACGGTGCGGGGGACGGGCTCGGCACGGCCGTGGCGTCCATGGCAGGGCGGACTCTGTCCTGCTGCTGGTCCCGGAAGAGGTGGGCGAAGGCGTCGGGCTCGTGACGTTCCTCGCCGGCCTGGGTGACCAGGTCGTCCACGCCCACGAACTGGGTCGTGCGGGGGTCCTCACCGTAGGGGAGGTGCCGGGTCGGGCCGGCGGGCTCGGGCGGGGGTGTCTGGGCCCACACACGCGGGTCGGGTGCGTACTGCTGCGGCTGCGGCTGGGCGTAGAGCGGCGGCTGGGGCGGGTACGTGCCCGGCGGAGGCGGCGGGTGCGCCGCACGGTCGTAGAGCGCCTCGGTCACCGGATCCTGGGCCGAGAGGTCCTGCCCGCGGTACGGATCCTGGTCGTAGGCGTCCTGGAAGTACATGTCCGCGGGGGGCCCCGGTGGCGTCTGGCCGGGCTCGGGCGGCGGACCCCCGGGATAGCCCGAGTCGCCCGCGCCCTGACCGCGGTCACCGTCGTACGGCGCGTTCATGGTTACCCCACCTCATCGTCCCCGGGCCCACCGGCCACGACATCGCTCAACGGTCCACTCTCTCACCCGTGCCGGACGGGTCGGTGCTTTCCGGTGCGGTGTCCGGTGTCGGGTCACTCGGGTGCTCCGGGTTGCCTGCCCCCAGCTCCGTGCCGGACTTACCCGCGGGGCGGTCCTGGGAGCCCGTGGAGTCGGTGTCCTCAGTGTCTACGGTGCCGTCGCCGTCCTTGTTCAGGATCTCGTCCTCGGGACCCTCCTCCGGCTCCTCCTCGGCCTGCCGGGCCACCGCGCGCTTGCGCTGCGTGTACATCCGGAAGCCGGCGAGCACGAGGAGCAGGACGCCGCCGGCGATGACCAGCATGACCGTGGGCGTGATCTCGTTGACGTCCACGTCGAAGGCGACGGGGGCGCCGTAGGCCTGGCCGTCCGTCGTGTAGAGCTGGGCGACGACCCTGACGGGGCCGTTGGCGTTGGCGTTGGTGATGAACTTCACCGACTGGCTGTGTCCGCCCGAGACACCGATGGGCTGCTCGTCGTAGGGGCCGTCATCGATCTTGAGACGGGTGGGCTGCTCGGACGTGAGGCGCAGGACGAGGTTGTCGACGCCCTGAACCAGGTTGTTCTGCACCGTCACCGGGATCTTGGCACTGCGGCCCGAGAGTTTCGTCTCGGACTTGTCGATCAGCCTGACCTGATCCGTGAGCACCCTGAGATACGCGTTCACGCCGGAGCGGAAGGTCGCCGCCTCCGTGGCACGGCCGCGCCACGAGGTGGACATGCTCCGGTCCATGGCCCGCCCGAACGGGGTGACGACGCGGTCGGGGCTGATGAGGATCACTTCGAAGCCGTCCAGCTTGCGCTGGATCTTCTCGATGTCTTCGAAGGCCGACACCGGCAGCTGCTGCCGGCGCAGCGCGGAGGAGTACGCGGAGGCGGCCGGGACCCGGGTCGTGGCGTCCGGGTCCGGCTTGGCGTCGGCGGCCGCGGTCAGCTCCTGGGACCGGGACCAGTTCCCGTCTTGGAGCGCCGTCAGCGCCTGCGCCATGGTCTGGGCCTGGCTTCCCGAGGGCATCCGCTGCGGGGCGACCACGATGCTGCGCTGCTTGTCGGGCTGCTGCAGGCTGGTCACCAGGCTCTGGGCGAGGAACTCCTGGACGGCACGCGTCGAGGTGTCCGCCTTGGTCATGTCGCCCTGGAACACCGTGGACAGACGGGCGTCCGCGACGACCGCCGTGGTGCCGCCGCCGATGGGCCGGGCCGCATTGGGCGTGTACGGGAGGCCGCCGGTCTCCCTGAGGCTGTCACTGCGGGCGATCACCTTGTCGGCACCGGCTGAGGTGGCCACCTTGACGATCGACGGGTCGATCGCGCCGTCGACGGGCCAGGCGAAGTCGGTGCTCGGAGTCACGTGCAGGATCGTCTTCACGGTGTCCGAGGCGACGTCGGTGGCGTCCTTGAGGTGGCTCAGGGAGCCGGTGACGTTCCTGCCGTTGTGGGCGAGCGAGGCGAGGTCGGGATCGGCGAAGGGAAGGGCGACGACTTCCTTGTCCGCAACCGCCTTCTCCAGCTTCAGCAGCCAGGCGTCGGCGACCCTGCGGTTGCTGCCCGCCGTCGTGGTGCCGCCCCTGCCCTGGATCCGGTAGCCGTCCCTCATCGCGTCGACGGAGGCCAGCAGGTCCGGGTCGACGACCCAGGTGACGTCGAGCGTGCTGCCCAGCGACAGAAGCTGGTCCAGGCGGCCGCCGGGGGAGATCTCCTTGGCCAGGTCGTCGTTCTGGAAGACCGGGGTCTGCTGCTCGTTCGAACCGGTCTCCGCCGTGAGGTGCACGCTTGAGATCAGCGGCCAGAGGTACGTCGTTCTGGTCCTGGTGTCCGCGGGCTCGGGCTGCCACGGGAGGAACGTGCGCTGGATGCCGAGCACCTGCTCGTACGGCAGGGCCACCGACCGGCCGGAGAGGGAGACGCCGAGCGGATAGACGCCGTCGTCCCCCAGGTCCAGTTCCTTGACCGGCACCGAGATGCTGAAGTGCTGCGAGACGCCCGGCGTGAGCTTCGCGAATTCCTCGGCGTACTTGTCACCCACCGGGGCGCCGTCGAGTCCCGGCTGGTAGCGGGTGCGCTTGGTCACCGTGTCGAGGGCGGTGCGGCTGGCGAGCGAGGGACCGAGGCGCAGGTCCACGCGGGCGTCGGTGACCGGCTGCCTGCCCCTGTTGGTGACCGTGCCCGAGACGGTGAGGGTGTCACCGTCCGTAGGGGCGCTGGGGCTGAGGGAGTCCACGGAGACGTCGACGGTGCCGGACGACGAGGCGTCGGCCGGGGAGGTCTGCTCGGCGGCCTGGGCAAGCGGGGACGACAGCTGGACCAGGCCGGCCAGCAGGGGCAGACCCGCGAGCAGGACACCGGTGCGCCGCATCCAGCGGCGGGCAGGTGAGGGACTCGTCCCCTGGAAGTCTGCCGCCTCGGCCACGCGCTCGCCCGTCCCTCGTCGTCATCAGTGGTCGTCGGAATGTGCGTCCACGCATGGTAACGATGTGCGCGGAGGGGAAGTGCCGCGGTCTGCTCCACAAGATCGGCAGCCACTGCCGGCCTGTCCTCTATGTGCGTGTATCAGGGGTCGCGTCCAGGCCCGTTCCCCGGGACAGGGGTGTGCACGTTCAATGAAGGCGCCCGAGGTGGTGCGGGCCACGTACCCTTTTCTGTTGTGCCGAACGCCAACGAAGAGAACCCCAGCGCCCTGAGTCAGGTGCAGCGCCGCGCAGTGAGCGAACTGCTGCGGGTGTCCCCTGTCGCCGACGACCTCGCCCGCCGTTTCCAGGAGGCCGGGTTCTCGCTGGCCCTGGTGGGCGGCTCGGTCCGGGACGCGCTCCTCGGCCGGCTCGGCAACGACCTGGACTTCACGACCGACGCCCGCCCCGAGGACGTCCTGAAGATCGTGCGGCCGTGGGCGGACGCCGTGTGGGAGGTCGGGATCGCCTTCGGCACCGTGGGGGCGCAGAAGGACGCTCGCGTCGGTGACGTGCAGCAGTCCTTCCAGATCGAGATCACGACGTACCGCTGCGAGGCGTACGACCGGACCTCGCGCAAGCCCGAGGTGTCCTACGGCGACTCCATCGAGGAGGACCTGGTCCGCCGCGACTTCACCGTGAACGCGATGGCCGTCGCGCTTCCGGAGAAGGAGTTCATCGACCCGCACGGTGGTCTGGAGGACCTCGCGGGGCGTGTTCTGCGTACGCCCGGCACTGCGGAGGAGTCCTTCTCCGACGATCCGCTCCGGATGATGCGCGCCGCCCGCTTCGCGGCACAGCTCGACTTCGAGGTCGCGCCCGACGTTCTCGCCGCGGTGAAGGACATGGCCGGGCGCATCGAGATCGTGTCCGCGGAGCGGGTGCGGGACGAGCTGAACAAGCTGATCCTGGCCGCCCAGCCGCGCAAGGGTCTGACGCTGCTCGTCGAGACCGGGCTGGCGGATCACGTACTGCCGGAGCTTCCCGCGCTGCGACTGGAGCGGGACGAGCACCACCGGCACAAGGATGTCTACGAGCACACTCTGATCGTGCTGGAACAGGCGATGGCGCTGGAGGAGGACGGTCCCGACCTCGTTCTTCGGCTTGCCGCGCTGCTGCACGACATCGGCAAGCCCAGGACGCGCCGCTTCGAAAAGGACGGGCGGGTCTCCTTCCACCACCACGAGGTGGTGGGCGCCAAGATGACCAAGAAGCGGATGACGGCTCTCAAGTACTCCAACGAGCTGGTGAAGGACGTCTCGCGGCTGGTCGAACTCCACCTGCGCTTCCACGGGTACGGCACGGGTGAGTGGACGGATTCCGCGGTCCGGCGTTACGTCCGCGACGCGGGGCCCCTCCTCAGTCGCCTCCACAAGCTGACGCGGTCCGACTGCACCACGCGCAACAAGCGCAAGGCGACCGCGCTCTCGCGTGCGTACGACGGTCTGGAGGAGCGCATCCTCCAGCTCCAGGAGCAGGAGGAGCTGGACTCCATCCGGCCGGACCTCGACGGCAACGAGATCATGGAGATCCTCGGTATCGGCCCGGGCCCGGCGATCGGACAGGCCTACAAGTTCCTGCTCGAACTGCGTCTGGAGAACGGCCCGATGGAGCATGAGGCGGCGGTGGCGGCTCTCAAGGACTGGTGGGCCGCGCAGGCCTGAGTTCCGAGGACGGAAGAACGGTGTCGTGTTTCACGTGAAACACGACACGGATACGCCGAGGGGCGGTGTTTCACGTGAAACACCGCCCCTCGGCGTATACCGACCGAGTTGTTACTTGGTCTCCTTGAGGCAGAGCACCACGTTGTGGCCGCCGCCGGACTGGACGTAGTACACCGTCGCGGCGGAGACGCTCTCGCACTTGCTGTCGTCGCTGGTGTTGTCGAACTTCTCGACGACCTTGTACTGGGAGTCGCTCGAGGAGCAGTCGACCTCGTTGAGGTCGGCGTTGGAGGTAGTGCCGTCGTTGTGCATGCAACTGCCCACCGACGTGGTCTCCGCGTCGCTCTGACCGAAGTACCACTTCGCCCCGTACAGGCCTATGGCGACCAGGATCAGGGCGACGACGCGCATGGCCTTCTTGCCGAACCGCTTGGCCGGAGCCGGCGGCGGGACCGGAGCCCCGGGCTGCTGCGGGAACGGCGCGTAGGGCTGCTGCGGGGGGACCCCGGGCTGCTGGTCCGCCGGAGCGGTGGGCTGGGCGGCGTAAGGATTCTGGCCCTGCGGCGGCGGCGAAACGGTCACTTGGGGGTCCCCCTCGAACGATGAGAGCACGTGGCGTGAAATAAGACGCACGTAAACTATCGGGATTCACAGGCCACTCTGTAGCCAGGAGGAGCTCTGTGGCGTTGATGTGACACTTACTGACGAGCAAAACGGGTCATAGATACAGCAACTGTCGCGTAGATAACGGCGATCGTGACCACCAGGGACACCGATCGTCCGTCAGGGGGCAGCAGGAGAGCGGCCACTGCGGCTGCGGCGACGAACGCGACGTTGAACAGCACGTCGTAAACGGAGAAGATCCGGCCACGGAAGCCGTCGTCGACGCAGCACTGGACGATCGTGTCCGTGGCGATCTTCGCGCCCTGCGTGGTCAGGCCCAGGACGAAGGCGGCGGCCAGCATCGGGGGCACGGCGAACGGAAGAGCCAGCGCGGGCTCCAGAAGCGCGGCGCCGGCGGCGCAGACGGCGATCCAGCGGGCCGGCCCCATGGTCCCGGCGACCGCTGGAGACAACACGGCGGCTGCGAAGAAGCCGGCGCCGGAGAAGCCCACCGCGAGGCCCAGAAGAGCGAGGCCGTCCTCGGAGTCCGACGACCAGGCGTACCGGCAGAGCATCAGCACCATGACCGTGAGGGCGCCGTAGCAGAAACGCATCAACGTCATGGACGCGAGAGCCCGGGCGGCGTCCCTGCGGGCCGGCTCGGACAGATGACGCATGCCCGCCGCGAGCCCGCGGGCCGTGTCGGCGAGCGTCGACCACAGGCGCGGACGCACGAGCTGGCGGTCGGGTCCGAGCAGGTCCGGCGGTATGCGCAGGGCGGTGAGTGCCGCGCACAGGTACACGGCCGCTCCGACGAGCACCACGACGGCATTGGAGTCCACGGTCAGCAGCCGTACGGCGAGGGCGAGGGCCCCGCCCGCGGTCGCGCTGAGTGTTCCCGCCGTCGGGGACACCGAGTTCGCGATGACGAGCCGTTCGGAGTCGACGACCCGCGGCAGTGAGGCCGAGAGGCCCGCCAGGACGAAGCGGTTGACCGCGGTGACGCACAGCGCCGAGGCGTAGAAGAGCCAGTCGGGGACGTGGCTGAGCATCAGGACGGCCGTCACGCATGCCAGCAGCGCCCGCAGCAGATTGCCGTGGACGAAGACCTGCCGACGCCGCCAGCGGTCCAGCAGGACGCCCGCGAAGGGACCCACGAGGGAATACGGAAGGAGCAGTACCGCCATGGCCGAGGCGATGCCGGCGGCCGAGGTCTGCTTCTCCGGCGAGAACACGACGTACGTGGCGAGCGCGACCTGGTACACGCCGTCGGCGCCCTGGGACAGCAGCCGGACGGCGAGCAGGCGTCTGAAACCCTGGAAGCGCAGGAGCACGCGCAGGTCACGCACGACGGACATGGGGCCCAGCCTCACATACGAGGAGGGCCCCCGGGCGGCGACCCGGGGACCCTCAACTGGCTCGCGACAGCGGCGCTTTAGCGCTCGACCTCGCCCTTGATGAACTTCTCGACGTTGGCGTAGGCCTCGTCGTCGAAGTACTGGACGGGCGGGGACTTCATGAAGTAGCTCGACGCGGAGAGGATCGGGCCGCCGATGCCGCGGTCCTTGGCGATCTTCGCGGCGCGCAGGGCGTCGATGATGACACCCGCGGAGTTCGGGGAGTCCCAGACCTCGAGCTTGTACTCCAGGTTCAGCGGAACGTCGCCGAAGGCGCGGCCCTCGAGGCGGACGTACGCCCACTTGCGGTCGTCCAGCCAGGCCACGTAGTCCGAGGGGCCGATGTGCACGTTCTTCGCGCCCATGTCGCGGTCGGGGATCTGCGAGGTGACGGCCTGCGTCTTCGAGATCTTCTTCGACTCGAGGCGGTCGCGCTCCAGCATGTTCTTGAAGTCCATGTTGCCGCCCACGTTGAGCTGCATGGTGCGCTCGAGACGGACACCGCGGTCCTCGAACAGCTTCGCCATCACACGGTGCGTGATGGTGGCGCCGACCTGCGACTTGATGTCGTCGCCGACGATCGGGACGCCCGCCTCGGTGAACTTGTCGGCCCACTCCTTGGTGCCGGCGATGAAGACCGGAAGGGCGTTGACGAAGGCGACCTTGGCGTCGATGGCGCACTGGGCGTAGAACTTCGCCGCGTCCTCGGAACCGACGGGCAGGTAGCAGACGAGAACGTCGACCTGCTGGTCCTTGAGGACCTTGACCACGTCGACCGGGGTCTCGGCGGACTCCTCGATGGTCTCCCGGTAGTACTTACCGAGGCCGTCGAGGGTGTGGCCGCGCTGGACCGTGACGCCCTTGTTCGGGACGTCGCAGATCTTGATGGTGTTGTTCTCGCTGGCGCCGATGGCGTCCGAAAGGTCGAGGCCGACCTTCTTGGCGTCCACGTCGAACGCGGCGACGAACTCGACGTCACGGACGTGGTACTCGCCGAACTGCACGTGCATCAGGCCCGGCACCTTGGACGCCGGGTCGGCGTCCTTGTAGTACTCGACGCCCTGGACCAGCGACGCGGCGCAGTTGCCCACGCCGACGATGGCTACGCGAACCGAACCCATTCCGGTTGCTCCCTGTGTGTACTCGGTGAGACCCCGAATGGGTCTCACGTGGTGGTGTCGTCGGACGGATCCGGCCGGGAGCTGTCCCGGTGCCGGGGCAGGCCGCCCGTCTCTCCAGATGTGCTGTCCTGCTGAGCGGGTCCTTCGGGGCCGGAACGCTTCTGGTCCCGTCCGGCCCGCTCACTCTCGATGAGCTCGTTCAGCCAGCGCACTTCGCGCTCCACGGACTCCATTCCGTGCCGCTGGAGCTCGAGGGTGTAGTCGTCGAGGCGCTCCCGGGTGCGCGCCAGCGAGGCGCTCATCTTCTCCAGGCGTTCCTCCAGCCGACTGCGGCGGCCCTCCAGTACGCGCATGCGTACGTCGCGCGACGTCTGTCCGAAGAACGCGAAGCGGGCGGCGAAGTGCTCGTCCTCGTACGCGTCGGGGCCCGTCTGCGCGAGCAGCTCCTCGAAGTGTTCCTTACCTTCCGCCGTCAATCGGTAGACGATCTTGGCGCGACGCCCCGTGAGTGAAGCGGCGAGGGCGTCCTCAGGTGTGGACCCCGGCTCCTCGATCAACCAGCCGTTGGCGACCAGCGTCTTGAGGCAGGGGTAGAGCGTTCCGTAGCTGAACGCACGGAACACACCAAGTGACGTATTGAGACGTTTGCGCAGCTCGTAGCCGTGCATCGGAGACTCGCGGAGCAGGCCGAGTACGGCGAACTCGAGGATGCCGGAACGCCGGCTCATGATCGCCTCCTCCCTGTCGCTGTCACGTCGGCACGGCCTCTATGCCGGGCTGATGTATCGACTCGATACATCAGCACGATAGAACGCCGCTACGGATGCGACAAGAGGGGAGATGGTGAACGGCGTCACATCACTGATTCGTAGCAAGTGAGTTGCCTGATTTGGGGTGAACTTGGGCCCTCGGTGGGTTTTGACGGTGCGTAGTCTGTGCGCCATGCAGACCGCCGGGAACCGAGTGATGCCCGGGGACGTCCCTGTCCTCGGTGCAGTACGGGTGAATGCGATGACTGCCGCATCCGTACTTCGGGGGGACCGGAAACCAGCCGCCGTTTCCAGGCGCGCAAAGGTGCGCCTGCCCGAGGAGTAATCGTTCGATGAGCGAGCACCGTCGCAAACCGCCGCAGCCGCAGGGCGGCGGGCGTGCCGCGGCCCGACGCGGTCAGCCCGGCCCGTCCTCCGGTCGCCGTGCCGCACCGCGGGGCGTCACCGGGTCTCCTTCCGATGCCTACGGCTCAGGGGGTGAGGAGCGCCCGTACGGGAGCCGTGCCGAGGCCCGGCGGGCCGTCCAGAGGAACAGTGGGGGCGGCCGGCGCCGAACTGCCGAGGGCGCAGGCGCCGGCGGGTCCGGAGGCGTGGGCGGCGGAAGGCGGGGCGGCCCCGGTGGACCCGGCGGTCCCGGGCGCGGCCGAGGCCGTCCAGGACCCGACAAGAAACGCTTCGTCGACTATCCCCGTGCGGGCAGATACGGCGCGTCGCGCTGGGTGCCCTCCTGGAGGCTCGTGACGGGGCTGTTCATCGGGTTCTTCGGCAGCCTGGTGGCGGTCGCGGGCGTGGCGTACGCGCTGGTGGACGTGCCGGACGTGGCCAAGACCGCCGAGGCGCAGAACAACGTCTACTACTGGTCGAACGGCAAACAGATGGTCGCGACCGGCGGTGAGACGAACCGCCAGATCATCAGCTACGAGAAGATCCCCAAGGCGATGCGCTTCGCCGTCATGTCGGCCGAGAACAAGACGTTCGAGAACGACAGGGGTGTCGACCCGATGGGCATCGCCCGGGCCTTTGTCAACATGGCCAAGGGCGGTCAGACGCAGGGCGGCTCCACCATCACCCAGCAGTACGTGAAGAACGCCATGCTGGACGACCAGTCGCAGACGATCTCCCGGAAGTTCAAAGAGCTGTTCGTCTCCATAAAGGTGGGTGCTCAGGAGCCCAAGGAGAAGATCATGGCCGGCTACCTGAACTCCGCGTACTACGGGCGCAACGCCTACGGGATCCAGGCGGCCGCACATGCGTACTTCGACAAGGACGCCCAGAAGCTCAATGAGAGCCAGTGCGCCTTCCTCGCCGCCGTGCTGAAGGGCGCCACCTACTACGACCCGGCCGGTGCCGAGTCGATCGACCCCGTCGGTGCCACTCCCGAGGCGAATCAAAAGCGCGCCGTCGCCCGGTGGAAGTGGATCCTCGACGAAGAGGTCAAGGACGGGCGCCTGTCGCCCACGGTGCGTGCGAAGTTCACATCCTTCCCGAAGATGCAGAATCCCCGGTCCAATGCCCAGCTGAGCGGTCAGATCGGCTACCTCGTCGACCTGGCGAAGGCATACCTGATCAACAACTCGGACAAGACCGGGATCACGGCGAACAAGCTCCAGCAGGGCGGCTACGAGATCCACACGACCTTCGACCAGGGCAAGGTCAAGGCTCTCGAGAAGGCCGTGAAGGACGTCCGCAAGAAGAACATCAAGCCCGAGCTGCGTCCGGACAAGGACAAGTACGTTCAGTTCGGTGGAGCGTCCGTCGACCCGGACACGGGCGCGATCAAGGCCATCTACGGTGGCGAGGACGCGACCAAGCACTTCACCAACAACGCCGACCAGACCGGTGCCCAGGTGGGTTCGACGTTCAAGCCGTTCGTGCTGGCAGCGGCCATGTCCTGGGGTGTGCGCAACCCTGACGGCGACCCGGAGCAGGCACAGGACGAGCGCACCATCGTCTCGCCGAAGAGCCTGTACAGCGGCAGGAACAAGCTCAAGATCGAGGAGTACAACGGGAACGTCTGGCAGGACAAGGACGGCAACGAATGGCTGCAGAAGAACGACGGCAATGAGTCGTACAACCCGCCGTCCTTCAACATCGACCTCCGTGAGGCGATGAGGGTCTCCGCGAACTCGGCGTACGTGCAGCTCGGTATGGACGTCGGCCTGGAAAAGGTCAGGGATGCCGCCATGGAGGCGGGCATTCTCAAGACCAGCCTGGCCAGCGCCAACTTCCCCTCGTTCTCGATCGGCACCTCGGACCCGAGCGCGATCCGGATGGCCGGCGCGTACGGCACGTTCGCCGACAGCGGCAAGCAGCACGACCCGTACTCGGTCGAGGAAGTCACCGACAAGCACGGCACGGTCTTCCAGCACGAGAACAAGTCCAAGCAGGCCTTCACCTCGGAGGTGGCCGACAACGTCACCGATGTGCTGAAGACCGTGGTCGACGAGGGCACCGGTACAGCCGCCCAGCTCCCCGGCCGTCCGGTGGCCGGCAAGACCGGTACCACCGACGGCAACAAGTCCGCCTGGTTCGTCGGCTACACCCCGCAGCTCTCCACCGCGATCACGATGTACCGGATGGACGACAACGAGAGCAGCAAGAAGCGCGAGTTCCTGGAAATGTACGGAACGGGTGGCCAGGAGAAGATTCACGGCGCCTCGTTCCCGGCCGAGATCTGGCACGACTACATGGCGCAGGCCCTCAAGAATGAGCCGGTGAAGAACTTCCCGACGCCCAAGGACATCGGCACGGTCGTCAATGACGTACCGACGCCGACCGTGACTCCCTCGGTGACCGAGAGCCGGAAGGCAAGTCCGACGCCGAGCGAGACGCCCAGCGAGACTCCCTCGTCGTCCTCGCCCTCGCCCTCGCCGAGCGAGAGCTGTGGCAAGTGGGACTGGAACTGCAACAACAACGGCGGGACCAACACGGGCGGCACCGACACCGGCGGTACGGACGGCGGCGTGACGTCTTCACCGACGGAGTCCACCGGGACCGGAAACACGCGAGGCAACGGCAACGGAGGCCTCTTCGGCGGTCCGGGCGGATAGCGAGCCCTGCCGGCCGAAGTGTGTTTCACGTGAAACATGGGCCGCCGCACCGACCAGGTGCGGCGGCCCTCGGCGTATTCCCAGGTGCGTACGGCAGGATGTGCGGCATGCCCAGTGCAGAAACGACGCGAGCGAGCGTGCACGAGCCGGAACCGGTACACCCGACCAGGGAGGACGAGGTCGCCGCGAACGGCAGTGAGCTGATCGGTGGCCCCCTCGGACGACGAGCGCTGCCGGGGACGTCCTGGTGGACCCCCGTGCGGGTCGTCGCGCTCATCGCGATCGGCATGTTCGCCCTCGGCATGGTGCAGAAGCTGCCCTGCTACGACGGCGCCTGGTTCTTCGGTGCCAGCTCCCAGTACACGCACGCGTGCTACTCGGACATCCCGCACCTCTACCAGGGACGCGGCTTCGCCGACGGGCTCGTACCGTACTTCGACAAGCTCAGCGGCGACATGGACTACCTCGAGTACCCGGTGCTCACCGGTGTGTTCATGGAGGTCGCCTCCTGGCTCACCCCAGGTAGCGGCAGCATCCAGCACCAGGAGCAGTTCTACTGGATGGTCAACTCCGGGATGCTGATGGTGTGCGCGGCGATCATCGCCGTGTGCGTCGCACGCACCCACGCACGCCGCCCCTGGGACGGTCTGCTGGTCGCCCTCGCCCCCGCTTTCGCCCTGACCGCCACCATCAACTGGGACCTGCTGGCCGTCGCTCTGACCGCCGCCGCCATGCTGATGTGGTCCCGGGGCCGCTCCCTCGCGTTCGGCGTCCTGCTGGGGCTCGCCACGGCCGCCAAGCTCTATCCGTTCCTGCTGCTGGGCCCGCTGCTGATGCTGTGCTGGCGTGCCGGAAGGTGGCGTGAGTTCCGGATCGCGGTGGGCGGCGCGGTCGTGGCCTGGCTCGCCGTGAACCTGCCCGTGATGGTCTTCGCTTTCGAGGGCTGGTCGAAGTTCTACACCTTCAGCCAGGAGCGCGGGGTCGACTTCGGCTCCTTCTGGCTGATCCTCTCCCAGCGCTGGCAGAGCTCTCTCCTGACCACGGACAACATCAACACGTTCGCCACCGTCCTGATGCTGCTGGCCTGCGTGGGCATCGCCGCGCTCACGGTGACGGCCCCCCGCCGTCCGCGCTTCGCGCAGCTCGCCTTCCTGATCGTCGCGGCCTTCATCCTCACCAACAAGGTCTACTCGCCCCAGTACGTGCTGTGGCTGGTCCCCCTTGCCGCGCTGGCCCGCCCGCGCTGGCGCGACTTCCTCATCTGGCAGGCGTGCGAGGTCGCGTACTTCGTCGGGATCTGGATGTACCTCGCGTACACGACCAGCGGAGAGGCCCACAAGGGCCTGCCCACCGAGGGGTACCAGGCCGCCATCGCCGTGCACCTGCTGGGGACGCTGTACATCTGTGCCGTGGTGGTGCGGGACATCCTGCTGCCGGAGCGGGACCCGGTGCGCCGGGCCGGCGACGACGACCCGTCGGGAGGTGTGCTGGACGGCGCTGAGGACGTGTTCGTCGTGGGGGCCGCGGCGCATCCGCCCCGGCACGCGGCGCACGTCGAAGGAACTCAGGTCGAATGGGGTGCGCGGAACGCGAACACGGAGGACAGTTCGCTCTGAGCGAACGAGCCGCAGCAGCCACGCGAAAGGCCGTACACGGTGTCCGTGTACGGCCTTTCGTCCTTGGTCCAGGCGGTCCCGCCCGGCCCTCGTGCGGTCAGCGGTCGACGATCCGGTCGAACTGCGTGGTGGTGTGCCGCAGATGGGCCACCAGTTCCTCGCCCACCTTCGGCTCGGGGGCGTCCGAGGGCACGAAGAGGATCGAGACCTGCATGTGGGGCGGCTCCGCGAACCAACGCTGCTTGCCGCCCCAGACGAACGGGGAAAGGTTGCGGTTGACCGTCGCGAGGCCCGCGCGGGCGACGCCCTTGGCGCGCGGCATGACGCCGTGCAGCGCCTTGGGGGCCTCCAGCCCCACCCCGTGCGACGTACCGCCCGCCACGACGACCAGATAGCCGTCCGAGGCCGCCTTCTGCTGCCGGTAGCCGAAGCGCTCGCCCTTGGACACGCGCGTGACGTCAAGGACGGCGCCGCGGTACTCGGTCGCCTCGTGGTCCCCCAGCCACAGCCGCGTACCGATGCGGGCGCGGAAGTGGGTCTGCGGGAACTGCTGCTGAAGGCGGGCGAGTTCGTCGGCCTTGAGGTGGCTGACGAACATCGTGTGCAGCGGCAGACGGGCCGCGCGCAGGCGGTCCATCCAGCCGATGACCTCCTCGACGGCGTCCGAACCGTCCGTGCGGTCCAGCGGCAGGTGGATGGCGAAGCCTTCCAGCCGCACGTTCTCTATGGCGGAGTGCAGGTGGGGCAGATCCTGTTCACTCACGCCGTGCCGCTTCATCGAGGACATGACCTCGATGACGACGCGGGCGCCCACGAGGCCGTACACGCCGTCTATCGACGATACGGAGCGGATGACACGGTCGGGCAGCGGTACGGGCTCCTCGCCCCTCCTGAACGGCGTCAGGACCAGCAGATCGCCACCGAACCAGTCCTTGATCCGGGCGGCCTCGTACGTGGTGCCGACGGCGAGGACGTCCGAGCCGAGGCGCGTGGCCTCGTCGGCGAGCCGCTCGTGGCCGAAGCCGTAGCCGTTGCCCTTGCAGACGGGTACGAGCCCCGGGAACTGCTCCTGCACGTGCTTGTGGTGTGCCCGCCAGCGCGCGGTGTCGACGTTGAGCGTGAGCGCCATGGCCGGTCCCGGAACCTTTCTCGTGGCTGCGGTGTATCAGAGGTATGAAAGGAAAGTGTGGCGGATCCGCCGGGCCTTCGCGGCGATACCGCGCCGCGTAGACGGCGCGGAGGGCGGACCGGACCGGGTCAGCGGCGCGACATATACATATCGAGAGCCTTGTGGAGCAGCTTGTTGAGCGGGAAGTCCCACTCGCCGAGGTACTCGGCCGCCTGCCCGCCCGTGCCCACCTTGAACTGGATCAGACCGAAGAGGTGGTCCGTCTCGTCCAGCGAGTCGGAGATGCCGCGCAGGTCGTAGACCGTCGCGCCGAGGGCGTACGAGTCGCGCAGCATCCGCCACTGCATCGCGTTCGAGGGCCGGACCTCGCGGCCGATGTTGTCCGAGGCGCCGTACGAGTACCAGACGTGGCCGCCGACGACGAGCATTGTCGCCGCGGACAGGTTCACCCCGTTGTGCCGGGCGAAGTACAGCCGCATGCGGTTGGGGTCCTCGTTGTTGAGTGCCGTCCACATGCGCTGGAAGTACGAGAGCGGGCGGGGCCGGAAGTGGTCGCGCAGGGCGGTGATCTCGTACAGCCGCTGCCACTCCTCCAGGTCATGGTAGCCACCCTGGACGACCTCGACGCCCGACTTCTCGGCCTTCTTGATGTTGCGGCGCCACAGCTGGTTGAAGTTCCCGTGGACCTCTTCCAGCGACCGGTTGGCCAGCGGCACCTGGAAGACATAGCGGGGCTGCACGTCACCGAAGCCGGCGCCGCCGTCCTCACCCTGCTGCCAGCCCATGCGGCGCAGTTTGTCGGCGACCTCGAAGGCGCGGGGCTCGATGAAGTCCGCCTCGATGTCCCGCAGGCGCTTCACGTCGGGGTTCTGGATGCCGCCCTTGATGGACGCGGCCTCCCAGCGCCGGATGATCACCGGCGGGCCCATCTTCACGGAGAAGGCGCCCTGCTGCTTGAGGTGCGCGAGCATCGGCTGCAGCCAGTCGTCGAGGTTCGGAGCGAACCAGTTGATGACCGGGCCCTCGGGAAGATAGGCGAGATAGCGCTTGATCTTCGGCAGCTGGCGGTACAGCACCAGGCCCGCGCCGACCATCTCGCCGGTCCTGTCGTCGAACCATCCGAGGTTCTCGGAGCGCCACTCCGCCTTGACATCCGCCCAGGCGGGGACCTGCATGTGGCTCGCCGCGGGCAGGCTCTGGATGTATGCCAGATGCTGCTCTCGGCTGATGGTCCTCAGGGTCAGGCTCATTCGGGGCGCTCCTCGGCTGGTGTGGCCCGCGGGTGCAGGGGCTCCGGCTCTCGCGCCGAAGCCTACTGTGCCCCGCGAGCGCACTGTTTGGCCGTGTGCACCCTGCGTCCCCGGCCGGGGACGGTCGGGGACGTGAGGCGTGTGGCCCGGCGGGTGCCGGGTCAGGCTGACAACCGGACCTCCGGGGGTGCCGGTGGGTACGGAGCCGTCAGTTGATGACGCCGCCGAAGAGACCGCCGTGGGCCATGCCGAGGAAGAAGCCGAAGGCCGAGGCGCCGAGACCCAGGATCAGGCCGAAGCGTTCGCGGGTCGTCTCGGAGATGAACTGGCCGTAGGCCCCGGTGATGACGCCCACCAGGCCGGCCCAGGAACTGATCAGGTGGAGGCTGTGGAACATCGCGGTCACGAAGGCGATGACACCGAGGACGGCGGTCACCCACAACAGCGTGTCCTGGAGGGGGTGGGGCTTGCCGTCGGTCGCGAGCAGGGAACCACCGATGTTGGGGCGCATTGTCTGTGCCATAGGGCACCTCCTGCGGAAGGTGGCGCATCGTAGCGCCATTCACACCCGATGTGTACAGATTGACGCTCTCCCCCGCCGGATTTCAACCGGAAGCCACCGTGCGGGTACTCTGTACTCTCTGCACCGGTGTCTGCCCAGGCCGTGGCCGAGTCACGACAGGGACTCCCGCTCGGATCTCCGAACGAGAAACCCAGTTGTCAGTGGCGGCGGATACCGTTGCGTACGCATAACAACCCTCCTGCCACGGAACGACCGTGGCCGCTGAGTCCAAAGGAGGTGGGTTCCACATGCGTCACTACGAAGTGATGGTCATCCTCGACCCCGATCTCGAGGAGCGTGCTGTCTCCCCGCTGATCGAGAACTTCCTCTCCGTCGTCCGTGAGGGCAACGGAAAGGTCGAGAAGGTCGACACCTGGGGCCGTCGTCGTCTCGCGTACGAGATCAAGAAGAAGCCCGAGGGCATCTACTCGGTCATCGACCTGCAGGCCGAGCCTGCGGTCGTCAAGGAGCTCGACCGCCAGATGAACCTGAACGAGTCGGTCCTCCGGACCAAGGTCCTCCGCCCCGAGACCCACTGAGCTCTCCCGCTCAGTTGATCTCGGGATCCGAGTAGCAGCACCAAGCAGCCAGCAGCAAACCCGCCGAGAGGTTCCCCCATGGCAGGCGAGACCGTCATCACGGTCGTCGGCAATCTTGTCGACGACCCCGAGCTGCGCTTCACCCCCTCCGGTGCGGCGGTCGCGAAGTTCCGTGTCGCGTCCACCCCCCGCACCTTCGACCGTCAGACCAACGAGTGGAAGGACGGCGAGAGCCTGTTCCTGACCTGCTCGGTCTGGCGTCAGGCGGCGGAGAACGTCGCAGAGTCGCTTCAGCGAGGCATGCGCGTGATCGTGCAGGGCCGGCTGAAGCAGCGGTCCTACGAGGACCGTGAGGGCGTCAAGCGCACGGTCTACGAGCTGGACGTCGAGGAAGTCGGCGCCAGCCTGAAGAACGCCACGGCCAAGGTCACCAAGACCACCGGTCGAGGCGGCCAGGGCGGTTACGGCGGCGGTGGCGGCGGCGGCCAGCAGAGCGGCGGCAGCTGGGGCGGAAGCTCCGGCGGCACTCAGCCGCAGGGTGGCGGCGCTCCCGCCGACGACCCCTGGGCGACCAGCGCTCCTGCCGGCGGCGGCAACCAGAGCGGCGGCGGCGGTGGCGGCGGCTGGGGCGGAAGCTCCGGCGGCTCCGGCGGCGGCTACTCGGACGAGCCTCCCTTCTAAGGGCCGGTTCGTACCCCACTTCTTGATCACACAGGAGATACATCATGGCGAAGCCGCCTGTGCGCAAGCCGAAGAAGAAGGTCTGCGCTTTCTGCAAGGACAAGGTCACGTACGTGGACTACAAGGACACGAACATGCTGCGGAAGTTCATTTCCGACCGCGGCAAGATCCGTGCCCGCCGCGTGACCGGCAACTGCACGCAGCACCAGCGTGACGTCGCCACGGCTGTGAAGAACAGCCGTGAGATGGCGCTGCTGCCCTACACCTCCACCGCGCGATAAGGGAAGGGTGACCGAAAAATGAAGATCATCCTCACCCACGAGGTCTCCGGCCTCGGTGCCGCGGGCGACGTCGTCGACGTCAAGGACGGTTACGCTCGCAACTACCTGATCCCGCGGAACTTTGCGATCCGCTGGACCAAGGGTGGCGAGAAGGACGTCGAGCAGATTCGTCGTGCTCGCAAGATCCACGAGATCGCGACCATCGAGCAGGCCAACGAGATCAAGGGCCGCCTCGAGGGCGTCAAGGTCCGTCTGGCCGTCCGCTCCGGCGACGCCGGTCGTCTCTTCGGTTCCGTCACCCCGGCCGACATCGCTTCGGCGATCAAGGCTTCCGGTGGCCCCGAGGTCGACAAGCGCCGCATCGAGCTGGGCTCGCCGATCAAGACCCTGGGCGCCCACGAGACGTCCGTGCGTCTGCACCCCGAGGTTGCCGCCAAGGTCAACATCGAGGTCGTCGCTGCCTGAGTGCAGCGCTCAGCACAGCTGAGAGAAGGGCCGCATCCCTCCGGGGGTGCGGCCCTTCTTCGTCGTGGTGGGACCGATCTGGATGGGGCGGCCGGGGACTTTTCAGCTCTGCGTGTTTCACGTGAAACACGCCGTTTCACGTGAAACAGCCGAGCAGCGCTGACAGCCGTCAGCGGGTGGCACCGGTGATGATCCAACGGCCCGAGCGGGATCGCAGCCACAGGGTCAGCATCCGCACCGTCATCATCAGGCTCATGGCGGCCCAAAGGACGGTCAGCCCTCCCCCGAGGCGCGGTACGAGCAGCGCGACCGGAGCGAAGACCGCAAGCGTGAGGATCATGGCTCGTGCGAGGTACGGGCCGTCCCCGGCGCCCATGAGTACTCCGTCGAGGACGAAGACGATGCCGGAGACCGGCTGCACGACCGCCACCAAGAGAAGAGCGGGCAGAGCGGCGTCCCGCACCACGGAGTCGTCGGTGAAGAGCGGCAGGAACAGCGGCCGGGAGAACGCGAGCAGCAGACCGAGAACGATCCCGACAGCGACGCCCCACTGCACCATCCGTCGGCAGGCTTCGCGAGCCCCTCCGGCATCGTTCGCGCCCAGATAACGGCCGATGATGGCCTGCCCGGCGATGGCGATCGCGTCGAGTGCGAAAGCGAGAAGACTCCACAGGGAGAGGATGATCTGGTGCGCCGCCATCTCGGCATCTCCGAGCCGCGCGGCGACGGCAGTGGCGATCATGAGGATCGCCCGCAGTGACAGCGTGCGCACCAGGAGCGGAGCGCCGGTCTGCGCGCAGGCCCGGATCCCGTCCAGATCCGGTCGCAAGGACGCACCGTGCTTGCGGGCACCTCGGACGACGACGTACAGATAGACGGCGGCCATGCCGAACTGGGCGATGACGGTGCCCCAGGCCGAGCCGGCGATGCCGAGACCGGCGCCGTAGACGAGGCCCGCGTTGAGGGCGGCGTTGGCCACGAAGCCCGCGACGGCGACGTACAGCGGAGTTTTCGTGTTTTGCAGGCCTCGCAGGACGCCGGTGGCAGCGAGTACGACAAGCATGGCCGGGACGCCGAGCGCCGAGATCCGCAGGTAGGTGATCGCGTAGGGAGCGGCTGTGTCCGAGGCGCCGAAGAGCTTCACCAGGGCGGGTGCCGTCGGCAGGGTGACGGCGATGACGCTCGCGCCGATCAACAGAGCGAGCCAGATGCCGTCCATGCCCTGGCGGATCGCGGCGCGGAGATCGCCCGCCCCGACACGCCGGGCGACGGCGGACGTCGTGGCGTAGGCGAGGAAGACGAAGACGCCCACGGCAGTCATGAGGAGAGCCGAAGCCACCCCGAGGCCGGCCAGTTGGGCGGTGCCGAGATGGCCGACTATCGCGCTGTCGGCCATCACGAAAAGGGGCTCGGCCACCAGCGCGCCGAAGGCCGGGACGGCCAGCGCGACGATCTCGCGGTCATGCCGGCGCCGGACGGCCCTGGGTGTCGCGGGAGCCTGTGTCATGAGCACCAATCTAATCTTCCACAGGTAAGACATGCAAACCTGATGCAACCCTTACTTGCGGGCGCGCGACAGACGCCGTCGTGCGGTGTTCGAGGAGATCTTGGCCCGGTCGGGAAAGTTTTTCTTCTGCACAGCCAGTGGACGGCAAAGTTGCTGGTCAGGGCGGTTGCATTGAAGGGACTGAGTGCTTGTTCACAGGGCTGTCCACCGGCTCGTGCACAGCTTTGGCCAGGTTCTCCACAGCATCCGGGCAGTCGTCCACATGGCCTGTGGATAACCAGATTGGCTGACGGTGCCGGCAGGCCTAACGTGGGGCGCGCCCGCTCTCTCCTCCGTCCTCGGAAACCTGGCAAAACCGACGCGTCAGAACCGGAGTTGGGTGACTTCATTTGTCAGTGCCGTGCCGTAGAAAAGAGGGGCACGGCTAGGTCCGCTCGGCGGACGGGAGGAGGTGGCTCGGTGAGTATTTCCGAGCCCTTGGACGACCCGTGGGCCGACAGCGGTCCCAGTGATCGTCTGCCCGCCTCCCGTCAGCGCCGCGACGTCGGCCGGAACCGTGACGAGCAGCATGACCGAGGCCGCGAGGGCGGCGAGTGGGACGGCGGTGGTTCCGCCTTCGAGCGCGTACCGCCGCAGGACCTGGACGCCGAGCAGTCGGTCCTCGGTGGCATGCTCCTGTCCAAGGACGCCATCGCAGACGTCGTCGAGGTCATCAAGGGCCACGACTTCTACCGGCCCGCGCACGAGACCATCTACACGGCGATCCTCGATCTGTACGCGAAGGGGGAGCCCGCCGACCCGATCACGGTCGCGGCCGAACTCACCAAGCGTGGCGAGATCACCAAGGTCGGCGGCGCATCGTATCTGCACACTCTCGTCCAGACGGTTCCCACCGCGGCCAACGCCGAGTACTACGCGGAGATCGTCCACGAGCGTGCCGTCCTGCGCCGCCTGGTCGAGGCGGGTACGCGGATCACGCAGATGGGATACGCGGCCGACGGCGATGTGGACGAGATCGTCAACAGCGCGCAGGCCGAGATCTACGCGGTCACCGAGCAGCGCACCAGCGAGGACTATCTGCCCCTCGGCGACATCATGGAGGGCGCGCTCGACGAGATCGAGGCGATCGGCTCACGCAGCGGCGAGATGACCGGCGTGCCCACCGGTTTCACCGACTTCGACTCGCTCACGAACGGCCTGCACCCTGGCCAGATGATCGTCATCGCCGCCCGCCCCGCCATGGGTAAGTCCACCCTCGCCCTGGACTTCGCGCGGGCCGCTTCGATCAAGAACAACCTGCCCAGCGTCATCTTCTCGCTCGAGATGGGCCGCAACGAGATCGCCATGCGTCTGCTGTCCGCCGAGGCCCGCGTAGCCCTGCACCACATGCGGTCCGGCACGATGACCGACGAGGACTGGACCCGGTTGGCCCGCCGGATGCCGGACGTCTCGGCTGCCCCCCTCTTCATCGACGACTCGCCCAACCTGTCGATGATGGAGATCCGTGCCAAGTGCCGCCGTCTCAAGCAGCGCAACGACATCAGACTGGTCGTCATCGACTACCTCCAGCTGATGCAGTCCGGTGGCTCCAAGCGCGCCGAGAACCGCCAGCAGGAGGTCTCGGACATGTCCCGAAACCTCAAGCTGCTCGCCAAGGAGCTGGAGGTCCCGGTCATCGCGCTGTCGCAGCTGAACCGTGGTCCCGAGCAGCGCACGGACAAGAAGCCGATGGTCTCGGACCTTCGTGAGTCGGGTTCCATCGAGCAGGACGCCGACATGGTCATCCTGTTGCACCGTGAGGACGCGTACGAGAAGGAGTCACCCCGCGCCGGTGAGGCCGACCTGATCGTGGCCAAGCACCGTAACGGTCCGACGGCGACCATCACGGTGGCCTTCCAGGGCCACTACTCCCGTTTCGTGGACATGGCGCAGATCTGATCGGGCGGCGATGCCGGTCCGGGCGCCGGCGCCTAGGGGGTGGTCCTGCCGGCCACCGGTAACGCCCCGCTGGTCGTCCGGGACGAGGTGGCCGCCGTGCCGGTCCGGGGCGTTTCCCCGTCGGTCCGCCACGGATGAAATGCGCTCGACGTGCGCCGGCGGCCGGGGTGGACTGGGGGCATGACAACACCCGAGGAAGAGCTGCTTCCCGCCACACGCCGCACGCTGCTGCACCGCATCGCCACCGCTCAGACCGAAGGGAGGGCGCCGTCGCTGGTCGCGACGGTCGTCAGGGACGGGCAGCCGGTGTGGACGGGATCCCGTACCTCGGTGGAGGGGCACGGCCCGGACGAGAACGTGCAGTACCGGATCGGTTCGATCACCAAGACCTTCACCGCCGTACTTGTCCTGCGGCTGCGTGACGAGGGTGTGCTGGATCTCGGCGACCCACTGGAGAAGCACCTGCCGGGTACCGGCGCGGGGGAGGCCACGATCGCCGAACTGCTGGCGCACACCGGCGGACTGGCGGCGGAGTCACCCGCTCCCTGGTGGGAGCGGACGCCCGGTTCACTGCGCCCGGAGCTCGCCGACGTGCTGGGCGAGCAGCCCTTCCGGCATCCGGCCGGGCGGCGCCACCATTATTCGAATCCCGGTTACACGCTGCTCGGCGCCCTGGTGGAGGAGTTGCGGAAGGCGCCTTGGGAAGAGGTGCTGCGACGAGAGGTGCTCGAGCCGCTGCGCCTGCACCGTACGAGCTGTCGTCCGCAGGCTCCGCATGCGGGCGGATGGGCGGTGCATCCATGGGCGGACGTGTTGCTTCCAGAGCCCTCCGAAGACCTCGGGAGGATGGCGCCGGCCGGTCAGCTGTGGTCCACCGCCAGGGACTTGGCTCACTTCGCCGTCTTTCTGGCCAGGGGTGACGACCGGGTGCTGAGCGCGGAGTCCGTGCGCGAAATGCGTACCCCCGCCGCGCCGGCCGAAGCCGCGGAGGTGGCGGCCGGTTCCGCGTACGGACTGGGTCTGCAGATCCAGCAGCGGGACGGGCGGCTCCTCGTCGGGCATTCCGGTTCTCTGCCGGGCTTTCTCGCGAACGTGACGATCAGCGTGGAGGACGATCTGGCGGCCGTGGTGCTGGCCAACTGCACCTCGGGCCCCCTGGTGTCGAACGTGGCCGCCGATCTCGTCCGTCTGGTGGCAGAGGCCGAACCGCGGATTCCGTCCCCGTGGAGGCCGCTGCCGGAGCTTGACGCGAGGGTGCTGGAGCTGGCGGGGCCCTGGTACTGGGGGACGCAGGCCGTCGCGCTGCGTCTGTCATCCGACGAGGGCCTGTCACTGGGTCCGTTGTCCGGCCACGGCCGACGCTCTCGCTTCCGGATGAACGGTGACGGGACGTGGACAGGGCTCGACGGCTATTACGCGGGGGAGCTGCTGCGGGCCGTACGGCGGCCGGACGGATCCGTGAGCCACCTGGACCTCGGATCGTTCGTGTTCACGCATCAGCCGTACGACGAGGGCGCCCCGGTGCCGGGCGGCGTCGACCCTGAGGGCTGGCGCGGAATTCGCTGAAGCCTTCGCTGAGGGGCGTCCTGTTTCACGTGAAACAGGACGCCCCTCACGCAGAAACGGCAACCGCCCTCAGAGCGGGAGCTTGAAACCGACGTGCGACGCGGCGAAGCCGAGCCGCTCGTAGAAGCGGTGCGCGTCGGTGCGGGTCACGTCGGAGGTGAGCTGGACCAACTGGCATCCCTGGCGCCTGGATTCGTCGATTGCCCACTCGATGAGCTGCGTGCCGAGACCGCTGCCGCGCTCGTCGGCGTGGACGCGTACGCCCTCGATGACCGAGCGGGTCGCTCCCTTTCGAGAGAGGCCGGGAACGACCGTGAGCTGCAGGGTGCCGACGACCCGGCCCTGGCGCACGGCCACCATCAGATGCTGGTTCGGATCACCGCTGAGGCGTTCCAGCGCGGCGAGGTACGGCGTCAGATCATCGGGCGACTCCCGCTGGGCTCCCAGCGGATCGTCCGCGAGCATGGCGACGATGGCCAAGACGTCGTCTGCGACTGCGGGTCGAATCTCAAGATCTCCCATGTCGGCACCCTACGCAGGCGTGGTCGTCGCCCGTGGGCAGGGCTGCCGCAGGAGGCCGTAGCTACGCCGGCACGCTGACGGACTGCACGACCCGGACCAGTGGGACCAGCTCGGGAACCTCCGCCGCGGCGTCGAGTGCCTCACGCAAGGCGGCGTCATTGGTGGGACGTGCCGCTTCCAGCAGCTTGAGCCCTGCCTGGCTGACGTTCGTGTAGATGCCGCGGCGGTCGGTCGGGCACAGGTAACGGGACAGGAGCCCGCGGTCCTCGAGCCGGGTGACCAAACGGGTGGTGGCGCTCTGGCTGAGAACGACCGCATCGGCGACCTGCTTCATCTGCAGGTGGCCGCCCTCGCCGTCGTGCTGCCGGCTGAGCACGTCGAGCAGGGAGTACTCCCGCACGCTGAGGTCGTGCCTGGCCTGAAGGGCGCGCTCGATGTGCGCCTCGATCCTTCCGTGCAACAGGGAAAGGGCGCACCAGCCCTGGGCCAGGGCGGTGAGTGCGGGGTCCGTCGCTGTCATGGCGTGTTCCTCCGTCCCGGAGCGGCTGAACCCAGGATAGAGCACAGACGCAATAGACGTCGTTTGCGTATAGCCCGCGTGTGCAACTATTGTGGACGCACGCAAAGCGCTCCTGCAATCATCTGGGAAGGTGCATCCACCCATGCCTCTCGCGCTTCTGGCCCTCGCGATCGGGGCCTTCGGAATCGGCACCACGGAATTCGTGATCATGGGCGTACTGCCCCAGGTCGCGGGCGACTTCGGCGTCTCCATCCCCACGGCCGGGCTTCTGGTGACCGGCTACGCGCTCGGCGTAGTGATCGGCGCCCCGATCATGACCGCGCTGGGCACGAAGGTGTCCCGCAAGCGGATGCTGATGCTGCTGATGGGGCTGTTCGTCCTCGGCAACCTGCTCTCGGCCGTCGCCCCGGCCTTCGGCCTGATGCTCGTGGGGCGCGTTGTCGCCTCCCTGGCCCACGGAGCCTTCTTCGGCATCGGTTCCGTGGTTGCCGCGGAGCTGGTCGCCCCGGAGAAGAAGGCCGGCGCCATCGCCATGATGTTCAGCGGGCTCACCATCGCCAACGTGGTCGGTGTCCCGCTCGGCACCCTGATCGGGCAGTCCGCGGGCTGGCGCGTCACCTTCGCAGGTGTCGCCGTGCTCGGCGTGATCGGATTCCTCGGCATCGCCAGGCTGGTACCCGACATGCCGAAGCCGGAAGGCGTACACCTCCGAGACGAGCTGGCCGCGTTCAAGAACGTGCAGGTGCTGCTCGCCATGGCGATGACCGTCCTCGGCTTCGGAGGAGTCTTCGCCGCCATCACCTACATCGCGCCGATGATGACGCACGTCGCCGGATTCGCCGAGGGCTCCGTCACGTGGCTCCTGGTCCTCTTCGGCCTCGGTATGGTCGGCGGCAACCTCGTCGGCGGCAAATTCGCCGACCGAGCCCTGATGCCAATGCTGTACGTGTCCCTGGGCGGCCTCGCACTGGTGCTCGCGCTCTTCACGCTCACCGCACACAACAAGATCCTCGCGGCCGTCACGATCGCGCTGATCGGCGCGCTCGGCTTCGCGACCGTGCCACCGCTGCAGAAGCGCGTCCTCGACCAGGCCCATGGCGCTCCGACGCTCGCCTCCGCCGTGAACATCGGTGCCTTCAATCTGGGCAACGCCCTGTCCGCCTGGCTCGGCGGCATCGTCATCGCGGCGGGCCTCGGTTACACCGCCCCGAACTGGGTGGGGGCCGTCCTCGCCGCGGCTGCCCTGGTTCTGGCCGTCGTCTCGGCCGCCCTGGAGCGCCGGGCCGGCGCAGGCAGCACGGTGCCCGCGAGCGCCGTGCCCGCCGAGCGGCACGCCGCAGTCCACCACTGACCCTGCTCTGCCGGTCGCGGAGACGGGCTGCCTCCGCCCCCGGCTCGGAACCGGCACTTCGCACATGTCGGAACGACCGTCCGCGTCACGCCGCCCGCTCGGTATCACCCCGCAAGGAGAAATCCCCTCATGAGCACCACCACAGCCGTCACCCCGCTGACCGTCCAGGACGCCGAACTCCTCGTCACCGCGGCCCATCGCGCCGCTGGGGCCGCCGGGGTCGCCGTCAGCGTCACCGTGCTGGACGGGGGCGGACATCTGCTCGCCTTCCGGCGGGACGATCGCGCTGTGCTGATCTCCGGCGAGACCAGCACGCGCAAGGCCTATACCGCGCTCCAGCTGGACACCGCAACGGCCGACCTCGTCGACGCGGTCCAGCCCGGCGGCCTCTTCCATACCCTGCCCACCGCGCTCGACCGTCCGCTGCTGTTCATCGCGGGCGGAGTGCCGGTCCACCGTGACGGCCGGCTGATCGGCGCGATCGGGGTCGGCGGAGGAGCACCCGAGCAGGACCACGGCTTCGCCATGACGGCTGTGGAGGCCCTTGCGTGACCCGGGCCCACTAGTCGCAGGAGCCGGTCCCCCTGTTCTGGGACCGGCTCCTGCGATGTTGCCCCCTCAGCCAGCCGCCACGGTCAACGGGGCGAAGCGTCGCGTCCAGTCACCGGGCAGTTCCGCGATCCCGTACGTCATGACCGCGTTGAAGGCGACGGGCTCCAAGCCGTGGTCCTTGGCCCAGCTCAGGAGCTCACCGTGGCGGACGTCGATGTCGGTGCGCAGGGGACGGTCCGTGTGCGCCGCCAGTGCGGCGATGAGCGCCTTCGCCGTCTCCGTGTCCCGGGCGATCAGCGGACCCACGACGTGGGTCTCCATGTTCGGCCAGGCGGCCGCGTAACCGGTGATGCGGCTCTTCTCCTCGGCGACGCGCAGCTGATCCGCGAAGGCCGGCAACCGGGTGATCACGGGAGTGCGGTCGCACCCGAAGACCTCTTCGTCCAACCGCAGGATGGCGGGGAGATCCTCGGCGGTCGCGGAGCGCGTGGCGACCTGCGGTCCCTCCCCGTCCGGGACGAAGTGGCCCCGGACCATCTCGGCCCGACCGGTGGTCTTGAAGCCCAGCTCCTCGTAGAGAGGCCGGCCGTAGGGGGTCGCGTGGAGAGTCAGCGGGGTGGGGCCCATCTCTGCGACGACATGGCGCATCAACCGGCGGCCGACACCCTGGCGCGCATACCGGTCGGCGACGAGCACCATGCCGATCGCGCTCAGGTCGGGGCGGTCCCGTGGCCCGTACTCGGTGACGACACAGGCGGCGACGAGCCCGCCCAGGGGATCGTCGATGCCGTATCCGGCCCCTGCTGTCAGCAGGAAACCCCATTTGTGTTCTTCGCGAGGCCATCCGCGGTTCTCGGACAGGTCGGCGCAAGCGGTGAGATCACGGAGCGTGAGGCGGCGGATGGGCTGCGCAGCGAGGGGAGGTGTCGACACGCAGGTCAGGCTGTACGACAGGCACCCATGACGTCCACCGGTTTGCACGGACACGACTGTTCTTCTGGCCAGTTCAGGCAAGGCCGCACCGGTGCGGGCCGATGTTTCACGTGAAACACCGCACGTCAGCGAAAGGGTCCACCCGTCCGTCGAGATAATTGCGGAATTGACGGCTGGGCCGTCGAATTCGGGATCGAGCAGGAGAGGACTCTGTGCGTGCCGTCGGCCGGTAGGGTCGACTTCGATTCGCGTGCGGGCGGGGGACGGAACTACCGATCGCGAGTACAGGCCGAGGCAGCGTAACGGGACGGAGAGATCGAAGACCGCGCTTTTCGCTATGAGGACGACCGCCGGTCGGTGATGGGACGCTGCGAGATGCTGGTGCGGCCAATGTCACACTCTCGTCTTACGTGTCCGCAAGGGCAGTAACCCGGCTCAAATGTGGCCGCATCGACCGACGGGACTGAACGGGGATGCAAAGGGCACCGTCTGCGGGGGAAAGCATCCATCTCCCCCGAGGGGGTGCGCAGACCGACCGAAAGATGTTCGAGGCGAGGCACAGTATGGACGCTCCGACCACAACGCCGGCCGACAACGGCGCGCCCGGCGGCGACGGCGGAGGCGGTTGGTTCACACCGCGCACCAAGCCCGAGTCCCCCACCGGGGAGACGCACGCGACCGAGGGCAGCCGCCTGGCGGGTATGAGACCGCGCGGCAGGTCCGTGCCCGGCGAGAGTGCGGCGGGGCCGGAACGAATAGGGGAGACGCTGCCCGTCGTACCCCCTGCCGTGACACCTGCGGCCACTGCGCCCGGCGAGGCACCCCGGCCCGCCCATGCCCCGTCCGACGAGACGCGCCGGCCCGGCCCTGTACCCGCCGGGGCACCGCGGTCCGAGCCCGCGCAGGGAGCCACCGGCCCGGGGGCCGACTCCGCCGAGACCGAACGGCACACCCCTCGCCCGTACGCCCCGGTTCCCGAACCGCCCGAGGCCGCACAGCGTCCCGGGCCCATGGCGTCCGCTTCCCCCGACGCGGTGCTGATCCAACGGACCATGGCGGAGATCGGCCCGGTCGCCGACAAGGTCACCTCGTACTTCTACGCGCTGCTCTTCGTGCGCCACCCCGACCTGCGGTCCCTCTTCCCGGCGGCGATGGACACACAGCGGGACCGGCTGCTCAGGGCCCTGCTCACCGCGGCCGAGCACATCGACAACACCGACGTTCTTGTTGCATACCTGCAGAACCTCGGCCGGGGCCACCGCAAGTACGGCACGCGCCCCGAGCACTACCCGGCCGTCGGCGAGTGCCTCATCGGTTCGCTGAGCCGGTACGCCTCCTCGGTCTGGGACGAGCAGACCGAGGCGGCCTGGGTGCGGGCGTACACGACGATCTCCCAGGTCATGATCGATGCGGCGGCCGCCGACGAACTGCGTGCTCCGGCCTGGTGGCACGCGGAAGTCGTATCGCACGAACTGCGGACCCCGGACATCGCCGTGCTCACCGTGCGCCCGGACCAGCCCTACCCCTTCCTCGCCGGTCAGTACGCAAGCATGGAGACGCCCTGGTGGCCGCGGATCTGGCGGCACTACTCGTTCGCCTCGGCACCGCGCTCCGACGGGCTGCTGTCGTTCCACGTGAAAGCGGTCCCGGCGGGCTGGGTGTCCAACGCGCTGGTCCACCGTGCCCGGCCCGGCGACATCGTCCGGCTCGGCCCGCCGGCGGGCACGATGACCGTCGACCACACCACGGAGAGCGGGCTGCTCTGCCTGGGCGGTGGCACCGGCATAGCCCCCATCAAGGCCCTGGTCGAGGATGTCGCCGAGCACGGCGAGCGGCGCACCGTGGAGGTCTTCTACGGCGCTCGTACGGGGCACGATCTGTACGACATCGACACGATGCTCCGGCTCCAGCAGAGCCATCCCTGGCTGTCGGTGCGTCCGATCGTCGACCAGCAGGCGCACCTGCAGCTCCCCGATGCCGTACGCGAGTACGGGCCGTGGAACGAATACGACGCCTACCTCGCCGGCCCCCCAGGCATGATCCGCAGTGGGGTGGACGCGTTGCGGGACATCGGCATTCCGTCGAACCGCATCCGGCACGACTCGGTGGAGGAACTGGTCTCGGCGGGCGCCTGACGCCGAGTACCGAGAGCGCAGTCCGGACGAACGTCAGCCCAGATCCGGGGCGTGCATCGCCCGCACACCCTCGATGTTGGCGTCGAGGTAGTGCCGCAGGGACAGCGGGACGAGGTGCACGGAGGCGATGCCGACCCGGGTGAAGGGGATCCGCACGATCTCGTACTCGCCGCACGGGTCGTCCACCTCCGGCCCGTGCCGCTGAGCGGGATCCATGGACTCGAGGTGGCACACGAAGAAGTGCTGGACCTTCACGCCGGTCGCGCCCCCGTCCTCCCCGATGTGCTCGACGGTGTCCACGAAGCAGGGCACCACGTCGATGATCTTGGCGCCGAGTTCCTCGTGAAGCTCCCGGTGGAGTGCGTCGACGACGGTCGTGTCCTCCGGCTCGACCCCGCCACCCGGGGTGAGCCAGTAGGGATCGACGCCGGGCTTGGTGCGTTTGATCAGAATGAGATCGTCGCCATCGAGCAGGATGGCGCGGGCGGTGCGCTTGACCACGGGTCGGACGGTCATGGGAGGAATGTGGCCCGGTTGGTTCCACGTGAAACATCGCGACGCTGCGGGAGCGCCAGAAGGGCCCTCGCGCCGTCGTGTGTCGACCGGAGGCCAGGCCTCGTCCTCAGCTCCACTCCCCTGCGGCGCGCAGCAGCCCCTCGTACGCCCGCGCGATGTGCGGCATGGCCGGAGTTCCGGGCAGAGCGGAGTCGCGGTGAGCGGGGCACCTTGGGGGCGGGCCGTCGTGACGGCCAGGTTTATATAGATCGATAGATCTCTGTCGCCACCGTGATTGGATACTGACACCAAGTCAACTAGCCTTGTAGGCACGGTTCTTCGCGCACGGAGCCGTGACGGTCCGAGCCACGAGGGGGGAGGCTCGGACCGTCTTGCGCGCGGAGCGGAAAACCTTCGCCGTCGTCCCGCGCGCACCAGCGGACCGGTCGGTCGCTCTCAGGAGGCGGTCACCGCGCCGACTCGTCGAGCGCGCGCAGCACGTCCGCCACGAGGTCCTGCGGGTCCTCGGCGCCGGCCGAGAAACGGATGAAGCCCTCCGGCACCGCGTCCCCGCCCCACCGGCCGCGCCGCTCCGCCGTGGACCGCACCCCGCCGAAGCTGGTCGCGTCGTCCACGAGCCGCAGCGCGCCCAGAAAACGCTCGGCACGCTCACGCGTGGGCAGCGTGAAGGACACCACGCACCCGAATCGCCGCATCTGCTGCGAGGCGATCTTGTGCGAGGGGTCGCCGGGCAGCCCGGGATGGCGCAGCCCGCTCACCTCGGAGCGGCCGCGCAGCGCCTCGGCGATCACGAGGGCGTTGGCGTTCTGCCGGTCGGCACGCAACTGGAGCGTGGCGAGCGAGCGGTGCGCCAGCCAGGCCTCCATGGGGCCGGGGATCGCCCCCACGATCTTGCGCCAGCGGCGCACGGGGACCATCAGCTCGGCGTCGCGCCCGCTGACGTAGCCGAGCAGGACATCGCCGTGCCCGGTGAGCATTTTGGTGCCGCTGGCCACGGAGAAGTCGGCGCCCAGTTCCAGCGGTCGCTGGCCGAGCGGGGTCGCCAGGGTGTTGTCGACGGCGACGAGGGTCCCCTGGGCGTGAGCGGCCGCGACGAGCCGCCGCACGTCGCACACGTCGAGCCCCGGGTTCGAGGGGGTCTCGATCCACAGCAGCTTCGCTCCGTCGAGAACGTCGAGCTGCGCGTCGCCCGCGGTAGGCGCGGTGCGCACCTCGATGCCGTAGGCGGTCAGCTGCTCGCGCACCAGGGGCAGCACCTGGTAGCCGTCGTCCGGAAGGACCACGATGTCGCCGGCGCTCAGCTGGGAGAAGAGGACCGCCGAGATGGCGGCCATGCCCGACGGGAAGGCGAGCGTGGTGACGTCACTCAGCGAGGGTGCCTCGAGCTCGCCGATCGCCCGCTCGAGGAGCGTCCAGGTCGGGTTCTCGTCCCGGCCGTAGGTGTACGGGCCCGTGGGGTCGCCCGGAAGGTGGAAGTGCGCCGCGAAGACGGGCCCCGGGAGGGTCGGCTCGTACTTGACGGGTTCGGGCAGTCCGGCCCGCACCGCGCGCGTGCCGTCACCGGTCTCCGTACCGAAATCCCCGGATGTCATGCTGCCCGTCCCTTCACGTGCCGGTCTGTCGAGGCGGGCAGTTCTGCTGCTCGCCGCCTCCACCTTCTCAGGGCATCCCTCGAAGCAGTTCATACGTCCGTCATACGGATTGGAGGCGTCCGTATACGCGGCCGCCGGACGGGCACTCAGTCCTCGCTGTCGGGCAGGACGACGTTCAGTGCCCAGGACACCAGCGAGATGATCAGACCGCCCAGCACGGCCGTCCAGAACCCGTCGACGTGGAAACCGAGGTCGAGCCCGTCGGCCAGCCACGAGGTCAGCAGCAGCATCAGGGCGTTGACCACGAAAGTGATCAGGCCGAGGGTGAGGACGAAGAGCGGGAACGTCAGGATCTTGACGACCGGCTTGACCAGGACGTTCACCAGGCCGAAAACCAGCGCGACCAGGAGCAGGGTGCCGGCTTTACCGCCGGTGCTGTCACCGGTCAGAGTGATCTTGTCGAGCAGCCATACGGCGACGGCCAGGGCGCCCGCGTTGGCGATCGTCTTGACTACGAAATCCTTCATGTGTCTGATCGTGGCAGAAGAGATCGATTCATCAGTACGGCCGTGACGGCGGCCGGCTGCGCACAGGAGCGGACGAGGTCGATGAAGGCATTCCGGCTGGACGAACTGGAGGCGGAACGCGCCGCCAACGACGGCGCGTATCTGCAGTTCCTGCGCGAGCGGAACATGTCCGCGGGCCTGTACGCGCTCGACGCGGGCGAAGTGGATCCGCAGAAGCCGCACCAGCAGGACGAGGTGTACCTCGTCGTCAGCGGGCGCGCCTCGATCACGGTCGGCCTGGAGACGACCCAGGTCGGGCGCGGCAGTGTCGTCTACGTCCCCGCGGGGGTGGCCCACAAGTTCCACCACATCACCGAGGACCTGCGGGTTCTGGTGGTGTTCTCTCCGCCCGAGAGCTGAGTTCCGCCTCAGGGTTCCCTAGGGGGCCGATCAGGGGCGGACAAGGGGTGCAGGGCCCCCGCCGGGCCCCTTCCCGGCCCTAGCATCGAAGGCAGGACGTCGGAGATGCCGGAAGTCGGTGATTCCGGATGCGAAGAACCCGGAATCACTGCCCCGGACCAGGGGCGACGGGGCGGAAAGGCAAGGACGGGGCGATGCGAGAGATCTTCAGCAGTATGCCGTGGTGGGTGAAGTGGGTCGCGGTGCCGGTCATCGCCCTGGTCGTGTTCGGCAGCGTGATAGTCAGCGTCGTCAGCGTGGTGATCTGGCTGCTCTTCAAGGTGCTGGTCTTCGTCGCGCTGGTGGGCGGACTCATCTATGTCGTAAGGAAGTTCATGTCGAGTTCCTCGTCGCGCAGCGACTGGTGACGCCGAACCGAGGCTCCCGCATCGGTTACGGGGAGCGGGTGACGGGAAGCTGAGGTTCCCTCGGCAGGGGGAAGTTTCCCGCCACGGCGGCCGGTGAGTGGTGGCAGGCGGTTAAAGTCCGGATTCGACGCGGGGTCGACCCCCGCGGGCGGCGCACACCCCTCCCGTGTCCCCCCGCACGGGCGGCCCTCCTCGCGCTCCGGGAGTGACCCTTGGCCACGGTTGACACCGCACCCGCAGAATCACCCGCTCCACCCGTCCAGCGGTCGAACGCCCCGGCGGGGACGCGGGTCCCGCCCGTCCAGCCGCGTACGTCGCCCACCGAGGCCGCGTCCCCGGAACCGCACTCCACGACCCTCATCGGTTCCGTGCAGCGCGCGATGCGGCTGCTGGAGGCCGTGGCCGCACGGGAGAGCGGAGCCCCCGCCAAACAGCTCGCCCGCGAGGCGGGGCTCGCGCTTCCCACGGCGTACCACCTGCTGCGCACGCTGGTGCACGAGGGTTATCTGCGCCGCGAGAAGGGGCTCTTCCACCTCGGCGAGGCGGCCGAGCGGCTGAGCAGCAGTGGAGCCCAGCAGAAACGTCGCAGCACGGTGAATGACGCGCTGGCCCGATGGAGCGAAGCCCTCGGCGTACCCGTCTACTACGCCGTCTACCGCGACGGTGAGATCGAGGTCGTGTCCGTCGCCGACACCCCGGGCAGCCCGGCGGTCGCGGAGTGGGCGGACTTCCGGGAGACCGGGCACGCCCACGCGATCGGCCAGTGCCTGCTGTCCCAACTGGACGGGGGGGCTCGGCGGGACCACCTCGACCGCTACCCGGTGCAGTCCATCACTCCGAACACGGTGCGTGACGAACGCACCCTGTTGCGCCGCCTGGAAAGGACGGGGCGGATGGAACCGATCGTCGAGCGGCAGGAATACGCCCTGGGGACGGTGTGTGCGGCGCTCCCCATCACCGCCGGGGCAACCGCCGGGACCGTGGCCATTTCCCTGCCCTTTCATCAGGTCGAGCGGCTGCTGCCGACAGCCCGGCAACTCCAGGCCGAGATCGGCCGGATGCTGGGGGCGCTGACGATCTCTATCAGCATCTGAAAACTCACTCCTTGTGATATGCCGTGTACGGTGAGCAAGATGCCAGCGGTGTCAGGAGGATGATTCCTGGCCAGTCGGCGGCAAATGACGGGGTTGACGATGCGCGAGTCGGTGCAGGCAGAGGTCATGATGAGCTTTCTCGTCTCGGAGGAGCTCTCGTTCCGCATTCCGGTGGAGCTCCGCTATGAGACCTGTGATCCCTTCGCCGTGCGGCTGACCTTTCATCTGCCCGGTGATGCTCCGGTGACCTGGGCGTTCGGGCGGGAGCTCCTGATCGACGGCGTGGGGCGGCCGTGCGGTGACGGGGACGTGCACATCGCCCCGGCCGACCCCGAGGCGTTCGGCGAGGTGCTGATCCGGCTTCAGGTCGGCTGCGACCACGCGCTGTTCCGGTCGGGCGCCGCCCCGCTCGTGGCCTTTCTCGACCGTACGGACAAGCTGGTGCCCCTGGGGCAGGAGTGTTCCCTCGCCGACTTCGACACCCATCTCGACGAGGCCCTCGACCGCATCCTGGCGGAGGAGCAGAGCGCGGGCTGAAGCGCCCTCGGACCTTTCCGGGAGAAGTACGGCTTCCTCACCCCTCAGTGCTTGCGGCGCCGGCCCTTCCTGTTGCGCGCCGGGGTTTTGACACCTGCGGGTGCCGTGGTCCCCGCGGTCTCCCTGCGGTCCGCGGAGACGACCAGAGCGGCCAGGGCGGTGGTCACCGGGACCGCGGCCACCAGACCGATCGAGCCGACCAGGGTGCGCACGATCTCCTCCGCCACCAGCTCGCTGTTGGCGACCGTGCCGACGCTGCTCTGAGCGATCGAGAAGAGCAGCAGCAGGGGCAGGGCCGCGCCCGCGTACGCCAGTACCAGGGTGTTGACGACGGAGGCGATGTGGTCGCGGCCGATCCGGATGCCCGCCCGGTACAGCCCGCGCCAGCCCAGGGTCGGGTCCGCCTGGTGCAGTTCCCAGACGGCGGAGGTCTGGGTGACCGTCACATCGTCGAGCACACCGAGCGAGCCGATGATGACGCCCGCGAGCAGCAGGCCGCTCATGTCGATGGACGGATACAGGCCGTGGATCAGGCCCGTGTTGTCGTCCACGTTGCCGGTCAGTGCGGCCCAGTCGATGAATCCCGAACCGAGTACGCCGATCAGCAGCAGCGAGAGCAGCGTGCCGAGCACCGCGACCGAGGTGCGTGCCGACAGGCCGTGACACATGTAGAGCGCGATCAGCATGATCGCGCTGGCTCCGACCACCGCCACGACCAGCGGGTTCGAGCCCTGCAGGATCGCGGGCAGGATGAAGGACGTCAGGATGAGAAAGCTCACGGCCAGCGCGACCAGCGCCATGAGTCCGCGCAGCCGGCCCACCACCACGACGGCCAGCGCGAAGATCCCGGCGAGCAACACCATGGGGAACTTGCGGTTCACGTCGGTGACCGAGTACTGCAGGTTCGCGGGCGCGGAGGGTTCGTACGCGACGACGACCTTCTCGCCCTGGTGCAACTGCCGTGACTGGTCCGGCTGGACGATCTCGGTGAAGGTGCGGCCCTTGTCCTTGCCGGTGTCGATCCTGATCGTCGCCTTCTTGCAGTCGCCCGTCGCCTGCTGCTGCGCGGAGGAGCCCTCGGCGGTGGAGGTGTCACCGGTCGGGGTGTCTCCCGAGGCGTTGACGGACTTGCAGTCCACCTTGTCGACCCTGGTGACCGTGGCTTCCTGGGACTGCCGGTCGAAACCGACGCCCGTGCGCTCGTGCGAGGGCGCGCCGCCCGGCCACAGCACCACGAGACCCACGACGACCGCGGCCGCGAAGGGGATCAGCACCGCGGCGATGACCTTGCGCAGATGCCGGGAGACCGGGGCGGCGGGTCCGTGGCTGTGCGAGTGACCGTGGCCGCCGCCGTGACCACCTCCGTGGCCCGGCCCGTGGCTGCCTCCCCCGTCCGGGCCGCCCCCGCCGTCCGGGCCGCTGGGGCCGCCTGACGCCGGGCCGCTTCCGCCACCCGCCCGTCCGCTTCGGGAACTGTCACCGGGACCCGGTCCGTGCCCGGGTGCGTGTCCAGGGCCGCGGTTGGCTCCTGGGCCCGCGCCGTGCCCGTGCGGCGGGTCGGACGGTGGGAACGGGGGCTGCTGCGTCGTGGTCACCGACCGATCATCGCAAGAACGCAGGGGGCCCTCTGTTCACCGCGCCAGATATGACGCTAGCGTGGAGGCACCTTTGCACACGCGGGAGCTCGGAGCACCGGGCTGAGAGGGCGCTGACCTTCGTCTCAGCGATGTTTCACATGAAACATCGGCGGACGGACATCGCTGCGTCGACCGCTGAACCTGTTACCGGGTAATGCCGGCGTAGGGAGTAGGTCTCATGACCAACAAGGACGTAAGCACGCCTGTCTCCAGCCAGACGGACGGGGCACCCGCCTCGCTCCCGAACGGCGAGGCCGGGAAGTCCATCGGCTGGCACAAGGCGTACGTCGAGGGTTCGCGCCCCGACCTGCGGGTGCCGGTCCGTCAGGTGCACCTCACGAACGGGCAGTCGGTCACGCTGTACGACACCTCCGGCCCGTACACCGATCCGGCCGTCGCCACCGACGTACGCAGGGGACTGGCGCCGCTGCGCGAGAACTGGATCATCGCGCGCGGTGACACCGAGGAGTACGCGGGCCGTGCCGTGCGCCCCGAGGACGACGGCATCAAGCACACCTCACCACGCGGCGGGCTGCGCAACCTGGACGCGGTCTTCCCCGGACGGCCGCGTCAGCCGCGCCGGGGGCGCCCCGGAGAGGCCGTCACGCAACTCGCGTACGCCCGCCGCGGCGAGATCACCCCCGAGATGGAGTTCGTGGCGGTCCGCGAGAACGTCGACCCCGAAGTCGTCCGCGAGGAGATCGCGGCCGGCCGGGCGGTCCTGCCCGCGAACGTCAACCACCCGGAGATCGAGCCGATGATCATCGGCAAGAGGTTCCTGGTGAAGGTGAACGCCAACATCGGCAACTCGGCGGTCACGTCCTCCATCGAGGAGGAGGTGGACAAGATGACCTGGGCCACCCAGTGGGGCGCGGACACGGTCATGGACCTGTCCACCGGGCGCAACATCCACACCACCCGTGAGTGGGTGCTGCGGAACTCCCCCGTACCCATCGGCACCGTGCCGCTGTACCAGGCGCTGGAGAAGGTCGACGGCCGTGCCGAGGAGCTCACCTGGGAGATCTACAAGGACACGGTCATCGAGCAGGCCGAGCAGGGCGTGGACTACATGACGGTCCATGCGGGCGTGCGCCTGCAGTACGTCCCGCTCACCGCGAACCGCAAGACCGGCATCGTCTCGCGGGGCGGCTCGATCATGGCGGCCTGGTGCCTGGCGCACCACAAGGAGAGCTTCCTCTACGAGAACTTCGAGGAACTCTGCGAGATTCTCGCCGCCTACGACGTCACGTACTCGCTCGGCGACGGGCTGCGGCCCGGGTCGATCGCCGACGCCAACGACGCCGCGCAGTTCGCGGAGTTGAGGACGCTCGGGGAACTCAACAGGGTCGCGAAGCGTTTTCACGTACAGACCATGATCGAGGGCCCGGGGCATGTCCCCATGCACAAGATCAAGGAGAACATCGACCTTCAGCAGGAGATCTGCGATGAAGCTCCGTTCTATACGCTCGGCCCGCTGACGACGGACGTCGCCCCGGCGTACGACCACATCACCTCCGGCATCGGTGCCGCGATGATCGCCTGGTGGGGCACGGCGATGCTCTGCTACGTCACGCCCAAGGAGCACCTCGGACTGCCCAACCGCGACGACGTGAAGACCGGCGTCATCACGTACAAGATCGCGGCTCACGCGGCAGACCTCGCCAAGGGGCACCCGGGCGCGCAGGAGTGGGACGACGCGCTGTCCGACGCCCGCTTCGAGTTCCGGTGGGAGGACCAGTTCAATCTGGCCCTCGATCCGGACACGGCGCGGGAGTTCCACGACGAGACGCTGCCGGCCGAGCCCGCCAAGACGGCCCACTTCTGCTCGATGTGCGGGCCGAAGTTCTGCTCCATGAAGATCTCGCACGACATCCGCCGTGAGCACGGGCGTTCGCCGGCGGAGATCGAGGAGGGCATGGCGCAGAAGTCCAAGGAGTTCGCGGCGGCGGGCAACCGGGTCTATCTCCCGCTGGCGGACTGAGCCCGGCCGGCCGAGGGCACGGCGGTGTCCCACGGGCGGTCGCCCGGCGGGACGCCGCCGGCGGCTCACCGCCGGTTTCCGTGACGGGTATCCAGGCCCGCTGGGGCGCAGGCGGGACCGCCGCTTCGGGGAGCCACCCGGGCGGGTGTCACTCCGGCTGGTGTTCCGGGCCTCCGAAGTCCGGGCTGGAGAAGTCCGGACTGCTGTAGCTCGGACGGGGACCGGCCGCGGGGCCGCCGTCCGGGCTGCTGAACCCCGGCCGGTTGTAGCCCAGGTGGGGCATACGGCTGGTCCGTTCCGGGGACGTGCGGTGCACGGCGGGCGTCTCCGTACCGGCCAGTGCCTCCCGGAGGAACGGCAGGATGCCGCGCTCCAGCAGGGCCTCCCGCCAGGCGTCCCCCGCCCGGTCCACCTCCTCGTTCACCTCGCCCCGGTCGTCGGCCTGGAGTGAGGAGCCGCCGTCGCGCAGCGCGGTGAGCAGGAGTCCCACCGCGGCCACCAGGATCGCGGCGGCCGTGACCGCGCCGAAGACCCACCCGGTGGTCAGGAGGGTGCCGGCGAAAGCCGGCTCTGGATCGAGCAACTTGAGGAGGTAGCCCACGAGCAGGAATATCACCGCGGCCGTCCCGGCGAGCACGGGAGCGAGTACCGCGACGACGGCGATGGCACCGGCTCCGGCCGTCTCGGCGGCCTCCCCCACGGTGGTGGCGAGCCCCACCGCGCTCGTGCCGGGCTCCGCGGAGCCGGGCTCCTCGCGCACGGGTGGGGCGGACGGCGCCGGGTGGCGCAGGTCCTGGCGGACCTTCACATAGCGCTGGTACTCGGTCGCCGCGGCCGCCGTGATGAGAGCCGTGGCGTCGAGGGCCATGGTGCGCAGTTGCTCGGGGTTGAGCCGCTCGCCGACAGCGGCGAGTTCCGGACGGTGCGGTGCGGAGCGCAGCGCCTCATCGAGGAGCCGCTCGTAGTCCTGGCGGTCCTCGCTCAACAGGTGCTGCGGAACGCTGTTCATGTGCATCCCCCGATGCTCCGTAGGGCTGGTGGCTCGCACGCTGACGAGCCGTCGGGCAGAAACGGAGGGGAGCCTGCTACGGACAAGCCGATGGTAGAGCGGGGAGGGTACACGGTGACAGGGGGTTTCCGGAAATTGCCCCCTGGCCAGCGGGGTTCTTTCGCGGGGGATGCCGGACCGTCGACCGTTCAGGCATCCAGGGGGAGTTGCTGGACCAGCAGCTTTCCGGCCATGGTCACTCCGCCGTCCATGGCGATGGCCAGTCCGTCGGCGTAGATGTGCGGGCCTTCGACCGTGGGGCCCGCGCTGTCCTCGCCGTCCTCCGAGCCGACCTCGCCCAGCAGGTAGGGAATCGGGCTGTGGCCATGGACGATGCGTGCACCGCCGTAGGTGTCGAGGAGTGAGCGGACCGCCTCGGCGCCACCGTCGTCGCGGAAGGCGAAGCGCTTGGTGAACTTGCGGAAGAGGTCCCAGCACTCGTCGGCGTCGTTGCGTGTGAGGGTCTCGCGGACGGTGTCGTTGACCGCTTCGATGGAGTCGCCGTAGTCGAGATAGGCGGTGGTGTCGGAGTGCACCAGGAGGTGTCCGTCGGAGATCTCCATGGCGTCCAGGCGGGCCATCCACTGCAGATGGTGGTCCTGGAGACGGTCCATGTCGGTCTTCTGGCCGCCGTTGAGCAGCCAGGCGGCCTGGAAGGTGGCGGTGCCCGCGCCGGAGTTGACGGGGGTGTCGCCGAACCGCTTGGCGCCGAGGAGCAGCAGTTCGTGGTTGCCCATGAGGGCCTTGCAGTAGCCGCCGACCGCGGCAGCCTCGGCGGACAGCCGCATCACCAGGTCGATGACACCGATGCCGTCCGGGCCGCGGTCCGTGAAGTCGCCGAGGAACCACAGCCGGGACGTGCCCGCGCACCAGCTGCCCGCCGCGTCGACGAGGCCCTGCGCCTGGAGGGCGGCGACGAGTTGGTCGAGGTAGCCGTGGACGTCGCCGACGACGTACAGCGGGCCGGGCCCTTCGGCGGGCTGGGGGGCCGCAGCGGCGGCGGGATCGACGGCGACCTGAAGCGTGTCACCTCGGTTGATGACGGGCAGGTCGCGCTGCGTGGGCGTGTACTCCGCCGGTTCCTGGGCGGCCGGCACGCCCTCCTCCGGGGGCGAGCTCTGCGCGTACGGACCGGTCTCGTGGACGTACGCGGGAACCCGGAAGTCGCGCAGCGTCGCCGTGCGCACCACCTCGGGTCCCTGACCGGCCCCCTGAGTCATCGACCCCTCCACCATCGCGCCGCATCTGCACCGCATCGGACTGCCTGGTCGCAGCGGCCCGCGGTGTCGTCCGCCCATCATAGGAATGCGGATCGCGCCATGTGATGACCCAGGGGTGGTGAATCGGAGCAACACTTCGGTTCACCGTGCTTTTTGCCCGAATTGGGAGGTGCTGACCGCCCGGCTCCGGCCCCGTCACGCGTGACCCGGCGCCATCGCCCGGTGACTCAGCCCTCCTCCGGCGACCTGGGCGGGCTGACCGTCGTACGGGGCGGACGTCGCTCGGAGGACGTCCGCACGATCAGTTCCGTCGGTATCACCTGCTCGACCGGACGGTCCGACTCGAGACCTTCGATGGCATCGATGAGGAGCTGGACCACGGCCGTGCCGATCCGGCGGGGCTTCAGGGAGAGCGTGGTGATGGGCGGTTCGGTGCTGGCGTAGACGGTGGACTCGCTGCAGCAGACGAGCAGGAGGTCCTCCGGGACGCGCAGGCCGTAGCGGCGGGCCGCGGCGAGCAGATCGGTGCCGTTCGGGTCGAAGAGGCCGTAGACGGCGTCGGGGCGGTCGGGCCGGGCGAGCAGCCGGTCGGCGGCAACGGCGCCGGCGCACGGGTCGTGTGCCGGGTAGGCCTCGTACACCGGGTCCTGGCCGACCCGCTCGCACCAGCGCAGATACGCGCTCGTGGAGAGGTGGGTGTAGGTGTCCGTGGTGGTGCCGGTGAGGAGGCCGATCCGGCGGGCGCCGGCGTCGGCCAGGTGGTCGAGGATGCCGAGGACTGCCGCCTCGTGGTCGTTGTCGACCCAGGCGGTCACGGGGAGCGAGCCGGCCGGGCGGCCGTCGGAGACGACGGGTAAGCCCTGGCGGACCAGTTCGCTGACCACCGGGTCGTGGTCGGACGGGTCGATGACCACCGTGCCGTCCAGGGCGACGTTCGACCACACGTCGTGCCGGGAGGTGGCGGGCAGGATGACCAGGGCGTAGCCCCGGGCGAGGGCGGCGGAGGTGGCGGCTCTGGCCATCTCCGCGAAGTAGGCGAACTCGGTGAAGGTGAAAGGTTCATCCCCGTACGTCGTGACGGTCAGGCCGATGAGCCCTGACTTGCCGGTACGGAGCGTTCGGGCCGCGGCGGAGGGGCGATAGCCCAACCGGTCGGCGACCTCTCGGACATGGCGTCGGGTGGCGTCCGGCAGCCGGCCCTTGCCGTTGAGGGCGTCGGAGACGGTCGTGATGGAGACTCCGGCGGCAGCGGCCACGTCTCTGATGCCCGCCCGGCCCGGCCGTCCGCCTCGGCGGGGAGTGTCCGCCCGGCTCACCTGGTGCTTCCCTGCTGCTGTCATGGCGAGCCGATAGTAGGGCTCATGCGGTGGGGTAGTGCGGACGCATATGCAGGCGTTGACAGTCACGTTTCTGCATGATCAAAAAGCCCCAACTGCCTTGGAAAGAATGGCCTTTGAACGATTCCATGCCAGTACGTGACTTGTCGGCGCGCATGGGCCTGCCAAGTTGGCCAGGTTTCGAAGAGGTCTCAACTCACCTTCACGAGGGATGCGCGCCACGGCGCGAGCCACCGGCGTGTGACGATGCGGACGATGCGCCCCCCTGTTTTGCACCGCTCGTCCGACTTCGGGTGGGGATGACCGTCCGGATGCGAGCGGCTGTCCACAGCCCATTCGCAGCGGGCCCGAATCCTCATAAGGTGAGAAGCATTGGATGCCGGTCGAGGGTCATGAGCCGGTGGTGGTTGCGAGGAGGACTGCGGTGAGCGAGACGAGCCCCAAGCTGCGTGCCGAGCTGGAGGGGATCCCCACCTACAAGCCCGGCAAGGCCGCCGCGGCCGACGGACCGGTGGCCTACAAGCTGTCGTCGAACGAGAACCCCTACCCGCCGCTGCCCGGCGTGATGGAGAGTGTGACCGCCGCTGCCGGGTCCTTCAACCGCTACCCGGACATGGCCTGCACGGGCCTGATGGAGGAGCTGTCGAACCGTTTCGGGGTGCCCCTCTCGGACCTGGCCACGGGCACCGGCTCGGTCGGGGTCGCCCAGCAGCTCCTGCAGGCGACCAGCGGGCCGGGCGACGAGGTCGTCTACGCCTGGCGGTCCTTCGAGGCGTACCCGATCATCACGCAGATCAGCGGGGCGACCTCGGTGCGGGTGCCGCTGACCCCGGGCGACGTGCACGACCTGGACGCGATGGCGGACGCGATCACCGACCGGACCCGGCTGATCTTCGTCTGCAACCCCAACAACCCCACCGGCACCGTGGTGCGCCGGGCCGAGCTGGAACGGTTCCTCGACCGGGTGCCGAGCGATGTGCTGGTGGTCCTGGACGAGGCGTACCGGGAGTTCATCCGCGATCCCGAGGTGCCGGACGGTGTCGAGATCTACCGGCAGCGGCCCAATGTGTGCGTGCTGCGCACCTTCTCCAAGGCGTACGGCCTCGCGGGCCTGCGGGTCGGCTTCGCGATCGCCCACGAGCCCGTCGCCGCCGCGCTGCGCAAGACGGCCGTGCCCTTCGGAGTGAGCCAGCTCGCCCAGGAGGCGGCCATCGCCTCGCTGCGGGCCGAGGACGAGCTGCTCGGCCGGGTCGGCTCCCTGGTGTGCGAGCGCCAGAGGGTGGTCGAGACGCTGCGTGGTCAGGGCTGGACGGTGCCCGAGACGCAGGCGAACTTCGTCTGGCTGCGACTGGGGGAGCGCACGCTCGACTTCGCCGCCGCCTGTGAGCAGGCCGGTGTCGTCGTGCGGCCGTTCGCCGGCGAGGGCATGCGGGCGACGATCGGCGAGGCGGAGGCGAACGACATCTTCCTGAAGGTGGCGGAGGGGTTCCGCAAGGACCTCTAGCCATCGCCGCTTCCGGGAGAGGGGCTTCGGTGCCCTCCCGAGCGACCCCGGCCCCGGGCGTCTCGTCCGGGGCCGGCCCCGTCGGGGCCTTTCTCCAACGGGGCCCTTCCTGAGTGCTCCCCTTCTTCGGGTGTCCCCCCTTCGCGAAGACGCCCGGGTGCGCTGACCTGCATCTTTGCTCCCGAGGGCCGTCCGTCCCGCTTACGGGCCCCCCACCGGTCAGGCTTCGAACGGGCATGCGTCATAATTGCTTGTGAATGTGAACGCGTTCACAAGCGTGCCCCGTTTGCTCCGTGATGTGCGTGACAAAGAGGGCAAGCGGCCGCCGGGCCACGGCGGTGACGTAAGGAGACTGACGACGTGGAATTGGCTCTTGCGCCGGAGACCCTGGCGCGCTGGCAGTTCGGCATCACCACCGTCTACCACTTCCTCTTCGTCCCCCTGACGATCTCGCTCGCCGCGCTCACCGCCGGCCTGCAGACCGCCTGGGTGCGCACGGAGAACGAGAAGTACCTCAGGGCCACCAAGTTCTGGGGGAAGCTCTTCCTGATCAACATCGCGATGGGGGTCGTCACCGGCATCGTGCAGGAGTTCCAGTTCGGCATGAACTGGTCCGACTACTCGCGCTTCGTCGGTGATGTCTTCGGTGCCCCGCTGGCCTTCGAGGCCCTGATCGCCTTCTTCTTCGAGTCCACCTTCATCGGGCTGTGGATCTTCGGCTGGGACAAGCTGCCGAAGAAGATCCACCTCGCCTGCATCTGGATGGTCTCGATCGGCACGCTGCTGTCGGCGTACTTCATCCTCGCGGCCAACTCGTGGATGCAGCACCCGGTCGGTTACCGGATGAACGAGGAGAAGGGACGGGCGGAGCTCACCGATTTCTGGCGGGTGCTGACCCAGAACACCGCGCTCAACCAGGTCTTCCACAGCTTCTCGGCCGCGTTCCTGACGGGCGGTGCCTTCATGGTGGGCATCGCCGCCTTCCACCTGATGCGCAAGAAGCACATCCCTGTGATGCGCACCTCACTCCGGCTCGGGCTGGTCACCCTGGCGCTCGGCGGCCTGCTCACCGCCGTCAGCGGAGACACCCTCGGCAAGGTCATGTACGAGCAGCAGCCGATGAAGATGGCCGCCGCCGAGGCGCTGTGGGACGGCGAGAAGCCGGCGCCCTTCTCCGTGTTCGCGTACGGGGACGTCGACGAGGGGCACAACAAGGTCGCCCTGGAGATACCCGGTCTGCTGTCCTTCCTGGCCCACAGCGACTTCGAGTCGTACGTGCCCGGCATCAACGACACCAACGAGGACCTGCGGGAGAAGTTCGGCCCCGGCGACTACAAGCCCATCGTTCCCGTCGCCTACTGGGGCTTCCGGTGGATGATCGGCTTCGGGATGGCGTCCTTCTCGCTCGGCCTGCTGGGACTGTGGCTCACACGGAAGAAGTTCCTGCTGCCGACAGCCCACCGGACCGGTGAGGACGAGGTGCCGCAGCTGGTGCTGTGGAAGCAACCGCTGGGGTCGAGGCTGACCCGCCTGTACTGGCTCGCGGCGCTCTGGACGATGGCCTTCCCGCTGATCGCCAACTCCTGGGGCTGGATCTTCACTGAGATGGGCCGCCAGCCCTGGGTCGTCTACGGCGTGATGCAGACCCGCGACGCCGTCTCCCCCGGCGTCTCCCAGGGCGAGGTGATCACCTCGATGATCGCCTTCACGGCCCTGTACGCGATCCTCGCCGTCATCGAGGTCAGGCTGCTCGTGAAGTACGTGAAGGCCGGACCGCCCGAGCTCACCGCGTCCGACCTCAACCCGCCCACCAGGATCGGCGGCGACTCCCGTGACGCCGACAAGCCGATGGCCTTCTCCTACTAGGCCCAGGGAGCTGCTGAGTCATGGAACTTCACGACGTCTGGTTCGTCCTCATCGCCGTCCTGTGGACCGGTTACTTCTTCCTGGAGGGCTTCGATTTCGGAGTCGGGGTGCTCACCAAGCTGCTGGCCCGCGACCGCACCGAGAAGCGGGTGCTGATCAACACGATCGGTCCCGTCTGGGACGGCAACGAGGTGTGGCTGCTCACCGCGGGCGGTGCGACCTTCGCCGCCTTCCCGGAGTGGTACGCGACACTCTTCTCCGGGTTCTATCTGCCGCTGCTGGTCATCCTGCTCTGCCTGATCGTGCGCGGAGTCGCCTTCGAGTACCGGGTCAAGCGGGCCGAGGAGAGCTGGCAGCGCAACTGGGAGACCGCGATCTTCTGGACCTCGCTGATTCCCGCGGTCCTGTGGGGCGTGGCTTTCGGCAACATCGTGCGCGGGGTGAAGATCGACTCCGACATGGAGTACGTCGGCACTCTCGGGGACCTGCTCAACCCCTACGCGCTCCTGGGCGGCCTGGTCACGCTGACGCTGTTCACCTTCCACGGGACGGTCTTCGTGGGTCTCAAGACCGTGGGAGACATCCGTGAGCGGGCGCGCAGGCTGGCGCTCCGGGTCGGCTCGGCGAGCGCCGTGCTGGCGGTGCTGTTCCTGCTCTGGACGCAGGTGGAGAACGGGGACGGCAAGTCCCTGGTCGCGATGGCCGTGGCGGTGGGCGCCCTGGTCGCGGCGCTGGTGGCGGTCAGGGCGGGGCGTGAGGGCTGGGGATTCGCGCTCTCGGGGCTCACCATCGTGGCGTCCGTCGCCATGCTCTTCCTGACGCTCTTCCCGAACGTCATGCCGTCCTCGCTCGACCCGGACTGGAGCCTGACGGTCACCAATGCCTCGTCCAGCCCGTACACCCTGAAGATCATGACCTGGTGCGCGGGGATCGCCACGCCGCTGGTCCTGCTCTACCAGTCGTGGACGTACTGGGTGTTCCGCAAGCGGATCGGCACGCAGCACATCGCGGACGCCGCGCACTGAGCTCGCGTACCGAAGGGCATGTTTCACGTGAAACATGCCGTCTGGACCAAAGGGTGCGGTTCCGCCCGGACCGCACCCGGTGAACCGAGGGTGTGTTTCACGTGAAACCGATCGACCCGCGTCTGATTCGGTACGCTCGCGCCACCCGCCTCTTCCTGGTGGCGGTCGTCGGCCTGGGTGCCGTCGGGGCCGCTCTGGTCATCGCCCAGGCGATGCTCATCGCCGAGATCGTGGTCGGTGCCTTTCAGCACGGTGACTCGGCCGGTGAAGTGCGTACCCCGCTGCTGCTGCTGGCGCTCGTCGCGATCGGACGCGCGGTCGTCTCCTGGCTGACGGAACTCGCCGCCCACCGGGCGAGTGCGGCTGTGAAGTCGGAGTTGCGGGGCCGGCTGCTGGAGCGTGCCGCTCAGCTCGGGCCCGGGTGGCTGAGCGGGCAGCGCACCGGCTCGCTGGTCGCTCTGGCCACGCGAGGAGTCGACGCTCTCGACGACTACTTCTCCCGCTATCTGCCGCAGCTCGGGCTCGCGGTGGTCGTGCCGGTGGCGGTGCTCGCCCGGATCGTCACGGAGGACTGGGTGTCCGCGGCGATCATCGTCGCCACCCTGCCGCTGATCCCGCTGTTCATGGTGCTGATCGGCTGGGTCACGCGCTCCCAGATGGACCGTCAGTGGCAGCTGCTCTCCCGGCTGTCCGGCCATTTCCTCGACGTCGTCGCGGGACTGCCGACGCTCAAGGTGTTCGGCCGGGCCAAGGCGCAGGCCGAGTCGATCCGGCGCATCACCGGGGAGTACCGGCAGGCGACCATGCGGACGCTGCGGATCGCCTTCCTCTCGTCCTTCGCACTGGAACTGCTCGCCACGATCTCCGTCGCCCTGGTCGCGGTGACCATCGGCATGCGGCTGGTGCACGGCGAGATGGATCTGTACACGGGACTGGTCATCCTCGTCCTGGCGCCGGAGGCCTACCTGCCGCTGCGCCAGGTCGGTGCGCAGTACCACGCGGCGGCCGAGGGCGTGGCGGCGGCCGAGGAGATCTTCTCGGTGCTGGAGACCCCGGCGCCGGTGTCCGGCCCGCTCGTCGCACCGGAAGGGCGGATCAGCTTCGAGGACGTGACGGTGCGTTATCCCGGGCGGTCGTCCGACGCGGTGTCCGAGGTGTCGTTCGCGGTCGAGCCGGGCGAGACGGTGGCCCTCGTCGGACCGAGCGGCGTGGGCAAGTCGACGCTGCTGAACGTGCTTCTGGGATTCGTGCGGCCGACCGCGGGACGGGTGCTGGCCGGGGGAGTCGACCTCGCCTCGGCGGATCCAGCCGAATGGCGCTCGCGGATCGCCTGGGTCCCGCAGCGACCCCATCTCTTCGCCGGGTCCATCGCCGACAACGTACGGCTGGCCCGTACCGACGCGGACGACGGCGCGGTCCGGCGGGCGCTCGCAGACGCGGGTGCGCTGGAGTTCGTCGACGCCCTGCCCGACGGTGTCGACACGCTCCTCGGGGAGGACGGCGCGGGACTCTCCGCCGGTCAGCGCCAGCGGGTCGGCCTGGCCAGGGCGTTCCTCGCCGACCGGCCCGTGCTGCTCCTCGACGAGCCCACGGCCGCCCTGGACGGGGCGACGGAGGCGGAGATCGTGGAGGCGGTGCGGCGGCTCGCGGTGGGACGGACGGTGCTTCTCGTCGTCCACCGGCCCGCGCTGCTGGGCGTGGCCGACCGGGTGGTGCGGCTGGAGCCGTCACCCCAGCCGGCCGCTCCAGGCCCCCGTCCCGCGCGCACGGCGGACCGGGAGGCACAGCGAACCGGCGAACCGGTGACCGTGCCGACGGTCGACGACGAGGAATGCGGCCCGGCACCGGAGGACGGAAGCACGTCCGCCGGGCAGAAGAGGCGGGGCGTACTCGTCCGGCAGGGCCGCGAGGACGTCCTCGCACGTGTGCGGGCCATGGCGGGGGCACGGCGCGGGCGTCTCGCTCTCGCCCTGCTGCTCGGCAGCCTCGCGCTCGGCAGTGCCGTAGGGCTGATGGCGACCTCCGGGTGGCTCATCTCCAGGGCGTCCCAGCAGCCGCCCGTGCTGTACCTGATGACGGCCGTGACGGCCACCCGGACGTTCGGGATCGGGCGGGCGGTGTTCCGGTACTCGGAGCGGCTGGTGTCCCACGAAGCGGTGCTGCGGATGCTGGCCGACACCCGGGTCGCCGTCTACCGGCGGCTCGAACGGCTGGCGCCCGCCGGACTGCGCACGACCCGGCGCGGTGATCTGCTGTCGCGCCTCGTCGCCGACGTGGACGCCCTTCAGGACTACTGGCTGCGGTGGCTGCTCCCCGCCGGGGCCGCCCTCCTGGTGTCCGCCGCCTCCGTCGGCTTCACCGCGTGGCTGCTGCCCGAGGCCGGCGCCGTCCTCGCCGTCGGGCTGCTCACGGCCGGCGTCGGTGTCCCGCTGCTGACCAGTGCCGTGGCGCGCCGAGCGGAACGCACGCTGGCCCCCGCCCGGGGGGTGCTGGCGACCAGGGTGGCCGACCTGCTCACCGGGACGGCCGAGCTGACGGTCGCGGGCGCCCTCCCGGCGCGTACCGCCGAGGCCCGCCGGGCCGACACCGTCCTCACGCGCATCGCCTCCCGCACCGCCACCGCCACCGCGCTCGGTGACGGCCTCACCGCCCTCGTGTCCGGGCTGACGGTCACGGCCGCAGCTCTCGTCGGCGTCCAGGCCGTCGCCGACGGGCGGCTGGGCGGGGTGACGACGGCCGTCGTCGTCCTCACCCCGCTGGCCGCCTTCGAGGCCGTCCTGGGGCTGCCGCTCGCCGTCCAGTACCGGCAGCGGGTGCGCAGGAGCGCCGAGCGCGTGTACGAGGTGCTGGACGCTCCCGAGCCCGTACGGGAGCCGGAGCGGCCGCAGCCGGCACCCGCGTCGCCGTTCCCGGTACGGCTGCGGGGGCTCGGGGCCCGTCACGCCGGGCAGCACCGGGACGCGCTCACCGGGCTCGACCTGGACCTGGACCGCGGGCACAGGGTCGCCGTGGTCGGAACCTCCGGTGCCGGCAAGACGACTCTGGCCCAGGTGCTGCTGCGGTTCCTCGACCCGGCGGCGGGCACGTACACGCTGGGCGGCGTGGACGCCCGCACGATGGACGGGGACGACATACGGCGGTCCGTCGGGCTGTGCGCGCAGGACGCCCACCTCTTCGACAGTTCCCTGCGCGAGAACCTGCTGCTGGCCCGCAAGGACGCCACCGAGGCCGAACTGCGGGACGCGCTCGCACGGACCCGTCTGCTCGACTGGGCGGACGGCCTGCCCGACGGGATCGACACGCTGGTCGGCGAGCACGGAGCGCGGTTGTCGGGTGGCCAGCGTCAGCGGCTCGCCCTGGCCAGGGCCCTGCTCGCCGACTTTCCCGTGCTCGTCCTCGACGAGCCCGCCGAACATCTCGACCTCCCGACGGCCGACGCGCTGACCGCCGACCTCCTCACCGTGACCGAGGGCCGTACGACCCTGTTGATCACGCACCGGCTGGCCGGACTCGACGCGGTGGACGAGGTGATCGTGCTCGCCGAGGGGCGCGTCGTGCAGCGGGGACCGTACGCCGAGCTGGTGGCGGCGGAAGGGCCGCTGCGGGAGATGCGGAAGCGGGAGGCGGACGGCGAGGCGCTCGTCGCGGCGGCAGGACGCTGAGGCGCGACCGGACGACCATCCCGGGGTCGCTCCCGGGCATCCGGCACATCTCGACTTTCCCTTGCAAATCGGACTAACTACCCTCTAGGCATGTCAGCAGCCCCCGCCTCGCCCGACCCGCTCGGTGAACCGGGCGCGGCGGCCCGGACGCCACGTGGACTCCGAGGTCTCTCCGCGGAGCTGACGGCACGCGTGCCCCGGCTCCTGGAGGCGATGCGGACCGTCGGCACGGGCCTCGAGCTGCATTCCACGCTGGACCGGATCTGCGAGACCGCCGCCGCGCTGACGGACGCCCGGTACGCGGCCATAGGGGTCGTCGCCGAGGACGGCGGGGGTCTCGACGACTTCGTCCATCACGGGGTGGACGCGGAGACCGCCCGGCGCATCGGCCGACTGCCCGACGGGCACCGGGGTCTGCTCGGCGCGCTCATCCACGAACCGGAGTCCGTACGGCTCGCCGACCTGGCGGACGATCCGCGCTGCTGCGGGTTCCCGGAGCACCATCCCCCGATGCGCGGCTTCCTGGGCGTCCCGATCCGCGTGCAGGGAAAGATCTTCGGGAATCTGTACGTGACCGAGAAGCACGACGGCGGTCCGTTCGGCGAGGACGACGTCCATGTGCTGCGGGTGCTGGCCACGGAGGCGGGCATCGCCGTCGGCAACGCCCGCCTGTACGAGGCCGCCAAGCAGCGCGAGCGCTGGATCGACGGCTCGGTGGCCGTCACCACCGCACTGCTGTCCGGCGGCGACGGGGAGGACCCCCTCCAGGTCGTCGCCGAGCAGGCCCGGCGGTTGTCCGGCTCCGCGGCCGGGATCGTGCTGCTGCCCGCGGACGAGGGAGGCCTGCGGATCGTCGCCGTGGCCTCGGACCATCCGTCGCGGGCCCTCGGCGTCGTCGTCCCGCCGGAGAGCGGGATCGTCGCCGACGTCCTCGGCGGAGAGCCCGTGTTCGTCGAGGACGCGGCCACCGATCCGCGCATGCTCACCGACCTCGCCCGCGAGTACGGGCCGGCCATGATGCTGCCCCTGCAGAGCGGCGGACGGGTCCTCGGAGCCCTGGTCACCCCCCGCGGACCGGGTGCCCGCCCCTTCACGGAGACCGAACGCACGCTGGCCGCGCAGTTCGCCTCGCAGGCAGCGCTCGCGTTGATGATGGCGGAGGCGCAGCGCGACCGGGAGCGTCTCGCCGTGTACGAGGACCGCGACCGGATCGCCCGTGACCTGCACGATCTCGTCATCCAGCGGCTGTTCGCCACCGGGATGACGCTGGAGAGCGCACAGCGGCGGTCGGCCGTGCCGGAGGTGCGCAAGGGTGTGGGCAAGGCGGTCGAGGAACTCGACGTCACCATCCAGGAGATCCGCACCGCGATTTTCGCGCTGCAACGGGGGCCGGCCGAGGAGCCCTCCGGGCTGCGGACCCGGGTGCTGCGCGAGATCAACATGGCCGCCGTCCCGCTCGGCTTCAAGCCCGCACACCGTTTCGCCGGCCCCGTCGACACGATGGTCGGGGAGCTCACGGGCAAGAACCTCATCGCCGCCCTGCGCGAGGCACTCTCCAACGCCTTCCGGCACGCCGGTGCCTGCCGCATCGACGTCACCGTCGACGCGGCGGCCGTCCTGCCGGACGGGGAGCCGGGCGTGCGGCTCTCGGTCGCCGACGACGGTGTCGGCATTCCCGAGAACGGCCGGCGCAGCGGTCTGCTGAACCTCAGGCGGCGCGCCGAGTCGCTGGGCGGGGACAGCTGGTACGGGCCCGGCATCGGTGAGAACGGCGGCGGTACGACGGTGGTGTGGCAGGCGCCGTACTGAACCGCCCGTTCACCGCGCACCGCACTGTGGAACACGGCTCCGTCGCACAACGGCCCGTTGCGAGCCGAGCCGTCGCGTGCCGACCCGTGGGACCACGGGTCGTAGCAGGTCGCTGTGCCGCCTGGGCGCAACACGCCCGAGCAGAACCCCTGTTCGGCCGAGCCGGGTGGTCCTTCCGTGGCGCCGGATCCCCCATGCGTACGAGGTGAACAGGACCGCGGGCACCGGCACGGGACACGATCGCTGGCATGCGCCCTCCCCGTCGTCCGCTCCTCCTCGTGCCGGTCCTGTTGTGCACGCTCGCGGTTCTCGCGGCGCGGCCCCCGGCGGCCGACGGCGAACCCGGCGACGAGGCCGGCGTCAGCGCCCAGGTGGCGCGGCTGTACGAGGACGCCGCCGTGGCGACACGGCGGTACGAGCAGGGGAAGCGGGAAGCGGACGCCCTGCGGGCCAGGGCGCAGCGGGCTGAGGAGCGCCTCCGGCACGAGCGGCAGGGGGTCGCCGTACTGCACGGGGAACTGGGCCGGATCGCGCGTGCCCAGTACCGCCAGGGCGGCGGGCTGCCGTACACGGTGCAGATGTTGCTCGCGGACAGCCCCGAGGCGCTGATGCGCGGTCACCGGGTCCTGCGCCGGGCGGAACTCAGCGTCGCCAACGCCGTGTTCAGGAGCCGGCGTGCGGAGGCCGGGCTCGCCGCGGACGAGGCCACGTCGGCCGCGGAGTGGCGGGCGCTGGACAGGTTCACCGGCGAACTCGCCGAGGTGAAGCGGACCATCACGGCGAAGCTGGACGAGGCGCGGGCCACGCTGCAGGGACAGGCCGACGCGTCGGTCGCGGCGGGTTCCTGCCGGGGTGCCGTCCGGCTCGACCAGCCGGAGACCGGCTCCACGGCGTCGTGGCTCGCGCCGCTGGAGACGTACGGCCTCTCCGCCGGCTTCGGCAGCGGTGGTGAGCGCTGGGCGAACCGGCACACCGGGCAGGACTTCGCGGTGCCCATCGGGACGCCGGTGCGGGCGGTCGGCGCCGGGCGGGTCGAGCGCGTGTCGTGCGGCGGCCCCTTCGGCATCGAGGTCGTGGTGGAGCATCCCGGCGGTTACTACACCCAGTACGCGCACCTCGCGGCCGTCACCGTCGACCAGGGAGAGCGGGTGCGGCCCGGCCAGTGGGTCGGGCAGTCCGGGACGAGCGGCAACTCGACCGGTCCTCACCTGCACTTCGAGGTGCGGGTCACGCCGGACATGGGCTCGGCGGTCGACCCCGTGGCGTGGCTGGCCGGGCACGGGGTCGAACTGTAGGCGCGGGGACGCCGGCCGGCCTCAGAAGCGGTCGGCGAGTATCCGCTCGATCACGACTGCCACCCCGTCCTCGTTGTTGGCGACCGTGCGTCCGGAGGCCGCGGCGATCGCGGCGGGGTGGGCGTTGCCCATCGCGTACGACCGGCCCGCCCAGGTGAGCATCTCGACGTCGTTCGGCATGTCCCCGAAGGCGACGACCTCCTCGTGGGAGATGCCGCGCTCGGCGCAGCACAAGGCGAGCGTGCTGGCCTTGGAGACGCCGGGACCGCTGATCTCCAGCAGGGCGCTGGGGCTGGAGCGGGTGACGTTGGCCCGGTCGCCCACGGCCAACCGGGCGAGCGTGAGGAAGTCGTCCGGAGCGAGGTCCGGATGGTAGGCGAGCACCTTGAGCACCGGCTGGTCGGCGTCGAGGGCGTCCGCCGCGAGCAGCTTCTCCGCGGGGGCGACGGTCTCCGGGGGCTCCATGTGCAGCGCCGGGTAGGACGGTTCGAGGTGCAGCCCGTAGGTGCGCTCGACGGCGCACGCGGTGCCGGGGGCGGCGGAGCGCAGCAGCTGGACGACGTCGAGGGCCCCCCGGGGTTCGAGCTCGCGGACCTTGACGAAACGGTGGGCGCCGGGACCGCCGTGCAGATCGACCACGGCGGCGCCGTTGCCGCAGATTGCCAGGCCGTGACCGTGGACGTGGTCACTGACGACGTCCATCCAGCGCGCCGGGCGGCCGGTGACGAAGAAGACCTCGATGCCCGCTTCCTCGGCGGCGGCGAGGGCGGCGATCGTGCGCTCGGACACCGTCTTGTCGTCGCGGAGCAGGGTGCCGTCGAGATCCGTGGCGATCAGCCGGGGCCGAACGGTGGAGGCCGGGATCTCGGGCCGTCGAGTCGCTGAGGTCACGTCGTCATTCTCCCGCATATGCGTGCACGCCCGTGCGGGGGCCCGCACAGGTGAGTGGTCACCGTACCCACCAGGGGGATCACCATCCGCTGTCGTCCGGCCGGGGAACAAGGCCTCCGCCGTACCTTCGCGTGGACGAACCCCCCTGATGGCGGGCGGTCACCGCAGCTGCGCCGGGGCTTCCAGGGCGATCTTCTCGAAGACCTTCTCGTCGGCCGCGAAGTCCGAGTCCGGGATGGGCCAGTGGATCACGAGATCGGTGAATCCCAGCTCCGCGTGGCGGCCGGCGAAGTCGACGAAGGCGTCCAGGGATTCCAGCGGACGGCCGCGGTCCGGGGTGAAGCCGGTGAGGAGGACCTTGTCCAGCCCGGCCACGTCGCGTCCGTCCGCCGCACAGGCGGCGCCCAGCTTCTCGATCTGCCCGCGAATGGCTTGAACCGACTGTTCGGACGTGCCGGTCTCGAACAGCTTGGGGTCGCCGGTCGTCACCCACGCCTGTCCGTACCGGGCGGCGAGCTTCAGTCCGCGCGGTCCGGTGGCGGCCACCGCGAAGGGCAGCCGGGGGCGCTGCACGCAGCCAGGGATGTTCCGTGCCTCGTGCGCCGAGTAGAACGTGCCGTCGTACGTGACGCCGTCGGTGCCGTCCTCGGTCAGCAGGCGGTCGAGCAGCGGCACGAACTCGCCGAAGCGGTCGGCACGCTCACGCGGTGTCCAGGGCTCCTGGCCGAGCGCGGTGGCGTCGAAGCCGGTGCCGCCCGCGCCGATGCCCAGGGTGACCCGGCCGTTCGAGATGTCGTCGAGGGAGATCAGTTCCTTGGCGAGCGTGACCGGGTGCCGGAAGTTCGGCGAGGTCACGAGTGTGCCGAGGCGGAGGCGGTCGGTGACGGCGGCCGCGGCGGTCAGGGTGGGCACGGCGCCGAACCAGGGGCCGTCGCGGAAGGTCCGCCAGGACAGGTGGTCGTACGTGAACGCGGTGTGGAAGCCGAGCTGCTCCGCGCGCTGCCAGGCTGCCCGCCCGCCCTCGTGCCAGCGGAGATGGGGAAGGATCACGGTGCTCAGACGCAGACTCATGCGTCGAGCGTAAGCGGAGCCGTGCGGGTGGCGGAGTCCGCCGGGTGGTCCGCGGGGCCTTCGGTCAGTGCGCTGCGGGAAAGCGCAGGTAGGACGGGGGCACCGCGGCTGTGAGCCAGACGCCGTTCGCGCTGACGCGAAAGACGTGACCGTCGCGGTGCATGGCGCCGGCGTCGACGGAGAGGACGACCGGGCGGCCCCGGCGGGCGCCGACGCGCGTGGCGGTCTCCCGGTCGGCTGACAGATGCACGTCGTGCCGGTTCATCGGCCGGAGCCCCTCGGCGCGGATCGCGTCCAGGCTGGGTGCGACGGTGCCGTGGTAGAGGTAGGCGGGCGGGGTCGCCGGGGGCAGTCCGAGGTCGACGTCGACGGAGTGGCCCTGGCTGGCGCGGATGCGGGTGCCCTCGACCGCGAAGCGCCGCTTGTCGTTCGTGGCGACGACGTGGTCGAGCTCGGCCCGGCTGAAGCGGAAGCCGTGCTCGGCGGCCGCGGCGATCAGCGTCCCGATCTCGACCCAGCCGCCCTCCCCGAGCGTGAGCCCGATCCGCTCGGGCTGATGCCGCAGGTGCTTCGAGAGGTACTTCGACACCTTCACGGTGCGTCTGTCATCCATCTGTTCACTCATGCCGCCAGGGTGCCTGGTGAGACGCTGATCACGCGATTGGTTTCGAGGCGGAGGTTTGGTCCACAGCCAAGTGCGCTTATCCACAGGCAAATTGACGAGTCTGTGGACAACTGGCCTGCACATCACGAAGGTTCAGCAATCCCGTTGCTCCGAAGCCCGTTTGCGGCCAGTGCGTCCAAGGTCCTTTTCCGCACCTCGCGTTCGGCCGCCGCAGCGATGAAGTCGGCGGCGTGGCCGGCGCCAACCAGCCGTTCAACCGCCCGTATTGTGTCGGCCGGCAGGGCCACCTCGCGCGTCTCGGCCGGAGGTTCCACGGGCTGACGCGAACCGAGGTGCCGGCGCAGATGACGGGTGGCGAACAGGCGCATCGCCCGAGCCAGTTCGGCGTCCACGGACTGCTGGGCGAGCGGCCGCAGCCGACGGACGAGTGAGGCCGCCTCGGTCGCCTCGGCATCGGTCGGGCGATGCTCGCCGAGGTAGCGAGCAAAGACGTGCTCGGTGGTGAACTCCAGGAAACGGGAGGCGATGTGCTCGACCTGTCCCCTCAACTCCCGCAGGTGACTCGCGATTGCCGAGAGGGGAACGCCGGCCCCGAACAACTCGACTGCCACCGCGAGCTCTTGCGGACTCGGCACGAGAAAGGTCTCGTCCTCGCCCGGGACGCGTTCCAGTACGCCCAGCTCGACCGCGTCCGCGACGGCCGCGTCGTCCGGGTGGCCGCCGAACCGCTCGGCCAGCTCGGCCCTGGAGATCCGCACCGCCTCCTCGTCCGTCCACGGCCCGTCGACCTCCGCGACGAGTCCGAGTACCCCGCCGAGTCCCCGGCCCGCGTCCCAGGCCTCCAGGAGCTCCTTGATGGAGGCCAGTGTGTAGCCGCGGTCCAGCAGGTCGGCGATCTGCCGGAGGCGGGCCAGGTGCGCGTCCGAGTAGACGTTGGCGCGGCCCCGGCGCTCCGGGCGGGGGAGCAGTCCCCGGTCCTGGTAGGCGCGGATCGTACGGACCGTGGCGCCGCTGTGGTGTGCCAGGTCCTCGATCCGGTACGCGATGCCGGCCGGCTCGCCGTACACGCTCACGCTTCCTGCCCTTCCGTGCGGCCGCCGCTCCGTGCCGCCGCACCGCTCCGTGCGCCGGACTCCCGCGCCGCCGCCGCGTCGCCCCCGCCCTCGGCCGCGCCGCCGTGTGCGGCCGGGGACGGGTGGCGTCTAGGCGAGGGCCGCCCGCCCGATCACCCCCGCCGCCGAACGCGCCGCGGGTGAGCGTGCCAGGTACTCCACGGCCGCACGCAACGAGCCCTCCTCCGAGGGATGGTACGACCGCCGCAGGTAGCGGGGTACGGCCGCGCCGAGCTCACGCCAGCCCGGCAGAAGCCCTTTGCGCACGGCCCTGTTGTGGGCGGCGAGTGAGTAGCGCAGCCGGCCGGCCAGTTGCGGATCCTGCCGGATGAGGTAGGCGGCACCCCACGCCCACAGGTAGGCCATCACCGGCGCGGTGACCGCCATGCCGGCCACTCTGCGCGCGTACCGGGGCAGACCCTCGCCGCCGCAGTGCTGGTACAAGTCGAAGGCGACCGCGCGGTGTTCGACCTCCTCCGCGCCGTGCCAGCGCAGCAGGTCGAGCATGACCTCATCAGAACCGGCACGGTCGAGTCCGTCCGCCGCCAGCACCCAGGTGCCGAGGACCGCCGTGAACTGCTCGATCGCCGCGATCACCGACAGGCGGAAGCGCAGCCACTCCGCGGCGGGGACCGGCGCACCCAGTGGCGGGCGCTCGCCGAGCAGTTTCTCGAAGAGGAAGTCGACGTACCTGGTGTAGGCGGCGGTGTCGAGGCGCTGCGCCGCCAGATGATCCAGCACGTACGCGTGCTGCACGCTGTGCGTCGCCTCCTGGCCCATGAACCCCTTGACGTCCTTCAGCAGTTGCGCGTCGCCGACCAGGGGGAGGGCTTCCTTGAAGACCCGCACGAACCACCGCTCCCCCGCCGGCAGCAGCAGGTGCAGCACATTGATGACGTGCGTCGCGGTCGGCTCGCCGGGTATCCAGTGCAGCGGAGTCCGCTCCCAGTCGAAGGAGACCCGGCGCGGCGCGATCGCGTGGTGTCCGTCGCTCACGGAGGCGGTCACGGAGGCGGTCACGGGCGCAGTCACGGCGTCGCCCTCGGCGTTGCTCGCGGCGTCGTTCGCGGCGTTGGCTGCGGGGTCTTTCGTGGAGTCGCTCGCGAAGCCGTTCGTGGGGTCGTTCACAGCGGCGGCTCCAGCCGGGCGATCGCGCGCAGCGCCCGCGGGGCGAAGCGTGACATGAGGTGGGCGCCGCGCGCCTCGGGAGTGACCGGGACGACCGCCTCGTTGCGCACGACCGCGCGCAGGATCGCGTCGGCCACCTTCTCCGGCGGGTAGTTGCGCAGCCCGTACAGCCGCGCCGACCGCTTCTGGCGCCGCTTCTCCTCGGCCGCGTCGACCCCGGCGAAGCGCGCGGTCGAGGTGATGTTGGTGTTCACGAAGCCGGGGCAGATCGCCGAGACGCCGATGCCCCGGCCCGCGAGCTCCGCCCGCAAGCACTCGCTGAGCATCAGCACCGCCGCCTTGGAGGCGCTGTAGGCGGGCAGGGCCTTCGAGGGCTGGTAGGCGGCCGCCGACGCGGTGTTGACGATGTGGCCGCCCTGGCCGCGCTCGGCCATCTGCTTCCCGAAGAGCCGGCAGCCGTGGATGACGCCCCACAGATTGACGTCCAGGACCTTCTTCCAGTCGGCGGCGGTCGTGTCGAGGAAGGGGCCGGAGAGGCCGATACCGGCGTTGTTCACGAGGACGTCCACCACGCCGTACTCGGTGGCGACCTTCTCGGCGAGTTTTTCCATGGCCTGTTCGTCGGAGACGTCGACCGTCTCGGCCCAGGCTTCGGGGGAGCCGATCAGCCGGGCCATCTCCGCCGTACGCGCCGCGGCCTCGGCGTCCCGGTCGACGGCCACCAGACGGGCGCCGGACTCGGCGAACGCGTAGGCGGTGGCCCGGCCGATGCCACTGCCGGCGCCCGTGACCAGCACCAGCTGTCCGCCGAACCGGTCCGCGTACCTGCCGGTGGCGACGGTGACGCGCGCGGGGACGCCGTCCTCGTGGGCCTGGACGAACTCCGTGATCCAGGCGGCCAGCTGGTCCGGGCGGGTGCGCGGGATCCAGTGCTTGGCCGGGAGCGTACGGCGCACGAGCCGCGGGGCCCACTTCTCCAGCCCGTCGTAGAGCCGCTCGGAGAGGAACGCGTCCCCGAGGGGTGTGATGAGCTGCACGGGCGCGTGTGCGTACGCGTCCTCACGCGGCCTGCTCAGCCGTGCCCGTACGTTGTCCCGGTACAGCCAGGCGCCGTGCGCCGCGTCCGTCGGGAGCGACGGGGTCGGATAGCCGTCGGCGGGGATCTTCTCGGCACGCTGGAGGATCTTCGGCCACCGCTTGCCGAGCGGCCCGCGCCAGGCGAGCTCGGGCAGGACGGGCGTGTGCAGCAGATACACGTACCAGGACTTGGCGCCCTGGCCGAGCAGCTGTCCGACCCCGCGCGGGGTCGGCCGCTTGGTGCGCTGCTTGAGCCAGTGCCCGAAGTGGTCGAGCGAGGGTCCGGACATCGAGGTGAAGGACGCGATCCTGCCCTCGGTGCGCGCCACCGTGACGAACTCCCACGACTGCACCGAACCCCAGTCGTGGCCGACCAGGTGCACCGGCCTGCCGGGGCTCACCGCGTCCACGACGGCCAGGAAGTCGTCCGTCAGTTTCTCCAGCGTGAAGCCGCCGCGCAGCGGCTGCGGAGCCGTCGACCCGCCGTGTCCGCGTACGTCGTACAGCACCACGTGGAAACGCTCCGCGAGGCGGGCCGCGACCTTCGACCACACCTCCTTGGAGTCGGGGTAGCCGTGCACCAGCACCACCGTCGGCCGGCTCTCGTCGCCCAGCTCGGCGACGCACAGCTCGATGCCGCCCGTCCGCACCCGGCGCTCGCGCGCGCCGTCCAGCCCCGTCATCGAAAGCCCCTTGTCCGGCGCGGCCATCACGCGCCCTCCGCCCAGCGCCGCACGTGCGGCAGGTCGTCGTCCAGCCAGAACGCGCTCTGCTCGGGGTCCCCGGAGTCGGTGACGACCAGGATCTCCTCGAACTTCGCGCCCGTGCCCCGGAAACCGAGGTGCGGCTCGACCGCCCACAGCCCCGGCTGCGGCGGGTGGTCGGAGAAGCGGTACGGCGACCACAGCGGCGACCAGCCGTCGCGGTGGCCGCGCAGCGCGTCGCCCGCCAGTCCCTTCAGCGCCTGTGTGCCGAAACCGAACAGCGTCGGTGACCAGGGCCGCTCCCTGACCCGGTCCACCTTGTGCGCGATCACGCCGAAGGGGTAGGCGCGATGCCGGTTCGCATACCCCTGGCGCACCATGAGCCGGTCCACGTCCTCGTAGATCTCGCGCAGCGGGCGGCGCTCGCGCACCTCGCGCAGGATCAGCTCGCGGTGCGCCTCCAGATCGGCCATCAGCTTGTCCTGCACGGGATTCAGCCCGAGCGAGCCCGAGTAGCCGATGTCCGCCGTGCAGCCCCGGTACACCGGGGCCATGTCGAGGATGAACGGCATGCCCGCTTCCAGCCGCCGGCCGGTGGGAAAGAACTGGAGCGGGATCCGGAAGTTCACGAACGCCGTGCGGTCGCCGAACCAGGCGAAGGGGAGGTGGAACCAGTCCCGCACCCCCCGCTCGTGCAGCCAGTCGCGCTGCATGCGCGCCGCCTCGCGCTCCGTCACGCCGGGCTTCAGCTGCGCCGCGACCGCCTCCGCGCAGTCGTACGCGAGGCGCTGCACCTCTCTGAACCCCCGCAACCGCGCGGAGAGGCCGGCCGACCCCGAGGGAGCCACTGCAGAGCTCATGCCACCGTCCGTCCCGTGTCCGGCTGTGCGCTGTGCCCGTAACTTGACACTGATGAATGTGACAATTGTTGGAGGCTGCGTCAATAGGCGGGAGCGCGGCCTGTGGACAAGCGCGCCGGTGTGGACGACCCGGTGCACCGGGCGGCGGCCGTGTTGGACTTCAGGGGGACCCCTACGGGCCCGTACGACTGGAGGCTGACGCCGATCCAGCTCCGTGGTCTGACGACCCGTGTGGCGTGCGCCACTAACGTCGAGGACGTGACTGTGATCGTGACCGAAAGCCTGAGCAAGCGGTTCCCCCGGGTGACCGCGCTTGACCGGCTCTCCGTGGACGTCGGGCCCGGTGTGACCGGACTCGTCGGAGCCAATGGAGCCGGCAAGTCCACACTGATCAAGATCCTGCTGGGTCTGTCCCCCGCCACCGAGGGCCGAGCCGAGGTGCTCGGACTCGACGTCGTCAGCAAGGGCGCCGAGATCCGCGAGCGGGTCGGGTACATGCCCGAGCACGACTGCCTGCCGCCCGACGTCTCGGCCACCGAGTTCGTCGTGCACATGGCCCGCATGTCCGGACTGCCGCCCACCGCCGCCCGTGAGCGCACCGCGGACACACTGCGCCACGTCGGCCTCTACGAAGAGCGCTACCGCCCCATCGGGGGCTACTCGACCGGCATGAAGCAGCGCGTGAAGCTCGCGCAGGCCCTCGTCCACGACCCGCAGCTCGTCTTCCTGGACGAGCCGACCAACGGGCTCGACCCGGTCGGCCGGGACGAGATGCTCGGCCTGATCCGCCGCATCCACACGGACTTCGGCATCTCCGTCCTGGTCACCTCGCACCTGCTCGGAGAGCTGGAGCGCACCTGCGACCACGTCGTCGTGATCGACGGCGGCACGCTCCTGCGGTCCAGCTCGACCACCGACTTCACCCAGATCACGACGACCCTCGCCGTCGAGGTCACCGACACCGACGCGCATCCGGACGGCACCCGCACGCTGCGCGACGCGCTCCACGCGCGCGGGGTGGACACCCACGAGGGCGGCGGGCTGCCCGGCGCCGGACACGTCCTGCTGCTCACCGCCGAGGGTGAGGAGACGTACGACCTGGTGCGCGACGTCGTCGCCGACCTGGGCCTCGGTCTGGTCCGCATGGAGCAGCGCAGGCACCACATCGCGGAGGTCTTCAACGACGAGCAGACGCAGGCGCGCGGCGACGCGCACGGAGCGCGGAAGGAGGCGGTCGGCCATGGCGGTTGAGCAGCCCCTCGCCCAGCAGGGCGAGCAGACCCGGATCCACAACATCGGCTACCGCAACTACGACGGTCCGCGCCTGGGCCGTGCCTACGCCCGCCGCTCGCTGTACTCGCAGTCCCTGCGCGGTGCCTACGGACTCGGCCGCTCGGTCAAGTCCAAGGTCCTGCCGATGCTGCTGTTCGTGGTGATGTGCGCGCCCGCGCTCGTCATGGTCGCGGTCGCCGTCGCCACGAAGGCGAAGGACCTGCCGCTCGACTACACGCGCTACGCCATCGTGATGCAGGCCGTCATCGGCCTCTACGTGGCCTCCCAGGCACCGCAGTCCGTCTCGCGCGACCTGCGCTTCAAGACCGTGCCGCTCTACTTCTCGCGTCCCATCGAGACCGCCGACTACGTACGCGCCAAGTACGCGGCCCTCGCCTCGGCGTTGTTCGTGCTCACGGCCGCGCCGCTGCTGGTGCTCTACGCGGGCGCCCTGCTGGCCAAGCTCGACTTCGCCGACCAGACGAAGGGATTCGCCCAGGGGCTGGTATCCGTGGTCCTGCTCTCCCTGCTCTTCGCCGGCATCGGTCTGGTCGTCTCGGCGGTGACCCCTCGCCGCGGCTTCGGCATCGCGGCCGTCATCGCCGTCCTGACCATCTCCTACGGCGCCGTCTCCACCCTGCAGGCCATCGCGGACTCGCAGTCCAGCACGTCGGCCGTGCCCTGGATCGGCCTCTTCTCACCCATCACGCTCATCGACGGCGTCCAGACCGCCTTCCTCGGCGCGACCTCCTCCTTCCCGGGCGGGGAAGGACCCTCGTCCGGGCAGGGCGTCGTCTTCCTCGCCGTCGTCCTGGGCCTCGTCGCCGGCTGCTACGGCCTGCTGATGCGCCGCTACCGAAAGGTCGGACTGTGACCACGCTGAACATCGACCACGTCTCGCGCTGGTTCGGCAACGTGGTGGCGGTCAACGACATCACGATGACGATCGGCCCCGGTGTCACCGGCCTGCTCGGCCCCAACGGCGCCGGGAAGTCCACCCTCATCAACATGATGGGCGGCTTCCTGGCCCCCTCCACCGGAACCGTCACCCTCGACGGCGAGCAGGTCTGGCGCAACGAGGAGATCTACCGGCACATCGGCATCGTCCCCGAGCGCGAGGCCATGTACGACTTCCTCACCGGCCGCGAATTCGTCGTCGCCAACGCCGAGTTGCACGGCCTCGGCAAGAAGGCCGCCGAACGGGCCCTCGCCACCGTGGAGATGGAGTACGCGCAGGACCGGAAGATCTCCACCTACTCCAAGGGCATGCGGCAGCGGGTGAAGATGGCGTCCGCGCTCGTCCACGACCCGTCCCTGCTGCTGCTCGACGAGCCCTTCAACGGCATGGACCCGCGCCAGCGCATGCAGCTGATGGACCTGCTGCGGCGCATGGGGGACGAGGGCCGCACGGTGCTGTTCTCCTCCCACATCCTCGAAGAGGTCGAGCAGCTCGCCGCGCACATCGAGGTGATCGTCGCCGGACGGCACGCGGCGAGCGGCGATTTCCGGCGCATCCGCCGGCTGATGACCGACCGCCCGCACCGCTACCTGGTGCGGTCGAGCGACGACCGCGCCCTGGCGGCCGCGCTGATCGCCGATCCGTCGACGTCCGGCATCGAGGTGGACCTCGCGGAGGGCGCGCTGCGCGTCCAGGCGGTCGACTTCGGCCGGTTCACCGTGCTGCTGCCCAAGGTGGCCCGTGAGCACGGCATCCGGCTGCTGACGGTCTCGCCGTCCGACGAGTCCCTCGAATCCGTCTTCTCGTATCTCGTCGCGGCGTAGGAGGCCAAGATGTACGACCCCACAGTCGCCCGGCTCACGTACCGGGCCCTGCTCGGCCGCCGCCGGGCCCTCATCCTGGCCGCCCTGCCCGTCCTGCTGCTCGTGATCGCCACGGTGGTACGGGCCCTGACCGGCGCCGACGACCAGGTCGCGGCCGACGTCCTCGGCGGGTTCGCCCTCGCCACGATGGTGCCGATCATCGGCGTGATCGCCGGCACGGGCGCGATCGGGCCCGAGATCGACGACGGTTCCGTGGTCTATCTGCTCGCCAAGCCGGTGAAGCGGCCGACGATCATCTTCACCAAGCTGATCGTCGCCGTCGCGGTCACCATGGTGTTCTCGGCGGTCCCGACCTTCGTCGCGGGCCTGATCCTGAACGGCAACGGCCAGCAGATCGCCGTCGCCTACACCGTGGCCGCGCTGGTCGCCTCGATCGCGTACGCGGCGCTGTTCCTGCTCCTGGGGACGGTGACCCGGCACGCGGTGGTGTTCGGACTGGTCTACGCGCTCGTCTGGGAGGCCCTGTTCGGGACGCTCGTCGCCGGTGCGCGCACTCTCAGCGTCCAGCAGTGGTCGCTCGCGGTGGCCCACAAGGTCACCGGCGGAGATCTCGTCACCTCCGACGTGGGCCTGCCCACCGCGACGGTGCTGCTGGTCGGCGTCACGGTGCTGGCCACCTGGTACGCGGGACAGAAGCTGCGGACGCTGAAACTGGCCGGGGAAGAGTGAGAAAGGGGGCTCCACGCACGCGTGGAGCCCCCTTTTCCTCGTGGCACCGGTCTTCGCGGGCCGGGGCCCCCGGGCGGAGCACGCTGCCGTCGGCAGCGGGCTGGTCGAGCGCGGCCCCGCTCGCCGAGGCGCCGGCCGGTCCGTTAATCGGTGGCGCCCCGAGTCCCCTCCCGGGCACAGTGGTCCTGTCCACGCCGCCGGACCGTACCGGCGCCAGGTCCTGGGAGAGGAGCGCGACGATGCCCTTCAGGAGCAGTCCGTCGAGTTCCCCGCAGGGCAGTCCGCGGCGGTCTCCGGAGTAGTCACCTCCGTCGAGTCCGCTCCGCACGTGGAACTGCCCGGGGCGGCCGCTTCGAGCGCGCGATCTCCGCGCGGGCCGCCCACCCGGAGGATTGGCCGAGAGGCAAGGCACCGGCTTGCTAAGCCGTGGTCGGGGTCAGCCCCGCGCGCGTTCGATCCGCGCATCCTCCGCACGACGCACGACGCACGACGCACGACGCACGACGCACGACGTCCGACGCACGACGTCCGACGCACGACGCGTTACGTCCGACGCACGACGTATCACCCGCCACCGCCCGCTCAACCGGAGTTCAGCCGGGAGGCGGCCAGCAGGCTCTAGCCCAGCAAACGCTCCAGCACGACCGCGATCCCGTCCTCCTCGTTCGAGGACGTCACCTCGTCGGCCACCGCCTTGAGTTCGGCGTGGGCGTTGTCCATGGCCACGCCGTAGGAGGACCAGGCGAACATGGGGACGTCGTTCGGCATGTCGCCGAAGGCGATCGTGTCCGCGGCCTTCATGCCCAGCCGGCGCGCCGCCAGGGACAGCCCCGTCGCCTTGGACAGGCCCAGCGGGAGGAGTTCCACGATGCCCGCGCCCGCCATGGTGACCCCGACCAGACCGCCGGCGACCCGGGCGGCCACCTCGGCGAGCTCGTCGTCGGAGAGGGTCGGGTGCTGCACGTACACCTTGTTCAGCGGCGCCGACCAGAGGTCCCCGGCGTCCTTGATGGGGAGGTAGGGCAGCGGACCCTCGTGCACCCGGTAGCCGGGGCCGACCAGCACCTCGCCGTCGAGACCATCGCGGCTCGCCGCCAGCAGGAGAGGCCCGACCTCGGCCTCGATCTTGGCGAGGGCGAGACCGGCGAGCTGCCGGTCCAGGGTCACCGAGGTGAGGAGCCGGTGCTCCCCGGCGTGGTAGACCTGCGCTCCCTGTCCGCACACCGCGAGCCCGTCGTAATCGAGTTCGTCGAGGATGTGGCGCGTCCAGGGCACCGCCCGTCCGGTGACGACGATGTGCGCCGCGCCCGCCGCGGTGACCGCGGCGAGCGCCTCGCGCGTACGGGCCGAGACCGTGTCGTCGGGCCGCAGCAGCGTCCCGTCGAGGTCGGTCGCGACGAGCTTGTACGGGAACGGCCCGACGGCGGCGCTCACTTGGAGATCGGCTCCAGGACCTCACGGCCGCCCAGGTACGGGCGCAGCACCTCGGGCACCCGCACGGAGCCGTCGGCCAGCTGGTGGTTCTCCAGGATCGCCACGATCGTGCGCGGTACGGCGCACAGTGTGCCGTTCAGCGTGGCCAGGGGCTGGACCTTCTTGCCGTCGCGCATCCGTACGGACAGGCGGCGCGCCTGGAAGCCGTCGCAGTTGGACGCCGAGGTCAGCTCACGGTACTTGCCCTGGGTCGGGATCCACGCCTCGCAGTCGAACTTGCGCGAGGCCGAGGCACCGAGGTCACCGGACGCGACGTCGATCACCTGGAAGGGCAGCTCGAGGCCGGTCAGCCACTGCTTCTCCCAGTCCAGAAGCCGCTGGTGCTCGCTCTCGGCCTCCTCGGGAGCGACGTACGAGAACATCTCGACCTTGTCGAACTGGTGCACCCGGAAGATGCCGCGGGTGTCCTTGCCGTAGGTGCCCGCCTCGCGGCGGAAGCACGGCGAGAAGCCGGCGTACCGCAGGGGCAGCTTGTCGGCGTCGATGATCTCGTCCATGTGGTACGCGGCGAGCGGGACCTCGGAGGTGCCGACCAGGTAGTAGTCGTCCTTCTCCAGGTGGTACACGTTCTCCGCGGCCTGGCCGAGGAAGCCGGTGCCCTCCATGGCGCGCGGGCGGACCAGCGCCGGAGTCAGCATCGGGACGAAGCCGGCCTCGGTGGCCTGCGCGATCGCCGCGTTGACCAGGGCGAGCTCCAGCAGCGCGCCGACACCCGTCAGGTAGTAGAAGCGCGAGCCGGACACCTTGGCGCCCCGCTCGACGTCGATGGCGCCGAGCGCCTCGCCGAGCTCCAGGTGGTCCTTGGGCTCGAAGCCCTCGGCGCCGAAGTCGCGGATCGTGCCGTGCGTCTCCAGGACGACGAAGTCCTCCTCGCCGCCGACCGGGACGTCGGGGTGCACGAGGTTGCCGAGCTGGAGCAGGAGGCGCTTGGTCTCCTCGTCGGCCTCGTGCTGTTCGGCGTCGGCGGTCTTGACGTCGGCGGCCAGCCGGCCGGTCTTCCGCAGCAACTCGGCCTTCTCGTCGCCCGAGGCCCTGGGGATCAGCTTGCCGAGCGCCTTCTGCTCGGAACGCAGCTCGTCGAAGCGGACGCCGGACGACCTGCGCCGCTCGTCGGCGGAGAGGAGGGCGTCGACGAGCGCGACGTCCTCTCCACGGGCGCGCTGCGACGCACGCACACGGTCGGGGTCCTCACGGAGCAGGCGAAGGTCAATCACCCCTCAAGGCTACCGGTGTGCCGTGACGGCTCACGACTCCATATTCCCGTCAGCCGGTTATGCGGCGATATGAGCGAAATGAGGCATGAAATCCACGAGGCCGTCGAATGATCTCCGGGGCGGCATTCAAGATCGCTCGACGCCGTCAATGAAGGCGGACGTACTCCCCGAAACAGGGCAGTGGGTCGTGGTGGAGTTGACCGGATTTCCGTGCGGGAACGGGGACTTGAGGCCCGCGTTGTCCACAGGAATCCGGGGCGCGAAAAGTTATCCACAGGCTGTGTGGAAGTTCTGTGGACTTCGGAAACGATCTTTCTCCGGGGCTCGCGCCGGCCGCGGAATTCCCCGGTGAAACCGTCTCGGCATCCACTTTCGAGTGGAAATGGTTCGCCCTAAGGGATTGATCAATGGAAACGGGTGGACGAAGGGTGACCTGCGGGGCTGTGGACACTCTTGTGGGCTGTAGGCCGATTTGTCGACCCTGTCGTGTTTCGTTGTCGACTTGTCCCCAGGTCGAGAAGCGCCCCTGTGGATAACTTCTGTGGACGAAGCAAATCTGCTGGTAGGACCAGGCACGATCGTCCCCGGGAAGCGGCCGACGGGACCCTAGAAGCGGCCGTCCTGGCAGCGCGCGAGCCAGTCGGACGCCGCGGCGAACTCGCCGTCCGACGTGCCGGCCCGGGGGGCGCGGACATCCTGGGGATCGACCTCCGCGCGCGGGTACGAGCCGAGGAAGCGCACCTGCGGGCAGACACGCTTGAGGCCCATGAGCGCCTCGCCGACCCGGCTGTCGGAGACATGGCCCTCGGCGTCAATGGCGAAGCAGTAGTTGCCGATGCCCTCGCCGGTGGGGCGGGACTGCAGAAGCATCAGGTTGACGCCGCGCACCGCGAACTCCTGGAGCAGCTCCAGCAGGGCACCGGGATGGTCGTCGCGCTGCCAGATGACCACCGACGTCTTGTCCGCGCCGGTCGGCGCCGCGGGGCGGGCGGGCCTGCCCACCAGGACGAAGCGCGTCTGCGCGTTCTCCGCGTCGTGGATGCCGGTCTCCAGCGCCTCCAGGCCGTACGTGGCCGCGGCGAACTCGCCCGCGAAAGCGGCGTCGTAACGGCCCTCCTGCACGAGGCGCGCGCCGTCCGCGTTCGAGGCGGCGGACTCCCAGAGCACGTCCGGGAGGTGTGCCTTCATCCAGTTGCGCACCTGCGGCTGTGCGGCGGGGTGCGCCGTCACCGTCTTGATCTCCGACACCTTCGTGCCCGGCCTGACCAGCAGCGCGAAGGTGATCGACAGGAGCACCTCGCGATAGATCATCAGGGGCGTGCCCGCGACCAGTTCGTCGAGGGTCGTGGTGATGCCGCCCTCCACCGAGTTCTCGATCGGTACGAACGCGGCTTCCGCCTCGCCGTTGCGGACCGCGTCGAGTGCGGCCGGGACCGAGACCATCGGGACGAGCTCCCGGGTGGCGGCCTCCGGAAGCGTGCGCAGGGCGACTTCGGTGAAGGTGCCTTCGGGACCGAGATACGCGTAACTGGCTGGCATGACCTCACCCTAATGGGCCCGGCCCGGCCCGGCTCGCGCCTGCGGAAAGGGCCGCTCGGCACCCCGGCTCGAGGGGTGACCGGCGTCGCGCCGGGGGCGCCTCACGCCTCCAGCAGCCGCTGCCCCACGTACTCCCCCTCCGCCGCCCCGCCGGGCACCGCGAACAGTCCGCTCGACTCGTGCCGGATGAACGCCGACAGCGCGTCGCCCCGGTCGAGCTTGCGCTGCACGGGGACGAAACCGCGCAGCGGGTCGGCCTGCCAGCACACGAAGAGCAGACCCGCGTCGGGCACCCCGTCCGCGTCGAAGCCGTCGTGGAAGGAGAACGGCCTGCGCAGCATCGCCGCGCCGCCGTTCTGGTCGGGCCGGGTGATCCGGGAGTGCGCGTCGAGGGGGATGACCAGCTTGCCGTCCGCGCCGGTGCGCTCCAGGTCCGGTTCCGTCGTCTCGGTGCCGCCGGTCAGCGGCGCCCCGTCCGACTTGCGGCGCCCGATGACGCCCTCCTGGGCCTTGCCCGACAGCTTCTCCCAGTCGTCGAGGAGCATGCGGATACGGCGTACGACGGCGTACGAGCCGTTCGCCATCCACGCCGGTTCGCCGGCGGCGGGCACGAAGACCCGCCGGTCGAAGTCGGACTCGGACGGCTTCGGATTGCGGGTGCCGTCGATCTGGCCCATCAGGTTGCGCGCGGTCAGCCCCTCCTGGGCGGTGGCTCCCGGAGTGCGGTTGAAGCCGTTCATCTGCCAGCGCACGCGCGCCGCGCCGCCCGCGTCCTTCTGGAGGGCGCGCAGGGCGTGGAAGGCGACCAGGGCGTCGTTCGCGCCGACCTGCACCCACAGGTCGCCGTTGCTGCGCGCCTTGTCGAGCCGGTCGGAGGAGAAGTCGGGCAGTGGGTCGAGCGCGACCGGGCGCTGCTTCTCCAGGCCCGTCCGCGCGAAGAAGCTGTGCCCGAAACCGAAGGTGACCGTCAGGGACGAGGGGCCGGCGTCACGGGCGACATCCGTGTCGTCATGCGCGGCGGCCTCGCCCGCCATCAGCCGCCGTGCCGTCGCCGACCAGCGGCGCAGCAGCGCCGCGGCCTCCCTGCGGCCCGCTCCGGCGGCCAGGTCGAAGGCGACGAGGTGTCCGCGCGCCTGGAGGGGCGTGGTGATGCCGGGCTGATGTTTCCCGTGAAACATCACCGCGCCCGCGCCGAGCGAGGTCAGCGGCGTGGCCGTGCCGCCCGTGGACGCCGCCGCGTACCCGGCGGCGCCGCCGGCCGCACCGAGCGCGAGACCGGTGGCACCGGCCGTGCCGAGCAGCCGGCGCCGTGAGAGGGACCCCCGGCGGGAGCCGCGCGCCGTGCCCTCCTCACGGGAAGGTGCCTCGGGATGGAACTGGTCAGCCATGGTGGTTCAGCCGATCTTCGCGTTCTTCTTGACGGTCGTCTGGTCGATGTCGGAGGTCCGGACGGTCACCGCGATCTCCCAGTCTCCCGCCATGGGGATCTGCACTCCGGTCGCCGTCCAGTGTCCGGTGGCGATCCGGTCGGGGACCACGGGCAGCGGGCCGACGTCCTTCGCGCCGAGCGTGAAGGAGACCTTCACCTCGGGCACGTCGAAGGCCTTGCCGTTCGGGCGCTCCACGAACAGGTGCATGTCGTTGCCGCCGACGCGGGCCGGGTCGAGGGTCAGCCGCGCACTGCCTTTGCCGTCCTCGCCGCCGGTGTCGAACGGGACCGTCACGGTCAGCGGCCCGGAGCGCTGCGCGCTGTACGCGGTGGCCGCCCTGGCCGCCTCCTCCGTACGGCCCGGTTCGGTGGAGGTCAGCACCGTGGTGACGGCGAGCAGCACCACGGCGACACCGGCCTCGGCGAGGACCGAGCGGCGCAGCCCCGAGCGGTGCGGGTCGGCGTCCCGGACGCGCTTCTCGCGCGCGGCGGTCACGGCGGCGCGCTGCCGGGCCAGCTGGGCGGCGCGCACGGAGTCCGCGGCACCGGCGGGCGTCCCGGCACCGGCGCGGGTTGTGGCTGCGGCGGGAAGTGTGACGGGCTCCTTCCCGGCCGCGTCCGCCTCCGGCGCGAGCACCGGGGACGTCTCCGGCAGCCGGGCCGTCCAGCGCCGGGAGAGGAACGCGATGCCGACGAGAACGGCCACCAGGCCGATCTTGACGAGCAGCAGTTGCCCGTACCCGGTGCCGGTGAGCGCCGACCAGGAACCGACCTGGCGCCACGACTGGTAGAGCCCGGTCGCGGTCAGTGCGAGGACACTGCCGAATGCGACGCGCGAGAACCGGCGGACCGCGGGCGCGTCGATCGGGGTGTCGGAGGGCGCCCGGTGGAGCGCCACGAGCAGCGTCACCAGGCCGCCCAGCCAGGTGGCGCCGGCGAGCAGGTGCAGGACGTCGACGGGCATCGCGATGCCCGGCTGGAGGCCGGTCGAGGCGTGCTCGGCCATCGCCCAGGACGCGGCCAGGCCCGCCGCGACGACCCCGCCGCCGATCCCGAGCCCGAAGGTCAGGTCCCGCTTCTCGGCGTCGGCAGCGGCGGCGTCGGCTTCCGCGTCGGCTTCCGCTTCGGCTTCCGTGTCGGCCCGGCCCGTCTCGTCGGCTCCCTCGCCGCCCGCGGACTCCGCGCCCGTCCGGCCGTCGGCCGCCGGGCCCCCGGCGCTCCCCGCGGCGGCGGCCCCGCCGGTCTCCCCGGCTCCTTCGGTCACCGCGTCGGCCTCGCCGGTCCGCGCTGCCGCGTCGCGTGTCACGTACGTCCCGAAGAGCACCGCGATGAACAGGGCCGCCGCCGCCAGCAGCAGCAGGCGCGAGACGAGCGCCGCACCCGTCTTGGTCTGGAGCACCTGCCCGAGCAGGTCCAGATCGAAGATGTCGGCGACTTTCCCGGAGCCGGTGTACGAGCCGCGCAGCAGCAGGAGCCCGAGGGTGGCCGCGGTGAGCGCGAGCCATCCGCCGACCACGAGCCGCTGCACCGGCCGCACGCCCGCTCCCCGCTGCCAGCAGGCCAGCACGAAGGCTGCCCCGCCGGTCAGCAGGATGAAGCCGGCGTACGAGACATAGCGTGCGAGTCCGTAGAGCCCGCCGACCACCCCGCCGCCCGCCGACCGGTCGGAGACGGTGACGGAGGTCTGCGAGGGCGCGCCGATGGAGAAGGTGAAGGCACCCGAGACGGGATGGCTGTCCGCCGACACCACCTGGTAGGTGACGGTGAACGTGCCGTCGGGCAGGCCCGAGTGCAGCTTGACGGCGTACATGGCACTGCCCAGGTCGACGGGGTCGCCGGTGTCGACGCGCTTGCCCTCGGGGTCGAGGACGCGCACCGACCCGCCGGACATGGCGACCTTCTCGGAGAAGGTGAGCGTGACCTGCGTGGGTGCCTGCTCGACCACCGCCCCCTGCCTCGGGTCGCTGCCGGTCAGCGCGGCGTGCGCGGAGACCGGCCCGGCGCCCGCCAGCAGCGCGCCGCCGACGGCGAGGAGCAGCAGCAGCAGCGTCCGCAGCCGCCCGGCCGCGTGGCGGCCGTTACGGGGGGCGATGGCCTGCGTCAAGGTGGATCCCTCCCTCAGTGTCCGGTCTTCGGGTTGTACGTCGCGGGCTCGACCGGCATGGACACCTTCACCGTGCCGGACTTGGCGAAGTGCAGTTCGACCGCCACCTTCTCGCCCTGCACGGGCTTGCGGGCGAGCTTTTCGAACATGACGTGGTTGCCGCCGCTGGCGAAGTCGAGCCTGCCGTGCGCGGGCACCGGGAAGGACGTCCGCTCCTCCATCGCGCCGCCCTCGGTGGCGTGCAGGGTGACGTCGTCGGAGAGGTCGCTGGTGACCGAAGTCAGGGTGTCGGCGCCGCCGGAGTTGGTGACGGTGAAGAATCCGGCCGCCATGTCCGCCATGGCGGGGACGGGCATGTAGGCGCCGGTGACCTTCAGTTCGGGCCCGGACGAGGCGGGCTCGCCGGAGCCGCCGCAGCCCGCGAGTGTCAGCGCCGCCGCCAGCGCCGTGACGGATCCCGCGAGGCGTCTCACGGGTTCTCCCCCTTGACGAGCTTCGGGAGGTCCCGGGTGTAGTCGTCCACGGTGGCGTCCTCGCCGTAGAGGACGTAACCGCTGTCGGTCTTCGGCGAGAACGCGATGACCTGGGTGCCGTGCACCGAGACGACCTTGCCGTCCTTGTCCTTCTTGGACGGCTCGACGGAGATGCCGAGGGTGCGTGCGCCGGCCCGGATCGTGTCGAAGTCGCCGGTCAGACCGACGGCGGCGGGGTCGATCCCCTTGAGCCACTTGCCGAGCGCGGCCGGGGTGTCCCGCTCCGGGTCCGTGGTCACGAACACGATGCGGAGCCTGTCCTGGTCGGCCTTCGGCAGCTGCTTCTTGGCGACGGCGAGGTTGTTCATCGTCAGCGGGCAGACGTCGGGGCAGTGGGTGTAGCCGAAGTAGACCAGCGTCGGCCTGCCCTTGGTCTCGGCGCGCAGGTCGTACTTCTCGCCGTGCGTGTCCGTCAGGACGAGGTCCGGCTTCTCGAACGGCTTGTCGAGGACCGTCGCGGCCTTGGCGGAACCGGCCTCGGCGGACACCTCGGCCACCGGCTTGCCGCCGTCGTCACCGCCGCAGGCGGAGAGGGTCAGAGCGGCCGCGGCGACCAGGGCGGCCGCGGCATACGTCTTCTTGCGCATACAGAAATGTCCCAGATGTGAGTGCGCCGGCGCGCACCGGGGTCGTACGCCGCCGCGGACGGCGACGGCGTACGGCTCCCCGGCACGCACCGAACGAGGGTGGGCCTCAGGCGTGGGTGCGCCGACGCCCGGCCAGAACGCCGAACGCCACGCCCGCCGCGCCGACGGCGATGCCCACGACGCCGAGGACGCGGGCGGTGGTGTCGCTGCTGTCGGAGGACGCGGCGGCCTCGGTCTCCCCGTGCTCCGCCTTCTCGTCGTCGGAGGCCTTCTCGGCACTCGGCATGCCGTGGTGGCCGTCCTCGGACGCGGCGGACAGCGCGAGCACCGGCGCCGGGTTCTCCGGCTCCTCCGCGCCGTGCTCCTGCGGCTCGATCCAGCGCACGACCTCCTTGTTGGAGTACGTCTGGATCGCCTTGAACACGAGCTCGTCGGCGTCCTCCGGGAGCTGGCCGACGGACAGCGGGAACTTCTGGAAGAAGCCGGGCCGGACACCCTTGCCGGTGGCCGTCCAGGTGACCTTCGAGACGGCCTCGTCGATCTTCTTGCCGTGCAGCTCCAGGGGCTTGTCCAGCTTGGACGTGGTGACCTTCACGTCCCAGCCGTCGACGGGCTGGGGCATCACCGAGGCGAGCGGGTGGTCGGTCGGGAAGTTCACCTCGAGCTTGGTGGTCGAGGCGTTGTCGCGCTCGTTGGGGACCTTGAAGTCGATCGTCGCGTAACCGCCCTTCGCGGCCACGCCCTCCGGCTGGACGCTGACGTGCGCGAAGGCCGGGGCGGACAGGACGACGACGGCCGAGGCGGCGAGGGCGCCGGAGGCGGCGATACGAGAAACCTTCATGGCAGAGAACACTCCACTGTGCGTGATGGTCCGGTGAGGTAGCGGGCGCGTACGAAGAGGTGCCCGGGACCGGACCCGTTGCGGAGAACCGAAAAGGCACTCCCGGGGCGGTCCCGGAGGCGGACCTCCGGGTGGTCCCGCCGGTGGGCGGGCACGCGCGCGTGCCGCACGGCGGCAGCCTTCCGGACGGAGTGGTTCTCCGAGGGGAGCGGTGCGCCGTGTCAGGCGGCGAGAACGAGCACGGCGGCCTGGGGCGGCCCGCGCCTGATCACCGAGTGCTGGAGTGCGGTGGTACGGGGGGTGGGTGGTTCGGGCGGCGCGGTGCGCGGTGCCCGGGGCGCCGTACGTCCGGAACCGGGGAGCCCCGTCCGCAGGGCGCGGACCAGGGCGAGCGCCGCGCGCAGCGACCGGACGAGAGCCGTTTCCGCGACGCCGTGCGCGGAGAGCCGGATGAGCCGCACGACCGCCAGGTCACCGCGGCGCAGCAGCCAGCCCGTGGCGACCGCGGCGAGCACGTGGACGAGCAGCATGGGCAGGGACGGCAGCATGGACATCGACGGTCCGGCCGCGGCCGACACGGCGTCAGCGGAGTGGTGCGCGGACGGTGTCGTGACGGAGTGCGCCGTGTCCGGGGCGAGCCGGGCGTCGGTGAGGATCCGCTGGGCCTGCGCGGGGCTGATCGCCGCCGCGGACGCACCGCACACCACCCGCGCCGCCCGCTCGACGAGCGAGGCGTCGGACAGGGCGTGGCCCGGCATGCCGGACGTCATGGACGCGCCCATGGACGCGGACATCCCGGTGCCGCCCGGCGCCGGGGTCATCGAGGTGCCCTGCTGCCCGAGCCCGAAGAGCGTGTGCAGCGCGGTCTGGCCGACCGCGAGCACCGTGGCGATGCCCGGCAGTGCCCGTTCGCGCCCGGCCAGCGGGGCGGCGACGGCGAACACGGCGAGGAAGGCGGTGCCCACGGTCCACAGGGGTACGGCGGTGCAGGAAGCGATGCCATGACCGGCCGCGGCCAGCGCGACACAGACCGCGGCGAACACCGCGGCCCGCAGGAGCCGGACGTCGCGTCCGGAGCGCGCCGTGCGCTGGTGGAGGGCACTCATGGCGGGCTCATCATCGCACTGGCCCGAGGCGCGTTTCACGGCAGGTCCACAAGATGACGTACGGCGGCAAAAGACCCGCTTCGGGGGGAGTCGCCGGCGCATATGTGCTTTTCCGGTGTCCCCACATACAGCGATCCGGGCGTGCCCGCATCCGCCGTATGGGCGGGTTCATGCGGTGTGGGCGATTGCACACCGGTCCCGGCGGCAATAGGTAACGGTATGTCGAGCCGCGGCCTGGAGGCTTCAGCATGAGCATCTGGTGGTCACTCCACTTGCGGCGCGAAGCCGCGAGCGTTCCGCTCGCCCGGCGCCTGCTGCTCGGCACGATGGAGACGGCGGGGGTCGACCCCGACGTCTCGTACGACCTCTCCCTCGCGCTCAGCGAGGCCTGTGCCAACGCCGTCGAGCACGGCGGGGGCACCGCACCCGACGGCCCCTCGGAGGCGTACCGGGTCACCGCCTACCTTGACGGCGAGAAGTGCCGCATCGAGGTGGCCGACTCGGGCCCCGGTTTCCCGGCGGGTCCGGCGCACGCCCCGCGACCCCCGGTCCGCGCCGTCCGCAGCGACGCCGAGAACGGCCGGGGGCTGTGTCTCATCCAGGAGCTCGCCGACCACGTCCACATCGGCAACAAGCCGGGCCGGGGCGGCGCGGTGGTCAGCTTCGACAAGATCCTCAAGTGGCGTGAGGGCACTCCGCTGCTGGCGGTCTAGCGCGGATCCGGCCTCCGGCGCGGCACCTCCGCGGCGCGGTTCCGGCCTCCGGCGCACTGCCCCGCGCGCTGCGGAGCCGGCCTCCGGTGCGGTGCTCCCTCGGCGCGGGGCCGGCATCCGGGCGTCCCGCCGCAGGACCGGCGTCCGGGCGTCCCGCCGCAGGACCGGCGGGGACCCCGCGCGAGGTCCAACTGCCCTGAAAACAGCGGCCGAACGCCGTCTGGGCGAGGCAGGGGTCCGTCTGCATACTGGCCTGATGCGGGAGTCGGCGCACGCGTCCGGCCACCGGTGAGGGACCGGCAACGGCCCTCCCCGAACCGCCGGCCGCCCCTGCCGATGCCCCGCACGCGCGTGTGCCGACCGCCCCGGCCCGTGGTCCGGGCCCGGGCGCCCGGAGTCCCGGGGTTTCGGCGGCACACCGCACGGCCGCGTGTCCTGCCGACCGGACGCGCGGCGCGGGGGCGAGCCGGGGCGGGACCCGCCGGCCGGGAGGGACAGGGGGAGTGCCAGTGCTGCGCATGGTGCGTGCCGGGGACGGCAGGCGACTGTCGGTGGAACAGCGCGGTGACCCCGACGGCAGGCCGGTGTTCCTGCTGCACGGCACGCCCGGCAGCCGGCTGGGCCCCGCCCCGCGTCCCTCCGTGCTCTACCGGATGGGAATCCGCCTGATCACCTTCGACCGTCCGGGGTACGGCGACTCGGACCGCAAACCGGGCCGCACGGTCAGCGCCGTCGCGGCCGACGTGGCGGACATCGCCGACGCCCTCGGGATCGACCGCTTCGCGGTGGTCGGCCGCTCCGGCGGCGCCCCCCACGCACTGGCCTGTGCCTCGCTGCTGCCGGACCGCACCACACGGACCGGTGCCCTGGTCAGCCTCGCCCCGCGGGACGCCCCCGACCTCGACTGGTTCGAGGGCATGACGGAGTCGAACGTGCGCGAGTACGTCAACGCCGCGATCAGCCGGGGCCGGGTCACCACGACGCTGGGCCGCCGGTCCCTGTCGATCGTCGCCGACCCCGCGGCCTCCATCGCCGAGATGCGCAGCAAGCTCCCCGAGTCCGACCGCTGGATCGTCGCGGACGCCGGCATCCAGGACATGCTGGAGCGCAACTTCGCCGAGGGCCTGCGGGACTCGGCGGACGGCTGGATCGACGACGTGATGGCGTTCAGCACGAACTGGGGCTTCGACCTGACGCGGATCGCCTCCCCGGTCCTGCTGTGGCACGGGGAGGACGACATCTTCGCGCCGGCCCAGCACACGCGCTGGCTGGCCCGGCACATCCCCGGCGCCCGGGTCGAGGTCGAGCCGGGCGCCGCGCACTTCGGGGCGCTGCGGGTGATGACGCGCATCCTGAGCTGGGCCGTCCGGACGGTCCCGGACGACCGCCCGGGACCGTCCGTCACACCTGCTGCGGTTCCAGATCCCGGTTGATCCGCCGCCAGGAGCGGACCGACTCGACGAGCGGGTGCGGGTCTCCCAGCAGCTGCGCCAGGCCGGTCTCCGCCTTCTCCTGGAGCTGCGCGGCCTCCGAACGCCGCCCCAGGGCGCGCACGGTGACGGCGAGGTTGGCCGTGCTCGCCAGGACGTCCGGGTGGCCAGGACCGAACCGCTTGCGCAGACCGTTCACGGCGAGCCGTTCCCAGTGCTCGGCCTCCTCGTAACGGCCCAGTTCGCCGTAGGCGTTGGCGAGGTTCAGCCCGGCGCACAGGGCGGAGGGGTGCTCGTCGCCCAGGGCCCTCGTCAGGGTGGAACGGGCCCGCTCGGCCAGTTCGGCGGCCTTGTCCAGGTTGCCCAGGGCGCGCTCGTAGATGGACAGGTTGTTGATGCACTGCATGGTGAACGGGTGCTCGGCGCCGAAGGAGCTCTCGTAGCCCCGCAGCACCTCGGTGACCAGCTGGACGGCCCGCTGGGCGCCGCCGCCGGGATCGGCGCCGAAGTAGTCGGCGGCGAGGTTCAGACCGCAGGCCAGCGCCTCGGGAATGGTGCTTCCGTAGCGTTCGCGGTAGCGCGTGTACGTCTCCCAGGTCTGTTCGGTGATGCTGAGGGCCTCGGCCTGGTGGCCCGCCTTGCGCAGGGACACCGCGAGGCTCTTGTCGACCCGCAGCACCTCGGGCACGTCCGGGTTCAGGACCTGCTCGAACCCCTCGCGCACCTCGCGCAGGATCTGGACCGAACCCGCGTAGTCGCCGAGTTCGCGCAGGTCGCGGGCGTGGTGGCCCTTGGTGGTCAGGGTGTAGGGGTGCAGCGGGCCGAGCAGCGCGGTACGGCGGCGGACCGTGTCGTCGTCGAGCCGGCGGGCGGCCTCGCTGTCGCCGGTCAGGCGGTAGTCGATGGCGAGGTTGTTGGCGGAGCTCAGGGAGCGCGGGTGGTCCTCGCCGAATATCTCGCGGAACCCGCGGTAGATCCGCAGGTCCAGATCGAGCGCCTCCTTGAAGCGGCCCAGCGCCCGCAGGTCGGCGGCCACGCTTCCGGACGTGATCAGAATGCTGGGGTGGCCCTCGGGCAGCAGCTCCCGCTGGCGGGCCAGGGTGTCCTCGTCCATGGTCCGCGCGGCCTGGTACTCGCCCTGCGAGCGCAGCACGTTGGCCAGCTCGAAGCGGAGGTTGAGGATCTGCTCGTCGTCGGCGTCCGGGAACTCGGTGGTCCAGAACTCGTTGAGCTGGGTGCCGAGCGTACGGGCCGCGTGCAGCTCGCCGCGCTTCCACAGGTAGCGGATGCGGTCGACCATCAGCTGCCGCGGTTCCTCCTCCGCGCACTCGCGGACGTTGGAGGGCACCAGATGCGGCCAGATCGCCTCGAAGCCGGGCCACTGCGCGGGGTTGTCCACGGCGCCCTCGGGCGGGCGGGCGGAGGCGAGGATCCGGTGCACCTCGTGGATCGTGTCGTCGAACTCCTGCTCGTCCAGGCTGTCGCGCACCGCGGCCTGCACCAGCCGGTGCACCTGGATGGAGTTGTCCGTCGAGTCGACCTTGGCCAGCGCGAACCGGTTCAGCGCCTGGGTGACCTTGCCCAGCATGTAGCGGGCCCGCAGGTCCTTGTCGAAGGGCAGCAGCGCCTTGATCATCGCGTCGCTGCCCACCAGGCTCATCGAGATGGGCTCGGCCGCGAAGAAGCTGCACAGTTCGAGCAGGCGGGCGGCGGCGGGGGATTCCTCGCGCAGCCGGTTGATGGAGATGTTCCAGGTGGCGCCCACGGACGAGGGGTACTCGACGGCCTCGACGGCGGCCTTGACCGACAGCACCTTGGTGCTCTGCTCGCGCAGCTGCTCGATGTACTCCTCCACTGGGGTCGCCGTCGCCTCGAGCCAGGCCGCCGCCACCTCGATGGCCAGCGGCAGGTCGCCGACGGCGTCCGCGACGCGTCCCGCGTCCTCCTCGCTGAGGCCCGGCACCCGGCGGCACAGGTGCTCGATGCTCTCGTTCCGGGTGAAGACCTCGACCTCCACGGGCTGGACCCGGGTCGAGGTGGGCTTGGCGCGGCAGGTGACGAGCAGGTGCCCGTAGACGTTGTCCGGGACGGGCGCCGTCTGGTCCGGGAAGACCTCCAGCACCTTGTCCAGGTCCTCGACGTTGTCGAATATCAGCAGCCATCGCGAGTACGGCACTCCGTCGCGCAGGGCCTGCAGGGCCGCCTCGGCCGCCTCGGCGACGTCGTCACCGACGCCGGGCAGGTCGAGCATCCGGGCGAGCGCCGCCAGCTTGGGCAGGACCAGGTCCGGCTGCTCGGCGTCGACCCACCACACGAGGTCGTAGTCCGCCTTGAACCGGTGGGCGTACTCGCGGGCCAGCTGGGTCTTGCCGACGCCGCCGAGGCCGTGCAGCACCTGGGGCAGCCGCGGTCCGGAGATGCCGCTGCCGAGCTGTTCGCGCAGCCGGTCCAGGATGGAGGCGCGGCCGGTGAACCAGGGATAGCGGGGCTGGATGTTGGACACCCGCGTGCCGGTGTTGGGGAACCGCACACCGCCGCCCCGGGAGACCCCGACGGCGTCCGGGCGGTCCAGGCCGGTCAGCAGCACCGCGGCGGCCGCGCCCTCGTCCAGCCGGGCCAGGTCGATGGCGCCCCGGCCGGCGTGGGGCATGCTGAGCTGCACGTCGCCGACCCGCACCGAGACCGCCTGGTGCCGTTCCTCGGAGCCGGCGCCCGAGTGGACGGCGGCCTCCCACGCGGCTCTGGCCCGCTGGGAGCCGTTGAAGGCCTGCGAGACCACGGCGACCACCCGGTGCCCGCCGCTCGGGACGGCCTCCGCGCCGATCTCCGTGACGGACATCGTCCGCACGTCCTTGGGCAGCACCTCGAAACCGGCCCCGCGCAGCACCGCCTCCAGCCAGTCCACCCACATCCGGTCCTCGGACACGTAGTAGAGGACCAGCTTCGACGGCGGAACGGGCCGCCGCCGGGTGTACGCGGCCACGTACCGGGTGCGCTTCACCTCGCTGATCGGAGGCAGCGAGGTGACCCGCCCCTCGGTGACGACGGAGGCGAGGCGTTCGCAGGCGGTCAGCATCGAGCTGGCGACCTTCGGGGGGTCCCCGAAGGCGGCGAGGATCTCCTCGTACGCGTAGTAGGGGCGGTAGGGCACCTCCACCGAGCCCCAGTACTCGGCGAGCTGCTCGGAGTCCATGCCGCTGGGCAGTCCGGCGAAGCGCTCCCGGGCGAGGGCGCGGCCGGCGTCGACCTTGTCCTTCTCGCCGTCGTCGATGCGCATCGCGACCGGCAGGATGCGGATGTTCTTGTCGCCGTACCGGTCCGCGATGCCCTGGGCGACGGCGGCGGCGCCCTCGATGCTCTGGTCGCTGAGGGTGTAGCAGACCACGAGTGTGCTGGGCATCTGGACGGTGCAGATGTCGGCGAGGTCGGACAGGCCGGTGCGGCTGTCGATCAGGGTGTAGTCGTAGTAGCGCTGCATGTCGGCGCGCATCGCGTCGAAGAACTGGCCGCCGCCGTAACTGGCGTAGAAGCGGTCCCAGTCCATGTTGCCGACGATCGGGTAGTCCCGGTGGCGCATGCCGGCGGACAGGAAGTCCAGGCTGCCGGGCTTGGGGAACGGCCAGTCCAGGGAGATCGCGTGCGGCCGGACCCGGGCATAGGCGCGGTGCCAGTCCGGCGCGCGTTCCGGCAGGTCGCGCAGGGCCTCCCGGCGGTAGTCGTCGATGAGGTTGATCAGGCCGGGGGTGGCCCGCAGCAGGGAGGGGTTGAGGAAGGGGTGGAAGAAGCGGTGCAGTCCGGGCGCTTCGAGGTCCCAGTCGACGGTGAGCACCCGGTGGCCGTTGGCGGCGAGGATCCAGGCCACGTTCGCGAGCGCCATCGTCCGCCCCGTGCCGCCCTTGTACGAGTAGAAGGTGATCACGGTGCCCTTGCGGTTCTCGGTCATTCGAAACCCTCCGCCTTGTCGGCCCTGCTCTTCCCGCGCTCGGTCCCGGCCGTGCCGGGGGACTCAGGGCGGGGCGCCACGGCCGAGGTCCTCCGGCCCGGTCAGCCGCGGGGGCGGGGCCGACTGCCCCTGCGGCGGATAGGTGCGGGCGTGTGCCTCGAAGAAGGAGACGGCCTGCCTGACGGCCATCTGGAGCTCGGTCCCGAAGGCGTCCAGGGTGCGGATGCCGCCGTTCAGTGACCGGTGCCCCGCGCCCTCGTCCAGGCGTGAGGCGAGCGCCTCGTTGGTGAGCTGGTGCAACCTCGCCTCCCACTCGGAGGGGATCGGGTCGTCCTTGTGCTGCGGGATCATCACGCTGATCCAGGGGCGCCGTTCGCGGCACAGCCGCTCCATCAGCGCCTTGCGGCGGGGGGAGTCCAGCGCCCACCGGTCGAGCAGCAGCAGTCCGGGCGAGTCGGGCGGCCACGAGCCGAGCAGCCGGTCCGCCTCGTTCTCGAAGTCCCCCACGTGCACCCGGTAGTCCATGGTGCGGACGAGGTCGGCGGCGTGCTCGCTGAGCGGCCGGGTCGACACCGGGTGGTACGGATTCCAGTCCCCGGGGGTCTCTCCGTAGCAGTCCGGTGCGCGGCCGGGCGGCAGGTCCGACCGGGAGCACGCGAGCACGGATATGTCGAAGGTCGGGGGGTGGCCGGCGGAGCCGAACGCGCTGGGCAGCGACTCGTAGTCCTTGTAGACGAGCCCTTCGGCCAGTTCGGTCGCCTCGGCCACCTTCACGATGTGCTTGGCGAGTTGGTAGACGGCCCGTTCGTACTCGTCCTTCAGGTAGTTGAGTTTGGTCAGGCCGTAGAAGCCCTCGTCCGCGTAGTCCTCGCCGAAGGCCGCGTGGTTGAACTGCAGATCCCGTGCCGCCTGCGGCAGTTGGGCCGGTTCCACCGGCACCCATAACGCGGGGATGATCGCGTTCTCCGGGGTGTCCCGGTGCCGGGCCCGCTGGTTCACCTCCCGCTGGGAGAACGCCCACCACTCCCGGCCGCACTGCTCACTGAGGAAGTAGCGGCGCGAGTACAGCGGCACGAACACCTGGCAGCGGGCCAGGTTCTGCGCCAGCTCGTCCGTCCACTTCGTGCCCACCGTCATGCCCTGGTCCAGGAAGCCGGCCTTGGCGCCCGGCGGCAGTGAGGTCATCTGCATGATGTGCGCGCACAGTCCGTCGTACAGCTTCTTCACCCAGGCGTTGGGGTCGGCGTCGCCGGCATCGTGCTTCGGCGTGTGGGCATAGCTCAGGAAGAAGTACGGATTCCCGCCTCTGGCGCTACCCGCGTCCCCTCGCACGTATGCCCCCCGGTGTGCTGCGGCCGGCCCCCAGTGTAGGAAGCGCGGTGTCCCGCGCGGAACAGGACGAACAAGGCCGTCTCCCGCCGGAGTCCGGCGTTTCCCCGGCCGGGCGGGCGCCACACGCGGGCATGCGTCGAGTTTCCGTCAAGTCGGCGGCCGGGCCGGCCGGTTCGCGCTCGCCCGGCCCGGCCCGGGCGGTTGTGCGTCAGCCCGCCCGCCACCGGGCCCGGTGCGCCGCCGCCGCCCGGCGGGCCGACTCCAGGGCGTCGTCCCGGATCTCGTCGGCCAGCCGCGCCCGCACGGTCTCCCGCATGCCCGCGACGAACCGCTCCCCGAGCGGGGTGAGCGCGCCGGACGAGCCGAGGGTCTCGACCGCCTCGGCCGTCTGGTCCCGCCAGCGGGAGAACCGCGCCTCGGCCTCGCCCGCCCGCTCCCCCGTGGTGCCCCGCCACCGGGCCCGCCAGAAGTCGATCACGGCGATGTGCGCGTACGTCCCCTGCAGCAGGCCCTCCAGCGGGCGGGGATCCGGCCGCCACGGCGCGTAGAACAGCCGCTCGCAGGACGGGTCGTGAAGATCCGTCAGGTCCAGCACGGCGCCGAGCTTCACGTGCTGGAACTCGTGCACGATCAGCTGGGCCAGCAGTTCCGGTTCGGCGGGCCTCGCGATGGCGACGGCGCCGAAGGCGTCCCGGGCCGCCGAGCTGATGTCCGCGCCCTCCGGGGAGGGCAGCAGGGGGGTGATCACCCGCAGTCCGGCGGCGACTCCCGGCGCGTACGCGGGAAGTTCCCGGCGGATCCAGGCCCAGGCGGCGGCGAGATCGGCGTGCCACGCCTGCGCCTCGGCGTCGCCGAGCCGGGGATGCGCCGCGTGTCCGTGGCAGTCCCGCCAGGGGTCGGTGTCCTCCAGGGCGACCGTCCAGCCGTCCAGGGCGAACTCGCGCCGCGCCCGCCAGCCGGGAGCCGGGGGCCCGCTGTGGTCCACCTTGTGCGTGCGTCCGTCCGCGGCCCGGACGGTGAATCCACCGGGGCCGGCGGTCACCCGTACCTCGAGGGCATCGCCGACGGCCAGGGTGCCCAGCGTCGGCAGCCGCAGCACTCCCCGCGGGGCCGGGACGGTGACGGTGACGGGACTCCCCGCCCGTACGGCGGCGGCCGCGGCGATCTCGGCCACGCCCCGCATCGCCGTGTCGGCCGCGTCGTGTCCGCCCCGCAGGGAGCGGACGGCCCACGGGCGCACGTACGGGTGGGCCAGCACCGCGTCCACCGCTTCCGGTGCCCCGGTGTCCAGGGCCGCCAGCGCCTCCCAGGCCGCGCCGTCGTCCCGGTCACCGAGCCGGTTCTCGCGCCACACCGCCGCCAGCAGCTCGCGGTTGAGCCCCAGTTGGTGCCGGGCCAGGAGACCGACGGTCGCGGTGCCGCCGAAGCCGGCGGCCAGTTCCGCCAGCTGCGCCTCGCCGAGCGACTGCCGGTCGGTCATGTCGCGGTCCTGGATGCCGGTGATGAGGCGCAGCAGGTCGCCGCAGTAGACGGAGGGGTTCATGAATCCGCTGCCGGTGCGGTACCGGTGGGCGTAGAGGCCGCCGCCGCAGGACTCCACGACCGGACATGCGCGGCAGGTCCCGCACAGCCCGTCGAGCCCTTGCTGGCGCGCCGCGATTCCGGGGTGCGCGGCGACCTCGTCGAGCGAGTTGGCCATCACGTCCATCCCGGTGACGGGCGCCCCGTCGTAGGCCGTCTTCAACGAGTCCGCCTGCTCGAACGTGCCGTCGGTCTCGATCACGGCCAGGTCCGCGGGCCCCAGCCCGAGCGACTCGGTCAGGCTGCTCCCGCCGCGCAGCGTACGCAGCACCGAGTCGAAGATCCGTACGTCCATCGGGCGGCCGTTCGCGTCCCAGCGGTCGTACACCCTCAGCAGCCAGTCCGCGTACGGCGTGGCGGTCGGGTCGCCGGAGGGACGCAGCGGGGGTTCGTCCCAGGTGGCGTGCGGCAGGAGGAAGTCGACGCGGGGCGGGTCGAGCGCGGCCAGGGCGTCGTAGACGGCGGCCGGGTCGTTGCGCACGTCGATCGTGCAGAGGAGGCCCGCGAAGAGGTGGCGGTAGCGCGGGCTGCCGAGCAGGGCGACGGCACGCAGGACCTTGTCGTGACTGCTGCGGCCGTCGCGGTAGACGCGGTGCAGGTCGTTGGCGGCCCGGTCGCCGTCGAGCGAGATGCCGACCTTGATGCCGAACTCCGCGAAGAGTTCGCAGAACTGCTCGTCGAGCGTTACGCCGTTGGTGTGGATGCGGAGGTCCAGGTCGCACACGCCCCGGAGAGCCGCCCGTAATTCCTCGGCCGCCCTGCGCAGCCGGGCCCGGCCGGCCAGGAGCGGCTCGCCGCCGTGCAGGACGACGTGGACGGTGTCGAGACCGTGGGCCGCGGCGTGCTCGGCGATGCGTTCGGCGGTGATCTCCAGGACCTTGTCGGAGATCACCACGGGCCGACCGCGCCAGCTCTGGTCGGCGTGCTCGAAGACGTAGCAGTGGTCGCAGGCGAGATCGCAGCGAGCGTGCATCTTCAGGACGAACTGGCGTAAGGGTTGTGGCGGCCGGCCCATGAGTGTGCTGTCGGTCCTCGGTCTTGTGGTTCAGGCGTGGATGCGGACCAGGGAGGCGGACCCGGACGTCAGACGGACGACTGGAAGGCCGCGACCGCGACCCTGCCCGGTCCCTGGGGTGCGCCGCCGTTCGACACGACCCGGGACACTGCGGCCGACAGTGCGCGGTCGTGCTGCGAGGCGAGGCGCACCAGCGTCACCCGCTCCGGACCGATCGCGGCCGCCGCTTTCCCCGGTTCTTGGGCCGCTGCGTCGAGGGAGGCGTTCATTGGGAACCTCATCTTCTGTGCGTACGCACTGACGGGAGGCAGGGCGGAGCCTGCTCAGCAAGAAAACCACTGGTCGGAGGGCGCCGCCCGTCGTGTCCCGCGCCGACCGGGGCACAGACGCGGCCGACGCAGCAGACATACAGGTGCCCCACCGGCCACTGGTCGCGAGCAGCGTAGCCAAGACCGGTGCCCACTTGGCTCGTTCGCTGCTGGAGCCACGCCAGAGCCGAGCAATCGGACCTCTCGCGCCCCACCCGTCTGTCATATGCCCCCACGTCCCTCATCGGCCCAAAGCCGAGCCACCGGGGCGGCACCCGGCCGGCCTCCCTGCACAAGGCAGGAGTCCCTCAACCGCGAGCCCGAGAAAAGTTGACCAAAATTTTACCTCAGATTACCCGGTTCGGCTGCTTTGTCCAGGGCTCTCTTCGGCCAAGTGAGAAGCCTACGGCCCGGCCGGACAGCCCGACCGATGCTTTCGCGCCGATCTCGGCCTCCCACGCCATCCTCAGGCTGCGCACAGCCTCCACCCACGTTCCTGACGGGCGCCGCTCCTAGCTTGCTGGGATGACGGGAACTCACCAGGACAAGTCGATCAGCAGGCGCCGCGCGCTCGCGGTGGGCGAAGGCACGGTCGCCGCCGACGCGGCCTCGGCGGCCTCGTAGGGTGCGCCGATGAGCAGCCGTGAGGACGAGACGCTGGCGCGGGCCGCGGTGGCCGCGCTGATCCGGCAGCTCGAGCTGACCCCCAAGCCCGGCCTGCCCGATCCGCGGGACCTCGGTGCCCGGACCACCCGGCAGGACCTGTGCGCCCTGCGCTGGTCCGCCAAGGCGCTGGAACCCGGCCTCGCGGCCATGGCGGCGGCCGCCCGCCGCACCGGCGGACCCACGCCCGGGCTCCGGACGGAACTGGGCGCCATCGGCCGGTGCGCCGAGCACACGGTGGCGCGGGCGGGCGGCGGGCACCGCGGGGCCCTGTGGACCCTCGGGTTCCTGGTCGCCGCGGCGGCCCTGGATCCCCGCGCCGCCGGCGCCGCACTCGCCGCCACCGCCAAGGGGATCGCCGCGCACCCCGACCGGCGGGCGCCGCGCCGCCCCTCCCGCGGGTCGACCGTCTCGGCGACATACGGCGCCGCCGGTGCACGGGGCGAGGCGCGCGCCGGATTCCCGCACGTACGGCGGGCGTTGGAGGCGCTGGCCGCCGCGCGCGCCGTCGGCGCGCCCGAGCCGTGTGCCCGGCTCGACGCCCTGCTCACCGTCATGTCCACCCTCCAGGACACCGAGGTGCTCCACACCGCGGGACCGCTGGGACTCCGTCACGTCCAGGCGGGCGCCCGCGGGGTGCTGGAGGCCGGCGGTACGGCGACGGCGGCCGGGCGCGCCGCCCTGTCCGCCTTCGACACGGACCTCCGGTCCCGGGGCTGGAGCCCGCGCGGCAGCGGCGGCCTCCTCGCGGGCGCGCTGTTCGCCGACTCCCTCCCGGCGCCGGTCGCTTCACCCCCGGTCGCGGCACCCTGACACGTCGGCCCGCGCCCCACGCTTCGCCTCCGTGTCCCGCGCCTCACCCCCGTGTCCCGCGCCTCACCCCCGTGTCCCGCGCCTCACCCCCGTGTCCCGCGCCTCACCCCCGGGTCCCGCGCCTCACCCCCGGGTCCCGCACGTCGCCTCCGCGCCCGGCACCGGCGACGTCCCGCCGCGGGCCGGCGGCATCGCGTGCCGGCCCTCCGCCCACCGGGCCGCGGGGCCCATCCCGTACGACGCCGCCAGCGTCACCCCGCCGAGGAGCAGCCAGCCCGGTGTTCCCCATCCCACGAGCAGCGCCGTCAGGACCAGGGGGCCGAGGGTGCGGGCCACGGTCACGCCGGTGCCGAAGAAGCCCTGGTACTCGCCGGTGCGGCCGGCCGGGGCGAGGTCGAAGGCCAGCTGCCAGGAGCCCGCGGACTGCTGCATCTCGGCGGCCACCTGGAGGAGTGCGCCCGCCACCAGGATCCCCGACGCGAGCCACGGCGCCGCCCCGGCGGAGAGGGCGAACACCGCGCACGACGCCAGCATCACGAACCCGGACCGCCGTATCGCGCGCGTGGCGGACGCGACGCCCCGCACCCCGCGGGCCATCCGCACCTGGAAGACCATCACCGCGGCCGTGTTCAGCACGAACAGCGCGGAGACCAGCCAGGCGGGCGCTTCGGTCCGTTCGGTGATCCACAGCGGGATGCCGAGGCTGAGCAGGGGCATCCGCAGCAGGAGGACGGTGTTGAGCAGCGTGACGACCGCGTAGGGGCGGTCGCGCAGAACGCCGGGTCCGCTCACGTGCCCGACCCCGGCGGGCGCGACGGACGGCAGCCGCAGCAGCAGCGCCGCGCACAGCAGGAAACTCACCGCGTCCAGCGCGAAGACCCCGAGATACGCGGCCCGGCTCCCGGCGTGCAGCGCGAGCCCGCCGAGCCCGGCGCCCACCGCGAGACCGGCGTTGAGCGTCGACTGGAGGTGGGCGAGCAGTCCGGTCCGCTCCCCGGCGGGCACCAGCCCGGTCAGCAGCGCCTGCCGGGCCGCGGCGAGCCCCGACTGCGCGGAGGTGTACACGCACGCCGCGAGCAGGAAGGGCAGGAATCCCCGGACGACGAGGAAGGAGGCCACCGCCGCCGCGGTCACCACGGCCAGCAGCACCGCCGTGCCCCGAGCGCCCCGTCGGTCGGCGAGCCGGCCCAGCGGGACGCCGACCAGCGAACCGATGCCCCACGCGACGGTGAGCCCCAGGCCCACCCGACCGGCCGGCAGCCCGACGACCTGCGTGAAGTACAGGGCCGAGGTCACGTAATAGGCGCCGTCCCCCACGGAGTTGCTCAGCTGCGCGACGGCCAGCATCCGCCGGGGGCCCGCGGGCGGGACACGGCGACCGTCCGCCGCGGGGCCGGGTGCCGGGTGCGCGGGCTGTGCCGCGGAGTTCGTCATGCCCTCGACGCTAGGGGCGGACCGGACCGTTCGACAGGCCCATTTCCCGGTCCTTTCACTGGCCCAATCCACCAGGCGACCGCCCCCGTTCACCCCGTGGACGCGCGCCCCCGCCGTACCTCCCCGAGCACCCTCCCCAGCACCTCCAGCGCCTCGGGGTACACCCGCTCCCGGGGAGTCCCGTACCCGACCACCAGACCCTGCGGCCTGCCGTCGGCCGCCGTGTGCCAGTGGTCCCCGAGGCGGCCGACCGCGAGCCCCTCCCGCGCCGCCCGCTCCAGCACCTCCGCCTCGTCCGGGACCTCCACCAGGGCGTGCAGTCCGGCCGCGATCCCGCGTAGTCCCCAGCGCGCCCCGAGCAGCGAGACGAGCCGGTCCCTGCGCCGCCGGTAGCGCAGCCGGCAGGCGCGCACATGCCGGTCGTACGCGTGGCTGGTCACCAGCTCGGCGAGCGCCAACTGGCCGATGGACTCGGTGTGATGGTCGCTGTGCAGCTTGACGTCGGCCACCGCGTCGACCAGGTTCGGCGGCAGCACCATCCAGCCCAGCCGCAGGGCGGGGCCGAGCGTCTTGGACGCCGTGCCGAGATACACCACGTGGCCGGGCGCCATCCCCTGGAGCGCGCCGACCGGCTGCCGGTCGTAGCGGAACTCCCCGTCGTAGTCGTCCTCGACGATCAGACGGCCACGCGCGCGTGCCCAGTCGACGAGTGCCCGCCGCCGTTCGGGATGCAGGGTCACGCCGGTCGGGTACTGGTGGGCGGGTGTGACGACCACGGCGTCCTCGTCGCCCAACTCCGTTGCGCGAACGCCGAGTTCGTCGACCGCCAGCGGCACCACCCGGCCGCCGGCCCGCCGCACCACGTCCCGGTGGAACGGCAGCCCCGGGTCCTCCATGGCGACCACGCCGCCGTCCAGGACGCGGGTCAGGAGCGCGAGCCCCTGCACGTACCCCGAGGTGATCACGATCCGCTCCGGCGGCGCGATGACGCCCCGGGCCCGGCCGAGGTACTCGGAGAGCGCCGTGCGCAGTTCGGCCCGGCCACGCGGATCCCCGTAGTCGTACGCCATCGAGGGCGCCGTCGCGATCGCGCGCCGCAGCGCCCGCAGCCAGGCCGCCGCCGGGAACGCGCCGACGTCCGGGCTGCCCGGCCGCAGATCGAGACGCGGCGCCGGCGCGCCCGCGGTCCCAGAGGCGGCCGGCACGCGGTCTGCGGGCCGCGCGGCCACCTCGGTGCCCGACCCCTGCCGGGCCCGCAGGTAGCCCTCGGCGACCAGCTGGTCGTAGGCGGCCTTCGCCGTGCCCCGGGACATGCCCAGCTCGGCGGCGAGCCGCCGGGTCGCGGGCAGCCGGGTGCCGGGGACGAGCCGTCCGTCGCGCACAGCGTCCCGCAGCGCCCGTTCGAGTCCCGCCCGGCGTCCCCGCGCCGAGTCGGGATCCAGATGCAGGTCCACTCCGACGCCGGACCAGAAATCCTCCACCGGAAAAACCGCCCCCCTGGACAACACGTGGACACACGAACGGCCGGGCACCCCCTCGGTACCCGGCCGCCCTCGTACCGGCCCTCGACGCGGACCGGCTCAGCCCGTCAGGGCCGCCATCCAGGCCTCGACCTCGTCCGAGCGGCGCGGCAGCGCGGCCGACAGGTTCCGGTTGCCGTCCTCGGTGACCAGGAGGTCGTCCTCGATGCGCACGCCGATGCCGCGGTACTCCTCCGGCACCGTCAGGTCGTCCGCCTGGAAGTACAGGCCCGGCTCGACGGTCAGGCACATGCCCGGCTCCAGCGTGCCGTCCACGTACGTCTCGGTGCGCGCCGCCGCGCAGTCGTGCACGTCCATGCCGAGCATGTGACCGGTGCCGTGCAGGGTCCAGCGGCGCTGCAGGCCGAGCTCCAGGACACGCTCCACCGGGCCCTCGACGAGCCCCCACTCGACGAGCTTCTCCGTCAGCACACGCTGCGCGGCGTCGTGGAAGTCGCGGTACTTGGCACCCGGCCGGACGGCCGCGATACCGGCCTCCTGGGCCTCGTACACCGCGTCGTAGATCTTCCTCTGGATCTCGCTGTAGCGGCCGTTGACGGGCAGCGTGCGCGTCACGTCGGCGGTGTACAGCGTGTGCGTCTCGACGCCCGCGTCCAGCAGCAGCAGGTCGCCGGAGCGCACCGGGCCGTCGTTGCGCACCCAGTGCAGCGTGCACGCGTGCGGACCGGCGGCGCAGATGGAGCCGTAGCCGATGTCGTTGCCCTCGACCCGCGCGCGCAGGAAGAAAGTGCCCTCGATGTACCGCTCGCTGGTGGCCTCGGCCTTGTCCAGGACCCGCACGACGTCCTCGAAACCGCGCACGGTCGAGTCGACCGCCTTCTGCAGCTCGCCGGCCTCGAACTCGTCCTTGACCAGCCGCGCCTCGGAGAGGAAGACCCGCAGCTCCTCGTCCCGCTCGGCGGTGACCTTGTCCGTCAGGGCGGCCTCGATGCCCGCGTCGTAGCCGCGCACGACCCGGACGGGGCCGGTGGCCTCCCGCAGCCGGCCGGCCAGCTCGCGCACGTCCGAGGCCGGGATGCCGTACAGCTGTTCGGCCTCGGTCAGCGAGTGGCGGCGGCCGACCCACAGCTCACCCTGCCCGGACAGCCAGAACTCACCGTTCTCACGGTCGGAGCGGGGCAGCAGGTAGATCGTCGCCCGGTGCCCGTCCGTGGTGGGCTCCAGCACCAGGACGCCGTCCTCGGTGAGGTTGCCGGTGAGGTACGCGTATTCGACCGAGGCACGGAAGGCGTACTCCGTGTCGTTCGAGCGGGTCTTCAGGTTGCCCGCGGGGACGACCAGGCGCTCTCCCGGGAAACGAGCGGACAGCGCGGCGCGGCGCGCGGCCGTGTGCGCGGCCTGGGCGATCGGCTCGAGATCCCGCAGCTCCGTGTCGGCCCAGCCGGACTGCATGTTCTCGGCGAGCTCGTCGGACACGCCCGGGTACAGGCCGTTCTTCCGCTGCTTGATCGGTTCTTCTTCGCCCGCTTCGTCAGCGGCATCGTCAAGCACGGCTTCCGGGGTCTCCGGTGTGAGCGCCTCCGACACGGTCTGCCTCCTCGTTACGACTCTGGACCGTCCCCCATCGTACGGTCGTACGGAAGGGGGCCCAGGGCCGAAGGACCCGTTACCGGAGGGTCACGCGAACCGGTGTTCGACGGCCTTCCCGGACGGGCTCCCGGAGCTCACTCGAACCGGGCGGCCAGCAGGACGACGTCCTCCTCGCTGTCGGCCTCGTCGAGGCCGTCGGGCAGCACGGTCCGCAGGACGTGGTCGGCGACCGCGCCCGGATCGGCGCGCAGTGCCCGCGGCACCCCGGCGGCGGCCGCGTGCAGCCGGGCGAAGGCGCGGTCCATGGGGTCGCCGGTGCGGTGCAGCAGGCCGTCGGTGTAGAGAAGCACCGTTTCGCCGGGCCGGGCGCACAGCTCGACGCTGGGCGCCTCCCAGCACGCGAGCATCCCCAGCGGCGCCGACAGGGAGGTCTCCACGAACTCCGTGCGCCGCTCGCCGACGACCAGCGGCGGGCTGTGCCCCGCCCCGGCCAGCGTGATCCTGCGCAGCGCCGGCTCGCAGTAGGCGAAGAGGGCGGTGGCGGAGCGGGCGGGCTCGGTGAGCCGCAGCAGCAGTTCGAGGTCGGACAGGACGGCGACGGGGTCCTCGCCCTCCATCACGGCGTACGCCCGGAGCGAGGCTCTCAGCCGGCCCATCGCGGCGACCGCGCTGGGCCCCGAGCCGGTGACCGACCCGACGGCGAGCCCGAGCGCGGCGTCCGGCAGCGGCAGCGCGTCGTACCAGTCGCCGCCGCCGCGCGGCCCGGTGCGGCGGCGGGCGGCGAGCTGGACACCGGGGACCCGGGGCAGCCGCGTCGGGAGCAGCTCCTCGGAGATCGTCGCCATGCACGCGCGCGTGCGCTCCAGTTCCACCAGCCGGGCCAGGTGCTCGGTCGCGTGGCGGGCGTACAGGCCGATGAGGTGGCGCTGCCGCTCGACGGGTTCCGCGGGTTCGTCGTAGAGCCACACCGCGGCGCCCAGCCGGCCGCCGGCCCCGGTGGACAGGGGCAGCGCGTAGCTCGCGGCATAGCCGAGCCGGGCGGCCACCTCGCGGTGGCGGGGGTCGAGGCCGTCCTCGGAGAACAGGTCCGGCTGGGCGATCTCGCCCTCGCCGCCGGGCAGTCCGTCCAGGATCCTGCCGTACGACATGGAGCTGCGCGGGACCGTCTCGATGTGCCCGAGGTCCGCGCGTGCCAGGCCCAGCCCGACCGTCGTGTCCGGACCGAGCCCGTCGCGCGGCTCCAGCACGATCAGGCCTCGGCGGGCGCCGACGAGGGTGGCCCCGGCGTGCAGCAGTTCCTCGAGTGCGTCCTCCAGGGACGCCGTGCGCGAGAGCCGTTCGGTGAGTTCGTGGAGTGTCGTGAGATCGGAGACCCAGCCCGCGAGGCGGTCCTGGAGGACGGCTCCGGGGCCGGTGGGGGAGGGGGCCGAGGGAGCGTCCGTGGCTGCGGGCGCGGGCGCGACAGTCTGTGCGGGAGCGGGAACCGTGGAATCGATTCCGGCCACTTTCGGGAGGTGAGGGGCGGTCATGGCAGTCGGCTTTCCGACCGGTGCGTATTGCTGGATAGCATCGCAAACCCCCATGTCATTCTGCGCCGCCGGCAGTGTCTCCACATGTACACGCACTCGTAAGGGGATGTCCAGCATTGTCCTGCTGGGATTCCTGGTGTCTGTGAGACACTTGCGGAAAAGCGAAGTTGGCTTGAAACTGCTTCGGGTAGCGGGTTATTGAGGTCGACTGGCCTTGCTCGACGGAGCGTCACAGCGGTCGTGATGGGTACGTACTCGGTGAAGGTCAGGGGTGGAGGAGATCCACCCGGAACCTGGCAGCGGACCCGGGCGTCTTAACCACCGACGACCGTGCCCCATCCTCCGTGGCGGAGGCGGCTCGATACACGCGTGACGGCAAAACGCCAGGCGCCGCCACCCCACGCCATGCCCATGCTCTTGCCAGACGCAGTATGGACGCGATGCAGCCAGTGATCGGCCCACGGGGGTTCCCCTTGCCTCGTGCGGGGGTGTGATGCGCCAGCAGGTACGCACAGTGAAGTGATCGACACATGGTGTGATGTGATCCACGGTGTTGCCAGGCGTGCAACGGAAAGGAACGAGCGCTCATGCGCGAGATCCTCGGAAGGCGACGCGGGCTCCTGTCCAGGCGGAACAACCGGAGCCCTGAGATGCTCAGCGCGGCCCTGACCTTCGCGGCCGGATGGCAGTGGCCCGTGCTCCCGGGTGTGGCGCCGGCCCCGCGGGGGCGGGCCGGCTGCGGATGTCCCGACCCGGAATGCACGGTGCCAGGTGCCCACCCCTTCGACCCCGGCCTCCTCGCGGCCACCACCGACGAGCGCATGGTGCGCTGGTGGTGGGGCAACCGGCCGTCGGCGCCCATCGTGCTGGCCACCGGAGGCACGGCTCCCTGCGCGGTGAGCCTGCCCGCCCTGGCGGCGGCCCGCGCCCTCGTGGCACTCGACCGCACGGGCATGCGCCTCGGCCCGGTCGTCGCCTCCCCCTCGCGCTGGGCGATCCTCGTCGCGCCGTACTCCCTGGAGCAGCTCGGTGAGCTGCTGTACGCCAAGGACCACGTCCCCGGCTCCCTCCGCTTCCACGGGGACGGCGGCTACATCGCGCTGCCCCCCTCCGAGACCGGTCAGGGCGAGGTCCGCTGGGAGCGGGCTCCGCTGCCGGGTTCGGCCGCGCCCTGGGTGCCCGGTGTGGAGGCCGTCGTGGACGCGGTGGTGGAGGCACTCACTCGTACGGGTGTGAGCGCACCCGAGTTGTAGGGGTTCGGGCGCGCGGCGGACCGGGCGCCCTCTCCCGGCCGTTATGTTCCCTCGTATGCTGCGTCACTCCGGCGGACGGCCCGCGGACCCCCGAAGAGTCCGCCTCTTCGTGCTCCTCGGCGCCGTCGCGGCCGTGATCGTCCTTCCGCTCGCCGTGGCGTCCGCGGGACCCGCCGGTGACGGCGGTCCCGCGGGCGTCCCCGGCCCCGGCGACGGCCGGGCGGCGCCCGGTTCCGACGACGGCCGGGCGGCGGCCCCCGAGCCCACGCGTTCGCCCCTGCGGCTCGGTGTGGGCCTCGCCACCGCGGCCCGCTGCGGACCGGAGCTCTCCTCCCCCGACGGCGTCGAGGCGCAGACCTGTGTCCTGACGCAGGGGCGGGAGACCTGGGCGCGCGCCTACTACCGCAATGCGACCGGCGACGAGCTGAACGCCGCGCTGACGCTCCTCGCGCCCGCTGGCCGCACCGTGCGGATGCACTGCGCGGTGGACGGGGGGGACGAGCCGGGAGTGTGCGAGACACCCAGGGGGCTGACCGCGGGCGAGACGGCGGCGTACACGGCGGTCGCGGAGTTCGCGAGGAGTGCCGGGCGCGGACCGCTGCTCCTGCGCTCCGGGAGCAACTCGACGCAGCCGTAAGGCTGTTGGCGTCGAGGCCGGTGCGGTGCCGAGAGGCGGATCCGTACGCGCTCATGAAAAGACCCGGTTGCTGGCGACGGGGGATGCACCAGCAACCGGGCTACGGGAACGGTAACAAGAGATCGGCGGTTCGCAAATTCGAACTCGGCTATTCAGACACCGATTTCCCTGCCGCGACCGGGAGTTGTGACAGGAGTCACCCCTCCCGGCGGTCCTGACCAGCTGACCGGTCGGTCAGTCCCCGGCTGTGCGTCAGCTGAGCGTGACCTGTCGGTTCGTGAGGCCGCCGCGCGCCCGGCGCTCGTCCGCGGTCAGCGGCGCGTCCGCCGCCAGGGCCGGCGCGAGCCGCTCGGCGAACTCGGCCGCGGGCTTCTCGATGTCGTCGGCCGTGACCCCGCTCGGCAGGTCCCAGACCGGCACGGTCAGGCCGTGCGCACGGAAGGAGCCCACCAGGCGCGTGCCCTCGCCGAGGCTGGAACCGCCCGCCGCGTGCAGTCGCGCCAGCGCGTCCAGAAGCTGCTCCTCCGGATACGGCATGACCCAGCGCAGGTGGTTCTTGTCCGGCGTCTCGCACCAGTACGCCGCATCGACCCCGGAGAGCTTGACGGTCGGGATGGCGGCCGCGTTGGCCCGCTCCAGGGAGGCGGTCACCTCCGGCGTCGCGTTCTCCGCGTCCGGGACCCAGAACTCGAAGCCCGCGTGCACAACTGGCTCGAAGGCGCCTTCGGGGTCCAGCACGTCCTGCAGCCGCGGACCGTCGGCGGGGGCGCGGCGGCCCTCGACCGGCGTGCCGGGCTTCGCCGTCAGCGCCCGCCGCAGGGTGTCGGCGAGGTCGCGGCTGATGTCTCCGGACGCCGTGTCGTTCTGCAGGCCGAGGAGGACCGAGCCGTCGTCGCGGCGCAGCGCGGGCCAGGCCATCGGCAGGACGGTGGCGAGCGTGACCGACGGGACGCCCTCGGGCAGGCCGTCCTTGAGCGTCAGCTCGACGGTCGCCGCGGGCACCAGCTCGCGCAGCGCGACCCAGTCGCCCTCGCCGGGCAGCCCCTCGAAGGGGCGCTGCACCAGCTCGGTCGCCGCGTGCGCGGCCGCCCGGCCGTGACAGGCCTTGTAGCGCCGGCCGCTGCCGCAGGGGCAGGGCTCGCGCGCGCCGACCACCGGGACGTCGCCCCCAGCGCCTGCGGCGCGGGCCCCGTCCTTCAGCTGCGGCTGCCTGGCCTTCGTCTGGGGTCGCTTCTTGGCCATTGTGGGTGCTCCCGGTTACGGCTCGTCTGGTACGGGCGCGAGCCTAGCCGTTCCTGCGACGGGGGACGGGACCCTGTGGACAACGCACCCGCCGTCGCGGATCCGTCGCCCGGGTCCGCCCGCGTCCCGGCTCTCCCCCGCGCCCTTGTGACCGGCGACCCGGACCGCGGGCTCCCCAGTGCTCAGTCCCGTTCGTCGAACGCGTCCGCGAAGTCCAGCTCCGGGACGCAGGACACGGCCGGTGACGCCACGCGCGTAGCGAAGTCGTCGCGCCGGTGTGCTCCGATGACGTCGTCCTGGACGACGACCCACACCGTGACCTCTCCCCGTACGTCGTCCCGTACGCCCCAGTCCTTGGCGAGCGCCGTGATGATGTTCAGCCCGCGGCCGCCGCGTGCGGTGACCGAGGGTGTGGCCGGGACCGGGCGGGTCGGACCGCCGCCGTCCGTCACCTCGACCGTGAGCCGCCCCGCCGAGTCGACACGCCAGGCGGCGCGCACGTCGCCGTCGCCCGCCAGCGCGTCACCCAGCGGTCTGCCGTGCCGGCACGCGTTGCTCAGCAGTTCGGAAAGGATCAGAACGGCGTCGTCGATGACCGAATCCGCGACGCCACCGGACCGCAGCTGGTCCCGCATCCGGTGTCTCGCCTCCCCCACGCCCGCAGGACCATGGGGAACGGCCATGCTCGACGACGCGGGCACTTCCTGTGCCACCACCAACGCCACCCCCGAGACCTCCTTTGCCCCACGCCACGGTGTGGATGCCCTTTTGGACTGGACCGGAAACCGGCCAACACACGTCCGCTGACGCACTCGTAACGATCGAATACGGAACGAACGCGCCGGTGCACTCCCTGTGACGGTGTGGCTGGTTCTCGATGGCGTGTTCTCGGGGTCCCGGCCGCCGCGTCAGCGACCCAGCCGGTCCAGGACCGCTCGCGGCCGGTTGGTGATGATGGCGTCCACGCCCAGGTCGGCGCAGAGATCGACGTCCTCCGGCGTGTTCACGGTCCACACGTGCACCTGGTGCCCGGCCTTCTTCAGGCGCTCGACGTACCCGGGGTTGCCGCGCACGATCCGCAGGGAGGGGCCCGCGATCCGGACACCGGCGGGCAGCCGGCCGTCGCGCAGCCGGGGCGAGACGAACTGCAGCAGATAGACCGTCGGCACATTCGGGGACGCGGCCCGGACGCGCTGGAGCGAGCGCGCGGAGAAACTCATGACGCGTACGGGCGATTCGGCGGGGGACTCCGGGGCGTCCAGGCCGAAACGCTTCAGCAGGAGCAGCAGCCGCTCCTCGACCTGACCGGCCCAGCGGGTGGGATGTTTCGTCTCGATGGCCAGTTCCACCGGGCGGCCCGCGTCGGCGACGAGTTCGAGCAGCCGCTCCAGGGTGAGGACGGAGGTGGCCTCCGGGTCTCCGGGGCCGTGCTCCCAGTCCGGGGCCTCGTCGCCGTTCTTCCAGGAGCCGAAGTCCAGGGCGGCGAGATCGGCCAGCTCCAGCGCGGAGACCGCTCCGCGTCCGTTGGACGTGCGGTTGACGCGGCGGTCGTGGACGCAGACGAGGTGGCCGTCCGCGGTCAGCCGTACATCGCACTCGAGGGCGTCGGCGCCGTCCTCGATAGCCTTCTTGTAGGCGGCCAGCGTGTGCTCCGGCGCCTCTTCGGAGGCGCCCCGGTGGGCGACGACCTGGATCGGGTGCTGTCGTGCGTGGGTCACCGCGTCATGGTGCCACCGCGAGAGGGTAGGCGTGCAGACGGAGACGTCAGGAATACATTCGTTTTGTCTTAAGGGTCCGATATAAAGGATGGTCTCGGACCCACAGCCACCGCTTATGGTGCTCTGACGGCCGGTGAGAAAAGCTGACGGCATACAAAAGCACATGCACAGCTGAATCGCGCCGGTTCGCCGGCACCTGTGAGCGAGCGTGACCGAGTGCGACCGAGAACAACAGCCGTGGACCGAGGAGAAGAGCTGTGAGCACCGAGAACGAGGGCACTGCGGTACCCCCGGCCCCGTCTGCGCCTCCCGTGCCGGTGGACACTCCCGCTGCTTCCGCGCAGGGCGCCGCGCCCGGGGGAGGCGCGCCGACCGCACCGCTGCCGCCCGTGCCCCACGGTGACCCCGGTGCGCCGGTGCGTCACCCGGCGCACGCCGCGTCGAACGCGCCGTACGAGCCCGCGGCTGCCGGGCCGGGCGCGGGTGCGTTCGCCGCGTCCGGGCACGACGGGCAGACCCAGGGCTTCGGTGCACCCGGCCAGGCGCAGGGTTTCGGTGAGCACGGGCAAGGTGCCCATGGGCAGGCCCCGGGCTTCGGTGAACACGGGCAGGGGGGCGCCGGGCAGCACGGGCCGGGGCAGGGCGCGCCCGGTACCCCGTCCGCCGCCGAGGCCGGCTGGCCGCCCCCGCCCGCCACACCGTCGTACGCCGACGGCGGTGGCTCGGGACCGGGCGGCTGGGGTTCCTCCTATCAGCAGCCCGCACCCGGGCCGAAGTCCGGACGGGGCGGCCTGGTCGCCGCGATCCTGGTCGCCGCGCTGGTCGCCGGCGGCGTCGGCGGCGGGCTCGGCTACACCCTGGCCAAGGACGACGACGGCGCCACCGACTCGACGACCGTGTCCGCGGCCGACGGCGGCGGCGACTTCAAGCGGGACGCCGGCACGGTCGCGGGCGTGGCCAACGCGGCGCTGCCGAGCACGGTCACCATCGAGGCCGAGAGCAGCAGCGGCGAGGGCGGCACGGGCACCGGCTTCGTCTTCGACAAGCAGGGCCACATCCTGACCAACAACCACGTGGTGGCCGAGGCCGTCGACGGCGGCAAGCTCAGCGCCACCTTCCCGAACGGCAAGAAGTACAACGCCGAGGTGGTCGGGCACGCGCAGGGGTACGACGTCGCGGTCATCAAGCTGAAGAACGCGCCCTCGGACCTGAAGCCGCTCGCCCTCGGCAACTCCGACAAGGTGGCCGTCGGCGACTCGACGATCGCGATCGGCGCGCCCTTCGGCCTGTCGAACACGGTGACCACGGGCATCATCAGCGCCAAGAACCGCCCGGTGGCCTCCAGCGACGGCAGCTCCGGCAGCAAGGCCTCCTACATGAGCGCCCTGCAGACCGACGCCTCCATCAACCCCGGCAACTCCGGCGGCCCGCTCCTGGACGCCAAGGGCGCGGTCATCGGCATCAACTCGGCGATCCAGTCCACGGGCGGCGGCGGCCTCGGCGGCACGAGCCAGTCCGGCTCGATCGGCCTCGGCTTCGCGATCCCGGTCAACCAGGCCAAGTTCGTCGCCCAGCAGCTGATCAGGACCGGCAAGCCGGTGTACGCGAAGATCGGCGCGTCGGTCACCCTGGAGGAGGGCACGGGCGGCGCGAAGATCTCCGAGAAGGGCGCGAGCAACTCCGAGGCGGTCGAGGCGGGCGGTCCCGCGGACAAGGCGGGCCTCAAGCCCGGCGACGTCATCACCAAGCTCGACGACCTGGTGATCGACAGCGGTCCCACCCTCATCGGCGAGATCTGGACCCACAAGCCGGGCGACACCGTCAAGCTCACGTACACCCGCGACGGCAAGACCCGCACGGCGGACGTCACCCTCGGCGAACGCCGCGGCGACAGCTGATCCGAGCCGCGGGGGCACCGCCCGACCGGCTAGTCTTGTCCCCGCGCGGCCGGTGATCGCCGCCCGCGCGGGGTGGGTTGCCCGAGCGGCCTAAGGGAACGGTCTTGAAAAACGCGAGAGCGTGACAGCGTTCCCGTGGGCCCGGATCTCGCCAACTTCGCAGGTCATAGACGTGCTGGTCAGAAGGGGTGCCTCTCGATGAGGGGCACCCCTTCTGCGTGCGGCTGTCTCACCTTGATCCGGCATTGTCGCGGTGTGGACCAGTGCGTGTGGACCAGGCGTGGACCAAATGGTGCGCCGTGAGAGACAGCGAGCTGCCGACTGATCAGGGCTCATCTGGTCATCTGAACTTTGAGTGCGCCTTGTTGTCCGGCCGCCCCATGATGTGCACGCGACATGTGGCAGACCCTGCCTAGGGTTGGTGTGCCTTGCAGCCCTCGGCGATTTAAGATGCGGAGAGACGATGCGCCACCAAGCGGCCCCTGACCGCGGTCCCACCATGCGGCCTGATCCAGACTCCAACGACAGCGCAGCACGCAAGCACCGGTTACGGCTCCTGGCGATCGGGGTTGTGGCCGGGGCCGCACTCGCTGTTGGTGGCATTCTCGCCTTCACGCCGATCATCGACGGGAACACCCAACCCCAGACGAACGCGAAGCCGTCCTCGAGTTCGGATGGTGACAAGAGCTCTGAAACACCGGGCCAGGGGCAGGAGTACACGCCAGCCACCTCCCGCCCTGTCTCATTGTTCCAGCCGAAGTCGAGCGCCAGGGGCATCGGGACCGGGTTCGAGCACTCTTCGCTCGGCGCGGAATCCGCTGCGGTCTCCTACTGGCAGGACTTCGACCTGAGGGATGAGGTGATCGCCCGTGAACAGTGGACCGCGGTCACTTCCGAGGACTCCCCCGAAACGATTGACAGAGGTGTCAGCGGAACGGTCGGAGAGCCACTTCTGATCGCAGCGCCGAGGGATGGGAAAGCTGTCGTGAAGGCGCTTCTCTCCCGCAGCCTTGACGACAGCGGCGATGTCATAGCCGTTTGGATGTTCTACGACCGCCTCGTCCCCAGTGGCGAAGAGGGTGCCGACAACAAGTCGCTGAAGGGTGAGACAACCTACTTGATCGTCAAGTGGGGGGACGGTGACTGGAAGGTGACCGAGGAGCCGAAGTACAAGGCCAAGGTGCGCGGTCCGCGTTCTTACCACCCGGACAGCAAGTGGGCTTTCGCGGCCGGATGGCGGCGGGTTGCCCAGGGCTAGGCCGTGTCGGATCGATTGGTGACGAGCACAGGCGCGATTCGTTTGCGGTGAGGGCCGGGCGCGACCAAGCAAGGCGCCATCCTCTCCCCGGTGTGGGGGTGAGGATGGCGCCTGCGGTTGTACGGAGGGCCTTGCCTATTCGCCGTCGGCAGCCTCCAGGGCCCGTTCGATTTGCTCGTTCGAGCGCTGTTGGTTGCGGTGAATCGCCCTGGCGTAAAAGCGGAACAGGACTGCGATGCTGTGGCCTGCCCGGCGCGCGACCTCCGCTGGGGAGACGCCGGACTCAAGCCAGAGCGAGACCCCCGCGTGGCGCATGGAGTACGGCACGTCAGCTAGCGGCGAGGCAGACTCGGACTGCGTCAGCACTGCGAGCCGGGCGGCCTTCCACGCCTCCCCGTACTCCTTGGAAAGGAGGTGGCCACCCTGGGCCGCCCGAAAGAGCCGGCCGTCCTCGGTGGTGCCGAACTCCTTGATGTGCTCGCGGACCAGACGCACGAGAACCGGCGGAATCGGCACCGGCCGGGTTGCCTTGCGGGCGCGTTTCTTCAAGCCGCGCGTATCGAACGACTCGCCCGTGTCGGTCCATCCTGAGCCGACTCGGGGCATGCTCGTGGAGAGCAGGACTTCACCCCAGCCCTCTGCGGGAAGGTTGAAGTCGTCCTCGCGGAGGCCAGCCGCCTCGCCAGGGCGGTTGGCTGCGTAGTAGAGGCAGCCGAAAAACGCCATCAGGTGCCGTCCGCGTTCGCCCTGCTCGCCGACAGCGTTGATCAGTGCTTTTGCCAGCTTGGGGCCGGGGACGAACCGGAAGTCGATCTCGTCGTCCGTCTCGGGCGGAGTCCAGTCGACCTTGTCGAGGGGCAGCGTCGTCAGCAACTCCCGCTCTACCGCGTACCGGAGGCAGTTGCTGAAGACCGTCCGCTTGCGGTTCACGGTGTTCTCGGCAGCGGCCGTTCCGTCCTGCTTCAGCTTCAGCGCGTCGAGCGCCGTACGCACCACGGAGGGTGTGTTGAGGTCGGTGATGTCCACGGACTTCCGGGTGAGCCAGTCCAGCGCAGCCATGACCTCGGCAGGCGGTTCTTCGACGTCGAGACGCGGCCTCAGCGTCCCGTCATCGCCCAGGACAAACCGGTAGACCCACGAGTAGAGCGCGATCCGGAGCACCTTCGTGGCCGGGGCCCCACGGTGGTTTTTGACCAGCTTCGGTGTGATGGTGGCGAGCGTGTCAGCGATGCTCGCCCGGTGCTTGGCCGAGGCGCCAGGCCACTTCATTGCGGCGTACGCACGGGTGTGGTCGTACCAGGTGGAGGAGTTGAGCGCCTGGACCTCTGAGGCGGGCAGGCCGGTTTCCGTGTCGAACTGCTCGCGATTTCGCAGGGCGGTCAGCAACTCCACGCGACGGCCGTCGGCTTGGGCCTTGATCTTGTAGCTCTTTGAGAAGGGGCGCGGACCAACGCGCCACCGAAGCTGATAGGCCGCCGCACGGTTGGACCGCTTGCGAATGCCCCAGACCTGAACGTCGTAGGTCAGCACGCTTCCTGCACCTCGCAGCCGTCGAACCAGGCGTCGAGGTCGGCCCGGCGGATGCGGATCTGGCCGTTGGGGAGCTTCAGGTGTCGTGGTGCCTGGCCGCGAGCGCGCATGCGATAGAAGGCAGCGCGGGAAACCCTGATCTCCGCGAGGGCTTCGACCAGCGTCAGCGTCCGCTTGTCGGCGTTGGTCGGAGTAGTCACAGCCAGGGTGCTCCTTCGGACTTGAGGCGTTCGGCATGGGCTCTGTCGTGGCGGACCTGGGCGGCGAGGAGCTCTTCACCGGGGCGGTAGCCGCTGCTGAGGTAGGTCCACGAGGAGGCAGTGACGAGGGTGGTGTTCTCGTCGTCGACGGGGAGGCCGGCGCGGATGCGGGCGGCTTCGGCCTGGGCGGTGCGCCAGGCGCGGCGCACGTCGCGGAGTGCGCCGAGGGTGGTCGAGTACGCGCGCGACTTGCTGGAGAAGTGGCCGCGGAAGCCGAGCATGTGCGACCACTTCCAGAGCTTGAGGTCGGCGAACTCCGGGAGGTGGCCGAGGGCCCAAGCGGTGCGGATCATCTGCCGGGCGTGCTGCTGAACGGGGAGACTGGCGAGGGATTCGGCTTGCCCGGTGCCGTCGCAGTCGGCGCAGAGGTCGCGGAAGCCGTCAGGTCCGCGTACATGGCCGCGCCCGGCGCAGGGGCGGCATACGAGGGTGCGGTCCACGGTGCCCGCGCCCTCAGCGTTCTTGGTGGCGTACTTGGCCACATATCCGGCGACCTTGGCGTCCGTGAGTTCGCCGTCCCCGAGGGCGGAGATCTGATCCACCTTGAAGCGGTCGCCCCAGCGGATGACGCGTTCGCCGACCGCGTCCGACTCGATCGTGAGTCGGGCCCGCTCGACTGCCAGGCCGACGGCGACGCTGAGGGCGTCGAAGGTGGCCCAGGCAGGGGGCGAGGTGGTGTGGCCGTCGGGACCGTCGAAGCGGACGACCGCGTGGAAGTGGACGAGGCCGCGTTGCTGGTATTCGGCGACCTTGGCGAAGGAGACGCGGAGGGCCGCGTTGAGTGCCTTCTGTGTCATGCCGAGGTGCTCGGCGAGGGCGCGGCGCAGGTAGGTGGTGAAGCGTGCCCACAGGGCCCCGGCGTGAGCGTTCCACAGCACGGCTCCGGCGTAGTCGTAGCTTGCCGGGCGGAGTGGAGTGCCGAGTTCGGGAGCGTCCTGGGGGTGGTTCTCGCCGCATGTGCAGGGGCGGGACTTGCCCGCGTTGGTCGTGGGGCGGTTGTGGACGGGGCCGAAAGACGGGGCGGTGAGGGTGACGAAGGCGCGTGGGTGGTCGCGGACGGCTTCGGCGACGTTCTTGCCGCCGGACAGTCCGGCTTTGATCAGGTGATAGGTGTCGGCCGCGTAGAAGCGGGAGCAGGCGGGGCAGCGGGAGGCGCGGCGGTTGCCGCAAGTGGTGAGGAGTCGGCCAGATGGTTCGTCCTCGGAGCGGTAGGAGCGGACCACTTGCTTTGTGGTTTGGTCGGTGGTGACCGTCCAGCCGTGCAGGTTGACGGGTCTGGTGCAGCCGCGAAGGTCGCGAACCTGTTCCGTCACGCGGTCGAAGTCGTCGGTGTTGGCCAGTTCGACCAGATCCCGCAGGCCGGGGCTGATGACGTGGCGCAGGTCGAGGGGGCGGCGCATGGGTGGCGGGGTGTCCCTTCTGGCGCGAGGGTGAGACCTGCGGGCAGCAGCCGAGTGCTGGCGAAGGCGGTCGGACTGCTGCCCGCAGGCATGACGGATCGGGCCCAGGGGCGGGTAGTGGTGGAAAGTGCCGGAGAGGCCGGCGGAAGGGGTGGCCCTACAGAGCGGCGTGCAGCGCGGTGGCCATGGGCAGGCCGATCCCGAGTCGCTTCTTGAGCTGGGCCGCCGTGATCGGCTCGCCGTGCTCGGTACGGTGAGACGTCGCGATGGAGCGTGCTTCGGTCAACAGCGGCTCAGGGACCTTGACCGCAGGCGCAGCGGGAGCAGGGGCGATCTGCGGAGCGATCGGGGCTGGGGCCGGCAGGGTGTGGGGCACCGCGGGGCGGGAGGCCTCAGTTGCCGTCTCGGGCTGCGGGTCGATCTCGTCCAGTACGGGAGTCGGTACGGCGGGGCGCGAAACGGTGTGGAAGGCGCGCAGGAGCTGCGGGCCGACGGAGCCCCAGCCGAGGAGGAGCAGCGGGGCCACCGCGTCGACGGCGGCACGGCCGTAGTGTCCGGCGACGATCGGTTCTGCGACGTTGAGGGCGAGGGTCAGCAGTCCGGAGAAGTGCATGAGGCGGGTGGCAGACGTCATCTGGTCTGCGGGCAGGCCGCGCAGGGAGAGGTAGCGGAGCGCGACCAGGAGGCCGACCACGGATAGATCCACCATCGGGGCGATGAGCGGTGCGATCGGGCCGGGGACGCCGAGGCGCAGGGCAAGGGACCAGACGTTGCCGAAGGAGAAGACGAACGCCAGCGCGGCAATGACGATCATGACGGCCGTGATGGTGCGCTGAGTGATTCGGTCTTCTGTCATGAGTGTTCACCTCCTCTCTGGGGGATGCGAGCGGGCGAGGGCGGTAGGGCGGTCGCTCAGGCGTCGAGCTTGGTGAGGTGCACGTCCGCCAGGCGAAGGCCGAGGAAGGCTTCCAGGAGGACGGAGGGGTCGGCGGTGAGGTGCGCCGTCTGTTCGGCGACGTGAGCCGCTTCCGTGTCGGGCACGTAGGGCGTGCGGATGCGGGTGAAGCCGGGTTGCGACTGGTGGTTCATCGACGCGACGCCGACGTAAGTGGGGTCCTGGAGGTTGATCGGGTTGGCGTCCGGCCAGTCCCGGATCTCCTCGCCGAGCGCGGCCACGGAGGCTTCGGCGGTCTTCTGGGCGAAGCTCAGGCCCACGGGGCACACGTCGCGGATGAAGGTGGGGATGGCGTCGCCGGTGGACTTCTGAGTGGTGAGGATGACGAGCAGTCCCACGGACCGGCCCTTCTTCACCAGGTCTTCGACGAGCCGGGCGTTCTCGGCGGCGAGCGCGGCCAGCTTCTTCGTCTGCTGATCGCTGCCCTTGTGGTCGCGGAAGTAGGTGTGGGCTTCGTCGACGATCAGCACGACCAGGGGCCAGTGCTCGGACGGGCCGACATCCCACATGGACTTCGCCCCGAGCATCCGGCGCACCGAAGCCGATCGGGCGCGGCGGAGTTCCACCAGGTGCCGGAACAGCTTGTTGGCCTCTTCCAGGTCATCCCCCACGAAGGCGAACATGCGCTGTACCCAGTCCGCGTAGTCACCTTCGTACGCAGCCGACACCTTGCCGTCCGCACAGGCGAACTGCACTGCGGGGGAGGGTGCCCAGTCGGAGAGAAGCCGGTTGATCAGGCTGGTCTTGCCGAAGCCGGGAAGGCCAGCCACGGTCACGCCGGGCACCTGCGTGAGGTTCACGGAAACGGGCTGTGCGTACTCGTCCAGGCCCAGATCCCACCGTGCTGTCTCCTCTGGTGGCTCGCCTGTGGGGTGGTGCTCAGTGGGGAACTTCAGCGGGTCCAGTCGCACACCCCGGATGAGGACCTGCCCAGGCGTGTCCTGGGTGACGGCCACCCGTGTGCACCGCCAGGCGTCCGCGAGATGCGGGCCCGCTTTTTGGAACTGCTGGAGCCCGACGCCAGGCAGGCACTGCGCCCGCACGATCACCCCGTACGCGTCGGGCTTCACCTTCAGGGTGGGGATGAGGATGCGCGGTTTGATGGGCTTGCCGTTCGTGTTCGCCAGGGACGCCAGCGCGGTCGGTGTCTTGTCCGTTGCCGACAGCTTGAGCATCGGTGCGAGCCGCTTCCAGCCCCGCCGCACGCGTACGGCCTGCCGTATGGACTGGCGGGTCATGGCATCGGCGCGAACGTAGCGGACTACCCACCAGGCCGCCCATCCGACGAGTACGGCGAGTGCCAGGACGACGACAAGCGGGACGTGACCGAGGATGCCTTCCGTGGGGGCGTTCGGATCCTTCATGTGCGGTTCTCCAACAGGTTGTAGAGGAAGGCCCCGAGGGCCGATGCGAGGGCCGCCCGATCCGCGGAGGAGTCCAGGCGGGGGTAGCCGTAGCCCACGAGCACGCCCGCCACCGAGGTCACGAGCGATTCGGTGAACCGGGCGTCCGGCCCGGCGTGAGGCAGCGGGTAGCTGCGCTCAGCGCCGGACCGGAGATCGGTGTTGCTCACGCCGCCTCAGTGGCCGGGGCCACCAGGTCCAGCCGACCCGCGCGGTAGGCGATGCCGTCTGAGAGCGAGCCGTTGAAGATCCGCGCCCACGGGGTGGCGAACAGCTCCACCGGCATGACCGGCACGCCCGGGCGGAGGCCGTTGGGCAGACCGGTCTCCGGAACGGTGATCTTCAGAGCTTCGGCACGGTCCTCCTCCATGAAGAAGAGGGTGATCGTGTAGAGCTTGGCGCCGGTCTCCCGGTCGGTGGCGAACTGCGTCTTCTCCTGGTCCGCGTACTTCGGCACCGGCAGGGTGCCGACCATGAACGAGGAGGAGGGGAGCAGGCCAACGCGGATGCGTGCCATGGGAGTTGGTTCCTTTCGGGTGCGCTCCACCAGGGGCGGCGGGGCGTGATCACCATTGAACATAGCTGACCTAGCAGTGTCAAGTGAATCGGGTGAGCTAGGTATCAGCTGACATAGGCCACCTATGTCAGTGGGGTGTGCTAGGAATCGCTACTCTTGGGCCATGAGCCCCGCGCCAGAGAGCAAGCAGGACCGTCGGCCGCCGTATCAGCACGCTGCCGACGAGCTTCGGCGCGACATCTTGCAGGGGCGGATCAAGCCGGGCGAGCAGATGCCGTCCATTCGCGAGCTACAGGAACGCTTCGGCGTGGCCAACATGACCGCCAGGTCCGCGCTCAACGTGCTGCGCGATGAGGGCTTGATCTACACGATCCATGGGCGGGGCAGCTTCGTCGCGGACCACAACGCCGGCGGGGAGCTCTCAGCGAACTACACCGCTCCAGCCTGGTACTTGGCGAACAAGGACGAGAGCCCCGGCCAGGCAGGGCAGGGAGAGGAGCCCGACGACTCCGAAACTGTCGAAGCCGTCGGCCCCACCCTTGCCGAAGTACTCACCGCACTACGTGACGAAATCCGTGTGCTCAGCGCCGATCATCAGGAGCTGCGTCGCGAGGTCGAGGAGCTGAAGGCAGCCCAGCACTCGAAGTCGTAGCCCTGAGCTGGGCCACTTCCTCGCGCAACTCTCTCGTCTCTCCACTGAGACGGACGACCATGGCGCGCATCTCGCTGATCAGCACGAGTACCTGATCCCTGTCCCCGACATGAATGCTGGTCGACCCCACCTCGTTGTCCGGTATGTGCTCGGTCATCGCTCCCCGCTTGCAGCCGTGCCGTTGTCTCGTGCCGCAGTTGCCCGAACCGTCAGGACTTGCCCTGCCACCCGTTGTTCTCCCAGGTTGATCGACTGCCGGGCTGCGGCGCTGTTCAGAGTTTCTTTACTGGATCAAGGCGGCCCGCCTACGGCGGTCCGCGCGCGCTGGCGGCCGGGGGCCGCCGCCGCTCCCTGTCTCCGCCACCGCTGCGCCGGCCCCCGGCCACTCAGCGCGCAACACCGCCGAGACGGACAGCCAGGGCAGGAAGCACCCCGACAGGCCCGAGCGCCAGGACCAAGCTGAAGACGGAGCGACGGCAGAACGCACGGTCACCGTTTCTTTCGGGGAAGCCCGGAGGCGAGCCAGGGCCTGCCCGTACGTGCGCAACGCTTCAGCGGGTGGGACTGCGGATCGTGACGCATCGAGGAAGCGTGGCTGCGGTCCGGCCGGGGTTGCTGGAGGCACACGTGGCGGGTGCTCGTTCGGCGAACCCGCCGCCGTGGCTGACTTTCGGTGGCGGGGGTCAGAACGGGGCCTTCTCTGACAGGACTTCATACGTGTTGCTCCAACTAGGCAGGGGGATAGCCGGGGTTGTATCCGCACCCGCGTTCGAGCACGCCGACCACCCCGGTACCATCGGCACCGGGGTCCTGATCAGGGCTTCCACGACCGGACCACCCGGAATGCTGTCCAGGCTGAGGGGTGGTCCGGTCTCTTGCTACCGCCCGCCGCCGCTTGAGCAGCTTCACGGCGAGCAGGCTTCGGGATCAGCTCAGGGCTTTGCCCACCTCGTAGATCGTCGGCCGGTCCTCGGGGGCATGACTGAGCATCGCGTCGATCAGGTCGCCCAGCTCACCCGGCACCTTCACGTGACGACGCCGACCGGTCGCCACGGCTTCTCTCTGCACGGGGCGGGGGGCGTCGTCCGGGTACTCAACAGCCCGCCAACCAGTGGCGGAGATCAGCAGGGAAGCGCCGAGGGCGTAGACGTCGGCAGCCTGCGTCGGCTCAGCCTCTCCGGTGGCGAGCACGCTGCGGGCGATCTCCGGCGCTTCGTAGTGGACGAGGCACCCTCGGAACGGGAAGTCGTATCCCTGGGGTACGTGTCCGCCCTTGGCCAAGGCAAGGTCGATGAGGTGCGTTCGATCAAGTCCGATGATGAAGTGGGCAGGCTGCACGTCTCCGTGAGCCCAGCCCCTACCGTGGAGTTCGGCGAGAGCTTCGACGCATCCCAGGGCGACACTTGTGTGGGGCGCGATGACCGTGTCCGGTTCACGGCAGGGTTCCCACAGCCGGTAGAGGTCCGGTCCTTCATGCCAGGGCTGGAAGTTCCAGGTGCCGTGTTCCCACTCGCCGTAAGCGATCTCGTCGAAGCCGAGGCGGTGGAGCACGGCGCCCTCGCGTGCCGGTGCGAGGGCGGTCCAGGGCTGCGCTGGCCAGTCGGCCGTGGCCTCGATCGGATAGCCGACCTTCACGGCGTAGTGACCACGAGGGCCGAACACTTCCCACACGGTGGAACCACGCCGGTTGACGACCAGGCGTCGCGCGTTGGGCACGAGCGCATCGAGCACAACGGTCGGAACTTCATGGATCGAGCAGGACAACGTCGTTGTTCTCCTTCCGGACGAACGCGGCCGACCCTGAGTCCGGGCCGGCCGCGTCACTGATGTCAGGTCCTAGTTCTGACCGTAGGGACGGCCGCAGTCCGAGTCGCACTGGGCGAGATTCGTCCCGTCGACGGTCCACAGGTCGTCGAAGACCGCGAACCCGGCGGCCTTCATGGCACGGGCCGAGGTCGCGACCTTCTCCGGGTCACGGGCCCCGCCACCCGGCTTCGGGTTGTGGTGGAGGAAGCGGCCCGCGTACCGCTCGCACAGTTGGGCGTACTCCTTGGTGTGCAGGATGAGCGCGTGGAGCCCGAGGTCCACGTCGTCCGACGGGACCATTGGAACGGTCGCGGTGGCCGCCGTGACCACGAAGGCCACGGCCTGGTCGGCGATGCGCTTGGCTCGCTCGTCCGACTCGCTGTTGTGGGTGACCACGAAGTGGGCGAGGCTCTCGAACAGCTCCTCACCCGCGACCGCGCGACCGGTCTTCTGCACGTTCGCCGTTGCCGTCATGTGCCGTCTCCTCATGTGAAGTGGTGCAGGGCACTTCCTGCCGCCTCGATCGCCGAGTTCGACTCGAAGGTGATCGCCGGCGGGCTGGAGGCCGCCCCGAACGGGGACGGGGAGCCGTACGTGGCACCCGCTCGGGGCGGCCGTCTAGTACTGACCGGTGCCGAGGGCCATGCCGATCACCAAGCCGCACGAACCGCTGATGCAGATGATGAACAGGACCCCGGCGTACCGGCCAACGGCGCGCATCACAGCCCGGCCCGACTATTGGCGTTCCTCGCGTCCAGACGCGCGCTCAGCTCTTCCCGAGCGCTGAGTGCGACGACGCCACCCGGCATGGCATCCCACTCCCTGCCGCCACGGACGGGCCGCATCTGCACGCGACCGCCGATCTCCCCCATGACGACGCCGATGCGTCCGCTGGCACTGTCCTTCGCCAGTTCGCCGATGCCTGGCCTGGTCTGCTGCTTGCTCGCCATGCCAACGAGCTTCCTACCGACCGTCAGGACGTCGGAACCACCGACAAACACCACTTCGGGACGTCCCGCGTCGGGTAGAACGTCCCTAGTGCCGTCGCTGGTTGGTAGGAGAGATTGAAATGGCAAACGAGAAATTACGTGCGGCCATGGCGGCCGGCGGCTGGACGTACAACGCCCTCGCGGGCAAGGTCGAAGTCGATCCCAAGTCCGTCGAACGATGGGTCAACCTGGGGCGTACGCCGCGTCGTGCCACGGCCATGTTGGCAGCAGAGACGCTAGGAGAAGACGTGCACGCTCTATGGCCATCGCTCAGGCAGGCACGCCCCGCCCGCGCCGTCAGTCCGGAACTTGTGGCCCTCTACGACCAGCGGGCGGACATCCCCGTCTCCACCTTCGTGGACATGCTGACCCAGGCACGCGAGCAGATCGACGTGTTGGTGTATGCCGCCGTCTTCCTGCACGAGGCGTACCCGAGGCTCAACAAGCTTCTGAAGGAGCGAGTGGCCGAGGGCTGTGTGGTCCGTATCGCAGTCGGCGACGCGGACAGCCCCAACGTGCAACAGCGCGGAGACGAAGAGAAGTTCGGCCACGGCATCCAGTCCCGTTGCCGTCTCGCGCTGATGCACTGCCGCCCCCTCATCGGGGTACCGGGCATCGAGGTACGGACTCACGCCACGACGCTCTACAACTCGATCTACCGGACCGATGATCAGGCACTGGTCAACGCCCATGTCTGGGGCGTGAACGCCTACAGCGCCCCAGTCTGGCACCTGCGCCGAAACGGGGAAGGCGGCATGTTCGACACCTACGCCGACAGCTTCGACGCGGTGTGGGCGACCGCGACGCCAGTACGAGAAGGGTGACCATGGCACGCACGGAGTACTACGACGATCCAGACGCCCCCAAGCCCAACAGTCTGGTCGTCGCCGCGTCCGCGGTGGTCACTGACGACGAGGGACGCATCCTCCTTCAACGCCGGCGGGACAACGATCTCTGGGCGCTGCCCGGCGGCGGCATGGAGATGACCGACTCCCTGCCAGGAACCGCCGTCCGCGAGGTGAAGGAGGAAACGGGGCTGGACGTGGAGATCACCGGGCTTGTGGGGACGTACACCGACCCTCGCCACGTCATCGCCTACACGGACGGCGAGGTGCGCCGACAGTTCAACGTCTGCTTCACCGCCCGCGTGATCGGGGGCCGGCTCGCGATCTCGGACGAGTCCACGGAGCTGCGGTTCGTCCAGCCTGAGCAAATCGATCAACTGCCGATGCACCATACGCAGCAGCTACGAATCCGCCACTTCCTAGAGCAACGTGAGCGGCCCTATCTCGGTTGATTTTGGCGTCCCTGGATCAGGTGATCGTTACGCATGATCGTCGAGCCATCAGCTTGGGAAGCTCGGGTCTTCAGGCAGTAGCTGCCGTTCTGACCTGCGGTGAAGTGGTGTCGGAGACCTGGGGCCAACCTGGTCAGCCCTCGCTGTTCTCCGTGGTTCCCCGCTCGATCTGGCACGGGTCTGACACGAGCTTCCTCTGCTCATACTGCATAGCGGAGGTCAGCTAAGAGGGAACACGCCCCTCAGCTAAGCTAGTCCGCTTCTTGAGGTTTGAGGTTGTCGTACGCCCTGGGATGAGTGCGCAACTGTCCTTTGAGGTAGCGCCGATCACGCAGGTTCGCCATGACAGCGTCGTAGTGAGCCTGCTCAGCGTCCCAGTCCCGGTCGAGGTGGGGCATTGCCTCGTCCGACATCTCGCGGGCGAGGTCATACAGATCCCTTCGCCAGGCCGGGTCGATGGCCCGCTCGTTGACAACCGCGTTACGAAAGGCGAAGCACGCGAAGAGCGCTGTGGATGCGAGCAGACCGACTGCTTGCTGACAGGCCTCTGCGTCGAATGTGATCGCCGAGTTTAGGAAGAAATGATCTTCCTCTACCGTGAACTGCCCCATGCAAGATTCAGCCGTCGGGTGGGCCCAAGCCGAAGCTTCCGCATAAAAGTTCTTGTATTTCTCAACCTCATGCGCGGAGTCCCCTCGCACGTCGCTGAGCCACTGTCGTACACGCACGTCAGGGAACCACTTGCCGTCACGAAGCCACTGATCGGCCATCTTGGGGTCCTTGGCCAACACTCTGGCTAGGCCGGCAGACTCATACACCGAACGTAGCAAGTTACGTGTCTCTGCTAGAAATCCGTGGCTCGTGACCACCCAAGCTGCCCGCATCTGGGTGAAGCTTCGAGCCAGCGCCGCTGCGGCAGCGAGATCATTCTCGAAGGTCTCCTCGAACGGAAAGCGATCAACGCGGTACGTGCCGAAGTGGAGAAGAGCCATGGCGCGCCCGAACCAGGCGCTCTCGGGCCAGGCGGACGAGGCTTCGAAGAAGCGCCCCATGTGTACTACGTCATCGGGAAGTTCGCCCAGATCGTACTCATCTGTCATGCGGCTATGGTGCCCGCCTTGTACTCAGTGGTGCCACAACATTTGCCGGACGCTGCAACGGCTCCGAGGGGGACTTGGCCACTGAGTAACGTTGCTGCTCAGGACTCCACTCGACGCCTAGTCGCCTGAGTCCGTCCACAGGTAGTCCACGAGTCTGGCTTCGAGAGAGCGGCCAGCGCCTTGGTGGCTCGATCGCCTCCTCTGAGCGTTACCGGCAGTACCTGCCTAGCCGTCACGGCCGCACATGCGCTGGTCCACTTGGTTCAGATACGCAGGAATCAGCTCCCTTGAAGCCGAAAGGGCAGTGCTGTTCTCGGGGAGGGCCTGTGGTTGAGGTCGACGAAACCGAAGCTTCTGGGGTGGCAGTAGGAGGTCCTGGATCAATTGACTCCCGCTTTGGTGGCGGTTCATCAATTCCCACGTGATGGCTAGCGAAGATTCCCATCATGGTTACGGCGGAAATCATAAATACGACAAGGGTGATAGTGAACCAGCGCAAAACCGGATCGAATGGATTAAGTCGATCACGGGCCAGAAGTAGAATCTGCCTTCCCAGCACAGTAACGCCACATGTGAAAGCACCGATGAGTAGGCAGAAGCCGACATAAAAAAGCCAGCTGTCAGGCCCTCCAGTATATTGAATAAAAAGTGTGCTGCTTACGGCCAGGAAGGTGATAACCGCCGCCATGACGGCTGCAACGTAGGTTCCGATGGCGGACAGGGCGGCTCTTCGGTTATCTTCGAGGGTCACCGCAATGCCTCTTTTGGTCTTCGGGAGACTGGCCTAATTGGATGGGGAGAACTCGCCCCCAGCGAACGGCCACATGCATGCTTGCATAGGGCGAAATTTTACCCTCAAAGCGGCAATAATTACTTTCAGGTCACCCTCGCCAACATAGTCCACGGGAAAGAATTCCAAACCATCTCGAATGAAGTGCTCCAAGTTTGCTCGAACATGCGTCAAGTCGAACAATTCGGGACGCGATTTTCTAGCGTTCTCCCATTCCTCGTCCGAGATAAGAACCTCTTTGAGGATCAAGGATTTGACGGGTTCAATAATTGGGGTGGTGGATGGGTCATATCCGCTGTCTTTGAAACTTAGCTCAACTACCGAGGATACGAAATCTGTGCGAGCTGGGACATCGGATGAACGGCTATTCATGACTTACTCCACTCCATGCGTTATCAGGATGGATCCATCGGCGCACCGGCAGATGCAATGTACCTAGCTCGGGGCGCAACCGCACTTGGGATCGACCGTTCGAGTGGTAGGTGTTGAAGGAGAAGTGGAGTAGCGTAGCGGAGGCGATATACCCGTGCTGCGCACGGTCCGCGGGTGGCGCCTATCGCCGGCGTATCCAGACTGGTTTCTTAGCTGGCAGCGGGCATCTCCATAGCGCGCCGCTGTCGTCTTCCCGCCTGGAAACACGAAACCGCCGGCGGCATAGGTTGTGTGCACTCAGGACAGGGCAGGGTGGCGCTGCCATGCGGCGCACCTCAATGGAAGCGGCACTCCTGCGAGGCGTCGACATGAGCCTTGGCCGCATGGCCACCCTCTGTAACGATCCTTCCGCAGGCACCTACGGGATGCGGCGTCCGCCGTCGATTCAGCTATCGAGCACTTCCTAATCGCGGACCGTATGACGTTAGACCACGGGCCCCACACCCTGTGGGTGTTCCCTCGCAGCTGACGACGACAGCCCGAGCGGGCTGATGGCCCCAAGCCTCACGTTTCACCTCGCCCGGTCCTCCGGCTTCACGCTTTCGTCCTGCGCGGGGGTGGTTGGGTGGTGCTCTGTACCTCAGCCGACGACAGCCAGCCACGACGCCGGGTGCGCTGACCGATCGGGCGCGCGTGTGCCTCGCTTTACCCCCGCCGGCCCCAGCCACGTCGCCTGCCGTCGACCGGAGAAGTGACGGCGGCGGGTCCGGTAAGCATGACTTGAACGAGGATGAGAAATGCCGTTTGGGTCAAGAGTTTGAAACAGGCTGTTCGACGGCGTTAGAAGCAATGCGACGTTTTCTTTTAGGAGTCATCCAGCGAAAATTTCCCTCGCCGATTATCCCTGTAACCTCTGGCAAGATAAGCCTGTCTCCAAAAATGGCATATTCTACGCCGGTCCGTTGCATCTGTGCTGTATGCAGGATGTCGAACTCTACACAGCGGAAGCCCTTGTACAACTCATTCGTGATGCGTTTATTTGCATCGTATGTGAGGAGCCATCTAAGTTTAGTATCGCGCAAAATATCCGCCAACTCCTCGTGGTCCCCGCTTGTGAGGGAGTCAAGATAGAGCCTGTCACCTTGAACGATGTATGGAGGGTCGACATACATCAGAATGTCGTCACTCTGTGGCTCGAGGTGGCGGATAAAGGAGCGAGCATCCATCTGAGAGATGGTGACTCGGTCGCGGAATTTTGCCAGATATTCAATGCGCTCGACTAGAGAGTCTCGATTGAACCTAGCGTCAATCTTCCAGTTACCAGTCTGATCAAGTCCGCCGATTGGCCGCGCTCGTAGGATCCCGGAACGGTTACATCTATTCAGAAAAAATGTGGAAAAACCAAGTTCGATGTCGGTGCGGTCGGACGGGTTATTATAGATTTCAGCGTGACGATGCCACGCGTCGATGGTCACCTCTGCAGATTTGACCGATTGGGTCAAGGCATCAGGGTCGAGGAAAATGCAACGCCATAGCGCTGCGACACCTGGGTCCAGGTCGTTAAGGTAAATGTGCTCAACTTCATTTTCCGTAAGCAAGCGCAAAGCGGCGCCCGCGCCCCCGGCAAAGGCTTCAGCATACGAACGGGGACGCGGGCGTTGTCGCGAAAGGAGGTGGGCGATGTAAGGAGCTAGTCGCGCCTTACCTCCTGGGTATCGGAGAGGGCTGATGTACCTCATCGCCTCTTCTTCTCGATAAGTTCATCAATCTCGGTCAAGAGTGGGCCGTATGCCAGGCTCAATTTTCGGACCTCGGATGTCAGTGGATTGGCCTGCCAGGAGTGTACGAACTGGTGGAGGGTCTTCAGCACGAGTGCTCCTTCATCCTTTTGCGAGAAACGCCAAGCACCACTGAGCGCCGGCTTGTCCTGTGCGGGGTCAACCTGATGCAGCGCGGCACCAATCCGACCCTTGAGGTCGTTCTGGCCACGCTTCCAGCCGAGCTGATCCGCTGCATCGGTGACCACGATGTCCACGATGATCCGCACCATGATAGCGGCGACGTTGGGCATCTCGTCGATGCTGAGCCGCTTCGCCTCCTCGAAGACTTCAGAGGTACGAAGGCTCACATTCCGCAAGGAAACGCTTTGGAATAGCCGCTTCTCGAAGTCCGGCCGTTTGCGCCGTGGAGTCTTCGCCGGAGAGGACTCAGACGTCTCAACCTTCTTAATCGTTTCCGGGCTGGCACTCGACGCAGCGCCGGAAAACCTCTGCGGCTCATCCAGTCGTTCGCTCAGCTTTGGCAAGTCGTCCTCGACCTGCTGCAGGTAGCTGTTCCGTTGCCGCTTGGTCTTGATCTTATCGACGGAAACGGTGCCGGCCAGATCATGGAAGAGGCGGGCCAGGATTTGCCGCATCCGATCTTTGGGGAAGTCAGATACGACAGACTCTCCATCGAAGGAGATGCCTAGCCGACCCCGAACGTCTGGGTCGCCGATCATTCGACCTAGGTTCGTGATCCTGTTTTCCCTGACGGCTGCGACATCAGCAATCAGTTCTTCATCGTCGGCGAACCATGCGCTAACCGCATCCGTGAGAAGTCTGGCCTTTTCGGTTGGAGTCGAGCGTCCACCAAACCTGCTAATCTCGGCCGGACTCCACTTAACAACACCTACGCCGTCGTTTTCCCCGGTATGCCTGAGCTTGATCCAGGGGGCGGCATGCTGCCGGTTTTCGGCAACGACGCATTGCACTCTCCTCGGCACTTCGCCACTCGCGGCAATCGCAGCGAACTTCCGCTGAAGTTGCTCGGTCGGCGCCAGGCTGGGCTTGTGTAGCAACTTGAGTGTCGCCACCCTCCGGTTGCCCTCAAGGACGATATTGAGGTCCCCCACGGGCATTACCACGATCAGCTCAGTCGGGTTGAGCCCTCTATCGACGATACTTCTAGCGAGCCGGAGTAGTTTGGGTGCTCCCTTTTCTTCGAGGAGTGCGGCAATGGACTCTTCGAGGCTTTTCGTCGGCTGCGAGTGCCGCGGGTTCATTTCGTCCAAAGTCAAGGACGCAACGTGCATGCTTGCCTGTTTCATGCCACTCATAGTCCTCGCCGCCCCCTTGCGGTGCACCATATTTTCTGGCAGACGGATCATACGTGGCGTAGAGGCTCTCCTGCTATATTGCTATTTTCGGCCAGATGGCCGGAAGGTGGTCACGAGTGCACGGGTCGGTCTACCCGTTCTCTGACGTCAGCCAGCTACTGAGATTCCGGGTGGGATGTCGCGTGACGGCGGAGCCTCTGAGCTGGGAATCTCGTCGACCGTCCAGCGACATGACACCGAGATCATCAGTAATTGCTGTGAGCGCGGCACGGGCGCCGGCCGGGCTGGAGCGGGGCGGAGACAGGAGCGCAGGCCCGGCCGGGGGCCGGGCCGCGCGCGGTGAGCGGAGCGAGCCGCACTTGAGATCCCGTAGAGAAGGTTGTAACTCTCAGCCGGGGTGGGCCTGGAGCCGGCGGACGCTAGGGGCCGGCGCTAGCCGGTGCTCTGAGTGATGCTCTGCCCATGGGGAGGGTCGGCACCCGAGACCAGAGCCTGTGGACCCCGTGTGGACCATGCTCCCCGCTTCGAGCCCGCGCCCGGTAGTCTGTACCCGCTCCGCCCCAGGTGGGCCGGGGCGCAGGTGGGTTGCCCGAGCGGCCTAAGGGAACGGTCTTGAAAACCGTCGTGGCAGCGATGTCACCGTGGGTTCAAATCCCACACCCACCGCAGGTGAACGGCCCCTGACCAGGTAGATCGGTCAGGGGCCGTCATGCTGCGTGCGGTCTGTGAGTGCCCGTCGTTCCCCGGTGTTCCCCGCTCGATCGGCCACGGATGGGGCACGAGCCTTCTGATCCGTAGCTCTAGCCGAATCGGCCAGCGATAGTCATTCCGGTTGCTCCGCGGCACCGGAGGGGCGCTACCGGTTTGGGTCGACTGCTGGGGTTGCGGTACTTCACTGCTGTACAGCCGGGGCCCGGTGGGGACTACCCAGGACGCCGATCACGCGCCCCGCTCGTACGGCCACCCCGCGAGCCACCTCTTACTCCCACCGGTTCGGCATACCGCCTCGGGCACCCCCGGGGCGCCTGTCGTTGGGCGCGCTTTATGAGCAAGCATCGTCCGCCTGCGCTCGAAACTCCGCGCGGCTCATGGCCTTTCCGTCGGCCCACCACTGTCCGGGGGGCAGGCCCTCGACGTCCGCCTGGGTGAACCTGGTGAGGCCCTTGTAGCGCACGGTCTCGTTCGCCCCGACGATGAACCTCATCGAGTAGTCCCCATCCGATGCCAGCTTCGTGACTGAACCTGCCTTGCCCTGCCAGCCCTTCGGGAGACTGAAGAGGCTGAACTCCTGCTCGCCGGTGACCGAACCGAGCGGCTGGATCGACCAGCCGTCCTGGGCCGCGCGGTCCACCCTGTCGTTACTCCTGAGGAACACGACCTCCCGGATAGGGTCGTCGTCCGAGCAGGGCCGTAGCAGGGCCCGTACGTCTCCGTCCGCGCCCTTGCCGATGGCCACCAACGGGCGCTCGGCCGGACTGCAACCGCCCGCGAGCAGCGCGAGGGCTATGGCCGCACCGCCACGGGACAGTGTGCGAGCCGCCTTGTTGTTGCCGGTCACGGTGACCCTCACCTCACTTTTGGATGATCCGCTGGTTACGGTACTGACTTGCTCTTGTGGCCGTCCCCGTCCTTGATCGCCTCAACCCACCACTCTCCCCAGCTCCCATCCCGTCCGTCGTCGACCCACACACCGTGGAGCGGGCGTGGTTCGTGGCGTCCAGGTGGAGCGCGTCACTAAACAACGTCGGCGCCCGGCGGGGCCGGTCACCGACGTGTTCCCGGGCGTCGGTGTCCGGGCCCGGGCCGCTCTAGGCCCCCCGGCGACCCGTCATGCGCGCCGCCGAGGCGATCGTCGACCGGGCCTCGCGGTACGTGAGGCCCGTGCGGACCGCCGCGTCGGTGAGGGCGTCCGCGAGGTCGGTGCCGAATCCGTTCTCGTAGGCGCGGCAGGCGGCCCAGAAGAGGCGGGTGTTGCGCTGCCCCGCGTGGGCGGTCAGGACGAACTGGACGAGACCCTGGCCGTGCTGCTCCGTGGTCCCGGCCGCCGCTCCCGGCGCGGCCCGGCGGGTGCGGGGCGGGGGTGTGAGCAGACGCAGCAGGGCGGACGGACAGGGCGCGGGCGCCAGGTGGGCGGTACCCGGGGCCGTGCCGTAGACGCCGTGTTCGGTACGTGAGCCGGGGCCGACGAGGTAGCCGCCGGCCCCTCTGATGTCGATGCCGGGGGCGAGCCGGCCGGCCGAGTTGGGGACCACCGCGTCGGCCGGGCCGCGCAGCCAGAGGTGGCGGCCGCCGCTGGGGGTCAGGACGACCACCGTCTCGGGGATCGTGAACAGGTGGCGCAGGGCCAGTTCACGCAGGGCCGCCGTGGAGTCCGTACCGGACTTGGTGTCGAGGTCCACGCCGATGAGGTGATGGGGAGGCAGTCCGCAGGCGATGCCGTAACCGCTGGCCCAGGGGGCGGCGGCGAAGAGTTCGCGGATGCGGCGGGGGTCGGTGGAGGCGTCGTACACCCCGTGTCCGAAACGGCCGCACTCACCGTGGCAGCCGGGCGTCGCGGAGTCCGGGGCGGCGCGGTGCGGGGAGCGCAGGGCCGGGAGCTTGGTCCGGGACAGCGGAATGACCGCCAGCCCGCGCTCGGCTGCGGACAGGGCGTGCGCCAGGGCCAGGGTGGTGACCTGCCGGTCGATGGTGGCCATGACTCCAGTTTCGTACAGGTGTTCGAAAAAGGGAAGGGGGCTTCGGTCGGAGGTGGTGCCGGTCCACACTCAGGGGTGGCTCCTGTGGTGGCCGGGGGACGGCCCGGGGCTGTGGCGAAACACGCGCGACCCCAGGTGGCTGGGGAGCCGGGGCGCTCAAGAAGGGGTGTGCGCGGGTGTGGGGGCGTCGTGACGGTTGCGCGACGGCACTGGGGTGCCGCCGCGCACGCCCGCACCTGGAGTGCGGAGTCGAGAGGGCACGGAGGGGGTGAGTCGGGGGCGCGGGTGGCCTTGACAGTCCGAGTGACCTGACGGACAGTCAGAAACCCTCTCCCGTACGAGATCCTGGAGGGCCGCGGCTGTGCACCTCGCCCCCACGGAGCGCCGGCGACGCCCGTGCACCGACCTCCGTACGTACGTCCGCACTCCGATGTCTGAGAGCCCGCCGACTGCCGGAGGCGCCCACGGGCAGGAGGCGTTGCCGTGCCGCGTCGGCGCCGAGGCGCACCGCGCCGGTGCGCCGGGGGTGTGTGGGGGCGGGGTGAGCGAGGTGCAGCGGGTGATCGTGGCGACGGCGCGGCTCGGGACGCGCGGGGGGAGGCGGTGAGCGACGCGTTCACGGCGCGCCTCAAGGCGTACGAGGGGCGGGCCGCCGCCGTCGGGGGCGTGGGCAAGGACCCGGTGAACGGGCCGATGATCCGGCACTGGTGCGAGGCGACGGGCGACGGGCACCCGGCCTACGCGGGGCCCGAGGCAGTGGCGCCGCCGACGATGCTCCAGGTGTGGACGATGGGCGGCCTGTCCGGGCACGCGGGACGCGCCGGCGCGTACGACGAACTGCTGGGACTGCTCGACGACGCCGGGTGCACGTCGGTCGTCGCCACCGACTGCGAGCAGGAGTATCTGCGCCCGCTGCGGCCGGGGGACGAGATCACCTTCGACGCGGTGATCGAGTCCGTCTCGGAGCGCAAGAACACCGGACTGGGCGCAGGCCACTTCGTCACGACACGCATGGAGGTTCGGACGCACGGCGAACTCGCGGGGACGCACCGCTTCCGCATCCTCAAGTACGCGCCCGCGCGGCGAAGCCCCGACGCACGGCGGCCTCGACCGGTGATCAACCGGGACAACGCCGGCTTCTGGGAGGGCGTCGGACGCCGGCGGCTGCTCATCCAGCGGTGCGGCGGCTGCGGGACGCCGCGCTTCCCCTGGTTGCCGGGGTGCAACGCGTGCGGCTCCCCGGAGTGGGACCCGGTGGAGGCGAGCGGCGCCGGGACCGTCCATTCGTACGTCGTCGTGCACCACCCGCCCTTCCCTGCCTTCGACCCCCCGTACGCGGTCGCCCTGATCGAACTTGCCGAGGGGGTGCGCATGGTCAGCAACGTGGTGGGGGTGCCGTACGACAAGGTGCGGATCGGGATGCCCGTACGGCTGCGCTTCGAGCGGTACGACGAGGAGCTGGTGCTGCCGGTCTTCGGCGCCGACGCCCAACCCGAGGCAGTCTTCGGCGCCGAAGCCCACCCCGAAGCGGGTTCCGACGCCGAAGCCCACCCCACAGCGCGGCAGGGACCGGGGGAGCTGATCGCACGTGGCGAAGAGGCGGGCATGAGGGCCGGTGAGCAGGTGCCGCCGCTGGAGATCGCGGTCACCCGCACGCTGATCGTCGCCGGGGCCATCGCCTCCCGTGACTACCAGGACGTGCACCACGACGCCGAGGCGGCCCGGGCGAAGGGTTCGCCCGACGTCTTCATGAACATCCTGACCACCAACGGGCTGGTCGGCAGGTACGTCACCGACCACTTCGGTCCGGGCGCGGTGCTGCGCGGGGTCGCCATCCGGCTCGGCGCGCCCAACCACCCCGGGGACACGATGGTGCTGACCGGCACGATCGAGGCCGTGGACGGCGACGCGGTCACCGTGCGGGTCGTCGGCGCCAACAGTCTCGGCAGACACGTGACCGGCACGGTCACGCTGACGGTCGCGCCCCCGGCGCGGACCCCGCTCCCGGCGCGGACCCCGCCTCCGGTGCCGGATTCCGCCCCCGGCGCGGGCGCCGGCCAGGCGGCGGGCGGTGTGCCGTGAGCGTACGGAGGAGGGACCGCCTCGGCGGGCGGGCGGCGATCGTCGGGATCGGGGCCACCGAGTTCTCGAAGGACTCGGGGCGCAGCGAGCTGCGGCTGGCGGTGGAGGCGGTGCGGGCCGCGCTGGACGACGCGGGACTGACACCGGCCGACGTGGACGGTCTCGTCACCTTCAGCATGGACACCAGTCCGGAGATCACCGTCGCCCAGGCGGCCGGGATGGCTGAGCTGTCCTTCTTCTCCCGCGTCCACTACGGGGGCGGCGCGGCCTGCGCGACCGTCCAGCAGGCCGCGCTCGCGGTGGCGGCCGGGGTCGCCGAAGTGGTCGTCTGCTACCGGGCGTTCAACGAACGGTCGGGACGCCGCTTCGGTTCCGGGGTGCAGCACCGGGAACCCTCCGCGGAAGGCGCGGCGCTCGGCTGGACGCTGCCGTTCGGGCTGCTCACGCCCGCCTCCTGGGTGGCGATGGCGGCCCAGCGGTACCTGCACGCCCACGGGCTGTCTCCGGAGGTGTTCGGCCGGGTGGCCGTGCTCGGCCGGCGGTACGCGGCGACGAACCCGGCGGCGTACTTCCACGGCCGGCCGATCACCCTCGCCGAGCACGCCGCGTCCCGCTGGATCGTGGAGCCGTTGCGGCTGCTGGACTGCTGCCAGGAGACCGACGGTGGCCAGGCACTGGTGGTGACGTCGGTGGAGAGGGCCCGCGATCTGCCGCGCCCCCCGGCGGTGATCGCCGCGGCGGCGCAGGGCGCGGGGCGTGCGCAGGAGCAGATGACCAGCTTCTACCGGGACGATCTGACGGGGCTGCCGGAGATGGGAGTGGTGGCACGCCAGCTGTGGCGGACCTCCGGGATGAGACCGGCCGACGTCGACGTCGGGATCCTGTACGACCACTTCACGCCGTTCGTGCTGATGCAGCTGGAGGAGTTCGGCTTCTGCGGACCGGGGGAGGCCGCGGACCTGGTGGCCGGGGAGCGGTTGCCGCTCAACACCCACGGCGGACAGCTCGGCGAGGCGTACCTGCACGGGATGAACGGCATCGCGGAGGCGGTACGCCAGCTGCGGGGCACGGCGGTGAACCAGGTGCCCGGCGCCGGCCGCGTCCTCGTCACGGCGGGCACCGGAGTGCCCACATCGGGGTTGATTCTGCGGTCGGACGGATGAACGGGGCGTGTGGTTGACGCCCGTGGGCGGGGGTGGGTCGGTTCACTCACCGTATGCATCGTCACGGACGTCATCCGAGTCACAGTGGTCATCAGCGCGGTCCGAGGGCCGCCGTCGCCCTGAGCCTGGCGCTGCTCCTGCTGGCGGGAGCCCCCGTCTTCGCCGCGGAGCGGGCCGGTCCCGGACCGGAACCATCGAGCCAGGGCTCCGGCCTCTCCGGCCCGGGGGCGGAGCCGGCCGACGTCCACTCGTCGTCGTCCCGCCCCGGAACGCACGCCTCCGGCTCCGGCTCCGGCTCCGGCTCCGGGCCAGGGGAGGTGGTCCCGGCCGACGCGGCGGTTCCGGCAAACGCGGCGGGAGCTGAGGAGGCCATCTCCTGGGACGACGGCTTCGGGTCGGGCGACGAGGGACGGGAGCCGGGCCGGGACGAAGACCAGGGCTCGGGCCAGGGCGAGGGTTCAGGGCAGGACCAGGGCTCAGGGCAGGGCGACGGTTCAGGGCCAGACCAGGCATCGAGGGAGGACCAGGCCGGCCGGCCGGACCGCGACGAGTCGCGGGACTGGGACGACTGGCAGGACCAGGCCGACTGGGCAGGCCAGGACGGCCGCGACCGCGAGGGTGAGGGCGAGGGCGAGGCCCGAGGCCAGGAGCCGGCACGGGAGCCGGTGCCGGAGCCGCGTCAGGAGCGGGAGAACCGGCGTGAGCCGGAGCGACGGCAGGACGGGACGCAACCGCAGCGGTCGGCGGCGGCGCCCCGGTTCAAGGGCTGGGCCTTCGACACCTGCCACACCCAGTCGGCGGACACGATGCGCCGCTGGCTGGCCTCCCGTTACCGCGGGGTGGGCGTCTACTTCGGCGGCCGCGGCCGTGCCTGCCCGAACCAGCCGCTGCTCACGCGCGGCTGGCTGAAGACGGTGAAGAAGCAGGGCTGGAAGGTGCTCCCGCTGTACGTGGGGTCGCAGTCGCCGTGTGTGTTCGGCAGCTCCAAGCGGCACGTGACCGTCGGGAGTCGCCCCTGGGAGCAGGGGAAGACCGAGGGCGCCGACGCGGTGCGCCGGGCCGACGCGCTCGGCATCCGGCAGGGCAGCCCGCTCTACCTGGACGTGGAGGCGTACAACCACCTGAACAAGAAGTGCGCCAAGTCCACGCTGCTCTTCGTGCGGGGCTGGAACCGCGAGGTGCGCAAGCGGGGTTATCTGCCGGGGTTCTACAGCAGTGCCGCGACGGGCGTGCAGCACATGGAGACGGCGCGCCGGGCCGGGGTGAAGGACCTTCCGTCGGTGATGTGGTTCGCGCGCTGGCGGGGGAAGCCGCAACTGGCCAAGGAGCCGGTGCTGGCCCGGGGCGCCTGGCCGAAGGGACGGATCCACCAGTACGCGGGGAACGTGCGGGAACGCCACGGGGGCCGCACCCTGCTCATCGACCGCAACGCGATGGACGCGCCGGTCGCCCGCATCGGCTGACACCGCGCCCGGCGGGCCCCGTCCTCGTGGTGGGGCCGCCCGGGCTGTTCGCGGGTGCTGCCGCGGGAGGCACCTCAGGGGTGAACCCTCAGGGGGCGTGCGCCGCCAGTCCACCTCCAGGAGGTGGAGCTGTCCCCACCTCTACAACCTGAGGCGGACATGCCTTCGGGACCTGCGGCCGATCCGCCGAACCGGGGGTCGCTCCTAGCGTGGAGCCATGACCACACCCGTCTGCACCAGCGCTTCGAAAGCCGTCACGTCGGCGAGGCAGACCCTTTCCTACCCGTCGTTCTCCTCCTACGTGAAGGCCCGTCAGCCGGTGCTGCTGCGCACCGCCCGGTCTCTCACCGCGAACCCGTGCGACGCCGAGGACCTGCTGCAGACCGCGCTGGCCAAGACGTATGTGGCCTGGGAGCGCATCGAGGACCACCGGGCGCTCGACGGCTACGTCCGCCGTGCGCTGCTGAACACGCGGACGTCGCAGTGGCGCAAGCGCAAGGTGGACGAGTTCGCGTGCGACGAGCTGCCGGAGCCGGCGGGCCTGCCCGCCGGGGACCCCGCCGAGCACCAGGCGCTGCACGACGCGATGTGGCGGGCGATCACGAAGCTGCCCGCCCGGCAGCGGGCGATGGTCGTCCTGCGGTACTACGAGGACCTGAGCGAGGTGCAGACGGCGGAGGTGCTCGGCGTCTCCGTCGGCACGGTCAAGTCGGCCGTGTCGCGTGCGCTGGGCAAGCTGCGGGAGGACCCCGAGCTGAGCCCGGTGCGGTAGGGGTTCGGGCCGGGGCAGCCTCCCGTCCCCGGCAGACGTCCTGGCCGCCGGGGGTGCCGGAGACGGGCCGCGGAGAACTGAGGCCTGATCGATCACCCGGAACTAGTGACATACCGAGTGGTATGTGCGCAGAATCAGGCCAGCCTTATTACCACCGCGTAGGCAATGCCGCCCCGGGAGGACGCCGTGCTGAGCACGATGCAGGACGTACCGCTGCTGATCTCGAGGATCGTGACCCACGGGGCACGCGTCCACGGAACGTCGCAGGTGACCACCTGGACCGGTGAGGGCGCCCCGCAGCGCCGCTCCTACGCGGAGATCGGCGACCGGACCGCACAGCTCGCGCACGCCCTTCGCGAGGACCTGGGGGTCACCGGCGACGAACGCGTGGCCACCCTGATGTGGAACAACGCGGAGCACGTCGAGGCGTACTTCGCGATCCCGTCGATGGGCGCGGTGCTGCACACGCTCAACCTCCGCCTTCCCGCGGAGCAGCTGGTCTTCATCGTCAACCACGCCGCCGACCGCGTGATCCTCGCCAACGGCTCGCTGCTGCCGCTGCTCGCCCCGCTCCTGCCCCAGCTGCCCACGGTCGAGCACATCGTGGTCTCGGGCCCCGGCGACCGCGCGCTGCTGTCGGGTGCGGCGGCCCAGGTGCACGAGTACGAGGACCTGATCGCGGGCAAGCCGACCGTCTTCGACTGGCCCGAGCTGGACGAGCGCACGGCCGCTGCCATGTGTTACACCTCCGGGACCACCGGAGACCCGAAGGGCGTCGTCTACTCGCACCGCTCGATCTACTTGCACTCGATGCAGGTCTGCATGGCCCAGTCCATGGGGCTCACCGACGAGGACACTTCCCTGGTCGTGGTCCCGCAGTTCCACGTCAACGCCTGGGGCCTGCCGCACGCCACGTTCATGACGGGCGTCAACATGCTGATGCCGGACCGCTTCCTCCAGCCGGCCCCCCTCGCCGAGATGATCGAGAGCGAGCGGCCGACCCACGCGGCGGCCGTCCCCACCATCTGGCAGGGGCTCCTCGCCGAGCTGCACGCCAAGCCCCGGGACGTCAGCTCCCTCACCCAGGTCACCATCGGCGGCTCGGCCTGCCCGCCCTCGCTCATGCAGGCGTTCGACGAGCTGGGGATGCGGGTCTGTCACGCCTGGGGCATGACGGAGACCTCCCCGCTCGGCACGGTGGCGCGACCGCCGGCGCATGTCGTGGGCACCGAGGAGGAGTTCGCCTACCGCCTCACGCAGGGCCGTTTCCCGGCCGGTGTCGAGGCGCGGCTGACCGGACCCGGCGGCGAGCGGCTCCCCTGGGACGGGGAGTCCGCGGGCGAGCTGGAGGTGCGCGGTCCGTGGATCGCGGGCGCGTACTACGGCGGCCAGGGCGCCGAGGCGCTGCGTCCCGCCGACAAGTTCAGCGAGGACGGCTGGCTCAAGACCGGTGACGTCGGCACGATCAGCTCCGACGGCTTCCTGACCCTCACGGACCGGGCCAAGGACGTCATCAAGTCGGGCGGCGAGTGGATCTCCTCGGTCGACCTGGAGAACGCCCTCATGTCCCACCCGGACGTCACCGAGGCCGCCGTGGTCGCCGTACCGGACGAGAAGTGGGGTGAACGCCCGCTCGCCACCGTCGTGCTGAAGGAGGGCGCCACCACCGACTTCGCCGGCCTGCGCGCCTTCCTCGCCGACGAGGGCAAGATCGCCAAGTGGCAGCTGCCGGAGCGCTGGACGATCATCGAGTCGGTGCCCAAGACGAGCGTCGGCAAGTTCGACAAGAAGGTGCTCCGCAGGAAGTACGCGGCCGGCGACCTGGACGTCACGCAGCTCTGACGGTCACGAAGGACCCGCCCCGCCGACCGGACACCGGAGCGCGGGCAGACACGGACCGGGGCGCTGTTTCACGTGAAACAGCGCCCCAACCCTGTTGTACGACAACTCAGTTCGTGCCGATGCGCGCCAGCAGGTCGACGATCCGGTCCTGCACCTCGACGCTGGTCGAGCGTTCGGCGAGGAACAGGACCGTCTCCCCCGCCGCCAGGCGCGGAAGCTCCGTCTGATCGACGGCGGCGGTGTAGACGACGAGGGGCGTGCGGTTCAACTGGCCGTTCGCGCGCAGCCAGTCGACGATCCCGGCGCGCCGACGCCGTACCTGCATCAGGTCCATCACCACGAGGTTCGGCCGCAGCTGCGCGGCCAGCGTGACCGCGTCCTCGTCCGACGCCGCCCGGGCGACCTGCATCCCGCGCCGTTCCAGCGAGGCCGTGAGCGCCAGCGCGATCTCCCCGTGCTCCTCGATGAGCAGCACCCGCGGCGGGTGCTGCTCCGAGTCGCGCGGCGCGAGCGCCTTCAGCAGCACGGCGGGGTCGGCGCCGTACGCCGCCTCACGCGTCGCCTGGCCGAGTCCCGCCGTCACCAGGACGGGTACCTCGGCGGCCACCGCGGCCTGGCGCAGCGACTGGAGCGCGGTGCGGGTGATCGGGCCCGTGAGCGGGTCCACGAACAGCGCGGCGGGGAAGGCGGCGATCTGTGCGTCGACCTCCTCGCGCGAGTGCACCACGACGGGCCGGTAGCCGCGGTCGCTGAGCGCCTGCTGGGTCGTCACGTCGGGGGCGGGCCACACGAGCAGGCGCCGCGGGTTGTCGAGCGGCTCCGGGGGCAGCTCGTCGTCCATGGGCCGCGGCTGGGGCTGGTCGGCGACCTCGACGGCGCCGCCGGGACCGTCGAGCGGCTCGGGGCCCTCGTCGGCGTTCCGGTCCGGAGCTCCTATGGCGTACGAGCGTCCGGCGCCCTCGGTGCCGCCGGCGGGACGGGACTGGCCGCTCTGCGGGTGGGGACGGCCCCCGGTCTCCGGGCGCTCGGCGGCGGACTCGGGACGCGTGCCGAGCTTGCGGCGGCGGCCGGAACCGTTGGTCTGGTGCGGGGGAGGCGTGGGGGTCTGCGAACCCGGCAGCGCCTGTGCGGGCACTTGCTGGGGGACCGGCTGCTGCTGGTTCGGCGCGGGAGCCGGGCGGCCGAACGGCACGCCCTGGCCGAGCGTCCGCACGCTGAACGCGCGCCCCTGGGTCGAGTTCGGGTCGACGGGCACGGCGGCCTCGGCGGGCAGCGGCTGAGCGGCGCGGGGCGGGGCGGGGCGCTCGGGCGGAAGCGGAGTGCCGGAGGCGGGGGTCTGCCCCGCCGGCGCCGGGGCCTGCGCCGGTACCGGGTGACCGGTGCCGGACGTGTCGTCGGCGGCGGGCCAGGGCCCGGACGGCTCCGGGGCGGTGCCCTGCGCGGGAACACCGCCGGCGGGGGTCGCGGTCCCGCCCGGCCGGGCCGGCGGAGCCTCGCTCCGCACGCCGTCCGGCTCCGCGGGTGTGTTCTCGGCTGCGCCGGGCACACCCGGAGCCGCCGGGGCCCCCTCGGGGGCGGGGGCAGCCGCGGGAGGCGTCTGACCGGGAGCACCACCGTAGGGAGGAACGGGCTGCGCGGGTGCGGCCGGGCCGGGAACGCCTGGTGCGGGTACGGGCTGTGCCGGGTGCGGTGGGTTCGGGGCGCCGTGTCTGGCCACGGTGTGTCCCGGGGCCGGCTGCGCGGGTGCGGCCGGGCTGAGAGCCCTGCGCCCGGCCGGGGCCTGCCCGGCGGCGGCCCGGGACACGGGAGCCTGTGCGCCGGCCGTCTGTTCCGGCCCGACGGGAACGGCCCGGCCGGCGGAGGGAGCGGGTACGGGACCGGGCGCGGACTGCGCCGCGGGCTGACCGGCGGCGGGTCGTCCCGCGCCCGGACCACCCTGCCCGGGCACGGCCTGCGCGGGTACGCCCGGCATCCGGGGCTGCACGCCCTGCCCCGGGACACCCTGCCCCGGGATGCTCGGCATGGAGACGTCCTGCACGGGTGCGGAAGGTGCGGAGGATGCGGCGGGTGCGTCCGTCTCGGCCGGAGCCGGGCGGGCGCGGCGGCGTCCCGTCGGAGCCGGCACCGGATGCGGCTGCGGCGGGGTGTGGTCGTCGGCCCCGTCGTGCGGCATCACGTCGTGCCGGCCGTCGTCCACCGGGACGACGCCGGGAGCGGCACCCGCGTACGCCCCGCTCTGCCCGGCCGGGGAGAGCGCCTCGGCACCCACGTGCCCGGGCGAGCGGTCGGCCTCGGCGGGCGGCAGGGCGAACACCGTACGGGCGCCCGCCTCCTGCGCCGCGGCACGCTCCGCCGCGGCGGCGAGGGCGCGACGCCGGCGGCCGGTCGGCCCCGCGTCGGCGGCCTCGGCCCGGGCATCGGCACCCGGCGTGTTCTGAGCCGCGGGCAGCGCCGGTGGCAGCGCGTGCTGCTCGGTGTCCCGGCGGGCACGCCGGCCCGACGGGGCGGGCACGCCCTGCGGGGGCACGGTACCGCCGAGTCCCGTACCCGCGGCGGCGGTGGCGGCGGAGTGCTCGCCGGCCATGAGGACCGCGCCCTCGGCGACGCCCCCGGCGTCCCCCTCGACGGGGCTCGGCCGTCCGCGCCGCCGTCCGGTACCACCGGGAGCCCCGGTGTTCGGGTCCTCGTCCTCCGGCACCTGCGCGGGGAGCGGGGTCTCGGCGGGCGCAGCGGGCTCTCCCGCACGGCGCCTGCGCCGCCCGGTGGGCGCGGCGGCACCCTGGTCCTGGGCGGCCGGTCCGGAACCCGCCGGGATGTTCACACCGGTGTCGGTGTCCGCCACCGGGCTCTCCAGGAAGGAGTCCACGGAGGACCGCCGGGCCCGCCGCCGTCCGCTCCCCTGCTGCTGCGCGGCCTGCTCGGGGAGGGCGAGCTCGGCGCCGGGCGACTGCCCGGCCACGGGGGCCTCGACCGCGCCCGCGCCGCCGCCGATCGGCACCTCCAGGACGTACGCGCTGCCGCTCATCCCCGGCACCTCGTGCGTCTGCAGCACACCTCCGTGCGCCCGCACGATGCCCCGGACGATCGGCTCGTGCACCGGGTCACCCCCGGAGTACGGGCCCCGCACCTCGATGCGGACGACCTCGCCGCGCTGCGCCGCCGCCACGACCACCGTGTTGTCCAGATAACCGCCCGCCGACACGGGCGCGTTGCCCGTCGCGTCGACTCCCGCCACGTCGGCGACGAGATGCGCGAGCGCGGTGGCGAGCCGCTCGGGGTCGACCTCGGCCTCGATGGGCGGCGCGTGCACGGCGAACTGCACACGGCCGGGACCGATCAGCTCGACCGCGCCGTCGACCCCGGCCGCGACGACCGCGTCGAGCATGACGTTCGTCCGGGTGATGCCCTCGGTGCCCGCGTCCAGCCGCTGGTAGCTGAGCACGCTGTCGACGAGCGTGGTGATCCGCGAATAGCCCGCGGCGAGGTGGTGGAGGACCTGGTTGGCCTCGGGCCACAGCTGGCCCGCGTCGTCGGCGGCGAGCTTCGACAGCTCGCCGCGCAGCTGGTCCAGCGGTCCGCGCAGGGAGGTGTCGAGCACGGCGAGCAACTGCTCGTGCCGCGCGGCGAGTGCCTCGAAGCGGTCCTTCTCGCGCTCGGCGAGCGCCGCGTAGCGGTCGTCGCCCGCGCCCAGTTCCTCCGCGTGCTGCTCGCGCAGCGCGGCGAGTTCGTCGGTGTGCCGCTCCCGCAGCCGCTCCAGTTCCGCGGTGTGCTCGCCGGCGACCCGGGCGAGCTCCTCCGTGTGACGGGCGGCCTCGGCCTCCTTCTCCTCGGCCAGCGCGTCGTAGGGCCGCCGGTCGGTGAACGTCATCACGGCGCCCACGAGCTGGTCCCCGTCACGGACCGGCGCGGTCGTGAGGTCGACCGACACCTGGGCACCGGACTTGGACCACACGACCTGCCCGCGCACCCGGTGCTTGCGCCCGGAGCGCAGGGTGTCGGCGAGCGGCGACTCGGCGAACGCGAACGGCTCGCCGTCGGCCCGCGAGTGCAGGATGAGCGCGTGCAGGTCCTGGCCGCCGAGATCGCTGGCGCGGTAGCCGAGTATCTGGGCGGCGGCCGGATTGACGAGCACGACCCGCCCGTCGGTGTCCGTGCCCACGACGCCCTCGGACGCGGCCCGCAGGATCATCTCGGTCTGGCGTTGCGAGCGCGCGAGTTCGGCCTCGGTGTCTACGGTGCCCGACAGATCGCGGACGACGAGCATGAGCAGCTCGTCACCGGTGTAGCCGTAGCCGTCGTAGGCCTGCTGGCCGTTCTCCAGATTCGCACTGGTGACCTCGACCGGGAACTCGCTGCCGTCGGTCCGCCGGGCGACCATCCGGGTCGGCTTGGTCCGGCCGCTCTGGTCCATGGACTCGGGCCGTCGCATCGAGCCGGGGATCAGCCTGGAGTCGAACTCCGGGAGCAGATCGAGGAGCCCCCGGCCCACCAGAGCCGTCCCCGGGGCCTCGAAGGCCTCCAGGGCGATGGTGTTGGCGTTGACGACGGTCCCATTGGCGTTGACCAGCACCAACGCGTCGGGAAGCGCGTCCAGTATGGCTGCGAGGCGAGCAGCGCCTCGGGATGGCCTGCTGCTCACGAGACGCTTCCTCCCTGTTACCGCACCTTGCTGACCGCGAGGGCCATCTTGCCAACCGTCCCGCAGCGTGTCACGCGGGGGAGTCTACGGGCAGAGGTCGCGCCCGCGATGCCGGATGAGAGGGAGGTCGCACGCAGAAGGTACGTAGGAGCTGTGACCGTGCATTTCACCCCTCGGAAGCACGACTTGGACATGTCCGGCCCGGGCCGGGCTGTTGACTTTTTTCCCCCGGAAGAGGGTGACGGCTACCCGCCGAGGTCGGGCAGCAGCGGCACGAGCGCGTTCCACCGCCCGATCTCGCAGCCGTCCCCGCGGTCGTACCTCGCGTCGACGGGACGTCCGGCCCATGTGCCGGTGACGTGCGCGGTGGCCGGGCCGCCGTACTGCATGGTGCAGATCGTGCCCTCCGGTACGGAGGCGAAGGGGTCCCTGCCCCACCGGGTGCCGTGTTCGAGTTTGTCGCAGGCGCCGCGTACGTCGGGATGGGTGCCGCCGTCCGGGTGGCAGTCCAGCTCGTACCTCCCGTCGGCGGCGCCCGCGTGGTCGACGGTGACGACGAGATGGTCACCGGGGTCCTCACCGCCGGCCGCGGGCGGCGGCATCAGGGGAAGGGACAGGGGATCGGGCACGGGTGCGGCGTGCGCGGCGGGCGCGGCGGACAGGGCGGCGGCGGAGGCGGCCGCCGCGAGGGCGAGCCGGCGCAGGGTGACCCGGGACATGACAGGACTCATGACCGGACTAACGCCTCACCGCGCGTGTGGTTGCGCCGCCGGTCGGGGCTTTGCCCTGCGGCCCGCCTGCCTAGTACCGTGGGGGGCGATTGGTGACACCCCGCTCGGCTGTGTCATCATCTGCACGCACCATTCGCGCTCGCGCGGCTGGTTGTGCTGGAGGCGTCGCCTAGTCCGGTCTATGGCGCCGCACTGCTAATGCGGTTTGGGCCTTAAAGCCCATCGAGGGTTCAAATCCCTCCGCCTCCGCGCTCGATCCCGAAGCCCCGGTCGTCACGACCGGGGCTTCGGCCGTTCTCCCGGTCCCGTACGCCTACGGTCTCGGCCCCGGATCACCCCCGATCCGGGTATTTCCGCAGGTCAGGCCGGGTGCGACAAACGGATTTCGCCTCACGGCGCCAGTCATGTAATGTTGTTCCCGCAACGCCGACCAGGCGGAAAAGCCCGGAAGGAAGAGCACCACACAACAGAACACACAGGCACTCGTAGCTTAACGGATAGAGCATCTGACTACGGATCAGAAGGTTGCAGGTTCGAATCCTGCCGAGTGCACACAGGTTGAAGGCCCCCGGAGAGATCCGGGGGCCTTTTGCGTGAGCGGTGCGGTGGTGAAGCGCGTGGCGTCGGGGACAGGAACCGGGGCGTCGGGCGGATCGGGGGCCGGGGCGTTGTCAGTGGCGCTGGCTACGCTCGGGGGATGGCACGGGTGTGGAGTTGTTCGGGGCTGCGCTGGGGGGCGGACGGGCCCGTGCTGGTGTGGGGCGGGGGGCGGAGCAGCGCGCTGGTCCGGGGGCAGCGCGTCGCCTTCGGCGTGGTGGAGGGCGGGGTGCGGACCTGCGTGGGGGCGCGGGGGCACGCGTGTCCTCGGGGCGCCGTCGTGCCGGGGCGCAGCGGCGGGGCGCGCTGCGAGGAGTGCGCTCGGCTGGAGCGGGCCCACTCCGTGGCCGCCGACACCGTCGCCGACGACCAGCGGCCGTACCACGTGTATCTGGCGTGGTTCGGGCCCGGCCTGGTCAAGGTGGGCATCACCGGAGTCGGGCGAGGGTCCGCGCGGCTCCTGGAGCAGGGGGCCGTCACGTTCAGCTGGCTGGGACGCGGGCCGCTGATGGCCGCCCGGCGGGCCGAGGAGTTGCTGCGGGCCGCGCTCGGGGTGCCCGACCGGATTCCGTACGCCGTGAAGCGCGCGGTGCGCGGCGAGCTGCCCGGGGCCCGGGCGGCAGCCGGGACGCCCGCCGCGGAAACGGTGGGGGCGGACGCAGGCGCCCGGGAGCGGACCGCGGAGATCGCCGAGCTGCACGCCCGGGCCGGCCGGCTCGACGGGTGGCCCGAGTCCCTGGAGCGCGTGCCGTTCCGGCCCGTGGACCACACGGGGGTGTTCGGACTCGCCGGGCTGCCGCCGACCGACGGTGTGGTGAGCGAACTGGCCGCCGGGTGTGCCGTGAGCGGTGTGCTGCTCGCCGCCGCGGGTCCCGATCTGCATCTCGCGACCGCGCGTGGGGTCGTCGTCCTCGACACGCGGCTGATGCCCGGCTGGGAGCTGACCGCCGGCGGAGGGGAGGGCCTGCCGCCCTTTCCCGTACGGGAGTCGAGGCGGTCCGCGGGAAGCGTGCAGGACGGACTGTTCTGAGGACGCGGCGGACAGGGCCGTGCCGCAGGATCCCCTGCCACGGTGCTGGACGCCGGCGGGCGCCCGGACCGAGAGTGGCGGACATGAGCGATCACCGCGCCGCCCGGGAGGCGGACGCCATGGCCGACGCCACCGGCACCGGCACCGGTACCGGTACCGGCAGGGTCATCGGCACCGACACCGGCACCGGCACCGGCCCAGAGTCCGCCGACGCCCCCGGCACCCCGACAGGCGCCGCCCCCGCCCCCGGCGGTCACGTCGACCCCGGCACCGCCGAAGTGCGCGGGTTCTGGGCGCGGCTGGGGCTTCCGGGGCTCGTCGACGTGCACACGCACTTCATGCCCGAGCGCGTCCTGCGCAAGGTCTGGCGCTACTTCGACGCGCTCGGGCCCCTCACGGGCGGCGTCGAGTGGCCGATCACCTACCGCGCCGACGAGGAGGAACGCCTCGCGGTCCTCAGGGGGTTCGGCGCCCGGGCCTTCACCGCGATGATCTACCCGCACAAGGCCGGCATGGCCCGCTGGCTCAACGACTGGGCCGTCGGCTTCGCCCGCCGCACCCCCGACTGTCTGCACACGGCGACCCTGTTCCCCGAGCCGGGCGTCGAGACGTATGTGAAGGAGGCCCTCGACGCGGGGGCGCGGGTGTTCAAGGCGCATGTGCAGGTGGGCGCGTACGACCCCGGCGACCCGCTCCTGGATCCCGCGTGGGGACTGCTCGCCGAGGCGGGGGTCCCGGTCGTCGTGCACTGCGGTTCCGGTCCCGCGCCGGGCAGGTACACCGGGCCGGGACCGGTCGCCGGTGTCCTCACCCGGCACCCCCGGCTGCGGCTCGTGGTCGCGCATCTCGGGATGCCGGAGTACGAGGACTTCCTCGGGCTCGCGGAGCGGTACGGCGAGGTGCGGCTGGACACGACCATGGCACTCACCGACTTCAGCGAGCGACTCGCGCCGTTCCCCCGAAAGGCGCTGCCCCGGCTCGCCGCCCTCGGGGACCGGGTCCTGCTCGGGACGGACTTCCCCAACATCCCGTATCCGTACGTCCATCAGCTGCACGCGCTGGAGCGGCTCGGACTCGGCGACGACTGGCTGCGGGCGGTCTGCCACGACAACGGCGCCCGCCTCTTCGGGCTCGGCACTCCCTAGGCCGTGTCCGCCCCGCGGGCCCGTGCACCTAGGCGCTTCCTGAGAGGCGCCTGTGCGTTTCTCAGGCAAATCACAGCTTCCCGAAAGGATGCTCTCAGCGGCGCCCAGCAGTGTGTCCGCTATGACCACGACCTCGCCCCAGGGGCGCACCGAACTGCTGAGGCCGGACGGGAGCCCCGTCCGAGTGCTGGTGGTGGACGACGAGCTGTCGATCACCGAGCTGCTGTCCATGGCCCTTCGTTACGAAGGGTGGCAGATCCGCAGCGCGGGCGACGGACACGGAGCGGTGCAGGCCGCCCGTGAGTTCCGGCCCGACGCCGTGGTGCTCGACATGATGCTGCCCGACATGGACGGGCTCGCGGTGCTCGGCCGGCTGCGCCGGGACCTGCCCGACGTGCCCGTGCTCTTCCTCACGGCCAAGGACGCCGTGGAGGACCGCATCGCGGGACTCACCGCGGGCGGCGACGACTACGTCACCAAGCCGTTCAGCCTCGAAGAGGTGGTGGCACGGCTGCGCGGGCTGATCCGCCGCTCCGGTGCCGCCGACCGGCGCAGCGACTCCGTCCTCGTCGTCGGGGACCTGACCCTCGACGAGGACAGCCACGAGGTGACCCGGGGCGGCGACAACATCCACCTCACGGCGACCGAGTTCGAGCTGCTGCGGTTCCTGATGCGCAATCCGCGCCGGGTGCTGAGCAAGGCGCAGATCCTCGACCGCGTGTGGTCGTACGACTTCGGCGGCCAGGCCAATGTCGTCGAGCTCTACATCTCGTATCTGCGGCGCAAGATAGACGCGGGCCGCGAGCCGATGATCCACACCCGCCGCGGTGCCGGTTACCTGATCAAGCCCGCCGTGTCGTGAGCGGACGACGACGGCCGCGCGGGCAGAAGCGAGCATCCCGGCCGCGGACGCTGCGGACGCGGCTCGTCGTCTCGGCGGTCACCCTCATCGCGGTGGTGTGCGCCGTCATCGGCACGGTGACGACGATCGCGCTGGAAGAGCACCTGTCCCATCAGCTGAGCGAACAGGTCAAGGAGGTCGGCGAGCGGGCGACGGGTGGCCCGAAGAAGCCCCTCGGGGTCCAGCGGCCGGACACGGGGAACCAGGGCCCGGACGGCCAACTCGATCCGCCCGACGACCCGTTCGACTTCGCCACGAGGGGCGGGACCCAGCCGGACACCGTCGTGGCCGAGGTCGGCGACGACGGCGGGATCTCGAAGGCGGTCGTCACCAAGGAGAACAAGGCCTCCGCCAGCGAGAGCTTCCGGATGACCACCAAGAACCTCACCGGGGCGCAGAAGGCGGTGCTCGCGTCCGTCCCGAAGACCGGCGAGCACACCCTGGACCTGCCGGGGCTCGGCGAGTACCGCGTCAAGTACATGGACGGCAATCGCGGCAGCTTCTACGTCGCCCTGCCCACCGAGTCCGTGACCAGCACGATCAACACCCTCATCCTCGTCGAGGTCAGCGTCACCGCGGCCGGCCTCGTGGCCGCCGGTATCGCCGGGTCGGTCCTCGTCGGAGTCGCCCTGCGCCCGCTGCGCCGGGTCGCCTCCACCGCCACCCGCGTCTCCGAACTCACCCTGCACACCGGCGAGGTGACCCTCTACGAACGGGTCCCGGAGTCCGAGGCGGACCCGCGCACCGAGGTCGGCCAGGTCGGCGCCGCGCTCAACCGCATGCTCGACCACATCCACGGCGCGCTGCACGCCCGCCAGCAGAGCGAGACGCGGGTACGGCAGTTCGTCGCGGACGCCAGCCACGAGCTGCGCACACCGCTGGCCTCGATCCGCGGGTACGCCGAGCTGACCCGGCGCGGCCGGGAGGAGACCGGGCCCGACACCCGGCACGCCCTCGGGCGGATCGAGTCCGAGGCCGGGCGCATGACCCTGCTGGTCGAGGACCTGCTGCTGCTCGCCCGCCTGGACGCGGGGCGGCCGCTCCAGTACGAGCAGACGGACCTGGTGCCGCTCGTCGTGGACGCGGTGAGCGACGCCCGGGCGGCCGGCCGAGACCACAACTGGCGTCTCGAACTGCCCGACGAACCGGCCCTGGTCTCGGCGGACGCCGCACGGCTCCAGCAGATCCTGGTCAACCTGTTCGCGAACGCCCGCACGCACACCCCGCCGGGGACGACCGTGACCGCGCGCGTGCACCGGCACGGGCCGTGGCTGTGCGTGGACGTCCAGGACGACGGCCCCGGCATCCCGGCGGACCTGCTGCCCCGGGTCTTCGAGCGTTTCGCGCGCGGTGACTCCTCGCGCTCCCGGGTCTCCGGTTCGACCGGCCTGGGGCTGGCCATCGTGCAGGCCGTCGCGTCCGCGCACGGGGGCGCCGTGACCGTCGACAGCATGCCCGGCAGGACCGTGTTCACGGTGCATCTGCCCGCGCTCGCCGTGGAAACGGGACCGTACCCGTACTCACAGGCACAGCACAGTGCCACCACACGGGCGTAACAGGGCGGTTGCCGAATGTCGTTGACATGCGAACCGACTCTTCTCCCGGCAGCCTGCCGGCGCGGGAGCACCTCCCGGCCGGACACGCCGGCACGCCTGTCCTGGACGTAGTGATCCCCGTCTACAACGAGGAGAAGGACCTCCAGCCGTGTGTGCGGCGACTGCACGACCACCTCGCACGCACCTTCCCGTACTCGTTCCGCATCACGATCGCGGACAACGCGTCCACGGACACCACACCGCTGGTGGCCGCGCGGCTGGAGTCGGAGATCGGGGAGGTCAGATCCTTCCGCCTGGAGCAGAAGGGCCGCGGCAGGGCGCTGCGCACCGTCTGGTCCGCCTCGGACGCCCCGGTCCTCGCCTACATGGACGTGGATCTGTCCACCGACCTCAACGCCCTGCTGCCGCTGGTGGCGCCGCTGATCTCCGGTCACTCGGACCTGGCGATCGGCTCGCGGCTCGCCCGCTCGTCGCGCGTGGTGCGCGGCGCGAAGCGGGAGTTCATCAGCCGCACCTACAACCTGATCCTGCGGGGCTCGCTGCAGGCCCGCTTCTCCGACGCGCAGTGCGGCTTCAAGGCGATCCGGCGTGATGTCGCCCAGGCGCTGCTGCCGCTGGTGGAGGACACCGGCTGGTTCTTCGACACCGAGATGCTGGTGCTGGCCGAGCGGGCCGGGCTGCGCATCCACGAGGTGCCGGTCGACTGGGTCGACGACCCGGACTCGACGGTGCACATCGTGCGGACGGCGACGGACGACCTGAAGGGCGTGTGGCGGGTGGGCCGGGCCCTCGCGACGGGTTCGCTGCCGCTGCACCGCCTCGCGCGGCCCTTCGGGGACGATCCGCGCGACCGGGACCTGGCCGGGGTGCCCCGCGGCCTCGCGCGTCAGCTGGTCGGCTTCTGCGCGGTGGGCGTCCTGTCGACCCTGTTCTACCTGCTGCTGTACTCCGGCTTCCGGGCCGTCGCGGGGCCGCAGACCGCCAACGCGCTCGCCCTGCTGGTCTCGGCGGTGGCGAACACGGCGGCCAACCGGCGGCTCACGTTCGGCGTCCGCGGCCGGGAGAGCGCTCTGCGCCATCAGGCCCAGGGACTGGTGGTGTTCGGCATTGGACTGATCCTCACCAGCGGTTCGCTCGCCGCCCTGAACGCGGCGACGTCCCAGCCCGCGCACTCCACGGAACTCGCGGTCCTCGTCGCCGCCAACCTCGCGGCGACGGTGCTGCGGTTCCTGCTCTTCAGGGCCTGGGTCTTCCCGGACCGCGACGAGCCCGCCTTCACGTCCGTGGCCCCGCCCGCCCCGGCCCCGTACGCCACGGCGGCGCACCCGTACTCCGGGGGCCCGGAGTCCCGGCAGCCGGCGCCGCACCCGCACACCGACGCACGGCACCCGCACCCCGACGCACGGCACCCGCACACCGACGCGCCGCAACGCCCGCACACCGACGCGCCGCAACGCCCGCACACCGACGCGCCGCTGCCCCGGCGCCCGGCGGCGCACCGGTCCTCGTACGACACCACAGAATTCCGCGCCGGCGACGTCGCGGACCGCACCAGGGGGGACGCGACCGTGCAGCTGCAGACGGTGCGCCCGCACGATCACGATCCGAGGAACGCACGATGACGACTCAGCCCGACACGACGTCGCAGGGGGACATCACCCCGTCCTGGGGGCCACCCGCCGCGTCCGCGGCGCACGGACCGGCCGCATCCCACCCGGCGGCACCCGGTTCCGGTGAACCGAAGCAGCCCCTCGCGCGCCGGCTGTGGCGCGGCCGGCCCGAGGACCCGCGCTGGGCCCGCCCGGCCCTGCTCGCCCTGCTCCTCGCCACCGGCCTGCTCTACCTGTACGACCTGAGCGCGTCCGGATACGCCAACTCCTTCTACTCCGCGGCCGTCCAGGCCGGCAGCCAGAGCTGGAAGGCGTTCTTCTTCGGCTCGCTCGACGCCGGCAACGCGATCACCGTCGACAAGCCCCCGGCCGCACTGTGGCCGATGGCGCTGTCGGTACGGATGTTCGGCCTCGGCTCGTGGGCGATCCTCGTCCCCGAGGTGCTGATGGGCGTCGCCACGGTCGGCGTACTCCACGCGGCCGTGCGGCGCCGCTTCTCCCCGGCGGCCGGCCTGATCGCCGGTGCGGTGCTGGCGCTCACTCCCGTCGCCGCGCTGATGTTCCGGTTCAACAACCCGGACGCGCTGCTCGCGCTGCTGATGACCGTCACGGTGTACTGCGTGATCCGCGCCCTGGAGGACGGGCGCACCAAGTGGCTGGTGTGGGCGGGGGTCGCGGTCGGCCTCGCCTTCCTGACGAAGACCCTTCAGGCGTTCCTGATCCTGCCGCCGCTGGCGATCCTGTACGGGGTCTGCGGGCCGGTGCGGCTGCGGAAGCGTCTCGGGCAGCTCGCCCTCGCCACGGCCGCGCTGGTCGTCTCCGGCGGCTGGTGGGTCGCGATCGTCGAGCTGTGGCCGGCCTCGTCCCGCCCGTACATCGGCGGCTCGCAGAACAACTCCTTCCTGGAGCTGACCTTCGGCTACAACGGTCTGGGCCGGATCAACGGCGAGGAGACCGGCAGCGTCGGCGGCGGGGGCGGTGGCGGTACCGGTCAGTGGGGTGAGACCGGCTGGGACCGGATGTTCAACTCCGAGATCGGCGGCCAGATCTCGTGGCTGCTGCCCACCGCGCTGGTCCTGCTCGTGGCGGGCCTCTGGCTGACCAGGAAGGCGCGGCGGATCGACCTGGCCCGCGGCTCGTTCCTCGCGTGGGGCGGCGCGCTGCTGATGACCGTGGTCGTCTTCAGCTACATGGCCGGCATCTTCCACCAGTACTACACGGTGGCCCTGGCCCCGTACGTCGCGGCCGTGGTCGGCATGGGCGCCACGATGCTGTGGGAGGAGCGGGGCAGGGTCTGGGCCGCGCTGACGCTCGCGGCGTCGGTCACCGCGGCGGCGGTCTGGGGCTATGTGCTCCTCGACCGCACCTCCGACTACCTGCCCTGGCTGAAGTGGCTGGTGCTCGTCGGCGGGCTGGTCGGCGCGCTCGGACTGGTCTTCGTGGCGTGGCTGGGCCGGCAACTGGCCCTCGCGGCGGCCGGGCTGAGCTTCGTGGCGGCGGTCGCGGGTCCGACGGCGTACACGCTGAGCACGGTGGACACCGGTCACACGGGCTCCATCGTCACGGCCGGTCCGGCCGGCGCGAGCATGATGGGCGGTCCCGGTGGCGGTCCCGGTGGCGGGCGGACGGGCGGCGGCATGCCCGGTCAGAACCAGCGGAACGGTGCGCCGCAGGGCGGTGGCACGGGTCAGCCTCCGGGCGGCGGCAACGGCGGCGGCAACGGCTTCCCCGGCGGCACGAACCAGCAGGGCAACGGGCAGGTTCCGCAGGGCATCGGGCAGGCTCCGCAGGGCGCCGAAGGCCGGGCCCCGCAGGGCGGTATGGGCGTGGGCGGCATGGGAGGCGGCGGCGTGGGCGGCCTGCTGAACGGCGCGTCCGTCGGCGCCGAGGCCAAGAAGCTGCTGAAGGCGGACGCCGGCCAGTACACCTGGGTGGCCGCGACCATCGGCTCCCAGAACGGCGCCAGCTACCAGCTCGCCACCGGTGACCCGGTGATGGCGATCGGCGGCTTCAACGGCAGCGACCCGTCCCCGACGCTCGCCCGGTTCGAGAAGTACGTCGAGGACGGAAAGATCCACTACTTCATCGCGGGTGGCGCCGGCGGCGGGGGCGGCAACTCCGGTTCCGCGGCCTCGATCACCTCGTGGGTCGAGGCCAACTACCGGAAGGTGACGGTCGGTTCGGCCACCTTCTACGACCTGACGAAGCCGAAGAGCGGCAGCTGACGGATCTCTCACCAGGCGGTGGCCCCGGGCGCGAGCGCTTCGGGCCACCGCCTTCGTGTACCGCGGGCGCGGGCGCGGGCCGGGAGCACCGGGGTCAGTCCTGCTCGGCCAGCCGCGCCGGGAAACCGCCCGTCGCCACCGGACCCCACCGCTCGGGCGTGACCCGGATGATCGACTTGCCCTGCCTGCGCATCGCCTCCCGGTACTCGTCCCAGTCCGGGTGCTCCCCCGCGATGGTGCGGTAGTACTCGACGAGCGGCTCGACGGAGTCCGGCGCGTCGATGACCTCGGCGGTTCCGTCGATCTGGACCCAGGGTCCGTTCCACTCGTCGCTCAGCACGATCAGGCTGACCCGCTCGTCCCGCTTGGCGTTCCGCGTCTTGGCGCGCTCCGGGTAGGTGGAGACGACGATGCGGCCGGAGTCGTCGACCCCGCAGGTCAGGGGCGAGCCCTGGGGACCGCCGTCGGCCCGCCGGGTCAGCAGGACGGCGCGGTGCCGGGGCCGTACGAAGTCCAGCAACTCGTCGAGGGTTACGGCGGTGTTCGTCGCGATGTGAGGTGCCATACGGCCAGCCTAGGACCGGATCGCCTCCGCGAGGTCGTCGTACACGGCGACGTCCCGGCGCACTCCGGTCAGCTCCAGGACGCGGCTCACCAGCCCTCCGGGGGCCGCCACCACGCGCACCTCGGTCCGGGGCGGACGGTGTACGTGCGCCCGCACCTCGTTGATCAGGCGTACGCCCTGGGAGTCCATGAAGCCGGTGGTCGTGAGGTCCAGCACGAGCAGGCGCAGGCGGTCCCCGCGCGCGTTCACGACGTTCATGGTCCCGGCGCGCAGTGCGTCGGCGTTGGAGATGTCGATGTCCGCCGGCAGCGTGACGAGCGTGCAGTTCGGCAGGTCACGTGGGGTCGGGGAGAAGATCATGACGACTCACCTGAGAGACGTGTGTCCGGTTCCGATGAGGCCGCTTCCTGACCTGTGACGCCATTTCATCACGCGCGCCGGTCCCGCCGGTAGCCGGGGCACCGAGCCGCAACTCACCCCATCGGAACAGCTAAAGTTCTGTTCGTCCTGTGCTCGCAGTCGGGAATGTGCTGCGGAGCTCTCCTGCGCATGGCGCCGGGATCTGTCGTCGGACGACGACGGGACCCTGGCCATGCATGCCGAAGAGGTTCGTGGTGGCTGCGTCCGACTTTAGTGAATTGCCCCGTTCTGTTGCGGGTTTCGAGCTGGCCGAAGAGCTGACGGCGGCCGCTCGGCAACTGCACGAGACCTCGACGGCGCACGCCACCCTGCGTACCGCGGCCCGGCTCGCCGTCCATCTCCTGCCCGGCGCCGAGCACGCGGGCGTCTCCGTCATCGAGGACGCCGCACCCCGGCAGACCCTCGCCTGGACCGACGACGTCGTACGCTCCGCCGACGCGCTCGACGCGGGCCGTGAGCACCGCGCGTACTGGACCGACCTCTGGAGCGCGCCGGTCGCCGGGATCGAGGACAGCGGCGCCGCCGACGACGGCGAACTCACCCTGTCGGGCCTCGGCCTGCGCTCGGTGCTCTCCCTGCGCCTGCGCGCGGACCGCCGGCGGCTCACCGTGCTCACCGTCTACGCGGGAAAGCCGGGCGCCTTCGACGCCCGGGCGAGACGGATCGGCCGACTGCTCACCGCGCACGTCAGCATCGCGCTGGAGACGGCGACCGTACGGGAGCAGCTGACGGAGGCCATGCGCACCCGCGACCTGATCGGACAGGCCACGGGCATCCTCATGGAGCGCCTGGACATCGACGCGGCGGAGGCCTTCGACAGCCTGGTGCGGACCTCGCAGCGCGAGAACGTGAAGCTGCGCGACCTGGCCGGACGGATCGTGGACGTGCGGGACCAGGCGTGAGCGGGTGCCGACGGGATACCCGTTCCGTATGAGACCTCCAGCCGATCCGCCCCGGCCGCCACGGGCCGCAGCCGCACCGGGGGCCCGCACGCTGCACGAGGCACTTGCCCAGAGCGGCGGACTGGACACCCTGCTCAGGGACCTGACGGAGCGGGCGGTGCTCGCCGTGGAGGGGGCGGCGGCGTGCAGCATCACGGTGCGCCGTGACGGGCGGCTGCTCACCCTGGCGGGCACGAGCGGCCTGCCGAGCGGACTCGACCAGCGCCAGTACGAGAACGGCGACGGGCCCTGCGTCCGGGCGGCCAAGGTGGACGCCGAGCAGTACTCCCCGGACCTGGCGCAGGAGACCCGCTGGCCCTCGTACACCCCCTACGCGCTCTCCCAGGGGATCCGCTCGGTGCTGGCCGTCCCGCTCCCGGTCGACGGCGAGACCGACGCGGCGCTGAATCTCTACGCCGTGACGGAGGACGCCTTCCGCGACCGCCGGGAGACCGCCCGCGCGTTCGCGGAGCGCGCCGCGGAGGCGATCAACGCCGCGCTGCGCATCGAGCGCGAGCGGACGTCGGCGGGGGACGTCAGGACCGCCCTGCTCTCACGCAGTGTGATCGACCAGGCGGTCGGCATCCTCATGGCGAAGGAGCGCTGCGACGCCCGGGTGGCACTCGACATGCTGCGCCGGGCCTCGCAGGACTCGAACGTCAAGCTCAGGGACCTGTGCGGCGACCTGGTGGCCCGGGTGTCCCGCTCCGCCCCGGCCACCCGCGACGGCAGGGCCCCGGACGGCTCCCGGGCCGGCGGCTGAGACCCGGCGGCCGAGAGCGCCGGGCATCCCGCCGCCGGACGGCCGACAGTGACCGCCCCCGGGCCGTCCGACGTCTGACCCGCCCTACCGTCTGACCGCCTCACCGCCTCACCGCCTCACCACCTCACCGCCCGGGCCGTCAGACGGCCGGCAGTGCGTCCCCCTGCACCGCCTGGATGTCCAGCTCCACCCGCAGGGTCGTGCCGATGGCGGAGATGCCCGCCTGGAGCACCTGGTTGTAGTTCATCGCGAAGTCCTCGCGGCGCAGTTCGGCGCCGGCGCGGAACGCGGCGCGCGTGCCGCCCCAGGGGTCGGCGCCGGTGCCGAGGTAGGCGAGGTCCAGGTCGACGGAGCGTACGACGCCGTGCATGGTCAGTTCGCCGTGCACCGTCCAGCGGTCGGAACCGGCGGGGCTCAGGCCCGTCGAGCGGTAGGTGATCCGCGGGTACGTCTCCACGTCGAGGAAGTCGGGCGACTTGAGGTGCCCGTCGCGCATGCCGTTGCCCGTGTCGATGGAGGCCGCGGAGATCACCGCCTCGACCCGGGACTTGGCGATGTCGTCGGGGGCGATGTCGATCAGGCCCGTGAACTCCGTGAACCGGCCGTGCACGCTGGAGATGCCCAGGTGCTGGGCGACCGCGCCCACCGAGGAGTGCGCGGGGTCGATGGTCCACGGGCCCGGCGGGGGCAGCTCGGTGCCGCCCTGGCGGGCGAGGACGACGTTGCCGATCTCGGCCCGTCCGCTCGCCGTGACGATCGCGCTGGACGCGGCGGGGGCGTACCCGACCGCGGTGACGATCACGGTGTACGCGCCGGGTGCCAGGGCGGTCGTGTCCCGTACGGCTCCCTCGTCGTCGGCCTCGGCCCGCAGCACCTGCGTGCCCGTCATGTCGGTCACCGTGACGACGGCGTGCGACACGGCCCATCCGTCCCGCGTGCGAATCCGTGCGGTCAGTCCCATCCCGTTTTCTCCTTGCAAGCAAAGCTGTCCGAAGCCGGCGGAGCCGTTCGGACCGGTCGAAAAAGAGACCGGCCCGCGGGGCGCACCTCCGCTCGGAGTGCGCCCCGCGGGCCGGGGCCGAACTACTCGCCCGGGTGGGAGAGTTCGATGTCGTGGCGGTCGGGGCCGTGGCCGTTCACGGTCAGCGAGGTGGCCACCGGCGGGTAGCCCGTCGCGATGACGGTGTACTCGCCGCTGTCCAGGTCGGTGAAGGCGTACGCCCCGTCGGCGCCGGTCCTGGCCGTGCCGATCACGTTGCCGGCCGCGTCGACCAGGGTGACCCGGGCGTCGCCGAGCGGGCCGCCCGGTGCCCGGACGACACCCTGGACCTGGGCGCCGGGGCTGAGCTCGACCTCGACCCGGGTGACCCCGGTGCCGCCGACCTCGACGGGCAGGGCCGTCGGCCGGTGCCCGGCCGCGTTGACCGCGACGGTCACGGCGCCCGGGACCAGCTCGGCGAAGGTGAACTCGCCCTGCTCGCCGGTGGTTCCGGTGGCCAGCACGTCACCGCGCACGTCGGTCACGATGACCATGGCGTCCTTGACCGCGGTCCCGGACCCGGCGCCTCGCACCACACCGCTCAGCCCGCTGGTACCGCTCAGCAGGATGTCGTACGCGACCGGTTCGTCGTTGACGACGATCGTCGAGGCCTGCGGCTGGAAGCCGTCGGCGGAGGCGATCAGGACGTACGAGCCGGTGCCGGGAGCGTCCAGCGCGTAGGCGCCGTCGGCCTGCGCGACGGAGCGGCCGAGCTGCCGTCCCGCGAGCGAGATCAGGGTGACCGCGGCCCGCGGCACGGGTGCGCTCTCGGCACCGCGGATGTGTCCGCGTACCGGTATCCCGCCGGAACCCGCGGTGGTTGCGGCCGCCGCGGCGGTGGCGACGGCGCCGAGCCGCTGTGTGCCCTCGGGGCCCGCCTCGGCAGGGCCGGTCTCCTTGAGCGCCCAGCTCGGGGTCTGCTCCTGGACGGCGGCGGGAGCCGCGGGAGCCGCGGGGGCGGCGGGGGCCGTCGCCGCGGTGTTCGCCTCGGCGGCCTGTGCCAGACCGCCGGAAGTGCGCAGCGGGACCTCCTTGATGAAGAGGGTCACGAAGAAGGCGATCAGCGCCGTCGCGGAGGCGATCAGGAAGACGTCCGCGATGCCGTGGCCGTACGCGCTCTCCATCACGGTGCGCAGCGGCACGGGCAGCGCGTCCATGTCCGGGATGCTGCTGCCGGAGCTCGCACCGGCGGCGGCGGAAGCGTACTTGGGGCCGAGGTCGGTCAGGCCGTCCTTGGCGTAGTCGGTGATCCGGTGGGCCATCACGGCGCCCAGCGCGGAGACGCCGATCGCGCCGCCGAGGGACCGGAAGAACGTCACGGTGGAGCTGGCCGCGCCGAGGTCGGCGGGGGCCACCTGGTTCTGCGTGCACAGCACCAGGTTCTGCATCATCATGCCGATGCCGAGGCCCATCAGCGCCATGTAGATCGCGATGTGCCAGTACTGCGTGTCGTACCGGATGGTGCCGAGCAGACCGAGTCCCGCGGTCACCAGGACTCCACCGCTGACCAGCCAGGCCTTCCACTTGCCGGTCTTGGTGATGACCTGGCCGGAGACCGTGGAGGAGACGAACAGGCCGGCGATCATCGGGATGGTCATCACGCCGGACATCGTCGGGGACTTGTCGCGGGCCAGCTGGAAGTACTGGCTGAAGAAGACCGTGCCGGTGAACATGGCGACGCCGACGAACAGCGAGGCGATCGACGACAGCGTGATGGTGCGGTTGCGGAACAGCCGCAGCGGGATGATCGGCTCGCTCGCCCTGGACTCGACGAGCACGAAGAGCAGGCCGAGCAGGACCGCGCCGGCGAGCATGGTGTAGGTCTGCCAGGAGATCCAGTCGTACTTGTCACCGGCGAAGGTGACCCACAGCAGCAGCAGGGAGACCGCGGCCGAGATGAAGAAGGCGCCGCCCCAGTCGACCTTCACCTCGCGCTTCACGACGGGCAGGTGCAGGGTCTTCTGCAGGACGATCAGCGCGATGACCGCGAAGGGCACACCGACGTAGAAGCACCAGCGCCAGCCGAGCCACGACGTGTCGGTGATGACACCGCCGAGCAGCGGACCGCCGACGGTCGCGACGGCGAAGGTCGCACCGAGGTAGCCGGAGTAGCGGCCCCGCTCGCGCGGGGAGATCATCGCGGCCATCACGATCTGCGCGAGGGCGGACAGACCGCCGACGCCGACGCCCTGGACGACCCGGACGGTGATCAGCATGCCCGCGTTCTGCGAGAGGCCGGCCACCACGGAGCCCAGCACGTAGATGATCAGCGCTATCTGGACGAGCGCCTTCTTGCTGTAGAGGTCGGCGAGCTTGCCCCACAGGGGCGTGGTCGCCGTCATGGCCAGCAGCGAGGCCGTGACGACCCAGGTGTAGGCGGACTGGCCGCCGCCCAGGTCCCCGATGATCTCGGGGAGTGCGTTGGAGACGATCGTCGACGACAGGATCGCGACGAACATGCCGAGCAGCAGCCCGGAGAGCGCCTCCATGATCTGCCGGTGCGTCATCGGAGCGCCGTCGGAGGACCCACCTCCGTGCTTGGCGTGAGCCCGCACACCGGCTGGTGTGGTCGTTGCCATGGGCTTCCTTTTCTTACGTTCTTATGCGGGTGTACGGGTGGTCGGTTCGCTCGCGTACGAGTGCGGGGGTGCCGGCCGGTGCGGTGCGGCGGCACGGCAGTCGCCGAAGCTCTCCCGCAGCCGGGCCATGAGCGCGATGAGCAGGCCGACCTCGTCGTCGGTCCAGTGGCTCAGCCGGTCGGCGAGCAGCTGCGACGAGCGCTGGGAGAGTTCGTCGAGCTGCCGCTGTCCCGCGGCGGTGAGGTGCAGGATGCGTGAGCGCTTGTCGGCCGGGTCGGGGGACCTCTCGATCCAGCCCCGGTCCGCGACATGGGCGACGTGGCGGCTGGTCACCGACATGTCCACGGAGAGCAGCTCGGCGAGCCTGCTCATCCGCATGTCACCGTGCCGGCCGAGCAGCGTCAGCACCGCGGCGGAACCCGCCGGGCAGTCGTGCGGCAGGATCCGCCCCATGTCCCTCTTCACGGCACCGATGGCGCTGAGCTGACGAGCCAGTTCCGCGTACTGCGCCCGCTCGGCCATCGCACCTCCCGTGTTCGTTGCTTAGGGCAACCATAGAGACAGTTGGTTGCCGCAGGCAAACTAAATGGGACCAGTCGCCCTAAAAAGTTGGCAAAGGCAAGCATTGGTGACTGTAAACCGGCAGGTCAGGGGTTTGCGGGAGCGTGCTGGTGATCCATCGGCCCCGCTGGGCCGCCATGGGCGGGCTTTCCGGCCTGGCCGCCGGGAAGCCCGCGAGCAGGGGTGAACCGCCGCGCCCGGCCGCTCGGCAGGCCTCCAGGCGGAACCCGCACTTGGGCAGCCCCGGCGCATTCGCTAGGGTCCAGGGCCATGGCACACACCCAGGGCCCCGAGGGCAACTACGACCCCGCGGGTAGCACCCAGATGTTCCGCGCTTTCGTCGACGAGGCCCCCCAGGCCGCCCCCCGGCAGGCGGCCCGGTCGGGCCCCCGCATCGGCCTGATCCTCGGCGTCGTGGCCGCCGTGGTCATCGTCGCCGCCGTGGCCTGGCTGGCACTCGCGTAACCCGTGGCCCGCCTCCAGGGGCGGGCCACCTCCATCGGACCCCCGGCTCCGCCCGACCGGGTCCGCTCGCCGTGCGTGCCGCGGCTCCGGCGCGGGGGACTCGCCGGGTGCCCGGTCGCTGCACCGCGCCCTGCAACCGTTCTGCGCGGAAGCGGAATTGTCATCCCCGTCCGGGGAACCCGACGTCCGTGCACCACCGTTCACGCCCGGACGAGGCGACCGTGCCGGCCCCGAGTCGGCCGCCACTGAGCCCGCCGAGCCCGAACTCCCGGGCCGCGCAACCTGCTTGGCGCCCGCGCCCCCACCGGATCCGGACGCACCGTTCTCGTCGTCCAGCAGCGTGGGCGTCAACCCCTCTGGCCGCACCGCCGTCGGGGTGTCCCGTCGGCGGGACCGTCGGCCACGGCGAACCCTTCGGCCGCGCGGCGCCCGGACGGACGACGGCCGCCGCGGCGCCCGTCGGGACACTTCGGCGGCCGCGTGTCGGCCTCGACGCGTCGCGTCAGCGTGGCCGACCGACCGTCAACGCGTGGATGTCAGTCGGAGATGAGGCCCTCGCGCAGCTGGGCGAGCGTCCGGGTGAGCAGCCGGGAGACGTGCATCTGCGAGATGCCGACCTCCTCGCCGATCTGCGACTGGGTCATGTTCGCGAAGAAGCGCAGCATGATGATGCGGCGCTCGCGGGGCGGCAGCTTGGCGAGCAGCGGCTTGAGGGACTCGCGGTACTCGACGCCCTCCAGGGACGGGTCCTCGTAGCCGAGGCGGTCGGCGAGGGAGCCCTCGCCGCCGTCGTCCTCGGGGGCCGGGGAGTCCAGCGAGGAGGCGGTGTACGCGTTGCCCACGGCGAGGCCGTCGACCACGTCCTCCTCGGACACGCCCAGCACCACGGCGAGTTCGGCGACGGTCGGTGAGCGGTCGAGCTTCTGTGAGAGCTCGTCGCTGGCCTTGGTGAGCGCGAGGCGCAGCTCCTGGAGGCGGCGCGGGACTCTCACCGACCAGGAGGTGTCACGGAAGAACCGTTTGATCTCGCCGACGACCGTCGGCATCGCGAACGTCGGGAACTCGACGCCGCGTTCGCAGTCGAAGCGGTCGATCGCCTTGATCAGGCCGATGGTGCCGACCTGGACGATGTCCTCCATCGGCTCGTTGCGCGAGCGGAAGCGTGCTGCCGCGTACCGGACGAGCGGGAGGTTCAGCTCGATGAGGGTGTCGCGTACGTAGGCGCGCTCGGGGCTGCTCTCGTCGAGTGCGGCCAGCCGCAGGAACAGGGAGCGGGACAGGGTGCGGGTGTCGATGGCTCCCGGTGCGGGAAGCGCCGGAACGGCGGCCTCCTGGTCCGGGAGGGCCGGGACGGCTTCCTGGTCCGGAAGGGCCGGGACGTCGTGAAGCACGTCGGGCGCGGAGTCGCTCTTCGTGAGCGTGAGCACCTTCGAGCTGCCCTGGACTGCGGACATGCCACCCCCTTTGGGTCGCGGACGGTCGCGGCGGACGCTCCCGTCGGAGGAACGCAGCCTCCACCTGAATACCGGCGGCGAGGCCGCGGCAAACGCGCTTCCCGCAGAATGTCACATGTCGGCAACACGCTGTAGTGACATGTCGACATGGGAGGGGTGAATAGGCCCTGGAAAGAAGGGGTCTGACGGTTTATCAGTGTGAAACTGTCGGAAAAAGTTCCGCCGGGCGATTCGCTCCTGACGGTTACGCCTCGATCCTGTTTGCGGATCGAAGACGCGCGAAACTGCGCGCGAGGAGCCTTGACACATGCATCTGGGAGACACCCAGTTCGGCGCTGATCTGTGACTGCGTCAGATTGCTGTAATAGCGCAGCAGCAGGATCCGCTGTTCCCGTTCGGGCAGTTGCACGAGAAGGTGGCGAACGAGATCGCGGTGTTCGACCCCGTCGAGCGCCGGGTCCTCGTAGCCGAGCCGGTCGAGCAGTCCGGGGAGTCCGTCGCCCTCCTGGGCGGCCTCGAGCGACGTCGCGTGGTAGGAGCGTCCGGCCTCGATGCAGGACAGGACCTCCTCCTCGGAGATCCGCAGCCGCCCGGCGATCTCGGCGGTCGTCGGGGAGCGGCCGAAGGCGGTGGTCAGGTCCTCGGTGGCGCTGTTCACCTGCACCCACAGTTCGTGCAGCCGGCGGGGGACGTGGACCGTGCGCACGTTGTCCCGGAAGTACCGCTTGATCTCCCCGACGACGGTCGGCATGGCGAAGGTCGGGAACTGCACGCCGCGGTCGGGGTCGAAGCGGTCGATGGCGTTGATCAGGCCGATGGTGCCGACCTGGACGACGTCCTCCATCGGCTCGTTGCGGCTGCGGAAGCGGGCGGCGGCGTACCGGACGAGCGGCAGGTTGGCCTCGATGAGCGCGCCGCGCACCCGTCCGTGCTCCGGGCTGCCCGGCTCCAGGTTCTTGAGCTGCCCGAAGAGCACCTGCGTGAGGGCCCGGGTGTCGGCGCCGCGGCGCTTCTCCGGGGCGGGCGCGGGCTGCTCCTCCGCCGTGCCGGGCCGGCCCGGGGCGGGCGGCTGCCCGGTGGCGGACTGTCCGGGGGCGGAGGGCTGCGTGGGAGGGGCGGACTGTCCGGGGGCCGGGGGCCGCGCGGGAGCGGTCGGCAGGGTGGGTGCGGTCGGCTGGACGGGGGCGGAGGGCAGGGCCGGGGCGGAGGCCGGGGCCTGGCGGGGGCGCTCCTGGCCCTGGGCCTGGTCGGGGACGTCTTCCTGGGGTGGCGCAGTACTGGCCGACAAGGTCAACGCCACCTCTTCGTTCGTCAACGATCCGTCGACGTCTCCGTCAACTCATCCGTCAAAAGCGGTCATAGCATCACAAGACATGTGCACTGTGTGCAAGCACCGCATAACACCGTGTTGATGGTCAGATGAGCCATACGACGCACAGGGCCCCTCGCCGGTCGCGGCGAGGGGCCCTGGAGGAGTGACGCGCACTCAGAACGGATAGTCGGCGATCACCCAGGTGGCGAACTCACGCCACAGCGCGACGCCCGCCTGGTGCGCGGGGTGCTCCAGGTAGCGCTTCAGCGCGTCCGTGTCCGCCACCGCCGAGTTGATCGCGAAGTCGTACGCGATGGGCCGGTCGGTGATGTTCCAGTCGCACTCCCAGAACGCGAGTTCGGGAATCTGCCCGCCGAGCGCCCGGAAGGCGGCGACACCCTCGACGACACGGGGGTCGTCGCGCTGGACGCCCTCGTTGAGCTTGAAGAGGACCAGATGGCGGATCACGGGCGCTCCCAGGGACGGCGGGGGCCGCCCGGCTCCGGCGCCGGGACCCGGCCCGGCGGGACCTAGTCCTTGGCCCCGTTGGCGACCCACGTCATGAAGTCGCCGACGGCCTGGGCGGCATTCGAGATGCCCTCGAACCCTATCTGGACGTAGTCGGCGGCCTTCTCCGGGTCGGTGATGATCACGTAGAGCGCGAAGACCACGAGAACGTAGACGGCGATCTTCTTCGAATGCACCGCCACCGCGGCCTCCCCTGTGCCTGCTGTGCCTGCTGCGCCCCGGTGGGCCCCCTGTTGCCGGCGGTGAGTGTATCCCGGCCAGGTGTTCGGGGAGGCGCCGAAGATCACGTATCCGGCGGCTCCTCACCGCGCCTCCGGGGAGCCGGGGGAAGCAGGAAGGGCCCCGTCTTTCGACGGGGCCCTTCTCCAGCGGTAGCGGAGGGATTTGAACCCTCGGTGACTTGCGCCACACTCGCTTTCGAGGCGAGCTCCTTCGGCCGCTCGGACACGCTACCGAGGGAGACCCTACCCCAAGGTGGGGCGTGGTCAGAAATCCGTTTCGGAGGTCCCCGCGGTCAGCGATCCCGGAAGAACTCGGTGAGCAGACGCGCGCTCTCATCGGCGAGGACACCCTCGACGACCTCGGGGCGGTGGTTCAGCCGCCGGTCGCGTACGACGTCCCACACGGAGCCCGCTGCACCCGCCTTCTCGTCGCGCGCGCCGTAGACGACCCGGTCCACCCGGGACTGGACCAGCGCGCCCGCGCACATCGTGCAGGGCTCCAGGGTGACGACGAGCGTGCAGCCGGACAGCCGCCACTCACCGGCCCGCGCCGCCGCCCTGCGAAGCGCGAGGACCTCGGCGTGCGCCGTCGGATCGCCGGTGGCCTCACGCTCGTTGTGCCCGGTCGAAAGCACCGTCGTGCCGTCCGCGGACAGCACGACGGCGCCGACGGGGACGTCCCCGCCCCCGGCGGCCCGCCGGGCCTCGTCCAGGGCGAGCCGCATCGCGGCCCGCCAGGGGTCGCGTACGGGATCGGGCGGTGACGTCTCCTCTGCACTGCTCACCGAGGGAACCTAACGGACGGTCTCCAGGACCTCCGCGGCCCCCAGCGCCTCGGCGATGGTGTTGAGCGCGTCGCCCGCGTGGAGGGCGAGCAGCTCCTTCTCGCCCACACCCAGGTCGGAGAGGACCTCGCGGTCCCCCACCGGACCGTGCGGCACGGCCTCGCCGGGCGTACCGGGCACTTCGTCGTCGTTGTCGTTGTCGGAGTCCTCTCCCTCACCGTCTTCCGTGCCGTCGAGGTCGAGGGAGTCCAGGTCGGGGACGTCGGGGTCCCCGGGCTCCCTTCCGAGAAGTTCGTCCGTGAGCAGGATCTCGCCGTACGAACTGCGGGATGCTGCGGCGGCGTCCGAGACGTAGATACGAGGGTCCTCCTCGCCGTCCACGCGAACGACCCCGAACCATCCGTCCTCCTGCTCGATGAGGAGGAGGACCGTGTCGTCGTCGACCGTGGCCTCGCGGGCCAGGTCGGTGAAATTCGACAGGGTCTCCACATCGTCGAGCTCTGTGTCGCTCGCTTCCCACCCGTCTTCGGTGCGCGCGAGCAGTGCGGCGAAGTACACCGTGACTCTCCCACTGGTCCTAGGCGTGCCGGTTGGGGGTCCCCCCGGCGGAGGCTGTGGGCGGAAGCGCTGCTGTGAGCCCCACCCACTCGGAATCGTGGCAGAAAGAGAGCGTTGAGGGGACGTCTTCGCCCTGCTGTGTCTGCCTCTTTCGATCGCTACCAGCGGGATCGTACGCGGCCGAGGGCTCCCGGGACGTGCGCGCCACCACCGGTGGCGGCGGGCGGACGGCCGTCGGCCAGGGGCGCGGCCCGTCCGGGACGGGCGCCGCTACCAGCGGAACGTGCGCATGCGCATGGCGTGGCGCAGCCGGGCCGCCTTGGCGCGGCGCGGCTGGACCCGCTCACGCAGCTCGCGCGCCTCGGTCAGTTCCCGCAGGAACTGGGCACGGCGTCTGCGGCGCTCGGCCTCCGTCTCCCGCTGCTCCAGGAAGTCGTCGTCCCGCTCCGGCATAGGCACACCACCCCAGGTCCGTCCCTCCCACTTTCCCTCCGACGGGCGGTTTGATGCCAGTGGGAACACGGTGCTTCCGGGGGATGTGTGGATTCCGGTCCGGTCCGGGCTGTGTTCGTGGCCAACGTCCGGATCCGGCTCAGGGCGCGGCGGGTGCGGGTGTTGGGGGGTGGCGGTCCGGCGCCGTGGGCCGTGTACCGGCGGGACGTGCGTGGGCCTGCCGTGCGCGGGCGGCTCCCGGGTGCCGGGCGGGGCGGTGGTGGGCGGGGAAAGCCCGGTTACTGTTGTGGACATGCGTCTCCACGTCGTCGACCACCCCCTGGTCGCCCATAAGCTCACCACGCTGCGCGACCGCCGCACCGACTCCCCGACCTTCCGGCGGCTCGCCGACGAGCTGGTCACCCTGCTCGCCTACGAGGCCACGCGGGACGTGCGCACGGAGCAGGTCGACCTCGTGACCCCGGTCTCCGCCACCACCGGCGTCAAGCTCTCCCACCCGCGTCCGCTGGTCGTGCCGATCCTGCGGGCCGGCCTCGGCATGCTCGACGGCATGGTGCGCCTGCTGCCGACCGCCGAGGTGGGCTTCCTCGGCATGGTGCGCGACGAGCACACGCTCCAGGCGTCCACGTACGCGACGCGTATGCCGGACGACCTCTCGGGCAGGCAGGTGTACGTCCTGGACCCGATGCTGGCCACCGGCGGCACGCTGGTCGCCGCGATCCAGGAGCTCATCAAGCGGGGCGCCGACGACGTGACGGCCGTGGTCCTGCTCGCCGCCCCCGAGGGTGTCGAGGTCATGGAGCGCGACCTGGCGGGCACGCCGGTCACGGTCGTCACGGCGTCGGTCGACGAGCGGCTCAACGAGCACGGCTACATCGTCCCGGGCCTCGGCGACGCCGGCGACCGGATGTACGGCGCCGCGGAGTAGCTCTCCCGCTCCCCGTCTCTTCGTCCCGGTCTCTTCGCTTCACCGTCCCTTCGCCTTCCCGTCCCTTCGCCTTCCCGTCCCTTCGCTTCCCCGTCTCCGTGGAACCGGGGACGGGCCTCCCGCGACGGTTCGAGTCGGGCGTCCGGTGAAAGCCGGGCCGCGCTTCTGCGACGGCCCGGGGGCAGGCGACCGTGACGGCCGGGACCGGGCTTGCGCGAAGGCCCGGGGCGGCATCAGGTTCCCGCGGGAGCCGCGGGGTTCAGCAGGACTTCTTCGTGGCGGAGGGCGCCGGCTCGGGCCTGGCCAGCACGGCCAGGGCCTTTCCGGCGTCCTCCTTGGCCGTCAGCGACGTGAAGCGGTCGCCGATGACGAGGTCGACCTCGGCGGCCTCGCGGCGGTCGTCCGTCTTCACCTCGGCGCCCGAGAGCTGGGTGTTCAGCACCGGCAGCGCGGCGGTGGTCGCGGCCTGCGCGCCGAGCAGGATCCCGGGACCCTCGACCTTCTTGTCGTACGCCTTCGTCGCGTTGCCCACGTGGCCGATGCGGAAGCCGCGCTTCTTCAGCTCGTCGGCGGTCTCCTTGGCGAGGCCGCTGCGGGACGTGGCGTTGAAGACGTTGACGGTGACCGCGCCCGGCTCGGGCAGCGTGCCCGCGGCGGGCGACGCCTTGGGCGAAGGGTGCTCGCGGGGCGCGCACGCCGTCCTGGCACCCACCGCCGCCGATGCCTTGTCGCCGCCGCCACCCGTGAAGACGTCGATGAGCTGCAGCGTTCCCCAGCCGATCAACCCCAGCGCGGCGACCGAGGCGATGACGAGGAACGCAATCCTGCGGCGGCCCCGAGGTCGGCGCATCCGCGGGTACTTGTCCCCCGTGATGCGGTACTGGCGGCCCATGCCCGGGGGAGTCAGCATGCTCATGGGCGCAGCGTAGTGCGACTTGGCGACGATAACTACTAAATGATCATTGGCTTACGTGCGGTCCAACCCGAAAGGGTCAACCCTGGGTCCCGCGGAGCTCAGTCCAGCTCGAGTACGCGGGCGTGCAGCACCTGGCGCTGCTGGAGCGCGGCGCGGACCGCGCGGTGCAGCCCGTCCTCCAGATACAGGTCGCCCTGCCACTTCACGACATGCGCGAAGAGGTCGCCGTAGAAGGTGGAGTCCTCGGCGAGGAGGGTCTCCAGATCCAGCTGGCCCTTGGTCGTCACGAGCTGATCGAGGCGGACCGGGCGCGGCGCGACGTCCGCCCACTGCCGGGTGCTTTCCCGGCCGTGGTCGGGGTACGGCCGGCCGTTTCCGATGCGCTTGAAGATCACACGGAAAGCCTACCGGTCAAGACCTTCCGGGCGCAGCCATGGCGGTGGAGTACGGCGCTGCAAAAGAACCCGTATACCCGGGCAAACCGGTAACTGTTCGAGGTTCCCCGGAAGGTGTCCGCGACGCTCGGACCGGCGTGGACCGGGGGAGGGTGCCTGACATGAGGGGCCGGGACACCGGGCCGGCGGTCCTTCGGCGGCCACACCCGGGAGGGTGACCGGCCCCCGCACCGGAGCTTTGGACACCGGGTCCGCGCGGGCGTGCGATCAGGAAGGGCCCGGGCGGCCGTCCGCGGAGAACGGCCGCCCCTCGTTCACCGCCGTCCGTGCTCCTTCGGCGTCGTCCGCTCGCGCTGCCCGTCCGGGCCCGTACGGGACTCCGTCTTCGTCTTGGGCGCGTTGCGTACGGCCTCCGCACGCAGGAGGGCGTGCAGAACCGCGTAGGGATCGTGGGGCATGGCTGTGTCCTTGTCCTTGGTCTGGTCTCGTGTGCCGGTGGGGGATGCGGAACGGTCCGGGGACCGGGCCTCTCAGCAGCGCAGGACCACACAGCGCAGGACGTGCAGCGCGAGGACGTACGGCGGCGGTGACGGTACGGGGAGAGCGCGGGCGGCGGGGGCCGGGCGCCCGTCACCGGGGCAGGGTGCGGGGCGCAGCGGGATCACGAGCCGGTGCCCGTGCCGGGCGGGCGGCCGCAGGGCCGTGTCGAGCACGTCCTGTTCGAGGCCGCCCGTCTCGGCGGCGACGGCGGCGGGCGGCGCGACGAGCGACTCGGGGCGGGCGCCGGCCGCGAGCATCGCGACGACGAGGAGGACGAGGATCCGCAGCCAGGTGCGCCGGGCGGCGGCCGGAGCCGCCGGCGGGGGAGCGACCGGGACGGCCGTCGTGCCCGCCCGGGCGCCCGTCGTGCCCACCCGAGTGCACGACGGGGCGCCCGCGGGAGTTCCGGCGGGAGCCCCCGTACGGGCCCCGCCCCGCGCGCGTGCGCACCGGCGCAGCGGGTGCGGCGGACGCGGGGTGGGGCTCATGAGAGGTGATGTCCCCCGGCGGGGCGGTGGGTTCATCGGTCGGGCGGCCGGATACGCCCGCTTGGCGTACCGGAGGCCGTCCACGCCCGCCGCCGGGGTGCTCGTCAGAGGGTGCGGGGTACCAGGCGCGCGCGCCCGCGGATCCGGAACGCCGTGACGATCTCCGTGACGCCGACCGCGATGAGCCAGCAGCCGCCGACGACGGCCAGTACGGCGACCGACTCGAACGGGGAGACGATCAGCACGATCCCGGCGAGGAAACTGACGATCCCGAGGAAGATCTGCCAGCCGCGCGCGGGCACGGCCGGGTCGGACGCGGCGGCCAGTGTCTGGGTGATCCCGCGGAACAGCCAGCCGATGCCGATCCACAGCGCCAGCAGCAGGATCGACTGCATCGCGCCCCGGAAGCAGAACAGGCCCAGCAGAATGGACACGACGCCGCTGATGAACGCCATGACCCGCAGCGAGGTCGCCGCGTGCGTCCCGAAGGCGGCGACGAGTTGCAGCACCCCGCTGAACACCAGGTAGATCCCGAAGAGCACACCGGCCGCGAACAGGGTCGCCTTCGGCCACGCCAGCACCAGGACCCCCAGGACCAGCGCGACGACGCCCGCGGCCATGACGGCCTGCCAGGCGGCGCGGGAGAGGAAGTGCAGGGGGCCTTCGAGGGTCTCGGCGCTGTCGGGACGCCGAGGGGAGTCACCCGGGGAGAGGTGCTCGCCGCGCCGGTCCCGGGCGGCGTGGACCCGCCGGTCGTCGTATTCCGGACCCCGTGGGGAGCCGCTGGGTGCCTCGGTCATGTCTCATGCTCCGGCCACCGCCGCGCGCCCCGCCACCCGGGACGGGCCGGGCGGATGACACCGGGGGAGGACGGGCCGGGCGGATGACGCCAGGGGTGGCCGGCGTCCGGAACGGCCGAGGTGGCCGGCGTCCGCAATGGTCGAGGTGGCCGGCGTCCGAGGTGGCCGGCGTCCGGGGTGGTCGAGGCGAGGCACGCCCGGTGCGGTCAAGGGGGCCCGGCGCTGGGGACGGCCGAGGCGGCTGCACCTGCCCGGGGTGTTCCTCCGGAACTATGTCCCGGTGCTCTTCGCGGACTTCGCGGACTTCGCGGCTTTCGCGGACTTCGCCGCCGCCTTCATCTCCTGCTTGTGCGCCCGCACCTTCGTCAGCGACTCGGGGCCGGTGATGTCGGCGACGGACCGGTAGGCCTCCGGTTCCCCGTACGCACCCGCGGCCTCGCGCCAGCCCTCGGGGCGCACGCCGAGCTGCTTGCCCAGCAGGGCGAGGAAGATCTGGGCCTTCTGGGTCCCGAAGCCCGGGAGTTCCTTCAGCCGCCGCAGGAGTTCACCGCCCGTCCCGACGCCCTCCCACACCGCGCTCGCGTCTCCGTCGTAGTGCTCCACGAGGTACTGGCACAGCTGCTGGATCCGCTGGGCCATCGACCCCGGGTAGCGGTGCACGGCGGGCTTCTCGGAGAGCAGCGCGCCGAACGCCTCGGGGTCGTACGCGGCGATCTCGTGCGCGTCGAGATCGTCCTTCTCCAGCCGCCGGGTGATCGTGTACGGGCCCGCGAACGCCCACTCCATCGGAACCTGCTGGTCCAGCAGCATCCCGACGAGCGCGGCGAGGGCGCTGCGCCCCAGCAGCTCGTCCGCTTCGGGCTGCTGGGCGAGGTGAAGGGTGACGTCCATGCCTCGATGATCGCCCGCACGCGCGCGTGGCGCCTCTCCGGGAACCCAGGGGTGCGTGCCGCTCGTCGGTGCCGCTCCGAACCCAAGGGTGCGTGCCGCTCGTCGGTGCCGTTCCTCGGTCTTGGACCCGCGCGGCACGCGGTTCTCGCACTTCGCGTACGATTCCGCCGCAAATGCAGTTAGGTTAGGCTAACCTCAAGTGACTGGGGATGGATCGTGAGCAGCGAGATCTACCGTGATGCCCTGGGGATCCCCCACCTACGGGCGGACGGCGCACGCGAACTCGCCCACCTCCAGGGGCGGGTCACCGCCGCGGACCGCGCCTGGCAGCTGGAGGTCGAGCGGCACCGCGCGCAGGGCACCTCGGCCGCGTTCCTCGGTCCCGACTCCGTCGGCTGGGACTGCTTCGTCCGCCGGGCCCGGGTCGCGGACACCGCCCGGCACTGCTTCACAGCCCTGGAGGAACAGGACCCGGAGACCGCCGACTGGATCCGGGCGTACGTGGACGGCGTCAACGCCGGCCTGCCGCGAGGCGCGGACCGTGCCCCGGAGTTCGCGGCCGCGCGCCTCGAACCCGGCCGGTGGGAGCCGTGGACCCCGCTGGGCGTCTGGCTGAGCACCCACATCCTCTTCGTGGGCTTCCCGGCCAAGCTGTGGCGCGAGGAAGTCGTACGCCGGCTCGGAGCCGACGCGGTCGGGCTCTTCGCCACCGACGGACCAGGCACCGTCGGCAGCAACGGCTGGCTCCTCACCGGCGAGCGCACCGTCACCGGCCGGCCCGTCATCGCGGGCGACCCCCACCGCTTCATCGAGGATCCCGGCGTCTACCAGCAGATCCGCCTCGCCTGCCCGGAGTTCGACGTCGTCGGGCTCGCCGTCCCCGGGGTCCCCGGCATCGCGCACTTCGCCCACACCGGCACGGTCGCCTGGGCCATCACCAACGCGATGGCCGACTACCAGGACCTCTACCGCGAACGTCTGCGGCGCACCCCCTCGGGTGTCGAGGCCCTCGACCCGGACGGCGTGTGGCGTCCGGCGTCCTGCCACGTCGAGACCGTGGAGGTGGCGGGGGGAGAGCCGGTGGAGGTCGAGGTGGTCGAGACGCGACGGGGGCCGGTGGTCATCGGGGGTCCGCGCGACCCCGGGACCGGGACCGACCCCGGGACCGGGGAGACGGTCACGGGGGTGGCCTCCGACGCCGACCGGTCGCCCGGTGCCCAAGAGGTCGTGGCTGCCGGACAGTCCCCCGGCGCCCAAGGGGTCGTGGCTGCCGGAAAGTTCGTCGGTGCCGAAGGGTCCCCCGGTGCCCGAGAGTTCGTCGGTGCCGAAGGGCCCCCCGGTGCCCGGGAGTTCGCCGGTGCCGAAGGGCCCCCCGGTGCCCGGGAGTTCGCCGGTGCCGAAGAGCCCCCTGGTGCCGCAGAGTTCGTCGGTGCCGAAGGCGTCGCCGGTTTCGCGGATGCCATCAGCCTCCGTTACCCGCCCCGCGTGACCCACGATCTCGGCTTCGGCGCGCTTCTTCCGCTCCTGCGGGCCCGCCGGGTCGCCGACGTGGACCGCGCCCTCGACCGGTGGGCCGAACCCGTGAACGTGGTGCAGGCCGCCGACACCGAGGGCGGCCTGCTGCACCGGGTCGCCGGAAAGGTGCCGGTGCGCGGCGCGGACAACCGCACACGGGTCGTGCCCGCCTGGGAGCCCGGCCACGAGTGGCGGGGCTGGCACGAGATGCCGCGCGGCACCGTCGACGACGGCCTCGCCGTCATGGCCAACCAGCGCGGCCCGGCGTCCCCGCTGGGCACCGAGTTCGCCGCGCCGCACCGGGCCCGCCGCATCCGTGCCTTGCTGACCGCCCGCATGGGTTGGTCCGCCCCGGACATGGCGGCCGTCCACACGGACACACACCTCGCCTCCGCCGCCCCGCTGCTGGAGCGCCTCGCCGCGCTCGACGAGGACGCGCTGAGTCCGCGGGCCGCCGCCGTACGGGCCCGGCTCCTGTCCTGGGACCGGCACATGGACGCCGACAGCACCGGCGCGGCGGCCTACGCGGCGGTGCGCGGTGCGGTCGTACGACGGCTGGCGGCGCACCCCGCCCTCGCGTGCCTGACCGATCCGCCCGCGTACCCGGAGGTCTTCCGCCCCTGGCTCTCCCTCACCGTCCGCATCGGCTACGCCCTGGAAAACCTCCTCACCGCAAGGGAGTTGCCGGGCATCGACCGCGCCGCGATCGTCCAGGAGGCCTTGGAGGAGACCGCCGCCGGAACAGCCGGTACGCCCGGCACCGGCACCGACGTCGGAGCCGGCACCGGCACCGAGGTCGAAGTCGGCGCCGGCACCGAGGTCGGAGCCGGCCCCGGCACCGCCACCCGGGACACCACCTGGGGTGACACCCACCGCCTGGCCGCGTGGCGGGCGCTCCCCACCGGCCCGAACGACGAACCGGCCCTGTCCGGCGACCACGACTGCGTGCTGTGCACCTCGGCCGTGCCCGGCGTCACCGACCTCGCCGCGCGCGGGCCCGCCGCCCGTTACGTCTGGGACCTCGCGCACCGCGAGGACAGCCTCTGGGTCGTCCCCCTCGGCGCCTCGGGCGTCCCGGGCACGCCCCACCACCGTGACCAGCTCCCCCTGTGGCTCAGGGGTGATCTCGCCCCGGTCGTGACCGACTGGGACCGCCTGACGAAGGAGAACGATGACCACTGAGCCGTACGCGGCCACCCGCGAAGCCGTCCACGAACAGCGGATCGACGGCTTCGGCACCGTCCGTGTCCTGCCCCTGGACCCGCACGCCGACCTGGCAGTCGTGCACGCCTGGGTGACCGAGGAGCGGGCCGCGTTCTGGGGCATGACCGGCTTCACCGCGGAGCAGGTCCTGGAGACGTACGTCCATCTGGACTCGCTCGACACCCACCACGCCTTCCTCGCGGTCAAGGACGGCGAACCTGCCGGGCTGCTGCAGACGTACGAGCCGGCCGCCGACCGGGTCGCCGAGTGCTACGACGTCGAACCGGGCGACATCGGCATGCACGTGCTGATCGCCCCCGCGGGCCCGGACGGCGGCCGGGCGGGCTTCTCCGACGGGCTGCTGGCCGCCTTCACCTCGTACGCGCTGACCGGCCTGGACCGCACGCGGATCGTGATCGACCCCGACGAACGCAACGAGAAGGCCATCAACCGGTTCCTGCGCAACGGCTTCGAGCCCGGACCGCTGGTCGTCCTGCCCGAAATCGACCTCCCCGAAGTCCACTTGCCGGAGAAGCGCGCCCGACTCGCCTTTCTCACCAAAGAGGCGGCCTCCGGCGCGGTCCTGGCTCAGTAGCCTGGCCGCATGACGCCCGAAGACCTCGTCAGGCACTACGGCCTGGAGCCGATCCCCCGCGAGGGCGGCCGCTTCCGGCGGACCTGGGCGGGCCCCGAGCGGCCGGACGGCCGCCCCGAGGGGACCGCGATCGTCGCCCTGTTCACCTCGGCGCCGGACGACTTCTCGGCCCTGCACCGGCTGCCCGCGGACGAGATCTGGCACTTCTACCTCGGCGACCCGCTGGAGATGCTGCTGCTCGCCCCGGACGGCAGCACGCGCACGGCTGTCCTCGGGCCCGACGTGCTCGGCGGCCAGTACCCGCAGTTCACCGTGCCGACGGGCACCTGGATGGGCGCCCGGGTCGCCGGGAACGGCGCCTGGTCGTTCCTCGGCTGCACGATGGCGCCCGGCTTCACCTACGAGGGCTACGAGCACGGGGACCCGGCCGAACTGACCGCCCGCTACCCCGCCGAGGCGGCACGGATCACCGCGCTGTGCCGCCCTTGAGCGCGCCGACGTGGTGAACGCGGCCCGCCCCGTTCCCGTACGGGATGAGGGCGCGAATCTCCGTGAGCGGTGAGCGCCGGGCCGCGCGCGTCCGTATGCAGGGGCGTCGCAGGTTTCCCAGCCAGGAACACCGGCACACCCCGGACACGGGGACATCCGGACACGGGGACATCCGGGCACAGGGACACAGGGACACACGAAGACATGAACGACCCGGATGCCCGGCCGTCGGACGCCGGGCGCCGGATATGGAGACGTGACGTGGGCCTACGGCGAGAAGTGCGGCGAGCGCCAGGACGCGAGGGCGGACGCGACGGATCGCGGTACGCGGCATGGGGCGACGCGCACGGCGACGCCCCCGGCGGGCGGACCGCTGCCGGGCGGGGACGGGACGGCGGGCGCCGCGGCGGGCGAGTCCCTCGCCGCCTGGTGCTGCTGGGCGCCGTGCTGCTCCTGCTCCTCCTCGGCGGAGCGGGCCCCGCGTCCGCGCACGCCGCCCTCCGCGACGCCGACCCCCGGGACGGAAAGGTCCTCAAAACCGCCCCGCGCCACGTCACCCTGACCTTCACCGAGTCGGTCGGGCTGCTCGACGACTCCTTCCGGGTGCTCGACCCCGACAACCGGCGCGTCCACACCGGCGAGCCGGGGCACGCGGACGGCCGTTCCGACACGGCCCGCGTGAGCCTTCCGCGCGATCTGGGCACCGGCACCTTCACCGTCGCCTGGCGCGTCGTCTCGGCGGACAGCCACCCCGTCTCCGGGGCGTTCACGTTCTCCGTCGGCGCGCCTTCGGCGACCAGTGCCGTCGTGCCGTCCGACGGTGCCGGTGACACCGTCGCCGGCACGCTCTACGACGTCTTCCGGTACGCGGCGTACGCGGCGGTCGCCTTGCTCGTCGGGACGGCCGCGTTCACCGCGGTCACCGGCTTCGGGGCGCTGCGGGGGCTGCTCCTGGCCGGCTGGTGGACCCTGTTCGCGGCCACCGTCGCCCTGCTGCTGCTCCGCGGCCCGTACGAGCGCGGGAGCGGCCCGGCGACCGCGTTCGACCCGTCCGTCCTGTCCGCCACGCTGACGAGCCGGCCCGGGGTGGCGCTGCTGGCCCGCTTGGTGCTCCTGGCCGTCGTGGCCCTCCTTCCGCTGCTTGCCCCGCGGACACCCGGCCGGGACGCGCCCGAGACCGGGCCCGTAAGGGCTCCGCAGGCCATGACCGGGCCCGGGAGGGGTTCGCAGGCCGTGACCGGGCTGCTCGCCGTGGGCCTCGCGTCGACCTGGGCCGCCGCCGAGCACGCCTCCGCGGGCATCCAGGTCCCCGTGGCGATGGTCTCCGCCGTCCTGCACCTGCTGGCGATGTCGGTCTGGCTCGGCGGGCTCGCCGCGCTGCTGACCGCCCTCCACCGGTCCCCGGAAGCCGTCCCCGCGCAGGCCGTGGCGCGTTTCTCCCGGCTGGCCTTCGCGGCGGTGTCCGTCCTGGTCGCCACCGGCGTCTACCAGTCCTGGCGCGGCCTCGGCTCCTGGGACGCCCTCACCACCACGTCGTACGGCAGGATCCTGACGGCCAAGCTGGCGGCGGTCCTGCTGGTGCTGGCGGCGGCGGCCTGGTCGCGCCGCTGGACGGGGCGACTGGTGACGGCGGGGAGCGGGACCGCGACGGGCGAGTACGCGGTGCCCGCGGGTCGCCGGGGGGTGGTCCGGACACGTGTACCGGAGCCGGTGGGAACCGCCTCGCACGGCGACACCGAGGGAGTGGGCGGTCCGGGCACTGCGACCGCCTCTGCCAGTGCCGACGCCGACGTGGACGGCGGTCCGGGCACTGTCACCGGCGGTACCACTGCCGGCTCCGACGGGAACACGGAGCCGAACTCCTACGAAGGGTCACGTGACCCGGACGACCCGGCTGCCGACCGGGGCCCCACCCCGGACTCGAAGCCGGCCGGTCCGGCCGAGGCGCCGCACCGCCGTGCCCTGCGCCGCTCCGTCCTCGCGGAGGTCACCGTGGGCATCGTGGTCCTGGTGATCACCACGGTGCTCACCGGCACCCAGCCGGGCCGGGCCGAGGCGGAGACGACGCCGTCGGCCGCGGAGACCGCGGCGCAGCCGGCCGACACCAGCACCCTGATCCCCTTCGACGTCGGTACGCCGGGCGGCCACGGCAAGGTCCAGATCGACCTGGGACCGGGCCGGGTGGGCGAGAACACGGTCCAGGCCGTGGTCTTCGGACCCGACGGAGGGATCGCCACCGTCCCCGAACTGCGCCTCAGTTTCACGCTGACCGAGCAGAAGGTCGGTCCGCTCGACGCCAAGCTCACCAACCGGGGCGGCTATTGGGGCACGGACGGTGTCAACCTGCCGCTCCCCGGCACCTGGACGATGAAGGTGACGGTCCGTACGACGGACATCGACCAGGTCACGGTGTCGAAGACCGTGCGGATCGGCTAGCGGCCGGAGCCGAGGCCCACCAGGCAGCGTGTGATGAGCCGGGCAGCAGGGAACCCAGCTCCCCCCACACCCACTCACCGCACGCTGAGCCCTTCCCGGACGAGCAGCTGCCGCATGGCCTCCGCGGCCCGGACGGCGGCGTCGGCACAGCAGTTGTTGAACAGCACGTGGACGCGTTTGGCGTCCTCGGCCATCCGGGCCACCCGGGGCGCCCACTCGGCGAGTTCAGCGCCGGTGTACTCGTGGCGGAAGCGGTCCTCCTTGCTGCCGGTTCCCCACGCCTCGTTCCGCCCGTGGAAGCGGACGACGGCCAGCTCGGACGAGGTGACCGGCGTGACGGGCGGGACGGAGGTGCGCAGCGTCTGCACCATGTCCACGGCGACGGCACTCATGCCGAGCCCCGTGAGCAGGTCGGCGGTCCTGCCGTACAGCCCCTCCTGCCACCACCCGGGATGGCGGAACTCCACGGCGAGGGGCCACCCGGCCGCACGCGCCGCGCACTCCCGGAGAAACGCCGCCGACCGTGCCTCCGGCGCGAACCACGGCGGGAACTGGAACAGCACGGTCCCGAGCCGGTCCGTACGCCGCAGGGGTTCGAGCGCGGACGCGAACCGCGCCCACACCTCGTCGAGCACCCCGGCGTCCGGCACGCCCCGCCCGATCCGCCCCCGCAGATCGACGGGGAGCGCACCCTCCCGCGTCGGATGCCCGGTGAGCAGCGAGAACGCCTTCACGTCGAACACGAACCCGTCCGGCGTCCGCTCGCTCCACAGCAGACTGTTCCGCTCACTGGGCAACGCGTAATAGCTGGAGTCGACCTCCACGACGGGAAACCGCCCGGCGTAGTGCCGCAGCCGCCCCTCCGCGTCCCGCCACCCCGAGGGATACCAGCCACTGGACACCAGGGCCCGATCCGTCCACGAACACGCCCCCACCAGAATCTCAGCCATGAACCAGCGGCTACCCACGAGATCCCACTACGGACACCGAACCGGACGGGACACGACATGAACCACGCCGACGCACCCAGGGCCCCCGAGAATCCGTCCGCCGGCGACGGCAGCCGGAGGCGGTGGCTGATCACAGCGGTGGGCGCCGTGCTGACTCCGGCCGTCGCCCTGATCGCGACGGGGCTCCTCCTCACCAGCCCGGACGACGGGCAGGACGACGACCGCGTCAGGCGGCGGGCGGCGGAGTCGGAGTGGGCCGAGGGGATCACGCCGGAGTGGATGAGCGAACGGATGGGGCTCGACGTCCCGGACGCGGCCCGGTCCCCGCGGGCGGCGTACGAGGTCACCTCACGCTTCGACACCGGCCTCCTCACCTTCACGCTGACGAGGCCACAGGCGGAGCGGTACCTGGAGGAGCATCCTCCGCGGGGCAGATGGCTGGAGCCCACGTCCGCACAGACCGACCCCGCTCCCCACGACTTCACCCACCTCGGCCTCCCGGAACCGGAGACCTTCAAGAAGGGCATGCGCTACGGCTACGTCTGCCCCGGTGCCGCTGGAGACGCGCAGTCCTCTTCGGGCCCGTACGACACGTCGGACGAGCGCTGCGTCCGCTTGTACGCCCACGAGTACGCCCCGAAGCGCACGCATCTACCTCCGCACCCACTTCGAACCCGGCATCAGCCCACTTCCCCGGACACCGTCCCCCTGAGGGGCGGCGGGATCGTCCGTCCGGTGAGGTACTGGGGGAGCACTCGGGAGGGATCACACCCAACATGCTGTGGGGGAGCTCCCGAAGGCGAACTGAGACGGACAACGTCGAAGGGCCCCGCTGCAAGCAGCGGGGCCCTTCGACGTTAGTGCCCGGTGAGGCACTGGCGGAGGATACGAGATTCGAACTCGTGAGGGGTTGCCCCCAACACGCTTTCCAAGCGTGCGCCCTAGGCCTCTAGGCGAATCCTCCGCGGCAAACAATACAAGACGTTGAGGAGTGCTCGCGAACTCGTTCTCCCCGCCAGGATCAGGTAACCTGTGCGGAGCCCCTCACGTGGCGCTATCTGACTGAACTCCCCCAGGGCCGGAAGGCAGCAAGGGTAGGTTGGCTCTGGCGGGTGCGTGGGGGGCGTCTGCGTTCCCGGGGCGGTCGGTCCGGCCGTCGGTGTCGTCGCTGGTCCGGGTGTCGGCCCGGGCGGTGCCTAAGGGGCGGGCGGGTCCGGAGCGAGGCGGCTTCCGGGCGGTCCTCGTTGTCGGTGGGCGCCTATAACCTCGTAGGTGTGTCGTCTCTCGCGCTGTACCGCCGCTATCGCCCGGAGTCGTTCGCCGAGGTCATCGGGCAGGAGCATGTCACCGACCCGTTGCAGCAGGCGCTGCGGAACAACCGGGTCAATCACGCGTACCTGTTCAGCGGTCCGCGCGGGTGCGGGAAGACCACGAGCGCGCGCATCCTCGCCCGCTGCCTGAACTGCGAGCAGGGACCGACGCCGACGCCGTGCGGCGAGTGCCAGTCCTGCCGCGACCTGGCCAGGAACGGGCCGGGTTCCATCGACGTCATCGAGATCGACGCCGCGTCCCACGGAGGCGTCGACGACGCCCGTGACCTGCGCGAGAAGGCCTTCTTCGGTCCCGCGAGCAGCCGGTACAAGATCTACATCATCGACGAGGCCCACATGGTCACGCCGGCCGGCTTCAACGCGCTGCTGAAGGTCGTCGAGGAGCCCCCGGAGCACCTCAAGTTCATCTTCGCCACGACCGAGCCCGAGAAGGTCATCGGGACGATCCGGTCGCGGACGCATCACTACCCCTTCCGGCTGGTGCCGCCCGGCACGCTGCGGACGTATCTGGGCGAGGTCTGCGGCAGTGAGGGCATCCCCGTGGAGGACGGCGTGCTGCCGCTGGTCGTGCGGGCCGGCGCCGGTTCCGTGCGTGACTCCATGTCCGTCATGGACCAGCTGCTCGCGGGAGCGGGCGACGCCGGTGTGACATACGCCATGGCGACCTCGCTCCTCGGCTACACGGACGGCTCGCTGCTGGACTCGGTGGTCGAGGCCTTCGCCTCCGGTGACGGGGCCGCGGCCTTCGAGATCGTCGACCGCGTCATCGAGGGGGGCAACGACCCCCGCCGGTTCGTGGCCGACCTGCTGGAGCGGCTGCGGGACCTCGTGATCCTGGCGGCCGTGCCGGACGCCGCGGAGAAGGGACTCATCGACGCCCCCGCCGACGTCGTGGAGCGGATGCAGGCCCAGGCCGGTGTCTTCGGCGCCGCGGAGCTGAGCCGCGCCGCCGACCTGGTCAACGAAGGACTGACGGAGATGCGCGGCGCCACCTCGCCGCGGCTCCAGCTCGAGCTCATCTGCGCGCGCGTGCTGCTTCCCGCCGCCTACCGGGACGAGCGGTCCGTCATGGCAAGGCTCGACCGGATCGAACGCGGCGTGAACGTGAGCGGGGGCGGCGCGGGACCCGCCATGGGATACGTGCCGGCACCCGGTCCGGACGCGCACGGCAGCGGCGCGCCGCTTGCGCAGGGAGCCGGGTCTCCTCCGGCACCGGCCGGTGGCGCCGCCGTGGCGCCCGGCGGCGGGGCGGCGGCGGTCCGGGCCGCGGTGCGGTCGGCCGGCCCGGCTTCCGGGACCGGCGGACCCACGGCGGACTCCGGTGCACCGGTACGGTCCCCGGCCCCGGCGGCGCCCGACCCTGCCCCGGCCCCGGCCCAGGCGGACCCCACACCTCCGCCCGCTCCCGCTCCGGCGGCCCCGCAGCCGTCCCCGGCCGCGCCCGCCCAGCCCGCCGGCGGCTCCGCGCCGGGCGCCTGGCCGACCGCGACCGCCGTCGGCAGTGGCGGCGGCGGCCGGCGCCCCGGCGGCTGGCCGACGGCGGCGCCCGCGGGCAGCGGTCAGGCCCCCGCGACCCCCGCGCCCGCGTCCCCGCCGGCGACGCCCGCGCGGCCGTCGGCCCAGTCGGCCCCCGCTCCGGCGCCCGCGGCGCCCGCCCCCGCCCCGGTGACCGGCGGCCCCGACCCGCGTGCCCTGTGGCCGAACATCCTGGAGGCGGTGAAGAACCGACGCCGCTTCACCTGGATCCTGCTCAGCCAGAACGCGCAGGTCACCGGCTTCGACGGCACGACCCTCCAGATCGGCTTCGTCAACGCGGGCGCCCGGGACAATTTCGCGAGCAGCGGCAGCGAGGACGTCCTGCGACAGGCGCTGGCCGAGCAGTTCAACGTGCAGTGGAAGATCGACGCGATCGTCGACCCGTCGGGCGGTTCGGCGCCGCCGCCCGGCCCTGGCCCCGGTTTCGGCGGCGGGTACGGCGGCGGTCCTGCCGCCCCGCGCCCCGCCCCGCAGCAGCCGGCCCCGGCGGCCCGTCCCGCCCCGCACCAGGACTCCCCCTCCGCGGGTCCCGCGCAGACCGCGTCCGCCCCGAGACCCGCCCCGTCCGCCCCGGAGCCGCCGCCCCCGGTCTCCCCGGAGGACGACACCCCGGAGGACGACGACCCCGACCTGGACGAGTCCGCCCTCTCGGGGCACGACCTCATCGTCCGCGAGCTGGGCGCGACGGTGGTCGAGGAGTTCTCACACGAGTGACCCCGCCGGGGAGCGGGATCCGCGGGCGCCGTACGCCGCACATGCTGCGGGCGACCGCCCGCCGTACACGCCCTGCGGCCACGACCGCCCACCGCGGGCGCGGTACGCCGCACAGTCCGCCGGCCACCGCCCGCCGCAGCGCCGTACGCCGCGCAGGCCCCCTGCGGCCGACGACCGCCCCCCGCGGGCGCTGTACGCCGCACAGTCCGCCGTCGACCGCCGCCGCAAGGGTCGGCCGCATCCGTGCCGCCTGCCGCACAGGCCGCCGGCGACCGCCCACCGCGGGCGCCGCCCGCCGCGCAGGCCGCTGGCCACCGCCCGCCGCAGCGCCGTACGCCCCACACTCCGCCGGCCACCGCCCGCCGCACACTCCGCCGGCCACCGCCCGCCGCACAGTCCGCCGGCCACCGCCGCCGCCGCAGGCGCCGTACGCCCGCACAGGCCGGCGCCCACCGCACCCCCCCCCGCGGAACGCCCCGCGGACTCCCCCCGGCCCCCGCCCGGAACGGCGTCCGCGCCCGCGTCTCGGAGGATCCCACCAACGCCGCCGGTCCCACCCCTCGGAAGCCTCTACAAGGTCACCCGCCCGGGACGGCTAGGCTGACCCCCGTGAAGGTCCTTGTCATCGGTAGCGGCGCCCGCGAACACGCCCTGTGCCACTCCCTGTCCTCCGACCCCGACGTCACCGCCCTGCACTGCGCCCCCGGGAACGCGGGCATCGCGGAGGTGGCCGAGCTGCACCCGGTCGACGCCCTCGACGGCGCCGCCGTGGCCGGGCTGGCCACGCGGCTCGGCGCCGAGCTGGTGATCGTGGGCCCCGAGGCCCCGCTCGTCGCGGGAGTCGCCGACGCCGTACGCGAGGCGGGCATCCCCTGCTTCGGCCCCTCCAGGGAGGCGGCGCGGCTGGAGGGCTCCAAGGCCTTCGCCAAGGACGTCATGGCGGTCGCGGACGTCCCGACGGCACGCTCGTACGTCTGCACGACGCCCGACGAGGTCGAGGAGGCGCTCGACGCCTTCGGAGCCCCGTACGTCGTGAAGGACGACGGCCTCGCCGCGGGCAAGGGCGTCGTCGTCACAGACGACATCGAGGCCGCCCGGGCGCACGCGAACGCCTGCGACCGCGTCGTCATCGAGGAGTTCCTCGACGGCCCGGAGGTGTCCCTCTTCGCGGTCACCGACGGCGAGACCGTCGTCCCGCTCCAGCCGGCCCAGGACTTCAAGCGCGCCCTGGACGACGACAAGGGTCCGAACACCGGCGGCATGGGTGCGTACTCGCCCCTGCCGTGGGCGGACCCGAAGCTGGTCGACGAGGTCATGGAGACCGTCCTCCAGCCGACCGTCGACGAGCTGCGCCGCCGCGGTACCCCGTTCTCCGGTCTCCTCTACGCGGGACTCGCGATCACCAGCCGCGGCGTCCGGGTCATCGAGTTCAACGCCCGCTTCGGCGACCCGGAGACCCAGGTCGTCCTCGCTCGCCTGCGGACCCCGCTCGCGGGCCTGCTGCTCGCCGCGGCCACCGGGAACCTGGGCTTCCTCCCGCCCCTGCGCTGGAGCGACGACGCGGCCGTCACAGTGGTCGTGGCCTCCCACAACTACCCCGGCACCCCGCGCACCGGCGACCCCGTCCTGGGTCTCGACGAGGTCGCGGCCCAGGACGCTCCGAACGCGTACGTCCTGCACGCCGGTACGAAGCGCGAGGGCGACGCCGTGGTGAGCGCCGGCGGTCGCGTGCTGTCGGTCACGGCGGTGGGCGGCGATCTCACCGAGGCCCGCGACCGTGCGTACGCGGCGCTCTCCCGGATCCGCCTCGACGGTTCCTTGCACCGCACGGACATCGCGGCGAGGGCGGCGGCGGAGGCGTAGCGTTCGCCGGCCGTCGAAGGGCGAGAACCAGCCACTCTCCGCCACGAACAGCTGTAGCAATCAGGCCCCGGATTCCTCAGGAATCCGGGGCCTGATCCTTGCCGACCGTCATCCACCTCTCCCCAAAGCCATTCCATCGAGTGACCGATGCCCCATCCGGCTGACGGGGGCCGGAGCCCCAACTAGGGTGCGGCGCAAGCGTTCCGGCACTTGGCCCACCGGCATTGCGATGTCAGCGGCGGGTGCCACAGTGGGGGGATGAGCAACGCCAGCGCATGCCCCGCCGCCGGCCGTGACAGCCACTGTCACGGCGGGTTTCGGGCGAGACGGTAGGGGGTGGCATCCGGTCGTGACCGGTATGGGTGTGGAGGTGGGCGTGCAAGCGGCGCGCTCCCGGGCTCTCGCCGTGCTGCGCATACGCAGCAGGGCGCTGGCCGTCGCCCTGCTGCCCGCGGCCGTCGCCGTCGTGCTGCTCGTCGGCGGCCCCACCGGCCATCTCGTCGGCGGAGCCTGGGGGACCGCCCGCTGGGTGGTCTCGGTCCTCGCCGTGCTGGTCCTGCTGGCGGCCGCGGCCATCGCGGTGGTCGTCTCCCGGGCCCGCCCGGCGGTCAGCCCCACGGTCCCGATCGTCGAGAGCTCGGCGCCCGACCTGTACCGGATGGTGCGCGACCTGGCCGACCGGCTCGACGTCCCGGTCCCCTCCGCGATAGCGCTCACCCCCGACTGCGACAGCTGGCTGGAGGACCGCACCCACCCGGCCCAGAACCGCCCCGCGCGGCGCGGCAGCCGCCTCGCGGCACTCAGGGCCCACAGACACGGGCACCGGCGGAGCACCGCGACGCCCGTCCTCGTCATCGGCTCGCCCTTCCTGTGGTGGATGCGGGTGGGGGAGTTGCGAGCGGTCCTCGCCCCGGTCGTCGCGGGCACGGGGCCCTCCGCCCACCCGGACATAGCCGCGGCCCGCCGTTTCGTACGAGGGCTGGACGCGGCCGTGGCCGAGACCTCCGCGCCGGCCCGCGGCCCCCTGGTGCGTACGGTGCTCGGCGTGGCCGGCTGGGTGACCCGCCTGCTCCTGCGCAGCTGCCGCGGTCACGCGGCCGAGATGGAGCGGGGGGTGGCGGCAGCCGCCGCCGAGCGCGCCCAGGCCGTGGACTACGGCCTGCGGATCGTCGCCCAGGAACAGGTGGGGCTCGCGTACGCGGGCTGGGACCGCCTGCTGACCCGAGTCGCCGTGCCCGCCTGGCGCATGGGCCGCTGGCCCTCCCGGCTCGATGCGGGCGTCGTGGCGGCCCTCACCGAACTCTCGCGTCGCGACCGCCTCGCGGAGGGCTTCACCTCCCGGCTCGGCGAGCGCCCCGCCTGCGACCTCCTCGAGGAACCCGGCACGGTCGACGAGGCGGCCTCCCTCCTCGCCGCCCGCCTCTTCCACGGCGGTCCCGCCGAGCGCGGGCCGGACTGGGCCCCGGTGAACTGGCAGGAGTATCCGGAGGAGGTCGTCGACCGCACCTGGCGGACCGACGCGGCCCGCCTCCACCGCGTCCTCGACGCCCAGGGCGTCCGCCCGGCGCAGGGCCCGGCCGCACCCGACCCCGGTCCCACGCTGTCCCGGGTGCTGGACCACATGACGACCGTCCCGGCGGACTCGCCCGCCGTGGCGCCACCTCCGCACGAGGACACCGCTGCCGCCGGTGCCGCCGGTGACATCGGCGACGAGGACGAGGACCCCCTGGGCAACGAGCGGACGGCCGCGCTGGTGGCCGCGCTCAGCGCGGAGATCGCACGGGAGGAGGCGGCGGTCGGGCCTGTCCCCGCCTCCGGCGTGGAGCAGGGCGGTCCCGACAGCGCGCTGTGGGCGGACGGGATGCTTCCCCTCTTCCCGCTCCAGCCGCCGCGTACGGGCCGCGAGCTGCTGGCCGATCACGTCACCGCGATGGTCTGCTGCGCCGCGATGGACACGGCCGGGGCGCTGCCGGGCCTCGACTGGCTCGACGGCCCGGCCCTCCTGGTCGACGGCGAACGCGCCGCCGACCTGGGCCCCCGGGTCCTCGCCCTGATCGAGTCCGGCGACCCGGCCCCGCTCAGGACCTGGCTCCACCGGACAGGCGTCCGCCCGGAGAAACCAGTCCGCCTGGTCTGACCGCGCACGGACGCTCCGGGCCGAGGCGCTCCACCCGCCGAGGCCACGGAACCCCCGCTCCGTTAACACGAATTCGCGACGAACGGTGACGGAGTACGTGCGTTGTGTGATGTGCTGGGGACCGATCGCGCGCACGGCAGGTACCGCAACGCACGGGGGCGCTGAGGAGGGGAGCGGACATGGGGTCGGAACAGATCCGCCGCTGGGAGTCGGGGGCCCTGGCGCACGCCGTGACGGACCCCTTCGGCCAGGGCCCCGTCCCCTGGCTCCGCGGTGACGAGCAGTACTTCGGCGACACGGGCCAGGTCGTCCCCTGGTACATCGACCCCGTGGACGAGCTCGACCACGACCCCGCACCCCCCGGGGGCCCCGCCGCGGCCGTCCCCCGCCCGCGCCGTGCCTCCTCCGGTCCCCGCTCCCGCCCTGCCCCCGGCGGCCCCCGTTCCGCCGACGACGTCCACCGCCAGATCAAGGGCTTCACGTCCACCGGCGCGGCCACCCCGGGCGAGTCCCTCGACTTCCACATCACCGTCGACCCGCCGCAGGAATTCAGCGTCGACATCTACCGCATCGGCCACTACGGCGGAGACGGTGCCTCGAAGATCACCACCAGTCCCCGCCTCTCCGGCATCGTCCAGCCGCCCCCGCTCACCGCCGACCGCACGGTCTCGTGCCACCACTGGTGGCTGTCCTGGCGGTTGCAGATCCCGAGCCACTGGTCGGTCGGCGCGTACGTCGCCGTACTCACCACGGCCGACGGCTACCGCTCCCACGTCCCCTTCACGGTCCGCGACGACCACCCCGCCGATCTGCTGCTCCTGCTCCCCGACATCACGTGGCAGGCGTACAACCTGTACCCGGAGGACGGCCGCACGGGCGCCAGCCTCTACCACGCGTGGGACGAGGACGGCCGGCTCCTCGGCGAGGCCGACGCCGCGACGACGATCTCCTTCGACCGCCCGTACGCCGGCGCCGGCCTGCCCCTCCACGTGGGCCACGCCTACGACTTCATCCGCTGGGCCGAGCGTTACGGCTACGACCTCGCGTACGCCGACGCCCGCGATCTGCACGCCGGCCGGGTCGATCCCACCCGCTACCGGGGTCTGGTCTTCCCCGGCCACGACGAGTACTGGTCGACCGCCATGCGCCGCACCGTGGAGCGCGCCCGCGACCACGGCACGTCGCTGGTCTTCCTCTCCGCCAACACCATGTACTGGCAGGTGGAGTTGGGGCCGTCCCCGTCCGGTGTTCCGGACCGCCTGCTGACCTGCCGCAAGCGCAAGGGGCCGGGAAAGGCGGCGCTGTGGCGCGAGATCGACCGCCCGGAGCAGCAGTTGATCGGCATCCAGTACGCGGGACGGGTCCCGGAGCCCCACCCGCTCGTCGTCCGCAACGCCGACCACTGGCTGTGGGAGGCGACCGGCGCGCACGAGGGGGACGAACTCCCCGGTCTGGTCGCCGGCGAGGCCGACCGTTACTTTCCGCGCACCCCGCTGCCCGAGCACCAGGGCCGGATCCTGCTGGCGCACTCCCCGTACGCGGACAGCGAGGGTGTCACCCGTCACCAGGAGACGTCCGTCTACCGTGCCGAGTCGGGAGCCCTGGTCTTCGCGTCCGGAACGTTCGCCTGGTCGCCGGCCCTGGACCGTCCGGGCCACGTCGACACCCGTGTCCAGCGCGCCACGGCGAACCTCCTGGACCGCATCTGCAAACGGGACTGAATCCCCCACCCCGCACCTTCGCCCGGATCACCCCGGCACCCCCGCCCCCCACCCCCGGCCGGGCCCGCACCGGCACCGCGCGCGCACCGCCCCGCGGCTCCACCGCACACCCGGTGACCGGAGCCGTCCCCCGCATACGGGAGAATCGACCCACCTGGGCCCACCCGTCGCCCACCGCCAGCCTCTTCGGGCCTCGCGGGCGCCCCTTTTCTTCAACCACGGGGAGGAACCGTGTCCGGATTCGTCGACAAGCCCGAGCCCTTGCAGGTGCCGGGCCTGGTGCACCTGCACACCGGCAAGGTGCGCGACCTGTACCAGAACGAGGCGGGCGACCTCGTGATGGTCGCCAGCGACCGCATCTCCGCCTACGACTGGGTGCTGCCGACCGAGATCCCCGACAAGGGCCGCGTCCTCACCCAGCTGTCACTGTGGTGGTTCGACCAGCTCGCCGAGCTGGCCCCCAACCACGTCCTGAGCACCGAGCTGCCGCCCGGCGCGCCCGCCGACTGGGCGGGCCGGACCCTCGTCTGCAAGTCCCTGGAGATGGTCCCGGTCGAGTGCGTCGCGCGCGGCTATCTGACCGGCTCGGGCCTCGTCGAGTACGACGAGTCGCGCACCGTCTGCGGTCTCGCTCTCCCCGAGGGTCTCGTCGACGGCTCGGAGCTTCCCGCCCCGATCTTCACCCCGGCCACCAAGGCGGCGGTCGGCGAGCACGACGAGAACGTCTCCTACGAGGAGGTCGCCCGTCAGGTCGGCGCCGAGACGGCGGCCCGGCTGCGCCAGACGACGATCGCCGTCTACGGCCGCGCCCGCGACATCGCCCGTGACCGCGGCATCATCCTGGCGGACACGAAGTTCGAGTTCGGCTTCGAGGGGGAGACGCTCGTCCTCGCCGACGAGGTGCTCACCCCCGACTCCTCCCGCTTCTGGCCGGCCGAGGAGTGGGAGCCGGGCCGCGCCCAGCCGTCGTACGACAAGCAGTTCGTCCGTGACTGGCTGACCTCGCCGGAGTCCGGCTGGGACCGCGGGAGCGAGCAGCCCCCGCCCGCGCTGCCCGCCCACGTGGTGGACGCGACCCGCGCCAAGTACATCGAGGCGTTCGAGCGGCTGACCGGTACGAGCTGGTCCTGAACCACGAAGAAGCCCCCGGCCGAGGCCGGGGGCTTCTTCTTCTGTGGAGCGAACGACGAGGTTCGAACTCGCGACCTCAACCTTGGCAAGGTTGCGCTCTACCAACTGAGCTACGTTCGCACTGCTGCGCCGTGGCGCGACACCTACTATACCCAACCTTTTCGGTGCCCGGGACGCACCAGGAGGCCGCACCCGAAGATGCACCGGGACGCGCCGGGGGACGCGCCGACGGCGGCACCGGGCGGCCAGGTTCCGGTCCCATCGCACAGCAAAAAGCCCCGGTCATCGACCGGGGCCTTCTCTCTGGAGCGAACGACGAGGTTCGAACTCGCGACCTCAACCTTGGCAAGGTTGCGCTCTACCAACTGAGCTACGTTCGCATTGCCTCCGACCGGCTCTCACCGATCGGCGCGAGCACCACCTTACCTGATCCACAAGAGTGGTAGGTAAGCGATGCGGAGCGGGTGACAGGAATTGCACACTGCGCCTTCCCCCTGGAAGGGGGATGTTCTACTACTGAACTACACCCGCACGACCTCGTGGGCTGCGGCTTTTCGGCCTTGCCCCTCGGCGTGCTCCAGACTCTAGCTGATCAGCAGGGGGGCAGCGCAAGTCGGCTGCCCCCGGGGCCCGCTGACGGGCCCTTGTCAGCCCCGCGCCGTCCGAGTCCCTCGAAAGAGGGACGCCGGGACGGGGAGCCGGACCCGGCGGCGGCCCGGCTCAGTGCGCCTCGGCGAACGCGTCGTAGACCTTCTTGGGGATCCGGCCGCGCGGCGGCACGTCCAGCTTGTTGGACCGGGCCCAGGCGCGGACGGCGGCGGGGTCCGGGGTCAGTGCCGTGTGCGTGTACGCCTTGCCGGACCGCGCCCGCTTGCGGCCGGCCTCGACGTAGGGGGCGAGCGCCTTACGCAGTTTCTTGGCATTGGCTCGATTGAGGTCGATCTCGTACGACTTGCCGTCCAGCCCGAAGGCGATCGTCTCCGCCGCTTCCGAGCCGTCGATGTCGTCGGAGAGAGTGACCACGACACGCTGCGCCACGAATATCGGTCCCTTCGTGCGACACCTCCGCGCTCACGCGCCATGACTTGCACGGACGGGTGAAGTACGCGGAGAGATGTCGACTGTCCGGCTGTTATTGGGCAAAGTATCGGCTAATGCGTTTTCCTTTGTACAGGGCCCGGCATTGCATTGTGAAGCCCGGCTAAATCCCTGCGCGTGTCCAGCGGCAAAGAGGCGCCATCGGTCTTCTGCGGTTTTCCCAGGATTTTCCCTGGCCGGCCTCGCGTCGATGCGGGATCGTGATCGGGCTCACGTAGGATTCTACGAATCTACGCGAGTAGAAATTTCGTACGGGTAGTCTGAAGGGACCTGCTCAGCACCACACACCGGGAGTGCCAGTGGCACGCGTCGTAGTCGACGTCATGCTCAAGCCGGAGATCCTCGACCCCCAGGGCCAGGCGGTGCAGCGTGCACTGCCGCGCCTCGGTTTCGACGGTGTCTCCGACGTACGTCAGGGAAAGCGTTTCGAACTCGAAGTGGACGGACCGGTGGACGACGCCGCACTCGCCCGCATCCGTGAACTGGCGGAATCCTTCCTCGCCAACACCGTGATCGAGGACTTCACCGTGAAGGTGGAGGAAGAGAAGTGACCGCTCGTATTGGAGTCGTCACCTTTCCCGGCAGCCTCGACGACCGGGACACACAGCGTGCGATCCGTCTCGCCGGTGCCGAGCCCGTCGCGCTCTGGCACAAGGACAAGGACCTCAAGCAGGTCGACGCCGTGGTGCTGTGCGGCGGTTTCTCCTACGGCGACTACCTGCGGGCCGGCGCCATCGCGCGCTTCTCGCCGGTGATGGAGCCGCTGATCGAGCAGGCGAAGTCGGGAATGCCGGTCCTCGGCATCTGCAACGGCTTCCAGATCCTCACCGAGGCCCACCTGCTGCCCGGTGCGATGCTCGGCAACGACCACCTGCACTTCATCTGCCGCGACCAGAAGCTTCGGGTGGAGAACGCGGACACCTCCTGGACCACGGACTTCGAGGCCGGCCAGGAGATCCACATCCCGCTGAAGAACATGGACGGGCGGTACGTCGCGGACGAGCGCACGCTCGACCAGCTGGAGGCCGAGGGCCGGGTCGCGTTCCGCTACGTGGCCCGCGACGGAGCCGTGGACGAGCACTACAACCCCAACGGTTCGCTGCGGGACATCGCCGGGATCACGAACGAGGCCGGGAACGTGGTCGGCCTCATGCCGCACCCCGAGCACGCCGTCGAGCCGCTCATCGGCAGCGGCCGCACCGACGGCCTCCCCTTCTTCACCTCGATCCTCAAGAAGCTGGTCACCGCATGAGCCGCACGCCTCTGGACACGGTCGAGCACGCGGCCGCCACCCCTGACGTCGAGCTGCCCTGGGCCGAACTGGGCCTGAAGAAGGACGAGTACGAGCGGGTCGTCGAGATCCTCGGCCGCCGGCCCACCGGGGCCGAGCTCGCCATGTACTCCGTCATGTGGTCCGAGCACTGTTCGTACAAGTCATCCAAGGTCCACCTGCGCCAGTTCGGCGAGAAGGCCCCGCAGTCCGACGCGCTGCTCGTCGGCATCGGCGAGAACGCCGGCGTCGTCGACGTCGGCCAGGGCTACGCGGTCACCTTCAAGGTCGAGTCGCACAACCACCCCTCGTACGTCGAGCCCTACCAGGGCGCGGCCACGGGCGTCGGCGGCATCGTCCGCGACATCATCGCGATGGGTGCCCGCCCGGTCGCCGTCGTGGACCCGCTGCGCTTCGGCGCGGCCGACCACCCCGACACCAAGCGCGTCCTGCCCGGCGTCGTCGCCGGCATCGGCGGCTACGGCAACTGCCTGGGCCTGCCGAACATCGGCGGCGAGGTCGTCTTCGACGCCTGCTACCAGGGCAACCCGCTGGTCAACGCCGGTGCCATCGGCGTCATGAAGCACGAGGACATCCACCTCGCGAAGGCGTCCGGCGCCGGCAACAAGGTCATCCTCTACGGGGCCCGCACCGGTGGCGACGGCATCGGCGGCGCCTCGATCCTCGCCTCGGAGACCTTCGACGACGCCAAGCCCTCGAAGCGTCCCGCCGTCCAGGTCGGCGACCCCTTCCAGGAGAAGCTCCTCATCGAGTGCACCCTGGAGGCCTTCGCCGAGAAGCTTGTCGTCGGCATCCAGGACCTGGGCGCGGCCGGCCTGTCGTGCGCGACCAGCGAGCTCGCCTCGAACGGCTCCGGCGGCATGCGCGTCACCCTCGACGACGTACCGCTGCGCGACTCCACGCTCTCGCCCGAGGAGATCCTCATGAGCGAGTCGCAGGAGCGCATGTGCGCGGTCGTGGAGCCGGCGAAGGTCGACCGGTTCCTGGAGATCTGCGACAAGTGGGACGTCATCGCGACCGTCATCGGTGAGGTGACCGACGGCGACCGCCTGGAGATCTACTGGCACGGCGGCAAGATCGTCGACGTCGACCCGCGCACGGTCGCGCACGACGGCCCGGTCTACGAGCGCCCGTACGCCCGTCCCGACTGGCAGGACGCCCTCCAGGCCGACGACGCGAACAAGCTGCCGCGGCCGGCCACCTCGGACGAGCTGAAGGACCAGGTCCTCGCGCTCGTCTCCTCCCCGAACCAGGCCTCCAAGTCCTGGATCACCTCCCAGTACGACCACTTCGTGCAGGGCAACACGGTGCTGGCGCAGCCCGAGGACTCGGGCATGATCCGCATCGACGAGGAGAGCGGGCTCGGCGTCGCCATCGCCACGGACGGCAACGGCCGCTTCGCCAAGCTCGACCCGTACACGGGCGCGCAGCTCGCGCTCGCCGAGGCGTACCGCAACGTCGCAACGACCGGTGCCAGGCCGCTGGCCGTCTCCGACTGCCTGAACTTCGGCTCGCCCGAGGACCCGGCCGTCATGTGGCAGTTCGCGGAGGCCGTCCGCGGGCTCGCCGACGGCTGCCTGCAGCTGGGCACTCCGGTGACCGGCGGCAACGTCTCGCTGTACAACCAGACCGGCGAGGCCGCCATCCACCCGACTCCGGTCGTGGCCGTGCTCGGCGTCATCGACGACGTCGCCCGCCGCACGCCGGCCGCCTTCCGGGAAGAGGGCCAGCTCCTCTACCTGCTCGGTGACACCCGTGAGGAGTTCGGCGGTTCGGCCTGGTCGCAGGTCGTCCACGACCACCTGGGCGGTATGCCGCCGCAGGTCGACCTGGAGCGCGAGCGGCTGCTCGCCGAGATCCTCATCTCGGCGTCCCGCGACGGCATGATCGACTCCGCGCACGACCTGTCCGACGGCGGTCTGATCCAGGCCGTGGTCGAGTCGGCCCTGCTGGGCGGCAAGGGTGCCCGGCTGATCGTGCCCGACGGTCTCGACGCGTTCACGCTCCTGTTCTCGGAGTCGGCGGGCCGCGCGGTCGTCGCCGTCCCGCGCTCGGAAGAGCTCCGCTTCAACGACATGTGCGGTGCGCGGGGTCTGCCCGTCACCCGGATCGGTGTCGTCGACGGGGACACGGTCGAGGTCCAGGGCGAGTTCGCCCTCTCCCTGGACGAGCTGCGCGTGGCGCACGAGGGGACGATCCCCGCGCTGCTGGCGTAGGCCTCCCTGTGCCGCCCGCGGCGGTACGCGTGCGAGGGCCCCGTCCGGACCGTCCCGGGCGGGGCTCTCGGCTTCCCGTGGGGAGTCCGGGCAGGCCGCAGGAGTCCGGCCGGGACCCGAGGACGGTGTGGAAACCCCGGTCGGCGCGTCGGCCCGGGATCTAGGCTGAGGATCATGCCACCGGCCAGGAAACGCACCCGCACGTACGACTCCGCCAAGATCCGCGCCGCCGTGTCCGCGCAGTTCCATCACGTGCGGGAGGCCGTGCGCGCCCTCGACGCCGAGCAGCTGGCGCGGCCCTCGGGCCTCGGTGACTGGACCGTGCGCGACCTGGCCGCGCACCTCACCATGACCGTGGAGGCGGTCAGCCTCGCCCTGGACCGGGACGAGCCGGCCAAGGCGGAACTCTCCCTGACCGACATGCTGTTCGCGAGCGCCGGCTACGCGGAGGCCATCGCCGACGGCGTCCGGCAGCTCGCCGCCCGCACCCCGGACCTGGACGCGCTGTTCGCCCGTACCGAGGAACGCCTCGCCGAGCGCCTGGCCGCGGCCCCCGGGAACCGCGTCATCGACATGCGCGCGGGCGCCATGACCCTCGCCGACTTCCTGGTCACCCGGACCGTCGAACTCGTCGTGCACACCGACGACCTCAACCGCGCCCTGCCCGGCCTCGACGTCCCCTGCGACCGTCAGGCGCTCGCCGCGTGCACCCGGCTGCTCGCCGACGCCCTCGCGGTGAAGGCCCCCGGCGCCTCGACGGAGGTCCGCGTCCCGCCGTACGCCGTCGTGCAGTGCGTGCCGGGACCGCGGCACACCCGAGGCACCCCGCCGAACGTCGTGGAGACCGACCCGCTGACGTGGGTCAGGCTCGCGACGGGCCGGATCACCTGGCGGGACGCAGTGGACGGGGCCGCGGTCAGCGCGAGCGGGGAGCGCGCGGACCTGTCGGGGCTGCTGCCGCTGATGAAGTGAGCGGCAGCGCAGGGGATGCCGTCCGCGCCGGACATATCACCCTCGGAGCCCCCGTCACCACCAGATTGATGTGCGACGGCTCACTCACTGACGCCGGACAGAGCCCCCACACGCCCCCCGGCGGGCCGACAGGGCGCCGCGCCGGTCTCCGCACACCGGCTTTGACCTGCGTAAACGGCACAGGCGTGGCGACCGTGGCCGACGTGTGACGTCCGGTGACCCGCCGTACCCAATTCGGACCAGTACTCGATCTCGCCTACACTCGGAGGCGTGCCACGTGGTGACGGTCGACTCAATCATGATCTGCTCCCCGGTGAGAAAGGCCCCCAGGACGCTTGCGGCGTCTTCGGTGTCTGGGCTCCGGGCGAAGAGGTCGCCAAGCTCACTTACTTCGGGCTCTACGCCCTTCAGCATCGAGGTCAGGAATCCGCGGGGATCGCGGTCAGCAACGGCTCGCAGATCCTCGTCTTCAAGGACATGGGCCTCGTGTCCCAGGTCTTCGACGAGACCTCACTCGGTTCCCTCCGGGGTCACATCGCGGTCGGTCACGCCCGCTACTCGACCACCGGAGCCTCCGTCTGGGAGAACGCCCAGCCGACGTTCCGTGCCACCGCGCACGGCTCGATCGCGCTCGGTCACAACGGCAACCTGGTCAACACGGCGCAGCTCGCCGAGATGGTCGCCGACCTCCCCGAGCAGGAGGGCCGGACCACCCGCGTCGCGGCCACCAACGACACCGACCTCCTCACGGCGCTCCTCGCGGCCCAGGTGGACGACGACGGCAAGCCGCTGACCATCGAGGAGGCCTCCGCCAGGATCCTCCCGCAGGTCCGGGGCGCCTTCAGTCTCGTCTTCATGGACGAGCACACGCTGTACGCGGCCCGCGACCCGCAGGGCATCCGCCCGCTGGTCCTCGGCCGGCTGGAGCGCGGCTGGGTGGTCGCCTCCGAGTCCGCCGCCCTCGACATCTGCGGCGCCGCCTATGTCCGCGAGATCGAGCCGGGCGAGTTCGTCGCCATCGACGAGAACGGCCTGCGCACCTCGCGATTCGCTGAGGCAAAGCCCAAGGGCTGCGTCTTCGAGTACGTCTATCTGGCGCGTCCCGACACGGACATCGCCGGCCGGAACGTGTATCTCTCGCGGGTCGAGATGGGCCGGAAACTCGCCAAGGAAGCTCCCGTCGAAGCCGATCTGGTCATAGCGACCCCGGAGTCCGGGACACCCGCCGCGATCGGTTACGCGGAGGCCTCCGGCATCCCGTTCGGCGCGGGTCTCGTGAAGAACGCGTACGTCGGCCGGACCTTCATCCAGCCCTCGCAGACGATCCGCCAGCTCGGCATCCGTCTGAAGCTGAATCCGCTCAAGGAAGTCATCAAGGGCAAGCGCCTGGTCGTCGTGGATGACTCGATCGTGCGCGGCAACACCCAGCGCGCCCTGGTCCGCATGCTCCGTGAGGCGGGCGCCGCCGAGGTGCACATCCGGATCTCCTCGCCGCCGGTCAAGTGGCCCTGCTTCTTCGGCATCGACTTCGCCACCCGCGCGGAACTGATCGCCAACGGCATGTCGATCGACGAGATCGGCACGTCGCTGGGCGCCGACTCCCTCTCGTACATCTCCCTCGACGGCATGATCGAGGCGACCACGATCGCCAAGCCGAACCTGTGCCGCGCCTGCTTCGACGGCGAGTACCCGATGGATCTGCCCGACCCGGAACTGCTGGGCAAGCAGCTTCTGGAGACCGAGCTCGCGGCGGGTCCCGCCGCGACGGCCGCGGCCGACGCGATCCGTCGCCCGTAAGACTCCGCAGCACTACAGCTGTACGACACGAAAGTTCTCACAGCCATGTCTGAGACCACAGGTGCCAGCTACGCAGCCGCGGGCGTCGACATCGAGGCGGGCGACCGCGCCGTCGAACTCATGAAGGAGTGGGTGAAGAAGACGCAGCGTCCCGAGGTCCTCGGCGGCCTCGGCGGTTTCGCCGGCCTCTTCGACGCCTCCGCCCTCAAGCGCTTCGAGCGCCCGCTGCTCGCCTCCGCCACGGACGGGGTCGGCACGAAGGTCGACCTCGCCCGGCAGCTCGGCGTGTACGACACCATCGGCCACGACCTGGTGGCGATGGTCATGGACGACATCGTGGTGTGCGGCGCCGAGCCGCTCTTCATGACCGACTACATCTGCGTCGGCAAGGTCCACCCCGAGCGGGTCGCCGCCATCGTGAAGGGCATCGCCGAGGGCTGTGTCCTCGCCGGCTGCGCTCTGGTGGGCGGCGAGACGGCCGAGCACCCGGGTCTGCTCGGCCCGGACGACTTCGACGTCGCAGGCGCGGGCACCGGCGTGGTCGAGGCCGACCGACTCCTCGGCGCGGACCGCATCCGCGAGGGCGACGCGGTGATCGCCATGGCGTCCTCCGGCCTTCACTCGAACGGGTACTCGCTGGTCCGGCACGTGCTCTTCGACCGGGGGAACCTGAGCCTCGACCAGCGGATCGAGGAGTTCGGCCGGACGCTCGGCGAAGAGCTGCTGGAGCCCACCAAGATCTACTCGCTGGACTGCCTGGCCCTCACCCGCACCACCGAGGTGCACGCCTTCTCCCACGTCACGGGCGGTGGACTCGCGGCCAACCTGGCGCGGGTCGTGCCCGACGGCCTGCACGCGATCGTGGACCGCGAGACCTGGACCCCTGCCCCGGTCTTCGACCTGGTCGGCCGGACGGGCCAGGTGGAGCGGCTGGAGCTGGAGAAGACGCTGAACATGGGCGTCGGCATGATCGCGGTCGTTCCCGGCGAGTCGGCGGACGTCGCGCTCGCCACCCTCGCCGACCGGGGTGTGGACGCCTGGATCGCCGGCGAGATCACCGACCGCGGCGAGCACCCGACGGGTGCGGCGCTCGTGGGTGACTACGCGAGCTGAGACAGGCCGGGACAGCACTCAACCCGGTCCGGCGCTGATGCCCCGGACCGGGTTGAGATGCAGTGCTACGAGTTCCTACGAATGCCCCGGAACCTGCTGAGACCGCTGCAAGCGCTAGGCGCCACGACGGTGCGACTGGGGTCCGGACTGGTCGTCCTCGTCCTCGTCGTCGTCGTTGTAGAGATCCGCGTACTGGGCGTACGGGTCGTCTTCCTCGTCCTCGTCCTCGAACGGCTCGCCGTTAGGCGGCTGGCTCGAAGTCGAAGCGCCCAGCTCATTGGCCAGACGCGACAGGTCAGTCCCGCCGCTGTTGTACTTCAGCTGGCGGGCGACCTTCGTCTGCTTGGCCTTGGCCCGGCCGCGCCCCATGGCTCGACCCCCTCGGTGACGGGGCTCGACGGCCCCAGAGTCTTGACACGCGTTCATGTTCTGGAACGGGCTCTCCGTGGAGAGACCGGTCCGTAGGGCTTCCACGGTACCTGAGCCCGCGGCCATACGGTACGTCGCCCGCAGGACGCGCCTTCGCCCAGAACCCGCGAGGTGCCCTTTCCCCGCTGGTCAACGGCGATTTTAACCTCTTCTCGGCGCACGACCCGCCGACGGACGTGAGAGTTCTCTCGAAGTACGCGTCGGCGGGTCCCTGACAAGAGGGTCCGCGGTCAGCGGCCGCGTGCCTCGGCGATGCGCTGCTCGGCGATCCGGTCGGCCGCCGCAGCCGGCGGAATACCGTCCGACTTCGCACGTGCGAATATCCCGAGCGTGGTGTCGAAGATTTTCGTCGCCTTGGCCTTGCACCGGTCGAAGTCGAAGCCGTGGAGCTCGTCGGCCACCTGGATGACCCCGCCGGCGTTCACCACGTAGTCGGGGGCGTAGAGGATCCCGCGGTCCGCGAGGTCCTTCTCCACTCCCGGGTGCGCGAGCTGGTTGTTGGCGGCTCCGCAGACCACCTGCGCGGTGAGCGCCGGCACGGACTCGTCGTTCAGTGCGCCGCCCAGCGCGCACGGGGCGTAGACGTCGAGCCCCTCGACGCGGATCAGTGCCTCGGTGTCCGCGACGGCCCGCACGGAGGGGTGCCGCTCGACGATCCGGCGCACCGCGTCCTGGCGCACGTCCGTGATCACGACCTGCGCCCCGTCGTCGAGCAGGTGCTCCACCAGGTAGTGGCCGACCTTGCCGACGCCGGCGACGCCGACCGTGCGCCCGCGCAGCGTCGGGTCGCCCCACAGGTGCTGGGCGCTGGCCCGCATGCCCTGGAAGACACCGAACGCCGTGAGCACGGAGGAGTCGCCCGCGCCGCCGTTCTCCGGGGAGCGCCCGGTGGTCCAGCGGCACTCGCGCGCCACGACGTCCATGTCGGCGACGTACGTGCCGACGTCGCACGCGGTGACGTACCGGCCGCCGAGGGAGGCGACGAAACGGCCGTACGCGAGGAGGAGGTCCTCCGTCTTGATCCGCTCGGGGTCACCGATGATGACGGCCTTGCCGCCGCCGTGGTCGAGACCGGCCATGGCGTTCTTGTACGACATCCCGCGCGAGAGGTTCAGGGCGTCGGCGACGGCCTCCGCCTCGCTCGCGTAGGGGTAGAAGCGCGTGCCGCCCAGGGCGGGGCCCAGGGCGGTGGAGTGGATGGCGATGACGGCCTTGAGGCCGCTGGCCCGGTCCTGACAGAGCACGACTTGCTCGTGACCCCCCTGATCCGACTGGAACAGGGTGTGCAGGACGCCGTTGGTTACGTCGGTCACGGTGGTGACTCCCAGCTACGAAGCGGCGGTTGGAGGCGGTGCCCGTGCGGGTGGCGGGCTCCCGCTGGCACGAGGTTAGAGCCTGCGCCCGGCCGTCATCCGCGCAGTGTTCAGGATCACCCTCTCCCGGAGTACGTTCCCTCACGGCCGTGGGACGATTTGAGTGTTTTCCGGGTCGCTCGCGCGCGGGTCGAGCGGCTTTCGCGCCCGGGTTTCGCGTCCGGTCCGTTGGGGAGGGAGCAGGCGTGCCCAAGGTGTCCTCGGTGATCGTCCCGTACACGTCCTATCTGCGGGTGTACGAACCCCTGGCTGCCTTCCCCGAGCCGGAGCGCGGCCACTGGGCCGGTTACGCCCGGCGCCCCGAGCATCCGTCCTACCAGGACGAACTGCGCCGTTCCCTGGCCGACTTGCTGCCCGTCCCGCCCGTCCCCGTGCCCGTGCACGAGAGCGGCGACGCGTTCGTGGCGGAGGTCGACGGCGTGCTCTGCGTCTGTCCCTGGCGCACGCGGCTGCGCGGCTGGCAGGCCCTGGGCGACCTGGCCGAGGAGTTTCCGGCCCCGGTCCTGGACGCGCTCCTGCCCCCGCTCGTACGCCGTCAGGCCGCGCAGGACTACGAGCGCTGGCTCGCCCGCAACCCCGACGCCCGTCCGTGGATCCGCACCTCGACCTGGCAGGTGCCGCTGAACTGGTTCGTGCTGTTCTCCGACGAGGAGCGGGAGTACGAGGAGGGGCCGGGGGAGCCGGGGCGGGACGCGCCGCTGCTGCGCTACCGGACGCCGATGGTGCAGGCGCGGCGGCGGGTGGCGCGGGCGCTGCGGACCCTGAAGGACACCATCGACGAGGGGCCGCTGATCGACGGCCTGCTGGACGTCGGCCGCTGGCTGGAGGAGTTCCACCCCCGTTCGCTCGTCGAGCTGGACTACGGGGGTCTCGTGCACGTCCTGCCGGCCGGGGAGCTGGCGGGGGACCACTCGGCGGCGGACGTCGCCGAGGGCATCGAGGCGCTGCGGACCGGGGACGGGGCGACCGCCGGCGAGGCGTACGGCCGGCTCGTGGAGCGCTGGCGCGCGGTCCGGGACCGGCGCTCGGCGAACTGAGGGGCTGACAGAAGGCCGCCGCCGTGGTGGACTGACCACCCTTGGCCAAGGGTTCACTACGGGCCCCCGGTCCCGGCTGACGCAGCGGAGTCCTTCCGGTACGGGACGGAGGTCCCTATCCGGGCTTTTGTCGCAAGCGTGATGGACGGCACTTACTTGCCCCTTGCGCCGCTTGCCCCTCCTCATGCCAAAATAGGACAAGGAGTCCGGGGAGGACTCCGTCCGTCCGTCTTTGGGGTGGAATCTCGGTATTGCTCGCTATGGGGGGTCTGGTGACTCCTGAGCGCCCCTGTGACTGATCGTCACAGGGGCGTGACTGTCCGCTATGGCATGGTCCATCGGCTTCCGTCGCTGATGAACACCTGGGAGGGCAATTCCATCGGTTTGGCCGACGCGGCTGGACAGATGGTGTAGTTGTAGTGCCGAGGACAAGCCGTTCGTCCTATAACCGACTCGACTCGCGTCCGCCATTTCGGGCAACGCGGGTCAAGGTGCAGAATTTAGAGGAAAGAACCGAGAAGGTTCGGTTCTCCCGAGGAGGCCGCTCATGACCGCTCGCACCCCTGATGCCGAGCCGCTGCTGACCCCCGCTGAGGTCGCCACCATGTTCCGTGTCGACCCCAAGACGGTCACGCGGTGGGCAAAGGCCGGCAAGCTCACGTCGATCCGCACGCTCGGCGGGCATCGCCGCTACCGCGAGGCGGAGGTCCGCGCATTGCTCGCGGGCATCCCCCAGCAGCGCAGCGAAGCCTGAACAACTGCATAACCGGGCATTTCGGCAAGTCCCCCAACCTGCCGGACGCCCGATCACAGCTCCAAGCGACGCGGGTTCCGCCCCAACGGAGCCCACGCCCAAGCTGAACAAGCATGCGACAAGGGTGTGTCGTGGATCGCGCTGGACTCCGCCGGGTCCAGCGCGATCCCTTTTTTCATGCCCTGATTGATCCCGGGATGGGCTCGGGATGTGCCCTGCTTCCGACCGGGATGTGCGGGGAACGGCACTGCTGTGCGCGGCCTTGTCGAAGTCTGGGGAGGGCTGTCGGATCTCCTGTGGGGCATCTGCGGAGACAGTGCAATTGCACATATAAAATTGACTGGTTGTAGGTGGGGCGTAAGTACCGTTGTTCCGAAAACTTATGCGGTGACACCCGTCACACGTCGGGGTCCTTGTTGCCCCTGTGGGGTCTGCGCTAGGGGATGAGGGCGCCGAAGGGGCGCCCGCCGGCTCAGGTCCTGGAGGGGGTCTCCTCCCCGGCGGCCGCGTCGGGGCTCTCCTCGCCCTCCGGGGCCGGTTCCATGGCCAGGCGCAGGAGTTGACGGCAGATCGGGCAGTGCCGCGTCAGGTGGCGGTACTGGCTCGCGGCGGCCAGATGGGCCCGCAGCAGGGCCCGCGTCTCGTGTCTGGCGCTCGCTGCCATCCGCCACCTCCGAGAGGTCGAGGGCCCTGGTCTCTGGGTACCGGCGGATCGAGGCGGCGTCAAGATGCCGTCACACGGCCGGGATTGCCGGAAGGGCCCCCGGGCGGGGCGGGAACACGCACGAGAGCCCGGGTCCGAAGACCCGGGCTCTCGATGTCATGCGGTCCTGACGGGATTTGAACCCGCGGCCTCCACCTTGACAGGGTGGCGAGCACTCCAAACTGCTCCACAGGACCAGGTTTCGCAGTCACTTTCCTGCGCTGTGCTGCGAGAAGGACTCTACAGGAGGGTGAGCCCGGCGGTCGAACTCACCCTCCGTACGGGGGCGATTACGGGACCGCGGCGTCGATCGCCTTCACGATCCGCTTGTCGGAGACGGGGTACGCCGTGCCCAGCGCGTGGGCGAAGTAGCTGACCCGCAGCTCCTCCAGCATCCAGCGGATGTCCCGCACCTGCTGGGGGACCGGGCGGCCCTGGGGCATCTGCTCCAGCAGCCACGCGTACTCGTCCTGCATCTCGTGGACCTTCTCCATGCGGCTGGTGTCCCGCTGGACGTTCGTCGGCATCTGCTGGAGGCGCCGGTCGGCCGCCACCAGATAGCGCATCAGATCCGGGAGGCGGCGCAGTCCCGTGGCCGTGACGAAGCCGGGCCTCACGAGGGCGTCCAGCTGCGTCCGTACGTCCGTCAGGTTCGCGAGCAGCGCCGCGCTCCTGGTGGCCTTCAGACGGCGCTCACAGGCCTGCCAGGCGGCGAGGACCTGCTGCACCTGCCCGACCGTGCGGACCGTCGTGTCCACGATCTCGGCGCGCACCCGGTCGTACAGCTTCCGGTAGGACTCCTCGTCCCACGCCGGGCCGCCGAAGTCACCGATCAGCTTGTCCGCCGCGGCCATCGCGCAGTCGTCGAAGAGGGCCTGGACGGTGCCGTGGGGATTGGCGGAGAGCGCGAGCTTCTGGGCGTTCGTCAGCTTGTCCGAGGCGAACTTGGCCGGGTTCACCGGGATGTTGCGCAGGATCAGGCGCCGGGTGCCCTTCCACATCGCCTCCTGCTGCTCCGCCTCGGTGTCGAAGAGGCGTACGGAGACGGTGTCCCCGTCGTCGACGAGCGCGGGGTAGGCCTTGACCGGCTGGCCCGCGCGCCGGGTCTCGAAGACCCGGGTGAGCGAGCCGATCGTCCAGTCCGTGAGGCCCGTGCGCTCCAGGGACTCCCCGCCCGTGCGCTCGGCGGTGGCCGCGGCGGCCTGCGAGATCGCCTGGCGCGCCTTGGGCTTCAGCCGGAGCTGCAGCACCTGGAGGTCCTTGTCCTCGGCGAGCTTGCGGCGCCGCTCGTCGACGATCCGGAAGGTGACCTTCAGATGGTCGGGGACCCGGGACCAGTCGAAGTCGTCGGCGGTGAGCGGGACCCCGACCATGCGCTTCAGCTCGCGGGCCAGCGTCGTCGCCAGGGGCTCCTGGAGCGGCACCGCCTGCTTGAGGAACTTCTGGGCGAAGTCGGGTGCCGGGACGTAGTTCCGGCGGATCGGCTTCGGCAGGGACCGGATCAGCTCGGTCACGACCTGCTCCCGCAGCCCCGGAATCTGCCATTCGAAGCCCTCGTCCGTCACCTGGTTGAGGACCTGGAGGGGGATGTGGACGGTCACGCCGTCCGCGTCGGCGCCCGGCTCGAACTGGTAGGTGACGCGGAACTTGAGCCGTCCCTGGTGCCACGAGTCCGGGTAGTCGTCCTTGCTGACGTCGCCGGCGCGTTCGTTGATGAGCATGGAGCGCTCGAAGTCGAGGAGTTCGGGCTCCTCGTGGCGCTTGTGCTTCCACCAGGAGTCGAAGTGCGCGCCCGACACGACGTGTTCGGGGACCCGCTGGTCGTAGAAGTCGAAGAGGGTCTCGTCGTCGACCAGGATGTCCCGGCGCCGCGCGCGGTGCTCCAGCTCCTCGACCTCGGTCAGCAGCTTGCGGTTGTCGGCGAAGAACTTGTGGTGCGTGCGCCAGTCGCCCTCGACGAGGGCGTTGCGGATGAACAGTTCGCGGGAGGCCTCCGGGTCGATCCGGCCGTAGTTCACCTTGCGCTGGGCGACGATCGGGACGCCGTACAGCGTCACCTTCTCGTACGCCATCACCGCGGCCTGGTCCTTCTCCCAGTGCGGCTCGCTGTACGTGCGCTTGAGCAGGTGTCCGGCCAGCGGCTCGACCCACTCCGGCTCGATCCTCGCGTTGACGCGCGCCCACAGCCGGGACGTCTCGACGAGTTCGGCGGACATCACGAACCGCGGGGGCTTCTTGAAGAGGGCCGAGCCCGGGAAGATCGCGAACTTGGCGCTGCGGGCGCCCAGATACTCGTTCTTCGCGCCTTCCTTGACGTCCTTCATGCCGACGTGCGAGAGCAGGCCGGCGAGGAGGGAGACGTGGACGCTCTGGTCGGCCGCGTCGTCCTCGTTCGGCTGGATGCCCATCTGCTTGGCGACCGTGCGCAGCTGGCTGTAGATGTCCTGCCACTCGCGGATCCGCAGGAAGTTCAGGTACTCCTGCTTGCACATGCGGCGGAACGAGGACGAGCCCCGCTCCTTCTGCTGCTCGCGCACGTACCGCCACAGGTTGAGGAAGGCGAGGAAGTCGCTCGTCTCGTCCCGGAAGCGGGCGTGGCTCTGGTCGGCCTGGGTCTGCTTGTCGGCGGGACGCTCGCGCGGGTCCTGGATGGAGAGCGCGGCGGCGATCACCATGACCTCGCGCACACAGCCGTTCCTGTCGGCCTCCAGGACCATCCGGGCCAGGCGCGGGTCCACGGGCAGCTGCGCGAGCTTGCGGCCGGTCTCCGTGAGCCGCTTGCGCGGGTCCTTCTGCACCGGGTCGAGGGCGCCCAGCTCCTGCAGGAGCTGCACGCCGTCGCGGATGTTGCGGTGGTCCGGCGGGTCGATGAAGGGGAACTTCTCGATGTCGCCGAGGCCGGCGGCGGTCATCTGGAGGATGACGGAGGCGAGGTTCGTCCGCAGGATCTCCGCGTCCGTGAACTCCGGGCGGGCGAGGAAGTCCTCCTCGCTGTACAGCCGGATGCAGATGCCGTCGGACGTACGGCCGCAGCGGCCCTTGCGCTGGTTGGCGCTGGCCTGCGACACCGGCTCGATGGGCAGCCGCTGCACCTTCGTGCGGTGGCTGTAGCGGGAGATGCGGGCGGTGCCCGGGTCGATGACGTACTTGATGCCCGGGACGGTGAGGGAGGTCTCCGCGACGTTGGTCGCCAGAACGATCCTGCGCCCCGTGTGCTGCTGGAAGACGCGGTGCTGCTCGGCGTGCGAGAGGCGCGCGTAGAGGGGGAGGACCTCGGTGAACCGGTAGTTCTTCTTGGTGAGCGCGTCGGCGGTGTCCCGGATCTCCCGCTCCCCGGACAGGAAGACGAGGATGTCCCCCTTGCCCTCCGCCATCAGCTCCTCGACGGCGTCGGTGATCGCGGTGATCTGGTCGCGGTCGGCGTCCTCGGAGTCCTCCTCCAGGAGCGGGCGGTAACGGACCTCGACGGGGTACGTGCGACCGCTGACCTCGACGATCGGGGCGTCGCCGAAGTGCCGGGAGAAACGCTGCGGGTCGATGGTCGCGGAGGTGATGACGACCTTGAGGTCCGGCCGCCTGGGCAGCAGCTGGGCCAGGTAGCCGAGCAGGAAGTCGATGTTCAGCGACCGCTCGTGGGCCTCGTCGATGATGATCGTGTCGTACGCGCGCAGTTCGCGGTCCGTCTGGATCTCGGCGAGCAGGATGCCGTCGGTCATGAGCTTGACGAAGGTCCCTTCCGGGTTCACCTGGTCGGTGAACCGGACCTTCCAGCCGACGGCCTCGCCGAGGGGCGTGTCCAGCTCGTCGGCGACGCGCTCGGCGACGGTGCGGGCGGCGATCCGGCGGGGCTGCGTGTGCCCGATCATGCCCCGGACGCCGCGGCCGAGCTCCAGGCAGATCTTGGGGATCTGCGTGGTCTTGCCCGATCCGGTCTCGCCCGCGACGATCACGACCTGGTGGTCCCGGATGGCCTCCGCGATCGCGTCCTTCTTCTGGCTGACCGGGAGCTGCTCGGGATAGCTGACGGCCGGGACGCGCGCGCGGCGTGCGGCCATGCGGGTCTCGGCCCGGGTGACCTCCGTGTCGATCTCGGTGAGCACGGCGGACCGGGCCTCTGGCTTGCGGATCTTGCGCGCGCCTTCGAGCCTGCGCCCGAGCCGGTGCGCGTCGCGCAGGGACAGCTCGGCCAGGCGGGCGGCGAGATCGCCGAGAACGGGGGCAGGGTGCGTAGACATACGCGGTCCAGGATCTCACCTCGGCGAAATGAGTGGCGAACCCTTTTGCGCGGCCGGCCCGCCGGGGCAGGGAGGACCGATGAATATTCCCTTCCGTTGAGAAATATCCCTTACGCGGCTTTAGCGTGTCCGTATGTCCGAGATGCCGCACGGTGCCCACGGCAGGCCCGCCACCCGGGGCGAACGGTGGGCGTCCTTCAAGGAGTCCCCGTTCCTGCCCGCGTCCGTGCTGGTCCTGATCCTCGCCGCCGCGGCGGGCCTCTTCGCGGGCTCGTACACCTACTCCATGGCGAACCCGACGCCGCGCCATGTGCCGACCGCGGTGGTGGGCGCGTACCAGGAGGGGCGGGGCAAGGCGTTCGTCGACGGGATGGAGAAGGCACTCGACGCGTCCCTAGCGATCCACGCGTACGACAGCCGGGCGGCGGCGGTCGAAGCGGTGGACGACCAGGAGGTCTTCGCGATCCTCGAGGTGCGGGAGGCGGGCAGTGCGGCCACGCTCGACGTCTCCGGGGCGTCCGGGGCCTCGGTCGCGGAGATCATCGCGCGGGCCGCTCCCGCGGTCGGTTGGGAGACGGGGGTCGCGGTCACCGTCAAGGACATCAAGCCCACGCAGCAGGGCGACCCCCGGGGCCTCGCGATCTTCTACGTCTCCCTGGCGGCCGTGATCATCGGATTCGTCGGGGCGATCCAGCTCAGCGTGCACGCACGGGCCCTGAACCCGCTGGAGCGCATCGCGTTCACGGCCGCCTACGCCCTGCTCGGCGGGTTCGTGATCGCGGCGGTGGTGGACTGGGTCCTGGGCGCGCTCGATCTGCCGTTCGCCGAGTCCTGGCTGATCCTGGCGCTGACGATGTTCGCCTCCGGCATGGTCTTCACGATGTTCAACACGCTCTTCGGACGCTGGGCGATGCTGCCCACCTGGGGCCTGATGGTCCTGCTGGGCAACCCGTCCTCGGGCGGCGCGGTGTCCTGGCCGCTGCTGCCGTCCCTGCTCGGCACCGTCGGCCGCTGGCTGCCCCCGGGGGCCTCCGTGAACGCCCAGCACACGGCCGTGTACTTCGCGGGCCACCAGCACCTGTTCCCGTTCCTGGTGCTCGCCGGGTGGGCGCTGGTCTCCTGCGCGGTGTTCTGGACCTGGCGGCACCGGCATCCGGGGGGCCGCGAAGGGACACCGGCGCACGCGGCGGCCTGACCGGCTCGTACGGCGGCGGACGGCGGGAGGGGCGGACGCCGTGCGCGTCCGCCCCTCCCGCCGTGTCCGTGCGGTCACCCGTGACCGCACGGGATGTCACCGCACGTCGACGTAGTCCTCGTATCCGCCGCCCACGAAGTGCTTGCTGTCGGGGTGCAGGAACACGGGCGTCCAGGTGCCGTCCTGCTGCGCCTTGAATCCCTTGGCGAAGGACCCGCCGGCGTTCGTGGTGACGGTCGTCATCAGGTACCAGGTCGACTTGCCCTTGGGCCGGAAGAGGATCTGGACCTTCTTGCCGCCGTACGCGCGCCAGCCCGCCGCGCCCGGCCCCCGCTCCTGGAGGACGCCCTTGACGGTGACGGTGCCGCCCTTGCGCACGGGTTCCGGTGAGGCGTTGGCGTCCTTGATCCGCGTCAGCGAGCGGTTCCTGCGCAGGGAGCCGCTGGTGGTGCCGGTGACGTCCGCGGTCGTTGAACCGGCGTACCGCAGCCGCCAGTAGCCGTCCGGATGGCCCGGCAGGCCGACGTGGAACTGCTCGTCGAACCCGGTCCGCACCGTCTTCTCGGTCTTCCAGCCGGTACGGCCGTCCGCGGAGTACTGCACGTTGACGTCGACCCGCTCGCTGTGGTCCTCGCCGAGGATGCCGGAGACGCTCAGCTCGGCACGCTCGTCCAGCGAGGCAGTGAACTCCTTGAACTTCGTCCCCGCCGTGACCTCGACGGCGACATCGGCGGTCGCCGTGCGCTCGATCCACGCGTTGTGCGGGTAGGGCGAGAACGACACCTCGTACACGGTCTTCTGGTACGGCCGGGCGGAAAAGGTGAAGCGGCCGGCGGCATCGGTGGTCGCGAGAACCGGATTGCTCGTGCTGCTGCCCTTGTGGTCCATCTCCAGCGGAATGCCGGACAGCGGCTTCCACTCCGCCCCGCTCCGGTACTGCAGCGTGCCGGACACGGAGATCGGGTCACCGGCGGCGGGGTGGAAGGACGCCCGGTCGAGGACCAGACGGGTCGGGGCCGCCTTCGGCCTGATGTCCACCCACGGGACCGTGGCGAATCCCAGGTCGCCGCGGTACTCGGCCCAGGCCCAACCGCCCTGCCGCAGCTCGCGCGAGAGGGCGAAGTGGCCGTTCTCGTCCGTGCGGGCGCTCGTGTCGCCGTTCTGGTCGAGACGGATGTCGACGTCGGCGTCGGGCAGCGGAACCGTCGAGCGGGTGCGCGGGTCGCGGACCACCAGGTCGCCGCCCACCGAGACGGTCCTGTCGTCGATGGTCGGTTCGGTGGGCGTCACGGTGAAGGCACTGATGACCGGCTGCTCCCGGTACCGCAGAGTGCCCGCGTCCTTGCGGACGGAGGTCTCGCCCGAGCTGTCCGTGACCTCGATGTCGATCGTGTAGTCGCCGAGACTGTCCAGGCGGACGGGTTCCGAGGCCCAGACGCCCTCCCAGGGACTGCTCCAGTACTTCTGCTTGAAGCCGGTCACCGTGGCCACCGGCTCCGTCGCGGTACTGCCGGCGGGCCGGAGCTCCGCGGTGACCTTCTCGACGTCCTCGCCGACAGCACTCCCGTGACCGAGACGTACGTCGATGACCGACCAGTCGGCCGAGTCGCTGTACGCCTCCTTGACCGTCGGCGCGGTGGCGTGGGCCGTGCCGGGCACGGCGAAGGCGGCGAGAAGGACGGCGCCGGCCGTCACGATGGCCCTGCTGTTGCGTCTCAAGAACCCCCCTAGGTTCCCCATGAGCCACGAAAACCCCCTCCGGTCGTCCGGAGGGGGTTTTCGATCTTGTGGCTGGGGCCGGGGTCGAACCGGCGACCTATCGCTTTTCAGGCGATCGCTCGTACCAACTGAGCTACCCAGCCACGAGATTCCTTGCGGAATCTCAGCGGTCCTGACGGGATTTGAACCCGCGGCCTCCACCTTGACAGGGTGGCGAGCACTCCAAACTGCTCCACAGGACCCAGCTGTTGTGTGCGACTGCGTGAACAGTCTTGCACACGGTTCTACGTGCCCCCAACGGGATTCGAACCCGTGCTACCGCCTTGAAAGGGCGGCGTCCTAGGCCGCTAGACGATGAGGGCTATCGGCCCGCCTGGGCGCTTCTCAGCGCGTCGGGGACGTGAGAAGCATATGGGATGGCGGGAGGTATCGCCAAAACGGTTTCGCGCGGGTTCAGGGGGCGGACTCCGCGGGGCCCGGGGACCGGGCCCCGCCCGGCCGGTTCTCCTCCGGGAGATGGCGGCTGACCTCCGCCGTCGTCAGGCCGAGACCGCCCAGCGCGATCTCGTCCCAGGCCTGGAGGCGGCGCGTGTCGCGGTCCAGGTAGAGGACCGAGGCCTCGATCGGGTCCGGGTCCCTGCCCTCCACCGCCCGCAGGCCGCTGCCGCCGGTGGAGCCCTCGATGCGGAGCCGGGTGCCGTACTTCATGACCTCCATCTCCTCGTGGTGGACGTGCCCCGCCAGCACGAGCGGAACGTCGCCGTCCGTCTGCCGGGCCGCCTCCGGGTTGTGGGCGACGGCCACGTCGACCGGGGTGCCCGCCCGCTTCTGGTCCACCAGGGCCGAGGCCAGGCGCAGGCCCGCCATCCGTTCCGCCGCGTCGCCCGCCGCCCGCGCCGAGCGGTCGGGGGTGAACTGCGGGTCGCCGATGCCGGCGAAGCGCACGCCGGCCACCGAGACCGCCTTCCCGTCGTCCAGGACCCGGACGTCCTTCATGCGCTTCATGTAGCGCTGGGTGTCGGCGGAGTCGTGGTTGCCGCGCACCCAGACGTACGGGGCGCCGAGGTCGGGGATCGGGTCCAGGAAGCCGTTCTCGGCCGCCGAGCCGTGGTCCATGGTGTCGCCGGAGTCGACGATCACATCGATGTCGTACTGCTTCACCAGCGACGCGATGATCTTCCAGCTCGCCGGGTTCAGGTGGATGTCGGAGACGTGCAGGATCCGGATCGTCGCGGGGTCCGGTTCGTACGCGGGAAGCGTGGACGTGACGTCGTACAGCTTCGTCACGTTCGTCACCAGGCGCGCCAACTCCTTCTGGTAGACGTCGAATTCGCTGACGATGCTGCGGGCGTCGCCGACGACGGAGGGCGCGGAGGAGAGCAGCCCGGAGAACCTCGGCTCCAGGACCGACTTGGGGTTCCAGGTGGCGTAGGCGGTCGCTCCGGAGGCCGCCAGGAGGGCCAGCGCCAGGCCGCCGGCCGCGAGGGCCCTGCGGGGACGGCGGTAGACCGCGAGCCCCAGGGCCGTGGCGCCGGAGACCACGGCGATGCAGGAACGGACGGCCAGGTCGAGCGTGCCGTGCTCGACGTCCCGCGTGACCTCGTCCTGGAGGCCGGAGATCCGCTCGGGGTGGTCCACCAGGGCCTGGGAGCGGACCGGGTCGAGCTGGTCCACGTCCACGTCCAGGCGGATGGGGGCCTGGTGGCTGCGCAGCTCCAGGGCGCCGAGCGGCGAGATGTTGATCTTCGTGCCGCCGGTCAGGGAGGGGCGCAGCGTCATCGTGGTGTCCATCGGGCCGACCGGGACGCGGACGTTGCCGACGATCAGCAGGCCCAGCCAGGCGCCCGTCAGGACGACGGCCACCAGGGCCAGGGCGCGGGCGTAGGGATGGGGCTGCTGGACCAGTTCGGCCGTCGGGTGGCCGCGGCGGGCGCGGTAGTGCCGGAGGAGGGCGCGCGGTGCCTTCCGGGTGAGGTCGCGGAAGCGGTGGCGGGGGTGGGGCGGGGTGGTGGCGGCGCTGGCCATTGGGGCCGTATGCCCGCGGGTGGGGGCGGATATGCGGGGGTGGGGCTTTCGGGGCATGTCGGGGTGTCTGGGGGGCTTGGGGTGCCCGGGGCCCGCGGGGTGGGGGGCGGGTGGTGCGGTGGGCTTTCCTGCCGACCTCCCGGTCGCGGGCCCGTGTCGGACAATGGCCGTGTGCTGGAGATGACGCGCGAGGAGTTCGAGGAACTGGTGGCCGACGCGCTGGACCGGATTCCGCCGGAGCTGACGCGGCTGATGGACAACGTGGCGGTGTTCGTCGAGGACGAACCGCCCGCCGACGATCCCGAGCTGCTCGGGCTGTACGAGGGCACGCCGCTGACCGATCGCGGGGAGTGGTACGCGGGGGTGCTGCCGGACCGGATCACGGTCTACCGGGGGCCGACGCTGCGGATGTGCGACTCGCGTGAGGACGTCGTCGCGGAGGTCGAGGTGACCGTCGTCCACGAGATCGCCCACCACTTCGGGATCGACGACGCGCGGTTGCACGCGCTGGGGTACGGGTGACGTGAGGGTGGCCGGATGGTCCGGTCCGGCCCTGGGGGCGCGTGTCCTTGTGCGTGCGACGGGAGTTGGGCAGGTGGACTCCCGACCCGCCCTCGGAGGTGGCTGCCCGTGCGCGCCTTGTACGTACCTGTCCGTCTGGCCGCCACGGTCGTCGCCGTCGCCGCGGCCGCCGGTTGCATGAGCGTGGGTGACGACGGGGCCGGGCCCGGGCCCTCGCACTCCCCGGGCCAGCGGGACGGAGCGTCCGGCGGGGGGTCGGCCGGGTCCGGGGGTGCGGCGGGGTCCCGCGGGGGGCCTGGCGGGCGGGCCGGGTCGGCGAAGGGCGGGGACTCCGCGTCGGGGTCGGCGTCCGCGTCCGCGTCAGCCTCAAAGGGGCGGTCCGCGAAGCCCTCGGGTGAGGTCACGTCGAAGGACGGCAAGGGTGGGGGCGGCAAGGGCGGGAGCGGGGGCGGCGGCGGGGGGCGGCCGGGGGAGCCGGGGCCGACCAAGGGGGAGCCGAGTCCCACCCGTACGGGGGAACCGACCCCTACGGAGTCGGCGCAACCGTCCGCCGATCCGAGCGCGGAGCCTTCGTCGTCGGCGCACGAGCAGACCACGCAGCTGGTGGAGCGGGAGCCGGTGCCTCGGGCGGGGGTGCCGTTCTCCGGGCGGGTGGCTTGAGGTGGGCCCGTGCCCTGGGGTGACCGCCGGGCGCGGTGCCGTTCTCCGGGCGGGTGGCTTGAGGTGGGCCCGTGCCCTGGGGTGACCGCCGGGCGCCTTGGCCCGGTGGGTGGGGCGGGGCCGCGCCAGTACATCCGCCCGTTGCATGTCGGGCGTACAGCCGCGTTGCATGAGGGCCCGGGGTTGTCTGCCCGACCTGCAACGGGCATTTGATGTACCGGCACGGCCCCTTCTGTGGGAGGGCGGGTGCAGGCCGTACCTAATGCGGTACGGGTACGGGTGCGGGTACGGGCGGGTTCGAGTCGCTCCGGGAGTCCTGGGTGCCTGGTCGGTCGGGTGACGTTGCTCACGTGGGCCGTTCGTGGCTGCTCTGACCTGGGGTTTTGTTGGTTGGCCGGGGCTGGTTCGGGGGGTCGGGGGGTGTGTGGGCCGGAGCGGTTTGCCAGGGGTGGTGAAGGGTGCGTATGGTGGTAGATCGTTTGATCCCATCGCCCGGCGCCGTAAAGAGAGCGCCCCGTGGCGCGTACTCTCCCTTGCCGTGGCCGGACCGCATAGAGGCGGTCGATTGCGACTTCACGGAGTTTGGGCGCGTGCCGAAGAACTCCGGAAGGTTCGCATTTCGCATGTCTGTTTCCAGTACTGATCACGTCGTCGTGCCCGAGAACAACGAGAACGCCGACATCGAGCTCGCCCCGGCCACGGAGGCCGCTCCCGAGGTCACCTTCGCCACGCTCGGTCTCCCCGAGGGCGTCGTGCGCAAGCTCGCACAGAACGGCGTGACCGCCCCCTTCCCGATCCAGGCCGCGACCATCCCGGACGCCCTGGCCGGCAAGGACATCCTCGGCCGTGGCCGTACCGGCTCCGGCAAGACCCTCTCGTTCGGTCTGCCGCTGCTGGCGACGCTGTCCGGCGGCCACACCGAGAAGAAGAAGCCCCGCGGCATCATCCTCACGCCGACCCGTGAGCTCGCGATGCAGGTCGCGGACGCGCTCCAGCCGTACGGCGACGTGCTCGGCCTGAAGATGAAGGTCGTCTGCGGCGGTACGTCGATGAGCAACCAGATGTACGCCCTGGAGCGCGGCGTCGACGTCCTCGTCGCCACCCCGGGCCGCCTGCGCGACATCATCAGCCGCGGCGCCTGCTCGCTGGAGAACGTCCGGGTCGCCGTCCTCGACGAGGCCGACCAGATGTCCGACCTGGGCTTCCTGCCCGAGGTCACCGAGCTGCTCGACCAGATCCCCGGCGGCGGCCAGCGCATGCTGTTCTCCGCCACGATGGAGAACGAGATCTCCACGCTGGTCAAGCGCTACCTGACGAACCCCGTCACACACGAGGTCGACAGCGCCCAGGGCAACGTCACGACCATGTCGCACCACATCCTCATCGTGAAGCCCAAGGACAAGGCGCCGGTCACCGCCGCGATCGCCTCCCGCAAGGGCCGCACGATCATCTTCGTCCGCACGCAGCTGGGCGCCGACCGCATCGCCGAGCAGCTCTGCGAGTCCGGTGTGAAGGCCGACGCGCTGCACGGCGGTATGACGCAGGGTGCGCGCACCCGCGTGCTCGAGGACTTCAAGAAGGGCTACGTCAACGCCCTCGTCGCCACCGACGTCGCCGCCCGCGGCATCCACGTCGACGGCATCGACCTGGTACTGAACGTGGACCCGGCCGGCGACCACAAGGACTACCTGCACCGTTCCGGTCGTACCGCGCGTGCGGGCCGCTCCGGCACCGTCGTCTCGCTGTCCCTGCCGCACCAGCGCCGCCAGATCTTCCGGCTGATGGAGGACGCGGGCGTCGACGCCGCGCGTCACATCATCAACTCCGGTGCGGCCTTCGAGCCCGAGGTCGCCGAGATCACCGGTGCCCGGTCGATGACCGAGGTCCAGGCCGAGTCCGCGGGCAACGCGGCGCAGCAGGCCGAGCGCGAGGTCTCGCAGCTCACCAAGGAGCTGGAGCGTGCGCAGCGCCGTGCCGTCGAGCTGCGCGAGGAGGCCGACCGGCTGGTCGCCCGTGCCGCGCGTGAGCGGGGCGACGACCCGGAGGCGGCCGTCGCGGCCGCCGCCGAGCAGGCCGTGGCCGAGGCTCCCGCCGAGGTCGCCGAGCAGCCCGCCGAGCGCGAGCGTTCCTCGTACGAGGCGCCGCGTCAGCGTCGTGACGAGCGCGGCAACTTCGAGCGTCGTGACAATGACCGTGGTGGGTTCCGCCGCGACGACCGTCGTGATGACCGTGGTGCTGGTGGCCGTACGTTCGAGCGTCGTGACGGTGGTGACCGTGGTGGGTTCCGCCGCGATGACCGTCGTGACGACCGCGGTGCCGGTGGCCGTACGTTCGAGCGTCGTGACGGTGGTGACCGTGGTGGGTTCCGCCGCGATGACCGTCGTGACGACCGTGGTGCCGGTGGCCGTACGTTCGAGCGTCGTGACGGTGGTGACCGTGGTGGGTTCCGCCGCGACGACCGTCGTGACGACCGTGGTACCGGTGGCCGTACCTTCGAGCGTCGTGACGACCGTGGTGCCGGTGGCCGTACGTTCGAGCGTCGTGACGGTGCCGACCGTGGTGGGTTCCGCCGCGACGACCGTCGTGACGACCGCGGTGCCGGTGGCCGTACCTTCGAGCGTCGTGACGACCGCGGCGGTCACCGCGGCAGCGACCGCCCCTTCAACCGTGACCGTCAGGACAACCGCCCCTCCAGCGGTTTCCGCGCCGGCAGCCACGACCGCCCGTACGGCCGTCGTGACGAGCACCGCGGCACCGGCGCCGGTGCCTTCGGCCGCCGGGACGAGAAGCCCCGCTGGAAGCGCAACGGCTGAGCCGGTGACCTCACCCGCCTGAGGCACTGACTTCGAAGGGCCCGCACGACACGCGTCGTGCGGGCCCTTCGCCGTGTGCGGGTGATCATTTTTCCGACCGGTCACGGTCGAGTTTCGGCCTTCGTGCGGCGCATGTCGGGCACCCGGCGAGGGAATCGCTGGGGGCATGACAATTCCTGACGCCTCGGGGGCGCGCGACCCGTCCCCGGCCGCCGCCCTCTCCGACGAGGACCGGCTCGCCCAGCTCGGCTACACGCAGGTCCTTGCCCGCCGCATGTCCGCGTTCTCGAACTACGCGGTGTCCTTCACGATCATCTCGGTGCTGTCGGGCTGTCTGACGCTGTACCTGTTCGGGATGAACACCGGCGGTCCCGCCGTGATCACCTGGGGATGGGTCGTGGTCGGACTGATGACGCTGGTCGTCGGGCTGGCGATGGCGGAGATCTGTTCGGCGTATCCCACGTCCGCGGGCCTGTACTTCTGGGCCCACCGCCTGGCGCCGCCGCGTACGGCCGCGGCCTGGGCGTGGTTCACCGGCTGGTTCAACGTGCTCGGGCAGCTCGCGGTGACCGCCGGCGTCGACTTCGGCGCCGCGTCCTTCCTCGGGGCCTACCTGAACCTCCAGTTCGACTTCAAGGTCACCCCCGGCCGGACGGTCCTGCTCTTCGCCGGGATCCTCGTCCTGCACGGGCTCCTCAACACCTTCGGCGTCCGCATCGTCGGCCTGCTCAACAGCATCAGCGTGTGGTGGCACGTGCTGGGGGTCGCGGTGATCGTCGGTGCGCTCGCCCTCGTGCCGGACCACCACCGGCCCGCGTCCTTCGTGTTCACCGAGTTCGTGAACAACACCGGCTGGGGCAGCGGGTTGTACGTCGTCCTCATCGGCCTGCTCATGGCGCAGTACACCTTCACCGGGTACGACGCCTCGGCCCACATGACCGAGGAGACCCGCGACGCGTCGACGGCGGGACCCCGGGGCATCGTCCGCTCCATCTGGACGTCCTGGATAGCGGGTTTCGTCCTGCTGCTCGGCTTCACCTTCGCCATCCAGTCGTACGACAAGGCGCTGGACTCGCCGACGGGAGCCCCGCCGGCGCAGATCCTGCTCGACGCGCTCGGAGCGACGTCGGGCAAGCTCCTGCTGCTGGTCGTCATCGCGGCCCAGCTCTTCTGCGGGATGGCGTCCGTGACCGCCAACAGCCGCATGATCTACGCCTTTTCGCGGGACGGGGCACTGCCGTTCTCGCGGGTGTGGCACACGGTGGACCCGCGGACCAGGACGCCCGTGGCGGCGGTCTGGCTCGCGGCACTCGGCGCCCTGGCACTCGGCCTCCCGTACCTGATCAACGTGACGGCGTACGCGGCCGTGACGTCGATCGCCGTCATCGGCCTCTACATCGCCTACGTCATCCCCACGCTCCTGCGGCTGCGCAAGGGCGAGGCGTTCGAGCGGGGACCCTGGCACCTGGGCCGCTGGTCCCGGGCGATCGGGACCGTCGCCGTCGCCTGGGTGGCCCTCATCACCGTCCTGTTCATGCTGCCGCAGGTCTCCCCCGTCACCTGGAAGACCTTCAACTACGCCCCGGTCGCGGTCCTCGTCGTCCTCGGCTTCGCCGCGACCTGGTGGCTGGCCTCCGCCCGGCACTGGTTCCTCAACCCCGACCACGAACGCACGATCGCCCGGGAGGCCGCCCGCGCGGGCGCACCCGAACCGGTCGATCCCTGACCGTCCCGCCCACTTCGGACCGCGCGGCGCGGCCGGGTCACCGATACCCGATCGGAGTCCCGGCCCGGTCCGGCTATGCTCGGGGATGCATCGGCGCGAGCCGCTGCGTGGACCCTTAGCTCAATTGGCAGAGCAGTGGACTTTTAATCCATTGGTTGTGGGTTCGAGTCCCACAGGGTCTACCGCCCACAGCGCCCCACCCGGTTTTGGCCGGGTGGGGCGCTGTCGTCGTTGATCCGAACCACCAAGAGCCGAGCGCTCGGAGCCGGAGGGTGCGTCCCATGCCCCATCCCCACGTCCTGCTGTCCGCCGCCGTCTCCCTGGACGGCTTCCTGGACGACACCGGGCCCGACCGGCTGCTGCTCTCCGGGCCGGCCGACTTCGACCGGGTCGACGAGGTGCGGGCGTCCAGCGACGCGATCCTGATCGGCGCCGGGACCATCCGGGCCGACAACCCCCGGCTGCTGGTGAACTCGGCCGAGCGGCGGGCGGCCCGGCTCGCGGCGGGGCGTCCTGAGTACCCGCTCAAGGTCACGGTCAGCGGGTCCGGCGACCTCGACCCGGCCGCGCAGTTCTGGCACACCGGCGGCGAAAAGACCGTCTACACCACCGACAGGGGCGCCGCCCGGGCCACCGCCGCCCTGCGCGGTCTCGGCGTCGGCATCGTCGCCACCGGCCCCGAACTTCACTGGCGCGCCGTCCTGGAGCACCTGCACGACGTACGGGGCGTCCGGCGGCTCATGGTCGAGGGCGGCGGCCGGGTGCACACCCAGCTGCTGCGCCAGGGCCTCGCCGACGAACTGCAGTTGGTGCTGGCGCCGCTCCTCGTGGGCGAGCCGGACGCCCCGCGCATGTTCGGGCCCGGCCCCTATCCCGGCGGGCGGATGCGGCTGGTGGAGAGCCGGCCCGTCGGCGACGTCGTCCTCGCCCGGTACGTGCCGACCGCGCCCGGCACCGGGCCGCTGGCCTCCGCCGCCGACCGGCGGTGGCTGGCGCTGGCCTGCGAACTGGCCGGGCAGTGCCCGCCGTCGCGGACCGCGTTCAGCGTGGGCGCGGTCGTGGTGGCGGCGGACGGCACCGAGATCGCCCGTGGCCACTCCCGCGAGGGCGACCCGGTGGAGCATGCCGAGGAGGCCGCACTCGCCAAGGCCGGTCCCGCGGACCCGCGGCTCGCCGGTGCCACCGTCTACAGCAGCCTGGAGCCCTGCGCCCGCCGTGCCTCCCGGCCGTCGCCGTGCGCGCGGCTGATCCTGGACGCCGGGGTACGGCGCGTGGTCACCGCCTGGCGGGAGCCCGACACCTTCGTCGCCGGTGCCGACGGAAGCGGGGTGCTGCGGGCCGGGGGCGCCGACGTCGTCGTCCTCGCGGAGTACGAGGAGGCGGCGAAGGCACCCAACCGGCACCTCCGGCCGGCCGCCGGGCCCGACCTGACATGACCCGGCGGGCCGGCGGGGACGATCCGTACCCGTCCCGGGAGACCAGGACGCACGCCGGGATCCCGGCCGCCCAGGCCCCGCCCGGGCCGGACGTCCCTGGTGAGGGGCGGTGCCGGGAGCACGTGTGTGCCGGGGCCCCCGCGCATGGCGTACACTTGTCTCAACGACGCGGGGTGGAGCAGCTCGGTAGCTCGCTGGGCTCATAACCCAGAGGTCGCAGGTTCAAATCCTGTCCCCGCTACTGAAGGCCCAGGGCCGGAACTCGGATCATCGAGTTCCGGCCCTGAGTCGTTTCCGCGCACCGGGACACCAGCGCGGCCGGTGTCATCCGGTCGGTCCACACCGGTCGCCGCCCGCCCCCGCCGCGGGAAGCCTGGACGGGTGGGGCAGCGACGTGATGCGCAGCGGCCGGGGGAGCCGGAGGCCGGCGGGACCGGGGCCGGGTACTCCGGCGGCGAGCGGCCGAGCGGGCCGGTTCCCGAGGGGCGCGAGCGGGCCGGGGGGCGGCTGCCCGGGGATCCGGTGCCGGATCCCGGCCTCGGGAACGCCGCGCCGCCCACGTCCGCCGAGCCCGTCGCCCGGCGGATCTCGTCCGCGCGCCGCTTCCTCCGGGCCCTGCCCGCGCTGCTCGTCGCGGCCGGGATCGTCTACGACCTCCTCACGCCGTCACAGTTCACCGCGGCCCCCTTCTTCACGGCCGCACCCCTGGTCGCCGCTCCGCTCTTCTCGCTGCGCGGCACGGTCCTCACCGGTCTCGCCGCGCTCGCCGCCGTCCTCTCCGTCCACCTCGAACTCGGCATCGTGCTGCGCGTCGACGCGATCACCGAACTGGTCACCGTCGCCACCGTCACCGTCCTGGCCGTCCTCATCAACATCCTCGTCCGGCGCTCCGACGAACGGCTCGCCTCCGCGCGCGAGATCGCCGAGGCCGCACAGCGCGCCGTACTGCCGCGCCCGGAGGAGCGGATCGGCGGGCTCGAGGTGGCCGCGCGGTACGAGGCCGCGCAGGCCGACGCGTTCATCGGCGGTGACCTGTACGCGGTGCAGGATTCCCCGTACGGCGTGCGGCTGGTCGTCGGGGATGTGCGGGGCAAGGGCATGGGGGCGGTGACGGCGGTCGCCGTCGTCATCGGGGCCTTCCGGGAGGCTGCCGAGCACGAGTCGACGCTGGAGGCGGTCGCCCAGCGGCTGGAGCGGGCGCTGGCGCGGGAGGGGACACGGCGCGACGGGCTCGACGCCTTCGAGGGGTTCACGACGGCCGTCCTCGCGGAGGTCGCGCACGGGGACGGCGTCGTGCGCCTCCTGAACCGCGGCCATCCCCCGCCGCTGCTCCTGCACGCGGACGGCACCCTGCGCACGCTGGAGGCACCGGAGCCCGCGCTGCCGCTCGGGATGGGCGAGCTCGGCACGTGGCCCGACCGCGCCACGGTGGTCGCGTTCCGGGCCGGAGCCACCCTGCTCCTCTACACGGACGGGCTGTCGGAGGCGCGCGACCCCCAGGGGCGGTTCTACGACCCGGCGGAGCGGCTCGCCGGGCGGGCCTTCCGCGACCCGGACGCCCTGCTCTCGGCCCTCATCAAGGACGTGCACCGGCACACCGGGGACGGGACGACGGACGACCTGGCGCTGCTCGCCGTCCGGCGGTCGTGAGTGTCCGGCGCGGCGTTCAGGGCCCGCCGTCACCCGAGGTGACCGGGCGGGATCACTGCGCATAACAGCTGACGCATCGTCAACTCTTTTGAGGTTTACGACTCACGGTCAACTCGCCCGGTTTTCACCGCTCGTGACCCGTAAGTCCGTGACGAAGACGTTAATGATCAGTCGGAACAGCTTGGAATAGGGGACCCGCGTCTATTAACGTTCGATAACGCAGCGCGGTCGTCCCAGCCGTCACAAGAGACGGCTCCGTGCGCACGCGCCGAATCCCGCAAGGGAACCGGGGAACCACCAATTTGGGGTGAATCGAGCGTCTATCACGGTGCAGCGCACCCTGGTTGACGCGCGTAGGAGACCTTCCTGCTCCGAACCCGTCAGCTAACCCGGTAGGCGAGAAGGAAGGAAAGGAGCGCGCCCACGTGGCGTCCAACCGGCCTGCCCAGAACACCTCGTTCGCGCCGAGTGAGAAGCAGAGCGACACCTTCGGCTACGGCCACGGCAACGACGAGGGCCCCTGGGAGGAGTGGAATCCCACCGCGGATTCCGTCCGTCCCGTACGTGGCCGGCACCGCGTCTCCAAGCAGCGCGGCGGAGGACTCGCCCGGAGCTCCACCGTCCTCGGCGTCGGCGTCATCGCCGCCGTCGGCGCGGGCGGCATGGCCACCGCGCAGAGCGGCAAGCCCCCGGTCTCCATCTCGATGCCCGACCTGTCGTCGGTCGCCGACTCGGCCAGGAACCTGATATCGGACGGCTCCGCCGAACCCGCCACGGCCGCCTCCGCCACCCCGCTCACCACCGCCGGACTCGCCGGCTCGGACACGGCCCAGGGCACCGCCGGCGCGGGCGAGGCCCTGCGTGCCCGCATCATGCAGCAGGCCGAGTCGCAGCAGGACCAGGTCGACCTCAAGGCCGCCGAGGCCGCGCAGGCCGCCGCCGTGAAGAAGGCCGCCGAGGAAGCGGCCAAGTCGCAGGACGAGGCCGAGGCCAAGGCCGCCGCCGCCAAGAAGAAGGCGGAGCAGGAGGCCAAGGAGAAGGCGGAGGCCGAGCGCCTCGCCAAGCTCGCCAAGAGCTACACGCTGCCGACCTCCTCGTACACGCTGACCTCGCACTTCGGTGACGCCGGTGCCATGTGGTCCTCCGGCCACCACACCGGCCTCGACTTCGCGGCGCCCACCGGCACGCTGATCAAAGCCGTGCACAGCGGCACCGTCACCGAGGCCGGCTGGGCCGGTGCGTACGGCTACCGCACGGTCCTCACCCTCGACGACGGCACCGAGATCTGGCTCTGCCACCAGTCGTCCATCAGCGCCGGCGTGGGCCAGAAGGTCTCCACCGGTGAGGTCATCGGGCGGGTCGGCGCGACCGGCAACGTGACCGGGCCTCACCTGCACATGGAGGTGCACCCGGGCGGCAGCGCCGGCGGTGTCGACCCGCTGGCCTGGCTGCAGAGCAAGGGCCTCAACCCGTAACCAAGGCGGCCCTCCCGGCCGGGCCTGCGGAATACGTACCTCGGTCAACGGTGTTGAGATGCACCATGACCGCACTCCGCAAGCTCGGCCCGTCCGACCTCGAGGTCTTCCCGCTCGCCCTCGGCGGCAACGTCTTCGGCTGGACCGCCGACGAGGACGCGTCCTTCGCCGTGCTGGACGCGTACGCGGCAGCCGGCGGCAACTTCGTGGACACCGCCGACACCTACTCCTCGTGGGCACCCGGCAACGAGGGCGGCGAGTCGGAGACGGTCATCGGCAGGTGGTTCGCCGCGCGCGGCAACCGCTCCGAGATCGTCCTGGCCACCAAGGCCGGTGCCCATCCCGCGTACAAGGGGCTGTCCCCGGACACCCTCAGGGCCGCGGCCGACGCGTCGCTGCGCCGCCTGGGGACGGACTACATCGACCTCTACTACACGCACTACGACGACCCCTCGGTCCCGGTCGAGGAGATCATCGGCACCCTCGACGAACTGGTGCGGTCAGGCAAGGTGCGCGCCGTCGCCGCCTCCAACATCTCGCCCGAGCGGCTCCAGGAGTCCCTGGAGTTCTCCGACCGCGAGGGCCTCGCCCGCTACGTCGCCCTCCAGCCGCACTACAACCTCGTCTCGCGCGACACCTACGAGGGCCCGCTCCAGGAGATCGCCTCCCGTTCCGGCCTCGCCACCGTCCCCTACTACGCCCTCGCCTCCGGCTTCCTGACCGGCAAGTACCGCCCCGGTACGACGGTCGACTCCGCGCGGGCCGCGGGCGCAGGCAAGCACCTGGAGACCGAGCGCGGGCGTCGCGTGCTGGCCGCGCTGGACGAGATCGCCGAGTCCCGGGGCGTCCCGCACGCCACCATCGCCCTGGCGTGGCTCGCCGACCGGCCCACGGTGGCCGCGCCGCTCGCCTCCGCGCGGACGGCCGAGCAACTCCCTGCGCTCCTGGGCGTGGCCGACCTGACCCTCACGGACGCGGAGTCGGCCGAGCTGACGCGGGCGTCGGCGTAGGGCCTGTCAGCCAGGCCTGCGGGCCTGCCTGCGGCCTCACGAGCGGTAGGGGTTGTAGGCCGGATACGCGTCGTACGCGGGGTGGGGCGGGCGGTACGCCGCCGCGGGGCCGGCGTACGGCCGGGCGTGCGCCGGCGCGTGCACCGGCGGCCACGGGGGTGCGACCGGGGGCGCGGCGGCGCGGGCCGCGTACGCGAGGGAGGGGCGGGCGACGTCCCTGCGCCGCCACAGCTCGTGCAGCAGCTCCCTCTCCCGTACGACGAAGTCGGGGCCGGCGTGGCCACGGCGTCCCCGGTGCCGCAGGAACGCGAGCGAGGTCGCGTAGGCCTCGTACTGGGCGACGGAGCGCGCGGCGGCCCGGCCGAAGTGGTGCTTGGCGTAGTCGCGGGCGAGGCGCCGCGCGCGCATGGAGCCGAGCACGAACGGCTCGGGCGCGGCCAGCCACCCGGTGACGGCGTAGGCGGGCAGTTCCGCGCGCACCGTGCGCAGCTCCCGCTGGCGGGTCCAGACGACCAGCCAGGTGAGCAGCCCGAACGCGGGGACCATGAACGCCGCGTAGACCGCGAAGAAGCCGTACTCGCCGAAGGACGACGAGCCGTTCCACATGGCGTGCATGCCCATGGCCGTCAGCAGGCCGGACAGGGGCAGCAGTACGCGCCGCAGCCGCCGGCGGTCCGCGGAGAGCGCGGCGATGCCGAACCCGATGCCGGTGAGGACGGTGAACAGCGGGTGCGCGAAGGGCGACATCACCACGCGCACGAAGAAGGTCGCCGCCGTCACGGACGCGAGTCCCCGGTCGCCGTTCAGCTGGTCGGTGCCGAAGGCGGTGCCGAGGTAGAGGATGTTCTCGGTGAACGCGAAGCCGGTGGCGGTGATCCCGGCGATGACGACTCCGTCGACGATCCCCGTGAAGTCCCGTCTGCGGAACAGGAAGACCAGCAGCACGGCCGCGCCCTTCGCGGACTCCTCCACCACGGGCGCTATGACCGTCGCGCCGAGCGTGTCGGCGCTGGACGGGTCGGCGGTCGCGGTCGCTATCCAGCGGGTCGCGAAGCTGTTGGCGACGATCGCGATCAGCGCCGCCGCGCACGCGCCCCAGGCGAAGGCGAAGACGAGGTTCCGCCGGGGGCCCGGTTCGACCCGGTCCAGCCAGCGGAACGCGGCGACGAGGAGCGGGACGGGCAGGATGGCGAGGCCCAGGCCGACCAGGAAGCCCTGGGTGCCGGTCTGCCTGCGGACGAGGGCCAGGATGACGAGCCCGGACAGCGCGAGCAGGGTGATCAGGGCGCCGTAACGCACCCATCTGTGCTGCCACCAGTGCGCGTGCCGCAGCCCGCCGTCGGCGGAGCCGCTGGGGTACGTCGGGTACGGGGGAAAGGTGGCCACGGCATCGACCCTAACGAGGGAGGGGCGCCGCCCGCGAGGGCGCCCGGCGGATGCCGTGCGGTGCGTCAGCCGCCGGCGGTCGGTCGGTCGGCGTGCTCCTCCGGCGGCCGGGTCCGGTGCGCGGCCTGTCCGGTTCGGTGCGCGGCCTGTCCGGTTCGGTGCGCGGACTGTCCGGCCCGGTGGCCGGGCGGGTGCTACACCCGGCGGAACAGCAGGTCGTGCACCACATGGCCCTTGTCCAGCCCCTGGCCCTCGAAACGGGTCAGCGGCCGGAAGCCGGGACGGGGCGCGTAGCCGCCGTCGGGCCGGGTGTTCTGGAAGTCCGGGTGCGCGGTCAGCACGTCCAGCATCTGCTCGGCGTACGGTTCCCAGTCGGTGGCGCAGTGGACGAGGGCGCCGGCCCGCAGACGGGACGCGGCGAGGGTCAGGAACTCCGGCTGGATGATGCGGCGCTTGTGGTGCCGCTTCTTCGGCCACGGGTCCGGGAAGTACACGCGCAGCCCGTCCAGCGTGTCCGGCGACAGCATCTCGCGGAGCAGGATGATCGCGTCGCCGTTGCCCACGCGGATGTTGGTCAGGCCCTCGCGGTCGGCGAGGTTGAGCAGATTGCCCTGGCCCGGGGTGTGCACGTCGACGGCGAGGATGCCGGTGTCCGGATCCGCGGCCGCCATCTGCGCGGTGGCCTCACCCATCCCGAAGCCGATCTCCAGGACGACGGGACGGCCGGGGCCGAACAGCTCCGCGAGGTCCAGGGGGCGTCCGTCGATGTCCAGTCCCCACTTGGGCCACAGCCGCCGCAGGGCGTCCGCCTGGCCGGCGGTCACCCGGCTGCGCCGGGGCTGGAAACTCCGGATCCGGCGCTCGAAGTGCGACCCGGCCGGATCCGGCTTCGGTCCGTCGGGGAAGCGGGGCTCGCTCTTGGCACGGGCAGGGGCGGGACCCGGCGAACCGTCGGCGACGGAGGGCCGGGGCTCTTCGGAGGAGTTGAGGGAATCAGACACAGTGAGTCGATTTTACGGCGGCTACGGCCGGACACCTGCCGCGCGGGCCGCCCACCGGGCCCATACCGGTCCCGGGCGGCTTCGCACCGGGACCCGGGCTTGCGTACCGGGTCCCGCGTACCCGGTCCCGGGCGGGCCCTGCGCCGGCTTCAGCCGGGCCCGGCCGGCCGGGCGGGCCCGGTGCGGGGCGCGGCGATGCGGTCAGGTCCCGGCGAGGGACTTCAGGGCCCGGCGGGCGATCTCCCGGCCGATCGGTAGCGACGCCGTGGCGGCGGGGGAGGGCGCGTTCAGTACGTGGACCGTCCGGGGGCGCTCCTGGATCAGGAAGTCGTCCACCAGCGTCCCGTCCCGCAGGACGGCCTGCGCGCGGACCCCCGCCGCGGCCGGTATCAGGTCGTCCGGCGTGATCGCGGGCAGCAGCCGCCGGACGGCCTCCGTGAACGCCGTCCTGGAGACCGAGCGGCGCAGCTCGCCCGCCCCGTACCGCCAGTGCCGGCGGCCGATCCGCCAGGAGCCGGGCCAGGCCAGCGTCGCCGCCAGCTCGCGCGGGCTCACCGTGCCCCAGCCGTACCCCTCGCGGGCCAGCGCGGGTACCGCGTTCGGGCCGATGTGCACGCTGTTGTCGATGCCCCGGGTCAGATGCACGCCCAGGAAAGGGAACGCCGGGTCCGGCACCGGATAGACCAGGCCGCTCACCAGCTCCGGCCGTGCCAGGGTGAAGTACTCACCGCGGAAGGGCACGATCCGCATGCCCGGGTCGTCCCCGGCGAGGCGGGCGACCTCGTCGCAGTGCAGTCCCGCGCAGTTGACCAGGACGCGGGCGCGGACGACCCTGCCGTCGGCCGTGCGGACGGCGACGCCGAGCTCGGGGCGCCGGTCGATGCGGACGACCCGCGCCCCGTAGTGGATGCGGGCGCCGGAGGACTCCGCGAGGTGGCGGGCCACGGCGGCGAAGTCGCAGACGCCGGTCGTCCCGACGTGGATGGCGGCGAGACCGCGGACCTGCGGCTCGTACTCCCCGATCTGGGCGGCGCCCAGCTCGCGGACCGGGATGCCGTTCTCCCGGCCGCGCTGGACGAGGGCGTGCAGGCGGGGCAGCTCGGACTTCTCGGTGGCGACGATCAGCTTGCCGGTGACGCGGTGCGCGATGCCGTACTCGGCGCAGAACTTCGTCATCTCGGCGGCGCCCCGCACCGCGTAGCGCGCCTTCAGGGAGCCGGGGCGGTAGTACACCCCGCTGTGGATGACGCCGCTGTTGCGCCCGGTCTGGTGGCGGGCGGGGCCCTGCTCCTTCTCCAGCACCGTGACCCGCGTGCCCGGTGCGGCACGCGTGATCGCGTACGCCGCCGACAGGCCGACGATCCCGCCGCCGGTCACCAGCACGTCGCAGTCGTAGGCAGCCCCTTGCCGCACCCGCTTCACCTCCCGGCTTCGATAGTGCACTGCGCCACTGACAATGCCCTCAAACCCGGGAAGGCTCCCCGGCGCCCGCGGGGGCCGGGGGGAGCCGGGAGCCCGCCGTTACGCGGGAGCCATCAGCAGGGGCCGTGCCCGCTCCCGCAGCTCCACCACCCGCGGCTCGTCGCCGTACGGCTCCAGCCGGTGCAGGAGGTCCTTCACGTACTCGGTGGTGCGCGCCGAGGAGATGCGCCCGGCGACCTCGACGGCCCGTACGCCCTGCTCGCAGGCCGCGTCCAGATTGCCCGACTCGAGCTCGGCGACCGCCGACACCACCAGGCGCAGCCCGTGGGAGCGGACGAACTCCTCCGTCGGCTTCGACAGCGCCTGCTCGGTGAAGCGGCGGACCTGGCGGGGTGCCTTGAGGTCGCGGTAGCACTCGGCGGCGTCGGCGGCGAACCGGTCGTACGAGTAGAAGCCGAGCCAGGACGGGTCGTGGTCGCCGTCGCGGGCCCGCTCCAGCCAGCCCTCGGCGGCCTTCAGGGCTCCGCCGGCGGCCTGGGCGTCGCCGGCGCGCGCGTGGGCCCGTGCCTCGACCAGGCGGAAGAAGCTCATGGTGCGGGCGGTGGCCAGTCCGCGGTTGCGCTCCAGGGCGGCCTGGGCGAGGTCGACGCCCTCGTCGCCGAAGCCCCGGTAGGTGGCCTGGAGGGACATCGACGCCAGGACGTAGCCGCCGAGGGGCACGTCCGCGGCGGCGCGGGCCAGGCGCAGCGCCTGGATGTAGTAGCGCTGGGCGGCTTCCTGCTGGCCGGTGTCGAAGGCCATCCAGCCGGCCAGTCGGGTCAGTTCGGCGCTCGCCCCGAAGAGGGCCCGGCCCACCTCGTCGGAGTACGCGCCGAGCAGCAGCGGCGCCGCCTCGACGCGTAAGCACTCGGGCACCATGGACGAACGCCAGTCGCCCCCGCCGTACTTGGAGTCCCAGCGCCGGGCGTCCTCGGCGGCCTCACGGAGTTTCAGCACATCGCTGTGGCCGACTTTCAGCGGTGCTCCGGAGCCCTCGCCGGGGTTCTCGTCGCGTGCCACCGAACTGTCGGCCGGGGTTATCAGCCATCGTGAGGCGGGCGTCGCGTAGGCGCTCACCGCGAACGAACCGGCGAGCGACTGCCAGATGCCGCCGCCCGTGCGGCGCCCGGCGAGGTCGAGGCGGTACAGCTCCGTCGCCGACCGCACCGCCTGCCCCACGTCGCGGGGGAAGGCGAGGCCCACTTCCGGCGCGGGATCCGCGTCCGCCAGACCGATCTCGTGGAGCGGTACGGGGCGGCCGAGCTTCTGCCCGATGGCGGCGGCGATCAGGTGCGGGGCGGCACCCTGGGGCACCATTCCCTTCGACACCCAGCGCGCCACCGACGTCTTGTCGTAGCGAAGAGTCAGGCCGCGCTGAGCGCCAAGGTCGTTGACGCGTCGCGCGAGGCCTGCGTTGCTGATTCCCGCGAGGGCGAGAACGGTGCCGAGTTTTTCGTTCGGCCCGCGTTGCTCCCTGGACATGCGCCACCCCTCGACACAGACGGCTGCCGTGCTGGCATAACCACGCGGCATTCGTAAACCCAGCGTAGTTCGCCCAATCCCAAGCGTTAAGGGGCGTACTTCCGGATGGCGGGAATGTGGTCCGCACGGCAGTACGGAGTGTTGCGGCGTGCTCCCGTTGTGTGGCCGTGCGCCTGTCCGTGCGCTCTTCTCCGGCCATCCCGGGAGCGCTTCCATGGGGACGCGTGGGTCGGCCCGCTGTACTGGATCCGGTGGGCTGGGGGACACCGTCGTCTACATCCCCGCGGGCGGCGGACCGGTCCGGGAGGCGAGCCTCGCCTCCCGGACTGCGGGTCGGCGGTCCCTGCGCAGGGCCTGTACGGAGCGTGTGCACGCCTGACCGTCCCGCGTCGATTTGGCTTATTTTCGACGGTGCCTCTGGAGGCGGATTCGCGCTCTCACCACGTCACTTGAGGGCGCGCGGGGTGCCTTTGGGGAGCGTATCGGGGGCGCATTCGCGTCGCCGTTGGTGCGGAGGCCTCGGCGGCGGTCGCGGGAGTCCTCCGCGGCGGCGGTCGCGGGAGTTCTCCGCGGCGGCCGTGGGGAATCCTTCGTGGCCGCCCCGGGTGCGGGGTGCGGGCGCGGCCCGTCGCCGTGGTCCGGGGGTCCGGGGGTCCGGGTGGTTCGCCGTCCGGCCGTCAACGTGGCGCGTCCACCGTACCCCTGACGATCCGTCATCTGGTCCTCGACGTCCTCAGTGCCTCGTCCGGTGCCTCGTCCCGGGGCCTCGTCGGGAGGTGGCCGGGGCCCACGGGGGCGCATTCCGGGGGGCGCAAGCAGTCGCACAGGCCTTCCCGCATGCCCGCTTCGTGGCAGCATGGTGCCCAGTTCGTGCGGTGCACTGGTTGTCCACACCCTGTGGAGGCGGCGATGCGGTGGTTGGTGGGGTGGAGCAGTACCGCCGCCAGAGCCTCTGAGATCGGCTCGGCAGGATCCACCGGAAGTGACGGCGAGACCGTGCACCCGGTGGGCTCCCAACTCCTTTGGGGCGACCCCGATCCGCTCTGGGCGGTCGGCGACTGGCGCCCCGACGAGGTGCGCGTCGTGCACGCCGACGCGCAGAACCGCATCGCCGTGCTGGGCACCTGCGGCGCCTCCGACGAGGAACTGCGCGTCGGGCTCTTCGCCGCCCGCGGCGGGGCACTTCGGCATCTCACCGCCTGGCCGGGCAGCTACACCGTCATCGTCCAGGCCGGGCGGCGGGTCACCGTCTGCGGCGATCTCGCGGGCGCCCGGCCGGTGTTCCACACCCCCTGGGCGGGCGGCACGGCCTACGCGACCGCCGCCCTGCCCCTCGCCGACCTCATCGAGGCCAACCTCGACTTCGGGCACCTCGCCGCGCTCCTCGCCGCCCCCGACGTACCCGCCGCCGTGCACGACTCGACCCCCTACGACGGCGTGCGGCGCATCCCGCCCGGACACGCGCTCATCCTGCGGGCGGGCGCCCGGGAGATCGCCGGGTACGAGGCCGTCGCCTCGCTCGCCGTCGCCGCGCCCACCGCCGATCCGACCGCCTCCGTGGACGCCGTCCGCGACACCCTCGTCGACGCCGTCCGCGCCCGGCTCGCCGCGCCCCGGCACGTGCCCGGCGCCGACGTGGACCCCGGGCCCGTGCCCGGCATGGGGCCCGCCGAGCGGCGCGCCGCGCGCGGCATGCCGGTGCCCGGCATCGGCGCCGACCTCTCCGGCGGGCCCGCCTCGGGCACCCTGGCGCTCCTCGCGGCCGGGCTCCCCGGGATGCCGGGAACCGTGCTGGGGCACGGCACCGGCGCCGGGGAGCGGCTCCTCGCCGTCACCTTCAACGACCTCGCCGTCAGCGGGCGCGAGGCCGAGCTCGAGCGGGCCGGGACGCTGGCCGCCAACCCCCGGCTGCACCACGTGGTCGTCACCGGCGGCGAGGAGGTCCTGCCCTACGCCGACCTGGAGGGGCCGCTCACCGACGAGCCGGGGCCCTCGCTGGTCAGCGCCGCCCGGCACCGGGCGCGGCTCGCCGCGGGCAGCGCGGACCACTTCACCGGGTACGGGGCGCGGCAGGTGCTCGACGCGCATCCCGCCCGCCTCGCGGACCTCCTGATGGACCGCAAGCGGCGCCATCTGGTGCGCCCCGTCGCGGCGCTCGCCCGGGCCGACGGTTCCGTCATGGTCCCCGCGCGCGTGTACGGCGCGGCGCGCAGGCTCGCCCGTACGCCCTACCGGGCCGGGGTCGACGTCCTCGCCGACCGGCTGCTGCACCGGCGGTTCGAGGAACCCGGCGGGGCCGTGGGCGCCTCCCTCGCCGCACTCACCTGGGCCAGGCCCGGGCCGGCCGCGCGGTGGCTGACCGGGGAGGCACTGGCTGAAGTATCGGTTCGCCTGCAAGGGGCGTCCGGGCGGCCCGGGGTGAGTCCGGGGCAGCGGCCCGGCGACTTCCGCGCGCGTGCCGCGCTGGCGCGGCACGCGGCGGATCTGCGCATCCTGGAGCAGGCCGCCGAGATCCGCTTCCAGCGGCTGCACGCGCCGTTCCTCGACAACCAGGTGGTACGGGCGTGCCGGGCGCTGCCCGAGGCGCTGCGGGTGCAGCCCGGGGCGCGGGCCGCGATCCTCCGTACGGTGCTGGAGGGGGCCGGCGTCGGGGACCTTCCCCCGGGCTGGGGTGCGCCGTCCCACGCCTCGGCCGCGGCGGCCACGCGTACGGGGCTGCGGGTGTCCGTCGACTCGCTGATCGCGTTGTTCGACACGCCGTTGCTGGCGGAGGCGGGGCTGGTGGAGGCGCGGGTGGTCCGCAAGGCGCTGCGGGCGGCGGCGGACGGTGAGCCGCTGCCGCTGGACGGGCTCGCCGACCTGGTCTCGCTGGAGCTGTGGCTGCGCCGGCTGCTGGGGCGCCGGGGGACGTGCTGGACGGGGACGCCGGCGCGGCAGCGGGCGGTACCGGCGGGGATCGCTCCGCAGGGGCGGGCGTTGGGGTCGGCGGGGCGTCGGGGGCTGGCGGGGGCGCCCTGACGGGTGTTGGTGCGGGGGCCGTGCCTGGGGTGACCGCCGGGCGCCTTGGCCCGGTGGGTGGGGCGGGGCCGCGCCAGTACATCCGCCCGTTGCATGTCGGGCGTACAGCCGCGTTGCATGAGGGCCCGGGGTTGTCTGCCCGACCTGCAACGGGCATTTGATGTACCGGCACGGCCCCTTCTGTGGGAGGGCGGGTGCAGACCGTACCCATTGCGGTAAGGGCGGGGTTCGAGTTGCTCGCGCTGCGGTTGTCTTGGCGGGAGGGCGGGTGCAGGCCGTACCCATTGCGGTACGGGCGGGGTTCGAGTTGCTTCCGCTGCGGTTGTCTTGGCGGGACCGCCACACGGCTCGCCGGGGAAAAGCCGGTGGCGGGGCGTGGGGCCCCGGAGACAATGGGCGGGTGCGGTACAGAATCCTGGGCGTCACCCAGGCGGCGGACGACCAGGGAACCCCCATACCCCTGGGCGGCCCCCGCGTACGCGCACTCCTCACCGCCCTGGCCCTGCACCCCGGCCGCACGGTCACCCCCGAGAGCCTGATCGACGAGGTGTGGGCGGACGATCCGCCGCAGGACGCCCCGGCCGCCCTCCAGGCCCTGGTCGCCCGCCTCCGCCGTACCGCCGGCAGGCACACGGTCACCTCCGAGCCCGGCGGCTACCGGCTCGCCGCGGCGCGGGACGACGTCGACCTGTACGTCTTCGAGCGTCTCGTACGGACGGGAAAGGCCGCCCTCGACCGGGGCGACGCGGCGACCGCCGCCCGCGAGCTGCGCGAGGCTCTCGCCCTGTGGCGCGGCCCCGCCCTCGCGGACCTCCCTGACCGCGCCGCGGCGACCCGGCCCGAGGCCCTGCGCCTGGAGGCGACGCGCACCCGCATCGCCGCCGACCTGCAACTCGGCCGCGCCCCCGACGCCGTACCGGAGCTGCGGGAACTGACCGCCGCCCACCCCTACGACGAACCCCTGCACGCCCTCCTCCTGCGCGCCCTGCGCGACTCGGGACGCCACGCGGACGCCCTCGCCGCGTACGAGGGCGTGCGCCAGAACCTGCTGGAGGGGCTGGGAACCGACCCGGGGCCCGAGCTGCGGGCACTGCACCGGGAGCTGCTCGCGGGTGCCCTCGACGCTGACTCCGTATCCGTGCCGGAGCCCGGCCCGCCGGTTCCGCCGAGCGGGAACATCCGGCGGCGGCTGAACTCCTTCGTCGGGCGGGAACCCGAACTGGCGGCCATCCGCGCCGAGATGCGCGGGGCACGCCTGCTCACCCTGACCGGACCCGGCGGCTCGGGCAAGACCCGCCTCGCCGAGGAGGCCGCCGCCGGGCTGCCGCAGGCGTGGCTGGCCGAGCTGGCCCCGCTGGAGCGTCCGGAGGCCGTGCCCAGCGCGGTGGTCAGTGCCCTCGGGCTGCGCGAGACCGTCCTGATCACCAACGAGCTGTCCGCCGCGACGGCACAGGCCGACCCGGTCGCCCTGCTCGTCGAGTACTGCGCCCCGCGCGGCCTGCTGCTGATCCTCGACAACTGCGAGCACGTCATCGGCGCCGCCGCCGGCCTCGCGGAGACCCTGCTGACGCACTGCCCGGACCTCACGATCCTGGCCACCAGCCGCGAACCCCTCGGCGTACCGGGCGAGTTGGTGCGCCCGGTGGAGCCGCTGCCGCTCGACCCCGCGCACCGGCTGTTCATGGAGCGTGCCGCCGCGGCCCGGCCCGACGGCGACGCGGTGCACGATCCCCGCGCGGTGGACGAGATCTGCCGCAGGCTCGACGGACTGCCCCTCGCCATCGAACTGGCCGCCGCCCGGCTGCGCCTGCTCACGCCCCGGCAGATCGCCGACCGCCTCGACGACCGGTTCCGGCTGCTCACCTCCGGCAGCCGTACGGTGCTGCCCCGCCAGCAGACGCTGCGTGCCGTCGTCGACTGGTCCTGGGACCTGCTCGACGAGCGGGAGCGCACCGTGCTGTGCGAGGCGTCCGTCTTCGCGGGCGGCTGGGACCTCGCCGCCGCCGAGGCGGTGTGCACCGGTCCCGCGGCCGACCTGGTCGGGGCGCTCGTCGACAAGTCCCTGATCGTCGCCACGCCGTACGAGGACGGCGCCGGCGGCGGCATGCGGTACCGGATGCTGGAGACGATCCACGAGTACGCCGCCGAACGCGCCGACGAGGTGCCCGGGCTGCGCGCCGCGGCCGAACGCCGCCACCGCGCGTGGGCGCGCGCCCTCGTGGAGGAGGCCGAGCCCCAGCTGCGGTCCGCCGGGCAACTGCCCTGGATCCGGCGCCTGGAGACCGAGCTCGACAACATCAGGGCCGCCCTGCGGCGGGCGGTCCTCGCCGGTGCCGAGGAGGAGGCGGGCTCCCTCGCCCTCGCCATGTGCTGGTTCTGGTGGCTGCGCAACTACCGCCAGGAGGGCGCGGAGTGGACCGGCCGCATCCTGCGGCTGGGCGTCGTCCTGGACGCCGGCGGCGACCTGTCCGCGTCGGACGCCGCCGATCCCGTCCGGGCGTATCTCGCCGGCGCCGACTCCGAGGAGACCCATCCTCTGCACCGGATGCGGATGAGGCTGCGGATGCAGGAGCTGTTCCTGCTCGCGGAGGCGCAGCCGCTGGAGGTGCTGCGGGACCGGTTCTCCCCCGAGTACATCCGGCGGGTGATCGGTGTCTTCGAGAAGGGCGGCCCGGACGCGGCCGTCATGCCGGGCCTCGTCTGGCCGCTCGCCGTCCACTTCCTGGGCCTCTCGGAGGACCTGCGGCCGGCCCTGGACGCCTCGGTCGCCAACTGCCGCAGGTACGGCGGCGACTGGGAGAGGGGCGTGACGCTGATGTTCCGTACGCACATGATCGTCGACTCGCCCGGCGGTCTGCACGGCATCGACGGCGACCTCGCCGAGCTCCGCACGCTCAGCCGCCGCGTCGGCGACCGTTGGATGCGCGCCCAGGTGTGCAGCGCGGCCGGTGAGGCGGCGACGGCCCGCGGCCGGTTCGAGGAGGCGAGGAGCGAGTACGCGGAGGCGCTGCGGCTCGCCCGCGAGGTGAGCGCGCACGTGGAGACGCCGTTCCTCATGGCCAGGCTCGCCGAGATCGCGTTCCGCTCGGGCGACCGTACCGGGGCACTGGCCGCCCTCGACGAGGCGAGCGCGGCGGCCGACCGGCACGGGGTGACCGACTCCCGGGCCTTCATCCTGGTGCTGCGCGCCCACATGGCGCTGGAGGACGGGGAGCCGGACCGGGCCCGTGAACTGTACGAGGCGGCGCGGGCGGAGAGCGGCCGGGGGACTCCGCCGCCGCAGTTCCTCGCCGTACTCGGTCAGATCGACGCCCTGGTCACGGCGACCGAGGCGGGCCCCGAGCGGGGGCTGGCGAAGCTGGCCGAGACCCTGCGGCAGGCCTTGGACACGCGCTGCGCGGAGTGGGTGACGGCCTCCCTCGTGGAGAGCGCGGCCCGGCTGTTCGCGGACATGGACGACCTTCCGCGAGCGGTCCGCCTGCTCGCCGCCGCCGGACACTGGCGGGGCGTCCATCCACGCCCGATGCCGGAGCGCTGCCACGCCGAGCGCGTCGAGGCCGACGCCCTCACGTCGCTGGGGCCCCGCCGCTGCGAGTCCGAACGGGGCCGGGGCGCGGACTTCACCCCGGACGACGCCCTGCGGGAGCTGAAGGAAGCCCTGGACATGACCCCCTGGGCACCGCCTGGTCGGTAGGGGGGCGGCCCCTGGGCAGCGACTGGTCGGCAGGGGGCGGGCCCCGGGCCTCACCGGCAGCTGAAGCCGGCGTCGGCCCAGTCCACCGGCGCCACCGCGTCGAAGGGGGTGCCGGGGTCGACGGCGAGGCGGATCGTGCGGCGGCCGGTGAGGTCCACGTGGACGGGAACCGCGCGGTCGCCGCCCGCCAGCAGCGGGGACCGCCAGAGACGAACCCCGTCGGCGTACACGGAGAACCGCACCTTCCCGAGCCCCCTCGTCATGTCGTCGACACCGACCACGGCGTCGTACGCCGAGCAGTCGCGGTTGAGGTCGATGGTCACCGAGGACCTGCCGTGCACGGTCACGCCGCGCGCGTACTCCCGGCCGCCGACCGAGACGCCCCACCGCTGCCACACCCAGCTGCTCTCGCCGAGCCGCATCTCGGGTTCGGTGCCGTCGCCGGTGAGGCCGTACCGCAGCTCGTTCCACCGGTAGACGGTCGGGACGGGTGCCGGCGGAGGCGGGGGCGTGGGTTCGGGGTCGGGCCGGGGCGGCGGTGTGGGCCTCGGCTGCGGTTTCGGACCGGTGGGCCCGAAGGACGACTCGGCCTTCGGCGGGGCGGACGACGGAGGCGGGGCCGGGGCGGGCGTCGGCGCGGGGGCGGCGGCGGCCGGGACCAGGGGCGGCCGGGCCGTCGCCCGCTTCGGCGGCTTCGGCGGCTTCAGCGGCTTCGGCGCCGGCACCGGTGCCGGCGACTCGACGGCGTGCGACGCGGCCGGCCTCGCCTCCGGCTTCCCGACGGTGCTGTCGTCGCCCACCAGCGCGAGTGCGACCGCCGCCGCGGCCACCGCCACGACTCCCGCCGCGACAGCCGCTTTCGCCGGTGCGCCGAGCCCCTCGGAGGCCGCGGCTCCGCCGGACCCGCCACCCGCGGCGACGGCCGCACCGGTGGCGCCCGCGGCCCCGGCCCCCGTGCCGCCGGCGACGAGCGCGACCGCCTTCGCGTACCCGGCGGCGCCGAACCAGCCGATGACCGCGACCGGTACGACCGCCGGGATGCCGCCGGCGACCTCCTTGATCTGGCGCGCCGCGAGGCGGCATTTGGCGCACTCCTCCAAGTGCTTGCGCAGCCCGCGCTCGGCGCGCGTACGCAGGCCGCCGCGGGCATGGGCGCCGAGCCGGTCGGCGTAGCGCGCGCACTCCTCGTCCGCGATGAGCGCGGTGCTGACGTGCGCCTGGAGATAGGCCTGCCTGAGGCCCTCCCGGGCACGGCTGGCGAGGACGCGGGTGCCGTTCGCGTCGAGCCCGAAGAGCGTGGCGACCTCGCTCGGCGACTCGTCCTCGACCTCGGTGTGCCAGAGCACCGCCTGCCACCGCTCCGGCAGGGACCGGAAGGCCCGCACGGCCATGGACTGCTCGGCCTCCCGCATCGCGAGCACGTCCGCGCCGAGATCGAGTGTGTCGTCGCCCGAGACCTCGGGACTGCGCTCGGCCTGCGCGGCGAACACCGCGAAGTCGTCGACCAGTTGCTCCCGCTTCGCGGTCTTGGTCCAGTGCGCGGCGACGCGGCGGACCGTGGTGAGCAGATACGCGCGTACGGCGTACTCCGGGCCGCTGCCGCCGCGCACCGCCTGGAGCACGCGGGCGAACACCTCGGCGGTGAGGTCGTCGGCGGTGTGCCCGTCGCGGCAGCAGGTGCGCGCGTAACGGCGTACGGCGCCGGCGTGACGGCGGTACAGCGCCTCGTACGCCGTGTCGTCGCCGGCGCGCATGCGCGCGATCAGGTCGGCGTCGGACGGCGGCGGATCGGATGTCACCGGGCCGGACGCCCCTGGGCCGGACGTCGCTGGATCGGACGGCGGTGGGTTGAGGGGCGCCCGGTCGGACGGCAGTGCGAGCACGCCGTTTTCGTGCCGCTCGCGCTGTGGCGGCACGCTGGGGTGCGGGCTGTGCGGGCTGTGCGGGCTTCCGTCCTCACCCGGGTCGGCGCTCGCGCCGCGGTCGTCGCCGCGGGGAGGGCGGCCCTGGCCGGGGACCCGCCGCGCGGCAGGCGACCCGGAGTCCGTGCCCCCGCCGCCGGGTGACTCGCCCCGCCCGTCAACGCTCATCGCGGACTGCCCCCGCCTGCACACTCGGTCCCTGAAATTCCGGGAAAGAGTGCCATACGGGAGCCCTGGCGAGCCCGGCAGCAGCGAACGATCACTCGTCCGTGGGGTTTTCCCGTACGGCGGTACTGACCGTCACCCGTCCGGGGAAGGATCGACGGCCTCCTCGCCCACAAGCGTCCTGAAGGGCAGCGAGTTGGTGGCCCGCTCGAAACGCCCCGCGCGGCGAACGCCGTGTCGAGGCCGCCGTACACGGCAGCGGTGAGGGGCCACCGCCTGTCACCGGAGACCCCTCACCGCGACCGTCGTCCTACAGCGGGCGGGACCGCAGTCCCTCCAGCAGGATGTCAAGCAGCCGGGCCGAGGCCGCGGCCTGCTGGGCGGCGTCCGGCAGCGAGGGCGCCGCCGTGGCGATGACCAGCAGGACGTCCGCGACCGTCACGTCCGCCCGCAGCTCGCCCGCCGCACGCGCCCGGTCCACCAGCCGCCCGACGACCTCGAGCAGCGCCGCCACGCCGGTGTCGTCGGCGAGTTCGGCCGTGGCGTCCGCGACCAGCCGCAGTCCGGCGGCCGGCTGGGACCGCTGCTGCGGCACCCGGACCTCGTCCACGAGGACGCCGTCGGGCTCCTCGTCGGCGACGCCCACCCGCAGCACCTGGGGCGGCAGCAGCCGCCCCGCGCCCGAGGCGACCGACGTCCGCAGGAAGCGCGACAGCGCCGACCACGGCTCGTCCTCCTGGCCGAGCGCGGAGCGGGCCTGGTCGGTCAGCCGGGCGGTCTCCTCCTCGGCGATCCGGCGCACCAGGACGTCCTTGCTCGGGAAGCGCCGGTACACCGTGCCGACACCGACCCGGGCGCGCCGCGCCACGTCCTCCATCGGCGCGCCGTACCCCAGCTCGCCGAAGACCTCGCGCGCCGCGCGCAGTACGTGTTCCAGATTGCGCTGTGCGTCCACGCGGAGCGGCGTGGTGCGGGAACTGTCGCCTGGCCCACGTCCGTTGCCGCTCACCGCGCCGAGCGCACCGCCTGGTGCGACGGCCGACGCGGTGGACCAATGAGAATCCTGAATGTGCATAAGTGTTCCCCCGGTAATGACGTCTCCCCCCGGAGACTCTCCCCGCCATTGGAAGGCGGAGCGTGCGGAACGAGCGTGTTGCACGAGCCCGCCCCTGCGGACTCGTCGCGCACATCCCCCTACACCCCGTCGACACACGAACATAGTTGAGAGGGGGTCAATTCAGAAGGGGCAGGTTCCGCACGGAGCGCCCCCCGATCGGACCACGGGTCGGTTACCTCCCGGTTACGCCCCTTCCTCTCTCTCCGTCCACCCCCGTTGAGCTGGGCGTCTTCCGCGTACTCCGGCAAATCGGCCAACCCGGCGCCGCGGCGGCGGCCGGTCACACAAATTGCCGGGGCTGTGGACAAACGCGAGCGCCGGGTGCGTCATGGGGTGGTGACGGCTGAGATCAATCAGGGGACGACCCCCGAACCCCGGAAGAGTGCACGCATTCTCATCGTCGGTGGCGGCTATGTGGGGCTGTACACCGCGCTGCGCCTGCAGCGAAGGCTGAAACCGGAGCTCCGACGGGGCGAGGTGGAGATCGTCGTGGTCTCCCCCGACCCGTACATGACGTATCAGCCGTTCCTGCCGGAGGCGGCGGCCGGCTCCCTCTCACCGCGGCACGTCGTCGTACCACTGCGGCGGGTCCTGCGCGGATGCCGGATCGTCGTCGGCGAGGTCCGGTCGATCGACCACGCCGGGCGCACCGCGGTCCTCACCACACCCGCCACCGAGGAGCGGGGCGCGAGCGCGGAGGAGCTGGCGTACGACGAACTGGTCCTCGCGCCCGGCTCCGTCTCACGCACCCTCCCGGTCCCCGGCCTCGCCGAGCACGGCATCGGCTTCAAGACCGTCGAGGAGGCCATCGGACTGCGCAACCACGTCATCGAGCAGATGGACATCGCCTCCTCCACCCGCGACCACGCGATCCGCGACGCGGCCCTGACCTTCGTCTTCGTGGGCGGCGGCTACGCGGGCGTGGAGGCACTCGCCGAACTCGAGGACATGGCCCGCTACGCCACGCGGTACTACCACAACATCAAGCCCGAGGACCTGAAGTGGATCCTCGTGGAGGCCTCGCCGCGCATCCTGCCCGAGGTCGGCGAGGAGCTGGGCAGGTACACGGTCACCCAGCTGCGCCGCCGCAACATCGACGTGCGCCTGGAGACGCGGCTGGAGACGTGCGCCGACCGGGTCGCCGTCCTGAGCGACGGGGCACGCTTCCCGACCCGTACGGTCGTGTGGACCGCCGGGGTGAAGCCGCACCCGCTGCTCGCCGCCACCGACCTGCCGCGCGACGGGCGCGGGCGCCTGAAGTGCACACCCCGCCTCACCGTGGACGGCGTCACGCACGCGTGGGCCGCGGGAGACGCCGCCGCCGTCCCCGACGTCACCGCCGCGGAGCCCGGCGCGCAGACCGCGCCCAACGCCCAGCACGCGGTGCGCCAGGCCAAGCTCCTCGGCGACAACATCGCCCACTCCCTGCGCGGCGAGGAGCTGGAGACGTACTCCCACAAGTACGTCGGCTCGGTCGCCTCGCTCGGGCTGCACAAGGGCGTGGCCCACGTCTACGGGCGCAGGCTGAAGGGCTACCCTGCCTGGTTCATGCACCGCGCCTACCACCTGAGCCGGGTCCCGACCTTCAACCGCAAGGCCCGTGTCCTGGCCGAATGGACCCTGTCCGGGCTGTTCAAGCGGGAGATCGTCTCGCTGGGCTCGCTCGAACACCCCCGTGCCGAGTTCGAACTGGCGGCCGGGGGGAAACCCGCCCAGGACCCGAAGGGGTCGTCCTGACCGGAGCCAGGAACTCCGCCGGAGTGACCCGCGTCTGACGGATGTCGGCCCGGTCGGCCAGACTGGCCCACGGCCGGGCGGTCCCACCGCCCGCTCTCCGGACCCACGATGCTTTCCCACGATGCTTTTCCCACGTGCTGTATTCCTTCGGGGGAGACCCCCGGACCCCCGGCGACCGTGCCGTCCGGGGGTCATGAACCCGAGGCAAGGACTCGTGAACTTCACGCGCTGGAGCGCCCGACTCCCCGGAACGCAGCGCCGCGCCGCCGCGCGCAGCGACCATCCGGTCACCCAGGACCGGCGGGGGGACGGATCCGTGCCCGCGGCCCGCGCCGAGCAGCTGACCGACGACGCGCCGCCCGTGCCCGCCGTCGACGCGCTGCCGGTCCGTGAAGTCCTCGACCGCGTCCCGGCCCTCGTCGCCCTGCTGCACGGCCCCGACCACCGCATCGCGTACGTGAACGACGCGTACGTGTCGGCCTTCGGCGTACGCCCCCTCGGCGAGCCCGCGCGCGCCGCCCTGCCGGAGCTGGAAGGCCTCGGCCTCCTGCCGCTCCTAGACCAGGTGCTGCGCAGCTCCAAGTCCCGCACCGTCAAGTCCCGCAGGACGCCCGACGGCCGTTCGTACACCTTCACCTGCACGCCCGTCGACACGCCCGACGGCGAAGGCGCGCCCGACGGCCGGGGCGGCGGGGTCCTGGTCTTCGCCACGGACGTCACCGACCACGCCGAGGCTGCCGAGCGGCTGCGCGCCAGCGAGCGCAGGCAGCGTGAGACCGCGGTCACCCTCCAGCGCTCCCTGCTCCCGCAGGAGCTGGAGGAACCGGACGACCTGCGCGTCGCGGCCACCTACCACCCCGGTGGCACGGAGGCCGCGGTCGGCGGCGACTGGTACGACGTGATCACCCTCGGCGGCGGCCGCACCGCCCTGGTCATCGGCGACGTCATGGGCCGGGGGGTGCGCGCCGCCGCCGTCATGGGCCAGCTCCGTACGGCGGTCCGCGCGTACGCCCGGCTCGACCTGCCCCCGCACGAGGTGCTCCAGCTCCTCGACGGCCTCGCCATGGAGATCGACGCCAACCAGATCGCCACCTGCGTGTACGCCATCCACGACCCCAACGAGGGCCGGCTGGTGTACGCGTCCGCGGGCCACCTGCCGATCCTCGTCCGGGACGAGAGCGGCACCGTGCTGCGCGCGGACGAGCCCACCGGGCCCCCGCTCGGCACGGGCGGCTGGATGCACGCCTCGGGTTCGGTCCCGCTCGGCCCCGGCTCCACGGCAGTCCTCTACACGGACGGTCTGGTGGAGCGGCGCAACGAGGACCTCGACGAGGGAATCGCCGCCCTGGAGCGCGCCCTGGCCGGCGCCACCGGCACCCCCCAGGTCGTCTGCGACCGGCTGGTGCGCTCGGCGGGGGTGACTGCCGACCACGACGACGACGTCGCCGTCCTCGTCCTCCAGCACCCCGCCCGCACCGGCCCCGACAGCGAGCTCTTCCGCAACGCGGCACTGGAACTGCTCGGCGGTGTGGAGGCCACCCCACGCGCGCGAGCCTTCGCCTCCGGCGTGCTGACCAGCTGGCGCTTCCCGCGCGAGCTGCACGACCTCGGTGTGCTTGCGGCCAGCGAACTCGTCGCCAACTCGCTCCAGCACGGCACCCCGCCGATGCGGCTGCGGCTGCGGCGCACCGACCGCCGGCTGATCATCGAGGTCACCGACGGCGACGACCACCTGCCGCGCCGCCGCCGCGCCGAGCCCGGCGACGAGGCGGGACGGGGCATCGCCATCGTCGCCACGATCGCCACCGGCTGGGGCTCCCGGCGCACACCGGGCGGCGGCAAGGCGGTGTGGTGCGAGTTCGCCCTGCCCGGCGGGAGTGTCTGACGGGGGGTCTGACAGACCGCGCCGTCAGGCGTCGGCGCGCGCGGACTCCGCGGGAGCGCCGCCCTGCGCCACCACCCGGCTCCGGGCGAGCGACGGCTGGTTCTGCAGGGGAGTGAGCTGCCGTCCGAGCCGGATCGCCAGGTAGGTGATGCCGAGCGAGAACAGCAGGAACGTCCCGATGTACGGCGCGTGCAGCGACGCGCCCATCGGGCCGCCCACCGCCGGTCCGACGGCCAGCGCGAGCTGCTTCACCAGGGCGAACGCGGAGTTGTACTGTCCCGCCATGCCCGTCGGCGCCAGATCGGCGACCAGCGGCGCGACCGTCGGCGACAGCATCGCCTCACCGAGCCCGAACAGCGCGTACGTCGAGACGAACGCGGCGGTCGCCATGGTCCCGCTGCCGTGCCCGAGTCCCGCGTACCCGGCGACGACCCAAGCCAGGGCCCAGATCAGCCCGACCGCGGCGATCACCCGGGACCGCTTCCGGCGCTCCACGAACCGCAACACCGCGAACTGCGCGACGACGATCATCGCCGTGTTCGCCGCGAGGGCCGTACCGAGCGCGGACGTCGAGATGCCGGCCGCTTCGACGCCGTACGCGCTCAGTCCCGACTCGAACTGCCCGTAGCAGGCGAAGAAGAGCACGAAACCGAGGACGCACAGCTGCACCATGGCCCGGTTGCCCAGCAGCTGCTTCCAGCTGCCTCCCCCGCCCCGCGGCGCGTCCTCCACCGCCGGCGCGTGCGGCATCCGCACCGTCGTCATGATCACGGCGAGCAGCAGGAACATCGCCGCCTCGATCGAGAACAACAGGGTGAACGAGTCCACGCGCGTGGTGTCGACAAGATGCCCGCCGATCAGACCGCCGACCCCGAGGCCGAGGTTCTGCAGGAAGAACTGCGTCGCGAAGGCGCGCGACCGGGTCTCCGCCGTCGAGCAGTCCACGATCATCGTGGCCAGCGCCGGCTGCATGACCGCCTGTCCGGCACCCAGCGCCGCCGCCGACAGCAGGACGGTCGTCGCACTGCCGGCGAGCCCGAGGCTCAGCGCCCCGACGGCTGCCGTGACCAGGGCGGCGACGAGGACCGGCCGCGGGCCGCGCCGGACGATGGCCCGCCCGGCGAACGGAAGCACCACGAGCGCGGCCACGGCGAAGACGGCGAGCACGAGACCCGCCGTCATGGCCCCCAGCTCCCGCACCTGCGCCACGTAGACGTACAGATACGGAACCGTGAAGCCGAGCCCGAACGCGCTGAGTGCGTTGCCCGCATGGATCCGGCGCATCGCTGCGCCCATCGCCCTGGTCACTTTCACCTGCCTTTGAACGGGGACCGGCTCCCCACACGGGGAGCCGGTCCGAGAAGAAGTACGAGAAGTCAACCCTGAAGACTTCAGAGCTAAAGTTCGAAGCTAAACTGTACACCTCGAAGGACTTCAAGGCCAAGCGGGGCCGTGCCATACTCCGCCCATGGGTGACATCCCCGGTGTCGGCGCCAGCGAGCCGACCCTCGAAGAGCAGATCGCGGCATACCAGCGCGAGTTCCGTGACCTCGATCCGCAGGTCGAGAAGATCGTCTCGGCGCTCGGCCGGCTGAACCGCCGGATGAACGTCGCCTACGGCCGGCAGACCGCCACCCTCGGCATCAGCAACGCCGACTGGGAGGTCCTCAAAGCGCTCGTCCTCTCGGGGGCCCCGTACCGCCTGGGCCCGAGCGACCTCGCCAAGCGGCTGGGACTCACCCCGGCGGCGATGACCCACCGGATCGACCGCATGGTCACGGAGGGCCTGGTCACCAGGGAGCGGGACGAGTCGAACCGCGTGCGCGTCATCGTCGAGCTGACCGCGGAGGGCCGCGAGAAGTGGCTGGAGGCGATGCGCCTCGCCACGGTCTTCGAGGAGGACCTGCTCCAGGACCTGTCCGCCGACGAGCGTGGTGTCCTCGGCGAGGTCCTGACCCGGCTGCTCCGCAGGGTGGAGGACGCCCAGCCGGACGCGAGCGGCCGTCTCACCGACCTGGACTGAGAGCACGGACCCCGGCCGTCGGCGGGCGCCGGCCGGTCCCAAAAGTTCTTGACAGAGGTGGTTGACAGCCCCCTCCCGGATCCGTAAGGTTCTTCGAGTTGCCGCGGGGCCGTCACGGTTCTGCGACAGCACCTCCGCCGCTGAAGCGGCACCCAAACCACCAGCACGATCTCCCAACCGGGTTGAATTTCGGCGTGTCCGAATTCAATTCGATTTGGCTCCGGCAGCTCCGATTAGGAACCGCCGAGAAGATCCGCTAAAGTTTGGGACGTCGGAACGGCCCAAAAGCCGGGACGACAAGCCCCCTGACTGGGAATCAGGCCCGAAAGGATCTGGTAGAGTCGGAACCGCCGGAAAGGGAAACGCGAAAGCGGGAACCTGGAAAGCACCGAGGAAATCGGCACCGGAAACGGTCTGATAGAGTCGGAAAC
>NZ_JBIAJE010000003.1:573678-924407 GCF_042871785.1 Streptomyces sp. NPDC005551 | reverse complement strand
CCGGGATCAGCTTCGTGCCCTGGTGGATGAGCTGGTAGTAGGCGTGCTGTCCGTTGGTGCCGGGCGTGCCCCACACCACCGGTCCGGTCTGCCAGTCCACCGGACGTCCTTCGCGGTCCACCGACTTGCCGTTGGACTCCATGTCCAGCTGCTGGAGGTACGCGGTGAACCTGGACAGGTAGTGCGAGTACGGCAGCACCGCGTGCGACTGCGCGTCGAAGAAGTTGCCGTACCAGATGCCCAGCAGGCCCAGCAGCAGCGGCGCGTTGGACTCGGCGGGTGCGGTGCGGAAGTGCTCGTCGACGAGACGGAACCCGTCGAGCATCTCGCGGAACCGGTCGGGGCCGATCGCGATCATCAGGGACAGACCGATCGCGGAGTCGTACGAGTAGCGGCCGCCGACCCAGTCCCAGAACTCGAACATGTTCGTCGTGTCGATACCGAAGGCGGCGACCTTCTCACCGTTCGTCGACAGCGCCACGAAGTGCCTGGCGACCGCCTTCTCCTCGCCGTCGAGCCCGGCGAGCAGCCAGGTGCGGGCCGAGGTGGCGTTGGTGATCGTCTCGATGGTGGTGAACGTCTTCGAGGCGATGACGAACAGCGTCTCGGCCGGGTCCAGGTCGCGGATCGCCTCGTGCAGGTCGGCGCCGTCCACGTTCGACACGAACCGGACGGTGAGGTCGCGGTCGGTGAAGGCGCGCAGCGCCTCGTACGCCATCGCCGGGCCGAGATCGGAACCGCCGATGCCGATGTTGACCACGTTCCTGATGCGCTTGCCGGTGTGGCCGGTCCACTCGCCGGAGCGGACCTGGTCCGCGAACGCGCACATCCGGTCGAGCACGCCGTGCACGGCCGGCACCACGTTCTCCCCGTCCACCTCGACCACCGCGTCCCGCGGGGCCCGCAACGCGGTGTGCAGCACCGCCCGGTCCTCGGTGACGTTGATCCTCTCCCCGCGGAACATGGCGTCCCGCAGGCCGAACACGCCGGTCGCCGCGGCCAGTTCCTGGAGCAGCGCCAGGGTCTCGTCCGTGATCAGGTGCTTGGAGTAGTCGATGAGCAGGTCGCCGACGCGCACGGTGTAGCGGTCCGCACGACCGGGATCCGCGGCGAACAGCTCACGCAGCTGCGGGTGGAGCAGCTCCTGGGCGCGGTGGTCCTCCAGCGCCGTCCACTGCGGACGGTGCGTGAGCTTGGGAACGTCAGACATGGGTGGGAATCTCCTCGGTGCCCTCGCCCCGCAGGGCGACGGCGTACATCTCGTCCGCGTCGAGGCGCCGCAGCTCCTCGGCGATCAGTTCGGAGGTGCTGCGGACCTTCAGCGCGAGGGTGCGCGGGGGCTGGCCGGGCAGTGTCAGGGTGGCCATCGGGCCCTCGGGGCGGTCGATGAGGATCTCGCCGCCGGCGGTGCCCAGGCGGACGGCGGTGACGACGGGGCCCGCGCTGACGACACGCTCGACGGAGACCGCGAGGCGGGCCTCCAGCCAGCGGGCGAGCAGCTCGGCGCTCGGGTTCTCGGCCTCGCTCTCGACGGCGGCCGAGGTCACCTTCGTCCGGGCCTGGTCGAGCGCGGCGGCCAGCATCGAGCGCCACGGCGTCAGCCGGGTCCACGCCAGGTCGGTGTCGCCGGGCGCGTACGCGGCGGCACGGGCCTCCAGCGCGGCGAGCGGTGTCTCGACCGCGTACATGTCGGTGATCCGGCGCGCGGCGAGGGCGCCCAGCGGGTCCTTGACCGGGATCTGGGGCGCGTCCACCGGCCACCAGACGACGACCGGCGCGTCGGGCAGCAGCAGCGGCAGGACCACCGAGTCGGCGTGGTCGGACACCTCGCCGTACAGGCGCAGCACGATGGTCTCGCCGGTGCCGGCGTCGGCGCCCACGCGGACCTCGGCGTCCAGGCGCGAGTTGGTGCGGTCGCGCGGCGTCCTGGCGTGCCGCTTGATGACGACCAGGGTGCGCGAGGGGTGTTCGCGCGACGCCTCCTCGGCCGCCTTGATGGAGTCGTAGGCGTTCTCCTCGTCGGTCACGATGACCATCGTGAGGACCATGCCCACGGCCGGTGTGCCGATGGCGCGGCGGCCCTTCACGAGGGCCTTGTTGATCTTGCTTGCCGTGGTGTCGGTCAGGTCGATCTTCATGGCCTGCGCCAGCTCCGTCCGTCTCGTGCGAGCATCTCGTCGGCTTCCTTCGGGCCCCAGGTGCCCGAGGCGTACTGCGCGGGCTTGCCGTGCGTGGCCCAGTAGCCCTCGATCGGGTCGAGGATCTTCCAGGACTCCTCCACCTCCTGGTGACGGGGGAAGAGGTTGGCGTCGCCGAGCAGGACGTCCAGGATCAGCCGTTCGTACGCCTCCGGGCTGGACTCCGTGAAGGACTCGCCGTAGGCGAAGTCCATCGACACGTCCCGGATCTCCATCGACGTACCCGGCACCTTCGATCCGAAGCGCACCGTCATGCCCTCGTCGGGCTGGACGCGGAAGACGATCGCGTTCGCGCCGAGTTCCTCGGTGGCCGTCGAGTCGAACGGGGAGTGCGGGGCGCGCTGGAAGACCACCGCGATCTCCGTCACCCGGCGGCCGAGCCGTTTGCCGGTCCTGAGGTAGAACGGGACGCCCGCCCAACGGCGGTTGTCGACCTGGAGTTTGACGGCCGCGTAGGTGTCGGTCGTCGACTTCGGGTCGATGCCGTCCTCCTGCAGATAGCCGGGCACCCGTTCCCCGCCCTGCCAGCTCGCCGCGTACTGACCGCGCACGGTGTGCTCGCCCAGGTTCTCCGGCAGCTTGACGGCCCGCAGGACCTTCAGCTTCTCGGTGAGCAGCGACTCGGCGTCGAAGGCGGCCGGCTCCTCCATGGCGGTCAGCGCCATCAGCTGGAGCAGGTGGTTCTGGATCACGTCGCGGGCGGAGCCGATGCCGTCGTAGTAGCCGGCCCGGCCGCCGATGCCGATGTCCTCGGCCATCGTGATCTGCACGTGGTCGACGTAGCTGCGGTTCCAGACCGGCTCGTACATCTGGTTGGCGAAGCGCAGCGCCAGGATGTTCTGGACGGTCTCCTTGCCCAGGTAGTGGTCGATACGGAACACCTGGTCCGGGTCGAACACCTCGTGCACGATCGCGTTCAGCTCACGCGCGCTCGCCAGGTCGTGGCCGAACGGCTTCTCGATGACCGCGCGCCGCCAGGAGCCCTCGGGTGCGTCCGCGAGCCCGTGCTTCTTCAGCTGCTTGACGACCTTCGGGAAGAACTTCGGCGGTACGGAGAGGTAGAACGCGTAGTTGCCGCTGGTGCCGCGGGAGGCGTCCAACTCCTGCACGGCGGACCGCAGTTGCTTGAACGCCGTGTCGTCGTCGAAGTCGCCCGGGATGAAGCGCATGCCCTCGGCGAGCTGCTGCCAGACCTCCTCGCGGAACTCCGTACGGGCGTGTTCCCGCACGGAGTCGTGCACCACCTGGGCGAAGTCCTGGTCCTCCCACTCGCGCCGGGCGAACCCGAGGAGCGAGAAACCCGGCGGCAGCAGCCCGCGGTTGGCGAGGTCGTAGACGGCCGGCATCAGCTTCTTGCGGGAGAGGTCGCCGGTGACGCCGAAGATGACCAGACCCGAAGGACCGGCGATGCGGGGCAGCCGACGGTCCTGGGGGTGGCGCAGCGGGTTCTCCCAGTCGGAGTCGGAGTCGGCGCCGGACACGCCGAGGGCCCCGGCGAGGTCCGCCGACGCGTCGCCGTCACTCCCGGTCCCGCCCGCCGCGGTCCCGCCCTTCGGCTTCGCCGTCGCGGCCCCGGCCCGCTTCGTCGGAGCATCCGGCTTCGCCGCGCCGCTCTTCGCGTCGCCCGCGGGGGAGGGCGACGTCCCGTCGGCCTCCCGGTCCGTCGTGCTCCCGGTCGGCGTCTCGCTCATGACGTCTCAGCTCCCTTGCGGCCCAGCGACGTCGCCACGGCCTCCAGCAGGTCCTGCCAGGCCGCCTCGAACTTCGCGACGCCCTCGTCCTCCAGCTGCCCGACGACCTCGTCGTAGGAGATGCCGAGGCCCTCGACGGCCGCCAGGTCGGCGCGCGCCCGGTCGTAGCCGCCGGTCACCGTGTCGCCGTGGATGTCACCGTGGTCGCCGGTCGCCCTGAGGGTGGCCTCCGGCATGGTGTTGACCGTGCCCGGCGCGACCAGCTCGTCGACGTACAGCGTGTCCTTGTACGCCGGGTCCTTCACCCCGGTCGAGGCCCACAGGGGGCGCTGCCTGTTGGCCCCCGCGGCGTCGAGAGCGGTCCAGCGGCCGCCGCCGAACACCTCCTCGTACGCCTCGTAGGCGAGACGCGCGTTGGCGAGCGCCGCCCGGCCCTTGAGGGCCAGGGCCTCGTCCGTGCCGACCTTCGCCAGCCGCTTGTCGATCTCGCTGTCGACGCGGGAGACGAAGAAGGAGGCCACGGAGTGGATGCCGGACAGGTCGATGCCCGCGTCCCGCGCCTTCTCCAGGCCGGCCAGGTAGGCGTCCATGACCTTGCGGTAGCGCTCCAGGGAGAAGATCAGCGTCACGTTCACGCTGATGCCGAGGCCGATGACCTCGGTGATCGCCGGGAGGCCGGCCTCCGTCGCCGGAATCTTGATCATGACGTTCGGGCGGTCGACCAGCCAGGCGAGCTGCTTGGCCTCGGCGACGGTCGCCTCGGTGCGGTGCGCGAGGCGCGGGTCGACCTCGATGGACACCCGTCCGTCGCGGCCGCCCGTCGCGTCGTACACGGGCCGCAGGACGTCGGCGGCGGCGCGTACGTCCTGCGTGGTCATCATGCGGACGGCCTCTTCGACGGTGACGCCGCGCACGGCGAGATCGGCGAGCTGCTCCTCGTAGCCCTCTCCGGAGCCGATGGCGGCCTGGAAGATGGAGGGGTTGGTGGTGACGCCCACCACATGCTGGTGTGCCACGAGTTCGGCGAGGTTGCCGGACGTGATCCGCTTGCGCGACAGGTCGTCCAGCCAGATGGAGACGCCCTCGCCGGAGAGGCGTTCCAGGGCTCCCGCGGCTGCGGTTGCTTCGGTCACAGTGATCATCTTCTTTCTTGCGATCGGATCAACCACGCGCTGCGGCGAGGGATTCCCGCGCGGCGGAGGCGACGTTCTCGGCGGTGAAGCCGTACTCGGCGAAGAGGGTCCCGGCGTCGGCGGAGGCGCCGAAGTGCTCCAGGGAGACGATGCGTCCCGCGTCACCCACGTACCGGTACCAGGTCAGGCCGATGCCGGCCTCGACCGCCACGCGCGCCTTCACCGCGGGCGGCAGGACCCGCTCGCGGTACTCCGCGGGCTGCTCCTGGAACCACTCCACGCACGGCATCGACACCACCCGGGTGCCCACGCCCCCGGCTTCCAGCCGCTCGCGTGCCTCGGCGGCGACGTGCACCTCGGACCCGGTGGCGATCAGGATGACGTCCGGGGTCCCCGTGGACGACTCCCGCAGGACGTAGCCGCCCCTGGCGGTGTCCTCGTCGGGCTCGTACACCGGCACGCCCTGGCGGGTGAGGGCGAGGCCGTGCGGGGCGGGAGCGGTGGCGTGCCGCCTGAGGATCTCGCGCCAGGCGATCGCGGTCTCGTTGGCGTCGGCCGGGCGGACGACGTTCAGGCCGGGGATGGCGCGCAGCGAGGCGAGGTGCTCGACCGGCTGGTGGGTGGGGCCGTCCTCGCCGAGGCCGATGGAGTCGTGCGTCCACACGTACGTCACCGGCAGCTGCATGAGGGCGGACAGACGTACGGCGTTGCGCATGTAGTCGGAGAACACCAGGAAGGTGCCGCCGTAGACGCGGGTGTTGCCGTGCAGGGCGATGCCGTTCATCTCCGCGGCCATGGAGTGCTCGCGGATGCCGAAGTGCACCGTGCGGCCGTAGGGGTCGGCCTCCGGCAGCGGGTTGCCCGCCGGCAGGAAGGAACTGGTCTTGTCGATCGTGGTGTTGTTCGAGCCGGCGAGGTCGGCGGAGCCGCCCCACAGCTCGGGGATGACCGGGCCGAGTGCCTGGAGCACCTTGCCGGACGCGGCACGCGTGGCGACGGACGTGCCGGCCTCGAAGACCGGCAGCGCGCTCTCCCAGTCCTCGGGCAGCTGGCCCGAGAGGACCCGGTCGAAGAGCCTCGCGCGCTCCGGCTGCGCCGTACGCCACTCGGCGATCCGCTTGTCCCAGGCGGCGTGGGCCTCGGCGCCCCGGTCCAGGGCCTGACGGGCGTGGGCCAGGACCTCCGGCTCCACCTGGAACGTCTGCTCCGGGTCGAAGCCGAGGACGCGCTTGGTGGCCGCGACCTCGTCGGCGCCGAGCGCCGAGCCGTGCGCGGCCTCGGTGTTCTGCGCGTTCGGGGCGGGCCAGGCGATGATCGTGCGCATCGCGATGATCGACGGGCGCCCGGTCTCGGCCTGCGCCTCCTTGAGCGCCGTGTGCAGCGCGTGGACGTCGATGTCGCCGTCCGGGCCGGGCTCGATCCGCTGCACGTGCCAGCCGTACGCCTCGTACCGCTTGAGGACGTCCTCGGAGAAGGCCGTGGCGGTGTCGCCCTCGATCGAGATGTGGTTGTCGTCGTAGACGAAGACCAGATTGCCGAGCTTCTGGTGGCCCGCCAGGGACGACGCCTCCGCGGAGATGCCCTCCTGGAGGTCGCCGTCCGAGACGATCGCCCAGACGGTGTGGTCGAAGGGGGACTCGCCCTCCGGGGCCTCGGGGTCGAAGAGTCCGCGCTCGTAGCGGGCGGCCATCGCCATGCCCACGGCATTCGCGACACCCTGGCCGAGGGGGCCGGTGGTGGTCTCGACACCCGCGGTGTGCCCGTACTCGGGGTGACCGGGCGTCTTCGAACCGTGCGTGCGGAACGCCTTCAGGTCGTCGAGGCCGAGCTCGTAGCCCGAGAGGAAGAGCTGGGTGTAGAGGGTCAGCGACGTGTGCCCGGGGGAGAGCACGAAGCGGTCGCGGCCCGTCCACTCCGGGTCGGCGGGGTCATGCCGCATCACCTTCTGAAAGAGGGTGTACGCCGCCGGGGCGAGGCTCATCGCGGTACCGGGGTGTCCGTTTCCGACCTGCTGTACGGCATCGGCCGCCAGGAGGCGGGCGGTGTCGACGGCACGCCGGTCGAGTTCGGTCCATTCGAGACTGTCGAACGTCTGCGTGCTCATCTTCAAGAAGTCCTTTGATGGGCGGGAAAACTGCTCGGACGTGTTCAACCTTAAAAGTCTGACTTTTGCTGGGGAAGGTGCCTCTGTGTCAGCCTTCGGTGAAAGTGGGACAGCGAGTGCGGGACCGAATCGACGCGAGAGGGACATGGCGGACATAACATCCCAGGGCGGCAGCCGGGGGCAGGAGGGGATCAAGACCTTTCCTTTCCCCGTCGACCTGAGCGTCTCCGGTGTCGGTATGCAGGTGGGACCGATGGGCACCGGCCGCACCTGGCACGCGGACGCGCCGCTGGACCGCGTGCACCGCATCGATTTCCACGTCGTCATGCTGTTCCACGAAGGTCCCGTCCGACACATGATCGACTTCGCCGAGTACGAGGCCGCCGCGGGTGAGCTGCTCTGGATCCGTCCCGGCCAGGTCCACCGCTTCTCCCGTACCAACGGGTACCGCGGGACCGTGCTGACCATGCAACCGGGTTTTCTGCCGCGCGCCACGGTCGAGGCCACCGGGCTCTACCGCTACGACCAGCCCCCGCTGCTGCGGCCCGACGCGGCGCGGTTCGCCGCCCTGGAGCACTCCCTCGCCCAGCTGGAGCGCGAGTACGCCGACACCGTCACCCTGCCGCCCGGCCTGCGCACTTCGGTGCTGCGGCACTCCCTGACGGCGTTCCTGCTGCGGCTGGCCCACCTGGCGGAGACTTCGGCCGGGGCGGCGCGGGAGGGCGGCGACACCACGTTCACCCGGTTCCGGGACGCGGTGGAGCGGGGATTCGCCACCAATCACAGCGTCAGCGCGTATGCCGACGCGCTCGGTTACTCCCGCCGCACCCTGGTGCGCGCGGTGCGGGCGGCGACCGGTGAGACCCCGAAGGGCTTCATCGACAAGCGGGTGACGCTGGAGGCCAAACGGCTCCTCGCCCACACGGACATGCCGATCGGCCGCGTCGGCGCCGCCGTCGGCTTCCCGGACGCCGCCAACTTCTCCAAGTTCTTCCACCAGCACACGGACCTGACCCCGGCGCAGTTCCGGCTGGAGCTGCGCTGAAGGGGCGGGCCCGCGGGCCCGCCCCTTCCCCGTCCGCCGGTGGTGTCCCTCCCGTCAGTGGCCGAAGTCGAACCAGTTGACGTTCACGAAATCGGCCGGCTGGCCGCTGCTGAAGGTCAGATAGACGTCGTGGGTGCCGGTGACGCCGGTGATGTTCGCCGGGACCGTCCGCCAGCTCTGCCAGCCGCCCGTGCTGCCCACCGCGAAGCTGCCGACGGGAGTGCTCGTACGGCTGTCCAGGCGCACCTCGACCAGGCCGCTGACGCCGCCCGCCGCACCGCTCGCCACCCGGCCGTAGAACTGCCTGGCCGCCGTGGAGCCGAAGTCGACTCCCTTGAAGAGGGCCCAGTCGCCGTTGCCGATCGCGCTGATGTTCTGCCCGCCGCCCGAGTCGGTGGTCGACTCGGTGCTCACGCCGCCCTGGCCGTCGTAGGACTCGGCCTGGATCGCGCTGTACGCGTCACGGTTGCCGGACGGCGGCGGCGTGGTGCCGCCCCCGCCCGCGGCTTTGAGGACCTGCACGTAGTCGACGACCATCGGGTGGCCCGGCTCGGTCCCGCCGTCCGGGCCGCCGCCGAAGGCGTCGGGGAAGCCGCCGCCCATCGCCACGTTCAGGATGATGAAGTAGCCGTGGTTCGTGGCGTTCGTCCAGGTCGTGGCGTCGACCTGAGTCGCCTTGACCGTGTGGAAGTTGACGCCGTCCAGATAGAAGCGCATCTCCTCGACGCTCGTGGACCTGTCCCACTCGACGGCGTACGTGTGGAACCCGGCCTGGCACGTCGCCCCGGTGCAGGGGGTGTTGCCGCCGATGCCCGAGGTCTCGTTGCACGGGCCGCCCGGGGAGGTGCCGCAGTGCATGGTGGCCCACTCGGTGTTGAGGCCCTGGACGTTCTCCATGATGTCCAGCTCGCCGATGCCCGGCCAGTTCCAGTAGTTGCCCCGGAAGGGGGAGCCGAGCATCCAGAACGCCGGCCAGTAGCCCTTGGCGGCGGGGCCGGTCACGTTCGGCATCTGAATGCGGGCCTCGACGCGCAGCTTGCCGCCCGCGGGCGGCTGGAAGTCGGTGCGCCTGGTCTCGACGCGGCCCGAGGTCCAGTGGCCGGACGCGTCGCGCCGCGGGGTGATCCGCAGATTGCCGGAGCCGTCGAGCGAGACGTTGTCGGTGCTGCTGGTCATCGTCTCGATCTCGCCGGTACCGAAGTTGGCGGGACCGCCGGGGTAGCTGGTGCCCGTCGTGTACTGCCAGTCGGTCGTGTTGACGCCGCTGCCGGCGGGGCCGGTGAAGTCGTCGACGAAGACCTGGGACCAGCCGGAGGGGGGCGGCGGAGCGGACGCGGTCGCGGGGAGGGTGGCGGCCGTGGCGGCGGCGGCCGCCAGGCCGAGGGTGCTGAACACGGCGATGAGAGCGCGCCGCAGTGGGGCGCGTCTGCCGGGTGTGCCGGACGTTTCACTCATGGGGGTGCCCTCTTCGGGTGCGGAGTGAGGTGTGCGGGTGGTTTTTGAGAGCGCTCTCACAGCAGCTGCGCGGCCAATGTGCTCTCCGGCACCCCGGCCGTCAAGAGGTCAAGCCGAGAAAGTCCGTACGGGGAAGCGGAGTTCAGGGTGTGAAGGCGCAGGCCCGCCCGGAGGACGACGTGGTGCGCGGGAGGCGGGTTCAGTCCTTGTACAGACCTTCCAGTACCGCCGCGTACCTGTCGCGGATGACACGGCGGCGCATCTTCAGCGACGGGGTCAGCTCACCGGTCGCGGGACCCCACTCCTCGGCCAGCACTTCGTACCGTTTGACCTGCTCGGTCCGGTTCAGGCGGGAGTTGGCGGCGGCGACCGCCCGGTCCACCTCGGCGCGCACGGCGGGATGCCCGGCGAGGGCGGCCGGGTCCGTCCCGGTGCCGATGCCGTGGGCAGCCGCCCAGGCCGGCGCCGCCTCCGGGTCCAGCACGAGCAGGGCCACCAGGTAGGAGTGGTGGTCGCCGTGCACGAGGGCCTGCCCGATCAACGGGTGCTCCTTGAGTGCGTTCTCAACCAGTGCGGGGGAGACGTTCTTCCCCGTCGAGGTAATGATCATCTCCTTCTTGCGGTCCGTGATCCAGACGTATCCGTCCTCGTCGACACGGCCCACGTCACCGGTGCGCAGCCAGCCCTCCTCGTCCACGGCGGGCGCCACCGCCCCGTCCTCGCGGAGGTAACCGGCGAAGACGGACTCGCCGCGCACCTCCAGCTCGCCGTCCGCGGCGACCCTGACCTCCACCGAGGGCACGGGTCGCCCCACGGAGCCCAGCCGGAAGCCGCCGTGCGGACTGTTCGCGGTGGCCACGCCCGCCGTCTCCGTCATCCCCCAGGCGTCCATCACGACGATGCCGAAACCCGCCCAGAAACGCACCACGTCGATCGGCATGGGTGCCGACGCGCTGGCCGCCCAGGTGACCCGGTCGAGACCGCCGGCGGCCAGCAGCGGCACCAGTACCCGCTCGCGGGCCTGCGCGTAGGCCGCGGCGAGTCCGGCGGGCGGCTCCTCGCCGCGCTCCCGGCAGGCGACGTGGTCCCGCGCCACCCGCATCGCCTGTGCGACGGCGTCCTGCTGCTCCCCGGGCAGCACCGCGAGCCCGGTCCGCACGGTCGTGGCCAGCTTCTCCCAGATCCTCGGCACCCCGAAGAACTGGGCGGGGCGCACCGCGCGCACGGCCTCGGCGACACGCTGCGGATCGGGGCACAGGTAGACGTGGGAGACCCGGTGGCAGGGCACGTAGATGCTCAGCATGCGTTCCGCGATGTGGGCGAACGGCAGATAGCTGATGTGCTCGACGTACGGCGGGAGTTCGACGACCCCGTCGATGGCGCGGGCGTTCGCCAGCACCTGCCGGTGGGTGAGCACCACGCCCTTGGGCTCGCCGGTGGTGCCCGAGGTGTACACGACGGTGACCGGGTCGTCGAGGCGCGACGCGTCGAGCGACGTGCCGAAGTGCTCCGGCACCGGCTCCTCGGACAGGGCGGAGTACGGCAGGTGGGCGCCCCCGCTCCCGGGCTCCACCACGACCAGCCGGGTGAGCGGGGTGTCCTCGTCGTCCAGCGGCGCCGCCCACCGGGCGGCCTCGGCGGCGCCCTCCACGACGGCCACGGAGGCACGGCAGTTGCGCGCGATGTGCGCCAGCTGGGGCTCCGCGGAGGTGCCGTACACGGTGACCGGCACCGCGCCCAGGCGCACCAGCGCGAGGTCGGACAGCCAGTGCTCGGGCCGGTTGGCCATCATCAGCAGCACGTGGTCGCCCCGGCCGACGCCCAGCGCGGCGTATCCCGCCGCGAGGCGCGTGGTGCGGTCCCGTACCCCGGCCCAGTCCAGGGTGTTCCACTCGTCGGCGCCGGGCTCCCGCCAGGACAGGGCCGGCCGGCCCGGATGGAGCCGGGCGTTGCGCTCCACGAGTTGGGGCAGGGTCCGCGGCCCGGCCGGATCCCCGGCTGCGGCTGTGCGCGTGGCGTGCGTCATGACGGCCTCCTGGCAGGCTGCGGCGGATCGTCGGCAACTCCCTCGGCGCTCGCTCGGACAGTAGGAGCGGCGTCGGGGGCGGTCAACGAGCGGAGCCGAACCGCGCGGGAACAGGCCGGATGACGCCGGTCCCCGCCGCGCGTTCCGAGCGGCGTCGTGTGTCCGGCGGGCCGCGCGGGGTCCCTTCGGCGCGCCCGTCGCCCACGGCTGCCTGACGCCGTCCCCCTTCATCCCGCTCTTCACCGGGCCGGCGACGGCCGCGGACGCGGTGGCCGGAAGGTGCGCGGGGTGCCCGGCACCGTGCGCGCCTCCGTCGTTCCGGCCGGGTCGGACGGGCCCGGGGCCGCGGCCGCCCGGAATCCCTCCGGCACCGTGCGCGGCGCGCCGGCAGCGCCGGTCCTGCGGCCCTGTGCCCGGCCGGCCCTGCCCGCCGACCAGTCACGTTCCCTGCGACGGACCGTGTGAAGCCCCGGGACCGGGAGGCGTCCGGCGTGATAGAGACGGACACGCCGGCCGACGCACCGACGCGGTACGCCGCGGCGGCAGCGGGCGTAGGGGTGATCGTGGCAGGACAGCCGGGGAAGGCAGGAGTGGCGTGAAGCTGACGATTCTGGGTGGCGGCGGGTTCCGGGTGCCGCTCGTGTACGGGGCGCTCCTCGCAGACCGGGCCGAGGGCCGCGTCACCCATGTCGTGCTGCACGACGTGGACGCGGAACGGCTCTCGGCGGTGGCCCGGGTCCTCGCCGAGCAGGCGGCAGGGCAGCAGGGTGCCCCCGTGGTGACCGTCACCACCGACCTCGACGACGCCCTGCGCGGCGCCGACTTCGTCTTCTCCGCGATCCGCGTCGGCGGCCTCGAGGGGCGGGCGGCGGACGAACGCGTCGCCCTCGCCGAGGGTGTCCTCGGCCAGGAGACGGTGGGCGCCGGGGGCGTCGCGTACGGCCTGCGCACCGTGCCGGTCGCGGCCGACGTCGCGCGGCGCGTGGCCCGGCTCGCCCCCGACGCCTGGGTCATCAACTTCACCAACCCCGCGGGACTGGTCACCGAGGCCATGTCACGGCACCTCGGCGACCGCGTGATCGGCATCTGCGACTCCCCGGTCGGCCTCGGCCGCCGTATCGCCCGCGTGCTCGGCGCGAACCCCCGAGAGGCCTGGATCGACTACGTCGGTCTCAACCACCTGGGCTGGGTACGCGGTCTGCGCGTCGCGGGCCGGGACGAGCTCCCGCGCCTGCTCGCCGACCCCGGGCTGCTCGGTTCCTTCGAGGAAGGCAGGCTCTTCGGCGCCGACTGGCTCCGGTCCCTGGGCGCCGTCCCGAACGAGTACCTGCACTACTACTACTTCAACCGCGAGACCGTACGGGCCTACCAGGCGGCGAAGAAGACCCGCGGCGCCTTCCTGCGCGACCAGCAGGCCGCCTTCTACGAGGAGATGCGGCGCCCCGGTGCCGCGGCGCTGACGGCCTGGGACCGCACGCGCGCCGAGCGCGAGGCGACGTACATGGCGGAGAACCGGGACGCGGCGGGCGCCGGCGAGCGCGACGCGGACGACCTGTCGGGCGGCTACGAGAAGGTCGCCCTCGCCCTGATGCGGGCCATCGCCCGCGACGAGCGCACCACGCTGATCCTGAACGTCCGCAACCGCGGCACCCTCGCCGTCCTGGACGCCGAGGCCGTCATCGAGGTGCCGTGCCTGGTCGACGCCAACGGCGCGCACCCCGTCGCGGTGGACCCGCTTCCGTACCACGCCACCGGGCTGGTGTGCGCGGTCAAGGCGGTCGAGCGCGAGGTCCTCGCCGCCGCGGAGTCGGGCTCCCGCACCACCGCCGTCAAGGCCTTCGCCCTGCACCCCCTGGTCGACTCGGTGAACGTCGCCCACCGGCTGGTCACCGGCTACACGGCGGCGCATCCGGGGCTGGCCTACCTGAAGTAGCCGTGGCCGGACGTGCGCGTGGGGGTACCCGGCCGACCGGCGGCCCGGTACCCCCACGCGGAGAGCGTCAGCCGGTGAACCCGGCCGTGATGGAGGTGAACTGCCAGTCGGTCTGGCTGATGCCCGAGCAGTTGCTCGTCACGCCGCCACCGGGGCAGGGGCGGTCGCGGTTGACCGACCAGAAGGCGAGGCGGGCGATGTGGTGCGAGTTCGCCCAGTCGCGGATCTGGGCCCACATCGCGGGAGTGGTGTTCTCCTGCTGGTCGCTCAGGCCGTTCATGCCGGAGATGCCGATGTGGGAGTAGGCCGTCGCGTCGTCCCAGCCGAAGGTCGACCTGAGCTTGGTCTTCAGGCCTTCGGTGGCGCTCACCGTGCTGCCGTACATGTCGGATCCGCCGCCGAAGTCGAACGGCATGATCGTGAAGACGTCGATCCCGGCGTCGAGCGCCTTGGCCTGCTCGATGAGCCGGTTGCCCCAGTACGTGGGACCGGTCGTCGTCGTGCCGAACGTGATGATCGTGCGCAGGCCCGGGTTGTTCGCCTTGACGGTCTTCAGTGCGGTGAGGATGCGGTCCTGGACAGCGGCGTTCTCGAACTCGTCGGTGTTCTCGATGTCCATGTCGATCGCCTTGAGGCTGTAGGCGTCGATCACCTTCTGCAGCGCCGCGGCGAGCGCGCTCGCGGAGGAGCAGTTGGCGCCGAGCTTGCTGCCCGACCAGCCGCCGAACGACGGGACGATGTCACCGCCCGCGGACCGGATGGAGTTGATGACGCTCTGGTCGTTGCCCCCGGTGAGGGGACGGCTGCCGTCCCAGGCCGGGTTGCAGCCGCCCTGGTCGAGCATGAACGCCATCGTGTACCACTTGATGCCCGTCGAGCTCATCACCGAGGTCGCGCTCGGCGGGTCGCCCCAGCCGAGGTAGAGGTAGGGCGCCGCCTGCTTGAAGCCGGTGCCGCCGCCCCCGCCGGCGTCGGTCGTCACGCTCACCGCGTTGGACGCGCCCGAGGTGTTCCCCGCCGCGTCGCGTGCCTTGACCGTGAAGCTGTAGGCCGTGCTGGGCGAGAGCCCGCTGACCGTCGCGCTGGTGCCGGAGACGGTGAGCACCTGGTTCGAGCCGCTGTAGACGTCGTACGCCGTCACGCCGACGTTGTCCGTCGACGCGTTCCAGGCGAGGGACACGCTCGACGAGGTCTTGCCCGTGGACCGCAGGCTCGCCGGAGCCGACGGTGCCTGCGCGTCCGAACCACCGCCGCCGGGGCCGTCCAGGCTGATGTCGTCGGCGTAGTAGGTGCCCTGGCCGTACCAGCCGTGGGTGTAGATCTTGGCGCTGGTCTGCGAGGCGCCGGTGGTGAAGGACAGGGCCAGCTGGCTGTAGCCCGCGGCGGAGGACGTCCACGTCGAGGCGCCGCCGTCCACCCCCAGGTAGACGTAGCTGCCGCGCACCCACGCCGAGAGGCTGTACGTGGTGTTCGGCTGGACGGAGACGGTCTGGGTGCACTTGGCGTTGTCGCTCGAACTCGCGGCCCCCGCGAGGGCCTTGGAGCCGCCGTGCACGGGACTGGAGACGACCGAACCCAGGTTGCCCGTGCAGGTCCAGGGGGAGAGGCCGCCCGACTCGAAGCCGGGATTGGTCAGGACGTTCGCCGCCTGGGCCGTACCGGGCAGAGCGACCGCCCCGGTCATGGCCAGGGCGGCGGTGCCGAGCAGGGCGAGGAGGCGTCGTCTGGAACGCCGGAACAGTGTGATGCGCACGCGATCTCCCTGGAGAAATGGGGGTGTTCGGGAGTGCAGGGGAATGCGGGGGAGTGCGCAACCAAGTTGGTATGGACCAATGCCACTGTCAAGAGGTGGGCCCGGAATTGGTCCAGACCGGTTGTTGCAATTCGGTTCCGGTGCGGCCGGTTTCAGGACCAGGCGATCTCCCCGTGACGGGAGACGAAGCGTCCGGTACCGGCGCCGGGCTCCTCGGTGGCGAGGGCGACGATCGCGTCCGTGCCCTCGGTGACGGTCTGGGGGCCGCTGTGACCGTTGAGGTCGGTCGCGGTGTAGCCGGGGTCGGCGGCGTTGACGCGGATGCCCTGGAGCCCCTTGGCGTACTGCGTGGTCAACATCGTCAGCGCCGCCTTCGACGAGGTGTACAGCGGCGCGACGACCCGTGACTCGGGCCGGCCCGGGTCGTGGGTGAGGGCGAGGGAGCCCATGCCGCTGCTGACGTTGACGATCGCCGGGGCGTCCGAGCGGCGCAGCAGCGGCAGGAACGCGGTGGTGGTGCGGACGACACCGATGACGTTGACGTCGAGGACGGCGCGGGCGTCGGCGGCGGTGAGGTCGCCGGGATCGCCGACGGGGCCGTGCACACCGGCGTTGTTGATCAGGACGTCGATCCTGCCCTCGTGTTCGGCGACGTTCGCGGCGGCGGCGGCCACGGACGCGTCGTCGGTCACGTCGATGGGGACGTAGCGGGCGCCGAGCGCGGCGGCTGTCTCCTCGCCCCGCTCGCGGTCGCGGGCTCCGACGAGCACGGTGTGGCCGCACTCGATCAGGCGGCGGGCGGTCTCGCGGCCGAGCCCCTTGTTGGCTCCGGTGATGAAGGTGATCGTCATGCGTCCGATACTCGTCCCGATGAGGGAGGGGAGCCAGGGACGCTTCGACGGTAGGAAGGCCGGTACCACCCTCGCGCCCGCACGCACGACCCGGGATGGCGGGGGATGGGGATCATGTCTGCGCCGCGCCACCGGCCGCTTCCCCCGGGACAGCCCTCAGGCGGGTGCCGTCGCGGTGGTCGTCGTCGCGTCCTGCGCGGCAGCCGCTGAGCCCAGGGAGGTCTGGGATGCCTGGGACGTCGGCGAAGGCACCGCGGGCAGTGGCTGAGCCGGGGTGTTCGTCCGCTGCCGCGGCAGCGAGAGGGGGCGCAGCGGCCGCGGACCCGACACCACCGTGTAGTCCTGCGCGAGCCGCGCGGGCGTCAGGTCGCCCGGCTCCTCACCGAGCGCCAACTGCACGGCCGCCCAAGGGGCGTTGACACCACACTGCGCGAGCTGGTGCAGCCCGCCCGCCGGACGCGTGTTGACGTCCATGAGGACGGGCTCGTCCCCGTACATCCGGAACTGGATGTTCGTCAGATAGTGCAGTTCGAACGCCTCGGCGACCCGTCGGGCCGGTCCGGTCCACGACGGGTGGAGCGTGAAACCGCGGCGCCGCCCGTTCTTGGTGCGGCCCACGGCCATCCGCACCCGGCCGTCGGGTCCGGTGAGGCAGTCCACGGACACCTCCGGCTCCCCCAGGAGCGGCATCACCAGCCAGTCCACCGGCTGCTCGGCCCGCCGCACCGCCTCCACGACCATGTCGAGCGGCACCTGCGCACCGGGGAAGCCGTCGAGGTGCGTGAGCGAGAACGGTTCGCGGGTGACGACGCGGAAGCCCACCCCGCCCGCGCCCACCGCGGGCTTGAAACACGCCTGGTGGCCGTCGGCCTCCAGCGATTCGACCGCCGCGAGGAGTTCCTCCGCCGTCCGCACCCGCCACCACGGCGGCACCGGCACCCCCTGCGCCTGCACCGCCTCGTACGCCGTCACCTTGTCGTGGAAGACGGACACGGCCTCGGCGGGCGGCGCGAGCAGGGCCGTACCGAGCGCCGCGAACTCCGCGCGGTGCGCCACGATCTCGGCCTGGTGCAGGACGGGCACGAACACGTCGATGCCGTGCCGTGCGCACTGGTCCAGCGCGTACTCCACGTACGCGGCCCGGGAGAGTCCCTCCGGCTCCAGCGCGGCGCTGTCGGCCGCGGCCAGGAGAGGGGAGTCGGCGTCGCCGTGTGTGACACGGATCTCGACCGGCCGGTCGTGCGGATTGCGCCGCAGCTGATCCATGAAGAACACGTTCTCCGCGTACGTGCGGTTGAGCCAGACGCGTACGCGAGAGGCCATGCAGGCCACCTTTCAGGGTGTGCGGGCACGGCGGAGCGGGCCGGGCCCGGCCGAGGGTAGAGGGAGGTACACCGAGGCCGTACGCCGAAGAGGCTCGTGGCAGTGGTGTTGGCCCGATCATAGGGGGCGCGGGGCCTCCGTGGCGCCACGGGCGTGTTACGGATTGGCAGGCGGCCCCCACGGGCGGTCCGCGCGGACTCCCGGAACGTGGACTCGGAACCCGGTCGAGCCGCTCTTGTCGGTGCCCGGCGGATGTGTTCTTGTGGTCCACAAGGATCTAGGAGGGAGCGGGAGTGGACGCGACGGCCGGCCGTGCCGGGCACCTGCTGGCCATCAGCGATCTGCACGTCGGATACGCCGAGAACCGCGCCCTGGTCGAGCGGATGCGCCCCACGACCGACGACGACTGGCTCCTGGTGGCCGGAGACGTCGCGGAGACCGTGGCCGACATCCGGTGGGTCCTGGAAACGCTCGCCGGACGCTTCCGCAAGGTGATCTGGACCCCCGGCAACCACGAGCTGTGGACCCACCCGAAGGACACCGTCACCCTGCGCGGCGTCGCCCGCTACGAACACCTCGTCGCGCTGTGCCGCGAGATCGGTGTCCTCACCCCCGAGGACCCCTACCCCGTGTGGGAGGGCCGGGGCGGCCCCGCGGTCGTGGCGCCCCTCTTCCTGCTCTACGACTACTCGTTCCTGCCGCAGGGCTGCGAGACCAAGGCGCAGGGTCTCGACTACGCGGAGTCGACCGGTATCGTCTGCACCGACGAGCATCTCCTGCACCCCGACCCGTACCCCAGCCGCGACGCCTGGTGCCGGGCCCGGGTCGCCGAGACCGAGAGCAGACTCGCCGAGCTGCCCGAAGAGCTGCCCACGGTGCTGGTCAACCACTACCCGCTGGACCGGCACCCGACGGACATCCTGCACTATCCCGAATTCGCGATGTGGTGCGGCACCGGGCTGACCGCCGACTGGCACCGCAGGTTCCGCACGGCCGTGATGGTCTACGGTCATCTCCACATCCCGCGGACCACCTATCACCAGGGCGTCCGCTTCGAAGAGGTGTCGGTGGGCTACCCCCGCGAGTGGAGCAGACGTCCGGGACCGCACGGTACGCCGCGCCGCATTCTGCCGATGGAGGTCGGAGCCGGGTGATCGAGGAACTGCTCCCGGAGCCGGTCGTGGCCGTGGAGACGTTCGGTGACGACGAGGCCGGGCGCGCCGCGCTGTACCCCGAGGAAGAGGCGCTGATAGCGCGCGCCGTGGCGAAGCGCCGCCGGGAGTTCACCGCCGTGCGCGCGTGCGCCCGGCGCGCCATGGAGAAGCTCGGCGTGCCCCCGCGGGCGATCCTGCCGGGCGAGCGCGGAGCCCCCCGCTGGCCGGAGGGCCTGACCGGCAGCATGACGCACTGCGAGGGCTACGGCGCCGCCGCGCTGGTCCGCACCGCCGACCTCGCCTCCCTCGGCATCGACGCCGAGCCCCACCTGGAACTCCCCGAGGGTGTCCTCGACGCCATCGTCCTGCCCACGGAGCGGGAGCGGCTGCGGCGGCTTTCGGCGGCCGTCCCCTCCGTCCACTGGGACCGGTTGCTGTTCAGCGCCAAGGAGTCCGTCTACAAGGCGTGGTTCCCCCTGACCGGGCAGTGGCTGGACTTCTCCGAGGCGGACATCGACCTCTTCCCGGATCCGCAGACCGGGGACGCCGCGCCGCGCACCGGCCGCCTCCGCGCCGAACTCCTCGTGCCGGGGCCGCTGGTGGACGGCGCGCGCGTCCAGGCCTTCGAGGGACGCTGGACCGTCCAGCGGGGCCTGCTGGCGACGGCGCTCACCGTGCCGCGCCGCTGAGGACCACCGCTCGGATCCGTCCCCGCCGGCCTCACCCCGACCGCGGGCACCAGCTGTGCAGCAGCCGGAAGAACTCCGCCTCGTTGCCCGCGAGGCCGGCCGCCGCGAGCGCGCGCTCCGCCTCGGCGAGCGCGGCCGGCGGCACCACGGGCGGGCGCCCGGCGTCCGGCAGTCCGTCGAACGCGGCGCGAACGGTCTGGAGGAGACGCAGATAGGCCTGCACGGCGGCGCGTTCGTGGTCGGTCAGTACGGCGGTCGGCATCGGACGGCTCTCCCCGGGTCGGCTGGTCGAAGCGGTACGTGACTCCAGCTTGCCGTCCCCCACTGACAATCCGGCTTCCGCAGCCGTGGGTTCGCCCGCCCGGCGGACGTGGAACATTGTGAATTCGTTGGCCGGACAGGGTCAGCGGGAGCGTTTCCCCCGGCCGGGGGCCTGCCCGGTCGTCGCGGCCCGTCGCCGGACGGCCGCGACCACGGGTGACCGGCGCAGGGCGACCGACATCCGCACGAGGTCGCGGGGACCGTCGGCCGCCGCCTCCGGCGGCGCGGGGGCGGCGGAGGCCGCCGCCGAGCTGATGACCCTGCCCTCCGGGTCGGCGGCCCTCGCCCGTACGGCCGCCGACACCATCGCGGCGTCCGCCTCGGCCCGCGCCTCGGCGGGTTCCGCACCCGCCGCCACGGCGGCGTCGTAGGCGAAGGAGCGCACCTCGGTGTCGAAGTAGGGGTACAGGCCGAGCATTCCGTCGTGGATGTCGGACTCCCGCTGGGTGACCTGGAGTTCGGCGGGGGACCACCAGGCGATCCGCACCGCCCGCTCCCCGTGCCCGGCGACCGAGTTCAGCTCCCGCCACAGCGGCCCGAGCCTGCGGTACGTCGACCAGGTGCTCCAGATGTCCCCGACGCGCCGCCCGGCCAGCGGGAGGCAGAATCCGACCGCGCTCAGCTGCGCCCCGAGCGAGGCGAGCACGGGGGCCACGTAGGTGCTCAGGCCGTCCAGGTCGCCGCCGTTCCACCGGGCGGCCACGGCGGTCAGTTTGGCCGCCGCGTACGGGATGTTGCACAGGAAGCCGGTCGCGATGGTGAGCAGCCCGGCACGCAGCCAGCCGCGCACCTGGAGCGCCCAGCGCCAGCACATGACGTTCACCGCGACGCCCGCGACCGTGAGCGCCACCAGATAGAGCACGATCATCTCGCGGACGAAGGGCGTGTTGGCGTAGTGGGTGTCGAAGTCCCGCAGCCGTTCCTCGGGGGTGTCGCCGAGTACGAACAGGACCACCAGTGCCACGCTCACCAGGGTGTACCCGGCGGTCCAGCGCCGGGAGACGCGGCGGGTCGACTCGGGGGGCCCGCCGCGCCAGTTGACGATCAGTACGAGGCAGGAGGCGCTGAAGGCGCTCAGCAGGCAGTAGACCAGCGGCGCCGAGAAGTTCGGGACGCCGGTGAGTTCGTTGACCTCGGCGATGGTGGGCGGGGCGGCGAAGAGGAAGACGAGACCGGCCAGGGCGAGGAGCACGCCCACGGACCGCAGCAGCGGGTCGCGCCAGCCCCGGAGGAGCGCGGGCGCCTTCACGGCGAGGGAGACGCCCATGGCGACGGCGGGGATGTAGTAGCTGGATCCGTCCATGGTCCTCGGGGTCTTCCGGGGTGCTCAGCCCTGCGGCCCGCGGTAGCCCAGGGAGGCCTCGATCCGGCCCGCCAGGTCGTCCCGCCGCACCGGCCCGCGCAGCGGCGAACCGGTCAGCCACCTGCGGCACTTGCTGGCGAGGAGCAGGCCGAAGCTCTCGGCGTCCTGCTCGTCGCCGAGGTCGAACCGGGTGCGGGCCGCCACCCTGAGCACGGTGGCCTGGAGATCCGCGTCGTCGCGCAGCAGCCGGGCCGCGACGGCCGCGCCCTGCACATGATGGCCGCAGTGCCCGGCCTTCATGTGCCACAGCTCGTGCCCGAGGATCACCAACTGGTGGTCGGGGGCGGTGCGTTGCTCGATGATGACGAGGTCCTGGTCGGCCATGTCGAGCCACAGCCCGCTGGCGGTGCCGGGCGGGAAGGCGGCCGTGCGGTACTGGACGGGACGGCCGCGGCGCCTGCTCATGGCGTCGCACAGGGCGCCGTACAGGTCGGCGGGCTCCGCCGGCGCGGGCAGCGAGAGTTCCGCGACCAGCTCGCCGCACAGGCGGCGCATCTCCCTGCCAATGCCCACTGTTCTCCCCCGGATCACGACTCGGGCCGCTTGACGCTTTCCAGGAGCATGTCCAGCCATTCCGCGACCTTGTCCCGGTGCTGGTCCGTGGGCAGCTGCGCGGCCCGCCAGGCGATGCCGCGGACGCCGTGGTCCTGGAGCAGCCGCTCCAGCGGGTCGTCGGCGGCGAGGGCCGCCGCGCGTTCACGGTCGGCGAGCTGCTGGAGGAGTTCCTGCTCGCAGCGCTGGAGCGCGCTCGCGAGCGCCTCGGGGTCCTCGGCCGTGAGGAATCCGGCGTGCACCCGGAAGAAGCGCTGGATCGCGTCGCAGTGCTCCATGGTGGGCCGCCGGTCGCCGTTGATGAGGGCTCCGGCCTGCTGCCGCGACATGCCCGCGCCGTCGGCGATCTCCTGCTGCGTGTACTTGCGCCCGTTGGGCTTGAGCCGCGTGCGGCGCAGCAGGTCGAACCGCTGCAGGAACCGCGTCTGCAGGTCGGGTTCGCCGGCGGGCCTGCCGCTCAGCAGGGCCTTGACCACCGGTTCGGGGACGCCGGACTCGGCCGACAGGCGTCGCACGTCGAAGATCTCGCCGTGCGGCACACCGAGCCGGTCGGCGAGTGCGGTGACCCGGGCCACGACGGCCGGCAGCAGAACCGTCGCCACGGCGCCCGGAACCTCGAAGCCATCCGTCACCGACAGATCTCCTACGTCTCTCTCAGGTCTCTCACAAGATACTCAGGAACCCCCCGGAGAGTAGCCGCTCGTTCGAACCCACAGCCAGGTCTCGCCACAACTGTGGCGGGATTCAGCCGTCAACAGGCGCCAAATGCCACGATAGTTGACACGACTCCGCTCCGGGCAGCAGGATCGGGGCGCCGCGTGAAGGCCGCATAGGCAAGAGGGGTGACCTCCCGATGGCGTACCAGGCAGGAGGGCAGCGGTCACAGCCGCGGCCCGTCCCCGAGAGTCTCGAGGCTCAGGCGTATCTCCAGGACTACGCCACGCTTCTCGACGCTCTCCCCTTTCCGTCGGTCGTGCTCGACCACCGATGGGACGTCGTCCTGTCCAACGCCGCGTTCGAGACACTTTTCCGTGGTGTCGGCCCGCATCCGACGGCGATGCCGGGCGACAACTTCCTGCGGTTCGTCCTGTTCCACCCCGATGCGGCCACGGTTCTCGGCGAGCACGAGTCGAGCTGGTGTCTGCCGATGCTGGCCCACTTCGCCGCCGCCGTGGAGCGGCACGCGCAGGACCGCGGTCTGCAGTCGATCCGCCGGGACATCGCCCAGGACCCCCTCATGGAGGCCGCCTACCGGCAGGGGCTGCCGCACTGGATCCGGGCCGTGGGCCCCCAGGGCGTGGAGCAGGACGGAGCGGTGCGCCCGCTCGTGCACCCCGACCCGCGCTGGGGCCGTACGGACTGCCGGGTCGTCGGTGAGACCCCCAAGACCCTTCAGGACATGGGCTATACGCGCCTGACCCTGGTCCTGCGCGAGGCACGCCGCACGCCGCTCGTCCCGCGCAGGACCCGCCCGGCCCGGCACGGCGCCGCACACCTCCGCGTCGTGTAGCGGCTCCCGGCCCCTCCCGCGTCACCGGCGCCTCCCCGCGGCTGCTCGGCACGGCCGGGGCCGGGATGAGAGCTCCCTGCGTCCTCACTGGCGAACCTGCGCATCGGCCCCGGACAACGCAAGCCGCTTGCATGGCTTGCGCTATTCTTGCGCGCATGACGCGACGACTTGCTCAGGTGGCCAAGAAGGTCGGGGTCAGTGAGGCCACGGTCAGCCGGGTGCTCAACGGCAAGCCCGGAGTCTCCGACGCCACCCGGCAGGCGGTGCTCTCGGCGCTCGACGTCCTCGGTTACGAGAGGCCCACGCAACTGCGCGGCGAACGCGCCCGGCTGGTGGGCCTGGTGCTGCCCGAGCTGCAGAACCCGATCTTCCCTGCCTTCGCCGAGGTGATCGGCGGGGCGCTCGCCCAGCTCGGACTGACACCCGTCCTGTGCACGCAGACCAAGGGCGGGGTGTCCGAGGCCGACTACGTGGAACTCCTGCTCCAGCAGCAGGTGTCCGGCGTGGTCTTCGCGGGCGGCCTGTACGCGCAGGCCGACGCGCCGCACGACCACTACCGCCGGCTCGCGGACCGCAGGATCCCGGTGGTCCTGGTCAACGCGTCCATCGAACACCTCGGCTTCCCCGGCGTCTCCTGCGACGACGCCGTCGCCACCGAGCAGGCCTGGCGGCACCTGGCCTCGCTGGGGCACGAGCGGATCGGGCTCGTCCTCGGCCCCGCCGACCACATGCCCTCGCAGCGCAAACTGGCGGCGGCCCGCGCTTTCGGTGCCGACCTGCCCGACGAGCACATCGCCCGCGCCATGTTCTCCCTGGAGGGCGGACAGGCCGCCGCCACCCGGCTGCTGGACCGCGGGGTCACCGGCATCATCTGCGCCAGCGACCCGCTCGCGCTCGGCGCCGTACGGGCCGCCCGGCGCAAGGGACTCGCCGTCCCCGCGCAGGTCTCCGTCGTCGGCTACGACGACTCCGCGTTCATGAACTGCACCGAACCCCCGCTGACCACCGTCCGGCAGCCCATCGAGGCCATGGGCCGGGCCGCCGTCGAACTGCTGAACGCCCAGATCGGCGGCAGCTCCGTACCGGCCGAGGAGCTCCTGTTCGAGCCGGAACTGGTGGTGCGCGGCTCGACCGCGCAGGCGCCGCGCGGCTGACACCGCGCCGCGCAGGCGCCGCGCGGCTGACACCGCCGCCCCTGGGCACCCCTGGCGCGACGTCCCGCACACCCGGGGGGCCCGGCCGCTCCCCGCGTTCCGTGCACGCCGACGCCCCGCCGCGCAAACGCGACACGGGCTTCGCGGGCCTCGTGCAAGCGACGCACCGTTGCGATCCACGGCACTGTCAAATAATTACGGATTCTGCGCGAGATATTGCGGACCGATGTCGGCGGTGCTTGAGTGTGCGGCGCCAGACACGGCCGCACACCACCCGGTGTGCCGCCGTGGGCCTTCCACGCACCTGCCCAAAGGGGTCCACCGATGAGAAGCACCGGGTTCCGCCGCACCTGCACCGCACTCGTGGCTTCGGCCCTCACGCTCAGCGCCGTGAGCGCCTGCGGTTCCGACGACGACGCCGCGGGCGGCAAGACCCGCATCACGGTCAACTGCATGCCGCCCAAGAGCGCCAAGGTCGACCGATCGTTCTTCGAGGCCGACATCAAGGCCTTCGAGAAGCAGAACCCGGACATCGACGTCGTCGCCCATGACGCCTTCCCCTGCCAGGACCCCAAGACCTTCGACGCCAAGCTCGCCGGCGGTCAGATGGAGGACGTGTTCTACACGTACTTCACGGATGCCGGGCACGTCGTCGACATCAACCAGGCCGCCGACCTCACGCCCTACGTGAAGGACCTCGACAGCTACGACACCATCCAGCAGCAGCTGCGCGACATCTACACCGTCGACGGCAAGGTCTACGGCATCCCGCGCACCGGCTACTCGATGGGCCTGATCTACAACAAGAAACTCTTCGAGAAGGCCGGCCTCGACCCCGAGAAGCCCCCGGCGACCTGGGCGGAACTGCGCGCGGCGGCCAAGAGGATAGCCGCCCTCGGCGACGGCACCGTCGGCTACGCCGACTACAGCGCCCAGAACCAGGGCGGCTGGCACTTCACCGCCGAGATGTACTCCCAGGGCGGAAACGTGGTCAGCGAGGACGGCAGGAAGGCCGCCGTCGACACCCCCGAGGGCAAGGCCGTCCTGCAGAACCTCAAGGACATGCGCTGGAGCGACGACTCCATGGGCAGCAAGCAGCTCCTCGTCATCAACGACGTCCAGCAGCTGATGGGCTCGGGCAAGCTCGGCATGTACCTCTCCGCACCCGACAACATCCCGATCCTCGTGAAGGAGAAGGGCGGCGACTACAAGGACCTCGCGCTCGCCCCGATGCCCGGCGGCAAGGGCACGCTCATCGGCGGCGACGGCTACATGTTCAACAAGAAGGCCACCCCGGAACAGATCAAGGCCGGCCTCAAGTGGCTGGACCACATGTTCCTGACGCCCGGAGACGGCTTCCTCGGCGACTACGCCCGCGCCAAGAAGCACGACGCCCCGGTCGGCCTGCCCGAGCCCCGGCTCTTCACCGGCGCCGCCGACGCCAGGGACCAGGAGATCAAGAAGGCCAACGCCAACGTGCCGATGCGGAACTACCAGCCCTTCCTCGACGGCAACCAGAACCTTGAGATGAAGATCGAGCCGCCGCACGCCCAGCAGATCTACTCGGTCCTGGACGGCGCCGTCTCCGCCGTGCTCACCAAGAAGGACGCCGACGTCGACCAGCTCCTGAAGGACGCCTCCGGCAAGATCGACTCCATTCTGGCCCGAGGCTGACACCGTCCATGAAGACCGCATCGAAGCCCCCCGCCCCGGCTCCGGCCGCCGCCGGAACGCCGGAGGCGGTGCGGCGGCCGGCCCGGCGCCGGACGGGGAGCCCGTGGCGCCGCCGCCTCGCCGACCAGTCACGTGCGTACGCCTTCCTGGCCGGCGGCGTGCTCTGCTTCGCGCTGTTCTCCTGGTACCCGGCGATCCGCGCCGTCGTGATCGCCTTCCAGAAGTACACGCCGGGAGCGGGCGCGGAGTGGGTCGGCACCGACAACTTCACCCGGGTCTTCCACGACCCCGAGTTCTCCGCAGCCTGGCGCAACACGCTCACCTTCACCGTCATCGCCCTGCTCATCGGCTTCGCCGTCCCGTTCGTCCTGGCGCTCGTCCTGAACGAACTGCGCCACGCCAAGGCCTTCTTCAGGGTCGTGGTCTACCTGCCGGTGATGATCCCGCCGGTGGTCAGCGCGCTGCTGTGGAAGTGGTTCTACGATCCCGGAGCGGGCCTCGCCAACGAGGCGCTGCGCTTCCTGCACCTGCCGACCTCGAACTGGTCCAACGGCGCCGACACCGCGCTCGTCTCCCTGGTCGTCGTCGCCACCTGGGCCAACATGGGCGGCACCGTCCTGATCTACCTGGCCGCGCTCCAGGGCATCCCCGGCGAGCTGTACGAGGCCGCGGAACTCGACGGCGCGAGCCTGCTCCAGCGGATCCGGCACGTGACGATCCCGCAGACCCGCTTCATCATCCTCATGCTGATGCTGCTGCAGATCATCGCGACGATGCAGGTCTTCACCGAACCCTTCGTGATCACGGGCGGCGGCCCCGAGAACGCGACCGTCACCGTGCTGTACCTCATCTACAAGTACGCCTTCCTCTACAACGACTTCGGCGGCGCCTGCGCGCTCAGCGTCATGCTGCTCGTGCTGCTCAGCGCCTTCTCCGCCCTGTATCTGCGGCTCACCCGCTCGGGAGGCGAGGACGCATGAGCACCCGCACACTCATCTCCCCCCTGACACTGGCCCGCCCCCGCGGCAGGGCCGTCTACTGGACCGTCTTCACGGGCGTGGTGCTGCTGTTCGCGGTCGCCTTCCTCTTCCCCGTCTACTGGATGGTGTCCGGCGCCATGAAGTCGCCGGACGAGGTCGTGCGCACCCCGCCCACGCTCGTGCCCGACCACTGGAGACTCAGCGGGTACACGGACGCCTGGGACCTGATGGACCTGCCCACCCACCTGTGGAACACCGTCGTCCAGGCCACCGGCGCCTGGGTGCTGCAACTCGTGTTCTGCACCGCCGCCGCCTACGCGCTCTCCAAACTGAGACCGGCCTTCGGCAACGTGATCCTCGGCGGCATCCTCGCCACGCTGATGGTCCCGGCGCAGGCACTGGTCGTACCGAAGTACCTCATCGTCGCCGACCTGCCGCTGATCCACACCAGCCTGCTCAACGACCCGCTCGGCATCTGGCTGCCCGCCGTGGCCAACGCCTTCAACCTGTATCTGCTCAAGCGCTTCTTCGACCAGATACCGCGGGACGTCCTGGAGGCCGCCGAGATCGACGGCGCCGGCCGGCTGCGCACCCTCCGGTCGATCGTGCTGCCGATGTCCCGGCCGGTGCTGGGAGTCGTGTCGATCTTCGCCCTGGTGGCCGTCTGGCAGGACTTCCTCTGGCCGCTGATGGTCTTCTCGGACACCGACAAGCAGCCCATCAGCGTGGCCCTCGTCCAGCTGTCGCAGAACATCCCGCTCACCGTGCTGATCGCCTCCATGGTGATCGCCAGCATCCCCATGGTCGTGATGTTCCTGGTGTTCCAGCGGCACATCATCGCCGGGATCAGCGCGGGCAGCACCAAGGGCTGACGCCACCCCCTGAACGGCTTCACAGAAAGGTAGGCACAGTGGGACAGCCTTCCCCTGCCCGCACGCAGGACCAGTGGTGGCGCTCCGCCGTCATCTACCAGGTGTACGTCCGCAGCTTCGCGGACGGCGACGGCGACGGCACCGGCGACCTCGCGGGCGTCCGCGCCAGACTCCCGTACCTCGCCGAACTCGGCGTGGACGCGCTGTGGTTGAACCCCTGGTACCTGTCACCCCTGGCCGACGGCGGTTATGACGTCGCCGACTACCGGGTGATCGACCCAGCCTTCGGGACGCTCGCCGAGGCCGAGAAACTCATCGCCGAGGCACGCGAGCTGGGCATCCGCACCCTCGTCGACATCGTGCCCAACCACGTGTCCGACCAGCACCCCTGGTTCCGGGCCGCGCTCGCCGCCGGACCCGGCAGTCCCGAACGGGAGCTGTTCCACTTCCGGCCCGGCCGCGGCGACCACGGCGAACTCCCGCCCAACGACTGGCCGTCCCAGTTCGCGGGCTCCGCCGAACCCGTGTGGACCCGGCTGCCCGACGGCGACTGGTACCTCCACCTCTTCACGCCCGAGCAGCCCGACCTCAACTGGGCGCACCCCGCCGTCCGCCAGGAGCACGAGGACGTCCTGCGCTTCTGGTTCGAACGCGGCGTCGCGGGCGTACGCATCGACTCGGCGGCGCTGCTCGCCAAGGACCCCGCGCTGCCCGACCACGTCGAGGGCCGGGAGCCGCACCCCTACGTCGACCGCGACGAACTCCACGACATCTACCGCTCCTGGCGCGCCGTCGCCGACGAGTACGGCGGCATCTTCGTCGGCGAGGTCTGGCTCCCCGACAGCGAGCGCTTCGCCCGCTACCTGCGCCCCGACGAACTGCACACCGCCTTCAACTTCTCGTTCCTCTCCTGCCCCTGGGACGCCGGACGGCTGCGCACCGCCATCGACGAGACCCTCGCCGAACACGCCCCGGTCGGCGCCCCCGCCACCTGGGTGCTGTGCAACCACGACGTGACCCGCACGGTCACCCGCTACGGCCGCGCCGACACCGGGTTCGACTTCACCGCCAAGGCCTTCGGCACGCCCACCGACCTGGCACTCGGCACCCGCCGCGCCCGCGCCGCCGCCCTGCTCTCGCTCGCCCTGCCCGGCGCCGTCTACGTCTACCAGGGCGAGGAACTCGGCCTGCCCGAGGCGGAGATACCGCGCGAGCGGATCCAGGACCCGATGCACCACCGCTCCGGCGGGACGGACCCAGGCCGGGACGGGTGCCGCGTACCACTGCCGTGGACGGCCGACGGGCCCCACGCGGGATTCGGCGGCGAGCCCTGGCTCCCGCAGCCGCCCGGCTGGCCCGCGTACGCCGCCGACCGCCAGGCGCAAGACCCCGCCTCGATGCTGAGCCTGTACCGCGAGGCGCTGCGCATCCGCCGCGCCCGGCCCGGCTTCGGCGACGGCCCGCTCGCCTGGCTGCCCGCACCCGACGGCGTCCTCGCCTTCACCCGCGGAAACGGCCCGCTCTGCGTGGTCAACCTCTCCGCCTCTCCGGCCGAACTCCCGCCGCACAGGCAGCTGTTGCTCACCAGCGGTCCGCTGGAAGCCGACGGACGCCTGCCCCGGGACACGGCGGCCTGGCTGCGCGCCTGACGCCGCAGCCGGGCCGCCGCACCACCCGCTGTCCCCGCACCCCCACCATGAAAGGGATCAGCACATGTCCAGATCTGTCAGGAGCATGCCCGCCGCGGCGGTCGCCACGGCCGTCGCTCTCGCGGCCGGCCTGCTCGGCGCCACCACGGCACATTCCGCGGCCTCGGCCGCGGGCGCCGACCTGCCCTTCACCTCGGTCGAGGCCGAGACCGCCACCTCCACGGGCACGAGGATCGGCCCCGACCACACCCAGGGCACCCTCGCCTCGGAGGCGTCCGGGCGCCAGGCCGTACGCCTGGCCGCAGGACAGCGCGTCGAGTTCACCGTGCCCCGCACGGCCAACGCCGTGAACGTCGCCTACAGCGTGCCCGACGGCCAGTCCGGCACCCTCGACGTCTACGTCAACGGCACCAAGCTCGCCAAGTCGCTCCCCGTCACCTCCAAGTACTCCTACGTCGACACCTCCTGGATCGCCGGCGCCAAGACCCACCACTTCTACGACAACGCCCGGCTGCTCCTCGGCCGCGGCGTGCAGGCCGGCGACAAGGTGGCCCTCCAGGCCACGTCCACCCAGGTCACGGTGGACGTCGCCGACTTCGAGCAGGTGGCCGCGGCCGGCACCCGGCCGGCCGGATCGGTGTCCGTCACCGACAAGGGCGCCGACCCCGGCGGCCAGGGCGACTCCACGCAGGCCTTCCGGGACGCGATCTCCGCCGCACAGGGCGGAGTCGTGTGGATCCCGCCGGGCGACTACCGGATCACGTCCTCGCTCCAAGGCGTCGCCAATGTCACTCTGCAGGGCGCGGGCAGCTGGCACTCCGTCGTGCACACCTCGCGCTTCATCGACCAGAGCAACTCCTCCGGAGGAGTCCGTCTGAAGGACTTCGCGGTCCTCGGCGAGGTCACCGAACGGGTCGACTCCAACCCGGACAACTTCGTCAACGGCTCACTCGGACCCAACTCCGGCGTCTCCGGGATGTGGATCCAGCACCTCAAGGTCGGCCTCTGGCTGACCGGCAACAACGACAACCTCGTCGTCGAGAACAACCGCATCCTCGACACCACCGCCGACGGCCTCAACCTCAACGGGAACGCGCGCGGTGTCCGCGTCCGCAACAACTTCCTGCGCAACAACGGCGACGACGCACTCGCCATGTGGTCGCTGTACGCCCCCGACACCAACAGCAGCTTCGAGAACAACACCATCACCCAGCCGAACCTCGCCAACGGCATCGCCGTCTACGGCGGCACCGACATCGCGGTGAAGAACAACCTGATCTCCGACACCAACGCCCTCGGCAGCGGCATCGCCATCTCCAACCAGAAGTTCCTCGACCCCTTCTCGCCGCTCGCCGGGACCATCACCGTCTCCGGGAACACCCTCGTGCGCACCGGGGCGCTGAACCCCAACTGGGGTCACCCGATGGGCGCACTGCGCGTCGACTCCTACGACAGCGCGATCGAGGCGAATGTCAGCATCACCAACACGACGATCACCGACAGCCCCTACAGCGCCTTCGAGTTCGTGTCGGGCGGCGGACGCGGCCACGCCACCCGGAACATCACGGTCGACGGCGCCACGGTCAGCAGGGTCGGCACGGTCGTGGTCCAGGCGGAGACACCGGGCGCGGCCCGCTTCAGCAACGTCCGGGCCACCGGGGTCGGCGTGGCGGGCGTCTACAACTGCCCCTACCCGACGGGCTCCGGCACCTTCACACTCACCGACGGCGGCGGCAACTCCGGCTGGGACAGCACCTGGTCCAACTGCAACGCCTGGCCGCAGCCCGGCTCCGGGAACCCCGATCCCGACCCGGCCCGCAACCTCGCCAAGGGCCGCACCGCCACCGCGAGCGGCTCCCAGGACGTCTACACACCGGGCAGGGCCGTCGACGGGGACGCGAACACCTACTGGGAGTCGTCCAACAACGCCTTCCCGCAGAACTGGACGGTCGACCTCGGCTCGACGCAGCCGGTCCGCCGGGTCGTGCTGAAGCTGCCGCCCGCCGCCGCCTGGCAGGCGCGCACCCAGACCCTGTCGGTCCAGGGCAGCACCGACGGCAGCAGCTACTCGACGGTGGTGGCGTCCAAGGACTACCGCTTCGACCCGGCGAGCGGGAACACGGTCACCGTGACCCTGCCCGGCGGCACGAACCTGCGCCACCTGCGACTCCACGTCACCGCCAACACCGGCTGGCCCGCCGCCCAGTTCAGCGAGGTGGAGGCGTACCTGTCCTGACCACGCCGGCCGCAACTCCGCGGAGCCCGTACGCCGGGCCCCGCTGCCCCCGCTCCCGCCGCAGATGGCGGCGGCGGGGGCATGCGGCGCGACGAACCCGCCGCACCGCCCGGCCGCGGGACGGCGAATTCCCCGGCCGGGCCAAGTCGTCGCATCCTTGGAACGGGACGACAGTTCCCGCGCCCGGTGAACCCTCCGGGCAGCGGCGCCACAGGAAGAGGACCTCTCATGACCGTCAGCGACGGCGGCTCCGCCACCGCTCCCCGGGTGCTTCTGGGCACCTGGCCGACACCGCTGGAGGCCGCCCCGCGGCTGAGCGCGCACCTCGGCCTCCGGCCCGGGGACCTGTGGCTCAAGCGCGACGACCTCAGCGGTCTGGGCGGTGGCGGCAACAAGGTGCGCAAGCTCGAGTTCAGCTGCGGCCAGGCGCTGAACCGCGGCGCGACCGTCCTGGTCGCGAGCGGCGGCGCGCAGAGCAACTACGCGCGGCTGGCGGCCGCGGCGGGCCGTCGGCTGGGACTGAAGGCCGTGCTGGTCCTACGGGGGAACGGCCCGCGGGGGCGGACCGGGAATCTGAGCCTCGACGGGCTGCTGGGCGCGCGCGTGGTGTGGGCCGGGGACGTCGACGCCGCCGGTCTCGACCTCGCCGTCGCCGCCACGGCGGAGGAGCTGACCGAGCAGGGGGAGCGCGTCGAGGTCCTGCCGTTCGGGGGCAGCGACCGCAACGGGGCGCTGGGATACCTCGAAGGAGGCCGGGAACTGCACGACCAACTGCCCGACGTGGAGCACGTGGTCGTCGCCGGGGGCTCGGGCGGGACCATGGCCGGTCTGGTGGCCGCGCTCGGCGCGGAGCGGGTCCTCGGAGTCGACGTTGGTGCCGTGGCCGACCTTCCCGCCCGCGTCGCCGCATTGGTGGGCGCGGTGTCGGACGGCCGTACGGAGGCTTCCGCGCTGCGTCTGCGCCGGGACCAGGCCGGCGCCGGGTACGGGATTCTCACGCCTGCCGCCTCGTCCGCGCTGGAAGCGGCGGCGGTGTGCGAGGGCGTCATCCTCGACCCGGTCTACACCGCCAAGGCCCTCGCCGGTCTCGCGGCGGCCGTGGCGGACGGTGACATCCGGCCGGGCCGGCGCACGGTGTTCGTGCACACGGGCGGGCTGCCCGGACTGTTCGGCCACGAGATCGCCGGTGAACTGGCGGCCAGGGTGGCCCAGAGCCCTGACTCCCGTCAGTCCTGACGTCCGTCTGCCCGGCACAGGGCGCACACCCTTGGCGGGGAACCCGCCGGCGCCGGTGGCCGAAACCGTTGGTCGCATGTACCGCCGTGTTTCACGTGGATGCCACGAGGCCCTTCCCTGACGTTTGGTGCTCTTGGAACACTCCTTTCGCGCACCTTCCCTCAGCATCCGGGCCACCCGTGCCCCGTCAGGACAGAGGTCACCCACCCATGCCCCCAGTGAACCGGCGTCGTTTTCTGCAGCTCGCGGGCGGCACCGCGGGATTCACCGCGTTGTCCGACAGCATCGCCAGGGCCGCCTCGATACCCGCCGGGTACCGCAGCGGCACGATCGACGACGTCGAGCACATCGTCGTCCTGATGCAGGAGAACCGTTCGTTCGACCACTACTTCGGTTCGCTGAGAGGTGTCCGCGGCTTCGGCGACCCCCGGGTGGCCACCACGTCGGGGAAGAAGCCGGTCTGGTACCAGTCGGACGGCACCAAGGACGTGCTGCCCTTCCGGCCGGAGGCCGACGACCTGGGGATGCAGTTCATCCAGGACCTCCCGCACGGCTGGAACGACGGACAGGCCGCGTTCGACAAGGGCAGGTACGACAAGTGGGTGCCCAACAAGTCGGCCACGACGATGGCGTACCTGACGCGTGAGGACATCCCGTTCCACTACGCGCTCGCCGACTCGTTCACCATCTGCGACGCGTACCACTGCTCGTTCATCGGTTCCACCGACCCGAACCGCTACTACATGTGGACGGGTTACACCGGCAACGACGGCACCGGCGGCGGTCCGGTCCTCGGCAACGACGAGGCCGGCTACGGCTGGACGACGTACCCCGAGCGCCTGGAGAAGGCCGGGGTCTCCTGGAAGATCTACCAGGACGTCGGCGACGGCCTGGACGCGGCGGGCTCCTGGGGCTGGATCCAGGACGCCTACCGCGGCAACTACGGTGACAACTCGCTGCTGTACTTCGACAAGTACCGCAACGCCAAGCCCGGCGACCCGCTCTACGACAAGGCCCGCACCGGCACCGACGCGCGCAAGGGGGAGGGCTTCTTCGACCGGCTCACGGCCGACGTCAAGGGCGGGAAGCTGCCGCAGATCTCCTGGATCGTGGCCCCGGAGGCCTTCACCGAGCACCCCAACTGGCCCGCGAACTACGGTGCCTGGTACATCTCCCGGGTCCTGGACGCGCTCACCTCCGATCCGGAGGTGTGGGGCAGGACCGCGCTGTTCATCACGTACGACGAGAACGACGGGTTCTTCGACCACGTCGTGCCGCCGTTCCCGCCGCAGTCCGCCGACCGGGGCAAATCCACGGTCGACGTCGGCCCCGACCTGTACAAGGGGGACGCGGGGCACGTCGCCGGGCCGTACGGGCTGGGCCAGCGGGTGCCGATGCTCGTCGTGTCACCCTGGAGCAGGGGCGGTTACGTCTGCTCCGAGACCCTCGACCACACCTCGATCCTCCGGTTCATGGAGCGCCGCTTCGGCGTGCACGAGCCGAACATCTCGCCCTGGCGGCGCGCGATCTGCGGCGACCTGAGCTCCGCGTTCGACTTCTCCCGCAAGGACACCGGCCCCGTCGCGCTGCCGGACACCGACGGCTACGAGCCGCCGGACCGCGAGCGCCACCCCGACTATGTGCCGACGCCTCCCGCCCACCCCGTCCTGCCCCGGCAGGAGCGCGGTTCGCGGCCCGCGTGCCCGCTCAAGTACGCACCCCGCGTGGACGGTTCGGCGGACACGGCCGCCGGGAAGTTCACCCTCACCTTCGCCTCGGGCGCCCAGGCCGGCGCCGCCTTCCTCGTCACCTCGGGCAACCGCACCGACGGGCCGTGGAGTTACACCACCGAGGCGGGAAAGTCCGTCTCGGACACCTGGAACTCGGCCTACTCCGGCGGCTCGTACGACCTCACGGTGCACGGGCCCAACGGCTTCCTGCGCACCTTCCGGGGCCCCGGCAAGGCGGCGGGCCCCGAGGTGAGTGCCCGGCACGTGGGGGACGACGTGGAACTCACCTTCACCAACAAGGGCTCCGGCACGGTGGGTCTCCGGCTCACCGACGGCTACGGCGGCCGGGCGCGCACGTTCCGGGTGCGGGCCGGGGCGACCGTGAAGCACCGGGTCGACCTGCGGGCGAGCAGGCGCTGGTACGACCTGGAGGTCGTGTCCGAGGCGGATCCGGCGTTTGTGCGGCGGTTCGCCGGACATGTCGAGAACGGTCGCCCGGGCGTCAGCGACCCGGCGATCGTCACCGCGTGACGGTTACCCGGGCGCCCGTTCCCTTCCGTCCCGAGCGAGGTAGTGTGCCCCCGGTGACCACGCATTCGAACACACCTGCAGGTTGGTACCCGGACCCCCACGGGGCGGCCCAGACGCTCCGGTACTGGGACGGCTCCCAGTGGACCCAGCACACCAACACCGACCAGCAGGGGCAGAGCGCGCCCGCGGTTCCGCAGCAGGCGCAGGCGGCCCCGCAGCAGCCGGTTCAGCAGCCGGCGTACGGCGGCCCGCAGGCCCAGCAGGCGTACGGCGGCCAGCCCGTACAGCAGGCCCCCGCGGGCTCCGACCCGCGTGTGCAGCGTCAGGTGCAGCAGCAGGCCGGGGTGGCCGGCGGCGGTGCCGGGGGCGGCACCCTGTTCAGCGAGCCGGTCCTGGTGGTGAACCAGAAGGCCAAGCTGATCGAGCTGACCAACGAGTACAAAGTCATGGACCAGCAGGGCAACCAGCTCGGTTCGGTCGTCCAGGTCGGCCAGAGCGCCCTGAAGAAGATCCTGCGGTTCGTCGCCAGCATCGACCAGTTCATGACGCACAAGCTGGAGATCCGCGACGCGTACGGTCAGCCGCAACTGCTGCTGACACGGCCCCGCAAGTTCCTGAAGTCGCGGGTGCTCGTGGCGCGTCCGGACGGACAGCCCGTCGGCGAGATCGTGCAGCAGAACATGATCGGGAAGATCAACTTCGCGATCAACGCCGACGGCCGGCAGGTCGGCGCGATCAAGGCGGAGAACTGGCGCGCCTGGAACTTCGCGATCGTCGACCACGCGGACAACGAGGTCGCCCGGATCACCAAGACCTGGGAAGGCCTCGCGAAGACTTTGTTCACGACGGCCGACAACTACGTCCTGCAGATCCACTACCAGCTCCCCGAGCCCCTGCTGAGCCTCGTCGTGGCGACCGCGCTGACGGTCGACACGGCCCTCAAGCAGGACTCCCGCGGACTGGGCTGACCCGCACCGCGCCGCTGACCCGCACCACCACGCCGACGGCGGCCGCACCGACGTGTCACGTCGGTGCGGCCGCCGTTCGCTGTTCCGGTGCCTCGCGGCCCTACAGCCGGGTGAGGTGGCGCCTCGTGCGGCGGGCCGGCTGCCGGGGCACGAGCGCCGGCTCGTACGCCGCCGACCCCGGCTCCAGTGCCAGCACCGCGGCGACGGGGTGCTCGTCCGTCACGACGGGGTCGGGCGCCCAGCGCGACAGCGTCACGACGCCCCAGGCCGCGACCGCTGCTCCCGTCGCGGCCAGCAGGACACCCACCGCGCCGTACTGGAGCCGTTCGCCGAGCAGGGACAGGCCGATCGCCGCGGCGGCGACCGGGTTGGCCAGCGTCACCACGGCGAGCGGCGCGCCGAGTCCGCCCCGGTAGGCGGTCTGCGACAGCAGCAGCCCGCCCGTCGCGAACGCGGCGACCAGGAGCGCCACCACCACGACCTCGACGCTGAGCAGCGGTCCGCTGCGGTCCGTCGCGGCCACGGTCACCGTCTGGGTGAGCGCCGAGGCGACACCCGACGCGAAGCCGGACGCGCTCGCGTGCCGCAGGCCGGGCCGGGCGCCCGGCCGGGACAGGCCGCCGATGACCACCGCGGTCGCGGCGGCCACGCCCAGCGCCTGCGGCACGCTCAGGATGTCGTCCGGCGCGGGGCCCGAGGCGGTGACCAGCAGGGCCGCCAGGCCGATCAGCGTGAGGGCCGTGCCCCGCCACTCGACCGCGCTGACCCGGCGCCCCGCCACCCGGGCCCCCAGCGGCACCGCGGCCACCAGCGTGAGGGCGCCGAGCGGCTGGACGAGGGTGAGCGGTCCGTACTTGAGGGCCGCGACGTGCAGCAGCGCCGCGGCGGCGTTGAGGGTCACCGACCACCACCAGGCGCCGTCGCCGAGCAGCCGCAGGAGACCGGTGCCGGCGCTCTTGGCGGCCAGCCGCTCCTGGGCGACCGCGGCGGCGGCGTAGGCCACCGCGGAGAACAGCGACAGGACCACGGCGACGAGGGTGGCGCTCATCGTCCTGCCCCCACGAGCTCCGGCAGGGACTCCGCACTCCCGGCGTCCGCCGCGGGACGGGTACGGCCCGCGGTCGTCAGCGTGCGGTGCGGCAGGTGGATCACGGCGAGCGCGATGCCGAGCAGCGCGGTGGCCACGATCGCGTCGAGCCAGTAGTGGTTCGCCGTGCCGACGATCACCAGCAGGGTGAACAGCGGATGGAGCAGCCACAGCCAGCGCCACCGGGACCCGGTCGCCGCGATCAGGCCGACCGCGACCATCAGCGCCCAGCCGAAGTGCAGCGAAGGCATCGCCGCGAACTGGTTCGCCACCGAGTCGGTCGCGGGCCGTGCCCCGTACACGGTGGGTCCGTAGACCTGCCCGGTGTCGACGAGTCCCGTCGTGGCGAGCATCCGGGGCGGGGCGAGGGGGAAGGTGAGATGCAGCACGAGGGCGGCGGCGGTGACCGCGGCGAGGACCCGGCGGGACCACACGTAGTGGGCGGGACGCCGCAGGTAGAGCCAGATCAGGAAGGCCGCGGTGGCCGGGAAGTGGACGGTCGCGTAGTAGGTGTTCGCGAGGTGCACGAGCGTGTCGCCGTGCAGCAGCGCGCTCTGCACGGCGCCCTCGCCCGGCAGGTGCGCGGACCGCTCCCAGTCCCACACGCGGCCGGCGTTGCGGAAGGCCTCGGCGGTGTGGCCGTCGGCCAGCTGCCGGCCCGCCTTGTAGACGACGAAGAGTCCGACGACGAGCAGGAGCTCACGGACGAGAGGCGGGCGTACGAGGGTGCCGCGCGTCGCCGACGGTGCCGGCCGCGCGGTGGTGTGCCGCTGGTGTGTCCAACGTGTGGCCGCGTCGGGCGGCCGATCTGCAGGCTCGGTCTGGGAATTCATCCCCCGGCCCCTTCGCTGACGGTCTTGCGTGGGGTGGTGCGCGGTGAGCCCAGGGCAAGGTCCACTCCGGGGAGTGGGTCCTGTCCAGGACTCATCGATACGCCAGTGTACCGATACGAGCGTGTACCGGTACAGTGGCGTATCGATACACTGGACGAGCGGGTGCAGCGGACCGCCGATCGAGCGAGGGGAAGAGCCATGACGTCGCAGGCAGCGGAGGGACCGGAGACGGTCGCCACCTCGCGCCGCTCCAAGATCACGCCGGAGCGTGAGCAGGAGTTCTACGACGCCGCGCTCGACCAGATCCGCGAATGCGGGTACGAGGCCCTGACCATGGAGGGCGTGGCCGCGAGCGCACGCTGCAGCAAGTCCACGCTGTACCGCCAGTGGAAGACCAAGCCCCAGTTCGTGGCCGCGGCGCTGCGGGCCAGCCGCTGTCCGCGGTTCCGCGGCATCGACACGGGCTCGCTCGCCGGGGACCTGCGCGCGGCGGCCCGCACCGCGGGGGACCGGTCCGGCGACACCCAGCTCCTCCAGGCGCTCGGCCACGCCGTGATGCAGGACGAGGAGCTGCAGAAGGCGCTGCGCGACGCGCTCGTCGAGCCCGAGGTGGCCGAGCTGAGGGAGATGATCGCCCGCGCGGTCGAGCGCGGTGAGATCGCCGCCGACCACCCGGCGCTGGAGTACATCCCCGCGCAGCTGCTCGGCGTCCTGCGGGTCCGCCCCGTCCTCGAGGGGCGGTACGCGGACGGCGACTACCTCGAGGGCTTCGTGGAGGCGGTCGTGATTCCGGCCCTCGGCCTGACCTGAGACCCAGGCCGCCGTCCGCGGGATGACCGGACGTCGGCCTGACCGCGCCGCACCGTGGGGACGGGGGCGGCGCGCACCCCGGCCGGGTGGGGTTCCTCTTGAGCGGAGGGGCGCCCCACCCGGCCGCATTGTGTGCGGCCGGGTGGCGGGCCCGGACGCCGCGGAACCCGCCCTCCGGGCGGACGACGGGACTTTGCGGACACGACCTAGACGTTCTGGCCGCTGCCGCCGGCCGCCACCCGCTTGATGCCCTTGGTGATCTCGTCGATCACGGCCGCCTTCGTGCCGACGTCGACGCCGAAGCGGACGACGACGAGCTGCTCGGAGCCGGCCGGCGAGGGGAAGGCGAGCGACTCGACGTAGCCGTCGTCACCCTTGCTCGTGACGACCTTCCAGCGGACCAGGTAGCCCTTCTGCCCGGCCACGGTGACCGACTCGGACGCGAGCTCCCGGTGCGAGGTGATCTTCCCGTAGGTCTTGCCGCCGTACGACTCCTCCGCGTTCTTGGAGATGTCCTCCTTGGCCGCCGCCTCCGCCGTGGTCGCCTTGAGCTTCAGCGCCACGGCGGGCGCCGAGTACGCCCCGCCCTTGGTGCAGGTCTGCGAGGTGTCGCCGGGGCACTTGTAGGAGTCGTCCGAGGTGACGGAGGCACCCAGGCCGCTCTTGCCGGTCCAGCCGTCGGGGACCGGGAGCGCGATGCCGCTCATGGCGTCGGTGGCGAAGCCGTCCTCGGTGGGCGGCTGCCCGGACGGGTCCGGGGCCGGTGACTGCCCGTCGGGCCCGCCCGAGCCGCCGGGAGCGCCGTCGGACCCGCCCGTGCCACCGGGGCCGCCCCGGCCGTTCTGCCCGCCCGGCCCCTGGGAGTTGGCGCCGTTCCCGCCGCCGTCGTCCTTCGTCAGCGCGTACACGCCGCCGCCTATGCCCGCGAGAACCGCGACGGCGACGGCGACGGCTATGCCCGTGCGCAGTCCGCGCCGCGCGGGTGGGACCGGATGGCCCCCCGGCGGGTATGCCGGGGGACCCCAGGGGGCGGCGGACCCGACGGCGCGGGTCTGGTCCGTCCATGCGTTGCCGTCCCACCAGCGCTCGGTGGGGGGACGGTCACTTGTCTGACCCGGATCGGGATACCAGCCGGGAGGAGTCGCCTGCGTCATGGGACCCACCGTATGAGCCCTGGGTGAAAAGGGGATGAGAGGGCTCCCGAAGCGTGACCCGGGGGCGACGTCGCCGATGCCGTCCCGTGACGGGCCGCGCGCGGTGTCACCGCACGACGAGCCGCACGGGTGAACTCGGACCACTCGATGAAGTGGCCGACCGAGCCCGGAAGCAGGGCCCCGCGGGACTGCCGGGCCGGTCGGCGCGCGGCTCCGGGGCCCGCACGGAGACCGTCATGTCGCATCCTCCCGCGGCCGGCCCGGACCGGCCGCGCCGACGCGGACCGGTCCCGTCCACGCCGGAAACAAGCTTCAGTTTCATGGATATGACTGTCAATAACTTCCAGGGCGCTGGTCGCGACCCTCGCGCGTCGCCTTCGGACCCACACCGTCACCCGTGGCGGCAACAGCTGCCCTGACCGGCCTCCACTTCGGCCGCCGGGCGGCTAGGCTCGTTCTTCGTACGTCGTTTGGGCGACCTGGGGAGGTAGCGGGATGACGGAGGCACGGCCCCAGGTGGCCGCCTCGGCCTCCCTGTGGGAGCGCGACGAGGAACTCGCCACGGTCCGGCGGGCGATCACCGCCCTGCGCGCGGACTCGGCGTCCTCGGGAAGTCTGCTGGTGTTCACCGGCGAGGCGGGGCTCGGCAAGACCGCCCTGCTCGCCGAGACCCGTCGCCTCGCGGAGAGCAGCGGCTGCACGGTGTGGTCGGCCCGCGGCGGCGAGACCGTCACGTCCGTCCCCTTCAACGTCGTACGCCAGTTGCTGCAGCCCGCCCTCGTCTCGCTGCTGCCCGAGGAGGCGCGCGAGTACCTGGGCGACTGGTACGACATCGCCGGACCCGCGCTCGGCGTGACCGATCCCGGCGACCGACAGCCCGATCCGCAGGGCGTCTGCGACGGACTGGTCGCGGCGGTCCGGCGGCTCGCCCGGCGCGAATGGCCCCTCGTGCTGCTGATCGACGACGCGCACTGGGCCGACCAGGAGACGCTGCGCTGGCTGGCCGCGTTCGCCGAGCGTCTCGACGACCTGTCCGTCCTCGTCGTGGTCGCCCGCCGGCCCGGCGAGGTGAGCGGGGAGAGCGCCCGCCACCTCGACACGGTCGCCGCCGCGGCCCGCCCGGTCACCCGGCTGAGCGCACTGACCCCCGACGCGGCGGCCGGACTCACCCGGGCCACGCTCGGCGAGCACGCCGACGCGCCGTTCTGCCGGGAGGTCTGGGCGGTCACCGGCGGCAACCCGTACGAGACCGTGGAACTCCTCGCCAAGGTCCAGGACAGCGACCTCGACCCGGTCGAGGCCTCCGCCGCCGAACTGCGCGCCCTGAACCGCTCGGCACGCGGCCGCGGCCTCGTCGCCCGGCTCGAAGGACTCGGCATCGACGCCACCCGCTTCGCCTGGGCGGCCGCGATCCTCGGCACCGGGATCTCCCTGGACCTCGCCGCCCAGCTCGCCGGGATGCCCCGCGAGGACGCGCTGCGCTGCGCCGAACTGCTCGGCGCCGCCCGCATCCTGACCGCCTCCGAATCCGCGAACGGCCAGCTTCCCGAAGGCGACCTGGAGTTCGTGCACCCGCTGATCGCCAGCGCCGTCTACCGCTCGATCCCCGACGCCCTGCGCACCGCGATGCACGGGCAGGCCGCGTGGGCCGTCACGGACTCGGGACGCGGCGCCGCCGCGGCCTCCCGCCACCTCCTCGAAGTCCACCCGGACGACGACCCGGAGCTGGTCGAGCAGTTACGCGAGGCCGCCCGCGAACACCTCGCGGTCGGCGCGCCCGACGCGGCCCGCCGGTGCCTGGAGCGCGCTCTCCTGGAGCCCCCGCTGCCGGACACCCACGCGCGCGTGCTCTACGAACTGGGCTGCGCCACGCTGCTGACCGCACCCGCCAGGACCATCGGTCATCTGCGTTCGGCGCTGCAGATGCGGGGTCTCGAGGGTGAGCTGCGGGTGGACGCCGTCTTCCGTCTCTCGCAGGCCCTGCTCCACAACGACCAGCTGGAGGAGGCCGTCCGCACGGTCGACGCCGAGGTCGCCCGGCTGGAGCCGGGGCCCGCCCGCATGCGGCTCCAGGCCGTGCACTACATGTGGGAAGGCATCCACGCGGGTGAGGACGGTTCCTCCGGCGGCTCCCGCGGCCTCGCCGAACTCGTCAGGACGTGCACCGGCCGGGACAACTCCGAGCGCGCCCTGCTCATCCTGCGCGGCTTCGACGCGATGATGCACGGCGAGAACGCCGAAGAGGTCGTGGAACTCTGCGACCGCGCCCTCGTCAACGGCCGTCTCGCGCCCGGACTCGGCTGGACCGACACCGAGTGGGGCATCGAGCTGCTCATGATGCTGAGCAGCTCGTACGCCTACGCGGACCGGCTCGACCGTGCCGAGAGCCTCTTCAGCGAGGCCCTGCGTGCCTACGAGACGGCCGGCTGGAGCGGCGGCCACCTGGCGCTGGCCCACGCCTACCTCGGCCTGGCGCACCGCAGGCGCGGCAGGCTGGCCGACGCCGAGGCCTCCCAGCGCGAATCCCTGCGCCTCGCCGAACGCGTCGGGCGCGGACTGCCCCTGTACTGGTCGGCGACCTGCGGCCTCATCGACACGCTGCTCGCCCGCGGCCATGTCGACGAGGCGGAGGAGATCGCCGAGCGGTACGGATTCGCGCCTCCGTACCCGTCCACCATCGTGCTGCCCGACACCCGTTCCGTACGCGGCCGGCTGCTGCTCGCGCTCGGCCGCACCAAGGAAGGCGTCAACGAACTGGAGGCCGCGGAGAAGGCGGCCACCTCGCGCGGTCACCACAACACGGTGCTGGCCCCGTGGGCCGTCGACCTCGCCAGGGCGCTGGCCGCCGACGACCCGGTGCGCGCCGCCGCGCTGGCCGGCGAGGCCCGTCGGCAGGCCGAGCGCTTCGGCACGGACACCGCCATCGGGGAGGCGCTCCGCTGCGCGGCGTCCCTGGAGTCGGGCCAGCGCGCGGTACGGCTGGCGGCCCAGGCGGTCGCCTATCTCGAAGCCTCGCCCTGCCAGTTCGAGCACGCGGCGGCCCGCGTCGAGTACGGCATCGCGTCCCGCTCGGCCGCCGAACTCCACAAGGGCCTGACCCTGGCACGCTCCTGCGCGGCGGACGGCCTGGTGAGAAAGGCGGAACAGGCCCTGCGGGGGCTGTAGCCCACGGCACCCCGCGGTGGTCCGGCCCGGGGTGTCCTGCGGCTCTCCGGGCCCGGGTGCCGCGCGGCTCTCCGCTCCGAGGCACCCCGCGGTGGTCCGCCGGCCGGGTCCATGACGGGTCGCCGGACCGGCCCTCCACGGGAAACAGCGCCGCGGTCAGCAGGTCCCGTCCGCGTCCTCCTCGGCCAAGGCCCGCTGGGCGACCGCGAAGGCCGCGTTGGCGGCCGGGACACCGCAGTACACCGCGCTCTGCAGCAGCACCGCCCCGATCTCCTGCGGAGTCAGCCCGTTCCGCCGTGCCGCCCGGACGTGCATCGCCAGCTCGTCGTGGTGGCCGTGCGCCACCAGGGCCGTCAGTGTGATCATGCTGCGCTCGCGGCGGGACAGTGTCGGGTCGGTCCAGATCTCGCCCCACGCGTAGCGCGAGATGAAGTCCTGGAAACGGGCGGTGAAGGGGGTCTGCCGGGCCTGGGCGCGGTCCACGTGCGCATCGCCGAGGACCTCGCGGCGCACCTCCATACCGCGCCCTGCCGCACCCCCGAGGTGCCCGCGCAGGGCGGCCAGCACGGCCTCAGGGCGCTCCGCCGGCGCCAGATGCGAGGCTCCCGCCAGCTCGGTGAGCGAGGAGCCGGGGACCGCGTCCGCGATCTCGCGCAGCTGCGCCGGCGGAGTCGCCGGGTCCTCGCGGCCCGCGATCAGCAGGGTCGGGACGCGGATCGACGCCAGCCGGTCGCGCAGGTCGAAGGCGGCGAGCGCGTCGCAGCAGGCCGCGTACGCCGACGGGTCCGCGTTCCGGTGGTCCTCGACGAGCCGCGGGACCGTGAACCCCGGGGTGAACCAGCGTGCGTCGGCGGTCGCCGCGAGCTGCGCGAGGCCGTCCCGGCGGACCAGCTCGGCCCGCTCCCGCCACGGCTTCGCGCCGTTGAAGTGGGCCGAGGAGCAGATGACGGCGAGGGACGACACCCGGTCGGGGTGGTGCACGGCGAGGTGGAGTCCGACCGCGCCGCCCAGGGACACACCGGCGTACGCGAACCGGTCGATGCCGAGGGAGTCGGCGAGGGCCAGCACCAGCCCGGCCAGGTCGGCGACCGTCGCGCCGGGACCGATCAGCGACGCGGGGGAGCCTCCGTGGCCCGGCAGGTCCCAGCGGATCACCCGGTGGGTGACGGACAGTTCGGGCGCGACCCGGTCCCACAGCGCGGTCGACGTGCCGAGCGACGGCCCGAGAAGCAGCGGGGGAGCCGTACCGGATCCCTCCGCGCGGTGGTGCGGCAGCGGCCGGGACGGCTCGGTGGTCAAGATCGCTCCAGGGCACGGTCGGTGAGGGCTCCGGCGGCGCCGGAATAGCGGGCGGGGTCGGTGAGGTCCGCGAGGTCGAGGTCCGCGAGGTCGGGTTCCTCACGGAGGACGTCGAGCAGCGGCCGGTCCTCCGTGACGGTCCGTTCGGCGGCCCGGGTCAGCAGCTGCCTGGCGCGGGTCCGGCCGAGGACGGGGGCGAGTTCGGCGGCGAGCCGCTCGGAGACGATCAGGCCGCGGGTGAGTCCCAGGTGCGCGCGCATGGCGTCCGTGTTGACCTGGAGGCCCTCCGTCAGTTCGGCGGCGTCACGGGCCGCGCCGCCGACCGCCCGCAGCAGGTCACGCAGGGGCTCCCACTCGGAGTGCCACGCGCCCGCGGGACGCTCGTCCTCGGCGGCCATCGCCGCGTAGAGGGTGGCCGCGAGGTGCGGCGCCCGCCGGGCCGCGGCGGCCACCAGCGTCGCCCGCACGGGGTTCGCCTTGTGCGGCATGGCCGAGGAGCCGCCACCGATGCCCTCCGCCAGCTCACCGATCTCGGTACGGGACAGCGTGAGCACGTCGGCGGCGGTCTTGCCGAGCGCACCGGCCGTGAACGCCAGCGCCCCGGCCAGGTCCGCGACCGGTGTACGCAGGGTGTGCCACGGCAACAGCGGTTCCGCCAGGCCGAGTTCACAGGCGTACGCCGCCGTCAGCGCCCGGGGGTCACCGGGCACGCGCCCGCCTCCGGCTTCCGCCGACTCGGTCCCGAACGCCGTGAACGCGGCCAAGGTACCCGCGGCGCCGCCGAGTTGGGCGGGCAGTGAGTCCCGTACGGCCGAGACCCGGTCCCTGGCGTCCAGCACCAGCGACCGCCACCCCGCGGCCTTCAGACCGAAGGTCGTCGGCACGGCGTGCTGGGTGAGCGTCCGTCCGGGCAGCACGGTGTCCCGGTGCCGCGCGGCGAGCCGGGCCAGCGCCGACTGCGTACGTTCCAGGTCGGCCAGGACGGGATCCAGCGTGCGCGAGGCCACCAGCATGGTGGCCGTGTCGACGATGTCCTGGCTGGTCGCGCCGCGGTGGACATACGGCCCGAACTCCTCGCCGACCGCCTTGGTCAGGTCCGCGACCAGGGGAATCACCGGGTTGCCGCCGGACCGGGCGCGCAGCGCGATCGACCGCACGTCGAAGCGCGCGGCGTCGGCCGCCGCGTCCACCGCGGCGGCCGCCCGCGCCGGGACGAGCCCGAGCGACGCCTGGGCGCGGGTGAGGGCGGCCTCCGCGTCGAGCAGTGCCCGCAGATACGCGGTGTCGCCGGTGGCGGCCTGGGCCGCCGACCCCGCCCACCCGGGGGCGAGCAGGCCGGCGTCGGACTCGACGGGGTCGACAGCTGTCACCGGAACTCCAGGAAGACCGTTTCGCCTTCGCCCTGAAGACGGATGTCGAAACGGTACGTCCGGTGCGCCCCCTCGGCCGCGATCAGCGTGGCGCGCCGCTCGGCCGGAAGCGAGTCGAGCAGCGGGTCCGCGCCCTCGGCGAGATAGGCGCGGGTGAAGAGGTGGTGCAGCAGTCCGCGGGCGAACACGCACACGCTGATGTACGGCAGCCCGCGGTTGCCGGGCGGCAGCGTGTGCAGGGCGTAGTGCCCGTCGGCGTCCGTGGCGACCCGGCCGAAGCCCGTGAAGTCGGTGCCGTTGCGGCCGAGGTGTCCGCCGGTCACCGGGTCGCGCCGCAGCGACCCGGGCGCGCCTGTCAGCGAACCGTCGGGGGCCGCCTGCCAGAACTCCACGAGGGCGTCGGGGACCGGGCTGCCGGCGCCGTCGAGCACGTACCCGTGCAGCGTGATCGTGTCGGGGTGCCCCGGTGGCGCCACCTGCCCGCCGTCGGGGAACGGCAGCGCGTACCCGTAGAACGGGCCGACGGTGTGGGAGGGGGTGGGGAGCGGCTTCTCGCTCATGGCGGTCAACGGCCTTCCTCGATCCAGGTGGCGGAGGGACCGTCGAGGACGATGTCCCACTCGTAGCCGAGCGAGAACTCGGGTCGGGACAGGTCGTGGCGGTACGTGGCGACCAGTCGGTCGCGCGCCGACTCGTCGGTCACGGACCGCAGGATCGGGTCGTAGCGGAACAGCGGGTCGTTCGGGAAGTACATCTGCGTGACCAGGCGCTGGGTGAACGCCGTGCCGAACAGCGAGAAGTGGATGTGCGCGGGCCGCCAGGCGTTGGTGTGGTTGCGCCACGGGTACGCGCCCGGCTTGATCGTCGTGAAGGAGTAGCGCCCCTGATGGTCCGTCAGGGTCCGGCCCACTCCGGTGAAGTTGGGGTCGAGCGGCGCCGGGTGCTGGTCGCGCAGATGGGCGTAGCGGCCGGAGGCGTTCGCCTGCCAGATCTCGACGAGCTGACCGCGTACGGGGCGACCGCCGCTGTCGAGGATGCGGCCGGAGACGGTGATGCGCTCACCGAGCGGCTCACCCCGGTGCTGGACGGTGAGGTCGTTGTCGGTCTCGGTGGTGTCGGTCGGGCCGAAGACGGGACCCGACAGCTCGACCGTCTCGGGGTCGCCGCCGTTCACGGCGATCAGCGGCTGCTTGGGGTGGCGCAGTACCGAGCTGCGGTACGGGGCGTACCCGCGCGGCGGGTGGTGCCGGGCCGGCGCACCGCCGGCGAGTGCCTTGTCGTAGGCGTCCTGGAGTGCGTCGACCTCGAGGTCGATGTCCGACTGGGTGAGAGCCATGGGGCGACTTCCTATCGTTCGAGGACGAGGGCGAGGCCCTGGCCCACGCCGATGCAGAGGGTGGCGACGCCGACGCCGGAGCCGGCGGCCGCGAGCTGGTGGGCGACGGTGCCCGCGAGGCGGGCGCCGGACGCGCCGAGCGGGTGGCCGAGCGCGATGGCGCCGCCCCGCGGGTTGAGGACCGCCGGGTCGAACTCGGGCCATTCGGCGACGCAGCCGAGTACCTGCGCGGCGAAGGCCTCGTTCAGCTCCAGTGTCGACAGGTCGCTGAATCTCCTGCCCGCCTTGGCGAGCGCGCGGTGGACGGCCTCGACCGGGGCGAGTCCGAAGTAGTGCGGGTCGACCGCGGAGACGCCGGAGGCGCTCACCCGTGCGAGGGGTTCGCGTCCGGTGGCCTTCAGGCCTTCCTCGTCCACCAGGAGCAGGGCGGCGGCACCGTCGTTGAGCGGGGAGGCGTTGCCCGCCGTCACGGTCCCGTTCTCCGTGCGGAACGACGGCTTGAGCCGGGCCATCGCCTCCAGGGAGGCGTCCGTGCGGACGGACTCGTCCGCGGCGAAGGCGACCGGGTCGCCCTTGCGGCGGGGGACCGGCACGGGCGCGATCTCGGTGTCGAACAGGCCCGCGGCCTGCGCCGCGGCGGCCTTGCGGTGACTGTTCAGGGCGAACTCGTCCTGCCGTTCACGCGTGATGCCGTGCTTCTCGGCGATCAGTTCGGCCGACTCGCCGAGCGGGACGGTCCACTGCGGTTCCATCCGCGGGTTGACCATGCGCCAGCCCAGCGTGGTGGAGTAGAGCTCGGTGTGGGCGGCCGGGAAGGCCTTGTCGTTCTTGGGCAGCACGTAGGGGGCGCGGGTCATCGACTCGACACCGCCGGCCAGGGCGACGGAGGCGTCACCGAGCGCGATGGCGCGGGCGGCCTGGATGACCGCTTCGAGGCCGGAGGCGCACAGCCGGTTGACGGTGACGCCGGGCACGGAGGTGGGAAGTCCGGCGAGCAGGGCGGCCATGCGGCCGACGTTGCGGTTCTCCTCACCCGCGCCGTTCGCGTTGCCGAAGTACACGTCCTCGATCCGCGAGGGGTCCAGGCCGGGTGTCCGGGCGAGGAGTTCGCGGATGGCGTGGGCGGCCAGGTCGTCCGGGCGGACGCCGGCCAGCGACCCGTTGTACCTGCCGACCGGTGTGCGGACCGCGTCGACGATGTAGACGTCCCTCATGAGCTCTCCTCGGGCAGGCGAACCTCGGCGGCGGTTCTGGCGGCGATGTCCTCGGCGGTGACGCCCGGTGCGCTCTCCACCAGCACCAGGCCGTCCTCGGTGACGTCCAGGACGCCGAGGTCGGTGATCACACGGTCGACGCACCGCCTGCCGGTCAGCGGCAGCGTGCACTCCTGAAGGATCTTGGGGGAGCCGTCCTTGGCGGTGTGGGTCATGACGACGATGACCGTGCGGGCGCCGTGCACCAGGTCCATGGCCCCGCCGATGCCGGTGATCAGCTTGCCGGGGACCGCCCAGTTGGCCAGGTCGCCGTGGGCGGAGACCTGCATGGCGCCGAGCACGGCGACGTCGATGTGCCCGCCCCGGATCATCCCGAAGGACAGCGCGGAGTCGAAGTAGGAGGCGCCGGGCAGGACCGTGACGGTCTCCTTGCCCGCGTTGATCAGGTCCGGGTCGACCTGCTCCTCGGTGGGGTAGGGCCCGGTGCCCAGGATGCCGTTCTCCGACTCCAGGATCACCTCCACGCCGGGCGGGAGGTGGTTGGGGATCAGCGTGGGCAGTCCGATGCCCAGGTTCACGTACTGGCCGTCCCGCAGCTCGCGGGCCGCCCGGGCGGCCATCTCCTCCCTGGTCCAGGCCATCATGCACCCACCGTCGTGCCGGTCGCGGGGGCCGAGACCGTCCGCTTCTCGATCGGCTTGGCGCTCGCCTGCCCGGGCGTGAGGGCGACGACGCGCTGGACGAAGACGCCCGGGAGGTGGACGGCGTCCGGGTCGATCGCGCCCGGCTCCACCAGCTCCTCCACCTCGGCGATGGTCACCCGCCCGGCCATCGCGGCCAGGGGGTTGAAGTTCCGCGCCGACTTGTTGAAGACGAGGTTGCCGTGCCGGTCGCCCTTCGCGGCCCTGACCAGCGCGAAGTCGGTGCGGATGGCGTGCTCCAGCACGTACTCCGTGCCGTCGAACTCCCGTACCTCCTTGGGCGGCGAGGCCAGCGCGACGCCGCCGGAGCCGTCGTAGCGCCAGGGCAGCCCGCCGTCGGCGACCTGTGTGCCCACCCCGGCCGGGGTGTAGAAGGCGGGGATCCCGGCGCCGCCGGCCCGCAGCCGCTCGGCGAGCGTCCCCTGCGGGATCATCTCGACCTCCAGCTCACCGGACAGGTACTGCCGGGCGAACTCCTTGTTCGCGCCGATGTACGAGCCGGTGACGCGCGCGATCCGGCCCGCCGCGAGCAGGACCGCGAGCCCGGACTCCATCGCGCCGCAGTTGTTGGACACCACGCCCAGGCCGGACACGCCGCGCTCGTACAGCGCCCCGATCAGTACCGCCGGCACCCCGCTGAGGCCGAAACCGCCGACCGCCAGGGTCGCGCCGTCCGGCACATCGGCCACCGCCTCCAGGGCCGTGGCGACCACCTTGTCCATCCGTGAAGCCCCATCTCTCCCGAGCATCCAGCGCCGCAATTAGTCAGGGCACTGATTATCTGTGCGAGGTGTCCCACACGCTGCCATCGGATCCCCGGGCAGTCAAGACATCAGCTGTGCGTGGGCATGTGCGTCGCGACGCGGCACGGAAGGTCAGAGCGGAGGGCGGGTATTGTTCAGTGCACCAACGAAAGAGACTCTCGTACGTCGCGGCAGCCCGCGGGTACGCGGACCGAGGAGCGCACATGGCCGCGGTGGACCTCTCCACCCATCCCGGGCACCTCGCCCGGCGGTTGCAGCAGGCGCACTACCTGCTGTGGAACACGATGGTCTCCGAGGAGATCACCTCGCCGCAGTTCGCGGTCCTGAACGCGCTCGTCGCGGAGCCGGGCCTCGACCAGCGCACCGTGGGGGAGCGGGTGGGGCTCGACCGGTCCACCATCGCCGAGGTCATCAGCCGGCTCGGCCGCCGCGGTCTGCTGGACAAGGTGCGCGACCCGCAGGACGGCCGCCGCTTCCTGCTGCGCCTCACGGACGACGGCCTGCGCACCCATCGGAAGCTGACCGTGCGCACGGCCCGGATGAACCAGGTCTTCCTCAACCCGCTCTCCGCCGAGGAGCAGACCCGGTTCTTCGACCTCATCCGGCGGGTCGCGGACGCCGCCGAGGGACTCCGCAACCCGGCGGAGCCCCTCGCCGCGAACGAGGCCTGACCGGCCCTGCCCCGGGCGGCACACCTCACTGCTGGGCGAGCACCACCCAGACCTGGCCCTTCGCGAAGTTCATCCGCGTACCGTCCGCCGTGGTGAACCGCGTACCGTCCGCCGCCGAACGCCGGTGCCAGTCGACGTCGAACACCTGCCCGTCGCGCAGCACTTCGGCCTTGCCCGACCCGACGGTCTGCGTGTACGGCGTGCTGTTCCCGAGGAAGTCGTGGAACCGGGACGTCCGCACGGGCACGTGCTGCACGACCACGGTCGCGGGCGCCACCGGAACGCCGTCCGCCGTCACGGTCGGCCTGCCGTCCGTGGTCACCAGCCAGCGCCCCCGCTCCGCTGACCAGGTGAAGGTGAAGCGGGCCGCCGGGAAGCGGACGGTGCGCTCGTCCTGCGGGCTGCCGCCCGCCGGTGCCGCGCCGTAGCGGAAACCCGTCGTCAGGGCGTCCGCGCCCGGCGCCGAGCCCATCAGTTTCCGCGGGCGCAGGTAGAGGTTGTGGGGAGCCGCCTTGTCGGTGCCGCGGAAGTACGCGGCGGAGTTCTCCTCCGGGCGGACCGCGCGCAGCGGCGCCTTGTCGATCAGCGGCAGCAGCTTGTGCTGCGCGCCGGAGAAGGCGAGCGTCGGCTCGTCGAACTGGCGCAGCAGCTCCAGATCCGATTCGCGGGCACTGCGCACCGGGCCCACCACCTCGGGCAGTTCGGTCGCGTACACGGCCATCAGCCGGCTCAGCCCGCCCTCGACCTGCTCCGCGTACACCACGTCCGCGGCGTTCAGGCCCGTCTGCGGCCGCGCGTCGCTCGCGTTGTCGATCTTCACCGCGAGCACCGGATCGTGTGGCCCTTCGGTGGCCTCGGTGGGGGCCGGCTTCTCGTGCCGCCCGCGCCCGTCGTCGGGCGCGCCGCCGCCGGTGCAGCCCGCCAGCAGGGAACCCGTCACCGCGGCGGCCACCAGCGCCGCCGTCGTCATGCCGCGCCGCATCCGTGTCCTCTGTCCCATGCCCACCGTGGCCACCATGTCCTGTGCTGTCGATTGTGCGCTTATACGTTCATCGGTGGCCATACCCGATCTCTTCCGCATGTGCGCGCCGGATGGGCCGAACGGCCCAGCGGATGACAGCGGCGCGGCGCCCCGAAGGGCCGCACCCCTCAGGCGTCCGGGCCGAGGATCTCCGAGAGGTCGTAGGTCACCGGCTCCTCCAGCTGCCCGTAGGTGCAGCTCTCGGCCGTACGGTCCGGGCGCCAGCGGCGGAAGCGCGCCGTGTGCCGGAACCGCGCGCCGTTCTCCATGTGGTCGTACGCCACCTCCGCCACCCGCTCGGGCCGCAACGGCACCCAGGACAGGTCCTTCTTCGACGACCACCGGCTCGGCGCTCCGGGAAGGCGCGCGGATTCGTGCGCCGCTTCGTCCGCCCAGGCCGCCCAGGGGTGCGCGCCGACGTCCGGCATCCGCAGCGGCTCCAGTTCCTCCACCAGCTCCGCCCGGCGCTTCATCGGGAAGGCGGCGGACACCCCCACGTGCTGGAGCGCGCCCCGGTCGTCGTACAGACCCAGCAGCAGTGAGCCCACGACCGGCCCGCTCTTGTGCAGGCGGTAGCCCGCGACCACGACGTCCGCCGTGCGTTCGTGCTTGATCTTGAACATGGCGCGCTCGTCCTGCCGGTAGGTGACCGTCGGCGGCTTGGCGATCACCCCGTCGAGACCCGCCCCCTCGTACTGCTCGAACCACTGCCGGGCGACCTCGATGTCCGTCGTCGCCGGGGCGACGTGGACCGGGGCGCCGACTCCGGACAGTGCCGTCGTCAGGAGGGTGCGCCGGTCCGTGAGCGGCACGCCGAGCAGGGACTCGTCCGCCAGCGCCAGCAGGTCGAAGACCACCAGGGAGGCCGGGGTCCGCTCGGCCAGCATCCGCACCCGAGAGTCCGCCGGGTGGATCCGCTCCGTCAGCGCGTCGAAGTCCAGGCGCCCGCCCCTGGCGATCACGATCTCGCCGTCCAGCACGCAGCGCGTCGGCAACCGCTCCCGCAACGCCGCCGCCAGCTCGGGGAAGTACCTGGTCAGCGGCTTGCCGGTACGGCTGCCGAGCTCGATCTCGGCACCGTCGCGGAACACGATGGCCCGGAACCCGTCCCATTTCGCCTCGTACTGCATGCCCGGCGGAATCGTCGCCACGGACTTGGCGAGCATCGGCTTCACGGGGGGCATCACCGGCAGGTCCATGCTCCGATTCTGCGGGCAACCCCACCGGTTCGCCCGGTGTGCGAGGTATGTACGCCAGGCCTACCGTGGCTCGCATGGGCGATGCGGTGGAACTCGAGGCGGCGGGCAGGACGGTGCGGCTGTCCAGCCCCGACAAGATCTTCTTTCCCGAGCGCGGCTTCACGAAGCTGGACCTCGCGCGCTACTACCTCGCCGTCGGCGACGGCATCCTCCGCGCACTCCGCGACCGCCCCACCACCCTGGAGCGCTACCCCGACGGTGTGACCGGCGAGTCGTTCTTCCAGAAGCGGGCCCCCAAGAACATGCCCGACTGGATCCCGACCGCGCACATCGCCTTCCCCAGCGGCCGCACCGCCGACGAGATGTGCCCGACCGAGGTCGGCGCGGTCCTGTGGGCCGCGCAGTTCGGCACGCTCACCTTCCATCCCTGGCCGGTGCGCGGCGGTGACGTCGACCATCCCGACGAACTCCGGCTCGACCTCGACCCGCAGCCCGGCACGGACTACGCCGACGCCGTGCGCGCCGCCCACGAGCTGCGCGAGGTGCTCCACGAGTACGGCGGCCTGCGCGGCTGGCCCAAGACGTCCGGCGGCCGGGGCCTGCACGTCTTCGTGCCGATCGAGCCGCGCTGGACCTTCACCCAGGTGCGCCGGGCCGCCATCGCCGCCGGGCGCGAACTGGAACGCCGTATGCCCGAGCAGGTGACCACGGCCTGGTGGAAGGAGCAGCGCGGCGAGAAGATCTTCGTCGACTACAACCAGACCGCACGGGACCGCACGATCGCCTCCGCCTACTCCGTACGCCCCCGCCCGCACGCCCCCGTGTCCGCGCCGCTGCGCTGGGACGAGGTGGGCACGGCCGTGCCGCGCGACTTCGACCTGGCGACCATGCCGGGACGCTTCGCCGAACTCGGCGACGTGCACGCCGACATGGACGACCACGCCTTCTCCCTGGAGGCCCTGCTCGAACTCGCCAGCCGGGACGAACACGACCACGGCCTCGGCGATCTGCCGTATCCCCCCGAGTACCCGAAGATGCCCGGCGAGCCGAAGCGCGTGCAGCCGAGCCGCGCCAGACACACGGAGGGCTAGACCGGTCCGCCCGGGCGGTTCTCACGCCCGTGCGGACCGGGTGGCGGTGCGGGCCGGGGCAGGCCCGGCGTCGGGGCGGCGAGGCTATCCTGATCGGCAACCGCCGAGGAGGAGCCCTGAGGTGACCGAGCCGACGACAGAGTCGCGCCCCACACTGGAGGCCGTGGCCGCCCGGGCCGGGGTCTCCCGGGCCACCGTGTCGCGCGTCGTCAACGGCGGTGACGGCGTGCGCGAACCACTGGTCGAGCGGGTCAGACAGGCCGTCGAGGAACTCGGCTACGTGCCCAACCAGGCCGCCCGCAGCCTCGTCACCCGGCGCCACGACGCCGTCGCCGTGGTCATCGCGGAACCGGAGACCCGCGTCTTCGCCGACCCCTTCTTCGGGCTCCAACTGCGCGGCATCAGCAAGGAACTGACGGCACACGACACGCAGCTCGTCCTGCTGCTCACGGAGGGACGCGACGACCACACCCGCGTCGGCCGCTATCTCGCCGGAGGCCATGTCGACGGCGCGCTCGTCTTCTCGCTGCACCTCGACGACCCACTGCCCGAGCTGATCCTCGGCGCCGGCGTGCCGACCGTCTTCGGCGGCCGGCCCGGCTGGGGCGACGGGACGCCCGGCTCGGCGTCCCCCCTCTACGTCGACAGCGACAACCGGGGCGGGGCGCGGCAGGCCGTACGTCACCTGGTGGCGCTGGGGCGGACCCGGATCGCGCACATCACCGGCCCCCTCGACCAGACCTCGGCGGTGGACCGGCTCGACGGGTTCCGGGACGGCCGGGCCGACACCGATCCCCGGCTGGTCGCGGAGGGCGACTTCACGTCCGGCGGCGGCGAACGCGCGATGCGGGAACTGCTGGAGCGCCGTCCTGACCTGGACGCGGTGTTCGCCGCCAACGACCTGACCGCGTCGGGTGCGTTGCGGGTCCTGCGGGAACAGGGCCGCCGCGTGCCCGAGGACGTCGCCGTGATCGGGTTCGACGACATGGAGCCCGTCGCCGAACAGACGGACCCGCCGCTGACGACGGTTCGTCAGGACATAGAGGAGATGGGCCGGCTGATGGCGCGGATGCTGCTGCGGAACCTGGACCGCGACGGCGGCAGGGACCCGGAGGGCGCGGCGTCGAGCGTGGTCCTGCCGACGACGCTGGTACGCAGGTCCTCCGCGTAGACGACACGCTGGACCGGCCCGGGGCGCTGCCGGCACCCGGCAGTCGGCCCGCGCTTCGACGGCACCCGGAGCCTGGCATCCGGGGGCGGGCCACGACGCCGCCCCCGCGTTCCGCCGGTACCAGGGCGCGGGTCGCGGCGCCGCGTCGGCCCGGGGCGCCGTCGCGGACCGGCAGTTGGCCCGCGACGTCGACCGCCTCGACGGCGCGCCCACGCGGAGAGCGGTCGCCCGCCGGGATTCAGTCCTGCTGCGGTGTCGCGCTCTTGATCACCGCGAAGCGGGCCCCGTACGGATCGGCCAGCTTCGCCATGCGGCCCACGCCCGCCATGTCCGTGGCGGGCGTGCGGACCTCGCCGCCCAGCTCCTGAGCCCGGGCGACGACCGCGTCCGTGTCCGTGACCTCGAAGTACGGCAGCCAGTACGCGCCGGACCCGGCCTCCGTCGGATCGTCGGCCAGCGGGACGACGCCGCCGAACATGGCGTCCTCCTCGGTGTCGGCCGGGTTCACGCAGGTGTAGGTGCCGCCGGGGAAGGGCACCGCCGACGTGTTCCAGCCGAAGGCGGAGTGGTAGAACGCGGCCGCCGCGGGGACGTCCTGGGTGTAGAGCTCGATCCAGCACAGGGAGCCGGGGTCTCCCGCCACGTCCAGTCCGTCGAGCCGGGCCGGCTGCCAGATACCGAAGGGCACCCCGGCCCTGTCCGCGAGGATGGCCATGCGACCCTCGTCCATCACGTCCATGGGCTGCATGAGAACGGTGCCCCCCGCCCGCTCGACCGCCTGGGCGGTGGCCTGTGCGTCGGGACTCCGGAAGTACACCGTCCACGACGGCGGGCCCTGCTCGGGGGTGGTCTGCATACCGCCGGCGGCGGTCCTGCCGTCCAGCTGGAAGAAGCCGTAGCCGCCGGCCTCGGGGCCCGCCGACAGGAACTGCCAGCCGAAGAGGCCTCCGTAGAAGGACGTGGCACCGTCGATGTCGGGCGTGCCGACATCGAGCCAGTTCGGAGCGCCGTCGACAAAGCGGGTGGTGAGCATGATGTGCCCTCCTTCGCGGGATCCCGTCGCCTGCACTGCCGAGTCTTGCACCGCCCACTGACAACCGCCGCCGGGACGCCGCCGGGTCGCCTCCGCGCGCCGCCGTGCGCCGGTGTGCCGGGCCGGGCCATCATCAGGGGTCCCTCCGGCCGCGGAGCGGCCTGTGATCCGCCGGGCTCCCGAGCAGCCGTTGATCCGGCGTTGATCGAACGTTTTTCACCGCGCGGCACGATCTCGTCATGCACATCGACACGATCATCGAGCCCCGCACGGCATGGCGGGAGCAGGCGCTCTGCGCGCAGACCGGAGCGGACTTCTTCTTTCCCGAGCCGGGCAGCTCGGTGCGGGAGGCGAAGCGCATCTGCGGCATGTGCGAGATGCGCTCCGCCTGTCTCGACTACGCGCTGAACAACGACGAGCGCTTCGGAGTCTGGGGCGGGCTCTCCGAGAAGGAGCGGCTCGGCCTCCGGCGCGCCCGGGAATGACCGGGGTCCGGTCTCGGGGCCGGCCGCCCTCGGCATGCCGAACGGGGCCCGGTGTCCGGACCCCGTCGGTGGAGGTGCAAGTAGTGGTGGACGCCGGCTGCGGGGAGCGCGGCCTCCGGGGGCGTCAGCCGGCCGCGCGCGCCAGCAGCCGCGCCTTGCGGGCCGCGAGCTTCTCGTCGAACTTCGAGGCTTCCGAGTCCAGGCCGCGCATGTAGAGACCGAGCTCCTCCTGCGCGCGTACACCCTCCGGGCCGAGACCCTCGATCTCCAGGACCCTGAGGTGACGCAGCACCGGCTGGAGCACGTCGTCGTGGTGGATGCGCATGTTGTAGACCTCGCCGATGGCCATCTGCGCCGCGGCGCGCTCGAAGCCCGGCATCCCGTGACCCGGCATCCGGAAGTTGACGACGACGTCGCGGACGGCCTGCATGGTCAGGTCGGGGGCGAGCTCGAAGGCGGCCTTCAGCAGGTTCCGGTAGAAGACCATGTGCAGGTTCTCGTCGGTCGCGATGCGCGCCAGCATGCGGTCGCAGACCGGGTCACCCGACTGGTGGCCGGTGTTGCGGTGGGAGATGCGGGTGGCCAGCTCCTGGAACGCGACGTACGCCACCGAGTGGAGCATCGAGTGGCGGTTGTCCGACTCGAAGCCCTCGCTCATGTGGACCATCCGGAAGGCTTCCAGCTTGTCCGGGTCCACGGCGCGCGACGCCAGCAGGTAGTCGCGCATCACGATGCCGTGCCGGCCCTCCTCCGCGGTCCAGCGGTGCACCCACGTGCCCCACGCGCCGTCACGTCCGAAGAGGGAGGCGATCTCGTGGTGGTAGCTGGGGAGGTTGTCCTCGGTCAGCAGGTTCACGACGAGCGCGATCCGGCCGATCTCGGTGACCTTGGACTGCTCCTTGTCCCACGCCTCGCCGTCCTCGAACTGACCGGGGAAGTTGCGGCCGTCGCTCCACGGCACGTACTCGTGGGGCATCCAGTCCTTCGCCACCTTGAGGTGGCGGTTGAGTTCCGTCTCGACCACTTCCTCCAGGGCGTACAGCAGTCGAGCGTCGGTCCAGACGGTGGACGGGCTGCCGAGAGAGGGAGTGGTCGTCACAAGAACTCCAGGGGGACGTACGAGCAAAGAGCGGGGATAACCTACGGCATCGTAGGCTACGTACCCGTAGGTTACGAGACCGTAGGTTAAGAATGCCGTAAGGGGCGCGGTTGAGCGGGTTCCCATCGGGGGCATGATCACGCGCGGACGGACATGCGGACAGGGTGCACGGGCGACTTCCGGCCGGTTCAGACGTACAGCTCCCGCAGTCGCACCGAGAGGCACGTCACACAGCCTTCCAGCTTCTCGAACTCGCTGATGTCGACGACCACCGGCTCGTGCCCGAGATCCGCGAGCAGCTCGGCGGTCCTCGGCGCACTCGCCGCCATCAGCAGTTTCCCACCGCCGAGCAGGACCACGTGGGCCCCGGACTCCTCCGGCACCGGCAGGAAGCGGGGGAAGAGCGACGGCGCGTCGACCTGCGGGAGGTGGCCGAGGACCGTCCCGTCGGGCAGCGCGGTGACCGCCGATTTCAGATGCAGCACCCTGGTCACGGGGACGGCGACGACACGGGCCCCCAGCGGCTCGAACACGGCGCGCAGCTGCTGGACGCCCGCCGCGTCGGTCCGCCCGCCACGCCCGACGTAGAGGATGTCGCCGACCTTGAGGACGTCTCCGCCTTCGAGGGTGCCCGGCTCCCGGATCCGGTTCACCGAGCAGCCGAGGCGGGCCACGGCCTCCTCCACACCGGCGGTCTCCCCGCGCCGGGACTGCGCCCCGGGGCGGGTGATCAGCGCGACGTTGCGGAAGACGACCACGGTGTCCTCGACGAACACCGCGTCGGGGAAGCCGTCGGCGGGGTCCACCTCCACGGTGTCCCAGCCGTGCGTGCGCAGCGCCTCCGTGTACGCCTCCCACTGTTCGACGGCCAGGCCGACGTCGACCGCCGTGCGACCGACGTGGGTGACCAGCCCCGCCGCGAGGCGAGGGCCGGGGCGGCGGACGAGGGCCTTCTTGCTGGGCACGCGCGGGTCTCCGAATCGGCAGGGGGCCGGTGCAGTCCGGTGCACATCATGCAGGGTGGTCCGCGCGGACAGAAGCCCCCCCCGCGACCGCCCGCGCCCCCGGGGAGGGCCCCGGGGCTTCCGGCAGATGCGGTCGTGAGGGGCCCCGGGGCACCCGCAGGTCCAGAGGAGCAGGGGCCTAGGCGGGGCCGACGACCGCCTCCGCCGTGGTCTCGGTGAGTTCGCCCCCTTCCAGCAGCAGCCAGCGCGTGATGCCGACGGACTCCAGGAACGGCACGTCGTGGGAGGCGACGACCAGTGCCCCCTCGTACGACTCCAGGGCCGCGGTGAGCTGCCGGACGCTCGCCATGTCGAGATTGTTGGTGGGCTCGTCGAGCAGCAGGAGCTGGGGCGCGGGCTCCGCCAGCATCAGGGCGGCGAGCGCGGCACGGAAGCGTTCGCCGCCGGACAGCGTGTCGGCGCGCTGGTCGGCCCGCGCGCCCCTGAACAGGAAGCGGGCCAGCCGCGCGCGGATCCGGTTGTTCGTGGCGCCGGGCGCGAAGCGGGCCACGTTCTCGGCGACCGTCAGCCGGTCGTCGAGAACGTCGAGCCGCTGCGGCAGGAAACGCATCGGCACCTGGGCGCGCGCCTCGCCGGACACCGGTGCCAGCTCCCCGGCGATCGTGCGCAGCAGCGTCGTCTTGCCCGCGCCGTTGCGCCCGACCAGCGCGACGCGCTCCGGCCCCCGCAGTTCGAACGTGCCCTCCACCCGGGCGCCGTACCGCAGCTCCAGGTCCGCAAGCCCGAGAACCGTGCGGCCCGGCGGCACGGCCGTGTGCGGCAGGTCGACGCGGATCTCGTCGTCGTCCCGCACGGCCGTGGCCGCCTCGTCGAGGCGTTCCCTGGCCTCGGCGAGTCTCTCCTCGTGCATGATGCGGTGCTTGCCGGCGGACTCCTGCGCCGCCCGCTTGCGCGCGCCCATGACGATCTTCGGCTCGCGCTTCTGCTCGTACATCTTCTGCCCGTACCGCTTGCGCCGGGCCAGCTTGACCTGGGCGTCGGCCAGTTCACGCTTCTGTCTGCGCAGGTCGGACTCGGCGACGCGCATCATGCGCTCCGCCGCCTCCTGTTCGACGGCGAGTGCCTCCTCGTACGCGGAGAAGTTGCCGCCGTACCAGGAGACCTCCCCGGAGTGGAGCTCCGCGATCTGGTCGACCAGGTCGAGGAGTTCACGGTCGTGGCTGACCACCACCATGACACCGGACCAGGCCTCGACGGCCGCGTACAGCCGGCGGCGGGCGTACAGGTCGAGGTTGTTCGTCGGTTCGTCGAGCAGCAGGACGCCGGGGCGTCGCAGCAGCAGCGCGGCCAGCCGCAGCAGGACCGACTCGCCGCCCGACAGCTCGCCGGCGGTGCGGTCCAGGCCGATGTGGCCGAGCCCGAGTTCGCCGAGCATCGCCTCGGCCCGCTCCTCGACGTCCCAGTCGTCGCCGACGGCCGTGAAGTGCTCCTCGGCCACGTCGCCCGCCTCGATGGCGTGCAGCGCGGCGCGGACCGACGCGATGCCGAGCGCCTCGTCGACGCGCAGCGTGGTGTCGAGCGTGACGTTCTGCGGGAGGTAACCGACCTCACCCGTGACGCGGACGGTGCCGTCGGCCGGGGTGAGGTCACCCGCGACCAGCCTCAGCAGCGTGGATTTTCCCGTGCCGTTGGCACCGACGAGCCCGGTCCTGCCCGGGCCGAAGGCGGCCTGGAGGTCGTCGAACACGGTGGTGCCGTCGGGCCAGGCGAAGGACAGCGCGGTACAGGTGACGGACGTGGGGAAGGCGGACATGAAACCTCGCGGTTGCCTGGTGCGGTCGGGGGAACGCGTTCGGGACACCGCGAGGTGACGACAGTCCGGGAGGGGGCAGACGAAAAAGGGCCCGTGCCGGAAGGACGGCTCAGATGCCGAGGTCGCACGCTGCGCACCCGGGAGCCGGACAGGCCGGCTGCGAGTGGCGCGGTGTCTCAGGACCTCAGACGAGCAACGTCCTTCTCCATTCGACGACAACAGGACCCCTCCACGGTAGGAAGGGGCCCAGGGACTGTCAACGGAATAACGAGGGGCCCGCCGGGCCCGGCCGACGCGGCGCCCGGGCCCCACCGCCTACGGTGGGCTCCGCCCCCGACACGTGAAGGAGACTCCGTGCCCGACGGCTCGCTCTCGCTGCCCGCCCGGCTCTATCTGCTGGCCTGGGACATCACGAAACTCAAGGTCAGCGGCGCGACCCACCTCCATCACCTGGTCCGGGCCGGTGCCCTCACGGAACTGGCGCAGCGTGGAATCCTCACCGACGTGGACGGCATCGCCTGCCCCGCCGACACGGACCGCCGCACCGGTGACCTCGTCCTCGACGGCCTGCTGGAACTCGTCGAGGAATCCCGCCCGCGTAAATGGAAGACGTGGGTGACGCTGCGGGCCCGGGTCACCCTGGACGCCCTGCGCGCGCAGCTCGCCGCCGAGGGGTATCTGCTGGCGAGGAAGAAGCGGGTGCTCGGACTCTTCCCGTCCGTGGAGTACGAGCTCGCGCGGGTGCCGGTCGTGACGGCGCTGCGCGAGGAGGCGCGGCAGGTGCTGGAGGGGCCCCGGCCCGTCGCCGAGATCTCCGACCGGGACGCGGCCCTCGTCGCGCTGGCCGCGGCGGCCGAGTTGCGCACGTTCGTGTCGGGCAGGGACCGCAAGCAGCACAAGGCCCGCATCGACGAACTCACCGAACGCAGCGGCGCGGCGGCACCCGCCCTGAAGAAGGTCATCCAGGAGGTGCGAACGGCGATGATCGTCGCGGTCACGGCCGCGTCGACCGCGGGGGCGGGTGCGGGGAGCTGACCGACGGCGCCGCGCGCCGACCGATGTGCCGCGCGTACGCCGGCCAGGCGCTGCTACGCGCCGGCGTGACCTGGAGTGGAACGACGTCGGCCGCGCACAGCCCTCTGCGTGGGCCGACGTCGGTCGACCGAGGTCCGCCGCCGCGCCGTCGGTGTGGAGCAGCTCAACGCGTGGCCGGCGGAGGCAGGGCTGGGCAGACGCATGGCCTCGCGCACCCAGGCCTGCCCCTCGCACGTACACGTCGGATTTGCGCCAGCCAGGCCTCGGGCCCGGTGGTTGGCTCGCCCCATGACCGATTCCAGTCCCCTCCGCGAATCCGCCGTCGCCTTCCGTGCCCTGCACGTCCCGGGCCGCCCGCTCGTCCTGCCCAACGCCTGGGACACGGTGAGCGCCCTGCTCGTCGAGGAGGCCGGCGCCGCCGCGCTGGCGACCACGAGCGCGGGGATCGCCTGGCAGCTGGGCGCGGCCGACGGTGACCGGCTCGACCGCGGGCAGGCACTCGCCGCCGTCGAGCGGATCGCCGCCCGGGTCCGGATCCCGGTCACCGCGGACATCGAGAGCGGGTACGCGCCGGACGCCGAGGGGGTCCGGGACACCGTCGGGGCGGTGCTCGCCGCCGGTGCCGTGGGCGTGAACATCGAGGACGCGCTGCACGACGGCAGCGGGGTGCTGCGACCCGTCGAGGAGCAGGCAGAGCGCATCTCCGCGGCCCGCGCGGCGGCCGACGCGGCCGGAGTGCCGCTGTTCGTCAACGCCCGCATCGACACGTTCCTCGGGGCGGCGGGTCGGTTGGGCAGACCCTGGAGCGGGCCGCCGCATTCGTCGCCGCCGGTGCCGACGGCGTCTTCGTGCCCGGAGCCGCGGATCCGGAAGTGGTCAGGGCGCTCGCCGACGGCATCGACGCTCCGCTGAACGTGGTGGTCGGCCACGGGACACCGTCCACCGTCCCCGAGCTGGCCGCGCTCGGTGTCGCCCGGATCAGCGCCGGTTCGGGCCTCGCGCGGGCGGCGCACGCCCTGGTCCGCCGGGCGGCGCGGGAGCTACTGGACACGGGAACGTACGACGCGCTGGCCGACGGCCTCGACTACGGCGAGCTGAACGGCCTGCTCGGCACCGGTCGCCAGGACCGGAACCCGGCCGACGGTCGCCAGGACCGGAACCCGGCAGCCGGTCGACGCCGGGCCCGGTCCGGAAGGTGAAGGTCACGGGCGGAGCGGACCGCCGCCAAGACGCTCAGCACGCGTCCCGTATCAGCTCCGCCAGATCGTGGTCCAGGTCGAGCTGGAGGTGTTCGAGACCGAAGGGCACCAGCTCCGTCGTCCGCTCCAGGAAGCCGCGCACCTCGCCCGAACGGACGTGCACCACGGCGGTGCCCTCCGGGGCGTGGAACTCCAGCACGGTGCGGTCGTACCCGTACGGCCGCACTCGTACGTCGCCGTGCCCCTCCGGGCCCTCGAGGCCGGACACGAGCAGTTCGCGGGCGAAGGTCCAGCACACCTCCACGCCTTCGAGCGTGGCCGGGGCCGGGAAGGTCATCCGGACGGCGAAGGGGTCGCGCCGGTCGTACTGGAGCGTGGCGGGAATGCTCGGCATCCGCGGCGCGGCGGCGACGAGGCGGGCCTCTACGGGCTGCTCGATGACGGTGGACAACGCCTTGCTCCCTTGTGACGGCTGGACGGACTCCGGACGGACGAGATCTGGTACTTGAGGAGACGATGGAATGAGCCAATCCGTGCACCTGAAACTCAAGTGACCTCTGTCACCGGGTTCATTCGGAGGGGTGGACGTTCCGTAAGGTGATCCATTTCTCATCCTGTCGGCCGCGGACATCCCGGAGGACACCCGGACGCGGTCCCGGGGTTCCGCCGGAGGCCGTCTGGACGGCACCGGGGGAGTGGGCTAGCTTCGCCCGCCATGAGGCGCTTGGGAACGACGCGACGCACGAGCCGGACGGTCACCGTGGGACTCTGCGCGGCGGCGCTCGCCGCCGCGCTGGCGGCACCGGCGCAGGCATGGCAGGCCCCGGCGCGACAGGCGCAGGGACGCGGCCCCCAGCCGCACTGGGTCCTCAAGGACAGCGGCACGGACGTGCGCTTCCGCGGGCTGTCCGCCGTGGGCCGGGACACCGCCTGGGTGGCCGGATCCAAGGGCACCGTGCTGCGCACCACCGACGGCGGCGCGCACTGGCGGAACGTCTCGCCGCCCGGCGCGGCCGAGCTGGAACTGCGTGACGTCGAGGCGTTCGACGCGCGCCGCGCCGTAGTCCTGGCGATCGGCGAGGGCGAGGCGTCCCGGGTGCTGCGCACCGACGACGGGGGCGCGACCTGGACCGAGTCCTTCCGCAACACCGATGCCAGGGCCTTCTACGACTGCGTCACGTTCTTCGACCGCCGCCACGGTCTGGCGATGAGTGACCCCGTGGACGGAAGGTTCCGCATCCTGTCGACCGCCGACGGCGGCCGCTCCTGGACGGTGCTGCCCAGCGCGGGAATGCCCCCGGCGCTGGAGGGCGAGGCCGGGTTCGCGGCCGGCGGACAGTGCCTGGTCGCCTCGGGCCCGCGTGACGTGTGGCTGGCCACCGGCGGGGCCGCACGCGCGCGGGTGCTGCACTCCGCCGACCGCGGACTGACCTGGACGGCCGCGGACAGCCCGGTCCCGGCCGGCGACCCCGCGCGCGGCGTCTTCGCCCTCGCCTTCCGCGACCGCACCCACGGTCTCGCCGTCGGCGGTGACTACCGCGCCGACCAGCCGTCACCGCGCTCGGCGGCGGTCACCCGCGACGCCGGGCGCGGCTGGGAACCCGCCGCCCAGCCCCCGCCCGCGTACCGATCCGGAGTCACCTGGCTCCCGCACAGCCGCTCCGCCGCGCTCGCCGTCGGTCCCACGGGCACCGACCTGACCACGGACGGCGGCCGCACCTGGCGCACGGTGGACGCGGGCTCGTACGACACCGTGGACTGCGCGCCGGACCGGGGCTGCTGGGCCTCGGGCGAGAAGGGCCGCGTGGCACGGCTGGAGGGCTGATCCCCGCTCGTGCGGCAGGGGAGCGGCCGTGTGTGCGGGGGCACCCGGGGTACCCGCCCGGTCGGCGAGGGCGGTACCCGTCCCACGACGAGAGGAAGTGAGCCGGCATGCCCCGTGGCTCCAGTCCCAAGCGGGAACGCCAGTACGAGCACATCAAGGAGAGCGCCCGGGACCGCGGCGAGAGCGAGGACCGCGCCGAGGAGATCGCCGCGCGCACCGTCAACAAGGAACGCGCCCGCTCCGGCGAGTCGAAGACCGCGAGCCGCACGTCCACGGAGGACATGTCGTCCGGCGAGCGCGGCGGCCGGCGCTCGCACCAGGGCGCACAGGGACCCACCTACGACCAGCTGTACGAGGAGGCCAGGCGGCGCAACGTCCACGGCCGCTCGGACATGAACAAGCAGCAGTTGAAGCGCGCACTCGACAAGTAGCGGCCCCCTCCGGCGGGTTCGCGCACCACCCGCCGCACCCGGGCACGGTCCCGCGCGACGGCGAGGGCGATGGGTCGCCCTCGCCGTCGCCGTCGCCCTCGCCGTCGCGGGGACCTTCCGGGCGGTACGCGAGGGCGCCCGTACCGGGGCGACGACCCCGGTACGGGAACGCGGTCCCGGCGGCGCCGTACCCTCGTCACCACCATGACGACGACCGTAGGAATTCCGGCGGGCTGGCCCGCCACCGAAGCGCAGGCGCGCGCAGCGCAGGACGAGTTGCGGGCGCGGGTGGTGCTCGACGAGCCAGGACCGCGGCCCGGGAACGGCCACGTGACCGGCGTCGACGTGGCGTACGACGACGAGCGGGACGTCGTCGTGGCCGCGGCCGTCGTGCTGGACGCGGCGACCCTCGACGTCGTCGCGGAGGCCACCGCCGTCGGACAGGTCTCCTTCCCGTACGTGCCGGGGCTGCTCGCCTTCCGCGAGATCCCGGCGGTGCTGGCCGCGCTCGACGCCCTGCCCTGCGCCCCCGGCCTCGTCGTCTGCGACGGCTACGGACTCGCCCACCCGCGCCGCTTCGGTCTCGCCAGTCACCTCGGCGTCCTCACCGGACTGCCCACCATCGGCGTCGCCAAGAACCCGTTCACCTTCTCCTACGAGGAGCCGGGCCTCCGGCGCGGCAGCGCGTCCCCGCTGCTCGCGGACGAGGAGGAGGTGGGCCGCGCCCTGCGCACCCGGGACGGCACGAAACCGGTGTTCGTGTCCGTCGGCCACCGGGTCGGCCTGGACACCGCGTGCGCGCACACGCTCGCGCTCACCCCGAAGTACCGGCTCCCGGAGTCGACCCGCGCGGCGGACGCCCTGTGCCGGCGTGCGCTGAAGGAGGCGACGGGCTGACCCGCCGGCCCGTCGCCGCCGCCCGGGCCCGCCTGCGGGTCTCCACTCCCGGCCCGGTCCTTGAGTACGTGCTCTGAGTAGCTGTACGGATGCGGTGGCCGCCGTGGCGTCGGCAGGCTGTGCCCCATGACGACGCACCGGTCCCACCCAGCCCCCGTCCCCCCGGTCCACCCCGCCCGGCCCGTCGAGCGCGCCATGACCGCCGCCCTCGTCCTCGCCGTGATCGGCGGACTGGGCTGGATCGGCGGCATGCTCTACACGGTCCTGGGGTGGCCGCTGTAGGTCCGGTGCCACCCGGTCACCTGGTGGCCGCCACCCGGAAGACGATCCCCGCCCGGCGGAGGCGCTCCGTCAGGGCGTCACCCATGGCCGTCACCGTCGTGACCTGTCCGGCGGTCTTCGGGAGTTCGTCGAACGCGAGGGACAGCGCCCCCTCGGCGAGGATCTTCGCGGTCTCGCCGTAGCCCGGGTCGCCGCCCGCCACCTCCGTGAAGACCCGGCGCCCGCCACCCTCACCGACGAACCGCACCGAGAACCAGCTCTTCGCGCGCTTGGCCTCGCTCGGCCCCTCGCCGGGCCTGACCCGGCCCGACAGCCAGCGCCGGGCGGGCGGCAGTTGGGCCGCCGCGAAGAGGGCGCTCACCGCGGCGACCCCGCCCACGGCGAAGGGCAGGTGCTCGACGGCCGCGTAGTGCCGGTAGCGGAAGTCGGGCCCGTACCGTTCCACGGCCCGTGCGGAACGCTGGACCACCTGGGAGTCGATCGTGGGCAGCGGGAGCGCCCACGCCCCGACCTCCTTGGCGAACCGCGGCGCGCCGGGCGGCGCGTACGCCCGCCGTCCCACCAGGCGCGGCTCGTGCCGCCTGCGGTCCCGCGCCGCGGCCAGCACCTGCCGGCCGCGCGCGAACTGGTTGAGCGCCGAGGCGAACGTGCCGCCGGAGAACGCCCCCTGGGCGCGGACGAACCCGTCGACGGTCAACGGCACGCCCTCGGGAAGCTGTCGCACCGTGAAGTAGGCGCCCAGGTCGTGCGGGACCGAGTCGAAACCGCAGGCGTGCACGAGCCGCGCCCCGGTCTCCCGGGCGCGCGCGTCGTACCGGACGTACATCAGGTCCACGAACTCCGGCTCACCGGTGAGGTCGACGTAGTCGGTGCCGGCGTCCGCGCAGGCGGCCACCAGTTCCTCGCCGTAGGTGAGGTACGGGCCGACCGTCGTGGCGACCACGCGGGCGCTGCGGGCCAGTTCGCGCAGTGAGGCCGCATCGGACACGTCGGCCCGCAGCACCCCGATCTCCGAGGTGCCCGCCAGCCGCTTCCGCAGCCGCTCGAGTTTCTCCGTGCTGCGCCCCGCGATCGCCCACCGCAGCCCGTCGGGCGCGTGCGCCGCGAGGTACTCCGCGGTGAGCGCGCCGACGAAGCCGGTCGCTCCGAAGAGCACGATGTCGTACGCCCGATCCGCCCTGTCCTGCATGGTCATGACACCTTTCGTCGCACGTCCCGCGCCGTTCCCGGTGGCTGAGGCTAGCGTGAGGTGCCGTGGGCCGAACGACACGGGCCCACAACGGCCGGAATTTGACTAAGCGCTTGCTCGCTCAGGTCTTGTCCGAAGTGGAACGCGTTCTTTAACATCGCCGATGTCACATCGGTGGTGTCACAGCGCTGGGAGCCCGGATGGCAGCGGCAGGAACGGCAGGGCACGGTCCGCTCGCCGGGGTGCGCGTGGTCGAGCTGGCGGGCATCGGGCCCGGCCCGTTCGCCGGGATGCTCCTCGCCGACCTCGGGGCCGATGTCGTCCGCGTCGACCGGCCGCACGGTACGGGCCTCGCGATCGACTCCGCGTACGACGTCACCAACCGGAACAAGCGCTCCGTGGTCGTCGACCTGAAGGCCGAGGACGGGCCGGACCGCGTCCTCGACCTGGTGGAGCGGGCCGACGTGCTCATCGAGGGGTACCGCCCCGGCGTCGCCGAACGGCTGGGCGTGGGCCCCGGCAGCTGCCACGCCCGCAACCCCGGCCTCGTCTACGGACGCATGACCGGCTGGGGCCAGGAAGGACCGCTCGCCCCACGCGCCGGGCACGACATCGCCTACATCGCCCTGACCGGCACCCTGGGCATGATCGGCGGTCCGGAGGGAGCGCCCGTGGTCCCCGCGAACCTCCTCGGGGACTACGCGGGCGGCTCGCTCTATCTCGTCGTCGGCATCCTCGCCGCCCTGCACCACGCGCGGGAGAGCGGCAGCGGCCAGGTCGTGGACGCGGCCGTCGTCGACGGCACCGCGCACCTGTCCGCGATGATCCACGGCATGCTGGCCGCCGGCCGCTGGCAGGACCGGCGCGGCGCCAATCTGCTCGACGGAGGCGCTCCCTTCTACGGGACGTACGAGACGGCCGACGGCCGGTACATGGCCGTCGGCGCTCTCGAGGAGCGGTTCTACGACGAGTTCGTGGAGCTGCTCGGCATCGCGGCCGACGTCCCCGCCCGCACGGACCCGGCGCGCTGGGAGGACCTGCGCGCGGCGGTCGCGGCCCGCTTCAGGACCCGTACCAGGGACGAGTGGACCGCGCTCTTCGAAGGCTCCGACGCGTGCGTGGCGCCGGTCCTGTCGCTGCGCGAGGCCCCCGCCCACCCGCACCTCGCCGCCCGCGGCACCTTCACCGACCACGGCGGCATCACCCAGCCCGCCCCCGCCCCCCGCTTCTCCGCCACCCCCACCTCCGTGCGCCGCGGGCCCGCCCGGCCCGGCGCCGACACCGCCGAGGTGGCCCGCGACTGGGACCTGCCCCATCTGACGGACGACGGCGACATGCCGCGCCGCGACAGCAAGGACCGGACCTGATGGAACTCTCCGTCCCGCTCGACTACGCGGGCGACCCCCGGCAGGCCGCCGACGACGTGGCCGCCCTCGAATCCGCCGGGCTGGACGCCGTCTGGGTCGCCGAGGCCTACGGCTTCGACTCGCCCACGGTCATGGGCTACCTGGCCGCCCGCACCGAGCGCGTCAAGATCGGCGCCGCGATCCTGAACGTCTACTCCCGCACGCCCGCCCTCATCGCCCAGACCGCCGCGGGACTCGACGCGGTCTCCGGCGGCCGCGCGCTCATCGGCCTCGGCGCCTCCGGCCCGCAGGTCGTCGAGGGCTGGCACGGAAAGGCGTACGACAAGCCGCTCGGCCGTACCCGCGAGGCCGTCGAACTGACCCGCCGCATCCTGCGCCGCGAGACCATCGACCACCACGGCATCACGGACATGCCCCGCCCCGGCGGCCTCGGCAAGCCCCTGAAGATCCTCACCAGGCCCGTGCGTCCCGAAGTGCCCCTGTACGTGGCCTCCCTGGGTCCCGCCAACGTGCGCATGACCGCCGAGATCGCCGACGGCTGGCTGCCCACCCTCTTCATCCCGGAAAAGGCACACCAGGTGTGGGGCACGCCCCTCGCGGAGGGCGCCGCTCGCCGGGACCCGTCCCTCGGTCCGCTGCAGATCGCCGCCGGCGGACCGCTCGCCATCGGGGAGGACGCGTCGGCGCTGCGCGACCTAGCGCGTCCCAGGATCGCCCTCTACGTCGGCGGCATGGGCGCGCCCGGCAAGAACTTCTACAACGACCTCGCCGTGGCCTACGGCTACGAGCAGGAGGCCGCCCTCATCCAGGAGCTGTACCTCTCCGGGAAGAAGCGGGAAGCCGAGGCGGCCGTACCGGACGAGTTCTGCGAGCTCATGTCGCTCTGCGGACCGGAGAGTTACGTCCGCGAGCGGGTCGAGGCCGCCCGCGAGGCCGGCGTCACGATGCTGAACGTGACACCCGTCGGCGAGGACCCGGCGAAGCTGGTCGAGACCGTCAAGAACTGGCTCTAGGGGGCTTGGGCAATGAAGCGGAAGATCTTCTCCGCCGAGCACGACGCGTTCCGCGAGACCGTCCGCACGTTCCTCGCCAAGGAGGTCCTGCCGCACTACGAGCAGTGGGAGAAGGACGGCATCGTCTCGCGCGAGGCCTGGCGGGCGGCCGGGAAGCAGGGACTTCTCGGCCTCGCCGTCCCGCAGGAGTACGGGGGCGGCGGCACCGCCGACTTCCGCTACAGCGCCGTACTGGCCGAGGAGTTCACGCGCGCCGGCGCGGCAGGTCTCGCCCTCGGTCTGCACAACGACATCATCGGGCCGTATCTGACGGACCTGGCCACCGAGGAGCAGAAGCGGCGCTGGCTGCCCGGATTCTGCGACGGCTCGCTGATCACGGCCATCGCCATGACCGAACCGGGCGCGGGTTCCGACCTCCAGGGCATCCGGACGCACGCCGAGGACCGCGGCGACCACTGGCTGCTCAACGGCTCCAAGACCTTCATCTCGAACGGCATCCTCGCCGACCTGGTGATCGTGGTCGCCAGGACGACTCCCGAGGGCGGCGCCAAGGGCCTGTCCCTGCTGGTCGTCGAGCGCGGCACGGAGGGATTCGAGCGCGGCCGCAACCTGGACAAGATCGGCCAGAAGGCGCAGGACACCGCCGAGCTGTTCTTCCACGACGTCCGCGTGCCCAAGGAGAACCTGCTCGGCGAGCCCAACGGGGCCTTCCTGCACCTGATGACGAATCTCGCGCAGGAACGCATGGGCATCGCCGTCGCCGGGATCGCCGCGGCCGAGCACCTGCTGGAGATCACCACCGCGTACGTCAAGGAACGCGAGGCGTTCGGACGGCCGCTGTCCAAGCTCCAGCACATCCGCTTCGAGATAGCCGAGATGGCGACCGAGTGCGCCGTCACCCGCACGTTCCTCGACCGCTGCATCGTCGACCACACGAACGGCGAACTCGACGCCGTGCACGCCTCGATGGCCAAGTGGTGGGCCACCGAACTCCAGAAGCGGGTCGCCGACCGCTGCCTCCAACTGCACGGAGGCTACGGCTACATGACGGAGTACCGCGTCGCCAGGGCCTTCACCGACGGACGCATCCAGACCATCTACGGCGGGACCACCGAGATCATGAAGGAGATCATCGGCCGTTCCCTGCTCGGCTAACCCCCTGGCCCTCCCGAAAGGCTTATCAGTGAGCACCGAAGCGTACGTGTACGACGCGATCCGCACCCCGCGCGGCCGCGGCAAGGCGAACGGCGCCCTGCACGGCACCAAGCCCATCGACCTCGTCGTCGGACTCATCCACGAGATCCGCGACCGCTTCCCGGGCCTCGACCCGGCCGCGATCGACGACATCGTGCTCGGCGTGGTGGGCCCGGTCGGCGACCAGGGCTCCGACATCGCGCGCATCGCCGCGATCGCCGCGGGACTGCCCGACACCGTCGCCGGCGTCCAGGAGAACCGCTTCTGTGCCTCCGGTCTCGAAGCCGTCAACCTGGCCGCCATGAAGGTCCGTTCGGGCTGGGAGGACCTGGTCCTCGCGGGCGGCGTCGAGTCGATGTCGCGGGTGCCGATGGCCTCGGACGGCGGCGCCTGGTTCGCCGACCCGATGACGAACCTGGACACCAATTTCGTGCCGCAGGGCATCGGCGCGGACCTCATCGCCACCATCGAGGGCTTCACGCGCCGCGACGTCGACGAGTACGCCGCCCTCTCCCAGGAACGCGCCGCCGCGGCCTGGAAGGACGGCCGCTTCGGCCGGTCCGTCGTGCCGGTCAGGGACCGCAGCGGCCTGGTCGTCCTCGACCACGACGAGCACCTGCGCCCGGGCACCACGGCCGACTCCCTCGCCGGGCTCAAGCCCTCCTTCGCCGAAATCGGCGAACTGGGCGGTTTCGACGCCGTGGCCCTGCAGAAGTACCACTGGGTGGAGGAGATCGACCACGTCCACCACGCCGGCAACTCGTCCGGCATCGTCGACGGCGCCTCCCTCGTGGCGGTCGGCTCGCGCGAGGTCGGCGAGCGCTACGGCCTCACCCCGCGCGCCCGCATCGTCTCCGCCGCCGTCTCCGGTTCCGAGCCGACCATCATGCTCACCGGCCCCGCGCCCGCCACCCGCAAGGCACTCGCCAAGGCCGGTCTGACCATCGACGACATCGACCTCGTCGAGATCAACGAGGCCTTCGCCGCGGTCGTGCTGCGCTTCGTCAAGGACATGGGCCTGTCCCTGGACAAGGTCAACGTCAACGGCGGCGCCATCGCGCTCGGCCACCCGCTCGGCGCGACCGGCGCGATGATCCTCGGCACCCTCGTCGACGAACTCGAGCGCCAGGACAAGCGCTACGGCCTCGCCACCCTCTGCGTCGGCGGCGGCATGGGCATCGCCACGATCATCGAGCGCCTGTAACTCCCCAGCGGCCCACGAGACCTATCCGGAGACCCTCCTCATGACCGAGAGCACCACCATCCGCTGGGAACAGGACGAGACCGGCGTCGTCACCCTCGTCCTCGACGACCCGAACCAGTCCGCCAACACGATGAACCAGGCCTTCAGGACCTCGATCGCGGCGGTCGCCGAACGCGCCGAGGCGGAGAAGGACTCCATCCGCGGCATCATCTACACCTCCGCCAAGAAGACCTTCTTCGCGGGCGGCGACCTCAAGGACATGATGAAGGCAGGACCCGAGGACGCCCAGCGGGTGTTCGAGGCCGGCGCCGCCCTCAAGTCCTCCCTGCGCCGCATCGAGACCCTGGGCAAGCCCGTCGTCGCCGCCATCAACGGCGCTGCGCTCGGCGGCGGTTACGAGATCGCCCTCGCCTCCCACCACCGCATCGCCCTGGACGCCCCCGGCTCCAGGATCGGCCTGCCCGAGGTCACCCTCGGCCTGCTGCCCGGAAGCGGCGGAGTCACCCGCACCGTACGCCTCATGGGCATCGCGGACGCGCTGCTGAAGATGCTGCTCCAGGGCACCCAGTACTCCCCGCGGCGCGCCCTGGAGAACGGCCTCGTCCACGAAGTGGCCACCACCCGGGAGGAGATGCTCGCCAAGGCCCGCGCCTTCATCGACGCCAACCCCGAGTCGCAGCAGCCCTGGGACAAGCCGGGTCACAAGATCCCCGGCGGCACGCCGTCGAACCCCCGGTTCGCCGCGAACCTGCCCGCCTTCCCGGCCGGCCTGAGGAAGCAGCTGAACGGCGCCCCCTACCCGGCCCCGCGCAACATCCTCGCGGCCGCCGTCGAGGGCTCCCAGGTCGACTTCGAGACGGCGCTGACCATCGAGGGGCGCTACTTCACCGAGCTGGTCACCGGGCAGACCGCCAAGAACATGATCCAGGCGTTCTTCTTCGATCTCCAGGCGGTCAACTCCGGTGCCAGCCGGCCCGACGGCATCGCACCGCGCCAGGTCCGCCGGGTCGCCGTCCTCGGCGCCGGCATGATGGGCGCCGGCATCGCCTACTCGTGCGCCCGCGCCGGCATCGACGTGGTGCTGAAGGACGTGTCCGCCGAGGCCGCGGCCAAGGGCAAGAACTACTCCGAGAAGCTCTGCGCCAAGGCCGTCTCCCGGGGCCGTACGACCCAGGAGAAGGCGGACGCGCTGCTCGCCCGCATCACGCCCACGGCGGACCCGCAGGACCTGGCCGGCTGCGACGCCGTGATCGAGGCCGTCTTCGAGGACACCTCGCTCAAGCACAAGGTGTTCCAGGAGATCCAGCACATCGTCGAACCCGACGCGCTGCTGTGCTCCAACACCTCGACGCTGCCCATCACCGCCCTCGCCGAGGGCGTCGAGCGCCAGGACGACTTCATCGGGCTGCACTTCTTCTCGCCCGTCGACAAGATGCCGCTGGTGGAGATCATCAAGGGCGAGCGGACCGGCGACGAGGCGCTGGCCCGCGCCTTCGACCTGGTCCGCCGGATCAACAAGACCCCGATCGTGGTGAACGACTCGCGCGGCTTCTTCACCTCGCGCGTCATCGGGCACTTCATCAACGAGGGCGTCGCGATGGTCGGCGAGGGCATCGAGCCCGCGTCCGTCGAGCAGGCCGCGGCACAGGCCGGCTATCCGGCCAAGGTCCTCTCGCTCATGGACGAGCTGACCCTCACCCTGCCGCGCAAGATCCGTGCGGAGTCCCGGCGCGCGGTCGAGGAGGCGGGCGGCACCTGGGCGACCCACCCGGCCGAGGCGGTCATCGACCGGATGGTCGACGAGTTCGGCCGCACGGGACGCAGTGGGGGAGCGGGCTTCTACGAGTACGGGGAGGACGGCAGCCGCGGCAGGCTGTGGCCGGGACTGCGTGAACACTTCACGAAGCCGGGGCACCGCATCCCGTTCGAGGACATGCAGGAGCGCATGCTCTTCTCCGAGGCGCTCGACACGGTCCGGCTCCTCGAAGAAGGGGTCCTGACGTCCGTGGCCGACGCCAACATCGGATCCGTCCTCGGGATCGGCTTCCCGGGCTGGACGGGCGGCGTGCTCCAGTACATCAACGGGTACGAGGGCGGACCGGCCGGCTTCGTGGCGCGCGCGCGGGAACTCGCCGAGCGCTACGGCGAGCGGTTCACGCCGCCCGCGCTCCTCGTCGAGAAGGCGGAGAACGGCGAGACGTTCAGCGACAAGTAGCGACGGCAGCCGGTACGCCTCGCGCGGCCGCACCGCAACGCGGATCCGCGTCGGCGGCGGAGTGGCTCAGGACTCCCTGAGCCACTCCCGCAGTTCCTCCTTGAGGGAGCGCTGGAAGGTCGTCAGCAGGGCCTGCACCACGAGCGGCTGCATGTGCGCGGACAGGGACTTCACCGCGGCCACGGACTCCCGTCCGTCCACCGCTTCCCGCAGCAGCGTGGACAGCTCGTGCGCGGCCGCCCGCGAGTGCTCCAGCAGGACGGTCCGCGCCGCGACGATCGCCTCGGGCGCGATCGGCACGTCGAGGAGCTGGACACCGAGCCGCAGCAGACCCGGGTCCGCGCGGAACCCGCCGGGGACGGGGACGATCAGGTCCATCGCGGTGAGCCGGTCCAGGTCCGCCGCGTCCAGCGGCCGGCCCGCCCGCCGCTCCAGTTCCTCCCGCGACATCTCCTCCGCCGTGTCCGGCGCCCACGAGGCGACCACGGCGCGGTGGACGGCGAGGTCCTCGGCGCTCAGGCCGGGCGGCAGCCGCCGGAGGTGACGCTCGATCGCGGCCAGCGTCATGCCCTGGTGCTGCAACTCCTCGATGAGCGCGAGCCGGCCCAGGTGCTCCCCGCTGTAGTGGCCCACCCGGCGGGGGCCGATCACGGGCGGCGGCAGCAGGCCCCTGGTGCTGTAGAAGCGGACCGTACGGACCGTGACGCCGGCCCGCGCGGCCAGTTCGTCGACCGTGAGCGTCGGCTCCCCGGTGTCCGTCGTCATGGCAGCCCCTCGCCTCTTCGGGTGGTGCGGTGGTCCGGTGCAACAGTATTGCTGTCTCACCGGTGTGGTGAAAGCGCACGCCGGAGCCGGCCGGCACCCGCACCGGTGTGCCGGAAGCACGTCCCGGGAAATCTGTACAGACCCCGATCAGCATGTGAGATGTGCCGCTATGTGACATCGGCCACCGCGTGCGGGGTGATCTCTGAGGGAAGGTGGCGCCTTGGTCTGTGCCACGAGTGGGACGGTGCGGGCCAGACACATCCGGACACCCGCGTACGCCGTGCGCCGGGGCACCAGAGAGTTGATCCACCCGTGAGCAAGGACGCCGTAGACACGGCAAGGGCCGCATCCCGCCCGGAAGCCGCCGGTACCCCCGCGGACGCGGGCGACGCCGGGTACAGCAAGGACCTCAAGGCCCGCCACGTCAACATGATCGCGATCGGCGGAGCGATCGGCACCGGACTCTTCCTGGGAGCCGGCGGCCGGCTCCACGACGCCGGCCCCGCGCTGGCCCTCGCCTACCTCGTCTGCGGCGTCTTCGCCTTCTTCGTCGTACGGGCCCTGGGAGAGCTGGTCCTCTACCGGCCCTCCTCCGGGTCCTTCGTGTCGTACGCGCGCGAGTTCCTCGGCGAGAAGGGCGCGTACGTCGCCGGCTGGATGTACTTCCTCAACTGGTCCACGACCGGCATCGCGGACATCACCGCGATCGCGCTCTACACGCACTACTGGAGCCTGTTCACCGACATCCCGCAGTGGGTGCTCGCCCTCGTCGCGCTCGCGGTGGTCCTGGCCGTCAACCTGATCTCCGTCAAGATCTTCGGCGAGATGGAGTTCTGGTTCGCGATCGTCAAGGTCGCCACCCTCGTCGCGTTCATGCTGGTCGGCATCTTCCTGCTGGCGACGCGGCACGAGGTCGGCGGCACCACCCCGGGCGTGGGCGTCATCACCGACCACGGCGGCTTCCTGCCGCACGGGGCCATGCCCGTCGTCCTGGTGATGCAGGGCGTGATCTTCGCGTACGCCGCCCTGGAGCTGGTCGGTGTCGCCGCGGGCGAGACCGCCGAGCCGGAGAAGGTCGTCCCGCGCGCGGTGAACTCGATCATGTGGCGGGTCGCGCTCTTCTACGTCGGCTCGGTCGTCCTCCTCGCCCTGCTGCTGCCCGGCTCGGTCTACTCAGCCGGCCAGAGCCCCTTCGTCACGGTGCTGTCGAAGATCGGCGTCCCGGCGGCCGGTGACGTGATGAACCTGGTGGTCCTCACCGCGGCCATGTCCTCGCTGAACTCGGGTCTGTACTCCACCGGCCGCATCCTGCGCTCCATGGCGATGGCGGGCTCCGCGCCGAAGTTCACCGCGAGGATGAACCGCAGCCAGGTCCCGTACGGCGGCATCCTGCTGACCTGCGCGGTGTGCGTGCTCGGGGTCGTCCTGAACTATCTCGTGCCGAGCCAGGCCTTCGAGATCGTCCTGAACGTGGCGTCCCTGGGCATCATCAGCACCTGGGTGATCATCATGATCTGTCACCTGGTGTTCGTCCGGCGCGCCAAGGAGGGCCTGCTGACCCGCCCCTCGTTCCGCCTGTGGGGCAGCCCGGTCACCGAGATCGTCACGATCGCCTTCCTCGTCGCCGTGCTGGGCCTGATGGGGAAGGACCCGGACGTCGGCCGCAAGACGCTGCTCCTCATCCCGCTCGTCGCGGTGCTGCTGGTCGCCGGTTGGTTCGCCGTCCGGCGCCGCGTCGCGCAGTCCGCGGACCAGGAGCTGACCCGGATCACCGGATAGGCCGCGCGAAGGGACGGGTGCGGCGCCATCCCGCTGTCCGGTGTGGCGACAACGGTGAATTCCGGTCAACTCTGGCGCAGATGCGCGTTGGTTTCGCACATGTGAGCGGGTAGGTCCCGGGCATGGATTTCCCTCCGCACCCGGCGGGTCCGGTCGGCCCGAGGACCGCAGACCTCCTCCTCGCGCTGCCGCTGTTCGCCGTGGTGTACCTGTGCCTCGCACGCGTGCTGCCGCCGCTGCACCGGGCCCTCGGGACCCGGCGCGAGGCGGCCGGGGGTGCCGCGGTGCGGGCGGACGCGGTGCGGGCGGCCGCCGCGGCCGAACGGTCCCGGACGCGCAGGCTCCTGGCCGCCGCGGAGCACGACGCGGCCCGCACCCGGCGGCGGCCCGACGACACCGCCCGCACCGGGCGCCGGGTGGACGAAGCGGCCCGCACCCGGCTTCGGGCTGACGATGCGGCCCGCATCCGCAGGCGGGTCAACGACGCCTGCACCGGGCCTCAGGCGGACGACGCCGCCCACACCGGGCCTCGGGCCGACGGCATCGCCCGCACCGGGCTGTGGGCCACCGAGGAGAGCGCCGTGCCGCTCGCCGCGTCCCGCGAGGACGGCCGCCGTGGGCGGGACGCCCGCGCCGCGCGGGCACGGGCCCGCGGCGCGGCCGAGCGGCGCACCGCCGACACCGAGCTCCGCATGTCGGTCTCCGAGCTGGCCTCGGAGCTGGCGGGCCGTATCGCGGGCGGGCCGGGACCCTTCCGGGCCGAACCCGGGCGCTGACCGGCGGCACCGCGAGAAGAAAAACCGTCCGCCCGCCCGGAAGAGGACGGACGGGCGGACGGACGGCGGGGGAGACCCCGGCCGGGGGCGGCGTCAGTGCACGGAGTCGGTCGCGGCGATCTTCTTCCAGGACCTGGGCCGCGCGGGCGCGCCTTCCGCACCCTTCGTGCGCGCGTCCCGCGCGATCACCGCGTCGCGCGCCGCGGGTGCGCCCGGCTTCGACGGCTGGTACAGCCAGGTGTCGAAGAGCGAGCCGAGCGAGGCGCCGGACACCTTCTCCGCGTACTTCCGGAAGTCGTCGACGGACGCGTTCCCGTACGCGAACTGCTTGGGCCAGCCCTTCAGAACGGCGAAGAACGCGTCGTCCCCCACCTCGTTGCGCAGGGCCTGCACCGCCAGCGCGCCCCGGTCGTAGACCGCGATGTCGAACTGGTGCTCAGGACCGGGGTCGCCGGGCGCCACCGTCCAGAACGCGTCGTCCGCCGGGTGCGACGCGTACACGTAGTCCGCGAGTTCCTGCGCCGTGCCCTCGCCCTCGTGCTCCGACCACAGCCACTGCGCGTACCGCGCGAAGCCCTCGTTGATCCAGATGTCCTTCCAGCCGGCGAGGGACACGCTGTCGCCGTACCACTGGTGGGCCAGCTCGTGCACGACCACGGACGTGTTCGACCCGCCCGCGAACTGGCGAGGGCTGTAGAACACCCGGGTCTGGGTCTCCAGCGCGTACCCGGTGGTGGTGTTCGGGACGTACCCCCCGACCGAGTTGAAGGGGTACGGGCCGAAGTAGCCGGTCAGCCAGTCGGTGATCTCCGCGGTCCGCTCCACGCTCGCCCGGGCGGCTCCTTCGTTGTCCCCGAGGTCCTTGCTGTACGCGTTGACGACGGGCACGCCGTCGGACGTCGTCCCCGTGGTGAGGTCGAATTTCCCGACCGCGAGCGTGGTCAGGTAGGTGGCCTGCGGTTTGTTGGAGCGCCAGTTGTAGCGGGTCCAGCCGAGCCGTGAACTCGTCGACTGCAACGTTCCGTTGGAGATCGCCTGCGTTCCGTCGGGCACCGACACGGACACGTCGTAGGTCGCCTTGTCGCGCGGGTGGTCGTTGCTCGGGTACCACCACCAGGCCGCCTCGGGCTCGTCCGCCGCGACTGCGCCGTCCGGGGTGCGGTGCCAGGTCGAGAAGCCGTACGCGGTCTTCGTGGACGGCACTCCGCTGTAGCGGACGACGACCGTGACCGGCGTGCCCTTGGCGAGGGGCCGGGCCGGCGTGATCTCCAGCTCGTGCTGTCCCGACGTGGCGAACGACGCCTTCGCGCCGTTGACCCGCACTTCGCTGACGTCGAGCAGGAAGTCCAGGTCGAACCGCGACAGGTCCTGTGTCGTCGTCGCCAGGAGTGTCGCCGTGCCTTCCAGCTCGTCCGTCCTCGGCTGGTACTTCAGCCGCAGGTCGTAGTGCGAGACGTCGTACCCGCCGTTGCCGTAGGCCGGGTAGTAGGGGTCGCCGATACCCGGGGCGCCGGGGGAGGCGCCGGCCGCCGATGCCGGGATCGCCAGCAGGAGGGAGGCCGCGAGCGCGCCCGGGGCGATGAGTCTGCGGTGCACAGGAGCTCCAAGTCGTAGGGTCACGGAGTCTGTTCGGAGACTATTCAGCCGCCCTGGCCACGGTCATGTCCACGGCCCCACCCGTCACACGATCGCCATTCGGCCGACATGAGCCATCACGCCGCACGCACCCGCAAGAGCCCTCTTTTGTGCGGGAGTTGACCGGGGTACCTTCCGCGCATGCCGATACGTGCGCGCCGTTGGCGCCTCACCACCTGGAGATCGCTCGCGACGGCGGCCACCACCGCCCTGCTGGCCGCCTTCGTGTCCCCCGCCGTCGCCCACAGCGCGCCCCGGGAGAGCACACCGGTCTACTCCTACGAGAACGCCATCCGCGAATCCGTATGGGTCGACACCGGACTGGACGGCGACGGCGACGGGAAACGGGACCGCGTCGCCGTCGACATCGTCCGCCCCCGCGAACCCGCCCAGCGGGGCCGCAAAGTGCCCGTGATCATGGATGCCAGCCCGTACTACTCCTGCTGCGGACGCGGCAACGAGAGCCAGAAGAAGACGTACGACGCGAACGGCGACGTCGTCCGGATGCCGCTGTTCTACGACAACTACTTCGTGCCGCGCGGGTACGCCTTCGTCGGTGTCGACCTGGCCGGCACCAACCGCTCCGACGGCTGCGTCGACGTAGGCGGCCGCTCCGACGTCCAGTCCGCGAAGGCCGTCGTCGACTGGCTGAACGGCCGGGCCAGGGGCTACACGACCCGCACCGGCGCCGACCGGGCCGGGGCCGGCTGGACCAACGGCAGAACCGGCATGATCGGCAAGAGCTACGACGGCACGGTCGCCAACGGTGTGGCCGCCACCGGGGTCGAGGGCCTGAAGACGATCGTCCCCATCAGCGCCATCTCCTCCTGGTACGACTACTACTTCGCCAAGGGCGCCCCGCTCTACGACTCCGGCCCCGAGTGGCTGTCCGACTACGTGGAGAGCCCGGAAGCCCGCGCCCGGTGCGCCGCCGTCCAGCAAGAACTCGTCGACGAGGCACCGCGCACCGGCGACCGGACCTCACTGTGGACCGAGCGCGACTACGTGCGCCACGCCGACCGGGTGCGGGCCAGCGTCTTCCTCGTCCACGGCATGCAGGACCTCAACGTCCGCACCCAGCACGTCGGACGATGGTGGAGGGCCCTGGCCAGGAACGGCGTCGAGCGCAAGATCTGGCTCTCCCAGACCGGCCACGTCGACCCCTTCGACTTCCGCCGAGCCGCCTGGGTCGACACGCTGCACCGCTGGTTCGACCACGAACTCCTCGGCTACGACAACGGCATCGACGACGAGCCGATGGCCGACATCGAGCGCGCCCCCGACACCTGGACCACCTCCGGCGTCTGGCCGCCGCGGGGGACCGACGGGGTGCGCCTGCACCCGGGGAAGAGCGCCCTGCCGGGTGTCGGCACCCTCGGACTCCGTACGAGGTCGGGGACCGAGACCTTCACCGACGACCCGCGGCTGAGCGAGACGGACTGGGCCGCCCACGTCGACGGCCCGACCCCCGAGAAGGCCGGGTTCACCACCCCGGTGCTGACCCGCGACCTGCGGCTGTCCGGATCGTCCGAGGTCACCGTCACCGCCACCCCGACCACGTCGACCGCGCACCTCTCCGCGGTCCTGGTCGACCTCGGTCCGGACACCATCCGTGACTACGCCGCCGCCGGGGAGGGCATCACGACGCTCACGGACCGCACCTGCTGGGGCGCGAGCACCGCCGGGGACAGCTCCTGCTTCAAGGAGACCGCGGCGAAGAACGCGGACGTCGACTACACGGTGGTCAGCCGCGGCTGGGCCGACCTCGGCAACCACGCGTCCGCCGCGAAGGGCGTCCCGCTCACCCCGGGCCGGGCCTACACCATCACGCTCGACCTGGCCGCCACCGACCACGTCGTGCCGCGGGGCCACCGACTCGCGCTCATCGTCGCCGGCACCGACAAGGACCTCATCGACCCGCCGTCGAGCACGCCCACGCTGACGCTCGACCTGTCCCGCACCTCGGCCCGGATACCGCTGGTCGGCGGCGCCGGCGCCTTCCGCTCCGCGACGGTGAACTCCACCCGCACGCCGCGCCCGTCGGTCCTCGACGGCGTACGCGACCCGAGCGCCCCCCGCCGCGTCCCGGGCGGCGGCACTCGCTGACGTCGCGCTCCCGTGCCCCGGCCGTGGCGGTCACCGCCACGGCCGGGGCCGTTCTTCGAATTGCGCCGGCTTCGGCTTCGTAGGGTTCATCTACATGAACAACATTCAGCGCTCAGGCGGCCCTAGGTCTCTGCCCCCTGGCCATGCGCCCTTGGTCCACGTGCCGGTATACCCACTCCAGCCGCGTGTGATCCGCTCCGAGGGGTGCCTGGCGGCGAGAGTGATGTCGTGCTGCTTTCCGCTGTGTGCAGAGCAGTGTTCGAGCATGTGAATTCGATTCGGTCAGGACTCTTGCCACCCCATGGGGGCCCACTTATCGTCTGCGGCTAGAGAAAGCGCTTTCCGAGGTTGGGGAACGCTGGAGGCGGTCTACGCGCAGACCGCCGTACGCGGTCCTCGGTCAACCGCACGGGCTTGAACTGTTCGCAGGGCACGACGAATGAGCAGACCACGGTGAACCAGGAGTGAGAATGAGACGACCACTCGCACTGAGACTCTCCGCCGCGTCGGCCGCCATGGCCGCAGCGGCCGCGGTCGGTGTGGCGCTGACGATGCCCGAGGCGTCGGCGGCGACCGGCAGCGCCACCGGCTACGCGACCCAGAACGGCGGCACCACCGGCGGGGCGGGCGGGCAGACCGTGCGGGCCACCACCGGAACCGCGATCAACGCGGCTCTGTGCGGCCGTGCCAGCAGCAGCACGCCCATCACCATCCAGGTCGAGGGGACCATCAACCACGCCAACACCGCGAAGGTGTCCGGCGAGAGCTGCAACACGGCCGCCGGAGTGATCGAGCTGAAGCAGGTCAGCAACGTCACCATCGTCGGCGCCGGCAGCGGAGCCGTCTTCGACCAGCTCGGCATCCACATCCGGGAAGCGAGCAACATCATCATCCAGGACGTGACGGTCCGGAACGTGAAGAAGTCCGGCTCGCCCACCTCCAACGGCGGGGACGCCATCGGCATGGAGGGCGGTGTCCGCAACGTCTGGGTCGATCACACCACCCTCGAGGCGTCCGGAGGGGAGGACGAAGGATTCGACGGCCTCTTCGACATGAAGGACAACACCCAGTACGTGACCCTGTCGTACAGCATCCTGCGCAACTCCGGGCGGGGCGGCCTCGTCGGGTCCAGCGAGAGCGACCTCTCCAACGGCTTCATCACCTACCACCACAACCTCTACGAGAACATCGACTCCCGCGTGCCCCTGCTGCGCGGCGGCACGGCGCACATCTACAACAACCACTACGTGGGCCTCAGCAAGTCGGGCATCAACTCCCGCGCCGGCGCCAAGGCCAAGGTGGACAACAACTACTTCGAGGACTCCCGGGACGTCCTCGGCACCTTCTACACCGACGCGGCCGGCTACTGGCAGGTCAGCGGCAACATCTTCGACAACGTGACCTGGTCCAGCCCCGGCACCGACAACCACCCCGCCGGCCCGAAACCGCAGTCGAACACCACAGTCGCCATCCCCTACGCCCACACCCTCGACGCCGCAGCCTGCGTGCCCGACATCGTGCGCCGGACGGCGGGTGCCGGCACCGGTCTGCAGGTGTCGAACGGCAACTGCGGGGCCCAGACGCCGACGCCGACGCCGACCACGACTCCGACCTCGCCCACCCCCACTCCCACCCCCACGGCGACGCCGACACAGCCCGGCGGGACCAACCTCAGCCTCGGTGCCGGCTCCGACGGTTCGAGCAAGGCCGACGGCACAAGCTACGGCAACGTCCGGGACGGCAACCTGAGCACCTACTGGTCACCGGCCGGCGCGACCGGCTCCGTCTCCATCAAGTGGGGCTCCGCCACCACCGTCTCCAGCATCAACATCCGTGAGGCATCCGGATCCGCGGGAAACATCGGCTCCTGGAGGGTCCGCAACGCCGACAACGGCGCCGTCCTCGCCTCGGGCAGCGGCGCGGGCCCCATCAGCTTCCCGCGCACCTCCCTCAGCAAGATCACTTTCGAGATCACCGGTTCGACGGGAGCGCCGAAGGTGGCCGAGTTCGAGACCTACGGGTCGTAACAGCGCACTCTTCGAGGTCCGCACATCGGGTCGTATGGGCATTATGAGGCAATAATGCCCATACGGCGTCCAGGGGAAGGTGCGGAATGACAGAGGACCTGAAAGAACGGGGCGGCCGGGGAGATCCGTCCGACGTCCCCGGCGGCTCCGGCCACCGGACGGACCGGGTGGTGTTCGGCGTCACCGCAGCGCTCACCCTGGCCTTCGTGATCTGGGGCGCGGTCGCGACGGACTCCCTGGAGAGCGTCTCCACGACGATGCTCAACGGCCTGATCCACAACGGCGGCTGGGCCTTCATGCTGGCCGCCTCGTGCTTCGTGGTCTTCGCGCTCTGGCTCGCGGTCAGCCGCTACGGCAGGATCCACCTGGGCGCCGAGGGCGAGAAGCCCGAGTTCCGCACCGTCTCCTGGGTCGCGATGATGTTCAGTGCCGGCATGGGCATCGGCCTGATGTTCTACGGCGTGAGCGAACCGCTGTCGCACTACACCACGCCCCCGCCCGGCACCTCGCCCGCCGACTCCGGTGAACGCATGGAGACGGCGATGGCCACCACCCTCTTCCACTGGACGCTGCACCCCTGGGCGATCTACGCGGTGGTCGGCCTCGGCATCGCCTACAGCACCTTCCGCAAGCGCAGGCGCCAGACCATCAGCGCGGTCTTCACCCCGCTCATCGGCGAGAAGCACGCCAACGGCACCGCGGGCCGGGTCATCGACATCCTGGCGATCATCGCCACCGTCTTCGGCTCCGCGGCCTCCCTCGGCCTCGGCGCGCTGCAGATCGGCTCCGGGTTCAAGGAGCTGGACTGGCTGGACAAGGTGAGCACGGGACTGCTCGTCGCCATCATCGCCGTCCTGACCGTCGCGTTCGTCGCCTCAGCGGTGTCCGGCGTGGAGAAGGGCATCCAGTGGCTGTCCAACATCAACATGGTCCTGGCGCTGGTGCTCGTCGTCTTCGTCTTCGTCGCGGGGCCCACCATCATCGTCCTCGACCTGCTGCCCACCTCGATCTTCGCCTACCTCGGCGACCTGCCCCAGCTCGCCGGGCGCACCGAGGCGGCCGGCGGGGAGGGCGTCGCCGACTGGCTGGGCAGCTGGACGGTCTTCTACTGGGCGTGGTGGATCTCCTGGACGCCGTTCGTCGGCATGTTCATCGCCCGGATCAGCCGCGGCCGCACCATCCGGCAGTTCGTCGGCGGTGTCATCCTCGTCCCCAGCAGCGTCAGCCTGGTCTGGTTCGCCGTCTTCGGTGGTACGGCGATGAAGCTGAAAGAGGGCGGCGCGCTCGGCGGTGAGTCGACCCCCGAGGGTCAACTCTTCGGCGTGCTCCAGGAGTTCCCGGTCGCGACGGCGTCCAGTCTGCTCGTGATGATCCTCGTCGGGATCTTCTTCGTTTCGGGTGCCGACGCCGCGTCCATCGTGATGGGCACGCTCTCCCAGCGGGGCGCGCTCGAACCGGGACGTCTCGTCGTCGTGTTCTGGGGTGTCGTGACCGGCGCCGTCGCCGCCATCATGCTGCTCGTCGGCAGCGGCCAGGGCGACGCGCTCACCGGCCTGCAGAACCTCACGATCCTCGCCGCCGCGCCCTTCGTCCTCGTCATGATCGGCATGTGTGTCTCGCTCATGCGGGACCTGCGCAGGGATCCGCTCGTGGTGCGCGGCGAGATGGCCTCGGAGGCCGTCGAGCTCGCCGTGATCGAGGGTCACAGGAGATACGACGGCGAATTCGAGATCAGGGTCGGCCCGGGGGCCGGCACGGACACGGAGGGAGACCCGCTCGGGCACGACCACGGCTGAGGCGTCAGCGGCAGGCGAGCCCGGCCGCCTCCCGCGCACATCCCCAGGCCACGGTGACACCCGCACCCCCGTGACCGCAGTTGTGCACCAACAGCCTTTCGTCGGGCAGCACTTCGCGCTCCAGGCGCACCGAGTCGCGCACCGGCCGCAGCCCCACCCGGTGGCCCAGGACACGGGCTCCGGCGATCTCCGCCCGCGGCGCCGTGCAGCGCTCGACGATCCGCGCGGCCGCCGCGGGGTCGGGCGTCGGGGACCAGTCGTCCTCGTCGGTCGTGCCGCCGAGCGGGAGCGCGCGGGGCGGGCCGTTAGGATCGGCGTTCTGATGACTGCCACTCTCGTCGCCAAGAATCTCGCCGCCGGACACGGCGACCGCTCACTCTTCTCCGGGCTCGACCTCGTCGTCGCGCCCGGAGACGTGATCGGGCTCGTCGGTGCCAACGGCGCCGGCAAATCCACCCTGCTGCGGCTGCTCGCCGGGCTGCTCACCCCGGAGGAGGGCGAGCTGCGGCTGTCCCCGCCCGGCGCGTCCGTCGGGCACCTGCCGCAGGAGCCGGAGCGCCGGCCGGGCGAGACCGTACGGGACTTCTTGGCCCGCCGCACGGGCGTGGCCGAGGCGCAACGGGCGATGGACGAGGCCACCCAGGCCCTGGTGGACGGAGCGCCGGGCGCCGACGACGCGTACGGCACCAGCCTGGAGCAGTGGCTGGGCCTCGGCGGCGCCGACCTCGACGAGCGGGCCGAGGAGGTCGCCGACTCCCTCGGACTCGGCGTCGGACTCGACCAGCCCATGACGTCCCTGTCCGGCGGCCAGGCCGCCCGCGCGGGCCTCGCCTCGCTGCTGCTGTCCCGCTACGACGTGTTCCTGCTCGACGAGCCCACGAACGACCTGGACCTGGACGGCCTGGAACGGCTCGAACGCTTCGTGAGCGGCCTGCGCGCGGGCACCGTCGTCGTCAGCCACGACCGCGAGTTCCTCAGCCGCACCGTCACCAAGGTGCTCGAACTCGACCTCGCGCAGCAGGAGATCACCCTGTACGGCGGCGGCTACGAGGCCTACCTCGAAGAGCGTGAGACCGCCCGCCGGCACGCCCGCGAGGACTACGACGAGTACGCCGACAAGAGGTCGGCGCTCGAAGGGCGCGCCCAGATGCAGCGCTCCTGGATGGACAAGGGCGTCAAGAACGCCCGCCGCAAGGCGAACAACGACAACGACAAGATCGGCCGCAAGTTCCGCAGCGAGGCCAGCGAGAAGCAGGCCGCGAAGGCCCGGCAGACCCAGCGCATGATCGAGCGGCTGGACACCGTCGACGAGCCCCGCAAGGAATGGGAGCTGCGCATGGAGATCGCGGCGGCGCCCCGGTCGGGCGCGGTCGTCGCCACGCTGCGGGACGCCGAGGTGCGGCGCGGCGACTTCACGTTCGGGCCCGCGACGCTCCAGATCGACTGGGCGGACCGGGTCGCCGTCACCGGAGCGAACGGCGCGGGCAAGTCGACGCTGCTCGGCGCCCTGCTGGGCCGGGTCCCGCTGGACGCGGGGCACGCGGCCCTCGGCTCCGGCGTGGTCGTCGGGGAGGTCGACCAGGCCCGCAAGCTGTTCCACGGCTCCGAGTCCCTGCTCGACGCCTTCAGCGCGGCCGTCCCGGAGACCGAACCCGCCGAAGTGCGCACCCTGCTCGCCAAGTTCGGCCTCAAGTCGCACCACGTGCTGCGCCCCGCGGCCTCCCTCTCCCCGGGCGAGCGCACCCGCTCGGCGCTGGCGCTGCTCCAGGGCCGCGGCGTGAACCTCCTGGTCCTGGACGAGCCGACCAACCACCTCGACCTGCCGGCCATCGAGCAGCTCGAGTCCGCCCTGGAGTCGTACGAGGGCACGCTGCTCCTGGTCACCCACGACCGCCGGATGCTGGACGCGGTCAGCACGACCCGTCGTCTCGAAGTGGCCGACGGCAAGGTCACCGAGAAGCGCTGACCGGCCCCCTCCCCGGGAGCTCCCGGGAGAGGGCCGTGAGACCCGGAAACCGTGCCGGCCCGCCCACCCCGGACGGGCCGGCTCCGGACGTCAGCGGCCCCGCTCGGGGTCCGTCAGACCCGCTCGCCGCAGGGCGTCCGCCATCGCACTGTTGCCGGGTGCGGCCGCCTGGCGGGACCCACCGCCCGCGCCGCCGCCGCGGCCCTGACGCGGCTGCTGCTGCCGCTGCCTGGGCGGCCGGCCCGCACGCTGGGGACGCCCGCCCTCCTGCGGCTGGTCCTGCGGCGCCGCCTCGTCGTCCAGCCGCAGCGTCAGCGCGATCCGCTTGCGCGGAAGGTCGATGTCGAGCACCTTCACCTTGACGATGTCTCCCGGCTTCACCACGTCCCGCGGGTCCTTGACGAACGTCCTCGACATCGCCGAGACGTGCACCAGACCGTCCTGGTGGACGCCCACGTCCACGAAGGCACCGAAGGCCGCGACGTTCGTGACGACGCCCTCGAGCACCATGCCCGACGACAGATCGGTGAGCTTCTCGACGCCCTCCTTGAAGGTCGCCGTCCGGAAGGCGGGCCGCGGGTCGCGCCCCGGCTTCTCCAGCTCCCTGAGGATGTCCGTCACGGTAGGCAGACCGAACTTCTCGTCCACGAAGTCGGCCGCCTTCAGCGAACGCAGCACGCCCGTGTTGCCGATCAGCGACGCGACGCCGTCCCCCGCCGTCTTCCCCATGCGCCGGACCACCGGATACGCCTCGGGGTGCACGCTGGACGCGTCCAACGGGTCGTCCCCGCCGCGGATCCGCAGGAAGCCCGCGCACTGCTCGTACGCCTTGGGACCCAGCCGGGCCACGTCCTTCAGCGCCGTCCGGGACCGGAAGGGGCCGTTGGCGTCGCGGTGGGCCACGATGTTCTCGGCGAGGCCCGAGGTGATGCCGGAGACCCGGGCGAGCAGCGGTGCCGAGGCCGTGTTCACGTCGACGCCCACGCCGTTCACGCAGTCCTCGACCACCGCGTCGAGCGAGCGCGACAGCTTCACCTCGGACAGGTCGTGCTGGTACTGCCCGACGCCGATCGACTTCGGGTCGATCTTCACCAGCTCGGCCAGCGGGTCCTGGAGCCGGCGGGCGATGGAGACGGCCCCGCGCAGCGACACGTCCATGCCGGGCAGCTCCTGCGAGGCGAACGCGGACGCCGAGTACACGGACGCACCCGCCTCGGAGACCATCACCTTGGTGAGGTTCAGCTCGGGGTGCTTCGCGATGAGGTCACCGGCGAGCTTGTCCGTCTCGCGGGAGGCCGTGCCGTTGCCGATGGAGATCAGCTCGACAGCGTGCTCCCTGGCCAGCCGGGCCAGTTTGGCGACGGCCTCGTCCCACCGGTTCGCCGGGACGTGCGGGTGGATGACATCCGTGGCGACGACCTTGCCGGTCGCGTCGACCACGGCCACCTTGACGCCCGTACGGAACCCGGGGTCGAGCCCCAAGGTCGCGCGCGTGCCCGCCGGGGCGGCGAGCAGCAGGTCCCGCAGGTTCGCCGCGAACACGTTGACCGCCTCGTCCTCGGCGGCCGTCCGCAGCCGCAGCCGCAGGTCGATGCCGAGGTGGACGAGGAGACGAGTGCGCCAGGCCCAGCGGACCGTGTCCGTCAGCCACTTGTCACCGGGGCGGCCCCGGTCGGCGATTCCGAAGCGCCGGGCGACGATCCCCTCGTACGTGGACGGTCCCGGCTGCTCGGAGGGCTCCTCCGGTTCCAGGACGAGGTCCAGCACCTCCTCCTTCTCGCCGCGCAGCATGGCGAGGACGCGGTGGGAGGGCAGCTTCGTGAACGGTTCGGCGAAGTCGAAGTAGTCGGCGAACTTGGCGCCGGCCTCCTCCCTGCCCTCCCGGACCCGGGCGACCAGCCGGCCGCGCACCCACATGCGCTCGCGCAGCTCGCCGATCAGGTCGGCGTCCTCCGAGAACCGTTCGGTGAGGATGGCGCGCGCGCCGTCCAGCGCGGCCTGCGCGTCGGCGACGCCCCTGTCGGCGTCGACGAAGGCCGCGGCGGCGGTGAGCGGCTCGGCCGAGGGGTCCTTGAGCAGGCCCTCGGCCAGCGGCTCGAGCCCTGCCTCGCGGGCGGTCTGCGCCTTGGTGCGCCGCTTCGGTTTGAAGGGCAGGTAGATGTCCTCGAGGCGTGCCTTGGTCTCGGCGCCGCGGATCCGCGCCTCCAGCTCCTCGGTGAGTCGGCCCTGCTCGCGCACCGATTCGAGGATCGCCGTGCGGCGGTCCTCCAGCTCCCGCAGATAGCGCAGCCGCTCCTCGAGCGTGCGCAGCTGCGCATCGTCGAGCATCTCGGTCGCTTCCTTGCGGTAGCGGGCGATGAAGGGCACCGTCGAGCCGCCGTCGAGCAAGTCGACCGCGGCCTTGACCTGCCGCTCCCGTACGCCGAGTTCCTCGGCGATCCTGCCTTCGATGGACCCTACGAGGGGTGTCGTCACGATCCCGTACCGCCTTCTCCACTGGGGTTGCGCGGCAATTGTGGCAGGTGACACCGACAACGGGGGATCAGGGCGGCGCCGCAACGCGCCGGGAGCCGGACGCGTGCGAGGCGTCCGGCTCCCGAGGCGGTTCGGATGGGCGGGCCGTGCGGCCCGGGGTCGCGCTAGGCCTTGCGGGCGGAGTGCGAGGCACCGCCGAACAACCGGGCCACCGCCCGGAACGGCAGGGTCACCACTGTGGCGACGGCTCCACCGATCTGGCGCAACACGTCTGCGATCGCCTTGAACACGCGCTTCCCCTTTCGTCTCCCGGCACGTGGACTCACGTCAGTTCGACGAGGCCGGGTGACATACGTGTACCTCAGTCCTTGCCGATCATGCCTTCGGGGAACGCGCCGTTCCCCAGGGCCGTGATCAGCAGTCCCTTCGCCAGCTCCGTGAGCCGTTCGACGCCCGCCGCCCCCAGGTGGGTGTACGGGGCCAGGTCCAGCCGGTCCGTGTCGGCCTCGACCGACTGCCGCAGGGCCGTGCCGGCGTCGGTCAACTCGCCCTTCGCGTCGAGCAGTCCGCGCTCCCGCAGCCGGTTGGCCGCCGCCTCCCAGTCCTCCCGTGACCAGCCCCGGGTGCCCAGCGCCCACCTGGGGGCCATGCCCTTGCCGGTGGCGGTGTGGCTCACCAGCGCCTCGACCGGGTCGAGGTCCGCGGCGAGCAGCACGGCGAGGTGACCGTCGCCACGGTGTTCGCGCAGCAGTGTGGCCGCGTGCCAGAGAGCCAGGTGCGGTTCCCCGGGTACGGGCAGGTCGGCGTGCGCGGCGTACAGCGGGCGTGCCGTCCTCGTGCAGGCCTCGGCGGCCCGCAGCGCGAGCTCCGCCGCCTCGGCCACCACCTCGGAGGCGATCAGCTCATCGCCGAGCAGCCGCCGCAGCGTCGCGTCGACGGCACGCGTGCGTGCCGCGAGGACGGCGTCCGGGGACGCGGTCCGCCACACCCCGGGCACGTGCTCGGCCACGAGTTCGTGCCGGAAGTTGTAGAACGTCGCGGTGACCGTCCCCGCACCGACCGCGCCCATGGCGGCGGCGCGCGTGGCGAAGTAGGCGCCCCTCTCGTTGCCGAGTCCGATCGCGGCCATCTCCCGGCCGAGGTCCGGGGAGAAGTAGTGCGTCGAGTGCAGGGGGTTCAGGACGTTGTGGCAGCGCCGCCCGGCGCGCTCCGGCAGGGGAGAGGTCATGCCCGGCACCTTACCGACTGGTCGGTACGCAAGGAACCGCCGGATCTCCGATGGCAGGAAAGGTGGGATGCTCGTCATTGCGGACGTCCCGCCGCGTGCCGACACTCGACGCCATGCGCACCGTTCTGGTCGTCCTCTTCGACGACGTGCACAGCCTCGACGTCAGCGGCCCCGTGGAGGTGTTCGCGGCGGCCGGGGGCACGTACCGCATCACCACCGCCTCCCTGGACGGCGCCCCTGTACGCACCTCCAGCGGTCTGACCCTCGTGCCGGACCGGGCGCTGCACGGGGCCCCCGCCCCGCACACCCTGCTCGTGCCCGGCGGCCGGGGCACCAGGAGCCCGGCGCCCGCCCTCGTCGACTGGCTGCGCGAGCACGGACCGCGCGCCGAGCGCCTGGTGTCGGTGTGCACGGGTGCTCTGCTGCTGGCCGGCGCCGGGCTGCTGGACGGCCGCCGCGCCACCACCCACTGGGCGTTCTGCGACAAACTCGCCCGCGACCACCCGGCCGTCGAGGTCGAGCCCGACCCCGTGTACGTCCGCGACGGACACGTCGCGACCTCGGCCGGTGTCACGGCGGGCATCGACCTGGCACTGGCGCTGGTGGAGGAGGACCTCGGCCGGGAGACCGCGCTGGCCGTCGCCCGCGGCCTGGTCGTGTTCCTGCGCCGCCCGGGCAACCAGGCCCAGTTCAGCGCCCAGCTCGCCGCGCAGACCGCACAGCGCGCACCCCTGCGCGAGGTCCAGCAGTGGATCACCGAGCACCCCGGAGGGGACCTGGGCGTGGAGGCACTCGCCGCCCGTGCCCGTCTCTCGCCCCGGCATTTCGCCCGCGCCTTCCGGGCTGAGACCGGCGTGACACCCGGCCGGTTCGTCGGGCGGACCAGGCTCGAACACGCCAGGCGCCTGCTGGAGGACACCGCCGACGGGATCGAGGAGATCTCCCGCGCCTGCGGCTACGGCACTCCGGAGGCGATGCGCCGGTCCTTCGTCAGGGCCCTCGGCGCGGCACCCGCCGAGTACCGGCGCCGCTTCCGTCCCCCGGCCGCCCCCTGACAGGGACTCCCGGGGCGGTCCGGCCGGCGCGCCCTCAGTCGCTGTGCGGGCCGGTCTCGCCGACGGTCCAGGTGAAACGCGGCTGTCTGCGCTCCAGGAAGGCGGCGACACCTTCCCCGGTGTCGTCGCTGCCGCGCGCCCGGCCGGCCCAGTACGCGTCCCGGTCCGTGCGCCCGTCCGCGAACTCCTTGGCCGCGGCCTGCGTCAGCTGCGAGCGCGCGGCCAGGACCCGGGTGAACTCAGCGACCCGCTTGTCGAGTCCGCCCTCCGGCAGCACCTCGTCCAGCAGTCCCGTGCGCAGCGCCCGCTCCGTGTCGATCAACTCCCCGGAGAACAGCAGGTACTTGGCCGTGGCGGGCCCCACCAGGGAAACCAGCCGCCGGGTGGACGAGGCCGGATAGACGATCCCCAGCTTCGCCGGTGTCACCCCGAACAGCGAGCCCTCCTCCGCGAACCGCAGATCGCACGCCGCCGCGAGCTGGGAGCCGCCGCCCACGCAGTACCCGCGCACCGCCGCGAGCGTCGGCTTCGGGAACGCCGCGAGGGCCTCCTCGGCACGCACGGCGAGCCCCTGCGCCTCGTCGGGTGCAACCCGCAGCGTGGAGATGTCGGCCCCGGCGCAGAACGTCCCGCCCTCGCCGGTCAGCACCAGCGCGTGCACGGCGGGGTCGGCGGCCAGCGCGTCGAGCAGCGGTGGCACCGCCCGCCACATCTCCGGCGTCATGGCGTTGCGCTTGGCCGGGTGGTGGATGACGACGGTGGCGACGCCGTCGGCGACGCCGTGCAGCAGCTGGGGCTCCATGCGGCGGATGCTATCGGGACCCCCGCCCCGTCGACCGGGAAGGGGTACGCCCGCGCCGGAGGGACGAAGGGGACGAGCCCGGCGGCGAACCCGTACAACCCGAATAGTTCCCGAAGGCGGCACAGCCGCGACAGGAACGGTCCAGCAACCGACAAGTCCGGACACGGCACGTCGGAAGACGTCGATACCCGCTGACTTGTGTTCAGTCATCCGGTACGAACCAGCGCGTTACCAACACTCGACGTGTGGTGACAATCGAGCGCAGGGGTGGCGACCGGACGATGGACGACGGCGGGCGGGGGTCCGGCTCACGCCCGGAAGGCGGCGAGGACGTGCCGGCCGACCGGAGACCCCCCGGACCGCTGCCGTACGAGGGGGTGTGGCGGTTCACCGCCCCCGCCGTGGACGCCTCGGTCCCGCAGGCCCGGCACGCCGTCCGCGACCTGCTCGTCCGCCAGGGCGTGCCGGTCTCGGAGGACCTGGTCCAGGGACTGCTGCTGATCGTCTCCGAGCTGGTCACCAACGCGGTGCGGCACGCGGCGCTGCTCTCGCCGACCCTCGCCGTGGAGGTCGCGGTGGGCGCCGAGTGGGTGCGGGTCTCGGTGGAGGACAACCACCCCTACCGCCCGACCGCCCTGGAGGCCGACCACGGGCAGACCGGCGGCCGCGGTCTGCTGCTCGTGCGGGAGGTCACCAAAGAGGCGGGCGGCGTCTGCGACGTCGAGCACACGGCGAGCGGCGGCAAGGTGATCTGGGCCGCGCTGCCCCTCAAGCAGACCGCCGGGTGACGGACCTCACCAGCCGGCGGACGGGCCCGTGAGCTCGCGCACCGCCGGACGCGCCGCGTCCAGGACCGTCATGAACCACGCGGAGAACGGGTCCCTCGCGTGCCGCTCCGCCAGCTCCCCCGCGCTCACGTAGGCGGTCGAACCGACCTCCTGCGGGTCGGGACGCAGCGGGGACTGGACCAGCCCCACGAAGAGGTGGTTGTACTCCTGCTCCACCAGGCCCGACTCCGGGTCCGGGTGGTTGTAGCGGACCGTGCCCGCCTCGCCGAGCAGCGACGGGGACACCCCGAGTTCCTCATGCGTGCGCCGGGCCGCGGCCGCGAAGGGGGACTCGCCCGGATAGGGGTGACCGCAGCACGTGTTGGACCAGACCCCGGGGGAGTGGTACTTGCCGAGGGCACGCCGCTGGAGCAGCAGCCGGCCGCGCTCGTCGAAGAGGAAGACGGAGAACGCCCGGTGCAGCTGTCCGGGCGGCTGGTGCGCGGCGAGCTTCTCCGCCGTACCGATCGTCGCCCCGTCCTCGTCGACCAGCTCGAGCAAGATCGGTTCAGCGGTGCCGTTCGACGAACTGTGCGTCGCGGTGGCTGGTGTGATCGGCATACCCATCCTTCGCATCGGTCTTCGAAGCCCAAGTCTGCCGTACGAAACCGGCACTCCGGGCACTCACGGCGTCCCCGCATGTCCCCCGGGGGAACCGTCCGCGACGGGGGGCGTCATGTGTTCGACCGGTACCTCCGTGCCGCGATGCGTCAGTGGCAGAGCCGCGCCTCGTGCTCGGCGTGCCCGCTGGGCTCCAGCTGGAAGGTGCAGTGCTCCACGTCGAAGTGGACGCCCAGACAGCCCTGGAGTTCGTGGAGCATCTTCTCGTGGCCGATGGCGCTGAGGGCGTCGCCGCTTACGACGACATGGGCGGAGAGCACCGGCAGACCGGAGGTGATGGTCCAGGCGTGCAGGTCGTGGACGTCCTCGACCCCGGGCAGCGCCAGGATGTGCGCCCGCACCTCCGCCATGTCGACCCCCTTGGGGGCCGCCTCCAGCAGCACGTCGAGCGTTTCGCGCAGCAGCTTCCAGGTGCGCGGGACGATCATCAGGCCGATGGCGAGCGAGGCGATCGGGTCGGCCGCCTGCCAGCCGGTCGTCAGGATGACGACGGCCGAGATCAGCACGGCGAGCGAGCCCAGCGCGTCCGCGGCGACCTCCAGGAACGCGCCCCGCACGTTGAGGCTCTCCTTCTGTCCCCGCACCAGGAGCGTCAGCGAGATCATGTTCGCGACCAGGCCGATCAGACCGAACACGACGGTCAGCCCGCCCTCGGTGGCGGCGGGCGTCATGAAGCGCTGCACGGCCTCGTACAGGACGTATCCGCCCACGCCGAGCAGCAGCAGGCAGTTGGCGAGCGCCGCGAGGATCTCGGCGCGGGCCAGCCCGTACGTGCGGTTCCCGCTCGGCGGCAGATTGGCGAAGTGGATGGCGAGCAGCGCCATGCCGAGGCCGAGCGCGTCCGTCGCCATGTGGGCCGCGTCCGCGATGAGCGCGAGCGAATCGGCGAGCGTCCCGCCGACGACCTCCACCACCATCACGGTGAGCGTGATCGACAAAGCGACCCGGAGTCTGCCGCGGTACGCCGCCGCCGCCGTCCCGGTGGGCGGCGCGCCGTGCGCGTGTGCGTGGTCGTGCCCTGCCCCCATGAAAGCCGCCCTCCGATGCGTGCGCCGAAAGCCCAGTCAACTACGGGCAGGGGGTATGAGGCAACGCGGCACTGAACACCGTTGTCATACTCTCTGACCTGCGGAAACGTTCCGCAGGTCAGAGCGCCGGACGGTCAGCTCCCGGTCGTCGTCCCCTGGTGCAGCCGCCACCCCTGCCAGGCCGACTCGACCATCTCGCGCACCCCTCGGCGCGCGCTCCAGCCCAGCTCGCGGCCGGCCAGGGCCGCCGAGGCGACGGCGCGCGGGGCGTCGCCGGGCCGGCGCGGCTCCACGAGCGCGGGCCGGGTGTCGCCGCTCACCTCGCCGATCAGCGTCAGGAGTTCGCGAACCGATACACCCTCGCCGCGGCCGACGTTGACCGTCAGGTCTCCCGTGGCACCGCCGGCGAGCCGCCGGGCCGCCGCGAGATGCGCGTCCGCCAGGTCGGCGACGTGGATGTAGTCGCGCACGCACGTGCCGTCCGGCGTCGGGTAGTCGTCGCCGAAGATCCGGGGAGCCTCACCGCGGGTGAGCCGGTCGAAGACCATCGGGATCACGTTGAAGACACCGGTGTCCGCGAGCTCGGGAGCCGCCGCCCCCGCCACGTTGAAGTAGCGCAGGCACACGGTCGCCATGCCGTGCGCCCGGCCCGCCGCCCGCACCAGCCACTCCCCGGCGAGCTTCGTCTCGCCGTACGGGCTCATCGGCGCGCAGGTGGTGTCCTCGGTGATGAGGTCCACGTCCGGATTGCCGTACACGGCGGCGGACGAGGAGAAGACGAACCGCTCGACGCCCGCCCCGGCGACCGCCTCCAGCAGCGTCGCGAGACCGCCCACGTTCTCCTGGTAGTAGCGCGTCGGCTGCGCGACGGACTCACCGACCTGCTTGCGCGCCGCCAGATGCACCACACCGGTCACGGCGTGCTCGGCGAGCACCCGCTTCAGCAGCCCGCCGTCCAGCGACGACCCCTGCACCAGCCGGATGTCCCCGGGCAGCCGCCCCGGCACTCCGGCCGACAGGTCGTCCAGGACGACCACGCGCTCCCCGGCCTCCGTCATCGCCCGCGCCACGTGCGCCCCGATGTATCCAGCTCCGCCTGTGATCAGCCATGTCATGGACGCCCACCCTATGCCGGTCCCGTGCCGGCCGCCGGTGCTCCCCGTCCCGCTCGCCGCGATGCGGTCCGTTGCGCCCCGGTGCGCCGGGGACCGATCGCGATGCCGTGAATGCGCCGGTCTGGGGCCGCGGTTTGTGGCGCGGGCCCCGGATCACCGATGATGATCGCGGCTGGGCGGCCGCCCGTACCGGGTGATCGGGCGTGAACGGGCGGTGAACGCCCGCTTCCATCCATCCGATAGCCTCAGCCGACATGCCGCCCGCCGCCTCAGGCGCAGGGCCACCCCACCACGCACATGCCCGGCGCGGACGCGTCGGCACCCAGGGAGTGAGTTCGTCTGTCGACCGCCATCCTCACCGGCCAGCCGGTCCCCGGATCGTCGCTCGAGGGCGATCTGCGGACGCTCGGGTTCGACGTGCGGGTCGCCTCGGACGCCGGTGACACCGAGACGCTCCTCGCCCAAGTGCCCGCGAACCAGCGGGTGGCGATCGTCGACTCCCGCTTCGTGGGCCACCTGCACGCGCTGCGCCTCGGCCTCACCGACCCGCGCTTCCCGGCCGCCGCACTGCCCGGCGCCGTCACCGCGCAGCCCGGCGCCCGGCAGGCCCTGACCCGCGCGGTGGCCCGCGAGAGCTCGGCCGCGGGCGGCGGCGCGACCGTCGTCGTCGAGGACCTCGCCGACCGCGTCACGGCCTCCCTGGACGCGGACGGCGTCCCGCTGCACCGACCCGAGCTCGGCACGCTCGTCGCCACCGTCCCCGCCGACCCGCAGGCCCGCAACGAGGCACGGCAGGCCGTCTCCTGCGTCGACGACGAGGCCGTGCGCCTGCGCACCGCCGTGAAGTCCCGCGACGGGTTCTTCACCACCCACTTCATCAGCCCGTACTCGCGCTACATCGCCCGCTGGTGCGCCCGCCGCGGCCTGACCCCCAACCAGGTCACCACGGCCTCGCTGCTCACCGCGCTGATCGCGGCGGGCTGCGCCGCCACCGGCAGCCGCACCGGCTTCGTCGCCGCCGGCGTGCTCCTCCTCCTCTCCTTCGTCCTCGACTGCACGGACGGGCAGCTCGCCCGCTACTCCCTGCAGTACTCGACGCTCGGCGCCTGGCTCGACGCGACCTTCGACCGCGCCAAGGAGTACGCCTACTACGCGGGCCTCGCCCTCGGCGCGGCCCGCGGCGGGGACGACGTGTGGGCACTCGCCCTCGGCGCCATGGTGCTGCAGACCTGCCGGCACGTCGTCGACTTCTCGTTCAACGAGGCGAACCACGACGCCACCGCCAACACCAGCCCCACCGCCGCCCTCTCCGACAAGCTCGACAGCGTCGGCTGGACGGTGTGGCTGCGCCGGATGATCGTCCTGCCCATCGGCGAGCGCTGGGCCATGATCGCCGTGCTGACGGCACTGACCACCCCCCGCATCACGTTCTGCGTCCTGCTGGCCGGCTGCGCGTTCGCGGCGACGTACACCACGGCCGGCCGCGTCCTGCGCTCGCTCACGCGCAAGGCGCAGCGCACGGACCGCGCCGCCGGGGCGCTCGCCGACCTGACGGATTCCGGCCCGCTCGCCGAACTGCTGACGCGGCTCACCCGCGGGGTCCCGCTCCGCGGCCCGGCGTTCGTCGCCCTCGTGGCCGGCGTCCTCGTCGTGCTCTGCGCCACACTCGCCCCGTACGGCAGCTGGTGGCCCGTCCTCGGCGCCGCCGGCTACGTGCTGCTGTCGCCCGCGGCCCTCCAGCGCCCCCTGAAAGGCGCTCTGGACTGGCTGGTTCCGCCGTTCTACCGGGCGGCCGAATACGGCACCGTGCTGGTACTGGCGGTCAAGGCCGACGTGAACGGAGCCCTTCCGGCAGCTTTCGGGCTGGTGGCGGCGGTCGCCTACCATCACTACGACACGGTGTACCGCATCCGCGGCAACGCCGGCGCGCCTCCGCACTGGCTGGTGCGGGCGATCGGCGGGCACGAAGGCAGGACGCTGCTGGTCACCGTCCTGGCCGCGCTGCTCGCCGCCACTGATTTCAAGGTCGCGCTCACGGCTGTCGCCGTGGCCGTGGCACTCGTGGTGCTCTTCGAGAGCATCCGCTTCTGGGTGTCCTCCCATGCACCCGCCGTACACGATGAAGGAGAACCCGCATGATCGGCCTCGTGCTGGCGGCCGGCGCCGGACGCCGTCTTCGCCCCTACACCGACACGCTGCCCAAGGCCCTGGTGCCGGTCGGTCCCGAGGGGAACGAGGACAGCCTCACCGTCCTGGACCTGACCCTCGGCAACTTCGCCGAGATCGGCCTGACCGAGGTCGCGATCATCGTCGGGTACCGCAAGGAGGCCGTCTACGAGCGCCGCGAGGCGCTGGAGCAGAAGTACGGCGTCAAGATCACCCTGATCGACAACGACAAGGCCGAGGAGTGGAACAACGCCTACTCCCTCTGGTGCGGCCGTGACGCCATCAAGCACTCGGTGATCCTCGCCAACGGCGACACCGTGCACCCGGTCTCCGTCGAGAAGACGCTGCTCGCCGCCCGCGGCGACGGCAAGAAGATCATCCTGGCCCTCGACACGGTGAAGTCCCTCGCCGACGAGGAGATGAAGGTCGTCGTCGGCCCCGAGGGCGGCATGACGAAGATCACCAAGCTCATGGACCCGGCCGAGGCCACCGGTGAGTACATCGGCGTCACCCTCATCGAGGGCGAGGCCGCCGACGAGCTCGCGGACGCGCTGAAGACGGTCTTCGAGACGGACCCGCAGCAGTTCTACGAGCACGGCTACCAGGAGCTCGTCAACCGCGGCTTCCGCATCGACGTCGCGCCCATCGGTGACGTCAAGTGGGTCGAGATCGACAACCACGAAGACCTCGCCAAGGGACGTGAGATCGCGTGCCAGTACTGACGAGGCTCATCCCCTCGCCGGTCGTCGTCGACATCCGTCCGGGCGCCCTGGACGACCTGGCGAGCGTCCTCGCCGACCAGCGGATCTCGCACTCCGGCAAGCTCGCCGTCGCGATCAGCGGCGGCTCCGGGGCGAAGCTGCGCGAGCGGCTCGCCCCGGCGCTGCCGGGCGCCACCTGGTACGAGGTCGGCGGCGGCACCCTGGACGACGCGATCAAACTCGCGGACGCCATGAAGTCCGGGCACTACGACGCGGTCGTGGGCCTGGGCGGCGGCAAGATCATCGACTGCGCGAAGTTCGCCGCGGCCCGCATCGGCCTCCCGCTGGTCGCCGTCGCCACGAACCTCTCGCACGACGGTCTGTGCTCGCCGGTCGCGACCCTCGACAACGACGCGGGCCGCGGCTCCTACGGCGTGCCGAACCCGATCGCGGTCGTCATCGACCTCGACGTGATCCGTGAGGCCCCGGTCCGCTTCGTGCGCTCCGGCATCGGCGACGCCCTGTCCAACATCTCCGCGGTCGCGGACTGGGAGCTGGCCAACCGGGAGAAGGGCGAGCAGATCGACGGCCTCGCGGCCGCGATGGCCCGCCAGGCCGGCGAGGCCGTACTGCGGCACCCGGGCGGCGTCGGCGACGACGCCTTCCTCCAGGTGCTGGCCGAAGGGCTGGTCCTCACCGGCATCTCCATGTCGGTCGCGGGCGACTCCCGTCCCGCCTCCGGCGCCTGCCACGAGATCAACCACGGCTTCGACCTCCTCTTCCCCAAGCGCGCGGCGAGCCACGGCGAGCAGTGCGGCCTCGGCGCGGCCTTCGCGATGCACCTGCGCGGTGCCCGCGACGAGTCCGCCTACATGGCCGAGGTGCTGCGCCGGCACGGACTGCCGGTGACGCCCGAGGAGATCGGCTTCACCGCGGACGAGTTCGTGCGGGTGGTGGAGTTCGCCCCGCAGACCCGGCCCGGCCGCTACACGATCCTCGAACACCTCGACCTGACCACCGACCAGATCAGGGACGCATACGCCGACTATGCAAAAGCCATCGGTAGCTGAGCTCCGCCCGGTCGTGCACCCCCCGGGTGTCAAGGACCGGCGGAGCGGCGAACACTGGGCCGGCCGGCTCTACATGCGCGAGCTCTCGCTGCGCATCGACCGGCACCTGGTGAACACCCGGGTCACGCCCAACCAGCTGACCTACCTCATGACCGTCTTCGGCGTCCTCGCCGCCCCGGCCCTGCTGGTACCGGGGATACCGGGCGCCGTCCTCGGCGTCCTGATGGTCCAGCTGTACCTGCTGTTCGACTGCGTCGACGGCGAGATCGCCCGCTGGCGCAAGCAGTTCTCGATCGCCGGGGTCTACGTGGACCGCGTCGGGGCCTACCTGTGCGACGCCGCGGTCCTGGTCGGCTTCGGCCTGCGCGCCGCCGACCTGTGGGGCTCCGGGCGGATCGACTGGCTGTGGGCCTTCCTCGGCACCCTGGCCGCCCTCGGCGCCATCCTGATCAAGGCCGAGACCGACCTCGTCGGTGTCGCCCGGCACCAGACGGGCAAGCCGCCCGTCCAGGAGTCGGCCTCCGAGCCGCGTTCCTCCGGCATGGCGCTGGCCCGCAGGGCAGCCGCGGCGCTGAAGTTCCACCGGCTCGTCCTCGGGGTCGAGGCCTCCCTGCTCATCCTGGCCCTGGCCGTCCTGGACACGGTCCGGGGCGACCTGTTCTTCTCCCGGCTCGGCGTCGCCGTACTCGCGGGCATCGCGGTCCTGCAGACCCTGCTGCACCTGGTGTCCATCCTCGCCTCGAGCAGGCTGAAGTGAGCACGCCCATGAAGGTCGGGGCGGTCGTCATCACGATGGGCAACCGCCCCGACGAGCTCCGCGCCCTCCTCGACTCGGTCGCCCAGCAGCACGGCGACCCGGTCGAGGTCGTCGTGGTCGGCAACGGCTCGCCCGTCCCGGACGTCCCCGCGGGCGTCCGCACCGTCGAGCTGCCCGAGAACCTCGGCATCCCCGGCGGCCGCAACGTCGGCATCGAGGCCTTCGGCCCCGGCGGCACCGACGTCGACGTCCTGCTCTTCCTGGACGACGACGGCCTCCTGGCCCAGCACGACACGGCGGAACTGTGCCGTCGTGCCTTCGAGGCCGACCCGCGGCTCGGCATCATCAGCTTCCGGATCGCCGACCCGAAGACCGGTGAGACCCAGCGCCGGCACGTGCCCCGGCTGCGCGCCGCCGACCCGATGCGCAGCTCGCGCGTCACCACCTTCCTCGGCGGCGCCAACGCCGTCCGCACGAAGGTCCTGGCCGAAGTGGGCGGGCTCCCGGACGAGTTCTTCTACGCCCACGAGGAAACCGACCTGGCATGGCGGGCCCTCGACGCGGGCTGGATGATCGACTACCGGTCCGACATGGTCCTGTACCACCCCACGACCGCGCCCTCCCGGCACGCGGTCTACCACCGCATGGTGGCCCGCAACCGCGTCTGGCTGGCCCGCCGCAACCTCCCCGCGCTCCTCGTCCCGGTCTACCTCGGGGTCTGGATGCTCCTGACGTTGGTCCGGCGCCCCTCGGGACCGGCTCTGCGGGCGTGGTTCGGCGGTTTCAAGGAGGGCTGGACCAGCCCGTGCGGACCCCGCCGCCCCATGAAGTGGCGTACGGTGTGGCGGCTGACCCGACTGGGCCGACCTCCCGTCATCTGACAAGCTCGATATCTGAGAGCATTCGGCCGTACCCGGTCCCTGGCTGGCTGGTGACTGGGCCCGACCAGGCTGCGCACTTTTGAGGACGAAAGTTTCCACTTGTGAGTGAGACAACGCATGACGGCACGGTCGCGGTGAGCGACCGGCCGTCACCCGATGACGGGCTCTCCGCGGGCGAGCTGGCCACCAAGTACGGGCTCGCGGTGAGCGGTGCCCGGCCCGGACTCGTCGAGTACGTCCGCCAGCTCTGGGGACGCCGTCACTTCATCCTCGCCTTCTCGCAGGCGAAGCTCACCGCCCAGTACAGCCAGGCCAAGCTCGGCCAGCTGTGGCAGGTGGCGACTCCGCTGCTGAACGCGCTCGTGTACTTCCTGATCTTCGGCCTGATCCTGGAGGCCGACCGCGGGATGTCCCGCGAGGTGTACATCCCGTTCCTGGTGACCGGTGTCTTCGTCTTCACCTTCACCCAGAGCTCGGTGATGGCCGGTGTCCGGGCCATCTCGGGCAACCTCGGCCTGGTGCGGGCGCTCCACTTCCCGCGGGCCGCGCTGCCCGTCTCGTTCTCCCTGCAGCAGCTCCAGCAGCTGCTCTTCTCGATGATCGTGCTGTTCCTGGTGGCGGTCGGCTTCGGCAGCTACCCGCGGCTGTCGTGGCTGCTGATCGTCCCGGTCCTCGTCCTGCAGTTCCTCTTCAACACCGGCCTCGCGATGATCATGGCGCGGATGGGGTCCAAGACCCCCGACCTCGCCCAGCTCATGCCGTTCGTGATGCGCACCTGGATGTACGCGTCCGGCGTCATGTTCTCCATTCCGGAGATGCTGAAGGACAAGCCCGCGTGGATCGCCGACGTCCTCCAGTGGAACCCGGCGGCCATCTACATGGACCTGATGCGCTTCGCGCTCATCGACGGCTACGGCTCCGAGAACCTGCCTCCGCACGTCTGGGCCGTCGCCTGCGGCTGGGCGGTCCTCGTCGCCCTCGGCGGCTTCGTGTACTTCTGGAAGGCGGAAGAGAGGTACGGCCGTGGCTGAGACCAGAACCGACTCCCACATCCCCACCGTCATCGCGGACGAGCTGCACATCGTCTACCGGGTGAACGGCGCCAAGACCGGCAAGGGCAGTGCCACGGCCGCGCTCAGCCGCATCGTGAAGCGCGGCGGTGAGGAGCGCGGGGTGCGCAAGGTGCACGCCGTCAAGGGCGTCTCCTTCACGGCGTACCGCGGGGAGGCGATCGGTCTGATCGGCTCCAACGGCTCCGGGAAGTCCACCCTGCTGCGCGCCATCGCCGGCCTGCTGCCCGCCGAGAAGGGCAAGGTGTACACCGACGGACAGCCCTCGCTGCTCGGCGTGAACGCGGCGCTGATGAACGACCTGACGGGCGAGCGGAACGTCATCCTGGGCGGGCTCGCGATGGGCATGTCCCGTGAGCAGGTCCGTGAGCGCTATCAGGAGATCGTCGACTTCTCGGGCATCAACGAGAAGGGCGACTTCATCACGCTCCCGATGCGCACGTACTCCTCCGGCATGGCGGCACGCCTGCGCTTCTCCATCGCGGCCGCCAAGGACCACGACGTCCTGATGATCGACGAGGCGCTGGCCACCGGCGACCGCAAGTTCCAGAAGCGCTCCGAGGCGCGCATCCGGGAACTGCGCAAGCACGCGGGCACGGTCTTCCTGGTCAGCCACAACAACAAGTCGATCCGCGACACCTGCGACCGCGTGCTCTGGCTGGAACGCGGCGAGCTGCGGATGGACGGACCGACCGAAGAGGTCCTCAAGGAGTACGAGAAGTTCACGGGGAAGTAGCCCGTCGCCTTCTCACCGCGTGACCATCTCCGCCCGTACGGCAGAACCCCGCCGGAGCGCGTCCGGCGGGGTTCTGCCGTGCAACCGGAACGGCACGGACGGTGTCCTGACGGGCAGGGGGCGCGCCGCGAGGGGCCCCACCGTGCAAAGAGCGGGCCAACTCTCGTTGTTCCAGGGAATCTTGACGCCGATCGGTGTGCTGTTGTGATGTGCGGGACACCCTGGCGGGGCACACCGCGTTGTACAACGTAAGCTGTACCGGTGCTGATTCGCGGCAAGTGGGGCGATACCGCGCGACAACCGACAGGACGGACCGCGCGCCTGCCGGGCGGCGTGTCCGAAATAGGATGTATTGGGTCGGCAGTGTAGAACGGGAGATGTGACGGCAATGGCTACGGAAACGCGCCGGCTCCGCGATGCATGTGCCGTCCCCGCGCCGGGCGGCGAGCGGTGACCCACGCCGGGACGGCACGAGCCGTCCAGGCGGAGCGCGGCACCCTCGACAAGGCCGCCGACGAGAACTTCCCGGTGGCCCCCTTCTTCCTGCCCAGGGCCTGGCGCGACGACCTGATGGCCGTGTACGGCTTCGCCCGTCTGGTCGACGACATCGGAGACGGCGACCTGGCCCCCGGCGGCGCCGACGCCCGCCTCCTCGGGGTCCCTCCCGAGGCGGCCGAGGACCGGCTGCTCATGCTGGACGCCGTCGAGGCGGACCTCCGCCGGGTCTTCGACGCGACGCCCCGTCACCCCCTGCTGCGCCGGCTCCGGCCCACCGTGCGCCGCGCCGGCCTCACCCCCGAGCCCTTCCTCGGACTCATCGCGGCGAACCGCCAGGACCAGCAGGTCAAGCGGTACGAGACCTACGGTGACCTCCTCGCCTACTGCGAGCTGTCCGCCAACCCGGTCGGCCGCCTCGTCCTGTCCGTCACCGGTACCTCGACCCCCGAGCGCGTCCGCCGTTCCGATGCCGTGTGCACGGCGCTTCAGATCATCGAGCACCTCCAGGACGTCGCCGAGGACCTGGGCCGCGACCGCGTCTACCTGCCCGCCGAGGACATGAGGCGCTTCCATGTCCGGGAGGCGGATCTCGCCGCACCCACAGCAGGCGCATCGGTGCGCGCACTGGTTGCATACGAAGCAGAACGCGCCCTGCACCTCCTGAATGAAGGCACCCCCCTCGTGGGTAGCGTCCACGGCAGGCTGAAGCTGCTGCTCGCGGGGTTCGTGGCAGGGGGAAGGGCGGCGGTCCGCGCGATCGCCGCCGCCGAATACGACGTACTTCCCGGCCCGCCCAAGCCCGGCAAGCTCCAGTTGCTGCGCGAGGTGGGAGTGACTCTGCGAGGAGAGGGGTGATCCGGAGCGTGGAGTCCGAACAACACGCGTCCGCACCGGTACTCGCCGCATACAGCTACTGCGAGACAGTGACCGGACAGCAGGCCCGCAATTTCGCCTACGGCATCAGGCTGCTGCCGACGCCGAAGCGCCGTGCGATGTCGGCGCTCTACGCGTTCTCGCGGCGGGTCGACGACATCGGCGACGGCGCGCTGGCGCCGGACGTCAAGGCGGCCCGTCTCCAGGACACCAGGGCGCTGCTCACACGGGTGCGCGAGGGAGCGGTGGAGGAGGACGACACCGACCCGGTGGCGGTCGCCCTCAGCCACACGGCCCGTCACTTCCCGGTCCCGCTCGGCGGCCTCGACGAACTCATCGACGGCGTCCTGATGGACGTACGCGGCGAGACCTACGAGACCTGGGACGACCTGAAGGTCTACTGCCGCTGCGTGGCCGGGGCGATCGGCCGGCTGTCGCTCGGCGTGTTCGGCACCGAGCCGGGGGCGCGCGGCGCAGAGCGGGCGCCCGAGTACGCCGACACACTCGGGCTCGCGCTGCAACTCACGAACATCCTGCGGGACGTGCGCGAGGACGCCGAGGGCGGGCGCACCTACCTGCCGTCCGACGACCTCGCGAAATTCGGCTGCTCGGCCGGTTTCGACGGGCCGGCTCCACCGGCCGGCTCCGATTTCGCGGGTCTCGTGCACTTCGAAGTGCGTCGGGCCCGCGCCCTTTTCGCCGAGGGCTACCGACTGCTGCCGATGCTGGACCGGCGCAGCGGCGCCTGCGTCGCCGCCATGGCCGGCATCTACCGCCGCCTCCTCGACCGTATCGAGCGCGAACCCGAGGCCGTGCTGCGCGGGCGCGTCTCGCTGCCCGGGCGCGAGAAGGCGTACGTCGCCGTGCGCGGCCTGTCCGGCCTCGACGCCCGGCACGTGTCCCGCCGTGCCGGCGGGAGACGCCCCTGATGGACATTCAGGTCCAAGGCGACTCCTGCGGCGCGAAGCGGCACGCAACCCTGCGGCCGTGTGCGGCGTCCCTGACTGCGACGACCGGCGGTGCGGTGTCCGAGCACCCCGGCACGGTCGCGGGGGAGGGGACACGATGACCGACGGAACGCGATCCGGAGGACCGGACGCCGACGCCCCGGGACTCACCGGGGGTGCGAGCGCCGTGGTGGTCGGCGGCGGGCTCGCCGGGATCACGGCCGCGCTCGCGCTCGCCGACGCCGGGGTGCGGGTGACCGTGCTCGAAGGCCGGCCGCGTCTGGGCGGGCTTGCCTTCTCCTTCCAGCGGGGCGCACTGACCGTCGACAACGGCCAGCACGTGTATCTGCGCTGCTGCTCCGCCTACCGCTGGTTCCTCGACCGCATCGACGCCACCGCTCTCGCACCCGTGCAGAACCGTCTCGACGTGCCCGTCCTCGACGCCGGAGCCCGGCCGGGACGACGTCTGGGCAGGATCGGGCGCACGGTGCTGCCCGTGCCCCTGCATCTCGCCAGGAGCCTCGCCACCTACCCCCACCTCTCGCTCGCCGAGCGGGCCGGGGTCGGACGGGCCGCGCTGGCACTCAAGGGGCTCGACCCGGCCGACTCCGCCCTCGACGCGCAGGACTTCGGCAGCTGGCTGGCCCGGCACGGCCAGTCGGCGCGCGCCGTCGAAGCGCTCTGGGACCTCGTGGGCATCGCCACCCTCAACGCCGTGGCCGGCGACGCGTCGCTCCAGCTCGCCGCGATGGTGTTCAAGACCGGCCTGCTGTCCGATCCGGGCGCGGCGGACATCGGCTGGGCGCGCGTCCCGCTGGGCGAACTGCACGACCGGCTCGCCCGCAAGGCGCTCGACTCCGCCGGCGTGCGCACCGAGGTCCGTACCCGCGTCTCCGCCGTCTCCCGAAACGCGGACGGGCGTTGGAGCGTCCAGCTGCCCGGCGGGAGCGTCGACGCCGACGCGGTCGTCCTCGCCGTGCCGCAGCGCGAGGCCCACGACCTGCTGCCGGAGGGCGCGCTGGACGAGCCCGGGCGGCTGCTCGAGATCGGCACCGCGCCGATCCTCAACATCCACGTGGTCTACGACCGGAAGGTGCTCCGCCGGCCCTTCTTCGCGGCGATCGGCTCCCCGGTGCAGTGGGTCTTCGACCGCACCGAGGCGTCCGGCCTCGCCGACGGGCAGTACCTGGCCCTCTCGCAGTCGGCCGCCCAGGACGAGATCGACGAGCCCGTCGCCGCCCTGCGCGCCCGGTACCTGCCGGAGCTGGAGCGGCTGCTGCCCGGTACCCGCGGCGCCGGGGTGCAGGACTTCTTCGTGACCCGGGAGCGCACCGCGACGTTCGCTCCCGCCCCCGGTGTCGGGCGCCTTCGGCCCGGCGCCCGCACCAAGGCCCCCGGCCTGTACCTGGCCGGAGCGTGGACCGCCACCGGGTGGCCCGCGACGATGGAGAGCGCGGTCCGCAGCGGCGTCAGTGCGGCGGGCGCCGCGCTGGGCGCCCTGGGCCGGCCCCGCGATCACCTCCTCGAACTCTTCGAGGAGGCGGCGTGACGCTCGATCTGCACGGGTCCGGGCCCCGCACCCCCGGTACCGCAACAAGAGGAGAGACTGTGCCCACTGTGCCCCCGGCCGAAGCGGCTGCCGAGGCGGTGGACGTGACCGCGCTGCTGGAGCGCGGCCGGACCCTGGCCACCCCGGTGCTGCGGGCGGCGGTCGACCGTCTGGCATCGCCCATGGACACCGTCGCCGCCTACCACTTCGGCTGGATCGACGCCGAGGGCAACCCCGCCGACGGCGACGGCGGCAAGGCCGTGCGCCCCGCCCTCGCCCTGCTGTCCGCCCAGGCCGCCGGTGCCGCGCCCGAGGTGGGCGTGCCGGGCGCCGTGGCCGTCGAGCTGGTGCACAACTTCTCGCTGCTGCACGACGACCTGATGGACGGCGACGAGCAGCGCCGGCACCGCGACACCGTCTGGAAGGTGCACGGGCCCGCCCAGGCCATCCTCGTCGGGGACGCTCTGTTCGCCCTGGCCAACGAGATCCTGCTGGAACTCGGCACCGTCGAGGCGGGCCGGGCCACCCGGCGCCTGACCTCGGCGACCCGCGCCCTGATCGACGGCCAGGCCCAGGACATCTCCTACGAGCACCGCGAGCGGGTCACCGTCGAGGAGTGCCTGGAGATGGAGGGCAACAAGACGGGCGCCCTGCTCGCCTGCGCCTGCTCCATCGGCGCGGTGCTCGGCGGCGCGGACGACCGTACCGCCGACACCCTGGAGAAGTACGGCTACCACCTCGGGCTCGCCTTCCAGGCCGTCGACGACCTCCTCGGCATCTGGGGCGACCCGGAGGCCACCGGCAAGCAGACCTGGAGCGACCTGCGCCAGCGCAAGAAGTCGCTGCCGGTGGTGGCCGCGCTCGCCGCGGGCGGCGACGCCTCCGAGCGGCTCGGGGAACTGCTCGCGGCCGACGCCAAGAGCAGCGACTTCGAGAACTTCTCGGAGGAGGAGTTCGCCGCGCGCGCCGCGCTCATCGAGCAGGCCGGCGGCCGGGAGTGGACCGCCCAGGAGGCGCGTCGCCAGCACACCATCGCCATCGGGGCCCTGGACACCGTCCGGATGCCGGACCAGGTGCGGGCCCAGCTCGTGGCGCTCGCCGACTTCGTCGTCGTACGGAAGAGATGATCACTATCGGTCGAATAAACCTCGCGTAGTCGCCGGCCGGTGCCGCGGGAGAAGGCGCACCGGCCGACGGCGGACCCACAGCAGAGACATGCCACTGCACGAAGGGGAAGCCATGACAGCGACGACCGACGGAAGCACCGGGGCACTGCCGCCCCGCGCTGCCTCGGCCAGCGAAACTCAGCTCGACGCCCCGCAGGCGGCAGGGGTTCAGGATGCCGCCGCTCGCGCGATGCAACGCGCCGCCGACCACCTGCTCTCGCGGCAGGACGCCCAGGGCTGGTGGAAGGGCGACCTCGAGACGAACGTCACGATGGACGCAGAGGACCTGCTGCTCCGCCAGTTCCTCGGCATCCTCGACGAGCAGACCGCGCACGCCGCCGCGCTGTTCATCCGCGGCGAGCAGCGCGAGGACGGCACCTGGGCCACGTTCCACGGCGGCCCGGGAGAACTCTCCACCACCATCGAGGCGTACGTCGCCCTGCGCCTGGCCGGGGACAGCCCCGACGCGCCGCACATGGCGCGGGCGTCCGCGTGGATCCGGGCCAGGGGCGGGATGGCCTCGGCCCGCGTCTTCACCCGGATCTGGCTGGCCCTCTTCGGCTGGTGGAAGTGGGAGGACCTGCCCGAACTGCCGCCCGAACTCATCTACTTCCCGAAGTGGATGCCGCTCAACATCTACGACTTCGGGTGCTGGGCACGCCAGACCATCGTGCCGCTCACCATCGTCTCGGCCAAGCGTCCGGTGCGGCCCGCGCCGTTCCCGCTGGACGAGCTGCACCTCGACCCGCGGAACCCCAGGCCCGTCGGCCCCTTCGCCCCCGTGGCGAGTTGGGACGGTGTCTTCCAGCGCCTCGACCGGGCCCTGCACCTCTACCGCAGGGTCGCGCCGCGCCGGCTGCGCAGGGCCGCGATGAACACGGCCGCCCGCTGGATCATCGAGCGGCAGGAGAACGACGGCTGCTGGGGAGGCATCCAGCCGCCCGCCGTGTACTCGATCATCGCGCTGCACCTGCTCGGCTACGACCTCGAACACCCGGTCACGCGCGCGGGGCTGGAGTCGCTGGACCGGTTCACCGTCTGGCGCGAGGACGGGGCACGGATGGTCGAGGCCTGCCAGTCGCCGGTGTGGGACACCTGCCTTGCCACCATCGCGCTCGCCGACGCGGGCCTGCCCTCCGACCACCCTCAGCTGGTCAGAGCAGCGGACTGGATGCTCGGGGAGGAGATCGTCCGGCCCGGCGACTGGTCCGTGCAGCGTCCCCAACTGCCGCCCGGTGGCTGGGCCTTCGAGTTCCACAACGACAACTACCCCGACATCGACGACACCGCGGAGGTGGTCCTCGCGCTGCGCCGGGTCAGGCACCACGACCCGGAGCGGATCGAGAAGGCGATCGGGCGCGGGGTGCGCTGGACCCTCGGCATGCAGTCGAGGAACGGGGCCTGGGGCGCGTTCGACGTCGACAACACCAGCACCCTCCCCAACCGGCTGCCGTTCTGCGACTTCGGAGAGGTGATCGACCCGCCGTCCGCGGACGTCACCGCGCACGTCGTGGAGATGCTCGCCGCGGAAGGGCTCTCGCACGACCCGCGCACCCGCCGTGGCATCGAGTGGCTGCTCACCGAACAGGAGCCGAACGGCGCCTGGTTCGGCCGCTGGGGCGTCAACTACGTCTACGGCACCGGGTCGGTGGTCCCGGCGCTCGTCGCCGCCGGACTGCCCGCCGCGCATCCGGCGATCCGCCGGGCCGTCGCCTGGCTGGAGACCGTCCAGAACGAGGACGGCGGCTGGGGCGAGGACCTGCGCTCCTACGACGACGCCGCCGAGTGGGGCGGCCGCGGCGCCTCGACCGCCTCCCAGACCGGGTGGGCGCTGCTCGCGCTGCTCGCGGCGGGGGAGCGGGAGTCCACGACCGTCGAGCGCGGGATCGAGTGGCTCGCGCGGACCCAGCGGGAGGACGGCTCCTGGGACGAGCCCTATTTCACCGGCACCGGATTCCCCTGGGACTTCTCGATCAACTACCACCTCTACCGGCAGGTGTTCCCGCTCACCGCGCTCGGCCGGTACGTGCACGGCGAGCCGTTCGGCAGAATCAAGGGGGGTGGATGAGCGCCAGGCCCACTCCGGCACCGCTGCTGATCGCCTGCGCGCTCGGCATCGAGCACCTCGCCCTGCGCAGCGGAGACCGGGCCGGCGCCGACGGGCCCGTCACGGTGCTGCGTACGGGCATGGGGCCGAAGTCCGCCGAGCGCGCGGTCGGCAGGGTGCTCGCGCACCCGGCGCTGCGCGACGCGGCCGTCCTCGCCACCGGGTTCTGCGCCGGCCTGGCCCCCGGCATGCACCCCGGCGATCTGGTCGTCGCCGAGGAGACCCGGGACCCGCGCGGCGCCACCCCGTGCGTGGGCACCGACCTGCTCGTCAAGGAGCTGGCGCGCACCCTGCCAGGGCGCACCGTCCACCGGGGGCCGCTCACGGGCTCCGACCATGTCGTCCGCGGCCCCGAACGGCCGGCCCTGCTCGCGACCGGCGCCCTCGCCGTCGACATGGAATCGGCGGCCACGCTGTACGGCGCCGTCCGTGCGGGCGCGCGCCCGGTTGCGGCCGTACGAGTGGTGGTGGACGCTCCGGAACATGAACTCGTCCGCATCGGCACGGTCCGCGGTGGAATATCGGCGTTCCGCGTTCTTCGTTCAGTACTTCCCGCTTTTTTCGAATGGCACCGTTCTTTACTGCTCCCTCGGAGGTAGAGCCAGATGGCCATGCCGCTTCGCCAGTCCATGAAAGTCGCCGCATATCTCTTCGAACAGAAGCTCAGGAAGCGGGACAAGTTCGCGCTGCTGGTCGAACTGGAGCCGCTCTTCGCGTGCAATCTCGCCTGTGAGGGCTGCGGCAAGATCCAGCATCCGGCGGGTGTGCTCAAGCAGCGCATGCCCGTGGCCCAGGCGGTGGGCGCGGTGCTGGAGTCGGGCGCGCCCATGGTGTCCATCGCCGGCGGCGAACCGCTGATGCACCCGCAGATCGACGAGATCGTGCGGCAGTTGGTGGCCAGGAAGAAATTCGTCTTCCTCTGCACCAACGCGATGCTCATGCGCAAGAAGATGGACAAGTTCACACCCTCGCCCTATTTCGCGTGGGCCGTGCATGTCGACGGGCTGCGCGAGCGCCACGACGCCTCGGTGGCGAAGGAGGGTGTCTTCGACGAGGCGGTCGAGGCCATCAAGGAGGCCAAGCGCCGCGGTTTCCGTGTCACCACGAACTCGACGTTCTTCAACACGGACACCCCGCAGACGATCGTCGAGGTGCTGAACTTCCTCAACGACGACCTGAAGGTGGACGAGATGATGCTCTCGCCCGCCTACGCCTACGAGAAGGCTCCCGACCAGGAGCACTTCCTCGGGGTCCAGCAGACCCGGGAGCTGTTCAAGAAGGCTTTCGCCGGCGGCAACCGACGCCGCTGGCGGCTGAACCAGAGCCCGCTCTTCCTGGACTTCCTGGAGGGCAAGGTCGACTTCCCGTGCACCGCCTGGGCGATCCCGAGCTACTCGCTGTTCGGCTGGCAGCGGCCCTGCTACCTGATGAACGACGGGTACGTGCAGACGTACCGGCAGCTTCTGGAGGAGACCGACTGGGACTCCTACGGCCGCGGCAAGGACGACCGGTGCGCGAACTGCATGGCGCACTGCGGTTACGAACCCACCGCCGTCCTCGCGACCATGGGATCGCTCAGGGAATCGATCCGCGCCGCCCGGGAGACCTTCACGGAAAGCCGCGGGTGATGCCGGAGCAGGACGACGTCGCGTCCGGCGCCCCGCCGTCACGGGGACGCCCGCGGTGCCGGTGATCTGAGGCGGAAACGGACCGAGAGGAGGCCCGAGCGTGACCATTCCGGAGAGCATGGGACCGCGCTGCATTCCGGAGCAGTTCCTCGCGCACGCCAGGCGCGGTGAGGTGCTCGCGGGCATCGGCCTCACGCCCGTCGAGATCGCCGGACGGATCAGCGCCGGCCTGGCGGCGAAGGACCAGTTCGCCAAGGAGAGACAGGAATGACCATCCCTTCAGATGAGTCCCCTTCCGGGGAGCCGCTTTCCGGGAAGCCGCTTTCCGGGGAGTCGCTTTCCGGTGCGCGGGAGTTCGATCTCGCCGCGCTCCTGGCCGAGCGCGGCGGCGAGCGCTACGAGCTGCACACCAGGCACCTCAACCACCAGCTCCCGCGCATGCTGCACACCATCGGCTTCGACAAGGTCTACGAGCGGGCCGAGGGCGCGTACTTCTGGGACGCGGACGGCAACGACTACCTGGACATGCTCGCCGGATTCGGCGTGATGGGCCTGGGCCGCCACCACCCCGTCGTCCGCAAGGCACTGCACGACGTCCTCGACGCCTCACTCGCCGACCTCACCCGCTTCGACTGCCAGCCCCTGCCCGGACTGCTCGCGGAGAAGCTGCTCACCCACAGCCCCCACCTGGACCGGGTGTTCTTCGGCAACAGCGGGACGGAGGCCGTCGAGACCGCCCTCAAGTTCGCCCGGTACGCGACGGGAAAGCCGCGCGTCCTCTTCTGCGCGCACGCCTTCCACGGGCTGACCACCGGCTCGCTGTCCGTGAACGGCGAGAGCGGCTTCCGCGACGGCTTCGCGCCGCTGCTGCCCGACACCGCCGTCCCGCTCGGTGACCTGGACGCCCTGGCGCGGGAGTTGAAGAAGGGCGACGTCGCCGCCCTGATCGTGGAACCCATTCAGGGCAAGGGTGTGCTCGAAGCCCCGCCCGGCTATCTGCGCGCGGCACAGGAGCTGCTCCGCGGGCACAGGGCGCTGCTCATCGCCGACGAGGTGCAGACCGGGCTCGGGCGGACCGGCGACTTCTACGCCTATCAGCACGAGGAGGGCGTGGAGCCGGACCTGGTCTGTGTGGCGAAGTCGCTGTCCGGCGGTTACGTGCCGGTCGGCGCGACGCTCGGCAGGGACTGGATCTTCAAGAAGGTCTACTCGTCGATGGACCGCGTGCTGGTGCACTCGGCGAGCTTCGGATCCAACGCCCAGGCCATGGCGGCCGGGCTCGCCGTGCTCTCCGTGCTGGAGAACGAGCAGGTGGTCGCCAACGCCCGGGCGACGGGCGAGCAGTTGAAGTCCCGCCTCACGGCGCTCGTCGACAGGTACGAGCTGCTCAGTGACGTACGCGGCCGCGGCCTGATGATCGGCATCGAGTTCGGCCGGCCCCGGTCGCTCAAGCTGCGCAGCCGGTGGACGATGCTCCAGGCCGCCCGGAAGGGTCTGTTCGCGCAGATGGTGGTCGTGCCGCTGCTGCAACGGCACCGCATCCTGACCCAGGTCTCCGGCGATCACCTGGAGGTGATCAAGCTGATTCCGCCGCTGATCATCGGGGAACGCGACGTGGACCGGTTCGTGGAGGCCTTCACCGCCGTGATGGACGACGCGCACAGCGGGGGCGGACTGATGTGGGACTTCGGGAAGACCCTGGTCAAGCAGGCGGTCGCGAACCGCTGACCCTTTTTGCCTCCGGGGCAACAAACTTGCCTCGGAGGCAAGCGCTGGGGCTCAATGGGCGGTATGAGCCCTGCCGAGGGTACGCACCCTCCCGGACCGGGGGACGGCCTGCCCGCCGTCGCCCCGCAGCTGCGCGCACTGCGCCGCCGCGCCTCCCTGACCCTGGAGGCGGCGTCGCGCGCCGCCCATCTCTCGCCCGCCCATCTCTCGCGGCTGGAGACCGGGCAGCGCCAGCCCTCGCTGCCGATGCTGCTCGCGCTCGCCCGCGTCTACGGTACGACGGTCTCGGAGCTGCTCGGCGAGAGCGTCGCCGACCGGGACGCCGTGATGCGCGCCGCCGACCTGGAGCCGAGCACGGCGGGCGGCTGGACCTACTGGCAGGCGGGCGCCCCCGGCCGCGGCATGCAGGCACTGCGCGTGCACGTGCCCCACGGGGCGCAGGGCGACATCGTGCGCGTCCACCCCGGTGAGGAGTGGCTGTACGTCCTGAAGGGCGAGCTGCGCCTGCGTCTCGGGGACACCGCGCACGTCCTGGCGCCCGGGGACAGCGCGCACTTCGACTCGCTCACCCCGCACCGTCTGGCCGCCGCCGACCGCGCCGGGGCCGAGCTGCTCTTCGTCCACTCACTGCTGCAGAGCCCCATCACCGCGCTGTGCCTCGGCCCGGTGACCGGCCACCCGACACCAGGAGATGCTTCATGACCGAACCCACGGAGCCCGGGCCCCGGCGGTCCATGGAGGAGAAATTCCCGCGCGCGCTGTGGGTGCGGCTCATCATCTACGTGGCCGTGGGTCACCTGTTCGCGGCCTTCGTCTACTTGCTGTTCACTCTGGGCGCGCGGAACCAGTAGCCGAAGGGGGTTCCGCTCGGCCGGCCCCGCGGGGGACCGGCCGTCAGGACCCGGGCCGGGGACTCGTCAGTCGAGGAGCCGGTCGCGCAGCCGCTCCCGCAGTTCAGGGGTGACCCGCAGCCCCTGCTCCAGGTAGGCGTCGGTCCCGCCCCAGGTCGCCTCGATCGTCTCGAACGCGGCCGACAGGTACTCGGCGCGGGCGTCGAAGAGCGGGCCCAGCAGCTCCATGACCTCGGGGGAGTAGGCGGAGGCCGCGGAGCTGCTGCGGTGGACCTTGTACCGGCGGTGCGCGGCGTTCGACTCCAGGTAGTCGGCGAGGATCGCGTCGCGCTCGACACCCACGGCGAGGAGGGTCACGGCTATCGACAGGCCGGCGCGGTCCTTGCCCGCCGCGCAGTGCATCAGGGCGGGCACACTGTCCTCCGCCAGCGCGTGCAGCACGCGCGAGTGCTCGGCGGTGCGCTCCTTGATGATCATGCGGTAGGAGCCGATCATCCGGTCCGCCGCCTTGCCGTCGGCGAGGATCGCGCGCAGCTGCTCCAGATCGCCGTCGCGGACCATCTTCCAGAACTCGGCGCCGTCCGCCGGGTCGCTCAGCGGCAGATTCACGTTCCGCACGCCCGGCAGCTCGACGTCCGGTCCCTCCAGCTTCTGGTCCGCCGCGTTACGGAAGTCGAAGATCGTGTGCAGGCCGAGCGAGGCGAGGAACGCGGCGTCCTCCCCGGTCGCGTGCGCGAGGTGGCCGCTGCGGAACAACCGCCCGTGCCGCACTCGCCGACCGTCCGTGGTGGGCAGGCCGCCCACGTCACGGAAGTTGCGCACTCCGGCCAGCTGTGGCTCGGTCGACGGGATCTGCTGCGTCACGGGGGCTCCTCCCACTCGTCCGTCGGGGCTGCTCGGCGTAGCCCACCGATCGGATGCGCTCTTGACGATACGACATGGGTTCCTGGGGCAATGAGTTGTCCACAGGCGGCGTATGCCGGGCGGAGTACCGCGACGACGTGACCGAAGGTTGCCTGGGCCGAAGCCGGTAAGACGTCGCTCGTAGGGCGCCGGGCCGTGCGGGGACCGCCCGCGCCGGCGGGTGGTGACCCAGGCAGATGGAGGAGTGACAGGTGAAGGGCTTCCGCGGATTCATCCTGCGCGGCAATGTGGTCGACCTGGCGGTCGGCATCGTCATCGGTGCGGCGTTCACCGCCGTGGTGAACGGCTTCGTCCGGGCCTTCCTGACGCCGCTGGTCGGTCTGGCGTCGGGGACCACCGGTGACCTCAGCCGCAAGACCTTCACGGTGGGCGGGACCGAATTCCCGTACGGGGCGTTCATCAACGCCGCCATCAGCTTCCTGCTCGTCGCGACCGCCCTGTACTTCCTCGTGGTGCTGCCCGTGAACAAGCTGCACCAGCGTTTCGCGCCGAGCCACGACGTGCAGGCACCCAAGCGCGAGTGCCCCGAATGCCTCAGCCCCGTGCCCACGGAGGCCCGCCGCTGCGCCTCCTGCACCAGTCCGCTGCCGGCGCTCCCCGCCCAGGTGACGGCCCAGTCGGCTGCGGACGGCACCGTACCGGCGGCTGCGGACGGCACCGTACCGGCTCGTCAGGACCGGTGAGAGCGCCGGTCTGTCGGGCGGGGCGGCACGCAGGCTGCCCCGTCCAGGACGCTCGGTCCGAGCTGCCGCGCGGAAGCCGGGCCGACGCCTGTTACGACTCGTCCCGGGCGGGAAGTCGCAGCCCATGAACGCATGGGCTGACTTTCGTGAAAAGGATCATCGGTTGACGCGGCGGGTCGCCGGGTGGCAGTCGGACTGTGCGCGGCGCGTGCTGCCGGCGGTGGAGGACGCCGCCCAGCACACCAAGCTGTGGTGGGGTGCCGCCGCCGTCATGTCCCTGGCGGGCTGGAGAGGCCGTCGGGCCGCTGTCGCGGGACTGGCGAGCATGGCCGTGGCGGAGCTGGTGTCCAACGCCGTGCTCAAGCAGGTGTGCGAGCGGGAGCGGCCGCCGAAGGAATGGATCTCGCACGAGGACGTGCACGAGCGGCCCGACTCCTCCTCGTTCCCCTCCGGGCACACCGCCGCGGGCGTGGGGTTCACCGCCGCGGTGGCGGCGGTGTGGCCCCTGGCGGGCGCCGTGTGTGCGGTTCCGGCCGCGATGGTGGCCACCGAGCGGGTGCACACCGGCGCCCACTATCCGTCCGACGTCGCGGCCGGAGCGGTGATCGGCCTGGCCGCGGCAGCTCTGGTGCGCAAGAGCCCCCGGCTGGCGCTGCGTCTGCTGCGGTGAGCCCCGGGGAGCACCGCTCCCCACCGTGGCCGCCTCGGTGCGGGTGGCCGTCCGACCCCTCGGCGGGCCGCGTCTCCATGAGCGGCCCGCCGTCGCCGTTCGTTTTGTCCCGTCAGCCGTCAGCCGTCAGCCGTCAGCCGTCAGCCGTCAGGCGCCGACCACCGGACACCCTGCGGCAGATGTCCTTCAACGTGCCGTCTGAACCTTCTGTCCCATTTAGAGGCATGAGTCCCAACTGGTGCATCAGCAAGGCCTCCTGGCGGAGTGGCGCGTGAGCAGCGTCATACCGGTGACAATGCGTCGTCAGCCCGGTTTCTCAAGTCTTCGGGATTACCAAGCGATTGCGGACCCGGAAAGATCACTCGTCGACGGACAGTGACCGGCAATCCGGACATCGATCAAGAAATGGGTGCGCACAGAAAACCCACAAGGTTGTCGACGCCCTCTCATGTCGCCTACGTTCACCCTCACTCCGGACGGACGCCCAATCCTGCCGCCGCCCGGAATCCCGCACACTCACCCGTCCACGGCAGGAGCGGGGGACCCACAGGTACGACGCCTGTTCCGGTCTCCGGACAGGCTAGGGGTTGAGCCGCGCGCAACGCGGCCGGGCATCTCCAGCTCGCACCCGACAGCTGACCTCGCAGGCGCCGGAGAGGAATGCACCATGCCCGCGAAGGGTAAGCACCGCCGTCCCAAGTCCCTGCGCCTCACCCGCTCGATAGCCGTCGTCGGCACCGGTGGCGCCGCACTCGCCCTGCCCCTGATGGGAGCCGCGGGCGCCCAGGCCGCGACTCCCGCGGCCGCCGTCTCCGCCGCTCCGGAGAAGGCCGCCGCCGCGCCGGCCGCCGCCCAGAAGGTCGCGACGAAGACCTACGCGGTCAAGGCAGGCGACTCCCTCGCGAAGATCGCCGACACGCAGCACGTCGCCGGCGGCTGGAAGAAGCTCTACCAGGACAACCGCGCGGTCATCGGGGGCGATCCGGCACTGATCCACCCGGGTCTGAAGCTGACGCTCGGCGGCAAGGCCGCGTCCCCCGCCGCCCCGTCGTCCGGCAAGACCACCCAGACGACGAAGACGAAGGCCGCTCCGGCCGCGGCCACCAGCAGCTCCGGCTACACCATGCCGGTCGCGGGCGCCACCGTCGGCACCGCCTACAAGACCGCGGGCAGCATGTGGTCCAGCGGCTACCACACCGGTGTCGACTTCGTGGTCCCGACCGGCACCTCCCTCAAGGCCGTCGGACCCGGCACCGTCGTCTCGGCCGGCTGGGGCGGCGCGTACGGCAACCAGGTCGTCATCCGGCACACCGACGGCCTGTACTCCCAGTACGCCCACCTGTCCTCGCTGTCGGTCTCAGCCGGGCAGACCGTGACCGGCGGCCAGCAGATAGGCCTGTCCGGCGCGACCGGCAACGTCACCGGACCGCACCTGCACTTCGAGATCCGCACCACCCCGGACTACGGCTCGGACGTGGACCCCATCGCGTACCTGCGCGCCCACGGCGTCTCCGTCGGCTGACGCCCGCACACGCCGCCGAAGGCCGGACCCCGATCCCCGGGGTCCGGCCTTCGGCGCGCACGGCGCCGGCGACGAGGTGTGCGGAGCCCGCGCTTCCGGGCGTTGAGGCTCGTCAACCGCCCCTGCGCACCGCCTTATTCCGAGGTTGACCAACACTTGACGAGTGGCTTATCTCACCAGCCGTCAACCCCTTCCTACGGTCGCGTAGCTCACATCGGAGGGGAATCATGGGCCGATGTGGCAGACGATTCGAAGAGTGACAACAGATCAGTGATCGGGTCGTACGTGGCGGTGGGGGACAGCTTCACCGAAGGCGTCGGCGATCCCGGTCCGGACGGGGCCTTCGTCGGCTGGGCCGACCGGTTCGCGGTACTGCTCGCCGACCGGCGTCCCGAGGGCGACTTCGGCTACACCAACCTCGCCGTACGCGGGAAACTGCTCGACCAGATCGTCGAGGGCCAGCTCCGGCAGGCCAAGGAACTGGCGCCGGACCTCGTCTCGTTCTGCGCGGGCGGCAACGACATCCTCCGGCCGGGCACCGACCCCGACGAGGTCGCCGAGCGCTTCGAGCGCGCGGTCGCCGACCTCGCCTCGGCCGTCGGCACCGTCATGGTCACCACCGGGTTCGACACCCGCACCATGCCCGTGCTCAGGCATCTGCGCGGCAAGATCGCCACGTACAACGGGCATGTGCGGGCCATCGCCGACCGTTACGGCTGCCCGGTGCTGGACCTGTGGTCGCTCAAGACCATCCAGGACCGGCGCGCCTGGGACGGCGACCGCCTCCACCTGTCGCCCGAGGGACACACCCGGGTCGCCCTGCGGGCCGGCCAGGTCCTCGGCCTGGAGGTCCCGGCGGACCCGGACCAGCCGTGGCCCCCGCTGCCGCCGCGCGGCACCTTCGAGGTGCGCCGCGACAACATCCAGTGGGCGCGCGAGTACCTGGTGCCCTGGATCGGCCGCCGACTGCGCGGCCAGTCCTCCGGGGACCACGTGGCGGCCAAGGGCAGCCTGTCACCGGACGACATCAAGCTGCGGATCGCACCGGCGGTGTGAGGAACCGGGCAGAGGCCCCCGCCGCGCGGGCGGTGCGCCCGGTACGGCGGGTCAGCCGGCGGCTCAGCCGGGCGGTGACGTCAACGCCTCGCGATCCAGGCCCAGTTCGCGGGCGAGGGCCTCGTCCACCCATGCCCGGGTGCGCGCCCGCGACACGGCGCCGGGGTAGGCCGTCATCTGCACGGCGAGACCGTCCAGCAGGGCCGTGAGCCGCAGGGCCGCGTCCATGGCATCCGGGCAGCGGAACTCGCCCGCGGCCACGCCCTCCGCGATCACCTCGGCGAGCGCGGCCTTCCACTGCCGGTCGAGGTGCTGAGTGACCTCGCGCAGCCCCGGCTCGCGCAGGGCCACCGCCCAGCCCTCGATCCACAGCCGCCAGCCCTTGGCCTGGCCGGTCGGCGCGTACCAGCGGACGGCCGCCCGCAGCCGCCGAAGCGCCGACGTGCGCCGGCCCAGCAGCTTGCGGAGCCGGGCGAGGTCGTCCTCGGCGGCGAACGCGAACGCCTCGGCGACCAGTTTCTCCTTGGTCGAGAAGTGGTAGAGCACCAGCGCGTTGCTCACCCCGAGCGCCGCGGCCACGTCCGCGATGCGCACGGCCGCGACACCGCGCGCCTCGATCTGTCCGATGGCGGCCCGCAGCATCTCCTCGCGCCGCTGGACCACACTCAACCGCACTCTCGCCACGCGGCAACCCTAATCCGTCGCGCGGCGCACCCCGGACGCCGGCCCGGCCTCACCGTGAACGCGTGAGCTGCGCCGACACCGACACCGACGCCGCTGACGCCGACACCGGCCCTGCTCGGGCTGGACGCGTGCTCCGCTCCGTCACGGAGCCGGACCGTCACCGGTACCAGCCGAACCGTTCCGCGATCACCGGCAGCCGGTCGGCGGCCACGGCGTGGGCCGCCGCCCGGGGAGTCGTGCCGTCGGCCTCCGCACGCGCCAGCACGTGGCCGATCAGGACGCGCATCGCGCGACGGAGGTACGCGAACGCCTCGTCCGCGTCGGGACCGACGTCACCGAACAGCGTCCACCACCACCAGGCGTTGGTACCTGAGTTGACCACCACGTCTGGCAGGACCGTGATCCCGCGTGCGGCGAGCAGGTCCTCCGCCCCCGGCAGGACGGGCATGTTGGCGGCCTCCACGATCCAACGGGCCGTGATCCCGGCCTGGTTGACGGTGTCGACCGCGTACGAGACGGCGGCCGGCACCAGGACCTCGGCGTCGGTGAAGAGCCAGGCGTCGCCCGGCAGTTCACGGTCCCGGGGGCGCAGCGCGGCGCGGTCGACCGTCCCGTACGCGTCCCGCGCGGCCAGCAGCGTCTCCACATCGAGCCCCCGGGGGTTGGCGATCGTGCCTTTCACGTCGGCGACGGCCACCACGGTGAGCCCGGCGCGGGTGAGGAACCGCGCCGTCGCCCCGCCCATCGTGCCGAACCCCTGCACGGCGACCCGAGTTCCCGAGTACGGCACGCCCGCCCGGTCCAGCACGGCGAGGACGGCCTCGGCGACACCGCAGCCGCCGGCCAGCTCGTCGAGCCCGATGCCGTCCACCTCGACCGCGAAGGCGTCCGCGAGGCGGCGGCGGGCCGCCGCCTCGTCGTCGAGCAGCGGATACACCGCCTGGACGGAGGAGACGAGCCCCGCCTCGGCCGCCGCCCGGTCGACCAGGTCCTGGGTCAGGCCGAGATCCTCTCCGGTGGCCCAGACGGTCTCGACATAGGGGCGCACGGCGCGCAGATACCGCACGAGCACGCCGTACGCGTCCGGATGCCGGGGGTCGCAGTCGATGCCGCCCTTGGCACCGCCCAGGGGAATGTAACGGCCCTCGGGGTTGTAGTGCAGCGCCTCTTTGACGGTCATGCCGCGGGCGAGCGCGGCGACCTCGTCCACCGTGCAGCCCTCCCGCATCCGCAGTCCGCCGCTGGAGACGCCCCGTACCAGCCGGTCGACGACGAGGTGGCCCGTGCGCCCGGTGACGTGGTCGGTCCAGGTCAGCCGGATGAACGGGGCGTCGGCGAGGGGGGTCATACGGGCTCCAGGGACGGCGACCGGTGGCGGGCCCGGCCGGGACGGCCGGCCGGGCCGCGCCCCGCGTCGGGATCCGCAGGGATGATATCCGCGTGACGGCCTCTACTGAACGGCGGGTCAGTCCGCGCCCGGGGTGGGCGGGCGGACCGGGTGCTCCGCGGGGCGCGGCCCCGACGGGGCGATCCGGTGCCGGGGGATTCCGGACACCCTGTCGTCACCCGCCCGACCCGGGCCTGTCGGAGGGGCGGACCATAATGGAATGTCCGACCCACTCCACCTGGAGGTTGCCGTGACCGGTTCCCGTCTCCCGAACTCCGGGCTCCGCTCGTTGCGGCCCGCCGCCTTCGGCGCGGATCCGAGCGGCGAGCGCCTCGAGCGCATCCGCAGATCACCTCACTTCGCCGACGGTGTCTTCAAGAACCCGGAGAGCGCCCGTATTCGGCCCGACGGCTCCATGGTCGAGTTCGCGAAGGTCTACTTCCGCCGCGAGGAGCGCGTCCACCGCTTCCCGGCCGGGACGGTGCCGGTGCACCCCACGACGCTCGCGGACCTGGACAGGCCCGCCGTGAGCGGACTGCGGATCACCTGGATGGGGCACTCCAGCGTGCTGGCCGAGATCGACGGGCACCGGGTGCTCTTCGACCCGGTCTGGGGTGAGCGCTGCTCCCCGTTCCCCTTCGCCGGGCCCAGGCGGCTGCACCCCGTGCCCCTGCCCCTGGCCGCCCTCGGCCCGGTCGACGTCGTCGTCATCTCGCACGACCACTACGACCACCTCGACATGCCCAGCATCAAGGCCCTCGCCGGCACGGACACCGTGTTCGCGGTCCCGCTCGGCGTCGGCGCGCACCTGGAGCGCTGGGGCGTCTCGGCCGACCGCCTGCGCGAGCTGGACTGGAACGAGACGACGAGGGTGGGCGGCCTGTCCCTGACCGCCACCCCCGCGCGTCACTTCTGCGGCCGCGGTCTGCGCAACGCCCAGCACACCCTCTGGGCCTCCTGGGCCGTCTCGGGCGACGAGCACCGGATTTACCACAGTGGGGACACCGGCTACTTCGAGGGCTTCCGGGACATCGGCGCCGGACACGGCCCGTTCGACCTGACGATGATCCAGGTCGGCGCGTACAGCGACTTCTGGCCGGACATCCACATGACACCCGAGGAGGGCATGCGCGCCCACCTGGACCTCCAGGGCGGCCGGCCGGCCGGCGTGATGATGCCGATCCACTGGGCGACGTTCAATCTCGCGACGCACCCCTGGGTGGAGCCGGCCGAGGGGACGATCGACGCGGGCCGTGCGGCGGGCGCGCGCGTCGCCCTGCCGCGGGTCGGTGAACCGTTCGAGCCGACGGCCGCGACCGTCCCCTCCGAGCCCTGGTGGCGCGGGGTCGCGCGGGAGCCCGAGGGCGGCTGGAGCGAGCCCGCGGAGACCGTCGGCACGACCACCCGCGTCACCACCGCGGCCACGCAGCGTGATTCTGCGACCAAGGCTGCGGAGGGCACCGGAGAGCCGGAGACCGTCCCCGCCGGGTGATCCCCCGGGAAAAGACGCCTTACGCCGAGGGCCGAGGAGCGCATCGCTCCTCGGCCCTTAGCCGTTCGCTCCCGACCACTCCTGACCAGGTTCGATCGAGTCGATGCTCGACGGGAACGTCTGTCCGAGGAACCGGCCGGTCTGTCGTACGAAGCCTCATACCAGAGCGGGACGGCTTCCGCGGGACTTTGTCAACTGCCCACCGCATCTCACGCGTTGCCGACTACTGTGAGTTGCCGTCGGTCGACGTGGCGTCGGTTTCTTCGGCCCCGCCGACCGGCACCGCGATGGCGCACGACCGAGTCGCGCAGACCCGCGGGGGCCCCGTGCCCCCGACGCACCAGTACGAGGACGCCGATGTCTCACCTCCGCGCACCGGCCGCCCGCGCAGACCGCCGTGAGGGCGGACGGCACGGGCGACCGGCCGCCCGTGCCACTTTGCCGCTGCCCGAGACCCACATACGGTCTCAGCTGCTGCGCCTGGCCGTCCTGCCCCCGATCGCGGTGGCCCTCAGCGCCTGCGCCGCCGTGCTGTTCATGCTCCGCACGGCCGGCGCCCGCCCCAGCCCCGGCCTGTACGCCGTACTCGCCGGAGCCGTCGGTGTGGCGCTCGCGGGGATCGTGATCGCCGCCGTCGCCGCCGACCGTGCCGCCAGGACCGTGGGCGAACGGGTCGGCGCCCTGCGCCGCACCACCGCCCGCGGCCAGGCCGACCTGCGCGCCCTCCTGGAGACCCTGCGCCGCGGTGAACCGGCACCCGCGCGCAGGCCGCGCGGCGGGCCGCCCCCGGACGCCGACGAGTTCGAGCTGCTCGCCGCCGACCTGGTCCACGCCCAGGACGGCGCCGCGACCGCGGTCGTCCAGGCCGCGCAGCTCTCCAGCCACACGGGCAGCGAGCAGAAGGTCGAGGTCTTCGTCAATCTGGCCCGGCGCCTCCAGTCCCTCGTGCACCGGGAGATCTCCATCCTCGACGAGCTGGAGAACGAGATCGAGGACCCGGACCTGCTCAAGGGCCTCTTCCACGTCGACCACCTCGCCACCCGCATCCGGCGTCACGCCGAGAACCTCGCCGTGCTCGGCGGTGCCGTCTCGCGCCGTCAGTGGAGCAACCCCGTCACCACGACCGAGGTCCTGCGGTCCGCCATCGCCGAGGTCGAGCAGTACTCGCGGGTCAAGCTGGTGCCCCCGATCGACGGCACCCTGCGCGGACACGCCGTCGCCGACGTCATCCACCTCCTCGCCGAACTCGTCGAGAACGCCACCGTCTTCTCCGCCCCGCACACCCAGGTGCTGCTGCGCGCCAGTCTCGTCACCTCCGGGCTGGCCGTCGAGGTCGAGGACCGGGGCCTCGGCATGCCCACGGGCGAGCAGAACAAGATGAACGCCCTGCTCGCCGACCCCGACCAGGTCAATGTCGCCAGCCTGCTGCAGGACGGCCGCATCGGTCTCTTCGTGGTCTCGCAGCTGGCCCGGCGGCACGGCATCCACGTCCGGCTCCAGACCAACATCTACGGCGGCGTCCAGGCCGTACTCGTCGTGCCGCAGGCGCTGCTGGGGACGGGGCCCGAGAGCACCGGGGCCATTCCCCGGACGCCGCCGCGGGAGGCCGTGGAGCCGCCGCGAGCGGGCGCCGGCCCCGAGCGGCCCACCGTGACCGGGCCCGCGCCCGAGCCGTCGGCGCCCCGGCACGCCGCCTCGGCCTCCCCGCCGCGGCAGACGCGGGAGCACCGTGAGCCGGAGCCGGCCGGCGGAGCTCCCGCGCCCCTCTCCCGCGACGACGGCGGTCCGGCGCCGCTGCCGCTGCGGGACGCCCGCCAGGAGCGGCCCACTCCGGCGGCGGCCGTGCCCGGCGTCCGCCCGGAGGACCGGCGGACGGTGGCGCGGAACGCGATCACACCGCCCGTGCCGCGCAACGGCGTGGTGCGCGGCACCATGGGCAGGCCGCCCCAGCTGCCTCGCAGGCGGTCCCAGGAACACATCGCGCCGCAGCTCCGCGACGGCCCGGTGTCCACATCCCGCCCGGACGACGGGCAGCACGTCGGCCACGATCCGGGCCTGATGGCCGCGTTCCAGCGCGGGATCGGCCTCGCGGAGGCCGCCCAGCTGGAGCCGGACCACCCGCAGCCGGACCACCCGCAGCCGGGCCGCATGGGACCAGGCCACGTGCAGCCAGAGCGCTTCCCCCCGGACCACATGGAGCCGGACCCCGTGGAGCCCGACCCCATGGAGCCGGGCCACCTGGGGCCGACCCACGCGGAGGGAGTCCACATGGAGCAGGTGCACACGGACACCTCGGCCGTGCCGGGAGCCCGGCACCTGGGCACGCGGCACCTCGACGGGCCCTTCACCGACGCCCCGCACCAGGACCCGCCGCGGCACGCCCTGTCGTACGGCGGCCCGCCGCGCCCGGCCCCCGTGTCCCCCTTCGACGCGCCGTCCGGTCCGGGCGCCCCGCCCGCCCCCGCGCCGCCGGGAGCCGACCCCCTCGCGTACGTGCCGGAGGGCCTGTCCGTGGACGACGCCCGCCCCGGCCCGGACGCGCCGCACACAGCCGACGACCACTCCGTGCACGCGTCCGGGCGGCACGGAACGCGGGCAGCGCGCGAGATCGCGCCCGCGCCCGGACCCGGTTTCACCACCCGGCACGACGGGAGCGCACCGGCCGGATGACCACCCCCACCTCCACCCCCACCGCTCCCGCAGACCTTCGTATCCCAAGGAGTCGATCCACCATGGCGAGCGATGCGCCGACAGGCCAGGTATCCGATCTCGACTGGCTGATGAGCGGTCTCGTCCAGCGCGTACCGCACACCACGAGCGCGGTGCTCCTGTCCTGCGACGGACTGGTGAAGTCGGTTCACGGCCTCGACACGGACAGTGCCGACCACATGGCGGCCCTGGCCTCCGGCCTGTACTCCCTCGGACGCAGCGCCGGACACCGCTTCGGTGAGGGCGGCGACGTACGCCAGGTCGTCGTCGAGCTCGACTCGGCGCTGCTGTTCGTCTCCACCGCGGGCTCCGGCACCTGCCTCGCCGTACTCGCCGGACGCGAGACCGACGCGGCGATCCTCGGCTACGAGATGGCGATGCTGGTCAAGAGCGTCCGGCCGTATCTCATGACCGCGCCCCGGCGGACCGCCGTCGAACCGTCGGCGATGAGGCCGTGAGGGTGGCCGCGGCCGGCGACGGGCCCTGGCTCGACGACGCGGCCGGACGGCTCGTGCGCCCCTACACGGTCAGCGACGGCCGGACCAGGCCGACGACCGAGCTCGACCTGCTCTCGCAGGTCATGACCACCGGGGCGACCCCCCTCGGATACCTCGGCCCGGAGCACACCCAGGCGCTGGAACTGTGCCGCGGACCGCTCTCGGTCGCCGAGATCGCCGCCTATCTGAAGCTGCCGGCGGCGGTCACCAAGGTGCTGCTGTCCGACCTCGTCGACTGCGGGGCGCTGACCACGAAGCCCCCCGAATTCCACCACCACCCCACTGACCGGTCCCTCCTGGAGGCAGTGCTCGATGGCCTACGACGACAGCTCTGACCCGTTCCCCACCGCACTGAAGATCTTGGTGGCGGGCGGGTTCGGGGTCGGCAAGACGACCTTCGTCGGCGCGGTGAGCGAGATCGCGCCGCTCAGCACCGAGGAGCTGCTCACCACGGTCAGCGCCGCGACCGACAACCTCGACGGGATCGAGAACAAGGTCGAGACGACCGTCGCGATGGACTTCGGGCGCATCACCCTGGACCCGGAACACGTGCTCTACCTGTTCGGTACTCCCGGACAGGAGCGGTTCTGGTTCATGTGGGACGAGCTCTCCGAGGGCGCGCTCGGTGCGGTGATCCTCGCCGACACCCGCCGCCTGGAGGACTGTTTCGCCGCCGTCGACTTCTTCGAGCAGCGCGGTCTCGGATTCATCGTCGCGGTCAACGAGTTCGACGGCTCGTACCGCTACGACCCCGACGAGGTGCGCGCGGCCATCGACCTCGACCCCGAGATCCCCGTGGTGCGCTGCGACGCCCGGATCTCCAGCTCGGGTGTGCAGACCCTGCTCACGCTGGTACGCCATCTCCTCGTCCACGCGCCGGCCCGCGCCCGGGGTCACGGAGCCCACACATGAGCCCGGCCCGCGGGTCGGGGAGCCCGTCCATGAACCCACCCCAGGCCGAGGAGCCCGCGCATGAGTGACCACCCGCCGCGTCCGGCAGGTCGTCTGCTGCTGACCCCGGAGGACAGGGACGCACCGGCGAGGGTGCGGCGGCTGCGCCGGCTGGGCCTGGGCGAGCGGGCCGAACCGGCCTTCGACGCGTTCGCGGACCGGCTCGCCGAGGTCGCCGCGGTGCCGTACTCCATGGTCAACTTCATCGACGAGAAACGGCAGTTCTTCGCCGGTCTGCACACGCCCGGCGGGACCGGATCCGGCGCACGGCTGATCACCGCCGCGACCGCCGACGGCGGCACCCGCGGGTTCGGCCGCCATCTGACCCGCGACTACGGCTTCTGCCCCCATGTGGTGGTGCGCCGCAAGGCACTGGTCCTGGAGGACGTCTGCGACTACCCGCGGTTCGCCGGCAACCCGGTCGTGGACGAGATCGGGATCCGCTCCTACCTCGGCGCCCCTCTGATCGACCGCACGGGGATCGCCCTCGGCACGGTCTGCGTCGTCGACGTCGAACCCCGCCCGTGGGGCAGAGCGGGCCTGGACACCATCAAGTCGATGGCGTCGGAACTGCTCGCGCAGATCGAACGCCGGGAGAGCGACGGCGGCTGACTCGGCCGCCGGGGCGTGAAGCAAAGCTGCGGCGCCGCTTAAGAAAACCTCGATGGACCCGGGCCGCCGTCGTACGGCAGATTTCTGGGGGATCTCACCCCTTTCCCCGGGTCCGGGCCCCTTCGGCGTGCCCTCTCCCCGGGACCTCACCCACAGGAGCCGTAGCGTTGAAGGCGCTGGTCAAGGACAAGGCGGAGCCGGGCCTCTGGCTCACGGACGTACCCGAGCCGTCCATCGGCCCCGGCGACGTACTGATCAAGGTCCTCAGGACCGGGATCTGCGGCACCGACCTGCACATCCGCAGCTGGGACGGCTGGGCGCAGCAGACGATCAGCACCCCGCTCGTCGTCGGCCACGAATTCGCCGGTGAGGTCGTCGAGACCGGCCGTGACGTCGCCGACATCAAGGTGGGCGACCGGGTCAGCGGCGAGGGCCACCTGGTCTGCGGCAAGTGCCGCAACTGTCTGGCCGGCCGGCGCCACCTGTGCCGGGCCACGGTGGGCCTCGGTGTCGGCCGCGACGGCGCGTTCGCCGAGTACGTGGCGCTTCCCGCGGCCAACGTGTGGGTGCACCGGGTGCCCGTGGACCTCGACATCGCCGCGATCTTCGACCCGTTCGGCAACGCGGTGCACACGGCGCTCTCCTTCCCGCTGGTCGGCGAGGACGTCCTGGTCACCGGCGCCGGACCCATCGGCCTGATGGCCGCGGCGGTCGCCCGGCACGCCGGCGCCCGCAACGTCGTCATCACCGACGTCAGCGAGGAGCGGCTGGAACTCGCCCGCAAGATCGGGGTGAGCCTCGCCCTGAACGTTCGGGAGGGGACCATCGCCGACGGCCAGCGCGCGCTGGGACTGCGCGAGGGCTTCGACATCGGCCTGGAGATGTCGGGCCGCCCCGAGGCGATGCGCGACATGATCGCCAACATGACCCACGGCGGCCGGATCGCCATGCTCGGGCTGCCCGCCGAGGAGTTCCCGGTCGACTGGGCCCGGATCGTGACGTCCATGATCACCATCAAGGGCATCTACGGCCGGGAGATGTTCGAGACCTGGTACGCGATGTCGGTGCTGCTCGAGGGCGGCCTCGACCTCGCCCCCGTCATCACCGGCCGGTACGGCTACCGCGACTTCGAGGCGGCCTTCGCGGACGCGGCGAGCGGACGCGGCGGCAAGGTCATCCTCGACTGGACCGCCTGATCCCGGGTCCGGTCCGCAGCTTCGGCCCATCCGCCCTTCACGCAACTCCTGGAGCCCTTCCATGTTCGACTCCGTGCGCGACGACCTGCGCGCCACCCTCGACGAGATCCGCGCCGCCGGCCTGCACAAGCCCGAGCGCGTCATCGGCACCCCGCAGTCCGCGACGGTGAGTGTCACCGCCGGTGGCCGGCCCGGCGAGGTCCTCAACTTCTGCGCGAACAACTACCTCGGCCTCGCCGACCACCCCGAGGTCGTCGCCGCCGCACACGAGGCACTCGACCGCTGGGGCTACGGCATGGCCTCCGTGCGCTTCATCTGCGGCACGCAGGAGGTGCACAAGGAGCTGGAGCAGCGCCTGTCCGCGTTCCTCGGGCAGGAGGACACGATCCTGTACTCCTCCTGCTTCGACGCCAACGGCGGTGTCTTCGAGACCCTCCTCGGCGCGGAGGACGCGGTGATCTCCGACGCCCTCAACCACGCGTCGATCATCGACGGCATCCGGCTGTCCAAGGCCCGCCGCTTCCGGTACGCCAACCGTGACCTCGCCGACCTGGAGCAGCAGCTCAAGGAGGCCTCCGACGCCCGGCGCCGCCTCATCGTCACCGACGGCGTCTTCTCCATGGACGGTTACGTGGCGCCGCTGCGCGAGATCTGCGACCTCGCCGACCGTTACGACGCCATGGTCATGGTCGACGACTCGCACGCCGTCGGCTTCGTCGGCCCCGGTGGTCGCGGCACCCCTGAGCTGCACGGGGTCATGGACCGCGTCGACATCATCACCGGCACCCTGGGCAAGGCCCTCGGCGGCGCGTCCGGCGGCTACGTGGCCGCCCGCGCCGAGATCGTCGCCCTGCTGCGCCAGCGCTCCCGCCCGTACCTCTTCTCCAACACGCTCGCCCCGGTGATCGCGGCGGCGTCCCTCAAGGTCCTCGACCTGCTCGAGTCGGCCGGTGACCTGCGCGACAAGCTCGCCGCCAACACGGCGCTGTTCCGCTCCCGGATGACGGAGGAGGGCTTCGACGTGCTGCCCGGCGACCACGCCATCGCCCCCGTCATGATCGGCGACGCGACCGTCGCGGGACGCCTGGCGGAGCTGCTGCTGGAACGCGGCGTGTACGTGATCGGCTTCTCGTACCCGGTGGTCCCGCAGGGCCAGGCACGGATCCGGGTGCAGCTGTCCGCCGCCCACTCGACCGAGGACGTCAACCGGGCGGTGGACGCGTTCGTGGCGGCCCGCGCGGAGCTGGGCGCCTGAGGGAGGGACATACCGGTCCTCCCGGCCTGAGAGAATCGGTCGCATGATCGAGGCGCGGCGGCTCCACATCCTCCGTGCGGTGGCGGACCACCGCACGGTGACGGCGGCTGCCGCCGCGCTGTATCTCACGCCGTCCGCCGTCTCCCAGCAGCTCGCCGCGCTCGAACAGGAGACAGGCCACCGGCTCGTCGAGCGGGGTGCCAGGGGCGTCCGGCTGACCCCCGCGGGCGAGATCCTGCTCACCCACACGAACGTGGTCCTCGCTCAACTGGAGCGCGCGGAAGCCGAGTTGGCGGCGTACAGCTCGGGGGCCGCGGGCACGGTCACCGTCGCCGCCTTCGCGACCGGCATCGGTCTGGTCGTGGCTCCGGCGCTGGCCCGCCTCGCGCTGACGGCGCCCGGCATCCATCTCCGCGTCCAGGACGCCGAGGGCGACGCCAGCCTGCCCATGGTGCTGGACCGGCAGGTCGACGTCGCGGTGGCCGTCGAGTACCGCGGCGCCCCGGCCGCCGACGACCCGCGTCTCACGCACGTCCCGCTCTACGCCGAGCCCTTCGACGCGGTCGTCCCGGTCGCCCACCGGCTCGCCGACGCGGGGGAGGTGCCGCTCGCCGAGCTCGCGAAGGATCCCTGGATCGGCCCCTACCCCGGCAACCCCTGTCACGACGTGGTCGTCCTGGCCTGCGAGAACGCCGGATTCCAGCCCCGCCTTGAGCACTCCTCGGACGACTTCCGGGCCGTCGTCGCCCTCGCCTCGGCGGACGCCGGGGTCGCCCTGGTGCCCCGGTCCGCCCTCCGCGGGATGGACCTCGCAGGTGTGGTGGTGCGCCCCGTCGACGGCACCGCTCCCACGCGCCGCGTCTTCGCGGCCGTACGCCGTGGCGCGGAGGGGCATCCGCTGATCCGCCCGGTGCTGGAGGCGCTGGCGGAGGCCGCGACGGCGTAGCGGTACGCAAGCCCTGCCTCCCTGCTTGATGGCCTGTCTCACATATGGGATAGCATCCCGAATATGAGAGACGACGTAGAGGGTGCCGAGGGTGCCGTCGATGCCCGGCTCGCGGCCAGACTGGCCGAACTGCGAGCCGAACGCGGCTGGTCCCTGGGGGAGTTGGCGGAGCGCAGCGGAGTGAGCCGCTCGACGCTCTCCCGGGCCGAGCGGGCGGAGACCAGCCCCACGGCCTCGCTGCTGAACCGCCTGTGCGGTGTCTACGGACGCACCATGTCGCAGCTGCTCAGCGAGGTCGAGGCGGCTCCCGACCCGCTCGTGCGAGCCGCGGACCAGGCCGTCTGGGAGGACAGGGCGTCCGGTTTCGTACGGCGGTCGGTGTCCCCGCCGCACACGGGCCTGCGCGGCGAACTGGTCGAGGGCCGGCTGGCGGCGGGCGCCGACATCGCGTACGACCGTCCGCCCGTCCCCGGTCTCGAACAGCACATCTGGGTCCTGGCCGGAAGCCTCGACGTGACCGTGCGGGACGTCGAGCATCACCTCGCCGCGGGAGACTGCCTCCGCATGCGGGTCTGGGGGCCGACCCGCTTCCGGGCGCCCGGCCCCGAGGGCGCGCGGTACGCGCTGGCGGTGGTGCTGCCGTGACCGCCGTGTCCAGGCTGAGCGCAGCCGAACTCCTCTCTGCCGCCGACGAGTTGGCGGACCTGCTGACCGATGCCGTGGACGGCGGGGCTTCCGTGGGGTTCCTCGCGCCGCTCGGCCGGGCGGAGGCCGCCGACTGGTGGCGGGGGCGGGCCGAAGCGGTCGCCGCCGGAGAACTCGCCGTCTGGGCGGCGCGCACCGGGGGCCGGGTGACCGGTACCGTCGGCCTCGCCTTCCCGGGCAGGCCCAACAGCCGGCACCGCGCGGAAGTGGTGAAGCTGATGGTGCACCGGGACGGCCGCGGACAGGGCCTCGGCCGCAGGCTCCTCGCGACCGCCGAGCACGCGGCGGCCGTGGCCGGCGTCACACTTCTGCACCTCGACACGGAGACCGGCAGCCCCGCCGAGTCCCTCTACCGCTCCGCCGGATGGACACGGGCCGGCGCGATACCCGACTACGCGGCGACCCCCGAGGGCGCGTTGCACGCCACGACGATCTTCTACAAACACGTGGGACCAGCCGTTCCACCCGGCTGACGCCCGCCGGGTGGTTGTCAGTGCCCTTCGCTACGGTGCGGTCCATGCCGGATGCCCATGACGTACGCCGTATCGCCCTCTCCCTGCCGGAAACGACGGAGAAGACCGCCTGGAGCATGCCCACGTTCCGGGTCGCGGGCAAGATGTTCGCCACCCTGCCCGAGAACGAGACCTCCATCGCCGTCCGCTGCCCCAAGGAGGAGCGCGACGAATTGGCCCTGGCCGAGCCGGGGAAATTCTGGATCGCCGCCCACGAGGCGAACTTCGCCTGGGTCCGCGTCCGCCTCGCCGCCCTGGAGGACGAGGGCGAACTGCGCGACATCCTGGCCGACTCCTGGCGCCAGGCGGCCCCGCCCCGGCTCCTAGACTCCCACCCGGAGCCGGGGCACCCGGCCGCCGGCTGACGCGACGGTCACGGCGGCCCCGGCGCCGGCTCCGGACGGCCGCCGACCGGCCGCTCCCGTCTCGCCGGGCGGAGACTCACCCGCATGGACCCCGCCCCCGGAAGCCCGCGTACGCTCACCCGTCCGCCGCCGCCCCCAGGAACCCGCCGATCCGCTCCCGCAGCGTTCCCGCGTCGAGCCCGTGGGCGGCCACGTGTTCGTCGACGGTGCCGTACCGGCGCAGTTCGCGGCGGCCCACGCCGAGACCGAGGACCCGGTGCGGCAGGTCGGCGAGCGCGTCGTTGGCGGCGCCCGTCGACGTACCCGCCAGATACGGCTCCACCAGGACGACGTCCGCGGCCCCGGGACCGGTGGCCCGGCGCAGCCCCGCCGCGTCGAAGGGCCGGACGGTGGCCGCGTACAGGACCGTCACGTCGAGTCCCTCCGTCGCGTCGAGCACGGCGTCGAGCATCGGCCCCACGGCGACGACCACACCGGCGCGCCCCTCCCGGACGGTGAGGAGGCGTGCCCCGTCGACGGCCCGCCCGCGCGCGTTCGACTGCACGGACAGCCGTACGTACACCTTGTCGTCCCCGGCGGCGACCGCGTGGCGCAGCAGTGTCTCCGCCTCGTCCGGATGGCCGGGGACGTGCACGGTCCAGCCGTCCAGCGTGTCGAGTAGCGCCACGTCACCCGGTGACATGTGGGTGAAGCCGCCGGCCGGCCAGTCGAACGAGGCGGCGGCGCTGACCAGGACCGCACCGGCGTCCTGATGCCCGAGGTCCAGCTTGACCTGCTCGAACGGCCGCTCCACCAGGAAACTGGCGAAGGTGTGCGCCACCGGCCGCAGCCCGGTGAGCGCGAGCCCCGCGGCCGTGCCGACGAGGAGCTGCTCGCGGATGCCGACGTTGATCACCCGGTCCGGGTGCCTGCGCCGGGCCTCCGTGAAGCCGTCCGCGCCGATCTCCGCGAGGACGACCGCGACCCGCGGATCCTCGTCGAGCAGCCGCGTGACGACGGGGGCGAAACGGTCGCGCATGGTGTCCATGGGGTGTGTCCCTTCCCGGGGGTCTCCCGAGCGAAGCGAGCGGATGGCGGGGGGCGGCCGGGGCGGCTCAGGCGTCCTTGGGCTCGACCCGGGCCACGACCACGTGCGGCCGGCCCGGGTGCGGCGCGGTGAAGGCGGCGTACAGCGCCGCGTGGTCACGGCCGTCCACGGTCTCCGTGGACCACCCGGCGGCCGCGAACCGCGCCGCTATCCCGCCGGGCCGGGTGTGGCGGGCGGAGGAGTTGTCGATGACGACGGTGTGCAGCCGTTCGAGTCCGGCGGGACCGGCGTACGCGACGGCCTCGTGGTTGCTGCCCTCGTCCAGCTCGGCATCCCCGACCAGCACCCACACGCGCGGCGCGTCGAGCCCCCGGGCGCGCAGCCCGAGTGCCGTGCCGACGGCGATCGGCAGCCCGTGCCCGAGCGACCCGCTGCCGATCTCGGCGCCCGGCACCAGGACGCGGTCCGGGTGATGCCCGAGCGGCGAGTCGTAGGAGCCGAAGCCCGGCAGCCAGTCGGCGGGCAGGAAGCCCTTGGCGGCGAGTACGGCGTAGTACGCCATCGGCCCGTGCCCCTTGGACAGCAGGAACCGGTCCCGTCCGGGATCGTCCGCCGCTTCGGGCCGCACGTCGAGCACGCGGTCGTACAGCACCCACAGCACGTCCAGGGTGGACGTCGCCGCGGGCCCGTGCTTCTCGTCACCCGTCATCAGCCCCATGAGCCGGGGCAGGTCCTCGTACCGGTACCGCGCGTGATCGCGCTCAGCCGTCATCGTCATGGCGCCGATCGTGCAACCTCAAGCGGAGTTGAGGTCAACCGTCGGGTGCGGGATCTCGCCCGGGAGCCGCCGCTGTGCGTCGCCCCGTAAAAGCGGTGCGCGACCACGGGCCCGAGTGCGGTATTGTTTCCGTGCACGTTCGGCCAGGGGAAACCCCAGGTCAGACGGGCATCGGGACGTGGCGCAGCTTGGTAGCGCACTTGACTGGGGGTCAAGGGGTCGCAGGTTCAAATCCTGTCGTCCCGACGTGTGAAGTCGACAGCCGGAGGCCGTCTTCCCTTCCTGGGGAGGCGGCCTCCGTCGTGCTCGGGCAGCCCGGCCGCCCCTTCGCGGTCCGGATCCGTCAGGCCTTGGCGAAGTCGACTCCGTCACGCCTTGGCGAAGTCGACCTCGTCGGCCCGCACGACCTCGGCGTTCATGTTCCGCTCCATCATCTGGAAGGACGCCCGCGCGAGATCCTCGTGGATGTGGGCGACGGCGTCGCTCGGCACGGTCACCCGGAAGTGCCGGATGTGGGCGTCGAGCGCCGAGTACAGCACGCACTGCTCGGTGACCTGCCCGCACATCACGATGTGCCTCACCCCCTGCTCGGCCAGCAGGTACTCCAGTGGCGTCTGGTAGAAGATCGAGTGCCGGGCCTTGACGACGAAGAGCGACTCGCCGTCCGGCCGGATCGGATCGACGAGGTCGGCGTGGGGCCCTCGCAGGGCGGCGTCCAGGAGCTCGTCGTGGTGCGAGCGCCACCGCCCGGAGTTGTCGTTGACGTAGATGACGTCCGCTCCCTGTTCCCGGGCCCGGGTGATCAGCCGGCGCATCGCCGGCAGCGCCTCGCGCACGGAGTCGACCAGCACGTCGGCGTCGTCGTGCTCATAGGTGTTGATCATGTCGATGACGACCAGTGCGGTCTTCTGCATGTCGGAATCCACAAGTTCCTCCTCGGCCCAGGGAGCGGAGCCCACGGTGGCATCGTGCGCCCCGGCCGCAGCGTCCGACACGCTCCGGCCCGTCCAGGGCGCGGTGTTCGGGTGACAGGACCACGCGTCATCCCCTCTATGATCACGAATGCACGGTCCGGTCCTGTGCGGTACCCCTCTGGGCCGCGGCCATCCGCGGATCTTTCCCGGCACTTGCCCAAGGCCCGGGAAATCGCCGCTCCCCGGAACCGGGGAAATCGCCGCACGTGGGGCGGTGGGCGCCGGGCGGGTGACTCCCGCCGGTCCGGCGTGCGGCATCGGGATCGGCCCGAAAAGGGATAGCGCGCCGCATTGTGGGAACGCGGACGGCTGCCCCGGGATCACGCCACCGGGGGTCCCGCACCGTCCCGACCGTCCCGCGTAGGAGGGCACATGCCGGCACCGCAATGGCCGTTGCGGACGGAAACCCGTTTCGGCAGCAACGACGTGCTGGCGGGCCGGTACCGTCTGGACGCTCTTCTCGGCCGGGGCGGCGCCGCCGACGTGTACGGCGGCTTCGACCTGAGACTCCGGCGACCGGTCGCGGTGAAGGTGTTCAGGCTCGGCACCGACGCGCAGACGGAGGAACGGTTCACCGAGGAGGCCGTGATGCTGGCCGGCCTCCAGCACCCAGGACTCGTCACGGTCTTCGACTCCGGACGGGAAGCGGGCAGCCCGTTCCTCGTGATGCAGCTCGTCACCGGTGCGACGCTGCGTGCCCGGGTCGCCGGGGGAGCCCTCACCCCCGCCGAGGCGTGCACCGTCGGGGCGGCCCTCGCGGACGCCCTCGACTACGTGCACGCGGCCGGAGTGGTGCACCGTGACGTCAAGCCCTCGAACATCCTCCTGGACGGGACCGGCGCACCTCACCTGACCGACTTCGGCATATCGCGGCTGATGGACAGCACCACCCAGACCGCCACGGGCGCGCTGGTGGGCACCGCCGCGTACCTGGCTCCCGAGCAGGTCATGGGCCGTCCGGTCGGGCCCCCCGCCGACGTGTACGCGCTCGGACTGACCCTCCTCGAGTGCCTCAAGGGAGAGCTCGAGTACGACGGCGCCCCGCTGGAGGCGGCGATCGCCCGCCTGCACCGTGCCCCGGTCTTCCCGTCCTTCCTGGGCGAGGAGCTGGCCGCTCTGCTCGCCGCCATGACCGCCCTGGACGAGGACGAGCGCCCCGACGCCCGCACCTGCGCGGACATGCTGTCGGCCCTGGGCGCGGGGGAGCGGCCCGCTGTGATCCGTACGCTGCCCCCGCGGTCCCCCGGCGCGAAGGACGGCCACGACACGGCCCGGGTCCTCGGCGCCGGTCCCGGCACGCGTGCCGCCGACGGCGACGCCTCCCCTGTACGGCACGGCAACGGGCGCGCGCTGGCCACCGCGGGCGCGGCGCTGGCCACGCTCCTGGGCGTCACCCTCGCGGGCGTGGTGGGTCTGCCCGACCACGGCGCCGCCGCGGGGCCCGACAGCCATGCCTCGTCCAGCGCGGGCACCGAGTCGTCGGACACCTCCGCGGCCGCGCCGGCCGCGAAGGACGCGCCGGCCTCCCGGAGCGCCTCCGTGCGGCCCCGTACGCAGCCCGTCACGTCCGCCGCGTCCGCCGCCTCCGCTTCCGCGTCCGCCGCGTCCGCGCCTTCCGTGTCGGCCTCCGCTCCCCGGGAGAACGCGGTGACAACGCGTCAGGTGGCCGCGCCGGCCAACCCCGAGCCGCAGGCCGAATCGCCCACCTACAAGGCGCCCAAGCACAAGGCGCCCAAGCACAAGGCGCCCAAGAAGGAGAAGGCGTCCGGCAAGCAGAAGGCGAACAAGTAGGACCGGCGGCGCCGGCTCAGGACGGTGCCGGAGCCCGGCGCCACCCGGCGCACCGGCGCCACGTGCTGACCGGGGTGCTCGGCTGCCCCGTGGTGACCCTCGCCGATGTCCCCGCGGACCCGGCCGTCCTGCCCGGGGCACCCCCTGCGTGATCAAAGTACCGGGAGCGTTAACATCTGAGCACCGCCTAGCTCGAAAGATAAACCTGTGACTGTCAACGACGACTCGTTCACCAACTGGAAGAACCGCGAGGAGATCGCGGAGTCGATGATCCCGATCATCGGGAAGCTGCACCGCGAGCGGGACGTCACGGTCCTGCTGCACAGCCGCTCCTTGGTGAACAAGTCGGTGGTCAGCATCCTCAAGACCCACCGGTTCGCCCGGCAGATGGCCGGTGAGGAGCTCTCGGTCACCGAGACCCTGCCGTTCCTGCAGACGCTCACCACGCTCGACCTCGGCCCGTCCCAGATCGACATCGGCATGCTCGCCGCGACCTACAAGTCCGACGACCGCGGGCTCTCGGTGGCCGACTTCACCGCCGAGGCCGTCGCCGGCGCCACGGGTGAGAACAAGATCGAGCGCCGCGAGGGACGCGACGTCGTCCTGTACGGGTTCGGCCGGATCGGCCGGCTCGTCGCCCGCCTGCTCATCGAGAAGGCGGGCTCGGGCAACGGCCTGCGGCTGCGTGCCGTCGTCGTCCGGCAGGGCGGCGCCCAGGACATCGTCAAGCGGGCCTCGCTGCTGCGCCGCGACTCCATCCACGGCCAGTTCCAGGGCACGATCACCGTCGACGAGGCGAACAGCACGATCATCGCCAACGGCAACGAGATCAAGGTGATCTACGCGGGCGACCCGTCGGAGGTCGACTACACGGCGTACGGCATCAAGAACGCCATCCTGATCGACAACACCGGCAAGTGGCGCGACCGCGAGGGCCTGTCGAAGCACCTGCGTCCGGGCATCGACAAGGTCGTCCTGACGGCGCCGGGCAAGGGCGACGTCCCGAACATCGTCCACGGCGTCAACCACGACACGATCAAGCCCGACGAGCAGATCCTGTCCTGCGCGTCCTGCACGACCAACGCGATCGTGCCGCCGCTGAAGGCGATGGCGGACGAGTACGGCGTCCTGCGCAGCCACGTGGAGACCGTCCACTCGTTCACCAACGACCAGAACCTGCTGGACAATTACCACAACTCCGACCGCCGTGGCCGTTCGGCGCCGCTCAACATGGTGCTCACCGAGACCGGCGCCGCCTCCGCCGTCGCCAAGGCGCTGCCCGACCTCCGGGCGAGGATCACCGGCAGCTCGATCCGCGTGCCGGTGCCGGACGTCTCGATCGCGATCCTGAACCTGCGGCTCGCCCGCGAGACCACCCGCGAGGAGGTCCTCGACTACCTGCGGAACGTGTCGCTGACCTCGCCGCTGAAGCGTCAGATCGACTTCATCAGCGCCCCCGACGCGGTCTCCAGCGACTTCATCGGCTCGCGTCACGCCTCCATCGTCGACGCCGGCGCCACGAAGGTGGAGGGCGACGACGCCATCCTCTACCTCTGGTACGACAACGAGTTCGGCTACTCCTGCCAGGTGATCCGCGTCGTCCAGCACGTGTCCGGGGTGGAGTACCCGACGTACCCGGTGCCCGTGAGCTGACGTGCTCCGAGCCGAGACCCGCGCCGGACGACCACCGGCGCGGGACGGCGACAGCCGTACGCGGTGCCCGCCCCCTCTCCGGGGGCGGGCACCGCGTACGGCTGTCGGGGTGTCCGGGGTTCGTGGCGGAGGCGGGACCTTGACGGCCGGGGTGTCCGTCAGGCCGCCTGGACCAGCTGCGCCCGTCCGAACAGCAGGGCGTATCCGTCCGGGAGCCGACGGATGACGCGGGAGGTCAGATCGTCGCCGGCGAGGCGTGCGACGACACCGAGGACCGAGCCGGTGTCCCAGCGCGTGGTGGCCGGGGAGCCGCCGGTGCGTTCGGCGAGGTCCTTCACGAACCCCCAGCCGCTGAGCGGCTTGCCGGAGGGGATCTGCGAGGCGAGGAAGGCGGCCGCCTCCCGGGGCAGGACGGCGGCGAGCTCGACGCGCTCGTCACCCGTCAGCTGCCGGCCGAGCGCTTCGAGGACGCGGCGGACGACGTCCTCGGCCCGCCGGCGGGTGGGATAGGCGCCCTCGTAGCGCACCCTTTCCAGCATCTGCTCGAAGGTGACGGCCGCCGCCGGCGCTGCCGGAGGCGTGGGGGGCGCGGCGGGAGTGAGGAGGGTCATGTGAGGTGCGACGTCTTTCCTTGCGTGGGCCGATGTCGGGCGTGGACCGGGGTGTGTGTGGGGGGGGCGGGCCGACGTCCTCATGCCGAGGCGTCCTCAAGGGGAGGGAAGGCCCGTGCCGCCGGGGGCCGGGGCGGAACCCTGGGTGAACCGCCCCGGGCCGCGACGGCGGGTGTACGACCGGTTGTTCAGCCGTCGAGTTCCTTGCGCGTCCCGCTGCCGCGGACGCTGATCTTCCGGGGCCTGGCGCGCTCGGTGATCGGGATCCGCAGGGTGAGGACGCCGTCCTCGTAGTCGGCGGTGATGTGCTCGGTGTCGAGGGTGTCGGCCAGGACGACCTGGCGGGAGAAGACACCCAGCGGCCGCTCGGACAGTTCCGTCTGCGCGTTCTCGGACCTCGCGAGGGGGCGCCGCTCGGCCCGCACCGTCAGCATGTTGCGCTCGACGTCGATGTCCAGCGCGTCGGGGTCGATGCCCGGCAGATCGAAGGCGATCACGTACTGGTCGCCGTCGCGGTAGGCGTCCATCGGCATCGCGGAGGGGCGGGACCACGTTCCCGGACCCATCAGGTGCTGGGCAAGCCGGTCGAGTTCACGGAACGGGTCGGTGCGCATCAACACGGGAAACACCTCCAGAAGGTTCAGGCAGTTGCTGCCAATGCGCTTCACCTGACTCCGTTGTAGCATGTCATCCATCCGACGACAAGCCAGATGTCATCCGATCGATGACGCCCGGTTCCGGCGGGCGGTCGGCGGGTCTGCGCACGTGCGGAGCCGCCGGTCCGTAGAGCCGCTCGACGAAGGAGAAGAAGGAGAAGAGGAGAGGCGATGAACGACGACAGCACCCCGGCTCCAGCCTCCTTCATGGCGGCGGCCACGGCTTTGGAGGCCATCGCGCGGGCCATGCGGACGGCCCGCGCCGCCGACGCCTCCTCCACGGACGACCCCGAGCAGGCGATGGCGGCGCTGCTGCTGCTGCGTGAGGTGCGCGAGCAGCTCGCCGACTGGGAACCGGGTCTGATCGAGACGGCCCGTGAGGCGGGCGCCAGCTGGGCGGACCTCGCCCGACCGCTCGGTGTCTCCAGCCGTCAGGCGGCCGAGCGGCGGTATCTGCGCGTACGGCCAGGGGAAGCCGGTACGACGAAGGAGCAGCGCGTACGGGCCACCCGCGACCGGCGGGCGGCGGACCGCTCCGTCGCGTCCTGGGCCCACGACCACGCCGCCGCACTGCGCCAGCTCGCCGGGACGATCACGGACCTGCCCGACCTTCCCGCGGCGGCCACGGACGCGCTGAGCGACCTCCGTGCGGCGCTGGGGGACAGTGATCCGGCCCGGCTGCTGGACCCCCTCACGGCGGCGGGGCCGCATCTGCGCACCGTGCATCCCGAACTCGCCGACCGGGTCGGTGACATCGGCCGCCGTACCCGGCTGATGCGCGAGACCGAACAGCGCCAGCGCTCCTCGGGTGCGCCGTAGGCACCCGCGGGGGCCGCGTCAGCGGGCGGAGTGCGTGAGCAGGTAGTCGATCGCCTGGGTGACGTCGTCCACGCTGTGATGGGGCACGGCGAGATCGTCGGGCCAGGGCCGCCCGCGGACCCAGATCGGCTGCAGTCCCGCCTTGTACCCGCCGGCGATGTCGTTCTCCGGGTCGTCGCCGATCATCCAGTCGTCGCGCGAGAGCTGGGTGCCGCACCGGGCCGCCGCCAGCTCGAAGAGGCGGGGATCCGGTTTGCGCACGTCGATGTCGCCGCTGGCCGCGATCCCGTCGATCAGATCGGCGAGACCGGTGGCGCGGATCTTGGCGCGCTGGATGTCGGACGGCCCGTTGGTGGCGACGCCGACCGTCCAGGAGGCGGCCCTGAGCCGGGCCAGGCTGTCGAGCACGGCGGGGCGGCAGGTGACGGCGGACGCCATGCGGTCGATGTACGCGCGCCACAGGTCCGCGGCGGATTCGTCCAGGTTGAAGAGTTCGCGGAGCCGGGCGAAGTCCTCCGGGCCCGCCCGGTCGGCGAGCTGCGTGAGCATCCAGTGCTCGACGTCGGGTCCGTAGCCGCGCGTGCGAGTCAGCTCGCCCACGGCCTCGGCGAACGCGGAACGACGGTCGACCAGGGTCCCGTCCAGGTCGAAAAGAGCCAGGCGCATGCGGTGACCTTAGCCTGGTTCGTCTCTTCCGTCCGTGCTGGTTCCCGCCGATGGGCGGGCCTGGCCCAGGCGCTCGGCGGCCGCGGCCGGCGTTCCGGGATCACGCGGGTCTTCGGGCGGCTTGAGCGGGCTCGGGCTGAACCGGGCTCGGCTGAACCGCTCGGGCGGAACCGCGCTCGGGCGCCGACCGGTTCGCGGCTCACCGAGGTGGCCGCGGGCCGGGTTCCTGGACGGGGTACGGGCTTTGCCGGTCGTCGCCTCCGGTGTCCGCGTGCGTGTCCGCCCCGGCGGGAGCCGTAGGTTCCGTCGCCACGAGGACCACCTGGTCCTCGGCCCGCCACTCGCGCTGTTCCGCCTTGGGCGGATTGAGCCGGACCCCGTGGTCCGGGGGCTGCCTCCGCAGGTCGTGGCGGCGGTAGCCGATGGCGCACTCGCCGCGGTCGCGCGCGGCGGCCACGACGGTCGCGAAGGAGGCCACGCTCCCCGGGCGGACGTAATGTCCCGCCGGCCGTAGGCAGATCGTGCTGCCGTCGGCGGAGAACAGCTCGTCGAACACGGCCGCCAGATGGCGGTTCTGCGCGATCTGTGCCATGAGCAACCCGGTCAGCTCGCCGCTGACGATGACGTCGGAGCCCGGGTCGAGGGGAGCCAGGGGGCGGTTGCGGTCGTCGGTGAGCTCGGTGACCACGCGCGGCTCCCGCCCGGTCCGCTCCTCCAGCACCCGCAGGGCCAGCAGGGTGACCAGGGTGCGGTCGTCGGGGCGGTCCGGCCCGTCGCCCGGGTCGGGTCCGAGCACGACCGTCCCGTCGTAGGGCGTCAGGTCGAACCCGAGCAGGGTCTCGGGCCGTGACAGCGCGGCGGACCGGAAGCGCACGGTCAGCCGGGGGGTGTCCGCCGGTTCCGGCTCGGGCTCCCGGGCCGGGGCCGGCACGGCCCGGTCCGTCACCACGTCCAGCACCGAACCCGGCCGCGCCGTGCGCCGCAGCTGCTCCACGACGAGGGGCGCCCGCCGGTTCCAGCCGAGCAGCAGCAGGTGCGCGGCACTCTCCCGCGGTGGCTCCGCGGAGGCGGTCGCCGACGTGTCGACGAGGTGCCGGCAGTCCTCCGGCCGTGCCCCGTCGTCGTCGGGGGCGAGGACGATCAGGCGGCTTCCCGGGGTGACGACGGTGTCGGCGGCGGGATTGAGCAGGGGGTGTCCCCCGGGGGTGAGCAGTCCCACCACGCAGGCGGTGGGAAACCCCAGCAGGACCGTGCCGAAGGGAACCCCGTGGAACGCGGTGGCGTCGGCGAGATGGAACTCGTCGCCGGCGAAGTCGAGCAGATCGCGCAGGACGAGGGAGAGGCCGGGGCGGCCCACGCACTGCGCGATCAACCGGGCCGTGACGGTGTCGGTCTCCAGGACCGTGCCCCGCGGCCCGGCGGCTAGCCGGGCCGCGGCCCGGAACCGGTCGTCGCGCACCGCCGCGAGGACCGGCGGCCCCTCCGCGTCCTCCCCGAGCACGGCCCGGAGCGCCAGCAGGGTGCGCAGCACCTCGGCGTCGGCCGTCGGCTCATCCGACGGCAGCACCAGCACGGTGCGCGCCGTCCGCGGGCTGACCAGCGCGAGTACGGCCGGATCGCTCGCGGGGCCGCTGCGGCAGATCAGCCGCGTCCGGCCGGGCGGGCCGACGTGAGCGGCCAGCGCCCGCTCCATCTCGGCCTTGTCCCGGTCGGCGAGCAGGACGACCGCCCGGGGCCGGTGCGGGACCTGCGCGGCGATCAGCTCCGCCACGACCGTGAACACCTGGTCCGACCAGCCGAGCACGACGGCGTGGCCCTCCTCCAGGACCGTCGAGCGGCCCCGGCTCAGTTCCGCGAGCCGCTCGGCCAGCCCGGTCGTGATCACTCCGACGAGGGTCGACACACAGAGCAGCGCGACCAGTCCGAGCAGGGCCGCGAGCAGCATGCGCAGCGGCGTACCGTCCACCGCCCCCAGCCGCAGGGTCTCCGCACTGGACCGCCACACCGCCGTCAGCCGGCCCGAGAGCGAACGCGGCGCACCGGGATCCGTCCACACCAGCAGCGCGCTCACCGGGACCACGACGGCCAGGCAGCTGACGACCAGCCAGCCCATCAGGGAACCGGTGCTGCGGGCCAGCGTACGGTCGAACCGGTAGCGCGCCCGGTCCCGCAGCGACACCCGCCGCCGCTCCTCCGGCCGATCTCCGCCCACGCGCACCCCTCGCCTCGTACCGCACTCGCCGCGGCAGCCACCCCGTCGCGCACGGCCGCGACGCCGCACCGACGGGCGGGGCACCGCCGACAGATCCGCTCCGCACAGTGCTTGCTCCGGCGCCGGGACACGCGGCTTTCGGGGGTCGGTTCATTCTTTCGGGCAGGCTCCCGAGGAGCGGCGCGGGCCCAGTCCGACGCGTCTCCGGCCGGGAGGCACCTCCGGTGCGCGGGCGGGTACCCGTACGGGCATGTCGGCCTACCCGCACCACGGCACCTACGAAGGCGCTCCGACCGTCTGGGCGTTCGTCGCCGCGATCCTGCTCGCACTGGTCGTGGGGTGGTACATCCGGCGCCGGCCGTAGGCGCGCCCGGGGGCGGGCGACGCGGCCCCGCGTGAGCCGAAGACCCCTATGCGCGGAAGGCCCGGGCGAGGCACGCGGCGAGCTCCCGCGGGGCCGGCGGACGCTGCCGCGCCGCCAGGTAGCCGTCGGGCCGTACGAGGAAGGCGGTCGGGGCCTGCGCCGCGAACCCGCGCGCGAACTCCCCCCGCGTGTCGCGGTAGACGGGAAGCAGCCCCGCCCCGGCCGCCGCGTCCGCGGACCGGACGACGGCGATCGTCTCCACGCGTCCCCGCGCCGACTCGGCCGCGGCGCGGGCCAGTTCGTCGAAGCCCTCGTCCGGGGCGCCCGTCCCGTACAGCAGCAGTACGTGGTCACGCTCCCGGAGCACGTCGTACAGCCGCAGCGCATGGGCCGCGACCGGGCAGGTGAGGCCGCCGCAGTCCGGGACCCGGTCGCCGGGCCGCGGTCCCTCGCCGTCCACCGCCGGGTCCGGCGAGTCCACGATCGGACTGTCCCGGTAACCGACGAGGAGCTGTGCCTCGCGGAGCATCAGCGTCGCCGGGTCCTCCGGGTCGGCCTGGACGCCCTCGGCGGCGTGCCGCACGGTGCGCCCGACGACCTCCTCGCCCACCGGGCGCCGCTCGGCGTCGTAACTGGCGAGCAGGTCCGGATGCGCCGCCCCCTCGACCGCGAGGGCGAGCTTCCAGGCCAGGTTGAACGCGTCCTGGATGCCGGTGTTCATGCCCTGCGCGCCGGTCGGCGGATGGATGTGTGCGGCGTCGCCCGCGACGAAGACCCGGCCCTCGCCGTAGCGGTCCACGATCCGGTGGCTGATGCGGAACACCGAGGACCAGCGGAGGGCCGACGCCGTCACCGGCCGCGGCGACAGGCGGTCGAGCACCTTCTGGATGTCGGCGAGCCCCGGCGCCGGACCGCCGTCGAGCCCGTGCGCCACCGCGTCCCTGCCCGGCTCCGTGTCCCAGGCCCGTCCGGCCGTGGAGAGCGCGGGCGGGACCGTCGTGGACATGCGGTACCGGCCGTGCCCCGGCAGCGGGATGCACACCAGGACGTCGTCGACGGCGCCGTCCGGCCCGCGGTGCATGGAACGCACGCCGTAGCCCGCGGGCAGGTCCCAGTCGACCTCGACGTCGGCCAGCATGTACTCGTCCGGGAAGGCTCCCCCCTCGAAGCCGAGGCCGAGTCCCTTGCGTACGACGCTGTGCGCGCCGTCGCAGCCGACCAGGTACCGGCACCTGACCTCCTCCTCGCGCCGTACCGGAGCCTCGCCGCCGGCCGAGCCGGAGGTGGTGACGAGCCGGGCGGTCACCCCGTCCGCGTCCTGGCGGAACCCCACGAGCTCCGTGCCGCGCTCGACCGGCGTGCCGAAACGGGCCAGGAACCCTTCGAGGAGGCGCTCGGTCTCGTACTGCGGCAGCGCGGCGAATCCGTACGGCACCTCGGGAGGCAGTACGAGGTCGTACGCGCCCTGCTCGGTGCCGTTGACGTACACCAGCTGTCCGCGCATGGGGACGGCCGCCTCCAGGGCGTCCCGTACGAGGCCCATCCGGTCCCAGACCTCCAGCGTGCGCGGCTGGATGCCCACGGCCTTGGCGTACGGGAGCCGGGCCGGGAGCCGGTCCACGACACGGACCGCGACCCCGCGCCGTCGCAGTTCCCCGGCCGCTGTGAGCCCGACCGGACCCGCTCCGGCGACCAGGACGTCGGTGGTGTGGGCGTTGAGCGGCATGGACGCCTCCTGACACGGAGCCCGAGCGGTTGCCCCCTGGTCCCTCCCTGTCCATGGTGGGCCGCGGGGCGCCACGCCGCACCCGGGGTCCGCGCTGGGGAAAAGCGCGTGCCCCGCGCCCGTCCGGCTCCCTACACTCGCCACACACCGTGCGCGTCCGGCCGTCGCCGCGCACTCCGTGACGAACGAGGGGAGCCCGGCCGTGCGTTGCCACACGACTGCCGCCGTTCCCCGGTCACGCTTCGACGTGATCCTCGTGTCCTCGTCCGGCCGGTGCCCGCTGCGCGGCCGGCACCGGACGCCCGCGACGAACACCTGACGCCCACCGACCTGATGGAGCGTCACATTCCCTTTTCCGTCCGCTGGTCGGATCCCCGCACGCTGTGCCGGGTCCCGACGCGGGCTGCCCGGTAGGGGACTTCGTCCGGGAATCGCGCCGCCCTTCTTCCAGCGACGCTCCGAAAGGCACGGACCGTGCGTACCGACCTGCACCGTCACCCCGTCAACCCGCTGACCGCCGTCCGCAATCTGGGCATCCTCGCCCACGTCGACGCCGGGAAGACCACCGTCACCGAGCGGATCCTCTACCTCTCCGGCGCCACGCACAAGCGCGGTGAGGTCCACGACGGCACGACCGTCACGGACTTCGACTCCCAGGAACGCGACCGGGGCATCACCATCTTCGCCGCGGCCGTGAGCTGCGACTGGGACGCACACCGGATCAACCTGATCGACACCCCGGGCCACGTCGACTTCTCCGACGAGGTGACGCGCTCGCTGCGCGTGCTCGACGGCGCGGTCGCGGTGTTCGACGCCGTCGCGGGCGTCGAGCCGCAGAGCGAGGCGGTGTGGCGGCAGGCCGACCGGTACGGCGTCCCGCGCATCGCGTTCGTCAACAAGCTGGACCGTGCGGGCGCCGACCTCGACTCGGCGGTCGCGTCGATCCGGGAACGTCTGCATCCGGCCCCGCTGGCCGTCCAGTTGCCGATCGGTACGGAGGACGGCTTCACCGGGGTCGTGGATCTGCTGCGCATGCGGTCCCTGGTGTGGGCCGACGGCGGGGACGCGGCCGTGGAGGGGCCCGTACCGGACGCGCTGCGCGACGAGGCGAAGCGGCGCCGCCGGCTGCTGGAGGAAGCGGTGGCGGAGCTGCACCCGCTCGCCCTGGAGGAGTTCTGCGCGGGCTCGACGCTCTCCGCGGACACGCTGGCGTCCGCGCTGCGCGACCTGACCCGCAGCGGTGACGGCGTGGTCGTGCTGTGCGGCTCGGCCTACCGCAACCGCGGGATCGAGCCGCTGCTGGACGCCGTGGTCGCCTATCTGCCCTCGCCGCTGGACGTACCCGCGGCGCGGGGCACCTGGGACGGCACGGAACAGGAACGGGCCGCCGACCCGGCGGCACCGCTCGCGGCCCTGGCGTTCAAGGTCGAGGCGACCGCCATGGGACGGCTGACCTTCCTGCGCCTGTACTCGGGGACGATCCGGACGGGAGAGACGGTGTGGAACGCGAACGCAGACCGCACCGAACGCGTCGGCCGGGTGCTGCGCGTGCAGGCCGGCCGCCACACCCGGCTGGACCGGGCGGTGGCCGGCGACATCGTCGCGGTCATCGGGCCGAAGGCCACGCGCGCCGGATCGACCCTGTGCGCCGCCGGAGCACCGCTGGTACTCGAACCGCCGACCGTGGCCGACCCCGTGGTCTCCGCGGCCGTCGAGGCGTGCGCGGGCACGGACACCGACCGGCTGGCGTCGGCACTGGCGCGACTGGTGGAGGAGGACCCCTCACTCGTCGTCAGGACCGACCCCGAGACCGGCCAGACGACGCTGTCGGGCATGGGCGAGCTGCATCTGGAGGTGGCCGTGGAGAAGGTGCGCCGCGCCCACGGGCTGGACGTCCGGGTCGGCCGGCCGAAGGTGGCGTACCGGGAGACCGTCGTCCGGGGCGTGGGCGGACTGGTGTACCGGCACGTCAAGCAGGACGGCGGCGCGGGCCAGTTCGCCCATGTCGTCCTCGACGTGGAACCGCTCGACGGCGAGGACCCCGGCGCGACGGGCTTCGCGTTCCGGTCGGCCGTCGTCGGCGGGCGGGTGCCCCAGGAGTACGTCCGTGCGGTGGAGGCGGGCTGCCGTGACGCGCTGGCCGAGGGGCCGCTCGGCGGTCACCCCGTGACAGGGCTGCGCGTGGTGCTGACCGACGGGGCGACGCACGCGAAGGACTCCTCGGAGATGGCGTTCAGGGCCGCCGGCCGGTTCGCGCTCCGGGAGGCCCTGCGCGCGAGCACGATGGCCCTCCTGGAGCCGGTGGCCGACGTCACGGTCACCGTGCCGGTCGACGCCGTGGGCGGTGTGCTGGGCGATCTGGCCGTGCGTCGCGGCCGGGTCTCCGGCTCGGCCACGCGCGGGGGAACGGCGGTGATCACCGCCACCGTGCCGCTGGCCGAGTTGTTCGGCTACGCGACGCGGCTGCGTGGCCGGACCCGGGGCCGGGGAGTCTTCACCGCCCGGCCCGCCGGCTACGCCCCCGCCCCGGGCCCGGCGTCCCGCACGGCACCGGCCCGGTGACGTCACGACGGTCCCGCCCCCGCAAGGGCGGGACCGTCCTGCCGCGACCGGCCACACCGGTCTGCGTACGTCCCTGGGGACTGGCCCGGCGGGTCCTCGTACGCCCCCCGGGGACCGGCCCGGCGGTCTCCGCACGCCCCTCGGGGACCGCGTTGCCGCAGGTCGCGCCGGTCGCGTCAGGTGACGGCGGGCGCAGGCCCAGCTGAGCGCCCCGTGCGCGAGCAGACGGACGCCCCCGGCCCCGGGGGTCGTCGCCCCGATGTCCGCCGGCGGTGGCACAGCCCGGGGCGGGTGCTCTCACGCGGCGGTCCCGAGGACCTCCTCGGCCACCCGCCTGTCGAGCGCCGAGCGGACCAACGCCGCCGCCAGGACGGCCGGTTCGGTGTTCCCGGCGAGTTCGACCAGCCGGCCGGGATCCTCGGGAAGGCCGAGCCGCCCCGCGCCCTGCAAAGCCTTGCCGTCGACGTACGGCGCCGTCTCGGGCCAGACGCGCTGGACCTCGCGCAGGAAGATGTCCGCGCCCGTGGGCCCGATTCCGGGCACCTCCCGCAGGAGGGCGCGCAGCCGGGGCAGGTCGCCGTCGCCCTCGTCCCGCAGGCGCCGCAGATCGCCGCCCCAACGCTCCGTCAGCAACCGGGCGCCGTCGCCGAGCCGGGTCGCCGTACGCTCGTCGTAGCGCCGGTAGCCGCCGGCGCCGAGCGCGGCGACCCGCGTGTGCCGGTCCGCCGCGGCCATCCGCCGGGGATCCCGCAGTCCCGCGTCGTACAGGGATCGGGCGGTCGCCACGGCGACGGAGGCACGGATGCGCGCGCTCAGCAGGCCGGCCAGCACGAGGGTGCGGTACAGCGGCTGGGGGCTGTTCCGCAGCGTGATGCCCGCCTCCTCCGCGTACGTGCGGCCGTACGAGGCGACGAGCCGCTCGATCACGTGGCGCTGCCCGTCGGTCACGTCCCCGCTCCCTGGGGCGGCCGGAGCGCGTCGTGTCCGAGGGTCATCAGCCGGTGGCGCCGCCGCTCGTCCTCGGCCAGGGGCTCCTTCGCCCCGTCCGTCTCGGCGGTGACGGTGTCCACCACCTCGTACATGACGTCGATGTCGTCGTCGGTGAGGTCCGTGCGCCGCTTCTGCAGGAGGGCCAGGACGTGCTGCCCGGTGGGCGCGCCCGCGTGCTCGGGCGCCGGCTCCGCGTTCTCGTCGGCGTCCCGGATCCGCAGCCACGCGGCGAGCTCCTGGGACGTCATGTTCACCACGCGGTGGAATTCGGCCCACAGCGCGTCGAGTTCGAGGGCGTCGGTCACGGTGTGACTCCTTCCGGTCGCTTCCGGGGACGAGGATCCGTGGACGCGCCCGGCTCCCGCGGGGCCCGGTCCCCCCGCGCGGGTGCCCAGGAGGGATGGGCGGAAACCGCTCTGATCGTTTCCCGGCGGGGAGGGGCGGGCAGGCCCCCGGAGGGCCTTCCCAGCGGGCGGGCGGCGGTCTATAGTCCAAAACTAGCAGTGCTAATTAACGGGGTCCTCGTCATCACATCCCGTCCCAGTCCGGTGTCCGTCAGGAGTCCTGCCGTGCGTCCCGTCCACTTCGCGGCCGCCCGCCGCACCCCCATCGGCAAGCTGCGCGGAGCCCTCTCCGCCGTACGCCCCGACGATCTCGCCGCGGCCGTGCTCCGCGCGCTCCTCGCCGATGCGCCCGCCCTCGACCCGGCCCGGATCGACGACGTCTACTGGGGCGCCGCCAACCAGGCGGGCGAGGACAACCGCAACGTCGCCCGCATGGCCGCCCTGCTCGCCGGACTCCCCGCGACGGTGCCCGGCGCCACCGTCAACCGGCTGTGCGCCTCCGGCCTGGAGGCCGTCACCACGGCCGCCCGCACGATCGCCGCGGGCGAGGCCGACATCCTGCTCGCCGGCGGCTCCGAGTCCATGAGCCGCGCCCCGTTCGTGCTGCCCCGCCCCGACGAGGCGCTCCCGCACCGCATCGAGACCGTCGACACCCGGCTCGGCTGGCGCCTGGTCAACCCGGCGATGAAGGACCTGCACGGCGTGCTCTCCATGGGCGAGACCGCCGAGGAGGTCGCCGAACGGTACGGCGTCCCGCGCCGACGCCAGGACGAGTTCGCCCTGCGCAGCCACCAGCGCGCCGCGGACGCCCGCAAGAACGGGTACTTCGACGCCGAGCTGCTGCCCGTCACCCGCCCCGACGGGGTCGTCGTCGACACCGACGAGTGCGTCCGCGAGGACACGTCGTACGAGAAACTGGCCCGCCTCAAGCCGGTGTTCCGCCCCGGCGGCACGGTCACCGCGGGCAACGCCTCACCGATGAACGACGGCGCCGCCGGGCTCCTCCTGGTCAGCGAGGACGCCCTGCGTGAACTGGGGCTGGAATCCCTCGGGCGGTACGTCGCCGGCGCCTCCGCGGGCGTCCACCCCGACGTCATGGGCATCGGACCCGTGCCCGCCACCGAGAAGGCGCTCGCACGCGTCGGCTGGACGGTCGCCGACCTGGAGGAGGCCGAGTTCAACGAGGCGTTCGCCGCCCAGGCGCTGGCCTGCGTGGACCGGCTCGGCATCGACCCGGAGCTCGTCAACCCGACGGGCGGCGCCATCGCACTCGGCCACCCGCTGGGCTGCTCGGGAGCCCGCATCCTCACCACCCTGCTCCACCGCATGCGGCGCTCCGGCGCGGCACGCGGTCTCGCCACGATGTGCGTCGGCGTCGGACAGGGGAGCGCGGTGCTCGTCGAGCGCCCCTGAGAGCCGCGGGACGCACCGCAGAACGACCTGGTCCAGAGCCGCACCAGCACGGAAACGGAGTACTCCTCCATGGCAACCCTGTCCCTCGCCGCGATCCTCGCCGAGAACGCCCGCCGCCGCCCCGGACGGACGGCGCTCGTCGAGGGCGATCTGCGCCTCACCTTCGCCGAGGTCTGGCAGCGCGCCCTCGCCCAGGCCGGCGCCCTCGTCGGACTCGGCGTACGGCCCGGGGACCGGGTGGCGCTGATGGCGCCCAACACGGCCGAGTTCCCGCAGGCCTACTACGCGATCGCGGCGGCGGGCGGCGTGGTCGTCCCCGTCCACCTGCTGCTGTCCGCCTCCGAGGTCGAGCACGTCCTGAAGGACAGCGGCGCCACCCTGCTGCTGTGCCACCCGGCGCAGGCGGAGACCGGCACGGCGGCCGCGCGCACCGCGGACGTCCCGGTCGTGACCCTCGGCACCGAGTTCGAGACGCTCGCCGCGCGGGCCGACCCGCTGCCGTCGTACGTCGGCCGCCAGGCCGACGACCCCGCCGTCGTCTTCTACACCAGCGGCACGACCGGCGTCCCCAAGGGCGCCGTGCTCAGCCACTTCAACCTGGTGATGAACGCGACCGTCAACGCCTTCGACGCCAACGACATCCGCCCCGACGACATCGCCCTCGGCGCGCTCCCGCTGTTCCACGCGTTCGGCCAGACCGTCTCCATGAACTCCACCTGGCGTGCGGGCGCCACCCTCGTCCTGCTGCCGCGCTTCGACGCGGCCCGCGCCGTCGAGCTGATGGTGAAGGAAGGGGTGAACACCTTCCACGGCGTACCGACGATGTTCGTCGCGCTGGCCGCCGTCGCGGCCTCCATGGACGAGCTCCCCGACCTGCGCGTGTGCGTCTCCGGCGGCGCCTCGCTGCCCGTCGCCGTCCTGGAGCGCTTCGAGGAGGCCTTCGGCGCGACGGTCTACGAGGGATACGGGCTGTCGGAGACCTCGCCCACCGCGACCGTGAACCAGCCCCTCTTCGGCACCAGGCCCGGCACCATAGGCCATCCCCTGTGGGGCGTCGACGTCGAGATCGCGCGCGCCGAGGTCGAGGGCCGCATCGAACTGCTGCCGCCGGGGGAGCTCGGCGAGGTCGTCATCCGCGGGCACAACGTCTTCTCCGGATACCTGGGCCGGCCCGAGGCGACCGCCGAGGCCGTGGTCGACGGCTGGTTCCGCAGCGGCGACCTCGGCACCAAGGACGACGACGGCTTCCTGCGGATCGTCGACCGCAAGAAGGACGTCATCATCCGCGGCGGCTTCAACGTCTACCCGCGCGAGGTCGAGGAGGTCCTGGCCCGCCACCCCGGCATCGCCCAGGTCGCGGTCATCGGCCTGCCCGACGAACTGCACGGCGAGGAGGTGTGCGCGGTCGTCGTCCGCACGCCCGGAGCCGCGCCGGACGCCGCGGAGATCACCGAGTGGTCCAAGGAGCACCTGGGCCGGCACAAGTACCCACGGCGCGTGGAGTTCGCCGACGAGCTGCCGCTCGGCCCGAGCATGAAGGTCCTCAAGCGGGAGCTGCGGGTGCGGTACACGAGGTGACGGCGGTGGGCGCGGCCACCCGACGGGACGCTCCCGGCCCGGCGGGAACACGGTGACATAGCATCGGTTCCCGCATGAACACGATCACGCTCTGGCACATATCGCCCTGGGAGTTCGCCGCCCTCGCCGCCGCGGCCCTGCTCGTCGGCTTCTCGAAGACCGCGGTGAGCGGGGCCAACACCATCAGCCTCGCCGTCTTCGCCGCCGTCCTGCCGGCCCGCGCCTCCACCGGCGTGCTCCTGCCCCTGCTGATCGTCGGTGACGTCCTCGCCGTCCTCACCTACCGGCGGCACGCCCACTGGCCCACGCTCTGGCGGCTGTTCCCCGCCGTCGCCGCGGGTGTGGTCCTCGGCACGCTCTTCCTGGCGCGGGCCGGCGACGGGGCGGTACGGACGTCCATCGGCGCGATCCTGCTGTTCATGGCGGCGGTCACGCTGTGGCGCCGCCGCACCGCGGACCGGGACCAGGAGCCCGACTCCGTCGTCACGCGGACGGGGCGGATCAAGGCGCGCTCGTACGGGGTCCTCGGCGGCTTCACCACGATGGTCGCCAACGCCGGCGGTCCCGTGATGTCGCTCTATCTGCTCTCCGCGGGCTTCCGCAAGCTGGGCTTCCTCGGCACGTCCGCCTTCTTCTTCCTCATCGTCAACGTGTCGAAGGTGCCCTTCAGCGTCGGGCTCGGCCTGATCGACGGGAACTCGCTGCTGCTCGACGCGGCGCTCGCGGCCTTCGTGCTGCCGGGTGCCCTCCTCGGCAAGTGGGCCATCGACCGCATCGACCAGCGCCTGTTCGAGCAGCTCGTGATCGCCGCGACGATCGTCGGAGGCGTCCAGCTGCTGCTGCGCTGAGCCGCGCCGGCAGCACCTCACGGACCGTCGTCCACGCGCTCCCCGTACGCTCGGCGCCATGTCCCCGCACATCCTGGTCCTCGGCGGTACCACCGAGGCACGCGAACTCGCCGCCCGCCTCGCGGCGCGGCCCGGAGTGCGGGTGACGACATCGCTCGCCGGGCGCGTGTCCCGGCCCGGCGCGCTCGACGGGGACGTCCGCGTCGGGGGGTTCGGCGGGGCGGAGGGGCTGGCGTCCTGGCTGCGCGAGCACCGGGCGGACGCCGTCGTCGACGCCACCCACCCCTTCGCCGCGGGCATCACGGCGAACGCGGCGCGGGCCGCCGCGACGGCCGGTGTCCCGGCCGTCGTCCTGCGCCGCCCCGGCTGGCACCCGGAACCCGCCGACCGCTGGCACCCCGTCGCGTCCCTCGACGAAGCCGCCGCGGCCCTGCCCCCGCTCGGCCGCCGGGTCTTCCTCACCACCGGCCGGCTGGGCCTCGCCGCCTTCGCGCGGCTGTCCGCTCACCACTTCCTCGTCCGCTCGGTGGAGGCACCCCGGCCGCCGATGCCGCCGCACACGCGGGTGCTGCTGGCCCGCGGCCCGTTCACCGTGTCCGACGAGCGGGCCCTGCTGCGCGAACACCGCATCGACGTCCTGGTGACGAAGGACAGCGGGGGAGCCGCGACCTCGGCGAAGCTCACCGCCGCCCGCGAACTCGCCCTCCCCGTCGTCGTCGTACGCCGTCCGCCGCTGCCCGCCGGGGTCGTCGCGGTGCCGGACGTCGCCGGAGTCCTGGACCGGCTGGACCTCGGCCCGCGGTGACGGACCGCGGAGCCCGACGAGGGACGGTGCGTGCCGGTCGCCCCGCCTCCGCGCGGGCGTCGGTGGCCGGGTCCGCCCTGGGCGGACCCGGGCGCCCACCCGCCGCCGGTGCCTGCGCCTACTCGCGCGGACGCCTGCGCAGCAGATACGTGTCCATGATCCAGCCCTTGCGCTCCCGGGCCTCCGCGCGCAGGCGCTCGATCCGCGGGGCGGCCTCCGCCAGGGGACCCGAGTCGAGGATCTCGTCCGGGGTGCCGATGTAGGCGCCCCAGTAGATGTCGATGTCCTGGTCGGCGTACTGCCGGAAGGTCTGGTGGGCGTCGAGCATCACCACGACGTCGTCCACGCCCTCGGGGAAGCCCTCCGCCAGCCGGCGCCCCGTGGTGATCTGGACGGGCCGCGCGACGCGGTTCAGGCCCGTGCGGTGTCTGGCGACGAGCGCCGAGACGCTGCTGATGCCGGGCACCACGTCGTACGTGAACGCCACCGCGCCCCGGCCGAGGATCTCCTCCAGGATGCCGAGCGTGCTGTCGTACAGCGCGGGATCGCCCCACACCAGGAAGGCGCCGCTCTCGTCCTCGCCCAGCTCCTCGGCGATCAGCCGCTCGTAGATCTCCGCGCGGGCGCTGCGCCAGTCCCCGACGGCGGGCGAGTACGCCGTACCGCCGGCGGTCCGGTCCCGGTCCGGATCGCGCGCCTCGACCAGCCGGTACGCCCCGTCCGGCACGTGCGCGTCGAGGATGTCACGGCGCAGCCCGACGAGGTCGGACTTCACCTCGCCCTTGTCCAGGATGAAGAACACGTCCGTGCTCCTCAGCGCCCTGACCGCCTGCAGGGTCAGCTGCTCGGGATCGCCCGCCCCAATACCGATGACATGTATCTTTCGCACGCACCGAGTCTGCCGCACGCCGCGGGCGCCCGGCGCACCGCGTCCGCGGAGCGGTCCCCGGCGCCGCCCGGACCGCCACCACCGATCCGGCTCCGGAACCCCGGCGCCACCGGGCGGGCAGCGACGGTGCTCGCCTCAGGCCAAAGTCCCAGCAACGCCGGCCCCGGTCTACCGGGTCACGGTCCCCTTCCCGGTCCCGGTCAGCCTGGGCGCCCGCTGCCCGGCGTCGACCGCCGTCCCGGCCCGCTCCACGCCGTCCGCCAACTCCCTTGCCCAGTCGGCGAGTTCCGCCAGGACCATGCCGTACGGCCGGGGCCGGCCCGTCTCGGCGGCCCACTGCTCGACGGCCCCGCCGCCACGCCGCAGCAGCCGGGCGCCGCCCGTCGTGTTGCCCCGGGCCGCGTGGGTGAGCCCCACCGCGAGCTGGGCCAGCCCGCGCCACAGCCCGCGCTCCTCCTCGGGGCCCGACTTCCAGGCGTCCTCGAAGACCTCGTGGGCGTGGAACGGCTTGCCCGCGTCCAGCAGCGCCTGCGCCTGCGCGACCGTCTCCGCCGGTGCGCGCACGATCCCTTCCGGCTGCCGCTCCACCCCGTCGGCGCCGTACGGCAGGGGGCGGCCCAGCCCGTCCCGGGGCCGGGCGTTGCGTGCCCGTCCCTCCGTGTCCCGGTCGCGTCCGTCGTTCGTCCGACCCTCAGAAATCCCGGTCATCCTCCGATTGTCCCGCCCGGGGCGCGGCGCCGCCCCGGCGCCCCCTTCGGACCCGCCGCCGACGTGCGGTAAAGTTCTGTACGCGCCGTTCCGCGGGTCACCTTGGAAGGCGCACCGGGACGTGGCGCAGCTTGGTAGCGCACTTGACTGGGGGTCAAGGGGTCGCAGGTTCAAATCCTGTCGTCCCGACAGTGTTGACCAGCGGGTCTGCCGATATGGCAGACCCGCTGGTCTGCGTTGTACGGGGCGCGTGATGAGCCGGTGACCGGCCCTGCCCCACCTCCCGTGAGTGGCGTGAAACCGCCGCAAGCCGGGTCGCCGGCCGCGAAAACGCTTGGACCGCGCCGGCGGCGCCGCGACACACTGCGGTTCCCGGACCGCCGGGACGTGCGTGTCGGAGCCGGCGCGAGGCGCGTGACCGTCGTCGTCACCCCTCGCCGGCGGACGGCCCCCGGGGCGGTCGCCGTACGACGACACGGGGGGTGGGATGGGACCGGTCATGTCGCGTGGGACTCCGCCGGGAAAAGGGGCGGTGTCCCTCGCACTTCGTTTCTACGGACGGGAGTTGGCCCGGCTGCGGTGGCTGGCGGTGCCCGCCGTGCTGCTGCCGGCGCTGGGCAACATCGGCCTCAACTACCTCGCGCCGCTCGTCGTCGCCAAACTCGTCGGCCGCATCGCCGGGGACGCCGGAGTCGGCCTCGGCCAGACCCTGCCCTACGTACTCGGCTTCGCCGGCGTGCTGCTGCTCGCGGAGCTGCTGTGGCGCATCGGCCTGCACTGCCTGAACCGGGTCGACGCCCTCGGTATCGAGCACCTGTACGTCGTCGGCATGGACGAGCTGTTCGCCAAGGACGCCGCCTTCTTCCACGACAACTTCGCGGGGTCGCTGACGAAGCGGGTCCTGAGCTTCGCCTCCCGCTTCGAGGAGGGCTTCGACACCCTGACGTTCTCGGTCGTGGGCAGCCTCGTACCGCTGATCTTCGGGTCGGTGGTGCTGTGGCACTACGAACCGCTGCTCGTGGCCGGGCTCCTAATGATGATCGCGCTGACGGCCCTGTGCGTGGCACCCCTCATCCGGCGCCGCCAGGCACTCGTCGGCCGGCGCGAGGAGGCGATCGCCCGGGTGTCCGGCCACGTCGCCGACAGCCTGATGAACATGGACACGGTCCGGGCCTTCGCCGCCGAGGAGGGCGAGGCCGCCGAGCACCGCTCCCGCGTCGCGGAGTCACGACGGCTCACACTGCGGTCGTGGGACTACGGCAACCTGCGCATCGACACGCTGGTCGCGCCGATGTCCGTCCTGACGAACGCGCTCGGCCTGCTGCTCGCGGTGGCCCTGGGCGGTGGCAGGCTCGGGGTCGAGGCGGTCGTGGTCGCCTTCATGTACTACACCAACGCGACACGGATCATGTTCGAGTTCAACCAGATCTACCGCCGTCTGGAGAGCTCGATGACGGAGGCCGCGCAGTTCACCGAGCTGCTGCTGACACCGCCGACCGTGCTCGACCCGCCGTCCCCGCAGCCGCTGCTCTCCCGGGACGCCGACGTCCGCTTCGAGCACGTCACCTTCGCCCACTCCGGCGCGCGGCCGCTGTTCGAGGGCCTCGACCTGGCCGTGCCCAGCGGGGCGAAGGTCGGTCTCGTCGGCCGGTCCGGCGGCGGCAAGACCACGCTCACCCGGCTGCTGCTGCGGATGACGGACATCGACGGCGGGCGGATCCTGATCGGCGGCCAGGACATCAGCGCGCTGCGCCAGGCCGACCTGCGCAGCCTGATCGCGTACGTCCCCCAGGACCCGGCGATGTTCCACCGCACCCTGCGGGCCAACATCGCCTTCGCCCGGCCGGACGCCACGGACGCCGAGATCCGCCGCGCGGCCGGGGCGGCGCACGTCACGGAGTTCGCCGACGCGCTGCCGGAGGGCTTCGACACCATGGTCGGCGAGCGCGGGGTGAAACTGTCCGGCGGCCAGCGCCAGCGGGTCGCCCTCGCCCGGGCGATCCTGCGCGACGCGCCGGTCCTGCTGCTGGACGAGGCCACCAGCGCCCTGGACTCCGAGAGCGAACTCTTGGTGCAGGAGGCGCTGTGGCGGCTCATGGAAGGGCGGACGGCGCTCGTCGTCGCGCACCGGCTGAGCACGGTCGCCGGCATGGACCGGCTCGTCGTCCTGGACCGCGGACGGATCGTCGAACAGGGCACCCACCAGGAACTGCTCACCCGCGGCGGCACCTACGCGAAGCTGTGGCAGCACCAGTCGGGCGGCTTCCTCGACGACAGCCCCGCGCGGGCCGAGCTGCCCTGACCGCGAGGACCCGGGCGGTCGGGGAAGCCGCCGCAGTGGCCTGCTTCACAGCGGGGGAGTGGGCCGCCTCACATGGCGCGGAACGGGCGGGGCCGACACCATGGTGCGCGTCACCGGCAGGCTGAAGGGATCCCGCATGTTCCGCAAGGTGCTGGTCGCCAACCGAGGTGAGATCGCGATTCGCGCGTTCCGTGCCGGCTATGAGCTGGGCGCGCGGACCGTGGCCGTCTTCCCGCACGAGGACCGCAACTCACTGCACCGGTTGAAGGCCGACGAGGCCTACGAGATCGGTGAGCCCGGGCACCCGGTGCGGGCGTATCTCTCCGTCGAGGAGATCGTCCGCGCGGCACGCAGGGCGGGCGCGGACGCGGTCTACCCGGGCTACGGGTTCCTCTCGGAGAACCCCGACCTGGCCCGCGCCTGCGAGGAGGCCGGCATCACCTTCGTGGGGCCTGGCACCGAGACGCTCGAACTGACCGGGAACAAGGCGCGCGCGGTGGCCGCCGCCCGCGCGGCCGGCGTGCCGGTGCTCGGCTCCTCGGCGCCCTCCACCGACGTGGACGAACTCGTCCGGGCCGCGGAGGACGTCGGGTTCCCGGTGTTCGTCAAGGCGGTCGCGGGCGGTGGCGGCCGCGGCATGCGCCGCGTCGAGGACCCCGCCCAGCTCGGCGAGTCCATCGAGGCCGCGTCGCGCGAGGCCGCCTCCGCGTTCGGTGACCCGACGGTCTTCCTGGAGAAGGCGGTCATCGAGCCCCGGCACATCGAGGTGCAGATCCTCGCCGACGGGCAGGGCAACGTCATCCACCTGTTCGAGCGCGACTGCTCGGTGCAGCGCCGCCACCAGAAGGTGATCGAGCTGGCCCCCGCGCCGAACCTGGACCCGGCGTTGCGCGAACGTATCTGCGCCGACGCCGTGCGGTTCGCCCGGGAGATCGGCTACCGCAACGCGGGCACCGTGGAGTTCCTCCTCGACCGCGACGGCAATCACGTCTTCATCGAGATGAACCCGCGCATCCAGGTCGAGCACACGGTGACCGAGGAGGTCACCGACGTCGACCTCGTGCAGGCCCAGCTGCGCATCGCCTCCGGTGAGACCCTGGCCGACCTCGGCCTCTCCCAGGAGACCGTCACCCTGCACGGCGCCGCCCTCCAGTGCCGTATCACCACCGAGGACCCGGCCAACGGCTTCCGCCCGGACACCGGCCGGATCAGCGCCTACCGCTCGCCCGGCGGCTCCGGGATCCGGCTGGACGGCGGCACCACCCACGCCGGTACGGAGATCAGCGCCCACTTCGACTCGATGCTGGTCAAGCTCACCTGCCGGGGCCGTGACTTCGACACCGCGATCGGCCGGGCCCGGCGGGCCGTCGCCGAGTTCCGCATCCGCGGCGTGGCCACGAACATCCCGTTCCTCCAGGCCGTGCTCGACGACCCGGACTTCCGGGGCGGCCGGGTCACGACCTCGTTCATCGAACAGCGTCCGCACCTGCTCACGGCACGGCACTCCGCCGACCGCGGCACGAAACTGCTCACCTATCTCGCCGACGTCACCGTGAACAAGCCGCACGGTGAACGGCCCGAGCTGGTCGACCCCACCACCAAGATCCCGGCCGTGCCGGCCGGGGAACCGCCCGCCGGCTCCCGGCAGCGGCTCGCCGAGCTGGGCCCCGACGGCTTCGCCCGGTGGCTGCGCGCGTCACCGGCCATCGGCGTCACCGACACCACGTTCCGCGACGCACACCAGTCGCTGCTCGCCACCCGCGTCCGCACCAAGGACATGCTCGCCATCGCCCCCGTGGTGGCCAGGACCCTGCCCGAACTGCTGTCCCTGGAGTGCTGGGGCGGCGCCACCTACGACGTCGCGCTCCGCTTCCTCGCCGAGGACCCCTGGGAACGCCTGGCCGCACTGCGCGAGGCGGTGCCGAACATCTGCCTGCAGATGCTGCTGCGCGGCCGCAACACGGTGGGCTACACGCCGTACCCGACGGAGGTGACCGACGCGTTCGTGCAGGAGGCGGCAGCCACCGGCATCGACATCTTCCGGATCTTCGACGCGCTGAACGACGTCGGACAGATGCGGCCCGCCATCGACGCCGTACGGGAGACCGGAACGGCCGTCGCCGAGGTCGCCCTGTGCTACACCTCCGACCTGTCCGACCCGTCCGAGCGGCTGTACACCCTGGACTACTACCTCCGCCTGGCCGAGCAGATCGTCGAGGCGGGCGCCCACGTCCTCGCCGTCAAGGACATGGCGGGCCTGCTGCGCGCCCCGGCCGCCGCCACCCTCGTGTCGGCGCTGCGCCGCGAGTTCGACCTGCCGGTGCACATCCACACCCACGACACCGCGGGCGGCCAGCTCGCCACCTACCTCGCCGCGATCCAGGCCGGGGCGGACGCGGTCGACGGAGCGGTGGCGTCCATGGCCGGGACCACCTCCCAGCCGTCGCTGTCGGGCATCGTCGCCGCGACCGACTACTCGGAGCGGCCGACCGGGCTGAGCCTGCGGGCCGTGGGCGAGCTGGAGCCGTACTGGGAGAGCGTCCGCAAGATCTACGCGCCCTTCGAGGCGGGCCTCGCCTCGCCGACGGGACGGGTCTACCACCACGAGATCCCCGGCGGGCAGCTGTCCAACCTGCGCACGCAGGCCGTCGCGCTGGGCCTCGGCGACCGCTTCGAGGAGATCGAGGCGATGTACGCCGCCGCCGACCGGATCCTCGGCCACCTGGTGAAGGTCACCCCGTCGTCGAAGGTGGTCGGCGACCTCGCCCTCCACCTGGTGGGCGCCGGCGTCGACCCGGCGGACTTCGAGGCCCGCCCGGACCGGTTCGACATCCCGGACTCCGTCATCGGCTTCCTCCGCGGCGAGCTGGGCAATCCGCCCGGCGGATGGCCCGAGCCGTTCCGCACCCGGGCGCTGGAGGGCCGTGCCGCGCCGAAGCCCCGGGAGGAGCTGACCGCGGACGACCGCGACGGTCTGGCGAAGGACCGGCGGGCGACGCTCAACCGGCTGCTGTTCCCCGGGCCGACCCGCGAGTTCCAGACGCACCGGCAGACCTACGGCGACACCAGCGTGCTGGACAGCAAGGACTTCTTCTACGGGCTGCGTCCGGGCAAGGAGTACGCGGTCGACCTCGAACCGGGCGTCCGGCTGCTCATCGAGCTGGAGGCCGTGGGCGAGGCCGACGAACGCGGCATGCGCACCGTGATGTCGGCGCTGAACGGCCAGCTGAGGCCGATCCAGGTGCGCGACGCCGCCGTCTCCTCCGACATCCCGGCCACGGAGAAGGCCGACCGTGCCGACCCCGGACACGTCGCCGCGCCGTTCGCGGGAGTGGTGACGCTCGCCGTCGCCGAGGGGGACGAGGTCGAGGCCGGTGCCACGGTGGCCACCATCGAGGCGATGAAGATGGAGGCCGCGGTCACCGCCTCCAGGAGCGGCACGGTGTCGCGGCTGGCCATCAACCGCATCCAGCAGGTGGAGGGCGGCGACCTGCTCGTGGAGATCGCCTGACGTTCCGCCTGCCCGGCCGGCGGAGGCTGCCGTCCGTCACCGGCGCACGCGCGCGGTGACGCGGTGCGCCGGCTCCGGGTCCCGCCCGGCCGGACCGCGGCCGACCGGACCCGGGGGCGGGCGAGGCCGACGGGACCCGGAGCCGTGGACGGCGCGGCTCCGGCTATCCTGTGCGGCGTACCGGACACGGGGTGCCCCGCACGGGGCTGAGATCACACCCGTCGAACCTGAACCAGTTCGCACTGGCGGAGGGATGTCTCATGTCGTTGCCGCGTGCCCGTGGCGAGGCGGCCGTCGCAGGCCCGCAGCGGGTCTCCCCGGGGCGGATGGCCGCCGCCCCCGCCGGACCGTCCGCCGTACCGGCCCGCGTCCTGACCGTCGCCGGATCGGACTCCGGCGGCGGTGCGGGCATCCAGGCCGACCTGAAGACGATGCTCGCGCTCGGCGCACACGGGATGAGCGTGCTCACCGCGGTCACCGCGCAGAACTCCGTCGGTGTCCAGGGCGCCTGGGAGCTTCCGTCCGAGGCGGTGCGGGCGCAGTACCGCAGCGTCGTCGACGACATCGGCGTGCAGGCGGTGAAGACCGGGATGCTGGCCTCGCCCGAACTCGTCGCCACCGTCGCCGGGTTGCTCGCCGACACCGCCGCACCCGTGGTCGTGGACCCCGTGAGCGTGTCCAAGCACGGCGACCGGCTGCTCGCGGACGAGGCGCTGGACGCCGTACGCTCCGTGCTGCTGCCGGTCGCGACGGTGGCGACGCCCAACCTGGACGAGACGGCGCAGCTCACCGGCGTCCGCGTGACGGACGAGCGGGGCATGTCCGAGGCCGCGGAGCGACTGCTGTCCTACGGGCCGCGCTGGGTCCTGGTCAAGGGCGGGCATCTGCCGGGCGAGGCCGTGGACCTGCTCACGGACGGCACCGAGACGCACTGGCTGCGCGCCCCCCGCCACGACAACCGGCATACGCACGGCACCGGTTGCACCCTGGCCTCGGCCGTCGCCGTGGGGCTGGCGCAGGGGCGGCCGGTGCCCGAGGCGGTGCGGCTCGCGAAGGACTACGTCACGGGCGCGATAGCGGCGGGGTTCCCGCTGGGCGCCGGCCTCGGCCCGGTCGACCACGGCTGGCGGCTGCGCGCGGCCCGCTGAGCCGCCGAACGGGACCGGGCGTACGGGGGCCCTGTCCGGGGCCGTCCGGAGACCCCCGTGGCGCCGAACGGGTGGACTCGCAGGAACGCGTACCGGACGAGGGGGGTGCCCCGGGGAGCGGATGGTGACGTTGCCACCCGAACCCTGACCAGGAAGAGGAGTCCCGTGCGACGTACCCCCTCCCGCCGCCTGTTCGCCGCATCCCTGCTGGTGGCGTCCGTCCTGGCGCCCATGACGGCGATTCCCGCCGCCGCCGATCACGTCGTGGCCGTCGGCCGGCACGACGAGGACAGGACCCCGCCGGACGGCCTCGGCCGCAAACTCACCGCGCGGCTGGACAAGGCCGTCGAGAAGGTCCGCCGCGAGGCAGGCATCCCCGGGGTCGTCGTCGGACTGTGGATGCCCGGCAAGGGGAACTACGTCCGCGCGACCGGAGTCGCCGACACCGGGACCGGCGAGCCGATGAGCACCCGCCAGTTCATCCGGATCGGCAGCGAGACCAAGACCTTCACGGTCACCGCGCTGCTCGAACTGGTCGACGACGGCCGGATCGGACTGGACGACCCGATCTCCGAGTACATCGACGGCGTGCCGAACGGCGACCACATCACCCTCAGGCATCTGGCCGGGATGCGCAGCGGTCTGTTCCCGTACAGCGCCGACCCGGACTTCGAGCACGATCTGCTGAGCGACCCGAGCCGTTCGTTCACCCCGGAGGAGTTGCTCGCGTACGGCTACCGGCACGACAACACCTTCGCACCGGGGACGCAGTTCCAGTACTCCAACAGCAACCTCGTGCTCCTCGGCCTGGTGATCGAGAAGGTCAGCGGCCACCGCCTCGGCGACTTCATCGAGAAGCGGGTCGTGCGGCCGGCCCGCCTGCGCCACACGCTGTTCCCCGAGGACCACGAGTTCCCCGAGCCGCACGCGCGCGGCTACACCGACCAGACGCTCAGCGGTGAGGTGGAGGACTCCACGGACTGGAACCCCAGCTGGGCCTGGGCCGCCGGGCAGATGATCTCGGACCTGCGCGACCTGCGCCGCTGGGCGAAGATCGTGGCGACCGGTGAACTGCTCAGTCCGAAGACCCAGGCGCAACGGCTCAAAACGCTGCCGATCGGCCACCCCGGGACGAGCTACGGCCTCGGCATCTTCAAGTCGGGCGGCTGGCTCGGGCACAACGGCTCCATCCCGGGCTACGAGACGGTGACCGTCTACCTGCCGTCGAAGAAGGCCACCCTGGTGGTGATGATCAACACCGACATCCTCGTCGGAGAGCAGGAGCCGTCCTCGCTCGTCGCCCGGGTGGTCACCGAGATCGCGACGCCGAAGAACGTCTACGACCGTCCGGTCCCCTTGGGTTGAGCACCCGCTGCCCGCTGCCCGGTCCTGCGCGGCCGACCGGGCGGCGGGAGTCGTCCAGCCGCCCGCCGGACAAGCCGCTCGCCGGGCAAGCCGGTCGCCGGGCAAACCGGTCACGCCGGGCAGGCCTGCCGCGTCGGGCCAGCCTGCCACGCTGGCCGCGGTTGGTGAGGCCCGGCGCGGCCGTGTGACCGCGCGCCTCACCAACCCGCGTTCTCGCGAATCCGGTTGATCCTTCATCACTCCGACACCTGCCGCCTCTGGTGCTTTCGGCGACGGCCCGGAAAGCTGAGCTGGGCATGTCAATGCGACCGTCCGCTCCGCCCCCACCGCGGTCGACCAGGAGGACGTAGTGAAGAAGAACTCACGCACCCGCCAAGTCTCGGTGATCCTCGGCAGCGCGCTCGCGCTGGTCGTCGCCCTCCCGGGCAGCGCGCTCGCAGCTCCGCCCACGGCCCTGCCGGCCGACGCGGACGGACTGGAGCAGACGTTCCAGCCGGCCTTCGACTACGACACGGACGGCTGCTACCCGACGCCGGCCATCGGCCCCGACGGGACCCTGAACGCCGGCCTCAACCCGTCGGGCGCCCTGAACGGGCAGTGCCGCGACTCCTGGGACCTCGACAACACCAACGGCTACGCGCGCGAGAAGTGCAACAACGGGTGGTGCGCGATCATGTACGGCCTCTACTTCGAGAAGGACCAGGCCCTGGCCGGCAGCAGCCTCGGCGGGCACCGTCACGACTGGGAGCACGTCGTGGTGTGGGTGCAGAACGACCAGGCCCAGTACGTCTCCACCTCCGCGCACGGCGGCTTCAGCGTCTACGGCCGCGACCGGATCCGGTGGGACGGCACCCATCCCAAGGTCGTCTACCACAAGGACGGTGTGAGCACGCACTGCTTCCGCCCGGCCAACTCCAACGACGAGCCGCCGGAGAACCACTCCCACGCCTGGCGCTTCCCGAGCCTCGTCGGCTGGAACGGCTATCCCGCCGGTCTCCGCGACAGGCTGAGCCAGGCCAACTGGGGCAGCGCCGTCTTCGGCCTCAAGGACGGCAACTTCAACGCGCACCTGGCGAAGGCCAAGCCGGCCGGCATCACCTTCGACCCCAACGCCTGACGAGCACGCGCGGCGAGACCGGCCGTGCGCGTGCGGTAGGGTTCACCTGCGCGATCACGTGGGCCACCACGGGAACGCGGCGGGACGTGGCGCAGCTTGGTAGCGCACTTGACTGGGGGTCAAGGGGTCGCAGGTTCAAATCCTGTCGTCCCGACTTTACGAAGTCGCAGGCCGAAGGCCGTACCGGAACCTCCGGTACGGCCTTCGGCCGTTGCGCCGCCGGGCCCGGCTACTCGACCTTCGCCCAGTCGAGCGTGCGCTCCACCGCCCGCTTCCAGCCCGCGTAGCCCTCCGCGCGCCGGTCTTCGGACCACTGGGGCTCCCAGCGCTTGGACTCCTGCCAGTGGGTGCGCAGTTCGTCGGTGTCGCGCCAGAAGCCGGTGGCCAGCCCCGCCGCGTAGGCGGCGCCGAGCGCCGTCGTCTCGGCGACGACGGGACGGCTGACCGGTACGCCGAGGACGTCCGCCTGGATCTGCATGCACAGGTCGTTGGCGGTCACGCCGCCGTCGACCTTCAGCACGTCGAGGTGGACCCCGGAGTCCTGCTCCATCGCCTCCACGACGTCGCGGCTCTGGTAGCAGATGGACTCCAGCGTGGCCCTGGCCAGGTGGCCGCCGTCGTTGTACCGGGCGAGGCCGACGATCGCGCCGCGCGCGTCGGAGCGCCAGTACGGGGCGAAGAGACCCGAGAACGCGGGCACGAAGTAGATGCCGCCGTTGTCCTCGACGGTCTTCGCCAGGGTCTCGCTCTCGGCCGCGTCATTGATGATCTTCATCTGGTCACGCAGCCACTGCACGGCGGATCCGGTGACCGCGATCGAGCCCTCCAGGGCGTAGATCGCCGGGCTGTCGCCGAACTGGTACGCCACGGTCGTGAGCAGGCCGTGCTGCGAACGGACCAGTTCCGTACCGGTGTTGAGCACCAGGAAGTTGCCGGTGCCGTAGGTGTTCTTGGCCTCGCCCGGCGCGTAGCAGACCTGCCCGACGGTGGCCGCCTGCTGGTCGCCGAGCACGCCGGTGATGGGAATCGGGGCGCGCAGCGGCCGGGAGGTCCGGGTCACCCCGAACGCCTCCCGGTGGGACGAGGGGCTGATGGCGGGCAGCATGGCCCGGGGGATGCCGAAGAAGCCCAGCAGTTCGTCGTCCCAGTCGAGGGTCTCCAGGTCCATCAGCATGGTGCGGCTGGCGTTGGTCACGTCGGTGGCGTGGATACCGCCGTCGGGACCGCCCGTCAGGTTCCACAGGACCCAGGCGTCCGTGTTGCCGAAGAGGGCGTGGCCGTGCTCGGCCGCCTCACGGACCCCGTCGACGTTCTCCAGGATCCACTGGATCTTGCCGCCGGAGAAGTAGGTCGCCGGCGGCAGCCCCGCCTTGCGGCGGATGACGTCGCCCTGCCCCGAGCGTTCCAGCGCCGCGGCGATGGAGTCGGTGCGGGTGTCCTGCCAGACGATGGCGTTGTAGTAGGGACGGCCGTTGCGCGGGTCCCAGACCACCGTGGTCTCCCGCTGGTTGGTGATGCCGATCGCCGCCAGGTCGGTCGGGGACAGGTTCCCGTGCCGCATGGCGTTCTGCATCACCGAGTTGGTGCGCTCCCAGATCTCCACCGGATCGTGTTCGACCCAGCCGGAGCGCGGCATGATCTGGGCGTGTTCGAGCTGGTGCTTCGCCACCTCGTTGCCGGCGTGGTCGAAGATCATGAAACGGGTGCTGGTGGTCCCTTGGTCCACCGCGCCCACGAAGTCCGCCATGGGAATACGCCTCCTTCGCGGGCGTCAGGACTCGTCGGGTGAGGGGACGCGTCCGGGGGGCTCCGGCTCCGCCGTCGGCAGGAACCGGCCGATCAGGAGCTTGTACAGGCCGGCGCCGAGCAGTCCGCCGATCAGCGGGCCGATGATCGGCACCCAGAAGTAGAAGTTCCCGTACTGATCTCGCCAGGCTCCGCCGTATCCGGTCAGGAAGCTGGCCAGCCGGGGCCCGAAGTCGCGCGCCGGGTTGATCGCGTAGCCCGCGTTGGTACCCCAGGCCATGCCGATCGCGACCACGACGAGACCGATGATGAACGGTGCCAGGTTGGCGCCGGGCGGCGTGTTGAGCAGGTCCGTGATGGCCAGGATCAGCAGCAGCAGGATCGCGGTGCCGATGATCTGGTCGCGGAACGCGCCCCACTCGTGGACCGGCAGATTCGGGTTGCCGTTCGCCGGAAGGGTGGAGAACACGCCCTGTGTGTTGATGGTGTGGCCGGGGTCGGCCTTGGCCAGCGCCTCGGAGTAGTTCCAGCGCACCAGCAGGGCGGCCACGAAGGCGCCGGCCGTCTGGGCCAGCGCGTACGGAGCCACCTTGCTCCACGGGAACCCCTTGAACGCGGCCAGCGCGACGGTCACCGCGGGGTTGAGGTGAGCACCGCTCAGCCGTGCCGCCACGTAGACGCCGAGGGTCACGCCGAGGCCCCAGGCCCAGGCGATGCTGTCGTGGTTGCCGAGACCGCCCGCAGGCGTCGTGAGTGCGCCGCCGGCGACCACCTGGGCCACCACGCCGCAACCGAAGAGGATGAGAATCATGGTGCCGAGGAACTCGGCCGACATCTCGCCGGCCAGCCCCAGCCGCTTGAATCGCTCAGCCATGGAAGCCCACTTCCCACCGGCATGGAGCCGGCCGTCGACTGTCCGAGCCCTCCCCGCATCAGAATAGGACGATCAAGCGACAAACGCACAAGGGGCGGAATATCCACTTTTGTGGCACGCGGGTGTGCTCAGGACGGGTGCAGCGGGGAGCCGGTCAGGGCTTCGGAGGGCCTGCCGTCCACGCCCTTCGGGATGTCGCCCGCGAGCATGACGCGGTGCATGACCCGGGGGTGGTCGAGGTGGCCGGTGTCGCCGGGGGCGAGATGGACGGTGGCCCGGTTGTCCCAGAACGCGACGCTGCCCGGCTCCCAGCGGAAGCGGACCGTGTACTCGGGGCGGGTCGCCTGCTCGACGAACATCTCCAGCAGCCGCAGGTTCTCCGCGCGGGACACGCCCAGGATCCGCTCCACGTAGTACCCGTTGACGAACAGCAGGCGCTCACCCGTCTCCGGGTGCACCCGCACCAGGGGGTGCACCGAGGCGACCTGATGGTCCTGGAGGTGCTGGACGTAGGCGTCGTGGCCGGGACGCGGCTGGTATCCGACGCCGAGCCGGTGCTCCGCGCGCAGTCCCTCGGCGAAGCGCTTCACCGGCTCGGACAGGCCCGCGTAGGCGGCCGCCAGATTCGACCAGGTGGTGTCCCCGCCGTACGGGGGGACGGTCTCCGCGCGCAGGATGGTGGCCGCCGGCGGATCGATCCGGGCCCCGTGGTCGCAGTGCCAGCCCCGCAGCAGTGTGTGGCGGCGCCGCTCCAGCCATTCGTCGCGGTCCATGCCGTACCGCCCGGCCAGCTCGAGCCGGTCCGCCGTCGTCTCCACCAGCGGAAAATCCGCCGGGGACGCCGTGCCGCGGGACCGCAGGGCGACCGGTTCCCCGAAGCGGCGGGCGAGCGCCACATGGGCGGCGTGATCCAGGCGCTGGTCCCGGAAGAACACCACCTTCCAGCGCAGCACCGCCGCCCTGATCGCCGCGACGACCGCGTCGTCCAGGGGCCCTGCCAGGTCCACTCCGCCGATCTCCGCGCCGGTGTGGCCCGAGGCCGGCCGCACATCGATACCGGCGTCCGCTGTCACGTCTCACTCCGTTCCGTCGAGTCCGGTGGGCCGTCGACCGCCGAAACCCGGATCGCGGCCCCGTTGATCGCTACCCGCCCCCGGCCCTGCGAACCCGCACGGGTCCCGGCGCACCCCACCACGGCGGCCGAGACGGCAGCCGCCCCGGCCGGAGGGATCCCGGCCGGGGCGGCTGTGTGCGGACGGCGGGTCCGCGGCGGTGCGTCAGGCAAGGATCGCCAGCGCCTCGTTCCACGTCTTCGACGGGCGCATGACGGCCGTGGCCTTGGTGACGTCGGGCTGGTAGTAGCCGCCGATCTCGGCCGGCTTGCCCTGCGCGGCGATCAACTCGTCGACGATCGCCCGCTCCTTGGCGGACAGCGTCTCGGCGAGCGGGCCGAACGCCTTGGCGAGGTCGGCGTCCTCGGTCTGCGCGGCCAGCTCCTGGGCCCAGTACAGGGACAGGTAGAAGTGGCTGCCGCGGTTGTCGATGCCGCCGACGCGCCGGGTCGGGGACTTGTCGTTCTCCAGGAAGGAGGCCGTCGCGCGGTCGAGCGTGTCGGCGAGGACCTGGGCGCGCGCGTTGCCCGTGGTCGTCGCGAGGTGCTCGAAGCTGGACGCCAGCGCGAGGAACTCGCCGAGGCTGTCCCAGCGCAGGTAGTTCTCCTTGACCAGCTGCTGCACGTGCTTCGGCGCGGAACCGCCCGCGCCCGTCTCGAAGAGGCCGCCGCCGTTCATGAGCGGCACGATCGAGAGCATCTTGGCGCTGGTGCCCAGCTCCAGGATCGGGAACAGGTCGGTCAGGTAGTCGCGCAGGACGTTGCCGGTGACGGAGATCGTGTTCTCGCCGCGGCGGATGCGCTCCAGGGAGAACGCGGTCGCCTCGACCGGGGACAGGATCTTGATGTCCAGGCCCTCGGTGTCGTGCTCGGGCAGGTACCGCTTGACCTTCTCGATCAGCCGGGCGTCGTGCGCGCGGGTCTCGTCCAGCCAGAACACGGCCGGGTCGCCGGTCGCGCGGGCGCGGGTGACGGCGAGCTTGACCCAGTCCTTGATCGGGGCGTCCTTGGTCTGGCAGGCGCGGAAGATGTCACCGGCCGAGACGGTCTGCTCCAGGACGGTGTTCCCGGACTGGTCGACGAGGCGGACCGTGCCGGTGGCGGGGATCTCGAAGGTCTTGTCGTGGCTGCCGTACTCCTCGGCCTTCTGCGCCATCAGACCGACGTTCGGGACCGAGCCCATCGTGGACGGGTCGAAGGCGCCGTTGGCGCGGCAGTCGTCGATGACGACCTGGTACACGCCGGAGTAGCTGCTGTCCGGCAGGACCGCGAGGGTGTCGGCCTCCTGGCCGTCCGGACCCCACATGTGGCCGGAGGTGCGGATCATCGCCGGCATGGAGGCGTCGACGATGACGTCCGAGGGGACGTGCAGGTTGGTGATGCCCTTGTCGGAGTCGACCATCGCCAGCTCCGGGCCCTCGGCGAGCTCGGCGTCGAAGGACGCCTTGATCTCGGCGCCCTCGGGAAGCGCCTCGAGGCCCTTGTAGAGGCCGCCGAGACCGTCGTTCGGGGAGAGACCGGCCGCGGCGAGGGTCTCGCCGTACTTCGCGAACGTCTTCGGGAAGAAGGCGCGGACCACGTGACCGAAGATGATCGGGTCGGAGACCTTCATCATCGTGGCCTTCAGGTGCACCGAGAACAGCACGCCCTCGGCCTTGGCGCGGGCGATCTGCGCCGTGAGGAACTCGCGCAGCGGCGCGACGTGCATCACGGACGCGTCCACGACCTCGCCGGCCAGGACGGGTACGGACTCGCGCAGCACGGTGGTGGAGCCGTCGTCGGCCGTGAGCTCGATGCGCAGGGAACCCGGCTCGGAGATGACCGTGGACTTCTCGGTGGAGCGGAAGTCGTCGACGCCCATGGTGGCGACGTTCGTCTTCGACTCGGCGGTCCAGGCGCCCATGCGGTGCGGGTGGGCCTTGGCGTAGTTCTTCACCGAGGACGGGGCGCGGCGGTCGGAGTTGCCCTCGCGCAGCACCGGGTTCACGGCGGAGCCCTTGACCTTGTCGTAACGGGCGCGGATGTCCCGCTCCTCGTCGGTCTTCGGGTCGTCCGGGTAGGCCGGCAGCGCGTAACCCTGCTCCTGGAGCTCGGCGACGGCCGCCTTCAGCTGCGGGATCGAGGCCGAGATGTTCGGCAGCTTGATGATGTTGGCCTCGGGCGTCTTGGCCAGCTCACCGAGCTCCGCCAGGGCGTCGGGGATGCGCTGGCCCTCCTCCAGGTACTCGGGGAAGAGGGCGATGATGCGCCCGGCAAGCGAGATGTCACGGGTTTCCACAGTGACACCGGCCTGCGACGCGTATGCCTGGACCACCGGCAAGAACGAATGGGTCGCCAGGGCCGGGGCCTCGTCGGTGTGCGTATAGATGATGGTCGAGTCAGTCACCGGTGCTCCGCTCCACGTCTGCAACATTGCTCGACATCAAGATATCTCGTGACCGGCCCCCGTTCGACAGGGCCCTGCCCGCCGTCCGCCCGCCCGTCCACGGCGGGGCGCCGCCCGCGGCGGCTCCCGGAGCTACGGCAGCCGCGTCCGTGCCTCCCGCTGGTGCGGGATGCCGGACTCGGGGAGGACGGTGCCGGGGCCGACGGCGTCGGGCAGGGACGACGCGCCCTGCTGGAGCGCCACCGTCCGGGTCGGCGCCGGGATCCTGATGCCCTCGTCCCGGTAGCGCCGGTGCAGCCGCTTGATGAACTCGTGCTTGATCCGGTACTGGTCGCTGAACTCGCCCACGCCGAGGATCACCGTGAAGCCGATGCGCGAGTCGCCGAAGGTGTGGAAGCGGACGGCGGGCTCGTGCTCGGGGACGGCCCCGGTGATCTCCGTCATCACTTCGGCGATCACCTCGGTGGTGACGCGCTCGACGTGCTCCAGGTCGCTGTCGTAGCCCACGCCGACCTGCACGAGCAGGGTCATCTCCTGCTCGGGTCGGGTGAAGTTGGTCATGTTGGTGCCCGCGAGCTGGGCGTTCGGGATGATCACCAGGTTGTTGGAGAGCTGGCGGACGGTCGTGTTGCGCCAGTTGATGTCGACGACGTAGCCCTCCTCGCCGCTGCTGAGACGGATGTAGTCGCCGGGCTGGATCGTCTTCGAGGCGAGGATGTGGACGCCGGCGAAGAGGTTGGCGAGGGTGTCCTGGAGCGCCAGCGCGACCGCGAGACCGCCCACGCCGAGGGCCGTGAGCAGCGGGGCTATGGAGACGCCCAGGGTCTGCAGCATGATCAGGAAGCCCATCGCCAGCACCACGACGCGCGTGATGTTGACGAAGATGGTCGCGGAACCCGCGACGCCCGACCGGGACTGGGCGAGACTGCCCACCAGGCCGGTGATGACCCGGGCCGCGGTGACGGTGGCGACCAGGATGAGGACCACGGTCAGGACCCGGTTCACGTTCCGTCCCACCGAGGCGGTCAGCGGCAACGCCGTGGCCGCCGTCGCGATGCCCGCGGACACCGCCGCCCACGGCACGAGGGTCCGCAGCGCGTCGACGAGGACGTCGTCGCCGCTCCAGCGGGTGCGCAGCGCGTGCTTGCCCAGCCAGCGCAGCAGCATCCGCAGCAGGAAGGCCGTCGCGAGGCCCGCCGCGAGGGCGATGCCGGCGACGACGAGATCGTCCAGGGTCAGGGCGCGGTTCACCGGTCGCCTCTCGTACGGCCGAGGGAAGGGCTCGTGGGCCCGATGTGAAGTGTCGTCACTTGCCACCTGCTCGAATCCGGGAATGCACGATCGCGCCGGACGGGTACGTGCCGTCCGGGACGACCGCTCATCCTGCCGCATCCGGCTGCCCACCCGTCACCGGGCCTGCGGGACGGGGCCGTTCGGTCCGTACCGGCATCCGCCGCTCCGCGCCCCGGCTCGACTCCCGTCGGCCGCGCACGTCGTCGGCGCCGCGCCGTGTCCGCCGGGCTCAGACGACCTTCAGCCGCAGCAGGGCGCCCAGGGTCAGCGCCCCGGGCAGCAGCGGCAGCCAGACGGTGATGATCCGGTAGCCGAGGACCGCGGCGGTCGCCAGGGCCGCCGGGCTGCCCGCGGCCACGAGCGTGACGATCAGTGCCGCCTCGACCGAGCCGATACCGCCCGGCACCGGCACGAGCGCGACGGCGACCGTGGCCGCCAGATACGCCACGGCCAGATGCGCGGGCGGCACCGGCACGTGCAACGCCCGCCCCACCGCCGCCAGTCCGGCGGCCTGGAGCGCCGGAAACGCCAGCGATCCGCCCCACAGGGCGCACGCACGGGCCGGCCGGACGTGCACGGAACGCGCCTCACCGAGCGCGGTCCGCAGGAACGAGCCGACGGCCGCGCGCAGCCGGCGGACGAGCAGCAGGACCGTGACCGCGGCGCAGAGGACCGCCGCCACGGCGAGCAGCAGGGGGCAGGCCGCACCCGGCGGTACCAGGGTCCCCGGGCGCAGCGCGTCCGGAAAGGCGATCATCAGCACGAGCAGCAGGCCCACCCGGGTGACCGACTCCGCGAGCAGGTACAGCGCCAGCGCGGCCGACGCGCGGGCCGGCGGGACACCGCACACCGTCATGAAGCGGAGGTTGACCGCGCTCGCCCCGAGGCCCGTGGGGAGCAGGTGGTTGGCCGCGCCCGCCGCGAACTGCGTGGCGAGCAGCCGGCCCGCGGGCAGCCGCTCGACGACCGCGCCCTGCCGGGTGAAGGCCGCGGCCACCCAGGTCAGACAGGTCGCCGCGGCGGCCACCGCCAGCCACGGCAGCTCGGCGCCCCGCAGGTGCCCGAAGCCTTCCTGGATCACGGCACGCCGGCGCACCGCCACCCACAGCACCAGGGCGAGCGGGAGCAGGCACAGCAGCTGCCGGACCGGAACGCGTCGGGAAAGGGTCTCGGGAGGGCGTACGACGGCTGTCACATCCGGAGAGGTTTTCCACACCGGACCAACGTGGGGTTGCGGACGCGAGGACGGCCGCTGACACACCGGGCAAGGCACGGAAGAACCGGGAGAGACCGCTGAACCGTTGACCTCAACGTTGCTTGAGGTCCTAACGTCTCTCTCATGAGTATGGAGACCACAGCCTGGATGCAACTGCACAGCGTCATGAACGCGCAGCAGGAGCGCCGCCCCTTCGCCCGCGTCACCCTGCGCCGCATCGCCGCCTTCGCCCGCCCGCACCGCCGCCGCATCGCCTGGTTCGTGGCGCTCAGCGTGGTCACCGCCCTGCTCGCCGTCGCCACGCCGGTCCTCGCGGGACGCGTCGTGGACGCCATCGTGTCCGGCGGCGACGAGAGCACGGTGACCCGGCTCGCCGTGCTCATCGCGGTCATCGCCTTCGCCGAGGCGGCGCTCGGGATCGTCGGACGCTGGCTGTCGTCGACGCTGGGGGAGGGGCTCATCCTCGATCTGCGGACGGCGGTGTTCGATCATGTGCAGCGCATGCCGGTCGCGTTCTTCACACGTACCCGTACGGGCGCGCTCGTCAGCCGGCTCAACAACGACGTGATCGGTGCGCAGCGGGCCTTCAGCAACACCCTGTCCGGAGTCGTCGGCAACGTCGTGACCCTGCTGCTCACCCTCGCCGTGATGCTCACCCTGTCCTGGCAGATCACCCTGCTCGCGCTGGTGCTGCTCCCGGTGTTCGTGGTCCCGGCCCGCCGCATGGGCAGCCGGATGGCCAGGCTCCAGCGCGAGGCGGCGGACCTCAACGCCTCGATGGGCACCCGGATGACCGAGCGCTTCTCGGCACCCGGCGCCACCCTCGTCAAACTGTTCGGGCGGCCCGGCGACGAGTCCGCCGAGTTCGCGGCCCGGGCCCGCCGCGTACGGGACATCGGGATCCGCACGGCGATGGCGCAGTCCGCGTTCATCACCGCACTGACCCTGGTGTCCGCCCTGGCCCTCGCCCTCGTGTACGGGCTCGGCGGCTGGTTCGCCCTGCGCGGCAGCCTGGAACCGGGCGCCGTCGTCTCGCTCGCCCTGCTCCTCACCCGCCTCTACGCCCCGCTCACCTCGCTCGCCGGGGCCCGCGTGGAGGTCATGAGCGCCCTCGTCAGCTTCGAGCGCGTCTTCGAGGTCCTCGACCTGAAACCCCTCATCGAGGAGAAGCCGGACGCCCGCGAGGTCCCGGAGGGCCCGGTGTCCGTGGAGTTCGAGAACGTCCGCTTCGCCTACCCCTCCGCCGACAAGGTCTCCCTCGCCTCGCTGGAGGAGGTCGCCGCCCTCGACACGCGCGGCGGCGCCGAGGTCCTGCACGGCGTCTCCTTCCGTGCCGAACCCGGCAGGACCGTCGCCCTCGTCGGATCCTCCGGCGCCGGCAAGTCCACCATCGCCCAGCTGCTGCCACGGCTGTACGACACCGACGAGGGCGTCATCCGCATCGGCGGCGTCGACGTCCGCGACCTGAGCGCCGAGTCGATGCGCGCGACCCTCGGCATGGTCACCCAGGACGGGCACCTCTTCCACGACTCGGTCCGGGCCAACCTGCTGCTCGCCCGTCCCACCGCGACCGAGGACGAACTGTGGGGCGTCCTGCGCCGCGCCCGGCTGGAAGACCTCGTCCGGTCCCTGCCCGACGGTCTCGACACGGTGGTCGGCGAGCGCGGCTACCGGCTCTCCGGCGGCGAGCGCCAGCGCATGACCATCGCCCGGCTGCTGCTCGCCCGGCAGCGCGTCGTCATCCTCGACGAGGCCACCGCCCACCTGGACAACACCTCGGAGGCGGCCGTCCAGGAGGCGCTCGCCGAGGCACTGGAGGGACGGACGGCCGTCGTGATCGCCCACCGCCTGTCGACCGTGCGGGCAGCCGACGCCATCCTCGTCGTCGAGGCCGGACGGATCGTGGAACGCGGCACGCACGACGAACTGCTGGCGGCGGACGGCCGGTACGCGGAGCTGTACCGGACGCAGTTCGCCAAGGCGGGCACCGCCCGCGACGGCGGGACGGACCGGGCGGACACGGCCCCCGGGGAGACACCCCGGGCCGTGGTGGCCTGAGCCCCCGCGGGCGGGGGCTCAGGGGCTCTCGTGGGTGGCGTGTGTCCCGCGGGGGTGGGGGCTCAGGGGCTTGTGGTCCGCGGCCGTGAGTCCCCGAGCGCCGGGCTCAGGGGCTCACGGTTCCCGCCCGGGCGACCGGCAGCAGGACGGTTACACCGTCGGGCGTGCCGGATGCCGTAACTCTTCGCGGCTACGGGCTGATTGATGACATCGGTCGGGCGAATTGACCCGTCCTTATGTAGGGCGCCCGGGGGCGGCGTCGGCTCGCCGCGCTGCACGCCTATGGCGAGTTGCAGCCGATTGTCCGGGCCGGGACGAAGACCGGACGAGCGCCCAGGCGTGCCGTGGGGCGGATGCCGTGACGGAGGTGTGTGCGCCACATGGCGTGTGATCTTCGTACATGCAGCGCGTGTTAGCCTGCCCGCGATCATGATCAACTGCGTACGGGGGAGGCACGGTGGGCTCGGACGGCTACCAGGTCAGGGCGGGTATGACCGGCCAGGCCCAGCAACTCGACGACGCCGGAACGGACATGGACGGCGTCACCTCGGCCGTCAAGTCCCGCACGACGTACTCGTACGGCGATGTCGGCGGCGAGGACGCCGCGGCGGCGCTGAACGCGTTCGTCAAGGCCTGGGAGGCGGAGGCCAAGACCCTGGCGTCGGCGTTGCACGAGCTGGGTGGCAAGGTCCAGTTGGCCAAGAAGACCTACCACGGCACCGACGGCCTGGTGAAGACGCACGCGGACAGTGTCACCGTCGGCGGCGCGAGCGGTCTCACCGACACATCGACGCAGGGCGGCCGCATCTCCGCCCTGTCGAGCTACTGAGGAACGGGCCGGTGTCGTTCTTCTCCTCTCCTCTCGACTCCCCTTCCTTCCGCCTCGCTCTGCTCGCCGGGCTGTCCAAGAACATGCTCGGTGCCGGGAGCAAGAACGAGCTCCTCGACCTGATCGAGAACGCACTCTCGGTGCCCGCACCGGGCGGCGACCAGGGCGTACTGGAAGGCCTGGCAAGGCTCTACCGCGACCAGGTCGACCACGTCGGCAGCGTCTTCGACCAGGTCGACCGGGTGGGCCGCAAGGGTCTTCCGGAGGTGTGGGTCGGCGACACGAGCGTCCTCGCCTCCGATGTGGTCAACGCTGCCGGGCGGTCGGTGAACCAGATGAGCGAGGCGTTCCGGGGATGCGCGACGGTGCTGCTGACGCTGGCCGACGCGATCGGCGCCGCGCAGCGCAAGGACGAGCAGGGCCGCGGGCAGCTGCTGGAGCAGAAGAAGACGCTCGGCGGCAAGGACGGTTTCTTCGACGACCTGCACGAGAACGACGAGGAGGAGTGGGACCGCGCGAACGCCGCCCACTTCGGCTCCTACGCGGTCGACCTGATGCACGCCGCCGTCTCCGAGGCGCAGGAGGCCACCCGCATCGCGGCCCGGGACCTGAACAAGTGGGCCGCGGAGGCACGGGCCGGGAAGATGGTGACCAGCGAACTCACCGCCGTGGACAAGCTGATGCTCGCGGACACCGGCGTCGCGGGCGCCGAGACCGAGCTGAACGAGATCCTCACGGCCGACGACCTGGTGCGCGCGTCGACGCGTATGGACCTGCTGGGCCTCGACGACGAGATGGCCTTGCAGCGGATGCTGGCGACGTCGGACAGCCCGCAGGAGCGGGCCTACCTGATGAAATCGCTGGCCGCCGGCCACAGTGTCGCCGAGATCGGGAAGTTCCAGGACAAGATCCACGGCAAGGACCCCGACTGGCTGCGCCGGCACCTCACTCCGGTGGTCACCGCGGCGGACGGCATGAACGACGAGGGCCTGGCACCGGACGGCTCGAACAACAACAAGGACGACGTCACGTTCGACGGCCAGCGGTGGGTCCAGGGCGGCAACGGCTCCGAGGGCACCTGCGTGGCCTCGTCCACCGTCACGTCCCGCGCCATGGTCGACCCCCTCTACGCGCTCGAACTCACCGGCGGCCCCGACGGGCAGCAGGACGACCCCAACGCCTTCAAGCAGCGCCTGGTGGCCGAACAGCACCGGCTGCACACCGAGGGCGACGGCGGCGAGAACTGGGGCGGCATGGGGCCCGAGGGACAGGAACGGATCAACGACACCGCCGTCGGCAGTGCCACCGGCAGTGACTACGAGCGCCAGGACCTGAACAGCGCCGCCGACCGCAGGGCGGTCCTCACCGAGGTCGAGAAGTCGGTGACGCAGGGGCGGCCGGTGCCGGTCGACGTCTCGGGCAAGGACGGCGCCCACGCGATGACCATCATCGCCCAGGAGGGTGACAAGCTTCAGGTGTACAACCCCTGGGGCTTGACCACCTGGGTCAGCGAGGACGACTTCATCAACGGCCACATGGGCAAGGCATCCAAGAGTGAACTCCCCAATGCGTACAGCGTCTATCTCCCGCGGTAGCGGGGGCGGTGCCGCGATCACGGCGGCCGCGCTCCTCGCGCTCGCCACGGGCTGCGGCTCGGGCACCGACGAACCGGCCGGCGGCTCCACGGGCACCGCGAGCCGCCCCACGGGTACCGTGAGCCGCCCCACGGGTACCGTGAGCCGCCCGGTGGGGGACACCAGCATCACCGCCGAGCCGGGTGAGCGTTTCACGCTCACCGTCGGCCAGAACGCCTCCACCCGCGAGTACTGGTACCTGGTAGACCCCGAGCCCGACAGCTCGGTGCTGGTCAGCCGCGGCCGGGACTACGCGCCGGACTCCGGCGACGAGCCGATGCCCGGTGCCGGCGGCCGTCTCACCTTCACCTTCGAGGCGAAGGGCAGGGGGACCACCCGGTTCACGCTGCTGCACTGCACGTCCACCACCTGCCAGGGCAACACCTCCACCGTGCCTCCCGGGACGACCGGACCCTCCGCCACCCCGACCACGGGGGCGGCCACCGCCTCCCAGGCCCCCGAACGCATCACGTACACCGTCACCGTCAACTGAGCCGCGGCGGACCAGCCCGATGAGACGAGACACCGGAGGCCCCGCCATGAACGACGACGCCGCGTACCCGCCGGACCGCACGGACGACGAGCTGGTCCGGCTCGACGTCACCGTCCTGCTGCGCTACGGCCTCACCGCCCCGCCCGGCACCCGGCGCACCGCCCTGTTCGGCGACGGCGCCGCGGCCGCGGCCGTCGTCCTCGACCGCCTCGGCACCGAGCCGCGCTCCGTCGCCTTCCTCGCCGACACCGTGCGCGCCGGCGGACTCGCCCGCGCCGCGGAACTGCCCGAGCCGCTGCCCCGCCGGGAGGCGGCCGTCCTCGTACGGGAGTGGCTGCGGGCCGGCACCGAACTCGTGGGCGGGATCACCGCCGACGACACGGCGGCCACCTGGTTGCGCGCCGTCGCGACCCTCATCGAACTGAAGCAGCTGAGCCGGGCGCGGGGCCGGAGCACGTGATCGTGAGCTTTACGGAGAAGCCCCGTGGCCGTCTGACGGAGCGCGAACGCGAGATATTCCAGCGCTTCCTGACGGGAGAGCCGGGCCACCTGTCCTCATAGGTGCGGGCCGCAAACGCCCTGGTCGCCGCCCTCAACAGCACGATTGCCACGGTTCGTACGTCGCACGGCCTGAGCGTCACCCCGGACCGGAAGCCGGCGGACGGTCTCGAAGCCGACGTCAAGGCGGCTGTCGACCTGCTACGCAGCCCGCCCGGGTTTGCGCACCCGTGAGCAGTCCGAGCAGCTCCGCGACGTCCTCCCGCACCGTATCGAGGACGCCCGCCGCGCCGACCGGCTGCCGGTTATGCGGCCCATCTGCGCACCGCCCTGGACTACCGAGCCTGGTTCGCCTTCACCCCCTAGGTGCCTGCAGCCGGCAGGAAGCATCAGCCTCGAGCACCTGGACGCACATGAGCGAGAGGCACTGTCCCTCACTTTGGCTCGACCGATCACCGGCCCCACCGCCACGATCTGCCTGCCGGATCTGGACACCCGCCTGCGCACCAGCGCGGGCTGGAGGAGATACGACGCGGAGGCACACTCGCCCGCCAGGATCCTAGGACTGCGGGAACCGTCATCACCCAGGCCGTCCGGATCCTGGCCATGCTCTTCCCCACGGTGGTCCCGCCCTCACCCCGCCGACATGAAGCCGCGGCGAACCGGCCACCCGCGCCACCGGCTCGGCCCACGGCCTGGACGACGGCACACTGCTGTCCCGGCTGGTCCTCCGCGGCATCGCGCCGGCGCACGGTGTCGAGCCCCCGGTCAATGCGCCCGCGCGCCGGGCACTGTGGCCAACGGCCTCGGTCACCCCGGACGAGGTCTCCAGCACGGTGCTGCCAACCTTCAGCCTGCGCCCAACCGGCGGCACTTGGCGGGAAGCCGCCTTGCGGGAGCGCGCCGACCACCACATGGAAACGCACGCGACGTTGCGCGAGCTAAGCACGCTGCGGTTGGAGATGCCGCCCGGCATCCTCGTCCACGTCTGCGAAAACCCCCAAGTGGTCGAAGCCGCGGCCGACACCGGCCGTACGGCGCCCCCGGTCTGCACGTCGGGGAGCGCGACGACGGTCGTTCTCGCCCTCCTGGACGCGCTGGCGGCGTCCGGTTGCGCCTTCGCCCACCACGGTGACTTCGACTGGCCCGGCATCGCGCTGGCCAACCGGATCACGCATCGGTACGGAGCCGAGCCATGGCGTATGCGAGCGGCCGACTACGAGTACCTCGTGACTCGCACGCAGGTGCGCGGCACGCCGCAGATCGCCCTGACCGGAAACCCCGCAGAGGCCGTGTGGGACGGGGAACTGGCCCCCACCATGAACACCCTGGGCACGGGCATCGCATTGCACGAGGAGGCGGCGCTCGGTCTGCTTCTGGAGGACCTCGGGTGAAGGCTCCGGCCGGGGTGCGGACGGGCTGGTGACGGGCACCGCACCGGCAACTCTGTTCGTATTCGGCGCTGTTGCTGACGTTGTACGGGAGCCGGTGATCGGGACGGGGGAGACGATGACGTTCGGCGACGAGTGGGCGCAGCTGGTCTCGGAGGCCAGGCAGCATCAGTCCGTGGGGATGCGGCTCAATCAGCCGAAGCCGGGTTGGGGGGTATGGGTGGCGAGGCCAGCATGGACCTGGTGGTCACGCAGGACGATCTCGGGGCGGTCGGTCACGAGGCGTTTCTGCTCCACGGCGAGCTGCACGAGAAGGCGGACATCGTGGGCGCCGGCGGTGACCGGAACGGAGAGGGTTCCACCGCGCGGGCAGCCAGGGAATGCGCTGACCGCAACCTGACCATGGGCGGCGAGCTCTACACCACGCTGTCGGTGTGGGACTCCCAGGTGAAGACCGTCCTGCAGATGTGCGCGCACATCTCGAACCACTTGGACTACTCGAAGAAGTTGCACGCCAACGACGACGCCGCGATCGCGGCCGACCTTCGCGGCCGGGACGGGACCGCCATGCCGGTCTCCGCGATCTCCAGCTACGTGCGCTGACGGGAGGGCGGCACATCGATGGGCACGTTCACCTATGCCGACCTCATCGCGCTGGACCTCGGCAGGCTGAGCACCGCCGTCACCGACTGGGGGACGATGGCCGGAAACCTCGCCACTCTGCAGACCGATGCCAGGGACGGCCTGCTCAAGAAGTCCGAAGCGGCCCGTTGGCAGGGCGTCAACGCGGCCGTGACCAGGGACTTCGTGCGCAAGACCGCCAAGGAGTTCGCTGATCTGCACAAAGAGGCGCGGAGCATCCACGCCGTGCTCGCCGACGCCCACACCGAACTCTCACAGATCCAGAAGAGGGCGAAGGCCCTGACCGACGAGGCGCGCAAGGGCGACCCGGACCGATCCCCCGACCCCGACCACGGCCTGCTCGTGACGGACGGCGGAAACGGGACGGTGAAGGTCATCGAGGCGGTGTGCGACGTGGAGGGAACCTCGCAGCGCACCAAGGACAGGATGCAGTGGTACGCCGACACCCTCACCGGCCTGGTCGCCCACGCTGCCGAGATCGACGCCGCGGTGACCCGAGCCCTGCGCAAGCCCCACGGCGGTGATCCGCACAACGCCGGACATGCCGCGTACACCTCGCTCGACGAGGACCAACTGCCGCGGGCGATGAAGCTCGCCTCGCTCGGCGAGGACGCCAACGCCCGGCAGCGGGCCGAACTACGGCGTCTGTGGCAGTCGCTGAGCCCGGATGCCCGCGGTGAGATGTGGACGAAGCACAAGGACGAGCTCCTCGCCGCTGGGCTTCTCGCGCCCCGCTCCAAGCGCATCGCGGCGGACCCGGGGGCGGGCGCGTACGACGTCGAGGCCCCCACCGCACACGACCAGTGGATCCAGGCGCAAGCCGTCGCGATGTCCAACACAGGTGACTTCATCGGGCACACCGACGCCGCACACCACATGGATCACTACCTGCGCGGGCTCGGAACCCCGGTGGCCCTGGACGTGGACCGGATGCTCACGGACGACGCGGCACTCCGGCAGACCGCGGAGTACACCATCCAGGACGAGCAGGAGAAGTGGCGCGAGCAGGCTCTTGCCGCGTTCGAGGACTCGGGCGGCAAGCCCGTGGCCATCCCGGTGGAGACCCCGCCGCAGAGCTACACCCACAGCGACCGCAACTGGTACCTGGCCATCGGCAGCGGCATGACGAACACGACGGGCACGGTCACGGTCGTGCCGGGTGAGAAAGGCGAACCCAAGATCAGTCTCGACTACCAGGTGAACGTGTGGGACCGGTACAACTGGGACCCGGGTAAGGAAACCCCCATCGGCCCGACCACGGTGACCGACGCCGACATGGCTCGGTTGCACAGCACAGGTCTGGCGAGAGAGTTCGACATGCGCGGCAGCGGATCGGTGCACCACCACGACCTGAGTTCGAACGACAGCCTTCCCGCCCCCGAGGACCCGGGGCGCGACGGGACACGCACCGATGCGGGACGGAACGGGGACGCCCGATGACGCGGACACCCCACGACTCGCGAGTGAAGCGCGTCGTCCTCGCCGCCGGCGCGGTGGCCGCGCTCTGTCTGACCAGCCCGGCCCTCGCCGCCTGCTCGGCCACGGCCGAGTCCGGTGCGGCCGACAGAACCAGCGAAGTGCCCGGCTGGGACGACGAGGCCACCCCTGTGACGGTCAGCCGGCAGATGAACATCGACCTTCCGTCCAAGGCTGCCGACACACGTGCGGCACGTCAGAACGGATTCCAGGACGACGGGCTGCTGCTGGCCTTCATCCTCCCCACCTCCGGCGTGAACGGCTTCGTGGAACAGCTCCAACCCGAAAGGGAACTGAGGCAGCGTGACGAGCCCCGCGAGAGCGTCGCGAAGCCCATGACTCCCTTCTCCCACCTCGGACTATCCGAACCCGAGTCGTTGCCGGACGTACGGGAAGGGCAGGTCTGTGCCCCCTGCGGCGGAGGCTTGAACTCCCTGGCGATCGCGGTGCAGAGGCTGGACGACAGCGAGAGCCGGATCTACCTCAGGGCAGTCGACTGACGAGAGTGTTTCGGCGGTCGGCGGTCAGCGGCCGGTGGCTCTGCCCGGGGCTCCTGCCTCACATCGACCATCCGGTCAACTACCGGAGGGTAGGGAGAGGACGAAACGTTGTGCCGAGCGACCATCGTGGTTTCCGCACCGGATGGAAAGCGCCGGCCGAGGGGCGCAGCGGAGAGGAACTGCGGCTGGGAGAAGGGCGTCGTCTGCTCGGGCGTGGTGCGGGTGCCGACGTCCCATGCAGGCAGGGAGCCTAGTTTCCGGAAGTGCCTCATGCTGCGCACCATGTTCACGTCCAAGATTTGGCAGCTTGGTGTTTTGCGGGTCAGATGCCTAGTGGCCCCGTTCAGCTCAGCAATCGGTCAGCACCGGGACCGGGACCGTCCCAGCTTGCTGACCAGGTGGCCGCCATGACGGGGATCTGGACGCAGGTGCCTGGCTCCCGCTTGGGACACTCGCTGCGTTATCCGACAGCTCGTCCGCGGCATGGGTTCTGAGCGAGTGGGCTGCGTTCGAGGCCGCAGCGGCGTGCCTTGTGGATGCCGACTGCCCCCTCCGGCCGCTACCGCGACCTCGCCCGCCCCGGTGTCCTTCTCGTCCGTTGCGCCGGTGCCATGGGCCCCGGCTTCGGCACCGTCGTGGTTTCCGACACCGAGACCGAAGCCGGCTCCACTGCGGCGGCCCTCCTCGTAACGTGCTGCGCCATGATCACACAAGCCCGCGAGCGTGCTGGTCCCGGGTCTGCACGGCAGCTGGTTGCCGCGCCACCTGGGGCCTGAACGCGTACGCGATGATGCGCTAAGTGCCCACTGGGTGAGATGTCCGAGGGAAGGGCGGGCGGCCACCCGACGTACGTACGACAGGGGACCCCGTATCCGCCATGCCACCGCCTACCAGCAGCGATACTGGATGCATGGACACGACGAGCACCGTGCCCCGCGCCGAGGTGCTGTGGGACCGCTACCGCAGCCGACTGCCCGAGCGCCTGCAGGAGCTGGCCGGCCCCATCGAGGGCAACGTGGACCTGCCGCTCCACATCGCTTGGTCCGGGCGGACGAGCTACAGCCTGGACCGTCCGAAGTCCCGCATGACGCTCTACCGGACCGTCCTTGCCGAAGGACTGCGCGAGGACCTGGTGACCCTCCTGCACCACCGGCTGCTCGCCGAGCAGTGGCCCGTGCTGCGGCGCTTGATCAGTCCCTACATCCGCGAGGTCTGGGAGGACGCCTTCCCCGAGCTGCTCCGCACCGCTCCGGCCGACACGACCGCCGCGTGAAACTCACTCCCCTCCACGAGCGTCTCCTCGCCGACATCCTCGACCTCGGCTCCCCCTACCCTCTGGTCCTCACCCACGGCGGTTGTGCATGGCGGCCGCGCGAGACCCCGCAGTGGACTCACGGCGAAACTGGGCTGCGGTGACGGTCAAACACTGCATCCCGCTCCCACGTCCAGGTCCAGTCCGGGTCCCGACGGGGGAACTCGATAACGGCCAGCTCGAAGAATTGGTCGGAAGGCTTCCGGCTGGATCCCTTAACTACCAGCGCTGACAGCATCGGCTCGGGACCGGTGCTGTCCCGGAGGCAGACGTCTGCGGAGTGACGGGCCACAAGTCCATTGAAGAGACGTACCGGACCTATCGGCACCCGATGCCGGGCAGCATTACCAAGGCCGCCCGGCGAGGTAGAAGTGCGCGGGTGCGCCGCATGGCTGTACCCCTGCCTCGGTAGGCGATCGACAGTGCTCCTGTCACCGCAGGCACTGTGCGCCTTCTGTCGAGTGACGGCATCGGCCTGGAGCACGACCCGCCGGCCGGGGATCCAGTCGCCCTTCACCTTGGGACCGACGAGGTGGACGACGCCGGCCACCTCGTAACCGGGCGTCGCGGCCCCTTTGGGCAGTGACCCGCCCTATGCCCTCCGGTTCCTGATATGCCGTCAGGTAAGTCGGCGTTTCGTCAGCATCGGTCCTGGCGCGTTCCGCGAAGAGTGTTCGGGTAGGGGCGTGTTCGACGAGCCACGACAGCCTGGTTCGCACGGAAGCCAGGCAGGGAGCCGGCTCACCGAAGTGAAGCGATGTTCCTCACAATCTTCGAGTCAGGCCCGTGCCAGTTGTAGAGTGCTACCGCCCTTGACCTGCAAAAAGCAGGCAGGGAGCCGTCTTCCAGGAGTTCAACATGCTGCGCACCATGTTCAAGTCCAAGATCCACCGCGCCACCGTCACCCAGGCCGACCTGCACTACGTGGGATCGGTGACCATCGACGCCGATCTGCTCGACGCCGCTGATCTGCTGCCCGGCGAGCTCGTGCACATCGTCGACATCACGAACGGTGCCCGCCTCGAGACGTACGTCATCGAGGGGGAGCGCGGTTCGGGGGTCGTCGGGATCAACGGGGCCGCCGCCCACCTCGTGCACCCCGGCGATCTGGTGATCATCATCAGCTACGCTCAGGTGACCGACGCCGAGGCGCGGACACTCGAGCCCCGGGTCGTGCACGTGGACCGCGACAACCGCATCGTCGCCCTGGGTGCCGATCCGTCCGAGCCGGTGCCGGGCTCGGACCAGGAGCGCAGTCCGCAGGCCGTCCCGGCCTGAGCCGCACCCCGTCGTCCGGGTCCGCACCCCATCCCGAGAGGTGTGTCCCGTGAGCGACATCGAGATCCGCGACGACCGGGCCGCCGGCCGCCTGGAGGCCTTCGCCGGGGACGAAGTGGTCGGCCGCGTCGAGTACTTCGTCCTCGGCGTCCCCGAGCGCGCCCTCGTCCCCGTCCACACGATCGTGGAACCCGAGCATGAGGGCCGGGGCATCGCCGGCTCCCTCGCGCGCGAGCTGTACGCCCTCTCGGGACGCGAGGGCGTCCCGGTCGCGCCGCTGTGTCCGTACGTCGTCAAGTGGGCCGCCCGCCATCCCGAGGAGGCCCCGGCCGCCTCGCCCGAGCTGGTGCAGGCCGCGAAGGACTGGCTCACGGCGCACCCGGAGCGGTTCTGATGACCCGGCCCCGCCAGCTCACCCTGCTGCACACCTCGCCCGCGCACATCCCCGTCTTCGACGCGCTGCGCGACGAGTCCCATCCGGGTCTGGAGCTGCGGCATCTCGTGGCCGAGGACTTGCTCGCCCGGGCCCGCGCCGAGGGTGTTGACGCGGTCGCCGACGACGTACGGGCAGCGGTCGGGCGGGCGGTCGCCGAGGGGGCGGGTGCCGTGCTCTGCACGTGCTCGACCATCGGCGAGGTCGCCGAGGCCTCGGGCGCGGCGGTGCCCGTCCTGCGCGTGGACCGGCCGATGGCCGCCGCCGCGGTGGCGGCGGGACCCCGCGTCGTGGTCCTCGCCACGGTGGAGAGCACCCTGACGCCGACGGTCGCCCTCGTCGAGCAGGAGGCCCGGCGCGCCGGACGCCCGGCCGACGTCCGCGCCCTCCTCGTCGACGGCGCCTTCGCCCGTTTCGAGGCGGGCGACACGGACGGGTACGCCCGCGTCGTCGCCCGGGCCGCCGACTCCGTCACCGACGCCGACTCCATCGTCCTCGCCCAGGCGTCCATGGCGCCCGCGCAGCACCTGACGACGACCGCCGTGCCGGTGCTGTCGAGTCCCCGTCCGGGACTGGCCGCGGGAGCGGACGCGGTGCGCCGGGGGTGACGGGGCCTCCGCTCCCGGAGCGAACGCGCCCCGGCCGCGCCGGCTGACCGGTTGCCCCGTCGACCCGGTTGCCCCGGTTGGACCCACCTGGTCGTCTTCCGTGCGGCGACGGGGTGACTGCGGGCGCCGCGGCCGGGTACGCGGGGGAAAAGTCCAGGGCCGATGAACCGACTGGCTGGAGGACACATGACCGAGCCGTTCCCCACACCCGTGCCGCCGAGCCCCACGCCGGGGCCGGTCCCCGACCCGCAGCCGTTCCCCGACCCGGCTCCGCCGAACCCGACTCCGCAACCGGGTCCGGGCCCCGGTCCGCAGCCCTCTCCGGAGCCGTCGCCGTCGCCCGTTCCGAAGCCGCCGGGGCCCGACCCGGTCCCCGAGCCGGAGCCGCAGCCGGGACCGCTCTCCTGACGGACGACCGGGACGGCCCGGGCGACTCGGGGTGACCCGGATGACTCCGGACGCCGCCACGCAGCACGCCACGCACCGCAGCACCCCCGTGGCCCGAAGCGGACCCCGTCCGCGCCGGGCCACGGCCGTTGCCCCGGCGCCGGGCCACGCCGGTCCCGTACCCGGAACCCCGTCCGCACCGAGCCCCGGGGGTTGGCGTACCCGCGCCGGTACGCCGACCCCGTACCCCCGCGCCCCCTACGCCTCGACCTCCGACCGGTCCCCGCCCCACAGCGTGTGGAACGAGCCCTCCCGGTCCGTGCGCCGGTAGGTGTGCGCACCGAAGAAGTCCCGCTGGCCCTGCGTGAGAGCGGCGGGCAGCCGTTCGGCGCGGAGCGCGTCGTAGTAGGCGAGGGCCGCCGCGAAACCAGGCGTCGGCACCCCCTGGAGGGTCGCCGCGACGAGGACCTCGCGCCAGTTGTCCTGCGCCGCGGCGATCTCCTGCGCGAACGTCTCGTCGGACAGCAGGCTCGGCAGGTCCGCCCGGGCGTCGTAGGCCGCGCGGATGCGGTCCAGGAAGGCGGCGCGGATGATGCAGCCGCCACGCCAGATGGAGGCGACCGCGCCGAGGTCGATGTCCCAGCCGTACTCCTCGCTGCCCGCGCTGATCTCGTGGAAGCCCTGGGTGTACGACACGATCTTCGAGGCGTACAGCGCCTGCTCCACGCGGTCCGCGAAGGCCGCGGCCTCGGCGTCCCCGAGCCGGGTGGCCTTCGGGCCGGCGAGACCGCGGGAGGCGGCCCGCAGGTCGGCGTGTCCGGACAGCGAGCGGGCGAAGACCGCCTCCGCGATGCCGGACACCGGGACCCCGAGGTCCAGGGCGATCTGGACGGTCCAGCGGCCCGTGCCCTTCTGCTCCGCCCGGTCCTGGACGATGTCCACGAACGGCTCGCCCGTCGCCTCGTCCACGTGCGAGAGGACCTCGGCGGTGATCTCGATCAGGTACGAGTCGAGGCGTCCGGTGTTCCAGGTGCGGAAGATGTCGGCGATCTGCGCGGGGGAGTACCCGGCCACGTCGCGCAGCAGCTGGTAGGCCTCGCCGATGAGCTGCATGTCGGCGTACTCGATGCCGTTGTGCACCATCTTGACGAAGTGCCCGGCGCCGTCGGGACCGACGTGCGTCACGCACGGCGAGCCGTCGGTGGCCTTCGCGGAGATCTTCTCCAGCATCGGGCCCAGCGACTCGTACGACTCCGGGGAGCCGCCCGGCATGATGCTCGGCCCGTGCAGCGCCCCCTCCTCGCCGCCGGAGATGCCCGCACCGACGAAGTGGATGCCCTGCTCACGCAGCTCGCGCTCCCGGCGGCGGGTGTCCGCGAAGTGGGCGTTGCCACCGTCGATGATCATGTCCCCCGGCTCCAGGAGCGGGGCGAACTCCTGGATCACCGCGTCCGTCGGTTCGCCGGCCTTGACCATGATCACGAGGCGCCGCGGACGTTCCAGGGCCGCCACGAAGTCCTTCGCGGACTCGGCCGCCACGAAGTCCCCCTCGTGCCCGAACTCCGCCACCAGGGCATGCGTCTTCGCGGCGGTCCTGTTGTGCACGGCGACCGCGTAGCCGTTGCGCGCGAAGTTGCGGGCGAGGTTGCGGCCCATGACCGCGAGACCCGTGACGCCGATCTGCGCTGAAGTGCTCATAGGTGTGACTCCTGAGAGGTCCTGTTGTCGCTGATGCCGGTCGTGCTCGTCAGTATTGCGCTCCGGCCATCCTGACTCGCCGAGGGTGTGTACGCAGGAGAACCCGTCGGCGGCTCATCGGCCGGCACACTCCGGCACCGTCCGGAACCGTCCCGCAGCATCGGATTCCGGCCAGATGGCCCGCCGCTGACCTCAGCACCTCTTGAAACGGCAACAGCACGGCCGATTGCCGCCTTGTCACGGTCTGTTCGCGGCACTTACTTTTGCCGCTCCTGACAGGTGTCGAGGGGGGCTTCATCATGGCCGTGCGCGGGCGGCATCGCCGGTACCAGCCGAACAGGATCAACCGGGCCTCGCTCACCGTCACGGCGGGCGGCGCCGGGATGGCGATCCCGCTCATCGGCGCCGGCGTCGCGGACGCGGCCGACGTGGGGACCTGGAACAAGGTCGCGGCCTGCGAGTCCACCAGCAACTGGAGCATCAACACCGGCAACGGCTATTACGGGGGACTGCAGTTCAGCCAGTCCACGTGGGAGGCGTACGGCGGCAAGGTCTTCGCCGGGCGGGCGGACCTGGCCACCAAGGGCCAGCAGATCGCCGTCGCCGAGAAGGTGCTCAGGAGCCAGGGTCCGCGGGCCTGGCCGGTGTGCTCCGTTCGTGCGGGTCTCACGCGCGGCGGCGGCACACCCGCCGTCGACACCTCGCCGCGCACGCCCCCGCGCACCGTCCGGGACGTGCAGCCGCAGACCACGCCCCAGTCGCAGGCGGGCACCGCCCGGATGTACACCGTCGTCCAGGGCGACACCCTCTCCGGGATCGCCGACTCGCGGCGGGTCCAGGGCGGCTGGCGGCAGCTGTACGAGGCCAACCGCGCGACCGTGGGCGCCGATCCCGACCTGATCGTCCCCGGCCAGCGGCTGGACCTGCGTGCCAAGTCCCCGGCGCACACCGCCGGTACGAGCGCGCCCGCCCGCAGGCCCGCGGCGAAGCCCGCCCCGAAGAAGCCGGCGCCCCGCAAGGCCGATCCGCAGAAGACGTCCTCGGACACGGCGACGAGGACCCACACCCTCGTCGCGCCCGTGAGCGCGGCGACCGGCACGCCGTACCGCGCCGCCGGGTCGTCCTGGTCGAAGGGCTACCACACCGGCGTCGACTTCCCCGTGGCCACCGGGACCTCGGTCAGGTCGGTCGGGGCCGGCCAGGTCGTCAGTGCCGGCTGGGGCGGTTCGTACGGCTACCAGGTGGTGATCCGGCACGCCGACGGGCGCTACAGCCAGTACGCCCACCTGTCGGCGATCTCCGTGCGCGGCGGGCAGAGCGTGACGGCCGGGCAGCGCATAGGGCGTTCCGGATCGACGGGCAACAGCACGGGACCCCATCTGCACTTCGAGGTGCGCACGGGGCCCGGCTTCGGCAGCGACGTCGACCCGGTCGCCTATCTGCGAGCGGGCGGCGTCAGGATCTGACGCGGGTCCGCCGGCGGTTGCGGTGGGGCAGCGGCACGTACGGAGCGCCGTAGAAGGGGCTCCAGTAGCCCGGCACCTCGTCGTCGGACGGATCCCGGTCGTCGTGCGCGCCCTCCGGGGCGGACACCGCGACCGGGACGAGGACGTCCTCGGGGAGCGTCACGCAGGAGAAGACGTCCGTGGGGGCCGCGGCGACGGACTGGTCGGGAAGCCGCGCCAGCAGTTCCTCGACCAGGTCCGACGCGACCAGTGCCTCCGGTCCGGGCAGCGCTCCCGGCCCGGCCGGCGCCTCCCGCTCCACCGGGGCGTCCGGCCCCAGGAGCACGTCCGGTCCGGTCAGCACGTCGGGTGCGGTCAGCGCGTCCTGTGCGATCAGCGCGTCCGGTCCGGTCAGCGCGTCCGAGGCGCGTGACGCTTGCGGCCCGACGACCGCGTTGGGTCCGGCGAACGTGTCCGGGACGGTCACGTCCGTACTCTCCACCCCCGACGCGTCCGGCGCCCCGGTCGCCTCCGCCCCGGTCGCCTCCGCACCCCGGGCCGCGGGGACCCCGGCCTTGACGGGCGTACCCGACGTGATGGGCGTTCCCGACGTGATGGGCGTTCCCGACGTGACGGGCGTACCCGACGTGACGGGCCGCGCGTCCGTGCCACGGCCGCCGCCGAGCCGCTCCGTGGTGAGCAGGATCAGACCACCCGCGGCTACGACACCGCAGCCCAGCGCGAGGACCGTCCCCGTCGTCCCGTAGCGGAAGGTCTCGCCGAACATCGTGATGCCCACGGCCGCCGCCACGACCGGGTTCACCACCGTCAGCGTGGCGAGCGGGGCCGCGAGGCCGCCGCCCCGGTAGGAGGCCTGTGACAGCAGCATGCCGGCCGTGGCCAGGACCGCGATCACGGCCAGGGACGGCAGGTCCGCCGGGGAGACACCGCCCGTCCAGTCCACCGCGACGGTCTTCGTGAACACCGACGAGATGCCGAAGGCGAGACCGGCCGCGACCGCGAGGAGCACGCTGCGCACCGCCGGATGGCGGTGCGCCGCACGGGCCGCCACCATGAGCGCCACCACCGCGCCGCCCGTCACCAGGGCCAGCACCACCCGCTGGGCGCCGCCCAGGGACTGCGAGTCGGCCGTGCCGACCAGGGACAGGAGACCCGCGAGGCCGACCGTCGCCATGATCGCGCCGCGCCAGGCGGTCGATCCGGCCCGGCGGCCGACGAAGAGGGCCGCCATCGGCAGCGCGAACACGATCGTCAGCGCGCCGAGCGGCTGTACGAGACTCAGCGGACCGTAGGCGAGTGCCACCACGTGGAGCAGCCCGCCGAGGCCGTTCAGTGCGACGGCGGCCCACCAGCCCGGCCTGCGCAGCGGCGCGTACGTCTCGTCCGGGGACGTCACCGCGACCTGCTCCTGGACGATCGCCCCGCCCGCGTAGGCGACGGCGGAGACGAGCGAGAGCAGCACGGACAGCGAGAGGGCGTTCATGAGTCCCTCCTCTGCGTGCTGCGGGGGCGCGGTGCCCGGCGCGACGTACGGTCGGCTTCCATGGTTACAACGATGCCTCGCGAATCAGTTCATGTCGTCGTCCTTGAGCAGTCATTGACTCCTACTGCCGATGGAGTAGAGCGGGGCCGCCGTCCTCCCCAGGGTGGGTGACACCGGACGCCTCCCCGGGGGTGTCACCCCCTAGGGGCCTTGGTACTACTGGACTTCGTGGACCTCGACCCCGACCTCGCAGACCTGGACGCCCTCGGCGGCTTCTTCGTACTACGCACCGGCGTAGCGCCGGGCCGCGCCCTGCCGACGCTCGCGCGGGCGTACGCGGATCCGACGGCCGCCGACCCGGAGGTTTACGAGGATCCGGTAATTTTCCGTGTCCGGAAAGTCGCGAAGAGTCTGGGGGCGCCCCAGACGCGGATCGCGGTGTCGGTGGCGCACCAGGGGCTCGTGGCCCGCCTGTGGTCCGTCTCCCTCGGCGCCGCCGCGCTGTACGGGTGGGTGCCCGACCTCGACGCCCGCCGGCTGCGGTGGGATCCGGACGGCGGCGCTCCGCGGGACCTGTGGCTGTCCGACGTACGGGCGCTGCCCGCGGAGGCGCTCGGCGAGGTCGTGACGGAAGGCCACCTGGTGCCGCTGGCGGCCGCCCTGCACGCCAGATACACGATCTCCGCCCGTCTGCTGTGGGGCAACGCGGGTTCCGCACTCGCCGGCGCGGTGCGGCAGCTCGACCGCTGGGCGCGGGCGAACGGCCGTCCGGAGGTCGCGGAGCGGGCCCGCGCGCTCGCCGGTCCGCTTCTCGCGCACCCCGGTCTGTCCGGGACGCTGGACCGGAGCACGCTCCGGCGCCGCAGCTGCTGCCTCTACTACCGGCTGCCCGGCGGGGGATTGTGCGGCGACTGCTGTTTCGACCGCCCTCCCCGGCCGGCGGGGAGCGGTTCCCGGCCCCCGCGCTCTTCCCCGGGGGCCACATCTGGGTGACCATGGAATCCAACTGCGACGACAAGGGGTTCTGGGTGCGTGTGGGGCTGCTGACGCGGGAGTATCCACCCGACGTGTACGGCGGTGCGGGGGTGCATGTCGAGTTCCTCGCCCGCGAGTTGAGGTCCCTCGTCGACCTGGACGTGCACTGCTGGGGCGAGGGCGCCGCAGGCGGAGTCGTACGGCACCGGCCCTGGCCCGCGCTGGACGGCGCCAACGACGCGCTGCGCACCTTCTCCGTGGACCTGGCCATCGCCGCCGCCCTCGAAGGCCGCGACCTCGTCCACTCGCACACCTGGTACGCCAACCTCGCCGGCCACTTCGGCAAGCTGCTGTACGGCATCCCCCACGTGATGACCGCCCACTCCCTGGAACCGCTGCGCCCCTGGAAGGCCGAGCAGCTCGGCGGGGGTTACGCCCTGTCGAGCTGGGCGGAGCGCACCGCCGTGGCGTCCGCGGACGCCGTCATCGCCGTATCCGCAGCGATGCGCGAGGACATCCTCACCTGCTATCCCGCCCTGGACCCGGCCAAGGTGCGCGTCGTCCACAACGGCATCGACACGTCCCTCTACCGGCCCGACCACGGCACGGACGTCCTGTCCCGCGTCGGCCTCGACGCGGACCGCCCGTACGTCCTGTTCGTCGGCCGCATCACGCGCCAGAAGGGCGTGCCCCATCTGCTGCGCGCGGTACGGGACATCGACCCGTCCGTCCAGGTGGTGCTGTGCGCGGGCGCCCCCGACACCCCGGAGATCGACCGGGAGTTCCGCGACCTCTTCCGGGAACTGAGCGGCGTACGCGAGGGAGTGCACTGGATCCCGCAGATGCTGCCGCGCCCGGACGTGATCCAACTCCTCACGCACGCGGCCGTGTTCGTGTGCCCGTCCGTGTACGAGCCGCTCGGCATCGTCAATCTGGAGGCGATGGCCTGCGGTACGGCCGTGGTGGCCTCCCGGGTCGGCGGCATCCCGGAGGTCGTCGACGACGGCCGCACCGGCGTACTCGTCCCGGTCGAGGGCGACTTCGAGGCACAGCTCGCGCGCGCCCTGGACTCGGTGCTCGCCGATCCGCAGACGGCCCGGCGGATGGGTGAGGCCGGACGGGAGCGCGCCGTGCGGGAGTTCGGCTGGGACGCGGTCGCCCGCAGAACCGTCCAGTTGTACGAGGAAGTCCGCAAACCGGGGTAGCCGTGGGACAGGCGTAGTCGAGAAACCGGAGCCGGCTCTGCGACAGGGGCGGCCCGACCGGGCTTAGAGGGGCGGCGGAATGCGGCGCGGTGGACCTTCGGTGCTGGGAATCGTACTGGCGGGCGGAGAGGGCAAGAGACTCATGCCCCTCACCGCGGACCGGGCGAAACCCGCGGTGACCTTCGGCGGGACGTACCGCCTCGTCGACTTCGTGCTCTCCAATCTCGTCAACGCGGACATCCTGCGCATCTGCGTCCTGACGCAGTACAAGTCGCATTCGCTGGACCGGCACGTGACGACGACGTGGCGGATGTCGAGCCTCCTCGGCAACTACGTCACTCCCGTCCCCGCCCAGCAGCGCCTCGGCCCGCGCTGGTATCTCGGCAGCGCGGACGCGATCCTGCAGTCGCTCAATCTTGTCCACGACGAACAGCCGGACTACATAGCGGTGTTCGGCGCCGACCACGTGTACCGCATGGATCCGCGGCAGATGCTGGAGCAGCACATCGAGGGCGGCGCCGGGGTGACCGTCGCCGGCATCCGGATCCCGCGCGCCGACTCGTCGGCGTTCGGGATCATCACGCCCGGCTCCGACGGGCAGACCGTGCAGGGCTTCCTGGAGAAGCCCGCCGACCCGCCGGGCCTCGCGGACGACCCCGAGTGCGTCTTCGCGTCCATGGGCAACTACATCTTCTCCACCAAGGCCCTGATCGAGGCGCTGCACCGGGACGCCGAGGACGAGAACTCCGTGCACGACATGGGTGGTTCGATCCTTCCCATGCTCACCGAGCGCGGCGAGGCGCAGCTGTACGACTTCAGCGAGAACCACGTCCCCGGCGAGACCACCCGGGACCAGGGCTACTGGCGTGACGTCGGAACCCTCGACGCGTACTACGACGCCCACATGGACCTGATCGCGGAACGTCCCGCCTTCAACCTCTACAACCGCAGCTGGCCCATCTACACCCACTCCGGGCAGCTCTCTCCGGCGCGGTTCAACGCCGGCGGCATGGCCAGCGAGTCGATCATCAGCGCGGGCTGCCTCATCCGCGGCCAGGTCACCCGTTCCGTGCTGTCACCCGGCGTCGTCGTCGACCCGGGAGCCGTCGTGCAGGGCTCGGTCCTGCACGACAACGTCCACATAGGGCGGGGAGCGGTGGTGCGCGGCGCGATCCTCGACAAGAACGTCGAGGTGCCCCCCGGCGCGACGATAGGGGTCAATCCGGAGCGGGACGCGGAGCTCTACACCGTCTCGAAGGGCGGAGTGATCGGCCTGGGCAAGGGGCAGCGGGTCCCGTAGGGCGGGAGAGGCGGACGGAGCGGGCCGGCGACCGCGCGGGCGTCACAGCACCCGCCGTCGCCGGCCCAGCCAGGTCTGGGCGATGACGACGACCGCGAGGAACGCCCCGCTGACGACCTGCTGGTACGCCGAGTCCAGTGAACCGATCTGGTTGATGACGTTCTGGATGACCTTCAGCAGCAGCACTCCCACCAGCGAGCCGCTGATGAAACCGAACCCGCCGGTGAGCAGCGTGCCGCCGATCACCACCGCGGAGATCGCCTCCAGCTCCATGCCGGACCCGAGGATCGTCACCCCCGACACGAGCCAGGCCGCGTTGAGGGCTCCGGCGAGCCCCGCGCACAGTCCGGACAGCGTGTAGACGACGATCTTCGTACGGGCCACGGGGGCGCCCATCAGGGCCGCCGCGTCCTCGTTGCCGCCGACCGCGTACACGTACTGCCCGAACCGGGTGCGGCGCAGGACGACGGCACCGAGGACGAACAGCGCGACGGTGATCCACACGGGCACGCCGACGCCGAGGAGCGTGCCCTGGCCGAGGGTGGCGAAGAACGACTCCTTGTCCACCAGGTAGGTCCGCGACCCCTCGTCGGTGACCGAGAGCAGGATGCCGCGGGCGCCCAGCATCGCGGCGAGCGTGACGATGAAGGGGGCCAGCCGGGAGCGGGCGATCAGCACCCCGTTGACCAGCCCGATCAGCCCGCACACCGCCAGCGGGAGCAGCAGCGCGACCGCGGTCCCGTACTGCGAGCCCCAGGCCGCGAGCACGCCGCCCAGCGCGAACAGCGACCCCACGGACAGGTCGATGCCGCCGGTGACGATCACGAAGGTCATACCGAGGGCGACCACGGCGAGGAACGCCGAGGACACCGCCATGTTCTCCAGGTTGGCGCCGGTCAGGAACGTGTCGAAGCTCAGCGACGCCACGGTCATGGCGACGACGAGCGTGACCAGCGCGCCGTGCTGCTGGGCGAGGGCGCTGATCCGCTCGGAGCGCCCGGCGCCCGGCGGCTCCTCCTCGGGCGCCGTGGTCGTGCGCGGGACAGTGTCCACGTCGTCCACGTCGGTCGTCATCGCTTTCCCCCTTCCCTGGCCGCGCAGACGGCGAGGACGATCACCACGGCCTGGGCGATCTGGGTCCACGACGGCGGCAGATCGTGCTTGATGAGCGTGGTGGTGAGCAGCTGGATCAGGACGGCGCCGGCGACGGTGCCGCCGACGCGGACCCGCCCACCGCTCAGCGGGGTGCCGCCGACCACCACGGCGGTGATCGCGGAGAGTTCCATCAGGGTGCCGAGCGAGGTGGGGTCGCTGGCGGTCAGGCGCGCGGTGGCCAGCACTCCGGCGACCGCGGCGAGGACGCCGGAGGCGACGTACACCAGGATCAGCACCCGGCGCACCGGCAGACCGGCGAGCCGGGCCGCCGGACGGCTGTCGCCGACCGCCAGGAGCTGCCGGCCGAACGTCGTGCGGCGCACCACGAAGGCGACGAGCAGGGCGAGCGCCGCGGCGATCAGCACCAGGTACGGCACCCCCAGCACGGCCCCGGAGCCGAGCTCGGCCATGCCCGGGTCGCGGACGTCCTTGAGCTGGGGGAGGAGAACCAGGGCGAGTCCCCGCCCCGCGACCATCAGGGCGAGCGTCGCGACGATCGGCTGGACGCCCACGAACGCGATCAGCGAACCGCTCGCGAGGCCGGTCACCGCCCCGCCGAGCAGTGCCGTCAGGGCGGCTGTCCACGGCCCGTACCCGAGATAGAGGGACAGCAGGGAGGTCGAGAGGGCCATCACCGAGCCCACCGACAGATCCACGCCCTCGCTGCCGATCGCCAGCGCCATGCCCAGGGCCACGATCAGCACCGGCGCCACCTGGACGGCCTGGGTGCGGAAGTTCTCGCCGGACAGGAAGTGCGGCGTGAGGACGGTGTTCACGAGGAGCAGGACCGCGACGCCGAGATAGACGCCGTAGTCCTGGAGCAGGCGCAGCAGCCGGTCGCGGTCCGCGGTCATCCGGCCCAGGGACAGGTCAGCCATGGGTCTCTCCGGTGCCGTGGGACTCGGGCGGGGTCTTCCCGGCGCCGACACCGGCGCCGGGCTGCGGGGGGCCGCCGGACACCACGACGCCGGCCGGGGCCGGCGTCGTACCTCCGGTGCCGGTGGGCGCGGTCGCGAGGGCCCGCATCAGCCGGTCCTCGGTGACGGCGTCGCCGGTGAGCTCCTCGACCACCACGCCGTCCTTCAGGACGATCACCCGGTCGCTGCCCTCGATCAGCTCCTCCGTGTCCGAGGAGATCAGCACCACCCCGAGGCCGTCGTCGGCCAGTTCGTCGATGAGCCGCTGCACCTCCGCCTTGGCGCCGACGTCGATGCCCCGGGTCGGCTCGTCCAGCAGCAGGACCTTCGGGTTCATGGCGAGCCAGCGGGCCAGCAGCACCTTCTGCTGGTTGCCGCCGGAGAGTTCGCCGACCTTCTGGTGCGGTCCCGCGGCCTTGATGCGCAGCCGCTTCATGAAGGTGTCGACGATCCGGTCGACGCGGGCCTCGTCGACCAGACCGAACCGGGACAGCCCTGGCAGCGCGGCGAGGGCGATGTTCTCACGGACCGAGAGCCCCGGGACGATGCCCTCCGCCTTCCGGTCCTCGGGCAGCAGGCTGATGCCGGCCCGGATCGCGGCGGGCGTCGAGCCGGTGCGCACCGCCGCCCCCGCCACGACGACCCGGCCGGAGTCGAGGGGCAGCGCGCCCGCGATCGCCTTCACGGTCTCGCTGCGCCCCGAGCCGAGCAACCCGCCGAGGCCTACGACCTCACCGGGCCGCACACTCACGGACACCGCCCGCAGTCGATGACGGACCGCCAAGTCAGTCGCTTGAAGCACCGGTTCGGACTGTGTGTCGTGACTCCCGGTGAACTCCGTCAGGCCCTTGTCCCGTACGGCGCCGATATCGCGCCCCAGCATCAGGGACACGAGTTTGAGCCGGTCGAGGCCGGCGATCGGGCCCGTGTGCACGACCTTGCCGTCACGCAGCACGGTGACGGTGTCGCAGATCTCGTACAGCTCGTCGAGGCGATGGCTGACGTAGACCACCGCGATCCCGCGTCCGCGCAGCATCCGGATCAGTCCGAAGAGGGTGCGCACCTCGCGGGGTTCGAGCGAGGAGGTCGGCTCGTCCATGACGACGACCCGGGCGTCGACCGAGACCGCCCGGGCCAGGGCCACCATCTGCTGTGCCCCGACGCCGAGTTCACGCAGCGGTCTGCGGACGTCGATCCGGATGCCGAGCCCGCGCAGCGCCTCGTCGGCCTCGCGGTGCATGCGCCGGAAGTCGATCAGGCCCAGCCTGCCGCGGGGTTCGCGGCCGAGGAAGAGATTGCGGGCCACACTCATCAGCGGGACGAGGTTGACCTCCTGGTAGATGGTGGAGACGCCCGCGTGCTGCGCCTGGAGCGGTGTGGCGAAACGGACCGGGGCGCCGTCGTAGGTCATCTCGCCCTCGTCGGGCCGGTGCGCGCCGGTGAGGACTTTGATGAGGGTCGACTTGCCCGCGCCGTTCTCGCCGACGAGCGCGTGCACCTCCCCGGCGCGGGCCGTGAAGTCCACCCCGGACAGGGCCTTCACGCCGGGGAAGTTCTTGGACAGACCGGTCACCGCCAGCATGTCAGTAGGCCTTGCCCAGGTCCGCCTCGGCGTTGTCACTCGTGTAGGCGCTGTCCTCGATGACGACGTTCTGCGCGACCTTCTCGCCCTCGGTGAAGGTGTCGAGGGTCTGGAAGGCGAGCGGACCGAAGCGCGGGTTGGACTCGATGACGCCGTCGATCCAGCCGTCGACGATGCCCTGCACGGCGTTGCGCGTGCCGTCGATCGTCACGATCTTGATGGCGCCGGGCTTCTTGCCGGCCCCCTTGAGGGCGTTGACGGCGCCGAGTCCCATCTCGTCGTTCTCGGCGTAGATCCCGGTGATGCCCGGCTTGGACTGGATGAGGTTCTCGGTGACCGACTGGCCCTTCTCGCGGGCGAATTCCCCGGTCTGCCTGAACACGATCTCGAGTCCGGGTGCCTTCTCCTTGATGCGGTCCTCGAAGCCCTCGGTGCGCTCGGTGGTCACGTTGTTGCCCGCGGCGCCGAGCAGCACGGCGATCTCGCCCTTGCCGCCGGTCGCCTCGATCATCCGGTCCGCGGCCCGCCTGCCCTGCTCGACGAAGTCCGAGCCGATGAAGGTCACATAGTCCTTGCACGCGGTGGCGTTGATCTTCCGGTCGATCGTGACGATCGGGATGTGCTTCGCGGACGCGGCGCGCAGCACCGGTTCCCAGCCGTCGGAGTTCAGCGGCGCGATCACCAGCAGGTCGGCGCCCTTGGCGATGAGGTCCTGGACGTCGCTGATCTGTTTGGAGAACTGCGACTGCGCGTTGGCGGTCAGCAGTTTCACGCCGCGCTTCTCCGCTTCGGCCTTGATGGAGGCCGTCTCCGCGATCCGGAAGGGGTTGGCCTCCTTCTCGGACTGGGAGAAGCCGACGGTGGCGGTCTCGAGGTCGAGCTTCTTGCCGCCGTACGCGTCGATGGCGCAGGCCGGTCCTGATCCGGCGTCCGGCGTCGCGACGACCTGTCCGGAGTCGCCCTGGCTCGCGGGGTTCTTGTCCTTCCCGTCGTCGTCCTCGGGCTTGGCGCATCCGGAGACGAGCGCGAGGCTCGTGACGAGGCCGGTGGCGAGGAGGGTCCGGACAGGGGTGCGGCGAAGGAATGCGGTCGGCTTCATGGAGTCCCCAAACGGCACGGCCCCGGCGCTGAGAGTGCTCCCGGGGAAGTTCGGCTCTTGCGGTCAACTCGATGTGCACGTCGTTCAGGGGAGGTTTTTACATCGTTGGAAGAGGGCTGTAAAGCCTTCTGTCCGAAATCCCGTCAGCGTCGGCCCAGTGTGCTCTCCCGCTCCACGAGCCTGAATTCCGCGATGAGTTCACGCCCGCCGGGGTCCGTACGGCCCGACAGGCTGCGCAGCAGCGAGGCCACCGCCATGCGGGCGATCGCCTGCTTGTCCGGCGAGACCGTGGTCAGCGTGACCGCGCCGAACCGGCCCTCCGCGATGTCGTCGAAACCGACCACCGCCACGTCCCACGGCACCCGCAGCCCGCGCTCGTGCAGCACCCGCATCGCACCGATCGCGACCAGGTCGTTGTACGCGAAGACGGCGTCCGGACGCACTCCCGAGTCCAGCACCCGCGCCATCGCCCGCGCGCCCTCGTCGCGGTCCCAGCCGCCGACGGGTACCACCAGCTCCTCGGGCGCGGGCACCCCGGCCGCCGCCAGCTCCTCGCGCCAGCCGACGAGGCGCAGATGGGCGGGCCGGTTGGCCGAGTCGGTCCGCGCGCCGAGGTAGGCGATCCTCGTCCGGCCACGGCTCAGCAGGTGACGTACGGCCGCGCGTGCCGCCGCCACGTTGTCGATCGCGATGTGGTCGTGGGGCAGGTCGTACTCCCGCTCGCCGAGCAGCACCAGGGGCACGTCGTCCGTGCGGGCGCGCAGGTCCTCGGCCTCGAGTTCCAGCGGACTGAGGATCAGGCCGTCGATCACATTGGCCCGGAACCCCTGGCTGACCAGCATCTCCTGCTGACGGTCGCCGCGGGTGTGGTCGAGCAGCACCGTGAACTCGTGCTCGGCGGCCGCGTCGATGACAGCGCCGGCGAGCTCAGCGAAGTACGGGTTGCCGAGCTCGGGCACGGCGAGCGCGATGATGCCCGTACGGCCCTTGCGCAGGTGGCGTGCCGTCAGATTCGGGCGGTAGCCCAGGTCGTCGATGGCCTCCTGGACCTTCGCGCGCATGGCGGGTGTGACGTGCGGATAGTTGTTCACGACGTTCGAGACCGTCTTGATCGAGACGCCGGCGCGTTCCGCGACGTCCTTCAGGCTGACCCGCAAGGGATCTCCTCCGCATCGATGGGGGCTCTCTCACCGGGGCGTTCGTCATGGCCCTGGACAGAGGCCGGGAGCCGTGCTCTCATGCCAACTGCCGTTGCTTCCAACGTTGTACAGACTGAAGCACCGAGCCGCCACCCTTCCTGAGCCAAGGAGGATCCGTGCGCATCAGCCGACTCAGAATCCGAATGGCGTTCCTGCTCGCAGCGGCCCTCGGGACGGCGGGACTCACCGCCACGCCCGCCGCGACCGCGGCCGAGGACCCCGTCGAGGTCCACGGCCTCAAGGGCGAGTACTACACCCAGTCCGCCCCCGGCGCCTTCGACTTCCACGAGCTCAAGGCCACCGGTTTCGACACCCACCTCGACTTCGACAACCTGGAGCCGCGCCTGAACTTCGCCACCGGACGGTCGGACGACGTCAACGTCCGCTGGACCGGCAGGATCGTGCCGGAGAAGACCGGCGCCCACACCTTCTCGATCACCGGCGACAACGGCTTCCGGCTGTGGATCGACGGGAAGCCGGCCATCGACCACTGGGTCGACGACTGGGACCGCGAGCAGACCTCGGAGCCGGTCGAACTGACCGCCGGCCGCGCCTACGACATCAAGGTCGAGTACTTCGAGCACTTCGGAGGCTCCAACCTCCATCTGCGCTGGACCGAGCCCGGCGGCAGCAAGGAGGCCGTGCCGCAGTCGGCGCTGCGGCTGCCCGAGGGCTATGCATACGACGGCGCCATCAGGACCACGGTCCTCAAGGACGGCCGGACGCTCCGGCTGGACTTCGCGCAGCGCCTGAAAGCGCCGCCGGCCGGTCTCGCCGACCACGTGGAGGCCGTCATCGGCGGCGCCAAGTGGCCCTTGGGCAAAGCCACGTTGGACCGGTCCGACCACAAGGCCCTGAACATCGCGCTGAAGGAACCGGTCGTCGGCAACAAGACCGGCACCGCCCGCGGCACCGCGGATTTGCGCTACGACGGCCGGGGCGGCCTGCTCGGAGCCGACGGCAACGTTGTCAGCGCCTTCTGGAGCAGCGGCCCCAACCACTCCACCCACGAACTGCGCACCAAGTGGGCCGACGACGTGGGACCGCGCAACGCCCTGCCCGAGTACCCGAGGCCCCAGCTGACCCGCGACGCCTGGCGGAACCTCAACGGGCGGTGGCAGTTCGCCGCCGCCGAGGCCGGCGAGCAGCCGCCCGTGGGCCGGAAGCTGGCCGAGCGGATCCTCGTCCCGTACCCCGTGGAGTCCCAGCTCTCCGGCGTCGAACGGCACGAGGACCGCATGTGGTACCGCCGCACGTTCACCGTCCCGGCCGACTGGAAGGTCGGCTCCGGCAAACGGCTGCGCCTCAACTTCGGCGCCGTCGACTGGCAGTCCGAGGTGTACGTCAACGGCACCCGGGTCGCCGAGCACAAGGGCGGCTACGACAAGTTCAGCGCCGACGTCACCGACGCGCTGAAGCCCGGCCGCACCCAGGAGCTGATCGTCGGCGTCTACGACCCGACCGACGCGCAGGGCGGCGAGAACCCGCCGGTGGGCAAGCAGCGCCTGGACCCGAGCGGCATCTGGTACACCCCGTCCTCCGGTATCTGGCAGACCGTGTGGATGGAGCCCGTGGCCGCCGACCACGTCGACTCGCTGAAGCTCACGCCCGACGTCGGCAGGAAGCAGCTGACCGTGGAGCCGAAGGGCGTGCGCGACGGACTCGCGGTCACGGCGACCGCGTACGCCGGGCGGCACAAGGTCGCCACGGTCAGCGGCCGCACGGGACGGCCGCTGGTCCTGAGGATCGACGACCCGCATCTGTGGTCGCCGGACGATCCGTTCCTCTACGACCTGTCGGTCAGGGTCGGCGGTGACCGCGTCGGCAGCTACTTCGGGATGCGGTCCATCGCCGTCGAGAAGGTGAACGGCACCCCGCGCACCGTCCTCAACGGCAAGCCGGTCTTCCTGATGGCCACGCTCGACCAGGGCTTCTGGCCGGACGGACTGCACACCGCCCCTACCGACGAGGCACTCGCGTACGACCTGAAGCTGCACAAGAAGCTGGGCTTCAACTCGGTCCGCAAGCACATCAAGGTGGAACCCGACCGGTGGTTCTACTGGACCGACAGGCTGGGCCTGCTGGTCTGGCAGGACATGCCCGCGATGACCGCGGGTGTCGACCCGGACGCCGCGTCCCGCGCCCAGTACGAGCGCGAGATGAAGCAGATGATCGACGAGCACGTCAGCAGCCCGTCGGTCGTCATGTGGGTGACCTTCAACGAGGGCTGGGGCCAGTACGAGGAGGCGCGCATCGCCGACCAGGCCAAGGCCTGGGACCCGACCCGGCTGGTCAACAGCATGTCGGGCATCAACCTCGGACGCGACGGAGGCACCGGCGACATCATCGACGAACACGGCTACCCGAGCCCGGCGCTGCCACCCCGTCCGGACGGTGAACGGGCCCTGGTCAGCGGCGAGTACGGGGGCCTCGGGCTCGCGGTGCCGGGACACGCCTGGTCGGTGCAGCAGTCCTACGTGGACGTGGACCCGTCGACGTACACGGACGACTACCTCGCCCGGCTGGCCGAAGTGCGGAAGCTGACCTGCAAGGGCGGGAACGGCGCCGTCTACACCCAGATCTCGGACGTGGAGGGTGAGCTGAACGGCCTGGTCACCTACGACCGCAGGGTGGTCAAACCCGATGCGGCGCGGCTCAGGGCGGCCCACGAGGCGCTGATCCGGGGCGCGTCGCAGCCGACACCGCAGGGCTGCGTCTGACGGCGAGGCGCTCTCCGGGCCGGCACCTCCCCGCCGCCCGGCGAGCGCCTCGCCCCGACCCGCCGACGGGACGCCGGCCCGGTCCGCCCCTCCCACCCGGGCGGACCGGGCCGGCCGGACACCCCCGCGCTCAGCCGGTCGACGGCCGACCGCGGTCCAACGGGCCGTCGTCCGCGACCCGTTCCGCCCCGGTCACTCCGCCGGGGCGCCCGGCGGCAGGTCACGGCCGGCACCCGCGCCGGGTTCGAGATGGCTGGCGCGCCGTCACGATGGCGGAAGCACTGCTCCATAGGTAACCCCCGCTTCACCGTGGCACAAGGCGGCCCATGTGACACGTGCCGTGCACCGGCTCAGCGCCACGCCGGGGCCCGGCCGCGACCCTTGACGAGTACACGTACACGACGAAGAATGAGCGCGCTGCATGCTTTGACAACGTTGTCCAAGCCTGAGGAGGCCCTCCCGCCCATGAAATGGACCCAACGGCTCCGCGGAGCGGGCATGGCGGTCGTCGCCGCCGCGCTGCTCGGCAGCTCCTTCACCGCGCCGGCCGCCCAGGCCGCCGACGCGCAGGACGGACCGCTCACCGACCTGGTCAACCCGTTCATCGGGACGGAGAACGAGGGCAACACCTACCCGGGTGCCGCGGTGCCGTTCGGGATGGTGCAGTTCTCGCCGGACACCGGCCACAACACCGGCTACGACTACTCCCACACCCACATCCGCGGGTTCTCGCTCGTCCATCTGTCGGGCGTCGGCTGCGGCCTCGGCGGTGATCTGCCGGTACTGCCGACCACCGGGGACGTCACGAAGACCGACTACGCCGCCTACCAGGCCGAGTTCAGCCATGACGACGAGTCCGCGAGCCCCGGCTACTACAAGGTTGGCCTGAAGACCGGCATCGAGGCGGAGCTGACCGCGACGGAACGCACCGGCGTGCAGCGGTACACGTTCCCCGCGACCGCCAAGGCCAACGTCCTGCTGAACGCGGGCCAGTCGCTGCACAGGGGGATCACCACCGAGGTCGAGATCCTCGACAACCGCACGGTGCGCACCGCGATCACCGGCAGCGGCTTCTGCCAGGACACGAAGCCCTACACCGTCTACACCGTCACCCGCTTCGACCGGCCGTTCACGACGTCCGGCACCTGGAACGGCGACACCGTCACCACGGGCTCCAAGGAGTCGGCGGGCACCGGCCGCAACGGCGCCTTCGTCCGCTTCGACACCACCGGGGACCGCACGGTCGAGGCGACCACCGCCCTGTCGTACGTGGACGCCCGAGGTGCGGCCGTCAACCTCCGCTCCGAGGGCGGCCGTTCGTTCGACGCGGTCAGGAAGGCGGCCCACCGCTCCTGGGAGGACCGGCTCGACGACGTACGCGTACGGGGCGGCGGCGACACCCTGCGCCGCACGTTCTACTCGTCCCTGTACCGGTCCTTCCTCGCGCCCAACATCGGCAGCGACGCCGACGGCCGCTACACCGGCTGGGACCAGCGGATCCACCGCGCGAAGGGCTTCACGTACTACCAGAACTGGTCGCTGTGGGACACCTACCGCACCCAGTCGCAGCTGCTGTCCCTGCTCGCGCCGCGCGAGGCCCGCGACATGGCGATCTCCGTCATCAGGATCGACGAGGAGAGCGGCTGGCTCCCCAAATGGGGCTACGGGACCGTCGAGACGAACATCATGACCGGCGACCCGGTCACCCCCTTCCTCACCAACGCCTATCAGCAGGGGCTGCTCAAGGGGTACGAGGAGCGGGCCTACCGCGCGCTGAAGAGGAACGCGGACGGGGTGCCGCCCGCCGACTCGCCGGCCGTCGGCCGCGAGGCGAACAAGGAGTACCAGGCCAACGGTTTCGTACCCCACGTCAAGGGGCGCCCGCACGCGAAGCCCGGCGACTCCGATTACGACCACGGCGCGTCCGCGACTCTGGAGTACGCCCTGTCGGACGCCATGCTCGGCGAGATGGCACGCGACCTCGGGCACGGGGCGGACGCAGCGCGCTACGCCGCCCGGGCGCAGAACTACCGCAGGATCTTCGACGCCTCGACCGGCTTCTTCCGCGCACGCGACGCCGCCGGGGCCTTCACCGGACCGGCGGACCCCGCCCGCAGCGAGGGCTTCCACGAGGGCACGTCCTGGCAGTACCAGTGGCTCGTGCCGCAGGACCTGCCCGGCATGGTCGCCCTGATCGGCGGCAAACGGGCGGCCAACGAACGGCTCGACGCGTTCTTCGCCTACGACGAGCTGCTGAAGGACCCGGCGAAGACCGCCCGCGAGGTGTGGGTCAACGGGCCGTACGACTACTACAACGCGGACAAGTACAACCCGCAGAACGAGCCGGACCTCATCGCCCCCTACACCTACCTGTCGACCGGTGAGCCCTGGAAGACCACGGACGTGGTCCACGCGGCCCTGACCCTGTTCACCGACACCCCGACCGGCATGACGGGCAACGACGACCTGGGCACGATGTCCGCCTGGAACGTCCTGTCGTCCATCGGGATCTTCCCGGTGCAGCCCGGCTACGACAGCTGGGGCCTGTCCACGCCCGTCTTCGACCGCGTCGACCTCACCCTGGACCGGCGCTACTACCCGCGCGGCGCCCTGACCGTGACGGCGCCGGGCACCTCGGACAGTTCCCGGTACATCCGGTCGGCGCGGGTGGACGGCGACGCGTACGGGCGTACGTATCTGACGACGGACAAGCTGCGTGGCATCCGCTCGCTCGCCTTCACCGTCGGCCCGGAGCCGTCCGGGTGGGGCACGTCCGAGGCGGCCGCACCGCCCGCCCTCAACTGACCCGGTAGCTCCTCCGCCACCCCTGCGTCCCGCCTCTCGCCGAGGGGCGGGACGTACTCTGATGTCGACTGAGCGCTGCTTGATCACCCTTGACCGTAATCGACGGTCAGAGGGTGACTTGCCGGCTCACCCGACCGTCGACGCGAGAGCAAGCCCTTGACCTCAGAGCCGCTCGCACCACTCGACCTGGCGTTCTGGAACATCGAGTCCGCCCGGCACCCCATGCACCTCGGTGCCCTCGGGGTCTTCGCGGCCCGGTCGCCCGGCGCGGGTGCGCACGCGGCTGAACTCCTCGCGTCGCGCGCCGCGGCAGTTCCGGGGCTGCGCATGCGGATCCGTGACTGCTGGCAGCCGCTGCCCTCCCCGCTGGCCTTCGGCGGAGCGACGCGGGAGCCCGTACCCGACTTCGACCCGCTCCGGCACGTACGCCTCCACGCGCCGACACGCGATTTCCACGCCGTCGCGGGCCGTCTCATGGAGCTCCCCCTGGAGCGCGGCCGGCCCCCGTGGCAGGCCCACGTGCTGCCCGCCGAGGACGGCATGTCGTTCGCCGTCCTCTTCACCTTCCACCACGCCCTCGCCGACGGACTGCGGGCGCTGACGCTCGCCGCGGCACTCATGGACCCGACGGACCTGCCCGCACCGAGGCCGCGCCCCGCCGCACCCCCGCGGAGCCTTCTCCCGGACGCGCGCGACCTGCCGGGGCGCCTGCGCGACACGCTCCGCGACCTGGGCCGCGCCCTCGACATCGGGGCGTCCGTCGCCCGCGCCACCCGGGACGTACGGTCCTCGTCCGCGCTGACCTCCGAGGCCACCGGCACCCGCAGGACCGCGGGTGTCGTCATCGACCTCGACGAGGTGCACCGCGTCCGCAAGAGCGTCGGCGGCACCGTCAACGACGTGTTGATCGCCGTGGTCGCCGGCGGGCTGCGGCGCTGGCTCGACGAGCGGGGCGACGGCAGCGAGGGGGTCGCGCCCCGGGCGCTGATCCCGGTCTCCCGGCGCCGCCCGCGCACCGCGCACCCGCAGGGCAACCGGCTGTCTGGCTACCTGGTACGGCTGCCGGTGGACGATCCGGATCCGCTCGGCCGACTGCGCACCGTGCGCACCGCGATGGACCGCAACAAGGACGCGGGGCCCCACCGGGGCGCGGGCGCCGTCGCACTGCTCGCCGACCATGTGCCGCCCCTCGGGCACCGGCTCAGCGGGCCTCTCGTCGGCCAGGCGGCCCGGCTGCTCTTCGATGTCCTCGTCACCAGCGTGCCGCTGCCCGGTCTCAGCCTGACGCTAGGCGGCTCCCCGCTCACCGCGGTCTTCCCGCTCGCGCCGCTCGCCCACGGCCACTCCCTCGCCTTCGCCGTGTCCACGTTCCGCGGACGCGTCCACTACGGGCTGGTCGCCGACGCGGAGGCGGTGCCGGACCTCGACGTGCTGGCGCGTGCCCTGCGCGAAGAGATCGCCGAACTGGCGGAGGTCGGCGCGTCCCCGGCCGACGGCGACCGGCGCCGAACCGGGCTCCCGGTGGCGGACCAGGAGGGCCGGCCGGGTGACATGCGACCATTTTGCTGACACCCGCCGCGTCAGTATGCTCCTGAGCTGGCGGGATGGAGGGAGCAGCGTGTAGGGTGCCCCCTTTTGGGAGCTGCCGTGGCCGTTCGAGGCGCGCGGCGGACCGAGTGACATGAGGAACGCAGCGGCGATGACGGTGACAGAGCACGGCCAGACGGGTGCCACGGACCTCGCGGAGGTGTCGTGGGGCCCCGGTATCGACCCGGAACGCCTCGCCGTCTGCCTCGGCGTGCTCGAGGAGCTCGACAAGCTGGACGTCGACCACCCCGACGCCATCGCGGTACGCCGTGCCACCGCCGGCGTCTACCGCACGGTCAAGCAGCGCCGCCGCCAGGAGCGCCGGGCCGCGAAGACCGCCCACGACAAGGCGGTCACCGAGTCCACGGCCACCGGATCCGCCCAGCGCATCGACGACGAGACGGAAGGCATCCTCCCGTCGTCGGTGACGGACGCCGGCGAGATCGCGGGGATCCTGCAGCGCCCGCGCTCCTGCTACATCTGCAAGACGCGGTACGTCGAGGTCGACTACTTCTACCACCAGCTCTGCCAGGGCTGCGCCGCGGAGAACCGCTCGCGGCGCGAGGCCCGCGCCGACCTCGCCGGGAAGCGCGCGCTGCTCACCGGCGGCCGCGCCAAGATCGGCATGTACATCGCGCTGCGGCTGCTGCGCGACGGCGCGCACACCACCATCACCACGCGCTTCCCCAATGACGCCATCCGCCGCTTCAAGGCCATGCCGGACAGCGACGAGTGGATCGGCCGCCTGAAGATCGTCGGCATCGACCTGCGCGATCCCGCGCAGGTGGTCGCCCTCGCCGACTCGGTCGCCGCCGAGGGCCCCCTCGACATCCTGATCAACAACGCGGCCCAGACCGTACGCCGTTCCGCGGGCGCCTACAGCGAGCTGCTGGCCGCCGAGTCCGGTCCGCTGCCCGCCGGTGAGCTGCCCCCGGCCGAGGTGATCGGTACCTTCGGCTCCGGCGCCGTGGCCGCGCTTCCGGTCGCCGGCGGCGGCGCGCTCACCGCGCAGGAGGTCACCGACCTCGCGCTGGTCTCCGGATCGGCCTCCCTGGAGCGGATCGCGGCCGGCACGGCGATCGACGCGGGCGGTCTCGTGCCCGACCTGCACGACACCAACAGCTGGATCCAGTCCGTCGAGGAGGTCACGCCGGTCGAGCTCCTCGAGGTCCAGCTCTGCAACTCCACCGCGCCGTTCATCCTCATCAGCCGGCTCCGGGCGGCGATGGCGGCGGCGCCGGCGAAGCGGACCTACATCGTGAACGTCTCCGCGATGGAGGGCGTCTTCAACCGCGGCTACAAGGGTGCGGGCCACCCGCACACCAACATGGCCAAGGCCGCCCTGAACATGCTGACGCGCACCAGCGCCCAGGAGATGTTCCAGAAGGACGGCATCCTGATGACCGCCGTCGACACCGGCTGGATCACCGACGAGCGCCCCCACCCCGACAAGATGCGGCTCGCCGACGAGGGCTTCCACGCCCCGCTCGACCTCATCGACGGCGCGGCCCGCGTGTACGACCCGATCGTCCGCGGCGAGCAGGGCGAGGACCTGTACGGCGTCTTCCTGAAGGACTACGCGCCCGGCAAGTGGTGACCCCTCAGGGCTGACGGGACGCGCGGCGCCGTAAGCCGTTCGTGCACGGGGTACGTCCCCGCCGCGGGCGGCGCCGCGCGGACTCGCGTCCCCCGTCCACCAGCAGGTCCGCGCCCGTGCTCCACCGGGCCGCGCAGGAGGCCGGCCGGACCACGGCGCGGGCGACGTCCCCCCACGTACCGTGCCCTGGCGGTTCGTCAGGCAACAGAGCGCCGGCGCAGGCGCGTTCAGGGCCGGATCGCGATCCCCCCGGGTTCATCCCCTCCGTCCGGGCCCCTCCCGGGATGTGCCGCGGTCCGCATTTTCTTTCCCCCGCTGAGCCGAACGGGTGGTGGATGTTTGGGGCGCAGACTTCCAAATGCCCCCGTATCGTGAGGGGATGGACGCCGGACGACTCGATACGGTTACCTGTTGTTTTCAGCCCCATCGAGCGGGCGCCCGCTCATTTGGTTACTCTGTAGCGGACGGACAGCCACACTGGGTCACACCCACACCCACGGTCCGTCCCGGGACAAGCCGTACATCACGGCCTGCTCTCCCTCGACTTACCGGCGCCACCGCGTCCGAACCGCTTCGACCCAGACCCGAGCGGGCGTCAGGCGCACGGCAGCAGAGTGGGCCAGTACAGCCCGAGGGTGACCCGACACATAAGGAGTGCGCGGTGACACCGGAGAAGACGAACCCCGATCAACGGTCCAAGGAACGCCTGGAGCGTGCAGGCCTGTCCGAGAAGAAGCTCGGCAGCCTCGACGTGTGGGCCAGGTCCGCACCGATCCGCCTCGCGGGCTACGAGGACGACCTCGCCGAGCCCCATATCCTGCCCAGCGTGGACTGACCTCCGGAAAAGCCGCAGAGGACCCGTCGCCACCGCGATCAGCATGGGCGTGCCAGACTGACGCCCATGCTGATCAGGGAAGCCGCGGCCGAGGACTGGCCGCGGATCTGGCCTTTCTGGCACCGCATCGTCGCCGCCGCCGAGACCTATGCCTGGGACCCGGACACCTCCGAGGAGGCCGCCCGCGCCCTGTGGATGGGGCCGGGCAAGCGGGTGTACGTGGCGCAGGACGACACCGGAACCGTCGTCGGCTCCGCCTACGTCACCCCCAACTACGGCGGCCCGGCCGCCCGTATCGCCAACGCGGGCTTCATGGTCGACCCCGACCGGTCCGGCCGCGGCATCGGCCGCGCGCTCGCCGAACACCTCCTCGCCGCGGCGAAGGCCGACGGTTACCGCGGCATGGTGTTCAACGCCGTGGTGGAGACCAACCCCGCCGTCAAGCTGTGGACTTCGCTCGGTTTCACGATCCTGGGCACCGTCCCGGACGCCTACGAGCACGCCCGGCACGGCCGGGTGGGCCTGCACGTCATGTACCGGGCCCTCTGACACGGCAGCCCCTGCTCGCTAGTCGAGCGGTGCGGTGCGCCGCCACGGCCGCAGCGTCTCCAACTGCCCCGCCACGTCCAGGAGTACGGGTTCCGAGCCGGGCCTTCCCACGAGCTGCACGGCACACGGGGCGCCCGACACCGATGTGCCGAACGGGACGGACATCGCGGGCCAGCCGGTCAGATTCCAGGGCGGCGTCATCGGCGAGCAACCGGTGTTGACCAGCAGGTTGCGCAGCCAGCCCCGCTCGTGCCAGTCCGCCGCGGCCGGTCCGCGCCGGGCGAGCGCCGGAGTCAGCAGCACGTCGTGCTCCGCGAGGAACGGCTCCAGCCGCCGGCGCAGCTCCGCACGCCGGTCACCGCCGCGGACGCTCCGCGCGAACCTGCGTCCCACGGCCGCGTGGACACGGGTGCGCCGGGTGAGCCGCCGCGGGTCGAGATCCTCGGCGTCCACCGCGGTGCCCGCGGTCCAGTGGGCCAGCGAGGTGGTGCCGAGCCACCACGGGTACGGGGGATCCGCGCGCCGTACCCGGTGACCGGCACCCGCCAGCAGCCCCGCGGCCTCGCGGGCGGCGGTCGTGTACGGCCGGGTGACGCGCACCCCGACGAGCGGGCTGCGCAGGGAGAGGGCGATGCTGCGCCCCGCGCCCCCGGACGGGCGTGCCGCGTCGTTGTCCGTCCCGGGGGCACCGGCGGTGCCGGCGAGGACCGAGAACATCAGACGGGCGTCCTCGACGGTGGTCGCGAGTGGCCCGTTCTCCGACATGCCGAACCAGTCCCCGTGGCCGATGCCGGCCGGCACCACGCCGTACCCCGGCTTCAGTCCCACGAGCCCGCAGTGGGCGGCCGGGATCCGCAGCGAGCCCATCCCGTCGTTGCCGAGGGCGAGCGGCACCAGCCCGGCGGCGACCGCGGCCGCACTGCCGCCCGACGAACCGCCCGCCGTGCGGGAGGTGTCCCAGGGGTTGCGCGCGATGCCGTGCACCCCGTCGGTGGTCCCGAAGACGCAGAGCTCCGGCACGTTCGTCACGCCCACCACGACGGCGCCCGCGGCACGCAGCCGCGCCACCGTGACGTGGTCGTGGACGGCGGGAGTGTCCGCCGTCGCCGCGGTGCCGTTGCGGGTGGCCTCGCCCCGTACGGGCAGGTTGTCCTTGACCGCCAACGGGACTCCCGCGAGGGGCAGTTCCGCCAGGTCCGGGCGGGCGGCGACCTCGTCGGCCTCGGCGAGCGCCGCGTCCGCCCGCACCTTGCGGAAGGCGCCGACCCGGGTGTCGAGGCGCTCGATCCGCGCGAGGTGCTCGGCCACCACCTCGCGCGGTGTGACCCTCTTCTCGCGCACGGCGGCGGCTATGTCGGCGGCGGTCCGGCCGGCCCAGCTGGTCACGGGCGCTCCTTGTCGCTGGGTGCGCCGCACGGTGGGGTGCGCCGCACAGCGGGGCGCGGCGGGCTCCTCGTCGGGCAACGCGGGCTTACTCACGAGTAGTAGGGAGCACTGTGCCCGCAGAGAGGGCCCCGCGTCGAGCCCCCTCGACCGGCCGCCCCGGTCATCGCGTCGCCCCCCGGGGAGTCGGCCGGACAGCGAGGGCGTTCCAGGAACCCTCGCGTGCGGAACCGGGGTGCCTTGGGACCCCGGCCGCCTCTGGACGTCCGGCACCCCTGGACCTGCGGCACCCCTGGACCTGCGGCACCCCCGGACCTCCGGCACCCCGGCAGCCAGGCACCCCGGGCCCGACGGTTCAGCCGTCGGCGGTCACGTCCCGCAGGGCCCCGTGCTGTCCCGTTCGATCAGCCGCGGCACCGGGACCTGCACCGTGCGCGCCGGGCCACCGTCCAGCAGCGCCGTCAGTTCCTGCGCGGCGGTGCGCCCGAACTCCACGGTGTCGCGGGAGAGCGCGGAGAGCCACGGCTTGACCATGCGGCACAGTGCGGAGTCCTCCCAGGCCACCACCGACACGTCCCCGGGAACCGAGAAGCCGAGCTCGGCCGCGGCGGCCACCCCGGCGACGGCCATCACGTCGTTGTCGTAGACCAGCGCGGTCGGCGGTGTGCCCTGCTCCAGGACGCGGCGGGTCACCGCCGCGCCCTGCGCGTCCGAGTAGTCCGTGGTCACCGAGCGCACCCCGGCCAGGCCGCGCCGGGCGGCCTCGTCGCGCAGCGTACGGATCCGGCGCTCGGTGTGCGCGAGGCCGGGCAGGCCCGCGATGTGCACGATCCGGCGGTGCCCGAGGGCATGCAGCTCGCCGACGACCGCGGCCATCGCGCCGGCGTCGTCCGCCCACACGACGGACAGCCCCGGGTGCCCCGCGTCGGGCACCCCGCCGATGACCACGGCGGGCAGCCCCAGTTCGTCGAGGAGGTCCGGCCGAGGGTCGTCGGTGCGCGGATCGACGACCAGTACACCGTCCACGCGGTGCTCGGCCCACCACCGCCGGTACACCGCGCACTCGGCGGCCACGTCCTCCACCACCTGGAAGAGCAGGCCGAGATGGCGCTCGGCCAGCACTTCCTGGATCCCCGAGATCAGCTGCAGGAAGAACGAGTCCACGCCCAGGGTGTCCGCCGGGCGCGCCACCACGAGGCCGACGGTGGCCGTGCCCTCGCCGGACAGCTGCCGTGCCGCCGTGCTGGGCCGCCAGCCCAGCTGTTCGGCGACCCGGCGCACCCGGTCCCGTGTCACCTCGGAGACTCCGGGCCGGTCGTTCAGCGCGAAGGAGACCGCGCTCTCGGAGACCCCGGCACGCTGCGCGATGTCCTTCATCGTCGGCCGGCGCGCGGGGGATCGCTTGGCTGACACCTGGCCCCTTTCCCTGTGACTTGCGGCCGTCAGCCTACCGCAGCCGACTGCTGACTAAAGCGCTTGAGCGAGCTTTGACTAAAGCGCATTAGTTAGAGATGGACGCGGATTCAAGGAGCGGCTCTGACCTGGTGTTTCGACCGGCAGGAGAATTTCGTTTGTACGAATGCATTGACTTCCCGACGGGCCTGCGTGCAAGGTCTGCGACGGCACCCGTTCATCCCCTGCGAAGGAGCCCCATCCGTGCGTATCTCCCGCAGAGCCCTCGCTGTCGCCGCCGCTGTCACCGTCGTCCTGCCGTTGAGCGCCTGCGGCTCCGGGGACGACGGCAGCGGCTCGACGGACGCCTCCGGCAGGATCGAGGGCGACATCACCTTCCAGACCTGGAACCTGCGAGCGAACTTCAAGCCGTACTTCGAGGGTGTGATCGCCGACTTCGAGAAGCAGTACCCGGGCACGCACGTGAAGTGGGTCGACCAGCCCGCCGAGGGCTACGCCGACAAGATCAGCGCGGACGCGGCCGGCGGCACCCTGCCGGACGTCGTCAACGTCTCGCCCGACCTCGTCGCCCCGCTCGCCCGGGCGGGCCTCGCCCTCGACCTCGACAAGGCCGCCGCGAAGTACCGGGGGGAGTACCTGGACGGGGCCTGGGCCAGCCACCGGATACCGGGCACGACCGGCACGTACGCGTTCCCCTGGTACCTGAACACCGGCCCGCTGTTCTACAACAAGAGCCTCTTCGAGCAGGCCGGGCTCGATTCCTCTAAGCCTCCGAAGACGTACGACGAACTCTTCGCCGACGCGCTGCGACTGGCGAGGAAGAGCAAGGGCGAGGTGGCCACGCTCGCCAACGTGCCCACCATCGAGGACTTCGGCCGCTACGGCGTCCGGCTGATGAACGACGAAGGCACCAAGTTCACCTTCGACGACGCCAAGGGCATCGAACTCCTGACCAAGTACAAGGAGTTGTACGACGCCAAGGCACTCGACCCGCAGGCGCTGACCGCGACCCCCGAGTCGTCCGGCAAGAAGTTCCTCACCGGGGCCGTCGCCATGAACCCCGGCAGCGCGCTGGACCTCGGCAACTTCAAGAAGCAGGCGCCGAACCTGTACAAGAACATCGGCATCACGGACCAGATCACCAGCACCGGCAAGGTGAACATGTACGTGATGGGCGTGATGGTGAACTCCCGGACCAAGCAGAAGCCCGCCGCGGTCGCCTTCGCGCACTACGTCACCGACGCGAAGAACCAGATGTCGTTCGCCAGGAAGGTCGCGATCTTCCCGAGCACCGCCGGATCGCTGGACGACCCGTACTTCACCAAGGAGGACGGGACCGACGAGACCCGGGTGCGCGTCGCCGCCGCCAAATCCCTGAAGAACGCGGTGAACTACACGCCGGTCCTGTTCAGCGAGCAGATGAAGACCGCCCTGCGCAACGAGGTCGCCAAGGCGCTGCAGGGCAGGCAGAGCCCCGAAGCGGCCCTTGACAACGCTGTCAAGGCCTGCGACCGGCTCCTCAAGCAGCAGGGCTGAGCCGGCATGGCGAGTTCCACACTCTCCCGGGTGAGCGGCCAGCGGCGCGAGACGCCTCCCGGTCCCAAGGGGCCCCCGCACCGCGTGCGACGCCATCTCCCGTCCAGCCCCTGGCTGTTCACCGCGCCGGGCCTGCTGATCACGGGCGCGTTCATCCTCTACCCGTTCCTCTCCACGCTGGTCAACGCCTTCACCGACCGGCGGACCCTGATCCCCGGCCGGTTCGTGGGCCTGGACAACTTCCGGGAGCTGCTGCACGACGAGATGTTCTGGATCGGCCTGCGCAATAGTTGCCTGTACGTCGTCGGGGTCGTCCCCGCGCTCGTCCTGCTGCCGCTGCTGCTCGCCCTGCTGGTCCGGAAGAGCATCCCCGGCATCACCTTCTTCCGGTCGGCGTTCTACACCCCCGTCGTCGCGTCCGTCGTCGTGGTCGGACTGATCTGGGTGTGGCTCCTGGACGAACGCGGCCTGGTCAACTCGCTGCTGGAGGCGATCGGCGCCGGCCGGGTCGGGTTCCTCAGCGACCAGTGGCTGCTCCTGCTGAGCGCCATGGCCGTCACGGTCTGGAAGGGCCTCGGCTACTACATGATCATTTATCTGGCCGCGCTCGCCGACGTGCCGCGCGAACTGCACGAGGCCGCGGCGGTGGACGGCGCGGGTACGGTGCGCCGCTTCCTCACGGTCACCGTGCCCGCCGTCCGCTCCACCATGGTGCTGGTCGGCGCGCTCTCCTCCGTCGCCGCCTTCAAGGTCTTCTCCGAGGTGTACCTGATGGCGGGACCGGACGGCGGCCCGGCGGGCGAGGACACCACGCTCGTCATGCTCGTCCAGCGCACCGGCACCGGTCTCACCGGCCGGGTCGGTTACGCGTCCGCCCTCTCCGTCGTCGTCTTCGTCGTCACCGTCGCGCTCATGCTGCTCGTGCTGCGCGCCGACCGGAAGGAGGACGCGTGACCACCCCCGTGAAGGCGCCCGGGGCCCGGCAGGCACCCGGGGAAACCGCGCGCACCCCGCGGCGGCGCGTCACCGACGAGCACGGCCGGCGCGTCGGCGTCCGCGAACTCGCCCTGCGCTACCTCCTGCTGCTCGCCGTCCTGGCGCTCACCGTCGGCCCCTTCGTCTGGCAGCTGTCCACCTCGCTCAAGGGCCCCACCGAGGACATCTTCAGCTCGCCGCCGCGTTTCCTGCCGGACGACCCCACCCTGCACAACTACCGGCGCGTCGCCGACACCATCCCGGTCTGGGACTATGCACTCAACTCGCTCAAGGTCGCCGGAGCCAACGTCGTCACGAACTGCGTCGGCTCGGCGCTCGCGGGCTACGCCCTGGCCCGGCTGCGCTACCGCGGACGCCGCGTCGCCACGCTCGTCTTCATCCTGGCGATGCTCGTCCCCGTCGAGGGCATCATCATCGCCCAGTTCACGACCATGCGTGAGCTCGGCCTGAACAACACCCTCGTAGGGGTCGTCCTGCCGGGCTGCATCGGCGCGATGAACGTGCTGCTGATGCGCAACGCCTTCCGCAACCTCCCGTACGAGATCGAGGAGGCGGCCTACGTCGACGGGGCGAACGCCTGGCAGCGGTTCCTGCGCATCGCGCTGCCGTCGGTGAGGGGCACCCTCGCCGTGGTCGCGGTCTTCGCGTTCATGGGTGCCTGGGACGACTTCCTGTGGCCCCTCATCGTGCTCAGTGATCCATCCAAATTCACCCTGACCATCGGCCTCAACTATCTGCACGGCACCTTCGCCAACGACGAACGGCTGGTCGCCGCCGGCACGATCATCGCCGTGGCACCGCTGATCGCCCTGTTCGCCTGCCTCCAGCGGTACTTCTTCCGCGGCGTGGGCGAGGGCGCGGTGAAGGGCTGAGCCGCGGCGAGGGGGTCACGCCCCGTCCTCCCAGCGGCGCGCCGGGCCGCACTCCCGCCCCACCCGATTCGCAAGGATCCCGTATGTCCTCTGCCGTGCGCTTCGGCGTCAACTACACCCCCAGCGAAGGGTGGTTCCACCACTGGCTCGACTTCGACCTGGACGCCGTCCGCGCCGACCTCGACTCCATCGCGCGGCTCGGTCTCGACCACATCCGGGTCTTCCCCCTGTGGCCCTACTTCCAGCCCAACCGCACCCTCATCCGCCCGCGCGCCGTCGAACAGCTCGTCGCCCTCGCCGACGCCGCCGCCGACCGGGGACTCGACGTCAACGTGGACGGCCTGCAAGGACACCTGTCCAGCTTCGACTACCTGCCGGCGTGGACCCGGACCTGGCACCGGAGGAACATCTTCACCGACCCCGAAGTGACCGATGGCGAGGCGGAGTTCGTGCGCACCCTCGCCGCCGCACTCGCCGACCGGCCCAACTTCATCGGCATGACCGTCGGCAACGAGATCAGCCAGTTCGCGGCAGGCCCGCACCCCGACCCGGACCGCATCACGCCGGCGGAGGCGGAGGCCTGGCTGCTGACCCTGCTCGCCGCCTGCGAGAAGGGCGCCCCCGGCAAGCTGCACCTGCACGCCTCCTACGACGCCACCTGGTACCAGGACGACCAGCCCTTCACCCCCGCGCACGCGGCACGGCTCGGCGCGGTCACCGCCGTGCACTCCTGGGTCTTCAACGGCACCGCCCAGCGCCACGGCCGTGCCGCCCCGGCCACCGAGCACCACGCCGCCTACCTCGTCGAGCTGTCCAAGGCCTGGGCGGACGACCCGCACCGGCCCGTCTGGCTCCAGGAGGTAGGCGCGCCCGCGCCCGTCATCCCCGCCGAGCACGCGGCCGCCTTCACCGAGGCGACCGTCACGAACGTGCTGGACTGCCCCGGCCTGTGGGGCGTCACCTGGTGGTGCTCGCACGACGTGAACCGCGGCCTCGCCGACTTCCCCGAACTCGAGTACTCCCTTGGCCTGTTGACGAACGACCGGCGGACGAAGCCGGCCGGGGAGACCCTCGCGCGGATCGCCGCTGAGCGGCGGACCGACCGCCCCGCGCCCCGCACCACCGCGCTGGTCGTCGACACCACACCGGGCCGCTCGGTCTGCGCGCCCGGCGGACCGGTCTTCGAGGCCTTCGCCCGGCTGGCCGGCGACGGCGCCCGCCCCACCACCGTACTGGCGAGCCGCGCCGGCGACAGGGAACACCTCACCGCCCGCGGCATCACCGAGACCGTCACCCCCGACCAGGTCACCACGTGACCTGCCGCCCCACGAGAACACCTGGCAAGCACCGTAGTCCGTCCCCCAACGTTACGGAGCGCACCGTGAACCTCAGCAGACGCACCGTCCTGATCGCCGGAGCCGGCGCCGCCGCGGGACTCGCCCCCGGCCTGTCCGGCACGGCCGGCGCGGCCACCCGGGACCTCCAGCCGTACGCCTCCTACTGGTACCCCGACACGCTGCCCGCCGGCACCCCGGGCGCCGGCATCACCTGGCGCAGTCTGAAGACCTGGCGCGCCGCGGACGACACGGACCTCGCGTTCAACGCGGCGTCCGTCCCGCTCGCCACGCGCTTCACACCGACACCGGCGAACCGGACGGCGCGCGCGGGCCAGGCCCGGATCCAGTCCCTCGTCTCCTTCGGCCCGACGGCGGGCAACCCCTCCCAGGGCGCACCGACCGCCGACTACTACGCCCTGACGCACTGGGCGTACATCGACGAACTCGTCTTCTGGGGCGGCTCGTCCGGCGAGGGCCTGATCCTCGCCCCCAACGCGCCGGTCGTCGACGCCGCCCACCGCCACGGCGTACCCGTCCTGGGCAACGTCTTCCTGCCGCCCGCCGCCTACGGCGGACAGCTGCGCTGGACCCGAGACCTCGTCCAGAAGGACGCGGCCGGCCACTACCCGCTGGCGGCGCAGCTCGTCGCGGTCGCCGCCGCCTACGGCTTCGACGGCTGGTTCGTCAACGCCGAGACCGGCGGCGGCGACCCTGCCCTCGCCGCCGACATGCTCGGCTTCCTCAAGGAGCTCAAAGCACTCGGAGCGGCGAAGGGGCAGCGGGTCACCTGGTACGACTCGATGACCGCCGACGGCTCCGTCAGCTGGCAGGGCGCGCTGAACAGCCGGAACAAGGCGTTCTTCCAGGCGGCCGACGCCATGTTCGTCGACTTCCGCTGGTCGCGGAGCACGCTCGCCTCCTCGGGCACGGCAGCACAGCGACTCGGCCGCAGCCGGTACGAGTTGTGGGCGGGCGTCGACGTCGAGTCGAACGGCACGAACACGCCCGTCGACTGGGACGCCATCGTGCCGGCCGACAAGGCCCACGTCGTCTCCGTGGGCCTCTACCGGCCCGAGTGGACCCGCAACCACCTGCCCGCGGACCGCACCCCGGGAGACTTCCACGCGGCCGACGACGCGTTCTGGACCGGGGCTTCACGCGACCCCTCCACGCCCGGCCCGACCGCCGGCTGGCGGGCCCCGGCCGTCTCCGTCGCCGACCGCTCGACCGTCACCGCGCTCCCCTTCGCGACCACCTTCAACACCGGCCACGGCCGGCAGTGGTACGACGCCGGCAAGGTCACCTCGGACCGGCCGTGGAACCATCTCGGGCTCCAGGACCGGCTGCCCTCCCGCCGCTGGGTCGTACGCACCACCGGCCGCCGCCCCGACGTCGCCTTCGACTTCGCGGACGCCTGGCGCGGTGGCAGCAGCCTGCTCGTCGCCGGCACGCTCGACGCGCCGGTCACCCTGGACCTGTACGCCACCCGGTTGCCCCTCGGCACGGACACCGTCGTCGAACTGACCCACCGCACGGACGCGGGCGCGGTCGGGACCGAACTGGCCGTCGCCACCGCCGAACCCGGCACGGCGGGCGGAACACCCCCGTACACCTACTTCCCCGTCGAGGCGGGCAGCGGCGGCTGGCGGACCTCCACCGTGCGCCTGACCGGCCTGACCGGAACCATCCGCGCGCTGGGCGTCCGGCTCATCCCGAGCGGCGGCACCCCGGTCCGCCACCGGCTGGGCGGACTCGCCGTCCGGAACGCGCGGGAGACCCCCGCCGCGCCCGCCGGCCTGCGGATCACCGACGTCGACGGCGGCGACCTGCGCCTCGCCTGGCAGGCCGCCCCCGGCGCCGTACGCCACTACGAGCTGTACCGCACCCTCCCCGACGGCACGCGGCGCTTCCTCGGCGGCACCTGCCAGAGCGCGTTCTTCGTCAAGGGGCTCACCCCCGAGCAGCAGGAGACCGCCGCACGGTTCGAAGTACGCGCGGTGGGGGAGCTGTTCACCATCTCCACCGCCGCCACGACCACCCATCCCTGGTAGCCCGCACCCACACCCACGGAGCACCCCATGCATGACGACCGCACCCTGGTCGAAGCCCGCCTCAAGCGCGTCCTCGACGAGCGCATCCGCCCCGCCGTGTATCCCGAGTCCGTACCGCTGGACGTGGCGGTGTGGCACGCGCCCGGCGAGCCCGTGCCGGTCGCCGAAGGACTGGCCGCCGACACGGCACCGATCGAGGTCGGCGCGCGCTGGGGTGCTCCGTGGGGCACCAGCTGGTTCCGTGTCACCGGAACCGTCCCGAAGGAGTGGGCGGGACGGACCGTCGAGGCGATCCTCGACCTCGGCTTCGACGAGAACATGCCCGGCTTCCAGTGCGAGGGCCTCGTCCACCGGCCCGACGGCACCCCGGTGAAGGGCCTGAACCCCCGCAACCAGTGGGTCCGGGTCGGCGCTCCGGCCGAGGGCGGTGAGGAGGTCCGGCTGCACATCGAGGCGGCCTCCAACCCGGTCATCCTCGACTACCACCCCTTCGTGCCGACCCTGCTCGGCGACAAGGAGACGGCGGGCAGCGAACCGCAGTACACCCTCACCCGCATGGATCTGGCCGTCTTCGACGAGACGGTGTGGCAGCTGGTCATCGACCTGGAAGTGCTCGGCGAGCTGATGGCAGAGCTGCCCGTGGAGTCCGCGCGGCGCTGGGATCTGCTGCGCGCGGTGGAGCGGGCCCTGGACGCGGTCGACCTCCAGGACGTGAACGGCACGGCCGCCGCCGCACGCTCCCGGCTCGAAGGAGTACTCGCCGCGCCCGCCGTGCCCTCCGCGCACCGCATCAGCGCCGTCGGGCACGCGCACATCGACTCGGCGTGGCTGTGGCCGCTGCGCGAGACCGTCCGCAAGGTGGCCCGGACGGCCTCCAACATGACCGCTCTGCTGGAGGACGAGCCCGACTTCGTCTTCACCATGTCCCAGGCCCAGCAGTGGGCATGGGTCAAGGAGCACCGGCCCGAGGTGTGGGCGCGCGTGAAGAAGGCGGTCACGGACGGGCGGTTCGTGCCCGCCGGCGGCATGTGGGTCGAGTCCGACACGAACATGCCCGGATCGGAGGCGATGGCCCGTCAGTTCGTGCACGGCAAGCGGTTCTTCCTGGACGAGTTCGGCATCGAGAACGAAGAGGCCTGGCTGCCCGACACCTTCGGCTTCGCCGCCGGCCTCCCGCAGATCATCAAGGCGGCGGGCTCCAAGTGGCTGCTCACCCAGAAGATCTCGTGGTCGCAGACCAACAGGTTCCCCCACCACACCTTCCAGTGGGAGGGCATCGACGGCACCCGGATCTTCACCCACTTCCCGCCCGTCGACACCTACAACTGCTCCATGAAGGGCAGCGAGATCGCGCACGCCGCGAGCAACTTCAAGGACAAGGGGGTCGCCCGGCACTCCCTGGCACCCACCGGCTGGGGCGACGGCGGCGGCGGCACGACACGCGAGATGGTCGCCAAAGCGGCCCGGCTGCGCGACCTGGAGGGCTCCGCGACCGTCGTCTGGGAGGCTCCCGAGGAGTTCTTCAAGAAGGCGGAGGCCGAATACCCGAACGCGCCCGTGTGGGTGGGTGAGCTGTACCTGGAACTGCACCGCGCCACGCTCACCAGCCAGGCGAGGACCAAGCAGGGCAACCGCCGCAGCGAGCACCTCCTGCGCGAGGCCGAACTCTGGGCGGCGACCGCGGCCGTACGCACCGGATTCGCCTACCCCTACGAGGAGTTGGACCGCATCTGGAAGACGGTCCTGCTCCACCAGTTCCACGACATCCTGCCCGGCTCGTCCATCGCCTGGGTGCACCGGGAGGCACGCAGGACGTACGAGCGGGTCGCCGAGGAGCTGAACGCCGTCATCGACTCGGCGCAGCGTGCGCTGGCCGGCGAGGGTTCGGCGCCGCTGGTCTTCAACTCGGCTCCGCACAGCCGCGACGGGGTCCCTGCGGGCGGCGCCCGGACCCCGGCCGTCCTGGGTGAGACGGCCCTCGAACCCCGCCCGGACGGCGGCTACGTCCTGGACAACGGGATGCTGCGGGTCGGGATCGACGCGCGGGGGCTGGTCGTCTCGGCGTACGACCTGTCCGCCGACCGGGAGACGGTCGCCCCGGGACAGGCTGCCAACCTGCTGCAGATCCATCCCGACTTCCCGAACATGTGGGACGCCTGGGACGTCGACGAGTTCTACCGGAACACGGTCACCGACCTGGTCGACGCCGACGAGGTCGCGCCGGGGGAGGACGGCGTCTCGGTGCGGGTCGTCCGCTCCTTCGGGGCGTCGCGGGTGACCCAGGTGCTGTCGCTGGCACCGGGCGAACAGCGCCTCGGCATCGACACCGAAGTCGACTGGCACGAGACCGAGAAGTTCCTGAAGCTGGCCTTCCCGCTCGACGTGCACGCCGAACGGTACGCGTCCGAGACCCAGTTCGGGCACGTCCACCGGCCGACGCACACCAACACCAGTTGGGAGGCGGCCAAGTTCGAGGCGTGCAACCACCGTTTCGTGCACGTCGAGGAGCCCGGGTGGGGCGTGGCGGTCGTGAACGACTCGACGTACGGCCACGACGTGACCCGGACCGTGCGCGACGGCGACTCCGGTACGACCACCACGGTACGGGTCTCGCTGCTGCGCGCTCCGCGTTTTCCCGACCCCGAGACCGACCAGGGTGTGCACCGGTTCCGGCACGCGCTGGTGCCGGGCGCGACGGTCGGTGACGCGGTGCGCGAGGGGTGGCGGATCAACCTGCCCGAGCGCCGGGTGACCGGCTCCCAGGAGGTCGCGCCGCTGGTGACCGTCGAGCAGGACGCCGTCGTGGTGACGGCGGTCAAGCTGGCCGACGACGGGAGCGGGGACGTGATCGTGCGGTTCCACGAGTCGCGGGGCGGTCGGTCGTGGGCGACGCTCACGCCGGGGTTCTCCTTCGAGGAGGTCGTGGTGACGGATCTGCTGGAGAGGCCGCTTGCCGGGGCGGGGGCGCCTGAGCGGGACGGGGCGCGGCTGCGGGTGCGGTTGCGGCCGTTCGAGTTGGTGACGCTTCGGTTCGGGCGGGGGTGACGGGCCACTGCCGTGACTGACCGAGGTGTCACCGGGCCGCTTTCCTGCCCGGGCCCCGGGGGTTCCCTTGGGGGTTTCCCGCCCGGGGGATTGGTTCCGACTCGGGGCTCCGCCCCGGGCCCCGCTCCTCAAACGCCGGAGGGGCTGGATTTCCCGCCGTCGGCGCTGAGTTCTTTCCGGCTGGCGCTCGATGCGGCATTGTCTACGGTTCCAGCTGCGTCCGCAGCCATTGCTCCACCTCGCCCACGTGGGCCGCCGCAGCCGTTCGGGCCGCTTCCGGGTCGTGGGCGAGCAGGGCGCGGTGGATCGCCGCGTGCTCGCGGCGGGTGCGTTCGAAGGCGCCCTGCTCCTGGTAGCCGCGCCACACCCGGGCGCGGAAGGTGCGGGAGGAGAGTCCCTCCAGGATCGCGGCCAGCGTCTCGTTGCCCGCCGCCGCCACCACGGCGCGGTGGAAGGCAAGGTCGTGCGCGAGGATCTCCTCGGGATCGTCCGTCGCGTTCATGGCCAGCAGGTGTTCCCCGACCTCGGCGAGCTGGTCGGGGGTGATCCGCGCGGCGGCCAGCGCAGTCGCCGTCGATTCGAGGATCCGGCGCACCTCGAGCAGCTCGACGAGTCGCGGTCCCCGGGAGAGGTCGGCCACGATCCCGAACGTCTCCAGGAGGTCCCCGGCCTGCAACTGCGTGACGTAGATGCCCGATCCGTGCCGGGCCTCCAGCACCCCGAGGACCGTGAGCGCACGGATGGCCTCACGCATCGAGCTGCGGGACATGCCGAGCCGGGCCGCGAGATCCCGCTCGGTCGGCAGCCGCTGCCCCGGTTCCAGGCGGCCCTCACCGATCATCGCCTTGATCCGCTCGATGGCGCGCTGCGTCACCGTGCCCTTCGGCGGGGCGGCCTCCGTCTCCTGGGGCTCGCTCTCGTCCACGCCGTTTCCTCCTGTTGCCGGGTGCGCGCAGTCTAACCAGCCAGGTGGTCGGACCACTGTGGCCGAAAACCGGGACGACTTGGCTCCAGAGGGTGGTGTGAGCCACAAGTGGTCTGATAAATATTCGTCCGGTCGGCAAGGAAACTTCCCGGGCCCGGCCCCGGAGACCGACCCCCGGCCCACGTTCGCGCCCGTCCCCGAGCCCCGGACCGAAAGGCCTCCCGTGTCCCCCACCGCCGCCCGCGTCACCGCGGTCGACACCCACGACATCCGCTTTCCCACCTCGCGCGAGCTCGACGGGTCCGACGCGATGAACCCGGACCCCGACTACTCGGCGGCGTACGTCGTGCTGCGCACCGACGCGGCCGACGGCATCGAGGGCCACGGCTTCACCTTCACCATCGGGCGGGGCAACGAGGTCCAGGTCGCCGCGATCGAAGCACTGCGGGCGCACGTGACCGGACGGTCCGTCGACGAGCTGTGCGCCGACCCCGGCTCCCTGAGCCGGGACCTCGTCGGCGACAGCCAGCTGCGCTGGCTCGGGCCCGAGAAGGGCGTGATGCACATGGCGATCGGCGCCGTCGTCAACGCCGTGTGGGACCTGGCCGCCAAACGTGCGGGAAAGCCGCTGTGGCAGCTGCTCGCGGACGCCGAGCCGGAGTGGCTGGTGCGGCAGGTCGACTTCCGCTACCTCACGGACGCCCTCACCCCCGACGAGGCGCTGGAGCTGCTGCGCCGCGGCCGGGAGGGGGCCGCCGAACGCGTCGCGGTCCTACGGGAGAAGGGTTCCCCGGCCTACACGACCTCGCCCGGCTGGCTCGGCTACAGCGACGAGAAGCTCACCCGCCTCGCCGCTCGGGCGGTCGCCGACGGCTTCACCCAGATCAAGCTGAAGGTCGGCGCGGACCTGGCGGACGACCTGCGCCGCTGCCGCGTCGCCCGTTCCGTGGTCGGACCCGGCATCCGCGTCGCCATCGACGCCAACCAGCGCTGGGACGTCGACGAGGCGATCGCCTGGGTCGGCGCGCTCGCCGAGTTCGCGCCCTACTGGATCGAGGAGCCGACCAGCCCCGACGACATCCTCGGACACGCGGCCGTCCGCCGGGCCGTCGCACCGGTGAAGGTCGCCACCGGCGAGCACGTGCAGAACCGCATCGTCTTCAAGCAGCTGCTCCAGGCGGACGCCGTCGACATCCTCCAGCTCGACGCGGCGCGGGTCGGCGGCGTCAACGAGAACCTCGCGATCCTGCTGCTCGCCGCCAAGTTCGGCGTGCCCGTCTGCCCGCACGCCGGCGGTGTCGGGCTGTGCGAACTCGTCCAGCACCTCTCGATGTTCGACTTCGTGGCACTCGCCGGCACCACCGACGACCGGGTCATCGAGTACGTCGACCATCTGCACGATCACTTCGTGGACCCCGTGGTGATCCGCGACGGCCACTACACCGCGCCCACCGCACCCGGCTTCTCGGCGACCATGCGGCCCGAGTCCGTAGCGGAGTTCACCTTCCCCGGCGGTACCTTCTGGGCAGCCGACCTCGCGCAGCAGTCACTCACCGACCCGGAGGACGAGACGGCATGACGGACACTCAGGAAATGGGCGACTTCGCGGGCCTCAGGGCGCTCGTGACGGGCGGCGCCTCCGGCATCGGCCGCGCCACCGCCGATCTCCTCGCCGCCCGCGGCGCCCGGGTCGCCGTGCTCGACCTCGATCCGAGCGGCGTGGAGGCGCCCCTGCTCGCGTACCGGGCCGACGTCGCCGACGACGCGTCCGTCCGGGACGCCGTGGCCGCCGCGGTCGCGGACCTCGGCGGCCTGGACGTCCTGGTCAACAACGCGGGCATCGGCGCCCGGGGCACCGTCGAGGACAACGACGACGAGCAGTGGCACCGGGTCCTGGACGTCAACGTCCTCGGCATCGTGCGCACCACCCGCGCCGCGCTGCCCGCCCTGCGGGAGTCCGCGCACGCGGCCGTCGTGAACACCTGCTCCGTCGCCGCCACCGCCGGTCTGCCCCAGCGCGCCCTCTACTCCGCCTCCAAGGGCGCGGTCCTCTCCCTCACCCTCGCGATGGCCGCCGACCACGTCCGGGAGGGCATCCGCGTCAACTGCGTCAACCCCGGCACCGTCGACACCCCCTGGGTGGGGCGCCTGCTCGACGCGGCCCCCGACCCCGGCGCCGAACGGGCCGCGCTCGAAGCGCGTCAGCCCACCGGCCGCCTCGTCTCGGCACCCGAGGTCGCCGGGGCCGTCGCGTACCTGGCGAGCCCGCTGTCCGGCGCCACCACCGGCACCGCCCTCGCCGTGGACGGCGGCATGCAGGGCCTGCGCCTGCGCCCCGAGGCCCGGTGAGCAGGCTCGGGAGCAGCCGCGTGGAGGTCGGTGACCTCGCCTTCGGCGCCGCGGGCATCGGCAACCTGTACACCGCGGTCGGTGAGGAGCAGGCGCGTGAGGCCGTGGACGCGGCCTGGGCCGCCGGCATCCGCTACTTCGACACCGCCCCCCACTACGGCCTCGGTCTCTCCGAACGCCGCCTCGGGGCCGCCCTGCGCGACAGGCCCCGCGCCGACTACACCCTCTCCACCAAGGTCGGCCGCCGCCTGGAGCCCCATGACGCGGGCGGGGACGACCTCGCCAACGGCTTCGCCGTACCCGCGACCCACCGCCGCGTCTGGGACTTCAGCGCGGACGGCGTACGGCGCGGCCTGGACGCGAGCCTGACCCGCCTCGGCGTCGACCACGTGGACGTCGTCTACCTCCACGACCCCGACGACCACGCCGAGCAGGCGTTCCGCGAGGGCTACCCAGCCCTGGAGAAACTGCGCTCGGAAGGTGTGGTGCGTGCGATCGGCGCCGGCATGAACCAGACCGCGATGCTCACCCGCTTCCTGCGCGAGACGGACGTCGACGTCGTCCTGTGCGCGGGCCGCTACACCCTGCTGGACCACCGGGCCCTGACCGGCCTGCTGCCCGCCGCCCAGGACCGCGGCGCCTCCGTCGTCGTCGGCGGTGCCTTCAACTCCGGCCTGCTGGCCGACCCGAAGCCGGGCGCGACGTACGACTACGCAGCCGCGCCACCCGAGTTGCTGGACCGGGCCCTGCGCCTCAGGGCGATCGCCGAGCGGCACGGCACCACGCTGCGCGCCGCCGCCCTGGCCTTCCCCGCCGCGCACCCGGCAGTGGCGAGCGTCCTGGTCGGCGCCCGCTCGTCCCCCGAAGTCCGGGATTGCGCAGAGCAGTTCACGACACCGGTGCCGGCCGGCTTCTGGCAGGAACTGCGCGACGCCCGCCTGCTGCCCGAGGACGCCCCCGTACCCGTACCGGGAGAGCAGCCGTCGTGACCGTCGACGCACACCACCACGTGTGGGACCTCACCGTCCGCGACCAGGACTGGATCACCGGGCCGCGGCTGCGGCCGCTGCGGCGGAACTTCACGGTCGCGGACCTCGCGCCACAGGCCCGGGCGGCGGGTGTCGAGCGCACGGTGCTCGTCCAGACGGTCACCGTGCCCGAGGAGACCCCCGAGTTCCTGGCGCTCGCCCTGGAGAGCGACCTGGTCGGGGGAGTGGTCGGGTGGACCGACCTCACACGGCCCGACGTCGCCGGGGAACTGGCGCGCCTGGCGCAACTGCCCGGCGGCCGGCACCTCAAGGGCGTCCGCCACCAGGTCCAGTCGGAGCCCGACCCCGCCTGGCTGCTGCGGCCGGACGTGCTGCGGGGACTGTCCGCCGTCGCGGAGGCGGGGCTCGTGTACGACCTGGTGGTCCTGCCCGAACAGCTCCCGTCCTGCGTCGGGGCGGCCGCCGCCCTGCCCGGACTCACCTTCGTCCTGGACCACGCGGGCAAGCCGCCCGTCGCCTCCGGTGAGCTGGAGCCGTGGGCGTCCGGGCTCCGGGCACTCGCCGCCCTCCCCAACACGGTCTGCAAACTGTCCGGTCTGGTCACCGAGGCCGACCTCGCGCGGTGGACGGCCGACGGCCTCCGCCCCTACGCCGACACGGTTCTGGACGCCTTCGGTCCCGGCCGCCTGATGTTCGGCTCGGACTGGCCGGTGTGCACCCTGGCGGCGAGCTACCGCCAAGTCGTGGAGTGTGCACAGGAGTTGACCAGGCAATTGAGCGCCGGTGAACGCGCCGACGTCTTCACGAACACCGCGGCCCGCGTCTACCGCCTCTGAGACCCCGAGGCCAGCCGCGTCGGCGGCAGGAAGTCCCGCACATACGTCCGCTCCCAGTACGACCCCGTCTCCCGCAGCTCGCGCCAGGTCGTGCAGCGGTAGCGGAAGAGCCGGGCCCGCACGAAGCGAGGCGGGGCGTCCACGGGGAACGGTGACCGGCGCAGGAGCCGCAGCGTGTCACGGTCGTTCTCCAGCAGCCGCTCGACCAGGGCACCGAACCACGGCTCCGCGTACGCCGGGGAGAGGGCCGCGAACCACATCATCCAGTCGAGCCGCAGATGGTACGGGGCGAACTGGCGCGGCCGACGCCGCGGATCACCGGGCTTGCCCCGGAACTCGTACTCCCGCCAGTCCGAGTCCGCGCGCGCCACCTCGTCCGCGGTGCCCTCGACCACCACCTCGTACCGGATGCGGCTGACACTGCCGAAGGCGCCGTACGTGTTGACCAGGTGGAGCGGGTCGAACGAACGGTTCATCACCTGACGCCGGGACACCAGGTTGCGTGCCGGACGGTAGCTCAGGCCCAGCAGCAGCGCGGCGACGGTGAGGACGACGACCTCGTACCAGAGCGGTGCCGCGGGCGTCTTCGGCGCGGTGGCCGGGAGTTCCAGCGCGGACAGCGCCAGCACGATCGTGACCCAGTTCAGCCAGGCGAAGTTGCCCGACAGGACCAGCCACAGCTGGGTGACGATCATCAGTGCCGCGGCCGCCGTCGCCACCGGCTGCGGCGCGAACAGCAGTACCGGCACCACGAGTTGCGTGACATGGTTGGCGGCCGCCTCGATGCGGTGCACCGGCTTCGGCAGGTGGTGGAAGAACCGGCTCAGCGGACCCGGCATCGGCTGCGTCTCGTGGTGGTGGTCCAGGCACGTCAGCCTGCGCCAGCACACGTCACCGCGCAGCTTGATCAGCCCCGCCCCGAACTCGACCCGGAACAGCACCCAGCGCAGCAGGAAGAGGACGACGACCGGCGGGGCCACCTCGTCGTTGCCGAGGAACACCGCGAGGAACCCGGTCTCCAGGAGCAGGGACTCCCAGCCGAAGCCGTACCAGGTCTGACCGACGTTCACGATCGACAGGTACAGCGCCCACGGGACGAGCCACAGCAGCATCCCGCCCCACAGGGGCAGCCGCGCGTCGAGGCCCGCCAGCAGTGCCGCCGACACCGCGCAGCCCGCCCATGACCAGGCCGCGAAGAACCGGTCGGAGTAGTACAGCTGGAACACGCTCGGCGCCCTGCGGAACGGCACCCGGGCCACGAAGCGGGGCACGGGCAGCATGCCGCGCTCCCCGAGCAGCGCCCGGAACTGCAGCGCCGCCGTCAGGAAGGCGACCAGGTACACACCCGCCAGCCCGCGCTGGAAGACCACCCGGCTCACCCAGTACCCGGGTGCCGTGAACCACTCCACGCCCGCCTCCTCGCTCCTGCCGGGTCCGCCGCTCACCGGACGGGTCCCCGCCGCCGGACATCCCGACACCGCGTCCCGGCCGGCGCTTTCCTCCGTCACCCGTACGCAGCAACCCACCCCGGCGGCGTGCCGGGGTGGGTTGCCGCGCGTCCCGAAGGCGCCCACAAGTCGAATAATCGGGCAGATCCTGGCAAGGTGGGCGCATGGTTGATCGGGGAGCGAGCGCCCTGTCACTCCCGGACGACTGGCCCGCCCGCCCGGATCCGATCATGGCGCTCAACCGCATGGGCAGCTTCGACTGGAACCTGGACACCGCCGTGATGTACATGGACGTCCAGGCCCTGGCCGTGTTCGACATGAGCCCGGACGAGTACGACGGCCGCCCGCAGACCCTCGGCGCGCGGGTACCGCCCGCCGAGGCCCACGGCCTGGACACCATGGTCTCCCAGGCCCTCAAGGACGGCAGCGCCAACTACGGCGCCTACTTCCGCGTCCGCCACCGGGACGGCTCCCTGCACTGGACCCACACCCAGGGCTACATCCACCGCGACGGCGCCGGCCGCCCCCGCCGGATCCTCGGCATCGTCCGCGACGCCACCCAGGAGCTGAGCGAGAGCGCCGAGCGCCGGGAGAAGGCCGCCGAGGACGAGGCCCGGCGCCAGCAGACGAACGTCGTGCAGATCACCACGGCCGCGCTCGCGCACGCCCGCACCGTCGAGGACGTCATCGACGTCCTCGAGGACACCCAGGGCGTCACCCACCTGGGCGCCACCAGCCTGGTCATGGGCCTGCTGGAGGCCGGCCGGATCCGCCTCGTCGCGGCGGGCCCCGAGTACAGCTACGTGCCCGGCACCCGGGTCACCCGCATCGACGAGCAGTACCCGATGAACGAAGTCGTCCGGACCCTCGTCCCGCACTTCATCGAGTCGCCCGAGGAGTTCGCCGAGGCCTACCCCCTGCTCTGGCCCAACATCACCGATCTGAAGATCACCTCAGCCGCGTACCTCCCGCTCATCGTGCAGGCCAGACCCATCGGCGCGATCGGGCTGCTCTACAACGACCGGCGCGGCTTCTCGGCGGAGGAGCGCAACGTCCTGGTGGCCCTCGGCAGCAGCATCGCCCAGAGCCTCCAGCGGGCCATGTTCTTCGAGCAGGAGAAGGACCTCGCCCAGGGCCTCCAGCAGGCCATGCTGCCGCGCTCGATCCCGAGCGTGCCCGGCGCCGACCTCGCCGTCCGCTACCGCTCCGCCGCCCTAGGCCGGGACATCGGCGGCGACTGGTACGACCTGATCCCCCTGCCCGGCGGGCGCGTCGGAGCCGTCATCGGCGACGTCCAGGGCCACGACACCCACGCCGCCGCCGTCATGGGCCAGCTGCGCATCGTCCTGCGCGCCTACGCGGCCGAGGGGCACACACCCGCCACCGTGATGGCCCGCGCCTCGGTCTTCCTGCACGAACTCGACACCGACCGCTTCGCGACCTGCCTGTACGCCGAGGCCGACCTGACCACCGGGGTCGTCCAGGTGGTCAGGGCCGGCCACATCGATCCGATCGTGCGGCACACCGACGGCACCTGCCGACGGCTCCCCGTCGAGGGAGGACTGCCGCTCGGCCTGTCCGCGGAGTTCGGCAGCCTCGAATACCCGGTCGACACCGTCGAGCTCGACCCCGGCCAGACCCTGCTGCTGTTCACCGACGGACTCGTCGAGCAGCCCGGCATCGACCTCGACGAGGGCATGCGCACCCTCCGTGAGCTCGTCAGCTCCGGACCCGACGACGTCGGCGACCTCGCCGACCGCCTCATCGAGGTGGCCGAGGAACGCTGTGGCGACGACGACGTCGCCCTGCTCCTGCTGCGCCGCCGCGGCCCCACCCGGCAGACCGGCGGACGGCTCCAGCAGCACGTCGCGCCGGGCGACCCCGAGGCACTCACCGAGGCGCGGCACATGATCCGCGCCGCGGTCCGCGCCTGGGGAGCCGGGGACCGTGCCGACGAGATCGAACTGGTCGCCGACGAGCTGATCACCAATGCCCTCATGCACACCGAGGGGGCCGCCGTCGTCACCCTGCGCGCACTGACCGGTCCCGGCCGCAGGCTCCGCGTGGAGGTCGAGGACTCCTCCAGCGCGCTGCCGCGCCGCCGCGAGGCGGGTGAGTCCGGTGTCTCGGGGCGCGGTCTGCTGCTGGTCGACCTGCTCACCGACGGCTGGGGCGTGGAGGCCCGGGGCGGCGGCAAGTGCCTGTGGTGCGAGTTCGCGGTCCCGGACCAGGACTGACGGGCGGTTCCCCTGGCGCCGGTCCCGGACCGGGACCGACGGACGGTTCCCCTGGCGCCGCCCGTGCCGGGTGGCACCCTGGACCCATGCCGGAACTGCCCGAGGTCGAAGCGCTCAAGGACTTCCTGGACGGCCATCTCGTCGGCCGGGAGATCGTCCGTGTCCTGCCCGTCGCGATCAGCGTCCTGAAGACGTACGACCCGCCGCCCGGCGCCCTGGAGGGCCGCGAGGTCACCGCGGTGCGCCGGCACGGCAAGTTCCTGGACATCGAGGCGGGCGGCCTGCACCTCGTGACGCATCTGGCCCGCGCGGGCTGGCTGCACTGGAAGGACAGCCTGCCCGACGGTCCGCCCCGCCCCGGAAAGGGTCCGCTGGCGTTGCGCGTGGCCCTGGGGACGGGCGAGGGCTTCGACCTGACGGAGGCCGGCACCCAGAAGCGCCTCGCCGTGTACGTGGTACGGGACCCGGCCGAGATCCCCGGCGTGGCCCGGCTCGGGCCGGACCCGCTCGCCGCCGACTTCGACGAGGGGTGCTTCACGCGGCTGCTGCAAGGCGAGCGGCGGCAGCTGAAGGGCGCCCTGCGGGACCAGAGCCTGATCGCGGGCGTGGGCAACGCCTACAGCGACGAGATCCTGCACGCCGCGAGGATGTCGCCGTTCAAGCTGGCGTCCGCACTGACGCCCGAGGAGACCAGCCGGCTGTACGAGGCGCTGCGCGGCACGCTGACCGAGGCCGTCGAGCGGTCCCGCGGGGTGGCCGCGGGCCGGCTGAAGGCCGAGAAGAAGAGCGGGCTGCGGGTGCACGGCCGCACCGGGGAGCCCTGCCCGGTGTGCGGGGACACCATCCGCGAGGTGTCCTTCAGTGACTCCTCGCTGCAGTACTGCCCCACCTGCCAGACGGGCGGGAAGCCGCTCGCGGACCGGAGACTGTCGCGGCTGCTCAAGTAAGGGGCGGCCGGTCCGGTCGGTCCGGCCGAGGGGCACGGGGGCGCAGGTCAGCGCGGGTCGAGGGTCACCAGGCGCTCGCCGTCCTCCGTGCGCACCTCGAACCGGCTGATCTCCCCGGGCTCGAACGCGGCGCCGCCGTGCATGCCGGACGCGTGGGACTCGTGCCCGGGGACCATCCAGCTCGTCGCCGTCTCCTCCGAGCCGTCCTCGCCCACCACCACGAGCCGGCAGGCGCGCGGACCCCCGGCGTCCTTGACCCGCACGTCGAACTCGACTCCCCAGACCCGGTCCGTCCACGTGACCTGCGCCCACACCCCACTGTGCGCGTCGGTCGCGGCGACCCGGTCGGCGGGGGAGTCGTGCGCCGTCACGACCGCGACGGCGGGCCCGCCCGCGGCCAGGACCACGGTGGCGGCCACGGCGAACAGCCAGCGCCTGCGCCCCGCCCGGTGGCGCGACGCCACCTCGCCGAGCAGCCGGTCCAGAAGCCGGGGCCCGGGAGCGGCGAAGGGATGCACGACGCGCGGTGTCGCCCGCCGGTACAGCATCAACTGCCGTGCCGCGGGACCGAATTCACTCACGTGGGCGGTGCAGCTCGGACACCCCATGAGGTGGTCCTCGAAGCGGAAGGCATCCGCTTCGTCCAGCACGCCGAGCGTGTAGGCGCCGACGTCGCGATGGCGTTCCAGGGACCTCATACCAAATCCTCGTGCCGGGGGGCGGGGTGGGGTGGTGTTGCTGTTGCCCATCGGTACGGACCAGACCGCCGAATCATTCAAGCCCCGCGGGGAAACGGGGTGAGATGTTCGGAGCGGAGCGGCCCCCGGATTGGTCGGAGCCGGAAAAGTTTCCGCCGTCAGAAGAGATGGATCGCCAGGTGCCCCAGCGGCAGCCCCAACTGCCAGGCCGGAGTCCACACCTTCGGCCCGTCGTCCTCGCCGGGGACCGGACCGCCGCCGGGCACCGCGTCCAGGTCGGGTGCGAGCAGCTCGGTCTCCTCCAGCCAGCGCCAGGCCGCCTCCGCCAGCTCCAGGTCCGGCGCGGGTCCGCCCGCCTCGGCCGCCTCCTTCGCGACCCGCGCCATCCGCCCCCGCACCCAGTCCTGCCACGGCTGGTCGTACGCCGTCAGCGACAGCCAGGTCTCCAGCTGCGAGACGACGCGGATGCCGGGGAGCTCGCCACCGGTGTCGGACAGGAAGATGGTCAGCGCCAGGGCGTCACGGCCGGCGCGGAACTCGAAGGACGTGGGCGGCATCAGATCGCCGGTTCTCAGCAGTTCGTCGGCGATGTACTCGGCGTACAACCACGCCATGGGGACGGCCAGTTCGCCGCCTCCGGTGCCGCCCGTGCTCTCTTGACCTCTGTGCAGCATCCCTTCCTGCCCTCCTCCGGTGCGTGCGCGTAGCCCGACCCCGGGTCCCGGTCCGGAAATCCGGATGAGGACAGCTCATGGCCCAACCATGGTCCGCAGCAAGGCGCTTTACGGAGGTTTGACTGATGCTTCGGTTTCACCGCAGGTCGGCCGCGTATCCCGGAAGGACCCGGCGCAGGGCGCGCAGCGCGTAGTACGCGCGGGACTTCACGGTACCGGGCGGGATCCCGAGGGCCTGAGCGGCCTCCGCCACACTCGCCCCCCGGAAGTACACCTGCACCAGGACTTCACGGTGCTCGGGAGTGAGTGTCTTCACAGCCTCCCGCACATCGAGCGTGGCCGCGGACCGTTCGGCGTGGTCGGCGCACACCCGGGCGTTCTCCAGCACCTCGTCCCCGACCTCGTCCGGGCGCGCCCGGCGGGCTCGCCGCGCGTCGATGGCGAGCCGCCGTCCGACGGTGAGCAGCCAGGGGCGGACGGAGGCGAAGTCGTGCGCGCGCAGCGCCTCGGGGTGCTGCCAGGCGCGGACGAGCGTCTCCTGGAGCAGGTCCTCGGCGCGCTGGCGGTCTCCGTCGGAGAGCCGCAGCAGCAGCGCGAACAGCGGTCGGCCGTGCTCGCGCTGCAGCGCGGCCAGCTCGTGTTCCGCGGTCGTGCCGCGGGTGATGGTGGTGGTTCCGGCCGTCATGGCCTGTATGCCAGCGGGTGGCGCTCCGCGGGGACAGGGGCGGGGCGCGGGTGTGCGGTGGGCGGTCGATGCGGTCGGTGAACGGTACGACGAACGGTCCACCGGGGGCGGGGTCCGCCTTCGTCCCCAGAGGGTCCGGGCGGGCCCCGGGCCCGCGGTCACTGCTCGCTCCGCCGGGCTGCCCGGCGAGGTGCTGGAGTTCGACCTCGAGAGAGGAGCTCGAGAGGCCGATGGAGAAGCACCCCACCGAAGTCCGTGCGGCCCGAGGGGCCCCTCAGGCCGCCATCAGCGCCGCCAGCGCGCGGTCCGTTGCGGCGTTGAACTCTTCCGGCGTCAGCGGCAGACGGGACTTGACGTCCCGGCTCCACTGGTCGGCGAGGACCTCGGCGGAACCCGCCTCAACACCGTCGAGCGCCGCGTCGGCCAGGTCCGACGGCGCGATCTTGTCCACGGGCCAGCCCGCCGCCATGTCGGTGTCGGCCAGGCCGAGGTGTACCGCTGTGACGAGCGTGCCCTGCTCGGCGAGCTCCAGGCGGACGCCGTTGGTCATTGCCCAGGCGGCGGCCTTGGTCAGGTGGTAGGCATTGGCGCCCCTGCCCCCGAACCACGACATGGCGGAGAGGACGTTGACGATCGCGCCCCCGCCGTTCCTGGCGAGCGCCGGCGCGAACTCCCGGATCATTCCCAGGTGGCCGAACATGTTGGTCTCCAGCTCGTGCCGCACCGCGTCCAGCGAACCGGTCACCAGGTCGGTCCCCGTACTGATTCCCGCGTTGTTGATGAGCAGCGAGACGTCCGGGGCGGCTTCGGCGGCGGCCCTCACGGATGCGGGATCGGTGATGTCGAGGGGCAGCACCTCGACCCCGGGCAGGTCGACGGTCTCCGGCCGGCGGGCCGTCGCGTAGACCTTGCGGGCGCCCCGTTCGAGCAGGCGCTGGGCGAAGGCGCGGCCCAGGCCGCGGTTGGCTCCGGTGACAAGGGCGACGGCGTTGTTGATGTCCATGGCCGGTACGCTAAAACCTGACGCCAGCGTCAGAGGCAAGTGCTCGTCGTCAGGGCCAGGGGTGAGAGGAATCACCATGACTGTCACAGTGGCCGCAGCCGAGCGGTTGATCCGCATCGGCGAGGTGGCACGAGGTGCCGGCGTCTCGGTGCGCGCCGTGCGCTATTACGAGCAGCAAGGGCTGCTCATCGCGGAGCGCAGCCCGTCCGGCCAGCGCCTGTACCGGCAGGACGCCATCTCCCTGGTCCGCTTCTTCCAGCAGATGTTCGCCGCCGGCCTCACCAGCCGGAGGATCACCGAGCTCCTTCCGTGTTGGGACTCCGGGCACACGGACGCCGAGCAACGAGCCATGCTGCGAGCCGAGCGCGAGCGCATCCAGGCCAAGATCGACGACCTGCAGGTGGCCCTGGACCACCTCGACAAGGTCATCGCGATCACGGACACCCACCCGTAGACGCGGTCGGCCAGGCGTCTCAGCGATCTGACCTCACTGTCCTCCGCCAGGACGACGTCGCTGGTCCTCGGGACGCTCGCCCACGTCCCGCAGGCGTACGAGAAGGTGAACGGCACCCGGGTGGTCGTCCTGAGCCGGGGCGCGGCCGAGGACGGCCTCTCATGGGCCGGTGGCCGACGGCGGCACGGGGCTCTTCGCCAGCTCGGAACGCCGGTACGAGTACCCGAAGTAGATGACGCAGCCGACCAGGAACCACACGGCGAACCGCACCCACGTCCGCCACTCCAGGAACGTGATCAGCCAGATGGAGAAGACCACGCCGAGGGCGGGGACCACCGGCATCCACGGCGTGCGGAAGGTGCGCGGCAGATCCGGCTGCCGGTAACGCAGCACGATCACCGCGACACACACGACGACGAACGCCAGCAGGATCCCGATGTTGGTCAGTTCGGCCGCCTCGCCGATCGGCAGGAACCCGGCGATGGCCGCCGACGCGAACCCGACGATCCACGTCACACGCGTCGGCACGTGCCGGGTCGGGTGCGTCTTGGCGAACCACTTCGGCAGCAGCCCGTCCCGGCTCATCGAGAACCAGACCCGGGTGACGCCGAGCATGAACGTGAACATCACGGTGAGGATGCCGATGATCGCGCCGACCGCGATCACGTCCGCGAGCCCGCTCAGGCCCACCGACTTGAAGGCAGTGGAGAAGCCGCTCTCCTTGTCGATGTCCCGGTAGTTCTGCATGCCGGTCAGCACCAGACAGGCGGCCACGTACAGGACCATGGAGATACCGAGGGAGTAGAGGATCGCCTTCGGCATGTGACGCTGGGCGTCCCTCGACTCCTCGGCGGCCGTCGACATGGCGTCGTACCCGAAGACCGCGAAGAAGACGGTCGCCGCCCCCGTGAACGCCCCGCCGACCCCGTACGGGAAGAACGGGTCGTAGTTGCCGGTGTCGATGTGGAAGACCCCCACGCCGATCACGAGCAGCACCACCAGCACCTTCAGGACGACGACGACCGTCTCGAACCGGGCGGCGTTCCTGATGCCCAGGTTCAGCAGATACGCGATCAGGAGGCACAGGACCGCGGCGAACAGGTCGACCCGGTGGCCGTCGCCGGTACCAGGCGCCCCCAGCATCCAGTCCGGCAGGTCGGCGCCCATCTCCTCGACCAGGAAGCTGAAGTACCCGGAGATGCCGATGGCGACCACCGCGACGATCGCCGTGTACTCGAGGAGGAGGTCCCAGCCGATGAACCAGCCCGCGAACTCGCCGAGCACCGCATAGCCGTACGTGTAGGCGGAGCCCGCCTTCGGAATGAGGCCCGCGAACTCCGCGTACGACAGGGCGGCCGCCGCGCTCGCGATGCCGGCGATCAGGAACGAGACGAGGACCGCGGGCCCGGCCGTGCCGTTGGCGACCGTGCCGGCCAGCGTGAAGATGCCGGCGCCGATGATGCCGCCGACCCCGATGGCGGTCAGCTGCCACAGGCCGAGCGTACGGACGAGTCCCGTGCCCTCGCCGGCTTCCGTCTCGTCGATCAGTTCGATGGGTTTGCGGCGGAGAATGCCTTCACCCATGCGGAGCCCGGCCATGAGCCTCACCTCGTCGCGGACGGCAATCGGCTGACGGCGGATCATGATGCTCCTGCCGCGGCGGCGGGGGAAGACGCCACGCACATCCGCGTGCGGCTACGGCACCACCGTCACCGGCCAGCGCCCCGCCTTCACCAGGCGGATCGCGACCGAGCCGACGATCCGGTGCCCCGCCTGCTCGGAGGCACCGACCACCACGGCGTCCGCCTTGAGCTCGTCGGCGGCCGTGACGAGGCCGCCGTAGGGGTCGCCGCGGAAGGTGTGGAACTCCCAGCGCACGTCGAATATGTCCTTGACCCGCTCGGCGGCCTCCCGGATCTGGGCGACCAGGTCCTCGGCGATCTCGTCGGTCGTATCCGCGACCGGCACCCCCAGCGCCGCTCCCGCCGCCATCACGGGCTGGACGTAGACGACGGCGAGAAGCGCGTGCTGCCGCCGCGCCAGACCGGAGGCGTACGCCGCCGCGCGCAGTGAGGGGTCGGAGCCGTCCACGCCGACCACGATGACCTTGGGACCGTCGGTGCCCCGCTCGAACCGGGGCGAGTGCTGCTGTTCCGTCACGGCGGTGAGGCTATCGGAGGCCCGTCCTCCAGCAACCGCACGGGCACCCGCACCTCGCGCCGGGGACTCGCCCCCGCAGCCGGCCCCCGACGCCCGTCCGGGACCGGTGCCCGCTGCACCGCCGCGCCGCGCTGAATGGTTCCATCGGGTGCATTCGGGGGCCCGCAGCCGTGTTGCGGAGCGGCACCGGCGGTCAAATGGGCGACTGATGAGTCATGAAAAAGGATCAGCTGCTCACGCGGCGCACGGCGATGCTCGCCGGCGCCGCCGTGCTGGGCGCGGCCGGGGCGGCGGGCACGGCCCGGCTGCTCACCGCCGACCCGGGCGCGCACCCGGTGCAACGCCCCGCGCCGGTCTCGGGTCCTCAGGCGCGGCGCGCGGTGAAGCCCTCCGCGTACCGTCTCCAGCCCCTCACCGGATACGGCCCGCCGCACGGCGGACCCGCCAGGACCCTCGTCCGGCGCGAACCGATCCTGCGGATGTCCGGACGCGGGCGCAGCATGGTGCTCACCTTCGACGACGGGCCCGACCCGCGCTACACCCCGGACATCCTGCGGATCCTGCGCAGGCACGACGTCCGCGCGATGTTCTTCGTGTGCGGCGAGATGGCCGCCGACAACAAGGACCTGCTGCGCGAGATGGCCGACGACGGGCATGTCGTCGGCAACCACACCTGGACCCACCCGCTGCTGACCCGGCTCTCCCGTCCGGCGATCCGCTCCGAGATGGAACGCACCTGCGAGGTCATCGACAAGACGTACGGCGGGCCGCCCGCCTGGTTCCGCGCCCCCTACGGCGCCTGGAACAGGGCGGCCTTCCAGCTGGGTGCCGAGCTGGGCATGGAGCCGCTGGCGTGGACGGTCGACACGCTCGACTGGACGACACCGGGCAGCCGGAAGATCGCCGGCCGGGTGGAGCGCGGTGCCGGCCCGGGCGCCGTGGTGCTCTCGCACGACGCGGGCGGCGACCGTTCGCAGAGCGTCCGGGCGCTGCGCGACTACCTTCCGGAACTGCTGGATTCCGGCTACCACATCACCGTGCCGCGCAGGCAGTACACCTGAGGGCTGTCCCGCAATTCCCGGCGGGCGCACGGCGACAGCCACGGCACCTCGCCGCGTTGCCGGATCGCCCGGATACGCCCGGTATGAGGGCGACCCTCCGCCTTGCGATGCACCGCATGCGACGCCGCACGCTGATCCACCGGGAATTGCGGGACCGCCCTCAGGAACAGCGGCCGGGCGGAGAATCCCGCCCGGATCGACGGTGCCCCGCACGCGCCGGGTCGCGGAACGCTCAGCGGACCTCGGTCAGGCGGGCGAACACGACCACGTTTCCGTCGTAACCGTGCTGCTTGGAGAATCCGCCTCCGCAGGTGATGACCCGCAATTCCGGTGTTCCTTTGTCGCCGTAGACGCGGTCTCCGGGGAAATTTCTCTTCTCGACGACTTCGATGCCGTAGATCTCGAATACGGCGGTCTTCCCGTCCTTGCGCTGGATCTCGACCCGGTTCCCCTTCTTGAGCGCGCCGAGTCCGTAGAAGACGGCGGGTCCGAGCCGGTTGTCGACATGACCGACGACCACGGCCGTGCCCTTCTCGCCGGGCGAGACAGCGCCGGTGAACCAGCCGGCGAGATTGGGGTCCTCGGCCGGCGGCGCGTCGACCCAGCCCTCCGCGTCGAGTCCCACCGGCATGGCGGGGGCGTCGACCTGGATGCCGGGGATCCGGACCCGGTCGACCTCGGAGTACGGCAGGGGGGCGGGCGCGGCCTTGCGGAAGGTGTCGCCGTCCTGGGTACGGCTGTCCGCGGCGGCCGCCGTCGCCGGCTGCGGCGGCCCGACATCGAACTCCCCCGAACCGTTCCGAACGAGAGCGAGGCCGGTCAGCAGCACAAGCGCTATCACGCCCCACGGCGCGCGCTTCTTCTGCCGCTCCTCTTCTTCGGCGAGCTCGGACGCGTGCATTCGCAAACCCCTCTCGACGCGGCCGTCGCCGTGTCCGTCGCGCATATGAGAACGCTAAGCGCAGTACGCCCGGCGGGCGACGGGGGAACGTGCGAACGGGTGGTGCGCGACACCGGCGTGAGCCATCCGAGTTGCCGTGCGCAGGAAATTTCTGACGGTCCGTGACCTGCGGCGACAGCCCTCTTCGTGGAATTCTCACGGCGTGTTCTCTCACCAGGACGGACCATTCCCGAAATGCGGCTCTGCGCAAGGCATCTGAGGGTCTGTCTGGGAGGTGCTTTCTCGCCGATCGACCGGGGACGGTTCCCGGGGCGCCTTCCGCGGAGGATCACATGCGTACTACTCGTGCCCTGGCGGTCTCTGCCGCCGCGGTCGCGGTCGTGGGGCTCGCCGCCCCCGCGGCCACGGCGTGGGACAGCCCGAGCAACATCGTCGCCATGCCCAGCGTCATCGCGCGGGGCGGGCAGCTGACCATCACCGTGGACGGCTCGTCCTGCCAGATGCCCGGCAGCACCGTCTCGTCGAGGGTCTTCCCGGCCACACCGCTGCGCCACGTGAGCGGCCGGACCTCGTCGGCGACGGTCACGGTCGACCGCCGCGCCCAACCGGGTTCGTACGACATCACGGCCCGCTGCGGGGAGGGCAGGACCCTCACCCGGCCCGCCGCCTTCACCGTCATCGGCGGTACCCGCGGTGGTCTCGGCGGCAGCAGCTCCGCCGGGGCGACACCCACCGACATGGCGATCGGCGGCGCGCTCGTCGCGGCGGCCGTCGTGGGCGGCGGGGTGTTCTGGATGCGCCGCAGGGCGGAGAGCCAGATCTGACCGGCCGGCCCGCCGGAGACCGCACGTGACAGCCCTTCGCCCCGAACCCTTCCGAAGGGGTCCGGGGCGAAGGGCTGTGCGGTCCGCCGTCAGGAGTCGCCGGTGGCGCGGCGGCGGGACACGTACCACGCGGCGCCGACCGAACCGGCGATGAGCGCGGCCCCGAGACCGATCTGCTGGACGTCGAACCCGGCGACGCTGCCGCCGATACCGGCCTTCACGCCCTGGTGCACGGGTGCCAGCGGGCGGCTGGGGCCGTCCGGGTGTCCGGCGGCGATGCCGAGGTCCGTGTGGCCGCTCACCCCGTCGCAGGTGAACGTCACCTGGTAGACGGCGCCCGGTTTGGCGTCCCGGTCCACGGTGGCCGTGGCCGACGACTGCCGGTGCGGGATGGTGACGGTGTCGAAGACGCCCGAGGACACCGTGGCGTTGCCCTTGCAGCCGCCGTCCCGCCGCAGCAGCAGCGTGACCTGGCCGCCGGCGGCGACGGTCGACGGCTGGACGCTGAAGCCGAACGGGGTGATGTCGCGTTCTTCCTCGCCGGCCGTCGCGGTGGGTGCGGTCAGGGTCAGGGCGGTCACGCCCAGCAGTGCGGCCGAAGCGACGCCTATCGCGCGCATGGTGTGCCTCCGGGTCCCCGAGGAGCCTGCTGCGGACCTTTTCCGCGTGCGTCACAAATGCACCTCGATGACCGAAACGCTAAGAAGGTGCGCGCTGCGGCGCGATCCCGGTCGCGCGAATGGGGCAATCGTGTGGGCCGCACAGGGGACGCCGTACGTGCGGACGGGGGACGGAGGCGGCGTGGTGTCCGCCCCCGGGGCTAATGCCCCTGCCGGGGACCCGTCATCCGGCGAGGTGCGGGAACAGCGTGCGGAAGGGTTCCGCCGAGGCCGCGATGCCCCGGCTGTAGGGAGCGTCCAGGTCCCAGATCAGAAAGAGGAGGAAGGCGATCAGGGCGGAGAAGAGCCCGGCGAGGACCAACTCGCGTGCCGTGCGCCTGATCTGGAGCGCGAAGATCATGCCGACGGTCACCACGGCGCCGGTGATCAGCCCGAACCACACCACGCCGGGCATGGTGGCCGCGGACGACGCACCGCGGCCGTTGCGGGCGTCGTCCGCGGCGGTGACCTGGTCGAGGAGGGGCTGGTAGGCCTGGGCCTCGAAGTCCGTCCTCGGCTGGTAGTCGGTGACGTCCTGCCGGATCCGTTCGAAGAGCCTGCCGCCCTCCGGGCTGAGCTTCTGCTCGTCGGCCATGCTCTTCCACTCGCTTGTGACGACATGACCGACATAGGTGTTGACGTCGTCCCGGATCCGGTCGCGGACGTCGGGGGGATACACCCGTACCCGCTCCGAGATCTCGTGCAGCGCCTGGGCCTCCGCCTGCACCTGGTCCTGGGCGATCCCGCGTCCCTCCCAGACGCCGGCGATGGCCAGGCCCAGCACGATGGCGTACACCACGCCGATCATCATCGTCATGTACTCGATCACGTCCGGGGTCTCGGACGGGTCCTCGTCCTCCCTGGCGGTGCGGTGCCGGACGAGGGTCACGATGAGGACGACGGCGCACGCGGCCGCCATCGCGAGGATGAGAACAAGCCATTCCGACAAGGGTGTCTCCAGGGGTCAGCGCGGACGCAGCGCGGCGACGGCGAGCACGGCGGGCGCGGTGATGAGCAGGGTGAGCGAGACCAGCGGCGGGCCACCGCGCGGCGGGTGCTTGCGCGGGGACGTCCGGTACTCCGGATAGCTCACCGGGGCCGGCGACGCCTTGGGCGGCGGGCTCGGCTTGCGGGAGCGCGTCGGCGTCGGTTCCGGTTCCGGCGTCGGCTTCTCGACGGCCACCGGCGCCGGCGGCGGGGCCGCGAGCGGCGGCCTGGAAGCGGGCGGGGGAGGCGGCGGGAGCGGAGGCGGCGTGGGTTTGGGCGGCGTGGGTTTGGGCGGTGTGGGTTTCGGGGGCGGCGGCGGTGTGGGCTTCGGAGGCGTCGGCTCGGGCGGTTCAGGCGTCGGCGTCGGCTTCGGGGGCGGTGGCGGCGGCTCGGGCGTGGGTGTCGGGCAGGGCGGCGGGATCTCCGGGGGCGGCCGGCACCATCCGGCCCCCGCGACGGCCCTCGCCTCCACCGCGCCGTCCGGACCGACCGAGACGTACGCGCACGCGTCGGCGGCCGCCTCCCCGGCCGGCGCGCCACTGAGGAACCAGGTCAGCGCGAGCAGCGCCAGGACCCTGACGACGAGCGCGGTTCGACTCCGTTCGGGTGAGTGCACGACCGAGATCATGACGCGCCCGGCGGTGCGGCACGCCGGAGCCGCCGCGGATTGACCCGAAGGAGGGACATACGCCTTCTGCGGGTTTGCCGTACCCCGCGAAGGATCTCCTGGAGTGCGTACATCCGTACGATCCGTCACCCACACGACACGGGATCCGGAAAGAAATGTGCGGGCCGGTTGAACACTTCACCCCCGCCCGCTCGTACCTAAGACCATGAGCGGCGCACTAGGACGCTGCAACACCCAAGCGAACAGCGGGAGTTGACATGAAGACCTCCTGGCGGAGCGCCTCACTCGTAGCGGCAGCTGCGGCAGTACTGGCGCTCACGACGGCGTGCGGTCAGGAACAGGGCACCCAGTCGTCGGGAACCCAGAACGTGGGTGCCGCACCGGCCGCCGACGGTTACGGGGCCGGCTCCAGCGACGGTTACGGCGCCGATGCCAAGGAAGAGCAGGGCTCCACCGCGAAGGCGGAGACCGCGGGTCAGCTCTCCGTCACGGAGAACGTCAAGCTCGGCGAGGTCGTCACCGACAGTGCCGGTCTCACCCTCTACCGGTTCGACAAGGACACCGCGGAGCCGCCGAAGTCGGCTTGTGACGGCGACTGCGCCAAGGCCTGGCCGCCGGTTCCCGCCGACGGTGCATCCGCCGCGGCCGGGGTGGACAAGTCCCTGCTCGGCGAGGTGACCCGTACGGACGGCACCAAGCAGCTGACGATCGCCGGCTGGCCGATGTACCGGTACGCGAAGGACACCAAGGCCGGTGACACCAACGGCCAGGGCGTGGGCGGGACGTGGTACGCGTCGGCTCCGGACGGCAAGAAGGCCGCCGCGGCCGATCTGCCGGGCCTGTCCGTCCGCAACGACCCGAAGCTCGGCGAGGTCGTCGTCGACAAGAACGGCATGACGGTCTACCGCTTCATGAAGGACCAGGCCTGGCCCGTCTCCAAGTCGGCCTGCACGGGCGCCTGCCTGGAGAAGTGGCCCGCGGTCGCGCCGGTCGAGGCGAACGACACCAAGGGCGTCGTGAAGAAGGGCCTCATGTCCTTCACCCGGCCGGACGGCGTCAAGCAGATGACGGTCGACTGCTGGCCCGTCTACACCTTCTCCGGCGACAAGGCCCCCGGGGACACGAACGGCCAGGGCGTCGGCGGGACGTGGTACGCCGTCTCACCCGAGGGAAAGCCGGTCGGGGCCTCGAAGTAGCGTCGGCCTCAACGGGGTTGACTCTCCCGCGCGGACATTGACGCCCCGCGGGGAGAAGTTGACGAAGAGGCACCGAGTGCCGGACGAACGGAACAACGCGCGCGACCCCGGTCCGCCCCCTCCGCACCGCGCGGAGGGGGCGGGCCGCTTCGGCGTACCCGGTGCTCCGGAACGGTTCGGCCGCGTTCCGTGCGGGCCTGGCGGCCCCGTTCGCGGGTGCACAAATCGGCATGTGCCGGAGGCAGTGACCGGTAACGGATGGTCAATTTCCGTTTTGGCTCGCCCGTTTGGCGGGCGATCAGTAGCCTCAGCTCGAACACCGGATCGCCTACGCCACCGCCAACGCCTGGAGAGATTGATGGAGCGTCCCGCCTGGGCCCCCCGGAGCATCGACATCTCGGTGCCGAGTGTGTCCCGCATCTACGACTACTACCTGGGCGGTTCGCACAACTTCGAGGCCGACCGGGAAGCGGCACGCGCGGCGATGGAGTTCATGCCGGGACTTCCGAAGATCATGCAGGCCAACCGCGCGTTCATGCGCCGCGCCGTGCGCTACGCCGTCGGTGAGGGCATCACCCAGTTCCTCGACATCGGCTCCGGCATCCCGACCTTCGGCAATGTCCACGAGGTCGCCCAGGCCGCCTGCCCCGGCGCGCACGTGATGTACGTGGACCACGATCCGGTGGCCGTCGCGCACAGCCAGGCGGTGCTCCAGGGCAACGAGCACGCGGACGTCCTCGCCGCGGATCTGCGCAAGCCCCGCGACATCCTGACGAACCCCCAGGTCCAGGGTCTGATCGACCTGAACCGTCCGGTGGCACTCCTCCTCGTTGCCATACTGCACTTCGTGGAGGACGCGGACGACCCGTACAGTGCGGTGGCCGAGCTGCGCGACGCACTGGCGCCGGGCAGCCTGCTGGTCCTCACGCACGCCTCGTACGAGGGAATCCCGCTCCCGCCGGAGCGGGCCGAGGGTGCGGTGGACGTGTACAGGAAAGCCCGCAGCCCGCTGATCATGCGCTCGCGCGAGGACATCGCGCGGTTCTTCGAGGGGTACGACATGGTGGAACCCGGACTGGTGCCGATGCCGGACTGGCGGCCCGACACGGCACCCGAGGACGAGGATCCGTACTCCTATTCCGGTTTCGCGGGCGTGGGGCGCGCGGCGTGACCGCGGAACCGGACGGACCGGAGGACAGACTCCGCAGGTTCGCGAAGATCTGGAGCCGGGCGGTCTTCCCGGTGACCTCCACGTCGCTGACCCGCCCGGAGGTCGAGGAACAACTCCTGCCGCTCGCGCGCCGGTTGAGCGACGCGCTGCTGGCCAGGTCGTACCAGGCCGCCGAGGGCAAGGCGGTCGGCGCGGCGCTGGTCGCCGCACACTGCACCGACCCGGAGGCACTCAGCCGCTCCCTGGAGTGCGTGGACGCCTACCTGGTCCTCTACTGCGGCGGGGACGGGAACCGGGAAGCCCTGCGGACGCGTTCCGCGCGGCTGCAGCACGGGATCGCCGCCGGTTTCGCGCAGGCCCTGCGGGACCGGACGCTGGCCGAGCAGGAAGCCATCTCCCACGCAGCGCTGAACGCGCGCAGCGTGGTCGCCGAGGCGCTGCACGCGAGCGAGGCGCGCTTCCGCGCGGTGTTCGAGGGCGCGGCCATAGGAATCGGCATCGCCGACCTCGAAGGCAACATCCTCCAGGTCAACGGCGCGTTGCTGCGGATGTTCGGCGGCTCCGAGCAGTCCCTGCGCGGCCGCCGGGTCAGCGACTGGACGCACCCCGACGACGCCCCCCAGGTCTGGCGGCTCTACGAGGAGCTGGTCAGGGGCGAGCGCGAGCACTATCACGTCGAGAAGGCCTTCTACCGCCCCGACGGCACCGCCCTGTGGACCAACCTGACGGTCTCCCTGCTGCGGGACGCGGACGGCCGCCCCCAGTACCAGCTCGCGCTCATGGAGGACACCACCGAGCGCCGGCTGCTCAACCTGCGGCTGCGGTACGAGGCCACGCACGACGCCCTCACCGGGCTGCCCAACCGCACGCTGTTCTTCGAGCGGCTGGAGAAGGCCCTGTCCGCGGGCGAGGGCCAGCGCTTCGGACTGTGCTACCTCGACCTGGACGGCTTCAAGACCATCAACGACAGCCTCGGCCACGCGGCCGGCGACCGGCTGCTCGTCGAGGTCGCCGACCGGCTGCAGTCCTGCGCGACCGCTCCCGGCGAGATGGTCGCGCGGCTGGGCGGCGACGAGTTCGTGGCGCTGACCACCGGTCCGGACACCGAGCACGAGGTCGACGAACTCGTCGGACGCATCATGAACGCGCTGGTCACCCCGGTCAGCATCGACGGCCGCGAGCTCACCGTGCGGGGCAGCATCGGCGTGGTCGAGGGCCCGGCGGGGGAGCGGGGGCCCGCCGAGGTGCTGCGCAGCGCCGACATCACGATGTACCGGGCCAAGTCCGCGGGCGGCAACCGTTTCGAGCTCGCCGACCCCGAGGCCGACCTCCGGGCCATCACCCGGCACGGCCTCACCACCGCGCTGCCGGCCGCCCTGGACCGCAACGAGTTCTTCATCGAGTACCAGCCGCTGGTGCACCTCGGCGACGGCAGTGTCCGGGGCGCCGAGGCCCTGGTCCGCTGGCTCCACCCGCAGCACGGTGTCCTGGGCCCCGACCGCTTCATCCCGCTCGCCGAGCACACCGGGCTGATCGTTCCGCTCGGCCGCTGGGTCCTGGACCAGTCGGTCCGCCAGGCCCGGCAGTGGCAGGAGCGGCACGCCGGCGCGGGCCCGCTGCGGATCAACGTCAACCTGTCGCCCTGCCAGCTCACTCATCCCGGTCTGGTCTCCGACACCGTCGACATCCTGGAGCGGGCCGGCCTCGAACCCGACGCCCTGTGCCTCGAGGTCACCGAGTCCGCGCTGATCGGCGCCGACGACGACCTGCTCAAGCCGCTGCGCCGGCTGGCCGAGATGGGCGTCGACATCGCCCTCGACGACTTCGGTACGGGCTACTCGAACCTCGCCAATCTGCGCCGCCTGCCGGTGAGCGTCCTCAAGCTGGACCGCTCCTTCACGCAGGGCATGCAGCAGTTCCCCGCGGACCCCGTCGACCTCAAGATCGTCGAGGGGATCGTCGCTCTCGCCCACAGCCTCGACCTGGCGGTCACCGTCGAGGGCGTCGAGACGGGCGCCCAGGCCGAGCAGCTGCGGATTCTGGGCTGCGACACGGCCCAGGGCTGGTACTACGCCCGTCCCGGCCCGCCGGAGCGGCTGCACGAGCTGGCGCTGGTGGACGCGACGGGCTGACCCGGCGGCGGGGGTGAGGGGGAGGGCTCGTGCGGGACGAGGACCGGTTGCTGGACGGGCGCTACCGCCTGGCCGGGCGGATCGGCGCGGGCGGCATGGGGGAGGTGTGGAGGGCCCATGACGAGCACCTGCGCAGGCCGGTGGCCGTCAAGCTGGTCACCGCCCTCGGCCACGACCGCGATCCCACCGTGGCGGCCCGCTTCGTGCGCGAGGCGCGCGCCGCGGCCCGGTTGTCCAGCCCGTACATCGTCACGGTGTACGAGCTCGGCGCCGCGCGCACGGACGGCGGCGTGACGGTCCCGTACCTGGTGATGGAACTGGTCGACGGACGTCCGCTTGACCGGCTGATCCACGGCCCGGAGGGGCTGCCCGCGCTGGCCGACGTGGCCCGCTGGACCGGCCAGATGTGCCGGGCACTGAGCACCGCGCATTCGGCCGGGGTAATCCACCGGGACGTGAAACCGGCGAACGTCCTGGTGACCGCGGGCGACACGAGCGACGCCGAGGACGGCTCCGTGAAGGTGCTGGACTTCGGTATCGCCCGATTCCTGGACGGCACCGGCGCGCCGACCGTGCTCACCGCCGCGGGGTCCCTCGTCGGGACGCCGGCCTACATGTCGCCGGAACAAGCGCGCGGGGACGTCCCTGTCGACGGGCGCGGCGACCTCTACTCGCTGGGCTGCGTGCTGCACGAACTGCTCACCGGACGGCCGCCGTTCGAGGCGTCGGCCTGGCACGTGCTGCTCCGCCGGCACCTCGACGAATCGGCGCCGCCGCCGAGCCGGCTGCGGGCCGGCCTGCCTCACGGGTGGGACGAGCTGGTCCTCGCGCTCCTCGCGAAGGACCCGGCCGACCGGCCGCGGACCGCGACGGAGGTCCGGGACCGGCTCGCCGCGCTGGCGGCCGGTCCGCCCCCGCCGCCGCCCCGGCGCGGGGCATTTCCGTCGCAGGCCGACGCGGAGGCCGAGACCCGCACGGCCCCGGAACCGTCGGCACCGGTGCCTTGGCCGCCCACGGCGACGCCGTCGGTACCCGCCCCGGCTCCGGCGCCACCCGCCGTGCCGCCGGCGGTACCGGAATCCGCACCTCGTCCGGTCCGGCCGGAGTCATCGGCGCCCGAGCCCGTACGGCCCCGGTCCGAACCTGCCCCGCCACCCGTGTTCGGGCCGCCCGCTTCCGCCGGACCCGGAGCGGGGCGGACGGTGTCGGGGCCGGGTGGTCCGCCGGGGTCGGTGCCGCGCCGGCCGGACGAGGCGAGTGCGGGCCGTTCGCCGGCGGGCGGCGGCGCGGTCCCGTCGCAGCGCGGACCCCGGGCCGCGGACATCGTGCCCGCGGGGCTCGGGGCGGCCGTCGCCCTGTTCGTGACGGTGGTCCTTCTCCCCTGGTGGGTGGCCGTCGTCGTCGCCGCGGTGGCCGTGACCGCCGGGGCGCGGGTCGCCGCCCGCAGGTGGGGACTGTTCCGGCCGGGGAAACACCAGTGACGCCCCGGGACCGGCGCCCCGTGACGCCTCGCATCTCCGGGCGCCGGGTGCGGGGGCCGACGGCCGGCGGGCGTCTCCGGTCGTGACCGCCGGTGCCGTGGCCCGCCGCGGGGCGCGAGGCCCCCTCAGCGCTCCAGCAGCATCCGCTGGAGCTCCCGGGCGGCCCGGGGCGGCGCCACGTCGCTGCGGTGGGCCAGGGCGATCGTCCGGTGCAGGCCGGGCCGGGCCAGCGGGGTCACGCGCAGGCCGCGCCCGGACCGGGTGGCCACCATGCGCGGTACGACGGCCACGCCCAGGCCCGCCCGGACGAAACCGAGCACCGCGTCCATCTCGCCGCCCTCGACGGCGAAGTCCGGCTCGAAGCCCTCGGCGCGGCAGGCGGCCACGGTCAGCTCGCGCAGGTCGTAGCCGTGCCGGAACATCACCAGACGCTCGCCCTCGAGGTCGGGGATCCGCACCGTGCGGCCCCGGCCCGGCGCGGGCGCGTCCGGCGACGACACCACCACCAGGTCCTCCCGCAGCACCTCCACCGTGGTCAGCGCCGGGGAGGGCGTCGGCAGCGGGAGGACCACCAGCGCCAGGTCGAGGGCGCCGCGTGCCAGCTCCCGTACGAGATCGTGGGAACCGCCCTCCTCGATCAGCAGCCGGACACCCGGATAACGGTCGTGAAAGGCCCGCAGGACGTCCGGGAGCAGCCCGGTGCACAGGCTCGGAGTGGCCCCGAGACGCACCCGGCCGCCGCGCAGCTGCGCCAGTTCCTGCACCTCCTGGCGGGCGGTGTCCGCGTCCGCGAGGATGCGGCGCGCGAGCGGCAGCAGGGCCTGCCCGGCGTCCGTGAGCGTGATGTTGCCCCGGGCCCGCTGGAACAGGTCCGCGCCCAGCTCCCGCTCCAGCGCCTTGATCTGCTGGGACAGGGACGGCTGGGCGACATGGACGAGGTCGGCGGCCCGGGTGAAGTGGCGGGTCTCGGCGACCGCGACGAAGTACTGGAGCTGCTGGAACTGCACCCCACCACGATAGGCCATGCCTATGGAATCGAGCCGGACCATGTCTTGGACCGATCGGGGTCCGGGGCCCTAACGTCCTGAGACATGGCTCAGGCAACGCGGACGGACCGACGGCCGTCCATCGCACGCACCGTGTGGGACAGCTCCGTCGGGAAGAAGACGGTGATGGCCGTCAGCGGCCTGATCATGCTGCTGTACCTGGTCGCCCACATGATCGGCAACCTCAAGATCTTCTTCGGCGAGGGCGAGTTCGACCACTACGCGCACTGGCTGCGCACCGTCGGCGAGCCCTTCATGCACTACGAGTGGACACTCTGGCTGATCCGTGTGGTCCTGGTGGCCGCCGTCGTCGCCCACGCCACCGCCGCGTACCAGCTGAGCCGCCGCGACCTCAGGGCGCGCCCGAGCAAGTACGTCCACAAGAAGCCGCGCGCCGGTTACGCAACCCGCACGATGCGCTGGGGCGGCATCATCCTCGGCCTCTTCATCGTCTGGCACCTCCTCGACCTGACGACCGGCACCGTGCACGCGGGCGGCTTCCAGTCGGGGCATCCGTACCAGAACGTCATCGACACCTTCTCGACCTGGTACGGCAACGCCGTCTACATCGTCGCGATGCTCGCGCTCGGCCTGCACATCCGGCACGGCTTCTGGAGCGCGGCCCAGACCCTGGGTGCCGGAAGCCGCACCCGCGACCGTGCCCTCAAGGCCGCCGCCGACGTTCTGGCGCTGGTGCTGACGGCCGGTTTCGTCTCCGTACCCGTGGCAGTGATGACCGGAGTGGTGAGCTGACATGACCTCCTATGCCGCATACCGGACCGGTGAACCGGCCGTCGACCGCAAGGCCCCGAAGGGGCCGGTGAACGAACGCTGGGACACCCGCCGTTTCGAGGCCAGGCTGGTCAACCCCGCCAACCGCCGCAAGCACACCGTGATCGTCGTCGGCACCGGCCTCGCGGGCGGCTCCGCCGGCGCCACACTCGCCGAACAGGGCTACCACGTCGTCCAGTTCTGCTACCAGGACTCGCCCCGCCGCGCCCACTCGATCGCCGCGCAGGGCGGCATCAACGCGGCGAAGAACTACCGCAACGACGGCGACTCCGTCCACCGGCTGTTCTACGACACCGTCAAGGGCGGTGACTTCCGGGCGCGCGAGTCCAACGTGCACCGCCTCGCCCAGATCTCCGTCGAGATCATCGACCAGTGCGTCGCCCAGGGCGTCCCGTTCGCCCGTGAGTACGGCGGACTCCTCGACACGCGCTCCTTCGGCGGAGTCCAGGTCTCCCGCACCTTCTACGCCCGCGGCCAGACCGGCCAGCAGCTCCTGCTCGGCGCGTACCAGGCACTGTCCCGGCAGATCGCCGCGGGCAACATCGAGATGCACCCGCGCACCGAGATGCTCGACCTGATCGTGGTCGACGGGCGGGCCCGCGGCATCGTCGCCCGCGACCTGGTCACCGGCCGGATCGACACGTACTTCGCGGACGCCGTCGTCCTCGCCAGCGGCGGCTACGGCAACGTCTTCTACCTGTCGACGAACGCCATGAACTCCAACGCGACCGCGGTCTGGCGGGCGCACCGGCGCGGCGCCTGGTTCGCCAACCCCTGCTTCACCCAGATCCACCCCACCTGCATCCCGCGCACCGGCGAACACCAGTCCAAGCTCACCCTGATGAGCGAGTCGCTGCGCAACGACGGACGCATCTGGGTCCCGAGGGCCAAGGGCGACACCCGCCCGCCGAACGAGATCCCCGAGGACGAGCGCGACTACTACCTGGAGCGCGTCTACCCCTCCTTCGGCAACCTCGTGCCCCGCGACATCGCCTCCCGTGCGGCGAAGAACGTCTGCGACGAGGGGCGCGGCGTCGGCCCCGGCGGCCAGGGCGTCTACCTGGACTTCGCCGACGCCGTCCGGCGCATGGGCCGCGAGAAGGTCGAGGAGAAGTACGGCAACCTCTTCGACATGTACGCCAGGATCACCGCCGAGGACCCGTACACCGTGCCGATGCGGATCTACCCCGCCGTGCACTACACGATGGGCGGCCTGTGGGTCGACTACGACCTCCAGACCACCGTCCCCGGCCTGTTCGCGATCGGCGAGGCCAACTTCTCCGACCACGGCGCCAACCGGCTCGGCGCCTCCGCGCTGATGCAGGGCCTGGCCGACGGCTACTTCGTGCTGCCGTCCACGATCAACGACTACCTCGCGCGCAACCCGCGCCATGAACCGATCACCGACGAACACCCCGTCGTCCAGGAGGCACTGGCGGAGACCGAGGACAGGCTCCGGCTGCTCCTCGCCGTCGACGGCGACCGCACCCCCGACTCCTTCCACCGCGAACTGGGCGAACTGATGTGGGAGTTCTGCGGCATGGCCCGCAACGAGAGCGGACTGCGCAAGGCACTGGAACGCATTCCGCAGATCCGCGAGGAGTTCTGGCGCCGGATCAAGGTGCCCGGCACCGGTGAGGAGTTCAACCAGTCGCTGGAGAAGGCCAACCGCGTCGTCGACTACCTGGAACTCGCCGAGCTCATGTGCCTCGACGCACTGCACCGCTCCGAGTCCTGCGGCGGCCACTTCCGCGAGGAGTCCCAGACCCCGGACGGCGAGGCCGCCCGCAAGGACGACGCGTTCTCGTACGCGGCCGCCTGGGAGTTCACCGACACCGGCGAGGCGCCCGTCCTGCACAAGGAAGACCTCGTCTTCGAGTACGTCCACCCCACCCAGCGGAGCTACGCATGAAGCTCACCCTGCGCGTCTGGCGCCAGCGGAACGCCGACGCCGACGGAGCGATGTCCACGTACGAGGTGGACGGCATCTCGGCCGACATGTCCTTCCTCGAGATGCTCGACACCCTCAACGAACAGCTCATCCTCGACGGCGACGACCCCGTCGCCTTCGACCACGACTGCCGCGAGGGCATCTGCGGCGCCTGCTCGCTCGTCATCAACGGCGACGCGCACGGCCCCGAGCGCACCACCTCCTGCCAGCTCCACATGCGGTCCTTCCGGGACGGCGACACGATCGACGTCGAACCGTGGCGCGCCTCGGCCTTCCCCGTGGTGAAGGACCTCGTCGTGGACCGGTCCGCGTTCGACCGGATCATCCAGGCCGGCGGCTACATCACCGCCCCGACCGGCGCCGCACCCGAAGCGCACGCGACGCCCGTGCCGAAGCCCGACGCCGACTTCGCCTTCGAGCACGCGGAGTGCATCGGCTGCGGCGCCTGCGTGGCGGCCTGCCCGAACGGCGCGGCGATGCTGTTCACCTCGGCCAAGGTCAACCACCTCAACGTCCTGCCGCAGGGCGCCCCCGAGCGGGAGACCCGCGTCCTCGACATGGTGGCGCAGATGGACGACGAGGGCTTCGGCGGCTGCACCCTCGCCGGCGAGTGCGCCACCGCCTGCCCGAAGGGCATCCCGCTGGTCTCCATCACCGGCATGAACAAGGAGTGGCTGCGCGCGACCCGCAGGGCGGGCAGGCGGTAGCACGCTCTTCACACAACGTTCGCCGGCAGGGTGCGGACGGGCGGGACCGGGAGTGGTGCTCATCCCCGGTCCCGTCTCGCCCTTCCGGCACCCGTCGGCCGGCCCCGCACGGGCGCCCCCTGGCATTCAGCATCCCCACATCCCGGCTCCCGGCACAGGTCACGCGCACGCCAATCGGCATCGGAAGAACAGGAGCGCACAGACCGCACCGATCCGGTCTGCCGCGCCCGCCGAACCGGCCCGTGACCAGGAGAGTGCCATGACCGGCGTTTCCACCCTCGACAGCCCTCCGCAGCCGACGTCCCCCGCCCGCTACACCGTCACCCTCGCCCGCGACGCATCCGACGTCCGGGCCGCACAGCGACTGCGTCACGACGTCTTCGCGGGGGAGCTGGGCGCACTGCTGGCCTCTCCGCAGCCGGGCCTCGACGCCGACCCCTTCGACGCCCACTGCGACCACCTGCTGGTACGCGACACGGACGGCGGCCAGGTCGTCGGCACCTACCGGCTGCTTCCCCCGGAACGGGCGGCGATCGCCGGACGCCTGTACTCGGAGAGCGAGTTCGACCTCGGAGCGCTGGCCCCGATCCGCCCCGGGCTCGTCGAGGTCGGCCGCTCCTGCGTACACCCCGACCACCGCGACGGCACGGTCATCGGACTCATCTGGGCGGGCATCGCCCGCTACATGGTGCGCAGCGGCCACGACTGGCTCGCCGGCTGCTGCTCCCTGCCCCTCGACGACGGCGGCACGCTCGCCGCGACCACCTGGGACCGGGTCAGGAGCAAGCACCTGGCACCCGAGGAGTACCGCGTACGGCCGCTGCTGCCCTGGTCGCCGGACACCGACCGCACGCCCTCGTCACCGGCCGCGCGCCGGGAACTGCCCCCGCTGCTGCGCGGGTACCTCCGTCTCGGTGCCTGGGTGTGCGGAGAGCCCGCGCACGACCCGGACTTCGGCGTCGCCGACCTGTACGTGCTGCTGTCGATGCGCCGGATCGACCCGAGATACCTGCGGCACTTCCTCTCCCTGGTACCGGCGTGACACGGCTCCCGCGGGCCCCGCACCGGCCGTCCCACGGCCCGGCGGCGCCCGCGGCGGCCGGCGCCTGGCTGCCCAGCGCGCCCTGCTCCCCGCCGGACTGCGTGCAGGGCACGGCCGGGGCGTCGGCCGTGCCGCGCGCCGCGCTGCGGCTGGCGGCGGTCCTGGCGCTGACCGCCGCGGGAGTCGTACTGATCCCCGTGGCCGCCCGGTTACCCGCGAAGCCCCGGGACCGGCTGATCCGGAGCTGGTGCCGGGCGGTCGTACGGTCCTCGGGCGTGCGCGTGCGCCTCACCGGCGCGGCCGCCCCGGCCGGCGGGCTGCTCCTCGCCGCGAACCACATCTCCTGGCTCGACATTCCCCTCCTGGCCACCGTCCGGCCCTCCCGCATGCTCGCCAAGTCCGAGGTCCGGCGGTGGCCCGTCGCGGGCGGGCTCGCGGCGCGCGCCGGCTCCCTGTTCATCGAACGCGACCGGCTGCGGGCGCTGCCCGGGACGGTCGCGCGGATCGCGCAGGCCCTCCGCGCGGGCGCCGCGGTCGTGGTCTTCCCCGAGGGCAGCACCTGGTGCGGACGCGCCCAGGGCCGCTTCCGGCCGGCCGTCTTCCAGGCCGCGCTCGACGCCGGTGTCCCCGTCCAGCCGGTGCGCGTCCGCTACCGGCTCGCCGGGGGAGCGGCCAGTACGGCGCCCGCCTTCGTCGGCGACGACACGCTGCTCGCGTCGCTGTGGCGGGTCGTGTCGGCACGCGGCCTGGTCGCGGAGGTGGAGGTACGGGCCGCGCTCGCCACGGGCGCCCACCCCGACCGGCGCGCACTGGCCGCCGCGGCCCAGCGGGCGGTGGCGGGAGCGTCCGCCGGGGCCGCCCCGCGGGGGGTGACCGTGCGGCCGTAGTCCTCCCACGGTGGACCGGCCGGTGGCCGCCCCTCCGCCACCGGGCCCGGGCCGCGGCCTCCGGGACACCGGGGCGGCCCGGCCCGTGCCCGGCGCCTCGGCCGGTCGTGACCCCGCCGCGGGACGCCGGGCCGGGACCACCGGCATCGGGCGGGTCTGCTACGGCGAGGCCGGTCCCGCCGACGGTGTGCGGGACAGGAACGCTTCGAGGTGGCGGGCCGTGCGGCTCTCCCGTACCGCCGCGACCCTCGCCGGAGGCCCCGCCGCGACGATCCGTCCGCCCGCGTCGCCGCCGCCGGGTCCGAGGTCGATCACCCAGTCCGCGCCCGCGACCACCGCCATGTCGTGCTCGACGACCACGACGGTGTGGCCCGCGTCGACCAGCCCGTGCAGTTGGCGCATCAGGACCTCCACGTCGGCCGGGTGCAGACCCGTCGTCGGCTCGTCGAGGACGTAGAGCGTGGCTCCCCGCCGCACCCGCTGCAACTCGCTCGCCAGCTTGATGCGCTGGGCCTCGCCGCCGGACAGCTCCGTCGCGGGCTGGCCGAGCCGCAGATAGCCGAGGCCCACGTCGAGGAGGGTGGACAGGCTGCGGGCGACGGCGGGAGTGTCCGCGAAGAACGCGGCGGCGGCCTCCACCGTGAGGTCGAGCACCTCCGCGATGTTCCGGCCGCGGTACGTCACTTCGAGCGTCTCCGGGTTGTAGCGGGCCCCGCCGCAGTCCGGACACGGGGCGTACGTGCTCGGCAGGAAGAGCAGTTCGACGCTGACGAACCCCTCACCCTGGCAGGTCTCACAGCGCCCGCCCGCGACGTTGAAGGAGAAACGGCCCACACCGTAGCGGCGCCGTTTCGCCTCGTCCGTCGCCGCGAACACCTTGCGGACGACGTCGAACAGGCCCGTGTAGGTGGCCAGGTTGGAGCGGGGCGTCCGCCCGATGGGCTTCTGGTCGACGCTCACCAGCCGCTCCACGCCCGGCAGTTCCGGCGTCACCTCGCCGATCAGCGTGGACTTCCCGGAGCCGGAGACCCCGGTGACCGCCGTGAACACCCCGAGCGGGAACTCGGCGGTCACGCCGCGCAGGTTGTGCCGGCTGACCGGGCCGACCTCGAGGTGGCCGCGCGCGGGACGCACGTCCCGGACCGGCACGGGGGAGCGGTCGAAGAGGTGCCGGGCGGTCGCCGACTCCGCCACCTCCGCCAGCCCGGCCACCGGCCCGCTGTGCAGGATCCGCCCGCCGTGTTCACCGGCGTGCGGGCCGACGTCGACCAGCCAGTCCGCGCCGCGCACGACATCGAGGTGGTGCTCCACGACGAACACCGAGTTGCCCGCCGCCTTCAGCCGGTCCAGGATCGTGAGCAGGGCCTCCGTGTCCGCCGGGTGCAGTCCCGCGGACGGCTCGTCCAGGACGTAGACGACGCCGAAGAGTCCGGAGCGCAACTGCGTGGCCAGGCGCAGACGTTGCAGCTCGCCCGCGGACAGGGTCGGGGTAGCGCGGTCCAGGCTCAGATAGCCGAGGCCCAGTTCGACGACGGGGGCGATGCCCGCCCGCAGGTCGTCGGTGAGGACCCGGGCCGTCTCCCCGCGCGGCTCCAGAACCTCGGCCAGCCCGGCCAGCGGCAGCGCCGCCAGTTCGGCGATCGTGCGGCCCGCGAACGTCACGGCCAGTGCCTCCGGCCGCAGCCGCCGGCCACCGCAGACCGGACACGGCGCACTCTCCAGGAACCGCTCGGCCCTGGCCCGCAGCGTCGCGCTCCGCGAGTCCGAGAACGTCTTCATGACATGGCGCCGCGCGCTCATGTACGTGCCCTGGTAGGGGCGTTGGATGCGGCCGGCGTCGCGCACCGGATGCACCGTGACGACCGGCTGCTCGTCCGTGAACAGGATCCACTCCCGCTGCCCGGCGGGCAGTTCGCGCCAGGGCCGGTCCACGTCGTACCCGAGCGCGTCGAGCACGTCGCGCAGGTTCTTGCCCTGCCAGGCCCCCGGCCACGCGGCGATCGCGCCCTCGCGGATCGACAGCGACGGGTCCGGGACCAGCGACTCCTCGGTCGTGCGGTGCACGCGGCCGAGTCCGTGGCACTCCGGGCAGGCCCCGGCCGCCGTGTTCGGCGAGAACGCGTCCGAGTCCAGCCGCGCCGCGCCGACCGGGTGGTCACCGGCGCGCGAGAAGAGCATCCGCAGCGAGTTGGAGAGGTTGGTGACCGTGCCGACCGAGGACCGTGAACCGGGCGCCGTGCGCCGCTGCTGCAGGGACACCGCCGGCGGCAGACCGGTGATCTCGCCGACCTTCGGCGCCCCGATCTGATGGATCAGCCGGCGCGCGTACGGTGCGACCGACTCGAAGTACCGCCGCTGGGCCTCCGCGTAGATCGTCCCGAAGGCGAGCGAGGACTTCCCGGATCCCGAGACCCCCGTGAACACCACCAGCGCGTCGCGCGGGATGTCGACGTCGACGCCCCGCAGGTTGTGCTCCCGGGCGCCGCGCACACGGACGTACGGGTCGTGAGGGCTGTGCATGGCCGGGCTCCCGGGGGCGGGGGACAAAACCCCACGATTCTAGTGCCGCGCCAGCCCGGCGACCCGCGCCAGCCTGCGGTACGAGTCCAGCAACGCGTCGCGGTCGTACGTACTGGTCGTGACGAGCACCTCCTGCGCGCCCGTCTCCTTGACCAGGGTCTCCAGTTCGTGGGCGACCTGGTCCTCGGTGCCGGCGAGGTGACCGGCGAGCCCGGACTCGTAGAACTCGCGCTCCCTGGCGCTCATGTGGAGTGCCGCCACGCGCTCGGCGGACGGAAGGGGCGGGAACGTGCCGTGGGTGCGGGAGTACGCCATCGACCAGGCCTCCGGGACCAGGATGCGGCGCGCGTCCTCCGGGGTACCGGCGACCGCGATCGTGCCGGACACGACGACGTACGGCTCCCGGGCCCAGGGGGAGGGCCGGAAATTCTCGCGGTAGTGGTCGATGCCGCGCCGCATCCGGTCGCGGTTCCGGAAGTCGCCGATGACCAGGGGCAGCCCGGCCCGCGCGGCGGTCGTGGCACCCTCGCCGAGCGCCAGCACGAAGGGCGGCACCGTCAGCCCCTCCGCCGGACGCGCGTGCACGCCCGTCGGGGACGTGCCCCGGAACCACCCCAGCAGCTCGTCGAGCTGGGCCGCGAAGTCCTCCGCGTCGTCCTTGTCCCGGCCCAGCGCCCTGCGTACGCCGTCCGTGAAACCGACGGAGCGGCCGAGCCCCATGTCGATCCGGCCGGGAAAGAGGGACTCCAGCACACCGAACTGCTCGGCCACCACCAGCGGCCGGTGGTTCGGGAGCATGACGCCGCCGGTGCCCACCCGGATGCGGCGGGTGGCCGACGCGACCGCCGCCGCGAGCACCGTCGGAGCCGAACCGGCGATCCCGGGGACACCGTGGTGCTCCGAGACCCAGATCCGGTGGTACCCGAGCTCCTCCAGCTCGCGCGCCAGCCGCACGGTGTCCCGCAGCGCCTGCGCCCCGTCGTGGCCCTCCCGGGTGCGGGAGCGGTCGAGTACGGACAATCGTGTGGCTATCACGCGGGATCCCCTCCCGATGCGCCGGTCCCCGGAGCCGGCACGGGCGCCCCGGACCGGTCCGTTCGTTCGGCTGTGCCGCCGTCGGTCCCCCGGTACAACAACGCCGGCGCCCCGCGACTTCCAGGATGATGCGAACCCGGACGAGCAGGGTGTGCCCGGGCGGCGTACTGAACAGGTGCGCCCCGGGCGGCGTACTGAAGGGGAGGGGCCTCGGCCCACGCCCCACGCAGCCCTGCACGCCGGAGGTACCTCACCCGTGACGACCATCAAGGAAGCCCCGACGCGGGCCGCGCGGCGGGACCCGGACGAACCGCGGGGCTGGCAGTTCAGCTCGCCCCTCGTGCTCACCATGCTGCTGCTCGTCCTGGTCGCGTTCCAGGGGCCGGTGCGCCGGGCGCTGTCCGTGCCGGTGATGCAGAGCTGGATGACCGTCTTCGTCGCCGTGGTCGTGCAGGCACTGCCCTTCCTCGTCCTCGGCGTCCTGCTGTCGGCTGCCATCGCCGTGTTCGTCCCGGCGTCGTTCTTCGCCCGGGCCCTGCCCGCCCGGCCGGCCCTGGCGGTGCCGGTCGCGGGGCTGGCCGGGGCCGTCCTGCCCGGCTGCGAGTGCGCGTCCGTACCGGTGGCCGGGGCGCTGGTGCGCCGCGGTGTCACCCCCGCGGCGGCGCTGGCGTTCCTGCTGTCCGCCCCGGCGATCAACCCGATCGTCCTGACGGCCACCGCGGTCGCGTTCCCGCGCGAACCCCGGATGGTCCTCGCGCGCTTCGTGGCGAGCCTGCTGGTGGCCTGCGTCATGGGCTGGCTGTGGCAACGGCTGGGGCGCGCCGACTGGCTGCGTCCACCCGCCCGTCCCTCCTTCGAGGGCCTCGGCAGGGGAGCGGCGTTCTGGGGCTCCGTGCGGCACGACGTGGTGCATGCGGGCGGTTTCCTCGTCGTCGGGGCGATGGCCGCGGCGACCCTCAAGGCCGTGGTGCCGGCGGACTGGCTGCACGCCGCGGCCGGCAACCCCGTGGTCGCGGTCCTCGCCCTGGCGGTCCTCGCCGTGCTGCTGTCCATCTGCTCCGAGGCGGACGCGTTCGTGGCGGCGTCCCTGTCCCCGTTCCCGCTCACCGCGCGGCTCGCGTTCCTCGTCGTCGGACCCATGATCGACCTGAAGCTGTTCGCCATGCAGACGGCCACCTTCGGCCGCGGTTTCGCCCTCCGGTTCGCCCCCGCGACCTTCACCCTGGCCGTCCTGATGTCGGCCCTCGTCGGGTCGGTGCTCCTGTGAACCGGCAGGCCCAGGCGGCCGTGCTCTTCCTCACCGGCGCCGCGGTACTGCACGCCGCGTTCACCGACCTCTACCTGCGTTACGTCAAGGCCGGTCTGCGCCCGCTGCTGATCGCGGCCGGGATCGTCCTGATCGCCACCGCCGCCGCCACCGTCCGGTACGAACTGCGGCGACCGGCGGCCGAGCGCGCGGAAGCGGGGGAGGGACACGCCGAGGCGGGGGACCGGGACCGTGGGGCGGAGGACGGGCACGGTGAGGCGGGGGACGGGGACCGTGGGGCGGAGGACGGGCACGCCGAGGCGGGGGACGGGCACGGTCACGCCCACCGGGAGCCGCGGATCGCGTGGCTGCTCGTCCTGCCGCTGCTCGCGCTCATCCTGGTCGCCCCGCCCGCGCTCGGGTCCTACAGCGCCATGCACACCGGTACGGCCCTGCAGCCGCCGTTCGGCTACCCCGAACTCCCCGGCGGCGATCCGCTGCGGCTCAGCGTCGTCGACTACGCCGGCCGCGCGGCCTACGGCCACGGGCGCTCGCTTGACGGGCGGCGGGTCGAGATCACCGGGTTCGTGGCGCTGGACCGGAGCGGCACGCCCTACCTGGTCCGCATGGCACTCAACTGCTGTGCCGCGGACGCCCAGCCGGTCAAGGTCGGCCTGACGGGACGGATTCCGCCCGTCCTCCAGCCCGACACCTGGCTGGACGTCGTCGGCACCTACAGCCGGCGGCGGGCCGAGGACCCCGTCAACGGCGGTGTCATTCCGTTCATCGAGGTCGAACTGGCCAGGCCCGTTCCGGCGCCGACCGACCCGTACGACGAGAGCTGGAACAGCTGACGCCCCGTTCCCGCGGCCGTGCTCCTAAGGTGGTCGGCGTGACGACGAACAGCAGGCCACTGGCCGTATTCGACCTCGACGGCACCCTCGCCGACACCGCGCACCGGCAGCGGTTCCTGGAGCGCAGGCCGCGGGACTGGGACGCGTTCTTCGCGGCGGCGCCGCACGACCCGCCGCTGGCGGAAGGCGTCGCGCTGGTGCTGGAGAGCGCCGGGGAGTGCGAGGTCGTCTACCTCACCGGCCGTCCCGAACGCTGCCGCCGCGACACCGTCGCCTGGCTCGCCGCCCAGGGCCTGCCCGAGGGGACCCTGCGGATGCGCGGCGACAGCGACCGCAGGCCCGCCCGCCGCACCAAGCTGGAGATCCTCCGCCGGCTGGCCCGGGACCGCGAGATCCGGATACTCGTGGACGACGACGAGCTCGTCTGCGAGGACGCCGAACGGGCCGGGTTCACCGTCGTACGGGCCCGCTGGGCGGCCACGTCGGCGGCGTTGAGGGAGGCACAGGAACGGGAGGGGCGGACCTGACCGGGCCGTCTCCCTCCCGCACGGGACCGTCGCGTCGGCGAGGAGGCCGTCAGTCGCCGTCCTCCAGGCGGAAGCCGACCTTGAGGCCGACCTGGTAGTGCTCGATCTGGCCGTTCTCGATCTGCCCCCTGACCTGCGTCACCTCGAACCAGTCGAGGTTGCGCAGGGTCTGCGAGGCCCGGGCGATCCCGTTGCGGACGGCCTGGTCGATGCCCTCCGTGGAGGTGCCGACGATCTCGGTGACCCGATAGGTGTGGTTGGACATGCGGGTGCTCCTCTCCGCCGTGGCGCCTGTGCCACGCGTCACTCCACGGTGCCCCAGAGCGCGGCCGTGCGCGAGATGTCGGACACCGAGCGGCTGTGGCCGGTTCAGCCCTTGACGGTTCTATTGGTCCATACCAAAATCCAGCACACCCGTGCGAGCGATCCCGCTCGTCCCCCCATGTCGGGCTCCCTTCCCCTGTCCGCAAGACAGAACAGGACCCCTCGTGAGACGTCGCCCCGCTGCCGCACTCCTCGCCGCCGCCCTCGTGTCCGCCTCCCTGCTGAGCGGGTGCGGAACCACCGCGGAGGGAGGCGGCGCGCGGCGGACCGTGACGGTGTGGCTGATGAAGGACAGCGCGTCCAAGGAGTTCCTGGCCCGGTTCACCGACGACTTCGAGCGGACGCACCGCGACATCGAACTCGACATCCGGATCCAGGAGTGGACCGGGATCGGCGACAAGGTGCAGGCCGCGCTGAAAAGGCGCGGACAGGGCGGCCCCGACGTGATCGAGGTCGGCAACACCCAGGTCGCGCAGTACGTCGCCGGGGACGGACTCCTCGACCTGACCCTGGAGTCGATGCGCGACTGGGGCATGGACGAATGGCTGCCCGGTCTCGCCGAACCGGGCCGGCACATCTCCCGCCAGTACGGCATCCCCTGGTACGCGGCCAACCGCGTCGTGATCTACCGCAAGGACCTCTTCGCGCGGGCCGGGATCGACAAGCCCCCGAAGACGCGCGACCAGTGGCTGGAGGACACCCGCCGGCTCAACTCCGCTGGTACGCAGGGCATCTACCTGGCCGGGCAGGACTGGTACACCCTCGCCGGATTCGTCTGGGACGAGGGCGGCGAGCTGGCCGTGGAGACCGACGGGACCTGGAAGGGAGCCCTGCGGACGCCGGCCGCGCTGCGCGGGATGGACTTCTACCGGCGTCTCCAGGCCCTCGGTGAGGGCCCCGTCGACGCCGACGAGGAACACCCCCCGCAGGCCGGGGTGTTCGCCAAGGGGCGGATCGCGCAGATCGTGGCCGTGCCCGGCCTCGCCCAGGCCGTGGTGCGGGCGAACCCCGAACTGAAGGAGCGGCTCGGCTACTTCCCGGTGCCCGGCCGGACGGCGGCCGCGCCCGGAGCCGTGTTCACCGGCGGCTCCGACCTCGTGGTGCCGAAGAACACCGACGACCGCCCCGGAGCCACCGCCGTCATCGCCGCGCTGGCCGGCGCCACATGGCAGAAAAAACTGGCCCGGACGATGGACTACGTGCCCAACAAAGCGACTCTGGCGGGCGCGGTGGCGGGCGATGAAGGGGTCGCGGCCATGGCGGCGGGCGCCGCACAGGGCCGGGCGACCCCTCCCTCGCCCGAATGGGCCGCCGTCGAGGCGGACAACCCGATCAAGGACTACATGACGAAGGTCCTCACCGGATCCGACCCCGCGGCAGAGGCCGCCCGCGCCTCACGCCGGATCACCGAGGCACTGGCGGCCGACGGGGGGTGACCCGCGCCGGCCCGCGGAGGGGGCACCGCCTCGGAAGGTGCCCGCCCTCCCGAGACCTCGGAGCTCCCGTTCCCGAGGCCCCTTCACCGGGCCACGCTGAGCGAGAGCGCGAACCGCCCCTCCTCGTCCGTCCACCAGTGCGTCAGCTCCAGCCCGGCGGCGCCGAGATCCTCGCGCACCCTCTCCTTGCGGAACTTCGCGGAGATCTCGGTGCGCAGTTCCTCCCCGTCCGCGAAGTCGACGGCGAGGCCGAGCGCCGGGATCTTCACGGTCTGCGCCGTACGCGAGCGCAGCCGCATCTCGATCCACTCGTTCCCGGCGTCCCAGAGGGCGACGTGCTCGAATGCGTCGAGGTCGAAGTCGGCGCCGAGTTCGCGGTTGACGACGGACAGCACGTTCTTGTTGAACGCGGCCGTCACCCCGGCCGCGTCGTCGTAGGCGGCCACCAGCACCGAGGGGTCCTTCACCAGGTCCGTGCCCAGCAGCAGGGCGTCGCCGGGCGCCAGCAGCGAGCGTACGGACGACAGGAACGCCGCACGCTCGGCGGGCAGCAGGTTGCCGATCGTGCCGCCGAGGAACACCACGAGGCGCGGCCCCGGCGTGTCCGGCAGCGTGAGACCTCCCGTGAAGTCGGCGATCAGCGCGTGCACGTCGAGGTCCGGCCGTTCGGCCACCAGGGCCTGCCCCGCCCGGGTGAGCGCGCTCTCGCTCACGTCGACCGGCACGTACGTGTGCAGCCCGGACAGCGCGTCGAGCAGGTGCCGGGTCTTCTCGGACGAGCCGGACCCGAGCTCCACGACGGTGCGGGCGCCGGTCGCCCCGGCGATCTCCCCGGCCCGGACACGGAGAATCTCCCGCTCGGCCCGCGTCGGGTAGTACTCGGGCAGCTCGGTGATCTTCTCGAAGAGCTCGCTGCCGTGCGCGTCGTAGAACCACTTGGGCGGCAGCGTCCTGGGGGTGCGGGTGAGGCCGTGCAGGACGTCGGCGCGCAGCGCCGCCTCCGTGGCGTCCTCGGGAAGGGTGCGGGTGACAAGCAACGGGCTCACGTGCGGGGCTCCTTGGGTGGGGCGGGTGCCATGTGCGCCTGCGGCGCGCTCTGTTCCTGCGGGTCCTTGAGCGGGGTCAGCAGGACGTCCGTGCGGCTCGCCGCGAGCAGCGTGCGGTCCGGCACCTCCTGCCAGTGCGGATCGTCGTCGTACGGCTCGGAGGCCACCACGGTGCGGCGGCCCGGTTCGGCCAGGTACCACAGCGTGTCGCCCCAGGCGGTCGCGGTGATCGTCTCGCCGTTGGTGAGCAGCAGGTTGAGCCGTGATCCGGGGGCCGCCGCGGCGACCTCCAGGACCGTGTCCGACAGCGCCTGGCTCTCGTCGTCGCCGCCGGTGAGCCGGCCGAGGATCAGCGCCCACACGAGCGCCGAGTCGCAGCGTGCCTCCATCGACAGCAGGGCGGCGGCCGGCAGGGTCGTCGCGAGGCCGGCCAGGGAGTGCGGCCAGCCGGTCACGGCGCCGTTGTGGCTGAACAGCCAGCGGCCCGCCGCGAACGGCGCCGCCGCGGCCTCCCCGTCGGCGCCCGCCACGGTCGCGTCCCGGACCGCCGCGAGCAGCGCTCCCGAACGCACCACCCGCGCCAGGTCGGTGAAGGACTGGTCGCCCCAGATGGGCCCGGACCGCCGGTAGCGGGCGGGCACGGGGTCCCCCGCCGCGTACCAGCCCACGCCGAACCCGTCGGCGTTGACGGTCCCGTGGCGCTGTCTGCGCGGGGCCCACGACTGGCGGTACAGGGCGTGCGGCGGTGCCACCAGCAGCGAACCGAGCGGTTCCTCGGGCCCCAGGTACGCCACATGACGGCACATCAGGCGGCCCCGTCGCGGGCGGTGCGGAACCCGGAGAAGATCTGCCGCCGGACCGGGTAGTCCCAGTTGCGGAACGTGCCCCGGCAGGCCACCGGGTCCACGGCGAACGAGCCGCCGCGCAGCACCTTGTGCTCGGATCCGAAGAACACCTCCGAGTACTCCTTGTACGGGAACGGGGCGAAGCCCGGATACGGCTCGAAGTCGCTCGCCGTCCACTCCCACACGTCGCCGATCAACTGCCGTACGCCGAGCGGGGACGCGCCGGCCGGATAGCTGCCGGCCGACGCGGGTCGCAGATGGCGCTGGCCCAGATTGGCGTGCTCGGGGGTCGGGTCGGCGTCGCCCCACGGGTAGCGCGTGGAGCGGCCCGAGACCGGGTCGTGGCGGGCGGCCTTCTCCCACTCGGCCTCGGTGGGCAGCCGCCGCCCCGCCCAGCGGGCGTACGCGTCGGCCTCGTACCAGCACACGTGCAGTACCGGCTCGTCGGGCGGCACGACCTCGGTGACGCCGAAGCGCCGCCGCAGCCACTGCCCGCCCTCCCGGCGCCAGTACAGCGGCGCCCCGATCGCGTGCTCGCGGATGTGGTCCCAGCCCCCGGGCGCCCACCAGCGGGCGTCCTGGTAGCCGCCGTCCTCGATGAAGGCCTGGTAGGCGGCGTTGGTCACCGGCGTGGTGTCGATGTGGAAGGCGGGGACCACGCGCTGGTGCGCGGGACGTTCGTTGTCCAGGGACCAGGGCTCCGCCGAGGTGCCCATGGTGAACGGGCCGCCCGGCACGAGGACTTCGGCCGGCCCCGTGAACGGAGGTCCGGCGACGGGGTCCGGCGCGGTCAGAGCCGCGGGCCCCCGGCGCAGCTGATGGGTAATCAGCATCGTTTCGTCGTGCTGCTGTTCGTGCTGCGCGATCATGCCGAAGGCGAAACCCGCCTCGGTCAGCCGCGTGCCCCGCAACGTGCTGCTCTCCAGGACGTCCAGCGCCCGCCCGCGCACGTCCGCGGCATAACGGCGGGCCTCCTCGGGCGGCAGCAGCGGCAGCGTGGGCCGCTCGGCACGCGGGTGCTCGAAGGCGTCGTAGAGACCGTCGATCTCCGGGCGCATCGGCTCCCGCCCCGCGACCGCGCGCAGCAGCCACAGCTCCTCCTGGTTGCCGATGTGGGCGAGGTCCCACACCAGCGGGGACATCAGTGGGGAGTGCTGCGCGGTCAGTTCGGGCTCGTCCACGCAGGAGGTCAGGAGCGCGGTGCGGTCGCGGGCCGTCACCAGCGCGTCCAGGGCGCGCTCCCTGAGCGACTCCGGGTCCGTGAGGGATTCGGGGGCGGTCATGTGCGGATGTCCTTCCCGTGGAACTGGTCGAGCAGATCGTCGGCGGGGCAGCGCCCCCGGGCCACATAACGTTCGGTGAACCGCGCCACCGCCTCCCGGACCTCGGGGGAGGCACCGAGGCGGGGCAGTGCCTTGGCCGCCGCCGCGAAACAGACGACGGCCGCCTCGCGCAGCTCGGGATCGGCGAGACCGCCGCGCGCGGCCTCGGCCCACAGCGGGTTGCACGGGGCGGACTGCTGACCGGCACGTTCCGCCAGGGGTTTCACGGTCCGGTACGCGGTCTCGGCGGCCTCCGCGTCGTCGAACAGCGCGGTCGTGACGGCGAGCGGCACGATCCACCCGTCGTCGCCCGGCTGCGCGTCGATCATGCGGAGTTCGAGATGCCCGCGCGGACGCACCGGCGGGAAGAGGGTGGTGAGGTGATACTCCAGGTCCTCCCGGTCCGGCGGCGTGCCGGACCGGGTCCATTCCCGGAAGGTGAGGTTCTTCGGCGCCGGCCAGGGGCCGCTCGGGCGCCGTACGCACATCACCGGCGCGTCCAGGACGCGCCGGGCCCAGGCGGCCCGCGGGTCCCCGCCGAGGGCGGGTGCGCCGGTCCTGCCGGGGTCCATCGCCGCCCACAGCGACTGGCGGGTGGAGCGCATCCCGGTCGGGCGGCCCTCCGCCATCGGGGAGTTGGCGAACGCGGCCACCAGGACCGCGCCCAGCTGGTGGGCCAGCCACCAGCGCCGCCCGTGTCCGAGCGGGCCCGGTTCCTCGTACCCGGCGTCCAGGCACACCTGGACGGAGGCGGAGGAGCACATCATGGCGCGGCCCTCGGGGCCGGCGCGGTCGAGGCAGCGCTCCATGGCGTCGTAACGGGGTTCACGGAGGAAGCGGCTCGGGGGGCGCCAGGGGTCCTGGCCGTATCCGCTCAGGCCCAGCCCCGCGTCGCGCAGTACCTCGCGTACGGCGGTGAGGTCGGCGGACACGGACCCGACGCACTCCATAAGGGAGGTGGCGGGGAGGGAGCTGAGCTCCAGCTGGCCGCCCGGTTCGACGGTGAGCGCCGAACGCAGGGGCAGGGTCCGCAGGGTGGTGTAAGCCTCTTCGAGTCGTGCGGGTGTCACCGGGAGCTGCGGCCCGCGCAGCTCGTGGACGAGCCATTCCACTTCGACGCCGAGGTAGCGGGGTGGTCCTGTCTTGAAGCAGATGCCCCGGACCAGGGCCTCCACCTCTGCTTCGGTGACCACGGAGCGGTGCTCCGTACAGTCACTCACCGAATCGGACATGTCGGGATCCTCCTGAGATTCCATCATGCCGCCGACCCGGCTTTCGAGGCACCGGACCGGCTCGCTCGTACCACCCAAGACCAACCGAGCCGGTTCGCACAAGAGTGCAGATCGCCGCATTCGGGGTCCGGTGAGCGGTGTGCGAGCACCCGGAAAACTCTGTTGCGTCGCATGACCAGCATCGCTCACGATGCGTTCATGAGCACGACGGGGGAGCTCGCGCAGGGTGCGTTCGAGGCGTGTACGGGGGTCGCGCCATGAGTGCGCGGCTGCGCGGGATCGCGCATCAGACGGAGGAGATCGTCGCGGCCGGCCGGTACCGCGCGTCCGACGGACGCACGGTGTCGATCGCCGCGGCGGTCGAGGCCGCCCGCGCCGGCACCCGCCTGTACGGGCCGGAACCGGTGCGGACACCGCAGGTCAGCCCGGTGGACACGGTGGTCGAGGTCACGGGCGAGAGCAGCCTGGAGGCCGCCCGGCGCCTCGCCGGGCCCGTCGCCGTGCTCAACTACGCCTCGGCCCGCAATCCGGGTGGCGGCTATCTGAACGGCGCGCAGGCCCAGGAAGAGGCCCTCTGCCGGGCCTCCGCGCTCTATACGTGCGTGCTGCGCGCCCGCGCGTTCTACGACCATCACCGCGCGCACCGCGACCCGTTCTACACGGACCGTGTCATCCACTCACCCGGGGTGCCCGTCTTCCGGGACGACCGCGGCCGGCTGCTGGACGAGCCGTACCCGGTCGGCTTCCTCACCGCGGCGGCTCCCAACGCCGGAGTCGTCCTGCGTACGGCGCCGGAGCGCGCCTTCGCACTGCCGGGGGCCCTCGCCGTCCGGGCCGAGCGCGTGCTGGAGACGGCGCTGGCCCACGGTTACCGGCGGCTGGTGCTCGGCGCCTGGGGCTGCGGCGTCTTCCGGAACGATCCCGCGCAGGTGGCGGGCGCCTTCCGGACCCTGCTGGGCGACGGCGGCCGGTTCGCCGGAGCGTTCGAGCACGTCGTCTTCGGCGTGCTCGACCGGACCCAGGGCTCGGTGACCCGCCGCGCCTTCGAGCAGGTGTTCGCCCCGAGGCAAGGGGCCCGGCTGTAGCGGGCCGTGCCGCCGGCCGTGTCCTCGTCCGCGTCCCCGGCCGCCCTGTCAGAGCCGGCCGTGGCGTTCCCGGCCGGCTCGTCAGCGCCAGCCGTAGCGTTCCCGGAGCCGGTGGACGACCAGGTTGAACCGCATCCGGTCCAGTGCGCACGCCTCCCGGCGCATGCCGTCCTCGTGCAGGCGCAGGACGCGGTCCACGGCCACCCACGAGTCCCGCCCCGAGCGGTCCCAGGGCCCGCTGCCGATCGGCACCCACTCGCGCTCGCCGTCGTGCCGCCTGCTCGACAGCCGGACGGCGAGGAGCGTGCCCGCGGCCTCCCGCGCGACGACGAGCACCGGGCGGTCCTTGCCCCGGCCGTCGTTCTCCTCGTAGGGCACCCAGGTCCAGACGATCTCGCCGGGGTCGGGGTCGCCGTCGTGCGCGGGCGAGTACTCGGTGCGCACCCGGCCCACCTCGCGCGGCTCGGCCTCGGTGGTCGCCGAGGGGCCGTGGCGGCCGGGGACTTCGTCGGTGTTCGCAGTCACAGGCAGCACGGTAGGGCCCGCCCGTGCCGCCCCGCCCCGCGGGTCCGTACGACAGCGGCCGCGGCCCCTCCCGCGAGAGGCCGCGGCCGTCGTTCCGTCAGGGATGCCGGGCGCACCCCCGGCCGGGATCAGTTCACTCGTCGCCCTTCTCCACCGGCACCTTCTGGGTGCGCGGCGGCACGAAGCCGTTGAGTCCGGCGGTCTCCTCGGCCGGCGTCCCGTTCTGGCTCATCGAGGAGAGCAGCTGACGGGCCAGGCCGAGCCCCGTACCGCCCATGGTGAGTGCCTTGGCGAACATGTCGGACATGCCGTCGGCGCCGTTGAGGAGCACCATGTGCTCGACGTTGTTGAACGCGCTCGCCCCCGCCTGGACGATCTCCGGCCAGTTCTCGGCGAGTTGCTGGGCGACCACGGCCTCCTGGTTCTCGGCCAGGGCCGCGGCCCTGGCCGCGATGGCCTCCGCCTCCGCGAGCCCCTGCGCGCGGGTCGCCTCGGCGGCCGCGAGGCCCTTCGCCTGGGCGGCGGCCGCCTCGGCCTCACCCGTCGCACGGGTCGCCGTCGCGGCGGCCGCGCCCCGGGCCCTGGTCGCCTCGGCCTCGGCCCCGGCGGCCGTCTTGACGCGCGTCGCCTCGGCCGCCGCGGCGAGCTCCGTCTCCTTCGCCTTGGCCTCGGCGGCGGAGATCCGGACGTCGCGCTCGGCCTCGGCCAGCGTGCGCTTCTCATACGCCTTCGCGTCCGCCGGCTTGCGCACGTCCACCTGGAGCTGCTGCTCACGGCGCTGCGCCTCCAGTTCGGCGACGCGGGTCTCCTGGACGACGACCTCCTGCCGGGACGCGGCGTCGGCGAGCGGTCCCGCCTGCCGGGACTTCGCCGCCGCCTTGTCGCGCTCGGCCTGGTAGCCGGCCTGGAGGATCTCGCTGTCCCGGGTCGCCTCCGACATCCGGGCCGCTGCCTGCTGTTCGGCCTCGGTGGCCAGCCGGTTGGCCTCGGCCTGCGCGATCCGCGCGTCGCGCTGCACGGCGGCGGCGTGCGGCATGGCGAGGTTCTTGATGTACCCGGTCGGGTCCTCGATCTCGTGGATCTGCAGCGAGTCGACGATCAGGCCCAGCTTCTCCATCTCCGTGCCGCAGGCGGCACGGGTCTGCCCGGTGAGCTTCTCCCGGTCGCGGATCATGTCCTCGACCGTCAACCCGCCGACGATGGAACGCAGATGACCGGCGAACACGTTGTGCACCCGCTCCGCCATCAGCTTCTGCTGATCGAGGAAACGGCGGGCCGCGTTGGCGATCGACACGAAGTCGTCGCCCACCTTGAAGATGACCACGCCCCGCACCCTGAGCGGGATGCCCTGGTGCGTCACGCAGTCCACGCACAGCTCGGTCTCGTTGAGGTCGAGCGACAGCTTGCGCACCGCCTGGACGCCCGGCGTCACGAGCGTGCCGCGTCCCGTCACGATGCGGAACCCCATGCCTTCCTCAAGGCCTTCGGTCCGGTGTTTCGAACCGGAGATGATCAGTGCCTCGTTGGGCTCCGCGACGCGCCACATGAGCTTGAAGACCACAACGATGAAGATCAGTGCGAGGAGAACAGCCCCCGCCACGACGCCGACGATCATCGGCATACGCCCCCTTTGGATGGTGCCCTGTCGGCACCGAACGAAGGGAGTGTGCTCCTGACGGGAGGCCGGGTACAGCCGTCGGCGGATCCTTGTTGCAATCTTGATGCCCGCGGCCCCTCACCTGGGCCGCGGAGGCTCAACCGCCGTACGCGGCCGACACGTAGACCGTCCTCGGCGGCAGGTACTCCACCACCATCACCACCGTGCCCCGCTCGATGCGCTCCGTCGCGGCGGCCGGATACGCGAGGAAGTGCTCGGCGCCGCCACGCACCCGGACGATCACCTCGCCGACGAGCCCGGGCCCGACCGTGCCGGTGACCCGCCCCATCAACCCGACCATCGACGCATCACCCATGCCGACAGCGTACGGCCGCCGGGCCGGCGACCACGGACCGCATCGCGCGCGCTCAGCTCCCCCTCGGCGAGCGCACGGGCGCACTCCGCCAGACCGGGGACGGGATCCGCAGCCGTCCGGGCACCTCCGATACAGGGCGTCCGCCGAACGGTGGCGACCGCGCGCCCACAGCGGTACGGGGTGTCGAATCTCCTTCTGGGAGGCGGGAGTTGCCGCTCGTATGCCCGCACGGTCGCGTGCGTGGACACCGGATGTTCCCCCGGCGCGATGCGGCGCGCCGGGCTTCTGCAAGGATGCCGTACGTCATGGTGCAGATACCGAAAGACTCCGTCCCGCCGTCGCCCGCACCGCTCGCCGTGCCGACGAGCGCGGATGTGGCCAGACTGGCGGGTGTCTCCCGCGCGACCGTCTCGTACGTCCTGAACAACACGAGCGCCGTGCGCATCAGCGAGCCCACCCGCCGCCGGGTCCACGAGGCGGCCAGGGAACTCGGCTACGTCCCGCACGCCGCGGCCCGCAGCCTGCGCGCCGGACACAGCCGCCTGGTCCTGATGCCCGCCCCGAACGTGCCGGTGGGCCCGCTCTACAGCCAGTTCCTCAGCGAGCTGCAAGGGGCCCTGGGCCGCCTCGACTACACCGTGGTGCAGTACGGCAGCGTCGGCCTGAACGGCGACGAGGCCGCCCGCGCGTGGGCGGAGCTGCGGCCCGTCGCCGTCCTGGTACCCGGCAGTGACCTCGGCCCGCAGGGCGTGGCCGTCCTCAAGCGCTCCGGCGCCCGGGCCGTCGTCACGCTCGGCACCCGGCGCGTGGAAGGCGCGCACGCGCTGCTGATGGACCACGCCGGGGTCGGCCACAGTGCCGGCGCGCACCTCGTCGCCCGAGGCCGCCGCCGTATCGGCGTGGTCGTCCCCGAGGAGCCCGGCTTCGAGGTCTTCTCCCAACCCCGGCTCGACGGCGTACGGCGCGCCGCGCACGGCACGGACGCCGTGGTGACCGAGCTGTCCCTCGCCCACGACGAGGACTCGGCGGCCCGGCTGGCCGGAAAATGGCGGTCACTCGGCCTGGACGCGGTGTTCGCGTACAACGACGAGTACGCCATGCTGCTGATGCGGGCCCTCCAGGACGAAGGCATCGCCGTCCCCGAGGAGACGGCGGTCATCGGCGCCGACGACCTGATGCTCGGCAGACTGCTCCGGCCGCGGCTGAGCACCGTCCACGTCGAGCTGCCGGCCGGCCGCGACCTCGCCGAACTGGTCGACCGGGCGGTCCGCGAACCGGGCGCCGCGCCCCAGGCGCACGAGGTGCTGGGGGCGAGGGTCGTCCACCGCGAATCGACCTGAACGCCGGGGAGGCGCGTCAAGCGGACGAGGGTCGGCGTCATCGGAGGCGGGCCCGCCGGGCTGCTCCTGGCCCGGCTGCCGCACCGTTTCTCGTACGGCCTGACGCGGATGCTGCACACGCGACCGGACAAGGACGCCCTCGGCGACCGCATGCAGCTCGCCCGGCTGTGCCGGATCACGGCGTCCCGCCCGGCGGCCGCGGAACCGGCCGCGAACTGCACGGGTCTGCCGATCGCGCTGTGGGCCCGGGGGCAGCGCGGACGGCGGGCGGTGTTACTCGCCGCCCTGCCCGGGCTCCTGCGCCTGCTGTGCCTGCTGCTGGGCCACGGCCTTGCGGACCTCGTCCATGTCGAGCTTCCTGGCCTGGCCGATGACGTCCTCGAGGGCCGCCTCCGGCAGTGCGCCGGGCTGCGCGAACACCGCGACCTGGTCGCGGACGATCATCAGCGTCGGAATCGACTGGATGTTGAACGCCTGGGCCAGCTCGGGCTGCGCCTCGGTGTCCACCTTGGCGAACACCAGGTCCGGGTTGGCCTCCGCGGCCTTCTCGTAGACCGGGGCGAACTGCCGGCACGGTCCGCACCAGGACGCCCAGAAGTCGATCAGGACGAACTCGTTGTCGGTGACCGTCCGGTCGAAGTTCTCCTTGGTGAGCTCCACGGTGCTGCTCATGGCGATTTCCCACTTCCTGGTGTCGGGGGACCGGGGTCCGGGGCGAGCCGCTGTCGACAACGCTGCCCCACGGTGGCGTATTCCGCGCACGTACCCCTGCGGCCAGGGCGCACACCCCGTGTGGCCACGCCTCGCACCACCTACCAGACTGACCCCATGACGGAAACGGAAACCATCGCGTACGACGTCGTGGTGCTCGGTGCCGGGCCCGTGGGGGAGAACGTCGCCGACCGCACCCGTGCGGCCGGACTCTCCACCGCGGTCGTGGAGGCCGAACTGGTCGGCGGTGAGTGCTCGTACTGGGCGTGCATGCCGAGCAAGGCGCTGCTGCGCCCGGTCCTCGCCCGCGCCGACGCCCGCCGCGTGCCGGGACTGCGCCAGTCGGTGCAGGGCCCCCTCGACGCCGCCGCGGTCCTCGCCCACCGGGACTACTACACCTCGCACTGGAAGGACGACGGCCAGATCGGCTGGCTGGAGGGCATCGGCGCGGACCTCTACCGGGGGCACGGGCGGCTCTCGGGGACACGCGAGGTGACGGTCGAGGGCGCGGACGGCGGACGGCGTGTGCTCACGGCCCGGCACGCCGTCGCCGTGTGCACCGGCACCCGCGCGTCGCTTCCCGGTCTGCCGGGCCTCGCCGAGGTCAAGCCCTGGACCAGCCGTGAGGCCACCAGCGCGCAGGCCGTGCCGGACCGGCTGATCGTCGTGGGCGGCGGTGTGGTCGCGGTCGAGATGGCCACGGTGTGGCAGGCGCTCGGCTCGCGGGTCACCCTCCTCGTCCGCGGTGCGGGGCTGCTGCCCCGTATGGAGCCCTTCGCCGGAGAACTGGTCGCGGAGTCGCTGAAGGAGGCCGGCGCGGACGTCCGCACCGGGGTCTCGGTGACGTCGGTGACGCGCGAGGGACCGACGGTGGTGGCCGTCACCGACGGCGGAGAGCGCCTCGAGGCCGACGAGATCCTGTTCGCCACCGGGCGGGTGCCGCACACCGACGACCTGGGCCTCGAGACGGTCGGTCTGGAGCCCGGCTCGTGGCTGCCCGTCGACGACACGCTCCTGGTGAGCGGCAGCAGCTGGCTGTACGCCGTGGGCGACGTGAACCACCGCGCCCTGCTGACCCACCAGGGCAAGTACCAGGCCCGTATCGCGGGCGCCGCCATCGCCGCCCGCGCGTCCGGGGTGCCCCTGCTGGAGACGGACCCCTGGGGTGCCCACGCGGCGACGGCCGACCACGCGACCGTCCCCCAGGTCGTCTTCACCGACCCGGAGGCCGCGGCCGTCGGTCTCTCCCTCGCCGAGGCGGAGCAGGCCGGCCTCCGGGTCCGCGCCGTCGACGTCGACCTCGCCTCGGTGGCGGGTGCGGGGCTGTACGCCGACGGCTACCGGGGCCGGGCCCGGATGATCGTCGACGTCGCACGGGAGGTCGTCCTCGGGGTCACCCTGGTCGGCCCCGGAGTGAGTGAACTGATCCACTCGGCGACCGTCGCCGTGGCCGGCGAGGTACCGGTGAGCCGCCTGTGGCACGCGGTGCCCTCGTACCCGACGGTGAGCGAGGTGTGGCTGCGGCTGCTGGAGGCGTACCGGGACGCCTGAGCCGCGACACGGGGGTGCCGCCGGTCGGCGGCACCCCCGTCAACCGGGCCGGTGACGCGGGCTCCGGGCGTCCTGGTCGGCCCGGCAGTACTGGTCAGTTCCCTGGACGTGTCCTGGTCAGCCGGGCAGGCCGAAACCGAGGGCCGCCGCGGCCTCACCCGGAGTCGGCTGGGCCCAGCGCCGCGCCATCGCCTCGGTCGAGGACAGCGAGCGCAGTTCCGCGCGGTCCAGGTAGAGCGTGCCGTCCAGGTGGTCCGTCTCGTGCTGCACGATGCGCGCGGGCCAGCCGGTGACGATCTCGTCCACCGCGCGGCCGTGCTCGTCCCGTGCCGTGAGCCGGACCCGGGCGGCCCGGGCCACCACCGCCTGCCAGCCCGGCACGCTGAGGCAGCCCTCGAAGAACGCGGCCCGCTCGGCGCCGACGGGCTCGTACGACGGGTTCACCAGCACCCGGAACGGCTGCGGCACCCTGCCGCGCGCCAGCCGCACCTCCTCCGGCACCGGCGCCGGGTCCTCGATCACCGCGATCCGCAGCGGTACGCCCACCTGTGGCGCGGCGAGCCCCACGCCGGGCGCCGCGTGCATCGTCTCGCGCAGCGCGGTCACGAAGCGGTCCAGCAGCTTCTCGTCCAACTGGCCGTCGAAGGGCTCGGCTTCGCCCCGCAGCACCGGTTCACCGGCGGCGACGATCGGCAACGGGCCCGCCCGGGAGAGGAGTTCCTCCACCTGGTCGGTCAAGGAGCGGGAGGGACCGGGGTCGTGTTCGGATGCCATCGGGCCAGGATGCCAAGCCGGGAGGCACGGCGCGAGGCGGGACCTCGGCGGGACCGCCCGCCGGAGCCGAGGGGAGTGGCGGTACGGAGGACTGACGGGGCCTGGCGGGAAAGGGCCGGGAACCGCGGCCGGCCGGTCGTTCGGGTGACCGGCCGGGCGCTGGGCTCCCGGCCTCCTCGGGTGACCTCCCAGGGTCTGGCGCGACCGCGGGGGAGGCCGGCGGTCACAGGCGGTCGAAGTCCCCCGCGAGCGCCGAGGCGATCCTGAGGTGCGGCTCCGCCTCCTCGTGCCGGCCCTGGCGTTCGAGGGTCCGGCCCAGCATCAGCCGGGCGTAGTGCTCGACCGGGTCGCGCTCGACGAGGATCCTCAACTCGGACTCCGCGCGGCGAAGTTGGGCCGAGTGGTAGTACGAGCGCGCCAGCAGCAGCCGGGGACCCGCCTGCTCCGGCACCTCCTCGACCAGCCCGCCCAGCACCCGCGCCGCAGCCGCGAAGTCCCTGGCGTCGAAGAACATCCGCGCGCGCTCCCAGCGCTCCGCGGCCGTCCCGTGGTCGTAGTACGTCATGTCCACTGCTGACCTCCTTCGGCGGCGACAACGAAGGCGGGTGGTTGAATATTCCACTACTGTGCGAGTTCGCTGTGCCGTGAGGGCGGGCTATGCGAGGGCTGCCGCGAGCGCGGAGCGGGGTTCGCGGCCCAGCAGTCGGCGCAGGTCACCGCCGGTGCGGGACATGAATCCGGCAGCGATGGCGGAGTAGGTGCCCACCAGCATCGGAACCTGGAACGGCTCAGCGCCGGAAGCGGCGAGGCGCGCACGGGCCCGGGCGAGTGTCTCCGGCTCATAGGTGACGTGCGGGCCGTGCGCGCGGGCCAGCTCGGCGCCGCCGATGGCCTGCTCGCCCACGAGTTCATAGACGCGCCGCGCATGAGCGGGTGCCTCCACCGTCACACGTACCGCGGCGTCGGCCAGATCCGCCCGTGCCACGGCGGCCAGTTGGCCCTCGCCGAGCGGAGCGGTGATCCGCCCGTCGGCCGACGGCGCGGCGAGCCCGCCCAGCAACTCCGCGTACAGGCCGTTGCGCAGGATCGTCCAGTCCATGGTGCTCGCCCGGAGCCGACGCTCGGTCCAACGGTGCGGCAGCGCGTAGGGAAGATGATCGCCGTCGGCGGTCAGGCTCGTGTAGACGACATGCCCTGCGCCGGCCTTCTCCGCCGCGTCGATGGCGGCGCCGTGCCGGGCTGTGACGGTGTCGTCCTCGCCGTAGCCCGCCGAGACCAGCAGCAGCACATCCACAGCCTCGAAGCCCGCGGCGAGGGTGGCGGGCTCGTCGAAGTCGATGCGGCGGACCGGCAGCGTGGTCCTGAGACGCTGAGGTTCGCGCGTTCCGAGGACGATGTCGTCATGGCCGGCCAGCCGCTCGGCGATCAGCGTGCCCAGGGCACCGGTGGCGCCAGTAACAAGGATCATCAGGGTCTTCCCGTTCCGGTAGGTTCTCTTCGGTAACCGGGATCATCCTGAGCTTTTGCGGCAGGGAGCGTAAGGAGGCACTTCCATGTCAGTGGGGCACACCGGGGTAACCACCGAACCCGTCGTCAGCTGCGGCGACGAGCACGAGGACTGCGGGATCCGCGATGTACTCGACCGGATCGGCGACAAGTGGTCAGTCCTGGTCGTCGTCGAACTGGCCCAGGGCGTCCGCCGTTTCCGACAGCTTCAGCGCGCCGTACCCGGTATCTCGCAGCGGATGCTGACGCTCACCGTCCGCCGGTTGGAACGCGACGGCCTGGTCACCCGGACCGTGCACCCGACGGTGCCCCCGCAGGTCGAGTACGAGCTCACGGCGATGGGCCACAGCCTCACCCATCTGGTCAAGGCCCTCACGGACTGGTCGGCGGAACACCGCGACGCCATCGCGCAGGCACGCCGGCAGTGGGACGGCGAACATCCCGACTCCGGAATCCGGTGAACAAGCGGGCTCCAGCACCTCGCCGGCCATGACGAGGACGGTTTGCTCATCCCTCTCGGCGGACTTCTGCGGAGGACACTAGGTTGGGTGCCATGAGCAATCTTGATCGCGAGGCGGTTCCCGCACTGTGCGGAGGCCGTGGTTTCGTGGTGGCGGAGCCGGTGCGTGAACTCCTCAGCCCCCGCCGGGTCCAGCTCGGCGAGGCCGGCGAGGTCCGCCGGCTGCTGCCGAACCTGGGCCGCCGCATGGTGGGCGCCTGGTGCTTCGTCGATCACTACGGACCCGACGACATCGCGGACGAGCCCGGCATGCAGGTCCCGCCGCACCCGCACACGGGTCTGCAGACGGTCAGCTGGCTGCACGAGGGCGAGGTGCTGCACCGCGACTCGACCGGCAGCCTGCAGACGATCCGCCCGCGCGAGCTGGGCCTGATGACCTCGGGCCGCGCCATCAGCCACTCCGAGGAGAGCCCCAGGTCGCACGCGCGCCTCCTGCACGGCGCGCAGCTCTGGGTGGCGCTCCCGGACAGACACCGGCACACCGATCCGCGCTTCGAGCACCACGCCGGACTGCCCACGGTCACCGCCCCCGGCCTCACGGCCACCCTCATCCTCGGCAGCGTCGACGGCGCGACCTCGCCCGGAACGACGTACACCCCGATCGTCGGTGCCGACCTGAGCCTGACCCGCGGCGCCGACCTGCGGCTGCCCCTGGAGCCGGACTTCGAGTACGCCGTGCTCTCCATGTCGGGCGAGGCGCATGTCGACGGGGTGCCGCTGCTGCCCGGCTCGATGCTCTACCTCGGCTGCGGCCGCCGTGAACTCCCCCTGCGTGCCGAGTCCGACGCCGGACTGATGCTCCTGGGCGGCGAGCCCTTCGAGGAGGAGCTCATCATGTGGTGGAACTTCATCGGGCGCACGCAGCGGGACATCGAGCAGGCCCGCGAGGACTGGACGACCGGCTCCCGCTTCGGTGAGGTCAAGGGCTACGACGGCGGTCCGCTTCCCGCGCCCGCGCTTCCGCCGGTGCCGCTGAAGCCGCGCGGCAGGGTGCGCTGACCCTCTGGGGTCCGTCACGGAAGTCGAGCCGCGGGCCCCTCTCCGCGGCAGACGTCTCAGGCCGGGGCAGCGGACGGTATCGGCTCCGCCGGCTCGTTCGGGCTCCGGGGCCGGCCCTCCTCGTGCGGGACCCGGCGCACCTGGCGAAGTCGCCGTAGGCCGCGTCCTGCCTGCCCCGGGGCCTCTCAGTGCGCGTGCGCCCGCGCCGCCGTCCGCCACACCTCGGCCGCCAGATCGATCATCTCCGCGTCCTGTGCCTGCTCCGCGAGTGCCGTGAGGTCCGTGATCGCCGTCGTGTCACCCTCCGCCAAGCGGATCTGCGCGCCCAGCATGCGGTAGCGGATCCGGTCGCGGTAGCTGAGCAGGAGCGCGTCCTGGTCGATGTCGTCGCAGAGGGCGCGGGCGGCTGCGAAGTCACCCCGGGCGTACCGTAGTTGGGCTGTGAGGAAGGTGTACTCCTGCTGGTTCGCCGGGGTGCCCACCAGGTCGAGGGCAGGTTTCACCTCCGCCAGATAGTGCTCGACGGCGTCGAGGCGCAGGGGGCCGGCCTGGAGCTTGAGCGCGGCGGCCGCCAGCCGCAGTCGCACCCACAGCGAGAGGTCCTCACGGCTGCTGACCGCCGCGAGGGCCCGGTCCAGGAGCAGGCCCGCGCGCTTGTGGTCGCCGATGCGGGTGGTGACGGTGGCCGCGGCCCACCAGGCCTCTGCGGCGAGGGAGCCCGTGCGGTCGTGGAGGGAGGAGCAGATCTCGTCACTCATGCGCTTCGCCTCCGCGAGGTCGCCCAGTTCGGCCGCGGTGGAGACGAGCAGGATCCGGAGGCGGGTGGTGTCGTCGGTGCCGAGACCGGCCTCCTGCGCGAGACGCAGACCGTCCCGCGCGGTGGCGCGTGCGTCGTCGATGCGGCCGAGGGATCTCTGGCACCGCGCGAGGCGCAAGCGGGCGTGGACGAGGAGCACGGGGTGCCCCAGCTCCTCGCTCACCTGTACGAGGTGCCGGAGGTTGTCGTACTCCTCCCGGCGCTGCCCTTCCTCGCACTGGAGCTTGGCGAGTTGGGCGTACGCCTGCCACCGCAGGGTGGGGTCGGCCTCGGTGTCGGTTTCCAGTGCCTGTTCCAGCTGGAGCCGGAGTTCGCCTTTGTCGGCCGACTCCCACAGCGCCGCCGTGGTGGCGAGGATGTCCGAGAGGCCGGTGGCTTCGACCTCGTCGAACATGCTGAGCGGAACGTTGAGCTTGGCGGCGAGAAGTTCCACGCTCTGCGGTGTGGGCGGGCGGGATCCCGCCTCCAGTCGCGACACGTAAGCGGCCGACATGCGGGGACCGGTGAGGCTGGCCTGGGTGAGCCCCTGCTGCTGTCGGAGCTGACGGAGGCGGCGGCCGAACGCCGGCTGCTCAAGCATCTTCATTCCTTACGGACAGCCCCGTCCTCGATTTGTCAACACATTATCGATCCTTTACTCGGGCCGTCAAGAATGATGGTGCGGCCCGGTCGGTGCGCATCATCCGGTCCCCGGTCGGCGGGGATGGAGCCCTACGGAGTCGGTGCCGGCCACTCGATGTCCAGCGGGGTCTCCCGGCCCGCCGCCGGCCACTCGATCTCCGACGTGATCGCCCGGCCCGGCGCCGGCCACTCGATCTCCTGCGGGGTCGCCCCGCCGGGCGCCGGCCATTCGATCTCCTGAGGCGCGATGGCAACTGCCGGGCGGGCGGGGGCCGCTTCCGCGTGCGCCGAGGTGATGGTGAGCAGCGTGGCCGCCGTGAGCGTGGCCAGGGTGGCGAGGCTGTGGGCGAGGCGCATGGCAGTTCTTCTCTCCTGGGTCGGGTGCGTCCCGGGCTCCGGCCCTGCGGGTCGGTCCGGACGCTCGTCTTTCTTCGGTGGCGCGGGGCCGCATGCCGAGGCTAGGAGCCCTTGACGAGTGTAGTCAATCCTTGACAAGGCTTGACTGGCTTGCCTATTTTTGCGGTGAACCAGTTGTAGATCTTGGGGAACGAGGGGTCCGGAAAGCTCCGCGAAGGGGCGGAACGGGCATCGGTGGCGCATCCGGACTTTCCCGGCACGCCGGGAGGTCGGTCCACCAGCCGCGGCAGGCCCGCCCCACCGGCGGGCAGGCGGACGGGACGGCCCCTCCTCACCGCTACGGGCGCCGTGAGGCGCGCATGGAGGTTGCACCCGTGGACATTCGAGCATTCACGTACTTCATCGCCGTGGCCGACGAACTGCACTTCGGCAGAGCGGCGAAGAGACTCCACATCTCGCAGCCCGGCCTCTCTCAGGCGATCAAGGTGATGGAGCGCGAGATCGGCGCTCCCCTGTTCCACCGGTCGCGCCAACTGGTCTCGCTGACCGCGATCGGCGAGGAACTCCTGCCCAGGGCGAAACGTCTGGTCGCGCACGCCGAGGAGGTGAAGGGCTTCGCCAGCGACATGGTCGACCGGCATCACGCGACCCTGACGCTGGCCCACACGGCCTCCGCGAGCCTCGGCCGGGCCCACGAGCTGACCGCAGCGTTCCGCTCCGTCCGCCCGCACATCAACCTGCGGACCTCGGCCGGCTTCAGCTCCTTCAACGTGGAACGCGTGCGCACCCGCCGCGTGGACGTGGGCTTCGTGCGGCCGCCGGTGGAGCTGGGGCAGGACCTGGGGCTCCTCGGCGTGGGCGACGAGGAGATCCTCGTCGCCCTGCCCGCCGCTCATCCGTTGGCCGGCCGGCTCACCATCCGGTTCGAGGACGTCGCCGCGGACCCCCTGGTCTACTTCCCCCGGGAGTCGGGCGGTTTATGGGAGTCGATCATCCACGCCGTCTATCCCGTGGGCCGCACCCCGCACATCGTCCGGGAGGAGCCCGACGAGGTCCACATGCTGATGGCGGTCGCGCAGGGGCAGGGCATGACCCTGGTCACCCGGGATGCCGTCGCCCTGCTGGACGTACCCGGCGTGGTGCTCCGTCCGTTGGAGGGCACGCCCACCGTGCCGCTGGCCCTCGTGTGGCGCAAGGACAACACCAAGTCCGCCCTGCGGGCCTTCCTGTCGTTCATGGCCTCCGCGACGGACCAGCGGCCGCGCCCCGCCCGGCGGGAGCAGCAGGCTCCCGCCGAGGTGGTGACGCGCCCGCGTTACACCACGCAGGCCGTGCGCGCGGGCGTCGCCGCGCGTTCCGAACCCTCGGAACTGGCCCTGCGGATCTCCAGCGTGCAGCACTTGGCACTCCCGCCGGCCTTGAGAAGCTCCGAGAGGTCGATGCCGATCGGGTTGTAGCCGCGCGCGGCGAGCTGATCCGCGAGACCTGTCGCCGCCTGGGGCAGGACGACGTTGTACCCGTCCGAGACGGCGTTGAGGCCGAACACGCCCGCGTCCTCGGCCGAGACCAGGACGGCGTCCGGGAACAGGCGGCGCAGCACCGCACGGCTGCCCGGTGAGAACGACTCCGGGCAGTACATGATCTCGTCGTCGCCCAGGACCGCGAGCGCGGTGTCCAGGTGGTAGAAGCGCGGATCGACCAGGCGCAGGCCGATCACCGGGCGGCCGAAGAAGTCCTGGGCCTCCTGGTGCGAGGCGGGGTCGGTACGGAACCCGCAACCGGCCAGCACCCACGTCCCGGTGACGAGGTAGTCGCCCTCGCCCTCGTTGATGAACTCCGGGTCCCGCACCTCGGGGAAACCGTTCTCGCGGAACCACCGGGAATACGCGGGTCCCTCCGCGACGCGCTGCTCGTTGCGGAACTTGGCACCGAGCACGCGCCCGTCCACGACGGTGGCGCCATTCGCGGCGAACACCATGTCCGGCAGACCGGGCACCGGCTCGATCAATTCGACGGTGTGCCCGAGTTCCAGATAGATCTCACGGAGGCGCTCCCACTGGAGGACGGCCAATTCGCGGTCGACCGGCTTCTCGGGATTCATCCACGGATTGATGGAATAGGTCACCTCGAAGTGTGTGGGCCGGCACATGAGATAACGGCGCGGAACGGCGGTTCGGGTGGTGCGCTCGGTCATGGGAACTCTTCTCTCGAGTCGGGTCGGCGGGTCCCGGAACGGATGTCTTCGGTGCGGGGGTGATCGGGACGACGGCCCCGGCGGGGTCAGGGCAGCGGCTGGTCCTTGACGACCAGCGGCGTCTTGTTCGACCGCTCGTTGACGGTGAAGCGCTCGACCGCCCGGACCGCGAACGCGCGGGGCGCCTCGGTCTCCACCTCGTAGCCGAGCCGGTAGACCTGGGTGAGGACCGTGCGGCGCACCTCCGACTCGACCTCGGCCGGGTCGGCCTCCTTGGCGGTCTTGATCCGCAGTTCCATCCGCTCCGCGGGGGAGCCGTGATCGAACAGCGCGATCTGCACGTCGTCGACCGCCGGGTGCAGCCGGGTCGCCTCGACGATCTCCTGCGGGGTGACCAGGATGCTCAGGAACTTCATCTGCGGGTCGTCACGGCCCACGACCCGCAGTGCGGTGTCCGCCCGGCCGCAGGCGCAGTGGACGAACTCGCCCAGATCACCGAGCCGGTAGCGCACCACCGGGTTGACGCACTCCGGGTGCAGGTTGGTCACGAGGATCGCCCCGTCCTCCAGCTCGACGTGCTGGTAGGGCATGAGGTGGAACGTGTCCAGGGCGCAGGCGGGGCCGTTGTGCCCGATCACCCAGGTCTCCGTCGACCCGTACACACCGTGCAGCTCCGCGTCCGGAAGGACCCGGCGGACGGTCTCCAGCGCACGCTCGCCGAACGGTTCGCCCGTCCACAGCAGCTTCTTGAAAGCCGGGGGCCTGCGGTCCGTGCGCTCGTAGAACTCCAGCAGGTTGCCTATCTGGCTCTGCGTCGCGTTCAGGGCGGTCGCGTCGAGCAGACCCACGAAGTCGAGCCACTCGCCGAGCTGCGCCTCGTCGACCGCGCCCAGCGGGATCGTCACCGCGCCGGCCCGGTGGGCCACCGCGTTGAAGAAGTTGTGCGACGAGGACAACCGGCCCGGAGTGTCGTAGTTCACGAGGACGTCCTGGTGGTCCAGCGGACTCCACTCGGCTGCGATCGCCTCGATCAGCTGGCCACTGGCGATGAAGCTCAGCTTCGGGGTCGAGGTGGTCCCGCCGCTCCCCAGGACGATCGAACCGTGCCGCCGTGACCGTGCGACACGCAGGACATCGGGAAGAGCGCCCCGGAAATCGTCCTTCGTGAGGATCGGCAGATCTCGCAGTGCCGGTTCGGCAAGGGCCCGCGCGTCGTCGTACCGGTCACTGAGGGACGGAATCTCCGCCATGCGTTCCAGCAGGGCGGGAACGGAGAGCGCCGCTTTGTTCTTCGTCATGTCAACAAGTAGGCCCGGCCGCGCCGTCCGGTGTCCAAGCAGATTTTCAACTCACGTGATCAGTGCCGCTTATCGCGCGTTGATTCGAGATGGTTATTGGACGCCTGACAGGGCTTGTGGCTGAATTCTTCGGAGCGCGCATCATCGAGTTGCCCACATGCCACAGTGAGTTGGGAAGAAAGCATGTTGATCCGAGATGAAGCGGGACTGAGGCTGCTGCGAGAGGCACAGGAGGAGGCCCGGTGGGCACGACGCCACCCGCCCACCGCCGACTTCCACACCCGCAAGCTGTCCGCGGCATGGGCACGAGCCGCCAAGTCCCAGGCCTTCCGGGACATCGGTGCGTTCTCCTGGGACGGCTTCGAGCGGCTCCCCGTCACCCCCAAGGACCGGCTGAAGCAGGACCCCTGGAGCTTCGCGGTGGGAGAGCTGGCCGAGGCGGCCAAGTACTACGAGACGACGGGCACCTCCGGCCGGGTCACCCCCACCCCGCGCCACTTGGAGGACATCGTGTGGAACACGGTCTCCGTCGCCGAGGCGTGGCGCTCCGTCCTGAACGCCGACGACCGGGTCGCGATCCTGCTGCCCTCCGACATCGTGCCGGTCGCCGACCTCATCGTCGGCGTCTGTGAGTACCTCGGACTTCCGCACACCCGGATGTACCCGTTCGCCACCGGCATCTCCGACTGGGACCGCCTGAGCGATCTGTGGTCCACCCTGCGGCCCACCGCCGTCTTCGCGGCCCCGGGCGTGCTGATGCAGCTCACCCGCCTGCTCGTCCAGCGCGGCACGCTGCCCGGACTCAGCGACTCCATATCCAAACTGATGCTGCTCGGCGAGGTCAGCACCCCGGCTCTGCGCACCCGGCTCGGCACCTGGTGGGACGCCACCGCGCACGACGTGAGCTACGGCAGCACCGAGACCGGCACCCTCGCCGCGACCTGCCCTGCCGGGAACCTTCACCTGCTCACCCACGCCCACTACTTCGAGCTGACGGACGGCGAGCGCACGACGCCCCTGCCGGCCGACGGCGCGGGGCGGCTGGTCGTCACCCCCCTCAACCTGCACGCCCGCCCGCTGCTGCGCCTCGACACCGGCGACGAGGTGGAGATCAGCAGCGACCGGTGCGACTGCGCCACCCCCGGCAGCACGATCGTCGTCCGCGGCCGGTCCAGCGAGGGCCTGCGCATACGGGGGGCGGACCTGGCGATCCGCGACGTGGAGGAAATCGTCTACGGACTGACGTCGGCCACGGGCTATCTCGTCGAGGTCGACGAGGCGGGCACGCAGGCCCGGCTCCTCCTGGAGCGCGTACCCGGCTCCGACCGCGCTTCCGAAGCCGCCGACGCCGACTCCGTGCAGGAGGCCTGCCGGCACCGGCTGGGCTTCGCCTGGGACGGTGTCGCCTTCCTCAACGCGCTGCCCTCCACCACCAAGAGCGGTGGATCGCAGAAGAGTTGGAAGCGCACCAACGTACGCGTCGTGGAGAACGCCCGATGACCGCCCCCACCGTGCCCCCCGAGTCCACCCCCGCCGCGTCCCCCGCTCCCGGCGGCGCCGTCCTGGGCGATCCCGACCTGTGGTGCACGTACGCCGCGACGCGCACCCTCGCCTGGCTCGGCCGGACCGCCGACGCCACCGCCCCGGACGCCACCGCCCGCTACCTGAGCGGCCGCCGCAACGCCGACGGCGGCTACGCGTGGTCCGTCGGCATGCCCTCCGACGCCTGGGCCACCTTCTACTGCACCCAGGCGCTCACCGATCTCGGTCACCCCGTCCCGGAACCGGAGGCGACCGCCGCATGGCTCGCCACGACCTGGACCGGCGACGCGTACGCCATGACGCCCGGACAGGACGCCGAGGTCTGGGCCACCCACTTCTCCACCCGCACCGCCCTGGGCCCCGCCCGCTCCACCGTTCCCGACCGGGAGCGCCTGCTGGCCTGGCTCCACGGCCTCCAGACCGCGGACGGCGGACTCTCCTGGAGCCCCGGCCACACCACCGCCGACGTGCGTGCCTGCCACTACGGCGTCGCCGCCTGGGCCGCGCTGAACGCCCAGGAGCCCGTACGCCCCCCGTGGGACGTAGCGCGCCTGGTCGCCTGGATCCAGGCCCAACAGGCACCCGAGGGCGGCTTCCGGTTCTCGCCCGGCGCCGGGATCCCGTGCATGTGGGCCACCTACCGGTCGGTCGCCGCCCTGCGCCTGCTCGGCGCGATGCCCACGTACGACATCGAGCCGTGGGTACATGCCCTGCGCGGCCCCGGGCGGGCGTTCGTGCGGTGGGAGGGCTACGCGGTCGAGGACGTGTGGGCGTCCTTCTGCGCCGTCGGCGCGCTCGTCGGTGTCGGTGCCGACGTCACCGGCATCGCCGACGACGTGGTGCGCCGCATCGCGGAACTCGCCTGCCCCGGCGGCGGCTACACCTACCGCGAACCTGCCCTCGCCGCCGACGCGCTGACCACCGCCGCCGCCGTCCTCGCGCACCCGGACGACCCCGCCGTACCGGCCCACCGGGCCTGGCTCGAAGGGTGCCTGCTGCCCAACGAGGCAGGCCTGATGTACATGCCCGGGCGGGGCAGCGAGATCCGCTGCACCCTGTGGGGCCTCACCGCCGGGGCCTTCGCCGACCCCGAACGCCACGCCGGGCAGCGCGCCGGCGTCCTCGGCTGGCTCCGCTCCCTGCAGAACCCCGACGGGGGCTTCGGGTTCTGGGAGGGCAGGGGTTCCGACTCCCTGTCGACGGCCGCCGCCGTCGCCGTCGTCCGGCTGCTGGGCGCCGACGTGAGCGCCGTACTCGACGCCGACGCCCTGGAGGCCTTCGCCGCCCGGACCCCGGGCGAAGGGGCACGCGCGCGCCTGCGCGCCCTGCGTGTCCGCCACGCGCTCGGGCACCTGGACGACGCTCCCGTCCGTGCCGTCCTGGACGCCCACCGGGTGCGCGGCGGCGGCTGGGCGGACACCGGTTCGCGCATGCCCGACCTGCTGTCCACGTACGAAGCGGTGGCGACCGCCGATCTGTTCGGTGTCGCGCTCGACCCCGAACACCTGCGCCGCTTCGTCGACCGCGTCCACACCGCCGACGGCACCGCCTGGACGCCGTTGGCCCCCGCCACGGGCGGTCCCCTGGCCGACTGCCTGGGCGCGCTGCTGCGGCACCGGGCCGGGCAGGGCCCCACCGGGTCCCTGCCCGACCTGGTCCTGTCCTGATGCCCGCCCCCGTCATCCCGGCCAACGCGTCCCCGAGGCCCACCGAAGGCACCCATGCCCACCATTGACATCCTCGCCCCCGAACTGACAGTGCCCGCGCGGCGGGCCGTGGCCATCCGGCTCACCCGGCACCTGACCGCCCGTGGTGTGCCCGCCGGTCACGTCGTCGTGCACTTCACCACCGCCGAACCCCACTCGCTGTTCAGCGGTGGGATGTCCGCCGACGCGCTGCCCGCCGTCGAGGACGGCCTCCACCACGCACGCGTGACCGTGTGCGTGGGCCCGGACCGCGACGCGACCTTCCGCTCCGACCTGGCGGAGGAGATCGCGGCGGCGCTCGGCATGACCGAGCGGACTCCCTTCCTCTACATCGAGTTCCGCCCCACCGACCCCTCGCTCGTCCACCTGGCCGACGGAGGACGCCTCCGGCTCGCGGCGACCCCGCGAGTTCCCTGAGCCGTCGAGAGGCCTCCCGCGTGCCCGCCGTGCCCGGACCCCAAGGCTCTCCGATCGACGGAACGACCAGTGCCGACGCTCCTGAAAGGCAGGACCCCGCATGACCACGACCGTCCCCGCCCTCGACGAACTCACCGCACAGGTACGGGCCGCCCTCAGCCCCGTCCTGGGGGACGCCCTCGCAGCCGTCACGGACGACGCCGACCTGGCCCGGGCCCTCGGCGACCGCTACGACAGCCTCACCGCCCTGGAGTGCGTCTCGCGTGTCGAGGCCGCATTCGACGTGGAGGTCGACTTCGTCGCCCACGACGTCCGGCACGTCTTCGCCACGGTGGGACGCATCGCCGCCTTCGTACGCGACCTGATCGAGGACCGCACGGCCCTGGAAGCCTCCTCGTGACTCCCGTCTCCGCCCCCACCGCCACCGACCGCGCGGTGGCCGACGTCCCCTTCGAGACCTCCGGCCACAGCGGCGACCCGGTGCGCTGGTGGCGCACCCCCGGCCAACTGCGCGACGAGGCCCTGCTGGTGGCCCGGACGGCGCTGGGCACCGTGGAGCAGGTCGTCTGCTTCGCCCCGCCACGCCACCTCTTCGGGCACCTCTTCGGCGTCGTCCTGCCCGGCCTCCTCGGCGTCCCCGTCGTGCGGGCCTGGGACGACCCCATGAGCGTGCCGGCCCCGCGCCCCGGACTGCGCACCCTCTTCGTCTGCCTGCCGTCCAGCTGGCTGGTCATGCGCTCCCTGGTGCCGTCCACCACCGACCACCCGGGAGCGGTCGCCCTCCACGGCACCGGACCCGTCACCGACGCCGCCCGCACCCTGGTGCGGGACCGGCGGGGCACCCCGTTCACGGCCGTCGAGGTCTTCGGTTCCACCGAGACCGGTGCGGTCGCACTGCGCCACCTGGCCGACCACCCCGGGGCCAGGACACCGTGGCAGCTCCTGGACGACGTCGTCGCCGACGTGGAGGACGACGACCGGCTCACCGTGCGCGGCCCCCGGCTCGCCCGGCGCGACGGCTGCGAGCGTCCCCTCACCGCGTGGACCATGGACGACACGGTGACCCCGGCCGGGCCCCGCTCCTTCCTCTGGCGCGGACGCGCCTCCCGGATGATCAAGGTCAACGGGGTCCGCTGCGACCTCGGCGCCGTCGAGGACGCGGTCGCCTCCGCCTTTCCCGGCACCGAGGTGGTGTGCACGACCACCGGCGACCCCGTGCGCGGTGAACGCTACGACCTGTTCCACACCGCGGGACCCGCCCGGGTCGACGCGCGGACCATCCGTACCGCGCTCAGGGCCTCGCTCCCTGGCTGCCCCCTTCCCGGCGCCGTCCATCGCGTCGACCGGATCGCCCGCTCCGCCACCGGGAAACCCCTGCTGAACCGGCTCACCGCCCCTCCCGCCACGACGTCCCCGACACCGACGAGGGTGGCATGACGGCATCACCCGCCCCTCCGTCCCTCGCCGAGGCCCCCACCGCGCCCGACACCGCGGTCCCGGACTTCCTCCGGGCCGCGGGACCGGACCGGGTCCTCGCCCTGGGTCCCGAAGACCGTGCCCGCCTCGCCGCGAGCCGCGCGTCACTGGCCGAGATCGCCGCCCGCCGCCCCGTCTACGGCCTGACCAAGGGCTTCGGTCCACTGGTCTCCTACGACGCCGACCGCGACCCGCACGTCCAGGGAGCCGGGCTGCTCGATCACCTCACCACCGGTCAGGGCCCGGCGCTGCCGCCCGAGGTCACCCGGACCATGGTCTGGCTCAGGCTGCGCGGCATGTCCCTGGGCCGCTCCGCCGTAGCCGTCGACGTCTGGGACGCCCTCGCCGCCCAGTGGAACCAGGGGTTCACCCCGGTCGTGCCCCAGGACGGCAGCCTCAGCGCCAGCGGCGACCTCGTCCCACTGGCCCACGCGGCACAGGCGGCGGCGGGGAAAGGCGACGCCTGGCGGCGCGCCCCGGACGGCAGCTGGCGGCAGGAGCCCGCGGCCCGGGCGCTGCGCGCGCTGGGCGCCGACCCGGTCGACTGGGACGCCCGCTCCGCCCTCGCCTTCGCCAACGGCACCAGCGCGTCCCTCGCCCGCGCCCTGCACAACCACGTACGGCTCCAGGCCCTGGCCCACGCCGTGGCCGCCGGAACCGGCCACCTGGCGGGACTCCTCGGCAGCAGCCCCGAACCCTACGACGACCGCCTCTCCGCCGTCCGGGGGCACCGGGGACAGCGGCAGGCCGCCGCCCTGATCCGTGCGGCCCGCAGCGCCGTCGTCCGCACCGAGGAGGCCGCGCGGCGCCTCCAGGAACCGTACTCACTGCGCTGCGCCCCGCAGGTCGTGGGCGCCGTACTCGACCAACTCGGCTTCCAGGCGCAGGTGTTGATCACCGAAGGAGAGGGCACCACCGACAACCCCGTCTTCGTCGACGACGACGTTCTGCACGGCGGCAACTTCCACGCCGCGCCCGTGGCCCTGGCGAGCGAGCAGCACATGCTGTGCCTGCACCAGCTCGCCTACCTGGCCGAACGCCAGCTTCACCTCGCCCTCGACCCGCAGCACAACGGCGGCCTCCCACCCATGCTGACACCCGCCCCCGGACGCCAGAGCGGGTTCGCCGGTGTCCAGATCGCCGCCGGTTCGCACCTGGGCGCGATCCGCCAGCACGGCTATCCTGCCTCGTTCACCCCGGTCCCCACCAACCTGGGCAACCAGGACCACGTGCCGCTGGCCCTCAACAGCGCCAACGCGGTGTCCACCGCCCTGGACCGAGCCTGGTGGATCGTCGCCTCCCTCGCCCTCGCCCTCAACCAGCTGGCCCGCCTGAGCGGGACCGCTCCCGCGCACGGCGTCTGGCGGCACCTCGCCTCCGACTGGACCCCCCTGGACCGCGACCGGCCCCTGGCCGGCGAGGTCGCCGCCACCGCCCGACGGCTCGAACGCCACTTCACGACTCCCCAGGGACCGCGCACATGACGACAGCACCCCACCGGATCCGCCTGCCCGCCGCCCAGCAACCCACCTGGACCTGCGACGGCCTCGTCGAGAACGTCCGCGCGGACCTCGCCGCGCTGCCGCCCCTCGTGGAGGCGAGCGCCGTGCACCGGCTGCGTGCCGAGCTGGCCCGCGCCGCGCAGGGCACCCGTTTCGTCCTCCAGGGCGGCGACTGCGCCGAACCCTTCCTCGACTCCGCGCCCGCGAGGATCACCGCCAAGGCCGCCCAACTGTGCTCTCTGGCGGACCTGCTGACCACCCGCGCGGGCCTGCCGGTCGTACGGATCGGCCGGTTCGCCGGGCAGTACGCCAAGCCCCGCTCACAAGCCGTCGAAACCCTCGCCGACGGCACCGTGCTGCCCGTCTACCGGGGCGACGCCGTCAACCGGCCGACGGCGGACCCCGCCGCGCGCCGTGCCGACCCGGCACGGTTGCGCGCCGCCTACGACCACGCCGCCGCCTGCCTGGACACCCTCCTCCTCCGAGGTCACCTGGCCGAGGACGCCGCCGCCGGCTCCGTGTTCACCAGCCACGAGGCACTGCTCGTCGACCTGGAGACCCCCCTCGTGCGGGAGGACACCGAAGCCGGAGGTCACTACAGCTCCTCCGCGCACATGCTCTGGATCGGCGAGCGCACCCGGCAACTCGACGGCTGGCACGTAGGGTTCGCCGAAACGGTGAACAACCCCGTCGGCGTCAAACTGGGCCCCGGCGCGTCCCCGGACGACGTACACGAACTGTGCGAACGGCTCACCCGGGGCCACGGCGCCGGGCGCCTGTCGCTCATCACCCGGCTCGGAGCCGCCGAGACCGCCCGCCGCCTGCCCGCCCTCGTCGAGGCCGCGGCCGACTTCACCGGCCGCGTGGTCTGGCTGTGCGACCCGATGCACGGCAACACCGTCCGCCACTCCTCGGGCCGCAAGACCCGCGTACTGACCGACGTGCTGCGCGAGGTCACCGACTTCTTCGCCGTGCTGCGCGCCCACGGCGTACCCCCCGGCGGCCTGCACGTCGAGATGACACCCGACGACGTGACCGAGTGCGTCGACGACCCGGCCGGCCTCGCCACCGGCGCACTGCCCCGCTTCCGGTCCACCTGCGACCCGCGCCTCGCCCCCGCCCAGGCCCGCGGCCTGCTCATGGCGACAGCCGACCTGCTCGCGCGAAAGGACACCCCGTGACCACCGTGACCACCGCCGACACCCCCCGCCCGCACGTCGTGATCGTCACGCGATGGCAGGAGCGCTACGCCGAATACGGCCACTACCTCGACCACGGCGACCACACGGTCACCTATGTCGCGACCGAGGTGGCGCTCCCGGCGATACCCTCCGCGGCCGCCGACGTCGTCACCGTGGCCAGGACCGACGACCTCGACGAAGTCCGCGCCGCCGTACATCTCCTGGCCGCCCGCCACGGCCGACCCGACCGGATCGTCGCCCTCAAGGAGGACGACCTGCTCATCGGCGCCGCGCTGCGCGTCGAGTGGGACTGCCCGGGCGACCGCCCCGAGGACCTGCTGCGGTTCCGCGACAAGCACCTGATGGTCGAGGCCGTGGCAGCCGCCGGTGTCCCGGCTCCCGCGAGCGCGGCCGTGACCGGCGCCGCCGACGTCGCCGCCTTCGCCGCCGCGCACGGCTGGCCCGTGGTGCTCAAGCCCCGTGTCGGCAGCTCCAGCGCGGGCGTGCTCCTGGTCCGCGAACCCGACGAGCTCGACGGATACGACTGGGCCGAGCCGATGCTCGTCCAGGAGTTCCTGCCCGACGCGATCTACCACGTCGACGGGATCTTCGACGGCGCGGAGCTGATGTGCTGGCGCGCTTCCCGTTACGTCAACACCTGCCTGGGCTTTCGCGAAGGCACCTTCCTCGGGTCCGTCGAGGAGGACGACCCGGCGGTCCTGGCCCCCGTCGGCGAGCACGCGCGCGCGGCCCTTGCCGCGCTCACGGACCGGCCCACCCCCTTCCACCTGGAGGTGTTCTTCGACGCCCGGAGCGGCACGTGCCGCTTCCTGGAGGTCGGGGCACGCGTCGGCGGCGCCGAGATCCCCTTCATCTGGCGGGAACTGCACGGGTACGACCTGATGGAGGCCGCCTTCCGTCTCCAACTCGGCCTGCCGGTCCACCCCGTGGGGCCGGCGCCCGCGGAACAGGTCGGCGGCTGGCTGCTCGTCCCGGCGCCCGAGGCCCGGCCGTGCCGTGTCACCGAGGTCACGCCCATGACGGGCCGGGAACCGGGGCCCTACGCCGAAGTGCTCCTCAAGCCCGGCGAGGTGCTTCCCGCGGCCGACGCCTACTACGAGCACGTCGGCGGACGCTTCCGGTTCCGGGCGGCCGACTCCGCCACCGTCGAGCACGCGCTGACGACGACGGCCACCGCCTTCCGCGTGAGCGCCGAGCCCCTCGCGCTGACCCCCGTACACTGACCCCCGCACCCTGGAGAGCCCCCCATGTCCGTCAAGGGCCACGTCGTCATCGTCGACGCCTACCACCCCACCCGACGCCTCGCCCCGGAGTTCGTCAAGGCCGGATACGCCTGCGTCCGCGTGCAGAGCACTCCCGAGGTGCCGAAGGTGTACCGGTCGACCTTCAGCCTCGACAACTACGCCGCCAACATCGTGCACCAGGGCGACCTGGCCGAGACCGTGCGCGCCGTTTCCGCGTACGAGCCCGTCGCGGTGGTGCCCGGCGGCGAGTTCGGCGTCGAGTTCGCCGACGTTCTCAGCGAGGCCATGTCCCTGCCCACCAACGGCACGGCCCTGAGCCCCGCGCGCCGCGACAAGTACACGATGGTGGAGACCGTCAAGAAGGCCGGCGTCCACGGTTCCGAGCAGATCCTCGTCACCGACGAGGCGGAACTGCGGGACTGGCACACCAAGCTGGGCCGGCGCGTCGTGGTCAAACCGATCCGGTCGACGGGCGGTGACGGCATCCACTTCTGCGACACCCCGGACCAGTCGGTCGCCGCCTACCGGGCGCTGGCCCGCGCCGAGAACTTCTTCTCCGTCGACAACGAAGGCGTCGTCGCCCAGGAGTACCTGGTGGGCGGCGAATACGTCGTCAACACCGTGAGCCGCGACGGACACCACCACGTCACCGACATCTGGAAGACCACCCGCATCACCGCCAACGGCGTCCTCGACCTCTGCGACTCCGTGCACCTGCTGGCCCGCCGCTCGCCCGAGGGCACGGTGCTGGGCCGCTACGCCGAGGAGGTCCTCGACGCCCTCGGCATCCGGCACGGCCCCGGCCATCTGGAGGTCAAACTCACCCCGGACGGTCCCTGCCTGGTGGAGGCCGGGGCCCGGATCGCGGGCGGTGACATCCCGTACTACGCGAGCCTCGGCACCGGCTCCTCGCAGATCGACTGGACGGTCGACGCCTACGTGGCGCCGGAGCGCTTCCACGAGCGCCGCCTGACCGACTACGTCGTCGAACAGCACTTCGCCTCCGTCGCCATGATCTCGCCCAAGTCCGGGACGCTGAAGCGGATCCGGCACATGGACACCATCGGCAAACTGGAGAGCCTCCACGAGATCCGTCCTCTCGTGGAACCCGGCGGCCAGATCCGGCCCACGGTCGACGACCTGACCTACCCCATGATCGTCAATCTGCGGCACGAGGTCGCCGAGGTCGTCCTCCGCGACTACGGAACCCTGCGGTTCCTCGACGGCGAGGGGCTCTACGAACTGTCATGAGCATCCGACCCGACACCGGCCCGGCCGTCCCCGCACCCCGGACGGCCGCCACACCCGCGTCCGCGACCACCCCCCGGGCGATCGGCGACTTCCTGGGCACCACGACCGCCGGTGACGCCCTGCCCGAGATCCTCGCTCTGCCCCTGTCCGAGCGCCACCGCCTCCTGGCCGCGGGGGAGATCGGCGCCGAGGAGTTCCGCGCCCGCGCCGCGCACTGGGCGGCCCGTGCCGACGGCCACTACCGGGCCTGCGCCGAACTGCGCGTACCGACCGGCGGCCTGCGGCTCGGTGTCAAAGACACCGTGGACGTACAGGGGTTCGCCACCCGGCTCGGGTTGCGCCACTACCGGCACCACCCGCGCACCACGGCCGCCGTCCTGCGGGACGTCACGAACGCCGAGGTCGTCGCCAAGGTGGTCACCACCGAATTGAACATCGGCGTCGGCTCGGGGTGCGTGAACCCGTACTTCCCGCACATCGACCCCGCCGGGTCCAGCACCGGCTCCGCGGTCGCCGTGGCCGCGAACATCTGCGACGTGTCACTCGGCACGGACGTTCTGGGCTCCGTGCGCTGGCCCGCCGGGCGCTGCGGCGTCGTCGGACTGCGCGTCACCCACCACCCGCGCAACCTGCCCGGAGTCTTTCCGCTCTCGCCCGCCATGGACGCGCCCGGCTGGGTCGCGCGCACCGCCGACGACCTGGCCTTCGCCTGGCAGCACATGGGGCTCGGCGGCCCCGTGCCCACCGGCGGCCGGCTGCGGGTCGGCGTCCCACGTGAGCTGAGCCGCCCAGGCGTGCTCGACCCGGAGATCACCCGGGCCGTCGCCCACACCGCCGAACTCCTGCGCAGCGCGGGGCACGACGTGGTCGAGGCGGACCTCGGCGAGCTCTGGGACTGCCGCGCGGACGCCTGGCAACTGTGCGCTCGCGACGCCTGGGACGGGTTCCAGCACTGGCGCGCCCACATCGAGGACGACCTCCTCGACTCGACGTTCGCCGCGCTGCGCGCCGGCGCCGACGTCGGGGACGAGGAGTACGCCGTCATCCGGGACCGGATGACGCGGCTGCGTGCCACCCTGCCGGCCCACTTCGCCGACCGGCGCGTCGACGCCTGGCTGCTGCCGCTCGACCCGGCGCTGCCCCGACCGCGCGGAACGGTGCCCCCCGCCGCCTCCACGATCCCCGTACCGGGCGACCCCCGCTACGACCGGGAGATCGGCTTCACCCCCGTCGCCAGCTTCGCCGGACTCCCCGCGATCACCTTTCCCGCCGGTGTCGACCCCGCGTCCGACGTGCCCGTCGCCATGCAGCTCGTGGCGGGCCCGCACCGGGAGGGGGCGCTCATCGCGGCGGCCCGGGACGTGTCCGACACGCTCGGCGACCTCCGACTGCGCCCCCGAGGCGTCGACGTCCCACCCGTACCCGGCGCTTCGAAGGAGTGACCATGGCCACCACACGTCACAAGGCCGGGGGAGTCGGCCTCCTCCACCTGGCTGTCTTCGGCGGGTACGCGGGCCAGCAAATCCTGACTCCGATCCTGCCGCCGCTCGCGCGGGAGCTGTCCATCAGCGAGTTCCAGTACGGCATGGTGATGAGTGCGTCCGCCGCCGTGGTCGCGCTCGTCAGCCCCCTGTGGGGCCGCCGCGCCGACGCCTGGGGCCGCAAGCCCCTCATGGTCGTGGCGCTGTTCGGCGCGGCCCTCGGTCTCGCGGCCTTCGCCGTCTTCGCCCATCTGGGCCTGCGCGGCGTCCTGGGGGCCACAACCGTCTTCGTCCTGCTGCTGCTGGCCCGCGGCATCCTCTTCGGCGGCTCCCTCGCGGCCCTGCCCGTCGCGGCGCAGGCGTACGTCGCCGACACCGCCGTCGAGGAGGAGGAACGGGTCAAGGGAATCGCCCGTGTCGGCGCCGCCATCGGCCTCGCGCTCGTCCTTGGGCCGGGCCTCGGCGGCCTCCTGGGCGACCTCGGCATGCTCCCCGCCCTCTACACCGCGCCCGCGCTGATCGGCCTCGTCGGCGTCGTGGTCTGGGTCTGGCTGCCCGCCGAGGAACGGCACACCGACCGCAAGGCGGCCCCGGGGCGACTCAGCCCGCTGGACCCGCGCATCCGCAGGTTCCTGGTGTCCGGCGCGGGCATCTACCTCTCCACCAGCCTGCTCCAGTCCAGCATCGGATTCCTGCTGATGGACCGGCTCGACCTCACCACGGCGCGGACGGTGGAACTCTCCGGCATGGTGCTCCTGGCCGGCGGCCTGCCCATGCTCGTCGTCCAGGGCGTGATCATCCCCAAGCTGGCGTGGCGGCCGCAGCGCCTCCTCCGCGTGGGCGTGCCGCTGACCGCGGGTGCCTTCGTCGTCATCTGCGTGGCCGACTCGCTGCCGGTCTTCCTGGCCGCCGTCACCCTGTCCGGGCTCGGTCACAGTCTTGCCATCCCCGGCTACAACTCGGCGATGAGCCTCGGCGTCGAGGCCAACGAGCAGGGCAGCGCGGCCGGACTCAGCGCCTCCGTCAACGCGCTCACCCTGGTGCTCGGCCCGCTCGCGGCGACCAGTCTCTACCAGGCCGACCCCGCGCTGCCGTTCGCGGTCGGGGCGGTCGTGCTCGCCGCTCTGCTCGTGCTCCTCGCCCGCCGTACGGCCGTGCCCGGCCCGGCCCCGCAGGACGAGGAACCCACCCCCGCGTCCAGCTCCCCGCGCTGACGGCGCACCCCGCCCGCGCCCCGACAGCCCAGCACACCCGAGCCCGTACGCGCCCGTAGCCCGCCCGGCGCATACGCCCGGGCCCCGCACGCGCCGGCGCGCCTTGTCCGTGCGCCCGGGCCCGGCCTGCACCGCGGCCGGCTCGCGCCTGCCCGAAAACGCGACCGCGACCACCCGACCCGGAGACCACACATGTCCGCACCGCCCCTGCCCCCCGTACTGGACAAGCACGCACCGCAGGCCACCCCGCCCGAGGAGGGGCTCCGGCGTGAGCTGGGCCGATGGAGCCTGACCGCCATCGCCTTCGGCGGCATGATCGGGTCGGGCTGGCTCTTCAGCGCCTACTACGCGGCGCAGACGGCGGGCCCCGCCGCGCTGCTGTCCTGGCCTCTCGCGGGCGCCGCGATGATGCTCGTCGGCCTGGTCCTCGTACAGCTCGGCGCGACGCGCCCCCGGGCCGGCGGCATGGTCCGCTGGCCCCTGGAGGCCAACGGGCCCCTGGTGGGGACGGCCATAGGCTGGGCGGTCCTGCTCTCCGTCGCCAGCGCCCTGGCCGCCGAGGCGTCGGCCATCGCGCAGTACGCCGGCCACTACGTCCCCGGTCTGTACCGGGACGGACAGCTCACGGCGCGGGGCATCGCCGCGGCCGTCGCGCTCCTGGCAGTGCTCGCGCTCCTCAACTGGTTCGGCGTCCGCCTGTTCGCCCGGATCACCACGGCCCTCACCGTCTTCAAGTTCGGTGTCCCGGTGGTCACCATCGCCGTCCTGGTGGCCGCGGGCTTCGACTCGGACAGTATCGAGGCGGGTGGCGGTGTCGCCCCGTACGGCTGGTCGGCAGCGCTCTCGGCCGTGGCCGGTGCGGGCATCATCTACACCTTCAACGGCTTCGCGGCCCCCATCGAGCTGTCCGCCGAGGCCCGCGACCCGCGCCGCGACCTGCCGCGTGCCGTCGTCACGGCCATCGTCCTGGCGATCGTGCTCTACACCGTCCTCCAACTGGTCTTCCTGGTCACGGTCCCGGCCGACTGGCTGGCGGGCGGCTGGCACGGGCTCAACTTCGACTCGCCCTTCGGCCAGCTCGCGCTGGCACTCAACATGGACTGGCTCGCCACTCTGATCTACGCGGACGCCGTCCTCTCACCGACCGGCGCCGCCGGCATCTTCGTCGCCTCGGGCAGCCGCGAGACGTACGCAGCCGCACGCAACGGCGTCCTGCCCTCCTTCTTCGCCTCCGTGCACCCCGCGTCCGGCGTTCCCCGGCGGACCCTGCTCGCCAACTTCGTCCTCGCCACGGTCTTCCTCGTCCCCTTCCGCGGCTGGCAGGAGATCATCGGCGTGGTCGGGGTGCTCTCCCTGCTGACCTACGCGGCCTGCTCCGTCGCCGTGAGCACCTTCCGCGCGACGGACCACGAGGCGCTCACCTGGCGGATGCGGGGCATGGGGTGGATCGCGCCCGCCGGGTTCGTGGTCTCCACGGAGCTGATCCACTGGGCGGGCTGGCACCACCTGCGTGCGGCGATCCCCCTGATGCCGGCCGCCGTCATCCTCTTCGCCGTCAGGTACCGTCAGGACCGTGCCCGGCTGACGGCGGAACTCCGGTCAGGCGCCTGGTTCCTGGGCTACCTGCTGCTGCTCTTCGTCGCGGCGGCCGTGGGGTCCACCGGCGGTTCCGGGCGGGTGCCCGCGCCCTGGGACTCCGTCGCGGTGGGCGGCGCGGCCCTGCTCGTCCACCGATGGGGTGTCCGTTCCGGCGCCCGTCGTGCCCTGAACTGACGGACCCCGCAGACCCGACTCGGAGGCTTTCCATGACACGCACCGTGGTAGTGAGCGGCGGCGGCACCGGCATCGGCCGTGCCGTGTGCGCGGCCTTCGCATCGGAGGGCGCCCAGGTCGTCGCGATCGGACGGCGGGAGGACGTGCTGAACCGCACGGCGAAGGAACTCACCGAACGCCACACGGCGCAGGGTGGCCGGGTACGCGCGCTGCCCGCCGACCTCACGCTCCCCGAGGAGGCCGATCGCGTACGGGACGAACTGCGCGCCGTCCACGGGACGGTGGACGTCCTGGTCAACTCGGCCGGCGGCAACGTCCTGATCGGTGCCCCCGAGGGAGCGGACGAGGGCACGGCCGGAGCATCCTGGCACTGGACGGAGAACTTCCGCGCCAACGTCCTGACCGCCGTCCTGCTCACCGAGGCGGTCCGCCCGGTGATCGCCTCTCCCGGCGGCAGGATCGTGATGGTCAGTTCGATCGCCGCGTACCGGGGCTCGGGAGCCGGCTCGTACGCGGGCGCCAAGGCGGCGCTGCACCCGTACGTCTACGACCTGGCCGCCGCCCTGGGGCCGCGGGGCGTGACCGTGAACGCGGTGGCGCCCGGCTACATCGCACAGACCGAGTTCTTCGGACTCCAGGGACACGCCGGCGCCCGGCACGACCTGCTCGTGAGCCAGACCCACACCGGCCGTGCGGGTGTCCCCGAGGACGTCGCCGGCACGGTCCAGTGGCTCTGCTCCCCGTCGGCCTCCCAGGTCACCGCACAGATCGTCCAGGTCAACGGCGGTGCCGAAAGGGGCCGCTGACCGCGATCCGGTGTCCCTGGATCGGCGTCGCCGTGGCCGAAGGCGCCGATCCGCACCCGGGGCAGCGATGCACAGGGCTCGTCCGCCCGGCCGGCGTGGCCGATCAGGCGCCGGTCCGGTGACACGAGGCCGTCCGCCATGCCCACCCGGGCGCCGACAGGTGCGGCGCCCGGGTCGAGGCATGCCTGGACACGGGCCGGTCGTTCGGCAGCACGCCAATGCCCCTGCCGGGGGACACCGTCGTCCTGAGGCCCCGGACGGACGGTTGCCAGGAGCCCGCCGAGGGGAGGCCGGCCCGGCGGTGCGACGACTCACCGTGCCCGCGCCCACACGGATGGTCTATCTGAGCACGCGCTCGCGTCGGTTCTGAGCCAAGAGTGGAGGCATGGCAGAAACCGGCGAGCGGCGGCGCAGCACGTCCTCATCCACGACGCGTGAGTCGCGCGGACGCAAGGTGCGTGGCGCGCAGGACGCCGCACACCGCGCCGCGGACGCGCTGACCGCACTCATCCGTCACCGCCTCGAAGGGGTCTCCGCGGTGTCCCGCAGCGGGGACGACGGCTGGCTCGTCAACGTCGACGTGCTGGAAGTGGAGCGGATCCCCGACACGACCAGCCTGCTCGCCACCTACGAGGTCGAGCTGGACCCGTCGGGAGAACTGCTGCAGTACCGACGTGTCGCCCGCTACCGGCGTGGTGCCCAGGACCAGTGAACGGCCACCTCGCCCCGCAATCCGGAAGGACCGCCGCATGACCACCTACAGCGACGAGGTCGTGTGCGCTCCGCGCGCCGGGACCCTCTACGACGTACTGGAGCTCATCCTCGACCGCGGCATGGTCATCGACGTCTTCGTCCGCGTCTCCCTGGTCGGCATCGAGATCCTCAAGATCGACGCCCGGATCGTCGTGGCCAGCGTCGACACCTATCTGCGCTTCGCCGAGGCGTGCAATCGCCTCGACCTCGAGTACGACGCGCGCAGCAAGACCGTCCCCGAACTGTTCGGGGGCCCGGTCGCCAGTGCCGTCGGCAAGGCGGGCGCGAAGAAGACGGCCCGCTCGCTCACCGACCGGGTGAAGGGCGCCCTGAGCCCCGGTGAGGAAGACGACGACAACGAAGCCGCCGAGGACGAGGGCGAGGAGCGCGAGCAGCGGCAGGAGCGTCCGCGTCGCCGCCCCGCCGGCGAACGCCGCAGGACCGGCACCCGTGACCGGGACGACGACGAACGTCCCCGCTCCCGCTCCCGCCGGCGCACGGACGAGGAGGGCTGACCGTGACCGCGACGACCTCCACGGCCCTCGACGCCCAGTACGTCTACGGCATCGCTCCCGCCCCCGTCCGGGCGCCGCGCGCCCTCGGTGTGGGTGGTGCCCCGGTGCGGTTGCTGACCGAGTCCGGCCTCTGCGCCGCCGTCTCGGCGGCTCCCGGACAACTGCGGGCAAGGCGACGCGACCTGATGGCCCATCAGGCCGTGCTGGACGAACTGTCGGCCCAGGGCCCCGTCATCCCCATGCAGTTCGCCGTCCTCACCCGTGACGCCGACGCTGTGCGCGCCCGGCTGCGGGACGGGCAGGCCCATCTGTCGGCACAGCTCGACGCCGTCCGGGGACGGGTCGAGATGAACCTCAAGGGCGCGACCGTCCCGGGCTACTTCGCCCGCCTCGTCCACCAGGACGAAGGACTGCGCAACCTGGCCCGCCGCACCCGGCGCAGGCCGGACTACGACGCCAACGTGCGCCTCGGTGAGGCCATCGCCCGCGCCGTGCGCCAGGAGGCGGAGCGCGCGGCGCGCGAAACCCTCGCCCGGCTGGCACCGTTCGCCGAACGGACCGTCCAGGGCGCGCTCGACGACACCCATGTGCTGAGCACGTCGTTCCTGCTGCGCGCCGCCGACGAGAAGCGGTTCCGGGAAGCCGTCGCGGAACTGGCGCACCGGTTCGGGGACCGGCTGGCACTGAGTGTGACCGGCCCCCTGCCCTGCTACAGCTTCGTCGAGACCGCGCCCGCCGCGGCCGGGGCGTGACGCCGTGGGGCTCGTGAGCGGCGTGCTGCTGCTCCCGCTGGCTCCGGTGCGCGCCACCCTGTGGGTCGCCGACCACCTCCTTCAGGAGGCCGAACGCCAGGCCCACGACCCGCGCGCGGTCCAGTCACGCCTGGCCGCGCTCAATCGCGACCTGGACGACGGCGTCATCGACGAGGCGACCTTCGAGCAGGAGGAGGAGCGTCTTCTCGATCTCCTCGACCAACCCGTCCGCTATCTGGGCTGCGCACCCCCGACCGTGGCCTCTTCACTGGGAAGGCACGCATGAACGACACCACCAAAGCGGCCGTGGCGGCCGCCGTGGCAGGCGGGTACGTCCTGGGACGCACCAAGAAGGCCAAAGTCGCCTTCGCCATCGGCACGTATCTCGCGGGACGGCGCTTCAGCCTCGCGCCGGGCCAGCTGCTCTCCCAGGGGCTCGCCAAACTCCAGGAGACACCGCAGTTCCAGGACCTCAGCGAGCAGGTTCGCGGCGAGTTGCTGAGCGTCGGACGCTCGGCGGTCTCCGCCGCCGCCAACCGCCGTCTGTCGACCCTCAGCGACATGCTCCGCGATCGTACGGACGCACTCACCGACTCCGCCGGCAAGGGCAGCCGGGATGACGACGAGTACGACGAATCCGACGAGTACGACGACGACGGGTACGAGGACACGGACAAGGACGAGGAAGAGGACGAGGACGAGGAAGAGGACGAGGAAGAGGAAGAGGAAGAGGACGAGGAGGGCGCCGGGAGGGGCGAGGGGAGGGGACCGGCGGAGGACGAGTACGAGGAGCCCGACGAGGAGGAAGAGGGTCCTCCCGACGAGGACGCGGAGCTGGAGGAAGAGGAAGAAGAAGAGGAAGAGGGCGCCGACGAGGGCCCGGAGGCGGCGGAAGAGGAAGAGGGTCCGGACGACGAGGCGGAGCCGGACGTGGAAGAGGAGGACGAGGAAGGGGAGGAAGAAGAAGCGGGCCCGGACGAGGACGAGGGTCCGGACGAGGACGAGGAGCCCCAGAGGGAGCGTGGCTCGGAGCGGCCCCGGCACGGCCGTGACGAGCGCAGGAGGTCGCGGAGCGAGAAGAGGTCCGCGAGCCGCCAGGCGCCGTCACCACGCAAGAGGGTGGCCGGCAGGACCCCCGCCAAGGAGGCCCCGGCCAAGAAGGCACCGGCCAAGAAGTCCGCTGCCGGTAAGGCCACGGGCGGACAGCGGGCCGGGAAGTCGACCGGCTCGGCCCCGGCGAAGAAGTCGGCGGGCAAGAAGGCCGCCGAGAAGCCCCCGGCCAAGAAGGCGGCGGCCAAGAGGGCGCCCGCCAAGAAGTCGGCGGCGAAGCAGGCGCCCGCCAAGAAGGCACCCGCGAAGAAGTCCGCGCCCGCCAAGAAGGCCGCACCCGCCAGGAGCGCGGCCAAGAGGGCGCCCGCCAAGAAGTCGGCGGCGAAGCAGGCGCCCGCCAAGAAGGCACCCGCGAAGAAGTCCGCCGCCAAGAAGACGGCACCGGCGAAGAAGACCAGCGGAGGGGGCGGTGCGGCGAAGAAGACCGCGCGCCCGTCCGGAAGCAACCAGTCGCGTCAGACAAGCAGATCCGCCGGCGGCGGCCGGGGCTCCGGCGCGCGGCGGGGGAGGTGAGCGGAAATGGCCAACACGCAGGAGAAGTCACCCGTCGACGACCTGAAAGAGGCCCTGACCGGCTATCTCGGGGCGATGGGCGGCAAACTCGCGGACAAGGCCCAGGACAAGCTGGGTGATCTGACCGGCCACCTCTCCGACACCGCCGAGGGATCGGGCCCCGGTCTGCTGGGCGGGGTCGCCAAACGGGTCATGGGCGGTGACTCGCCGGTGAAGGCCCTGATGATGGAGAAGGGCAAGAGCGTCAAGGACAACATCGTCGAGAAGGTCACGGGCAAGAAGGGCGGCAGCGGCTCGAAGAAGGGCAGCAGCATCAAGGCGACGAACATCGTCGAGAGCATCGACGTCGGCGTCCCGGTGCGCACCGCCTACGACCACTGGACGCAGTTCGAGGACTTCAGCAGTTTCACCAAGGGTGTCCGCAGCGTCAGCAAGTCCGGCGACACCGAGTCGAACTGGAAGGCCAAGATCGGTCCGTCCAGTCGCGGCTGGAAGGCGACCGTCCAGGAACAGGTCGCCGACGACCGGATCGTCTGGACCTCCGACGGCGCCAAGGGCAGCACCCGCGGCGCGGTGACCTTCCACGAGCTGGGCCCCACCCTCACCCGGATCGTCCTGGTCATCGAGTACTACCCGGCCGGGTTCTTCGAGAAGACCGGCAACATCTGGCGTGCCGTGGGCCGTCGTATCCGGCTGGACCTCAAGCACTTCGCCCGCCATGTGACCCTGCACGGCGACGAGGAGCTGGAGGGCTGGCGTGGCGAGATCCGCGAGGGCGAGGTCGTCACGTCGCACGAGGACGCCATGGAGGAGGAAGAGCGCCGCGAGCAGGAGGGCGCCGACGAGGACGAGGACGCCGAGGGAGAAGAGGGCGAAGAGGGTGCCGACGACGAGGACGGCGCCGAGGACGCGTACGAGGACGAGGACGCCGAGGACGCCGACGAAGAGGCCGAGGACGGCGAGGACGCCGAAGGTGCGGACCAGGCCGACGAGGACGCCGACGGCTACGACGAGGACGCCGAGTACGACGAGGAAGAGGAGCCCTACGACGAGGAGGAGGACGCCGACCAGGGCGAAGAGGACGAGGAAGAGGACGACGAGGACGAAGAGGACCAGCCCCGTCGCCGGTCCCGTGCGCGTCGCTGATCAGCTGGGAGCACCGTGACCGACGTCAGCAGCTGGAACACGGGCCCGGCCCTGCAGTCCGCCGGGCCCGTGACGGGCAACCTCGCCGACCTCCTCGAACGCGTGCTCGACAAGGGCATCGTGATCGCGGGCGACATCAAGATCGAACTCCTCGACATCGAACTGCTCACCATCCGTCTGCGGCTGTTCATCGCCTCCGTGGACACCGCCAAGAAGGCGGGCATCGACTGGTGGGAGACCGATCCGGCGCTGTCCTCCCACGCCCGGCGTGACGCGCTCGCCGAGGAGAACGCGCAGTTGCGGGCGCGACTGGACGCCCTGACGACCGGCGAAGCCGAAGAGGAGCGCACCCGATGAGCCGGCCCCAGGACGTGCCGCGCGCCCCACTGCGACCGGCTCCCGAGCCCCGGGCGGCCGTCACCGGACAACGCGAGCCCGAGCCCCCCGCCACCGGCCGGAATCCGCGGGCCCGCGAGGCACAGGATCCGGCCGGGCCCGCCGTCACCTACCTCTTCGCCGTGACCCGCACGCCGCCGCCCGACGACGTGCTGGCCGGGGTCGCCGGGCAGGACGGCGGAGGACCGCTGCGCGTCCTGCGGGCCGGGTCGCTGGCCCTGGTCGTCCAGGACGTCCCCGCCGAGGCTTTCGGCAAGGAGGCACTGACGCAACGGTTCAACGACCGCTACCAGCTGGAACGCTGCGCGCGTGCCCACCACCGCGGCGTACAGGCGGCAGCAGGTCACGGTCCTGTGGTGCCGCTGCCGCTGGCGACCCTGTATCTCAGCGACCGCAACGCCGCCGAGGCGGTCGCCTGCCGGGAAACGGCGGTGCACACGCTCCTCGATCGGCTGCGGGGCCGTACCGAGTGGGCGGTCAAGGTGCACGCGGCGGAGCACGACGGCGATCCCTCCCCGGCGCCGGAGGCGGGAGCGGAGAACGCCGCCCCGGGCGGCCGGGCCTACCTGGCCCGGGCCAGCACCCGGCAGCGGGCCCAGCGGGCCCGCCGCGAGGGCGCCCTCGCCCGCGCCCACGCCCTCGACCTGGAGCTGCGCCGGCACGTCGTCGCCGCGACACGGCACAGGACCCAGAGCGAGCAGCTCACCGGCCGGAGCACCCCGCAGCTACTGAACGCCGCCTACCTCGTCGACGACGGACAGCGGGCCGCCTTCGGCCGGGCCCTGGACGGGCTGCGCGCCGACGAGCGGTACCGCGGTCTGGAGATCGACGAGTCCGGGCCATGGATCCCCTACTCCTTCGCCCAGCTGGACGAGGCCCCGGACGATTCGGAATGCGGGGTGGGCGCATGACCACCCCGCACCCGCGTGAGGCCGTGCACACCCCGCACCCGCGTGAGGCCGTGCACACCCCGGTTCCCTGGGACGGCGCCGAACCGTACGCCCCGGTCGGGGTGCCCCTCGTCGACCTGCTGGACCGGGTGCTCGCCACCGGCGTCGTGGTCAGCGGCGATCTGGTCCTCGCGATCGCCGACGTGCCGTTGGTACGGATCTCGCTGCACGCCCTGCTGTCGTCGGTGAACGAGAGGGTGCCCGCCCCGTGGTCGGACAGCGGGCCGCTGTGACGGCGCCGCCCCGGACCGACACGCTGGACCTCGATCCCGAGCGGGTCGCGAACGACCTTGCCGCCCTGGTGCTGACCGTGGTGGAACTCGTCCGGCAGCTCATGGAGCGCCAGGCCGTGCGCCGCTTCGAGGAGGGCACGCTGAGCGCGGAACAGGAGGACCGCCTCGGCACGGCCCTCATGCTGCTCGACGCCCGCATGGACGACCTGTGTGCCCGGCACGGACTGGAGCGCAGCGACCTCAACCTCGATCTCGGCCCGCTGGGCCCCCTGCTCGCGGATCCCGGGGCCTGAGGCCGCCGGCGGCGGAGACCGGCAGGGCGGGTATGCCGAACAGGGCCGCCCCGCGCCGGTCCCAAGGAAGGGACATGGTGGACAAGTGATCGAGCTGGCCGCGCTGTTCGCCGTCCTGGGGGCCGCCAGCAACGCCGCGGGCACCGCCTTCCAGCGCAAGGCGGCGTCCACGGTCGCGCGCGGCGGCGGTCTGCGGCTGATCCTGGAGCTGGCCCGGCGCCCGGCCTGGCTGATCGGGATCGCCGGAGTGGCCGGGGCCGCACTGTTCCAGGCCCTGGCCCTGGTGAACGGGCCGCTCGCCCTGGTGCAGCCGCTGTTCATCCTGGAGCTTCCGTTCGCCCTGCTGATCGCGGTCCCGCTGCTGCACCGGCGGCTGCCCGGTCCGGGCTGGTGGGGCGTCGCGGGAGTCGTCGGCGGCCTCGCCCTGCTCCTCGGCGCGGCCGCTCCCAGCGGGGCCCGCCACCAAGCGAGCATGGCGCGGTGGATCCCGGCCCTGGTGCTGTGTCTGGGCGCGATGGCGGTGGCGGTCGTGCTGGCCCGACCCGGACGCCCGCCGCTGTTCCGCGCCGCCCTGCTCGGCTCCGCGTCGGCCGTCGGCAACGCCCTGACCGCGGCACTGCTGAAGTCGGCGACGGGCACGCTCGCCGACCACGGTTTCCGCGCGTTCCTCGGCGAGTGGCAGACCTACGGATTCGCGCTGACCGGCGTCAGCGCCGTCCTGCTGCTGGAGAACGCGCTGCAGGCCGGCTCGCTGGCGGCGTCGCAGCCCGCGCTGACCGTCGGGGACGCGGTGGTGAGCCTGGTCCTCGGTATCACCCTGTTCGAGGAGAGCGTCCGCACCGGCTGGTGGCTCGTGCCCGAGGTGATCGGAGGCGCGCTGATCCTGTGGGGTGTCCTGCGGCTGACCCGCGTCGTGCCCCACGTCCGGGAAGTCACCGCGCAGCGGGGCGTGTGAGTGCGGCAGGCGCGGTTACTCGGTGCACATGGCGCGGATACCTGGTTTTCATCACGAAGAGAGCGAGGCTCGTCCCGACGAGTCGCGAGATCACGCCGACGGTTCGCGCGGAGAGCCCGGCACACCGTCCGGGGCGGGCACCGTGGGCGACGAGCGGTACGGGCCCGACCCGAGCGTGGAGCGCAGGGCACCGGACGGTCCCACGAAGCTGCCGAAGCAGTCGTGGAAGGCGGCGATGCGCGGCACGCTCCGCGAGTTCAAGGACGACGAGCTGACCGACCGCGCGGCCGCCCTGACCTACTACGGCGTGCTGTCGCTCTTCCCGGCCCTGCTCGTCCTGGTGTCCCTGCTCGGTGTGGCCGGCAGGTCGACCACCGACAAACTTATGGACAACCTCAAGCAGCTGACTCCGGGGTCCGCCCGGGACATCATCACGAACGCCGTCCACCAGCTCCAGGGCAACGGCGGCACCGGCTCGTTCATGGCCGTCCTGGGTCTGGTCCTGGCGGTCTGGTCGGCGTCGGGCTACGTGGCGGCGTTCATCCGCACCGCCAACGCCGTCTACGACATGCCCGAGGGGCGTCCGGTGTGGAAGGTCCTGCCGGTGCGCGTCGGGGTGACCGTAGTGCTCATGGTCCTCGCCGTGATCAGCTCCCTGATCGTGGTCTTCAGCGGCGGCCTGGCCCGTCAGGCGGGCGCCGCCCTCGGTATCGGCGACACGGCGCTGACGGTGTGGTCGCTCGTCAAGTGGCCCGTCCTCGTCGTCCTGGTCATCGTCATGATCGCGATCCTGTACTGGGCCACGCCCAACGCCAAGGTCCGCGGCTTCCGCTGGATCACTCCCGGCAGTCTGCTGGCCCTCGTCATCTGGCTGATCGCCTCCGCCGGCTTCGCGTTCTACGTGTCCAACTTCGCCTCGTACAACAAGACGTACGGCACCATGGCCGGCGTCATCGTGTTCCTGGTCTGGCTGTGGATCAGCAACCTGGCGATCCTGCTCGGCCTGGAGTTCGACGCGGAGACGGCGCGCCAGCGGGCGGTGGCCGGCGGGCATCCCCCGGAGGAGGAGCCGTACGCCGAGCCGCGCGACACCAGCAAGTGGGACGACCAGGACCGGCGCCGGATGGAAAACCCGTGACCGCCGCCCGCTGACGTCCGGGCGACCGGGCGTCACGAGTACCCCCCCGAACGCCGAGCGGCGCGAAGACAGCTGTGGGACCAGCCGGCTTCGCGCCGCTCGGCCCTGTCCCGGGGCGCCGGGCAGCGGCGTCCGCGGGAGCCGTCGGTCAGGCGCCCGGGTCCCGGTGGGGGCGGCTCAGTACGCGCACGCTGTGGGCGTCCAGCGTCAGCCGCACCCCCGCCTTGAACTCGGTCTCGTCGGCCTCCTCGCCGGCGGGATCGGCGGTGTCGGCCACCGTCCGCCACAGGTCGCCGAAGGCCGCGGGCGGCAGCCGGAACTCCACCGGCTCGTGCCAGGCGTTGAACAGCACGAGGAAGGAGTCGTCGCTCAGCCGCTCGCCCTCCGGGCCGCGTTCACTGATGGCGTCGCCGCACAGGTAGACACCCAGCGCGTGGGTGTCGCCGCGCAGCCAGTCCTCGTCCGTCATGGCGTACGCGTCCGGCCGCAGCCACACCACGTCCGCGCGCTCGGGCGGCGTGCCGTAGGCGGGACCCTGGAGGAACCGGCGCCGGCGCAGCACGGGGTGCGCCCGGCGCAGCGCCACGATCTTCCGCGTGTAGGCCAGCAGGCCGCGCTGTTCCTCGTCGAGGTCCCAGTCCACCCACGAGACCTCGTTGTCCTGGCAGTAGGCGTTGTTGTTGCCCTGCTGGGTGCGGCCGAACTCGTCCCCGTGGGCGAGCATCGGAACCCCCTGCGAGAGCAGCAGGGTGGTCAGCAGATTGCGCTGCTGGCGGGCCCGCAGCCGCAGGACGCCCGGATCGTCGGTCGGGCCCTCGGCCCCGCAGTTGAAGGACCGGTTGTCGCTCTCGCCGTCGCGCCCGCCCTCACCGTTGGCCTCGTTGCGCCGCTCGCTGTAGGAGACGAGGTCGCGGAGGGTGAAACCGTCGTGGGCCACGACGAAGTTGACGCCCGCGCGGGGCCGCCGGCGGTCGCGCTGGTACAGGTCGGACGAGCCCAGCAGCCGGCCCGCCAGCTCGGCGACCGTGTGGTCGTCGCCGCGCCAGAAGCTGCGCACGGTGTCGCGGTACCGTCCGTTCCACTCGCTCCACAGCGCCGGGAAGTTGCCGACCTGGTACCCGCCGTCGCCGATGTCCCAGGGCTCCGCGATGAGCTTGACGCGGCTGATGACCGGGTCCTGCTGCACCACGTCGAAGAACGCGGACAGCCGGTCCACCTCGTGGAACTGGCGGGCGAGCGTCGCGGCGAGGTCGAAGCGGAAACCGTCGACGTGCATCTCGGTGACCCAGTACCGCAGCGAGTCCATGATCAGCTGCAGGACGTTGGGATGGCGCATCAGCAGGCTGTTGCCGGTGCCGGTGGTGTCGAAGTAGTGGGCCGGGTCGTCGTCGACGAGACGGTAGTAGGTGCGGTTGTCGATGCCGCGGAACGACAGGGTCGGCCCGTTCTGGTTGCCCTCGGCGGTGTGGTTGTAGACCACGTCGAGGATCACCTCGATGCCGGCCCGGTGCAGGGCCTTGACCATCGACTTGAACTCGTCGACCTGACCGCCCCGGCTGCCCGCCGAGGAGTAGGCGTTGTGCGGGGCGAAGAACCCGATGGAGCTGTAGCCCCAGTAGTTCGACAGGCCCTGGCCGGTCAGGAAGCCGTCCTGGACGAACTGGTGCACCGGCATCAGTTCCACCGCCGTCACCCCGAGCCGCTGGAGATGGCCGACGACGGAGGGGTGCGCCAGACCGGCGTAGGTGCCGCGGATCTCCTCGGGCACGTCGGGGTGGAGCCGGGTCAGGCCCTTGACGTGGGCCTCGTAGATCACCGACTGGTGGTACGGCCGGTCGGGTGAACGGTCGCCCTCCCAGTCGTACCGGTGGTCGGTCACGACACCGAGGGGCACATGGCCCAGGCTGTCGCGTTCGTCCGGCCGACCGGGATCGTCGGGGCGGTGCCCGGCCAGGGAGGGATGCCCGTCGATCTGGCCGTCCACCGCCGTGGCGTACGGGTCGAGGAGGAGTTTGGCCGGGTTGCAGCGCAGGCCCTCCGCGGGGTCCCAGGGACCGTGCACGCGGTAGCCGTAGCGCCGGCCCGGACGCACGTCGGGCAGGAAGCCGTGCCAGACGCCTCCGTCGGCCTCGGGAAGGGTGACGCGCCGCTCCCTGCCGTCGTCGTCGATCAGGCAGAGCTCGACCTTCTCGGCGCACTCCGAGAACAGGGCGAAGTTCGTACCGGAGCCGTCGTAGGAGGCACCGAGCGGGTAGGGGCGTCCTGACCATGTCTGCATGAACGGCAGACAACCACGCCGCAGTTCGGGCCGCGCGGCGACGCCGGGGGCGGCCGCCGTCAGGCCGCCGGACACCAGCCGAGGGCAGGACCGAGACGGGTGGCGATGTCGGTCAGGATCTGGACGTAGTCCTCGTGGCCGAAGGTGAACGGCAGGGCGAACGCGACCTCGTCGATCTCCCGGAAGGCGGCATGGGCGTGGAGCCGCTCGGCGATCTCGGCCGAGCCGCCGACCAGGTCGGGCGCGAACATCAGCCGTGCCGGTCCCTGCGGGGCGCCGGTCCGCGGCAGCCGCCCCGCCGCGTACCTCTCGTACCTGACGCGCTGCTCCGCCGAGGCGCTGTCGGTGGGGATGACGACGAGCCCCTGGGAGACGCGGGCGCGCGCACCGTCGGGATGGCGGGCGCGGAAGGCCCGTACGTGGGAGAGCTGGATCTCGGCGAAGTCCTCGGACTCCTCCGCCTTGACGACACTGCTGGTCAGCAGGTTCATCCCGTGCTCGCCCGCCCACCGCGCCGACCGGAGGCTGCCGCCCCCGTACCACAGGCGCCGGCCGAGCCCCGGGGACTGCGGCTGGACGCGGTCCGAGAACACCTCGAAGCCCTCGCTGCCGCTGAAGGCGGTGGCGGGCTCGCCGCGTACGAAGTCCAGCAGCCGCCGCACCCGGTCGTGGCCGAAGTCCTCGGCGTCCGCGGTGTCCGGGTACAGCGCGTCCTTGACCCGGTCGTAGTGCATCGGCGGGCCGACGCTGACACCGGGGTTGAGGCGGCCCCCGGACAGCAGGTCGACGGTCGCCAGGTCCTCGGCCAGCCGCAGCGGGTTCTCCCACCCGAGCGGGATGACGGCCGTGCCCAGCTCGATGCGGCGGGTGCGCTGCGAGGCCGCGGCCAGGACGGCGACGGGGGAGGAGATGCCGTACTGGAGATGGCGGTGGCGCACCCACGCGCTGTCGAAGCCGAGGCGCTCGCCCAGTTCGATGAGGTCGAGGGTCGCCTCGTGACCGCGGCGGGGGTCGGCCCCGTCGAACAGACCGAGGGTCAGGAAGCCCAGCTTCCGCAGCGGTTGTGAACTGAGTGGCACAAGCTCCTCCGACGTCCCCGGCACCCGGTCGTACACCAGTACTCTTCCGATTGTCTCAAGTGATCGTCCTGCGGAGCGGCTGAACCCCGCGCCGCAGGGGAGACGGAGGGGCGGGCCGTGCTCCCGGCGGGCGGCCCGCCCGCCACAGCCGGCCGGACGACCGAGGAGACGCGCGCCATGGGGACCGCTGTACACGTCCCGCAGACCCGGGACATGATCGGGGAGGAACTGTCCGGCGACGAGGCCCTGACCGCGCTGCGGCACTACGGCGGCCGCCGCCTGCTCGTCGACGCGTTCTCCCGGTTCCGCTACGCCGACGGCTTCACCAGCGCGCGCTCCATGGGTTTCCAGGTGGTCCTCGGCATGGTGCCGTTCACCATCGCCCTGGTCGGCGTGGCCACCACGGTGCACACCGAGAGCGTCGGGCGGATCATCGAGCTCACCCTCGGCCGCATCGTGCCGGGCGCGAGCAGCGGCCTGGTCGAGGACGCGCTGGCGAAGACGCGGACCAATGCCGGTTCCGGGATCTGGAGCGCGGTCGCCATGTGGCTGGGCCTCGGCTTCGCAGTGCTCAACCTGGCCTCGGCGATGGCACAGGTGGAGCGGGGTGCCAACCGGATCTACGGCATCGAACGCGACCGGCCGTTCCTGCGGAAGTACGGCCGGTCCCTGCTGCTCGCCTTCGCCGCCGGGATGCCCATGGTGCTGGGGTTCCTCGTCCTCGTGGCGGGCGAGGCCGTCGGGGAGTCGGTGGTGCAGACCTTCGGCCGGCCCGCTGACAGTCTCGACTGGTGGGGCGCGGTCCAGGTGCCGCTGGGCGTCGCGCTCGCGTGGGTGGCCTCGGCGGTGATCTTCCGCTGGGCGCCCCGCCGGGTCCAGCCGGGCTACACCTGGCTCGCGTTCGGTTCGGCCGTCCACCTGGTGCTGTGGATCGCCGCGACCTGGCTGCTCGCCCTGTACGTCGCCGAGAGCGGCTCGTTCGGCGCGCTGTACGGGCCACTGACTGCCTTCGTCGCGCTGCTGCTGTGGGCCAACCTGACCGGTGTGGCCCTCTTCCTCGGCATCGCCTTCGCCGCCCAGCTGGAAGCGGCGCGTGCCGGTATCACCGACCCGGTGAGGCCGGACCCCGGGCCGGGTCCGTGACGGGGGCGCGCCCGGCCGGAATGCGCGTGCGGGCCGGGCGACGCGACCGGAGCGGGAGACGTGGCCGGAGCCGGGCCGGGGGGCGTAGCCGGGCCGGGTCCGGAAGAGACCGGCCCGGTCACCGTGCTCCGCCTCAGCGCCCCGACGAGGCGGGGACCTCCGTGCGGTGGTCGTAGTACGCCCACGCGGTCACGGCCACCACCGCGGTGAGCCCGACGGTCACCACGCGCAGCGTGCCGGACGTCGTCAGCGCGACCAGCGCGGTGAGACCCGCCCCGGCCAGCATGATCACGCGGCTGAGGAAACGCTGCCACGGCCGCTGCGGTTCCTCGCGGTCCTTGAGATCGTGCAGCGCGTCGCCGGCCGGGTGCCGGGAGCCGCGGCGCACCCGCGCCCGGTACTGCAGGCCGTAGCTGATCACGACGTACAGCACGAGCGCGCCCAGCGCCCAGAGCCAGTTCTCGGGATCGCCACCCGATCCTCGTGCCAGATACATGACACTCTCCTCCCCAATGGCGTCCGTATGCCCGGGAAGACGCGGCACAGGCACCCGTTCAGTCCCGGGGGTTCCCCGGGTGCGGGGTCAGGACCAGGATCGCGACGTCGTCGCGGACGGTGGTGCCGAACCGTACGAGGTCCTCCCACAGCAGGCCCACGAGGGCGTCGGGCGCCGCCTCGGCGAAGGCGCTCAGCCTCTCGGCCAGCGGATAGAAGGCGCCTGCCGCGTCGCGGGTCTCGGTGACCCCGTCGGACGCCAGCAGCAGCCGGTCGCCGGGATTCAGCGGCACCCGGCACTCGCGCGGTGGAGAGAGGCCGAGCAGCCCCACCCCGAGCGGCGCGGCCGGTTCCACGTCGAGTTCGACGGCCTTCCCCTCGCGCAGGAGCAGCGGCTGCGGGTGGCCGCAGGACACGAGCCGCACCGCGTCGGCGTCCCGCGAGAACTCCAGGAGCACCGCGGTCGCGAACAGCTCCGTGTGCTCGGTCGAGGCCGAGTCCACCGACAGCCGGCGGTCGAGACGGCCCGCCACCGCCGTCAGGTCCCGCCGGTCCAGCACCGCTTCCCGGAACGCACCCAGCAGCGAGGCGACCGTCCCGACCGCCGACAGCCCGTGCCCCTGGACGTCGCCCATCACCGCCCGCACCCCGTGGGGGCCGTCGCGCACGTCGAAGAAGTCGCCGCCGACCAGCGTCCCGTCCTGCGCCGCCCGGTACAGGCCGGCGCAGCTCACGGGACCGATGCGTTCGGCGAGCGGCGGCAGGACGGCCAGCTGGACGGCCTCGGCGACACTGCGCACCGTCACCAGCTGCGCGTCGCGCCGGCTGCGCACCAGGGACACGAACACACTGAGCGCCGCGATGAACGTGATGGTCAACAGGTCCGTGTTGCCCGGGTGGTTGATGTGCAGCGCCGGGATGTGCAGCAGGCCGACCACGAGGCAGCCGAACGCGGCGGTCGCCGCCGGCCCGTAGGAGAGCACCGCCAGCGAGGGAATGGCGCCCAGCAGGAAGCCGATGTCCAGCGGCCGGCGGCTCACGAGTTCCGCGATGCCGACGCCCGCCAGCAGTACGACGGGCAGCGCCCGGACCCAGTACGGGGCCGGCGCACCGCGCAGCCAGCCGCGGTCCTCGCCCTCCCCGCGCCGGGGCATGGTCACACCCATGGCAGCCCTCCTCACCCACCACGCTCCTCCGTCCGCGCGCCCAGCGCACCCGGGTGGGGTCCGGGCGCACCGGGTGGGGTCCGGGCGCACCGGGTGGTGTCCGGACGCACCGGGTGGGGTCCGGACGCCCCTCACCGCGAAGGAAGGTTCACTGCGTGAACCCTCGGGCCGGGCCGGGCCGGGCTGGGCCGGACCGGGCCGGCAGCCGGCCGCAGCCGGTCCCCGGTCTCGGTGCCGGGGTGCCCGGCCCGGGACCGTACGCCACCGGCGCCGCCGCCCGCCCGGGTCGCCGGCGACCGCGGCCGACCGGCCCGAACGGTTGCATCGGCGACGGTCGTCGGCCGTGCGGATCACCGGCCGCGCCCGACGCCCCGTCAACTGCGGTGCGCCGCCGAGCGGGCGGAGGTGACGGGCAGGACGCCCGCGAACCTCACCGCCTGCCGGGATTGTGATCATTGTCTGTTTAGCATGCAGGAGTTCGCCGCCCTGTCGTTCGACGTCCGGAAGTCATGGGGCCCCGCGCACGCCACCGTGAGAGGAGACCTCATGACCCGAGCAGGCCGTCACCGAGCACTGCCGCCGCACGCGACCTCCCGCCACCACCCGGAACTGCGGGCCGCCGCCCAGCACTTGGGGCGCCGCCGCTTCCTCACCGTCACCGCCGCGGCCGCGGCCCTCGCCTTCTCCACCAACCTGCCGACGCCCGGCGCCGCCCGCGCCGCGGCACTCGACGCGGCGCGGATCACCGACGACCCCTTCACCCTCGGCGTCGCCTCCGGGGACCCGACGCCCAGCTCGGTGCTCCTGTGGACCCGGCTCGCGCCCTCCCCGTACGAGCCGGGCGGCGGACTGGCCGAGCAGTCCGTCCTCGTGCAGTGGGAGGTGGCGTCCGACGAGCGCTTCGCCCTGCCCGTCCGCACCGGCCTCGCCACCGCCTTTCCCGAGTACAACCACTGCCTGCACGTCGACGTCGACGGCCTCGCCGCCGACCGCGAGTACTTCTACCGGTTCAGGACGGGAACCTGGATCAGCGAGACCGGCCGCACCCGCACCGCGCCCGACACCGCGGCCGCCGCGGCGAAGCTCACCTTCGCCGCGGTCTCCTGCCAGGCGTACCACGACGGCTACTTCACGGCGCACCGCCATCTCGCCGAGGACGACGTCGACCTCGTCTTCCACCTCGGCGACTACCTGTACGAGTACGCCGTGAACTCCGAAGGAGGCGCCCGCAAGTACACCGACCGCACCCTGCCCGACGTCTTCAACCGCGAGGCCAAGACCCTGGAGGACTACCGGCTGCGGTACGCCCTCTACAAGAGCGACCCGGACCTGCGGGCCTCCCACGCGGCACATCCCTACATCGTGACCTGGGACGACCACGAGACCGAGAACAACTACGCGGGCGCCGTCGACGAGAAGAACGACCCGCCGGAGGAGTTCCTGCTGCGCCGCGCCGCCGCCTACCGCGCCTACTGGGAGAACCAGCCGCTGCGCGCCGCCCAGCTGCCGAGCGGCCCCGACGCGCAGCTCTACCGCCGCGTCCAGTGGGGCTCACTGGCCCAGTTCGACGTCCTCGACACCCGGCAGTACCGCTCCGACCAGGCGTACGGCGATGTCCAGCACGTCCCGGGCCCCGAGTCGGACGCCCCCGAGCGCACCATCACCGGAGCCGCCCAGGAGGAGTGGCTGATCGACGGCTGGCGGACCTCGAACGCCCTGTGGAACGTGATGCCGCAACAGGTCTGCTTCTCCCAGCGCAAACTCGATCTGAACGACCCGGCGAAGGTGTCCATGGACGCCTGGGACGGCTACCGCGCCTCACGCGACCGGGTGCTCGCCGGCGCAAGGTCGGCCGGGATCAAGAACCTGATGGTCCTCACGGGTGACGTCCATGTGGGCTACGCCTTCGACATCAAGGACTCCTTCGACGATCCGGGGTCGAAAACCGTGGGCACGGAGATCGTCGCCACGTCCGTCGCGAGCGGCAGGGACGGCGTCGAGCGGCCGGACAACTGGGAGACGTACACGAAGGCCAACCCGCACCTGAAGTTCTACGACGGCCGGCGCGGATACGTACGCGTCGGACTCGGCCGCGCGTCCGCGCGCGCCGACTTCAGAACCGTCTCCGCCGTGACGACGCCGGGCGCGGCGATCACGACGGCCGCGTCCTTCGTCACCGAGGCGGGCGACCCCGGCCTCAAACCGGCGTGAAGCGAGCGGCCCGGCGGAACCCCCGGTGCCTCGGCGGAACCTCCGGTGCCTCGGCGGAACCTCCGGTGCCTCGGCGGAACCTCCGGTGCCTCGGCGGAGCGTCCGGTGCCTCGGCGGAGCGTCCGGGGCTCCGCCGGGCGGGCCCTTCCTGTCGGCCAATGCGCGGAACGGACGGAAAGCAGACATCGTCCGAGTGGTTATCGGCAAAACCTACGGTTTCGAGGCCTTTCCGCTCCGAACCCGAGGAGACACCGATGGTCCACAGATACGCCGGCGCAGGCTGTGCCGCCCTGACCGTGCTCGGCACGCTCGCACTGGCGGGGCTGCCCGCGACCGCGGCCGACGACCCCGTCCCGGCGCCCGGTCCCTCCGCCGCCCGGACGCTCGGCGCCGACCGGCCGTCGACGACGCTGCTGCGCGCCATGCGGCGCGATCTCGGCCTGACGGCCGCTCAGGCCAGGACCCGGCTGGTGAACGAGGCGGAGGCCGGCACCCGCGCGGGGCGGCTGCAGAACTCGCTCGGCAAGCGCTTCGCGGGAGCCTGGGTGAAGGGCCCGACCTCCGCCGACCTCACCGTCGCGACCACCGACGCCGCCGATGTCGCCGCCATCAGGGCCGGCGGCGCCGAGGCCTCGGTCGTGGAGCGGGGACTGGCCGACCTCACCGCCGCCAAGGAGAAGCTGGACCGCGCGACGTCCGGCGCCAAGGCCCTCGACACGCCGGTCAGATACGTCGACGTGCGGACCAACCGGGTGACCCTCCAGGCGACGAGCCGGGCGGCGGCGGACGCGCTCGTCGCGGCCGCCGGAGTGGACCGCGCCCTCGTGGACGTCCGCGTGTCGCCGGACCGGCCGCGGCCCCTGCACGACGTGCGGGGCGGCGACGCGTACTACATCGACGACCAGGCCCGGTGCTCCGTCGGCTTCTCCGTCACCAAGGCCGACCAGCAGGGCTTCGTGAGCGCCGGGCACTGCGGGAAGGCGGGCGCCAGGACCACCGGCTTCAACAAGGTGGCACAGGGCACCTTCCAGGGCTCCGTCTTCCCGGGCCACGACATGTCGTGGGTGGCCGTCACCAGCGACTGGACCGCGACCCCCAACGTCAAGGGCGAGGGGGAGCAGAACGTCGAGATCGCCGGCTCCGTGCAGGCTCTGGTGGGCGCCGCGATCTGCCGCTCCGGTTCCACCACCGGCTGGCACTGCGGCACGGTCGAGGAACACGGCACCAGCGTCACCTACGCCGAGGGCACCGTCGACGGCGTGACCCGCACGACGGTGTGCGCCGAACCGGGCGACTCCGGCGGTTCCTACGTCTCCGGGGCGCAGGCCCAGGGCGTCACCTCGGGCGGCTCCGGGGACTGCACGAGCGGCGGGACGACCTTCTACCAGCCGGTCAACCCGCTGCTCGGCGAGTACGGACTGACGCTCAGGACCGGCACGGCGCAAGACGGCACGCCCACCGCGCAGGAGGGCCAGGACGGCTGGTCGGCGGGCCGGGTCTACGACACCGGGACGCGGGTGAAGTACGACGGCGTCACCTACCAGTGCCTCCAGGCGCACCAGGCGCAGGGCGCATGGCAGCCCGCGCTCACCCCGGCTCTGTGGCAGCGCCTCTGACGTCGTAGCCGCGGGAGGCCACCCCCTCGAACGCCGGCCGGCCGACGCACCTCGGCCCCTCCGGCGTTCGGGGCGCCGCGGCGCCTACTCGGCCAGCAGCGCGTACGCGGTGGGGACGAAGGCGTCGCGGGCGCGGAAGCGGCGCGTGCACACGGCGGCCAGTGCCGTGCCGGTGCCGGGGTGGAAACCGAGGAAGGCCTGCTGCCCGAGTGTCGCCCCGCAGTGGAAGTACATCGGCCCGCGGTCGGTGGGGTGCTGGAACCAGGCCACCGTGTGGAGGTGCCGGTGCCCGAGGCCGCGCCGGAGCACGGGACGGCGTACCGCCCGCAGCGCGCCGGCCAGGGGCGAGGCGGACGGATCGAGATGCGCCTCGAGGAAGGTGAGCAGGTCGTGCGGGGTGGCGCGGACCGCACCTGCCGCCTGGAACCCGCCGACGGCCAGCGGCGGCGTCGGGGTCGCGCCGTCCCTGCGGTGCCCGGTGGCGTCCGTGCCCGGGCCCTCGGCGTGCAGCGCGACCTCGCCCAGCCGCAGCGGCCCGAGCACATGAGCCGTGAGCAGGTCCTCCCACGGGGTCGCGGTGACCGCCGCCAAGGCGTGCCCGAGCACCGAGACGGCGAAGTTGGAGTAGCGCCAGCGGGTGCCGGGGCGGTGCCGTGGCCGGTACCGCAGAAACGCGTCGATCACGCGACCGGCCGGATAGCCGGCGTACGGGTTGGAGCGCCAGGAGGGCAGCGCCCGGAGGAAGAAGTCGGCCGGCAGCGCGGGCAGCCCGGACGTGTGGGTGATCAGGTGCGCGAGCGTGACGGGGTCCCGGGAGGCCGGGCGGCCCGGATCCAGCAGGGCGGCGGCCGGTTCACCGCCGGACAGCACACCCGACTGCGTCAGCCGGGCGAGGAGCAGCCCGGTGAACGTCTTGGAGGCCGAGCCGATCTCGTAGCGCAGGTCGGCGCGGTGCACGGGCGGGAGCGGTGCGGTGCCTCCGCAGCGCACGGTGCGGCGCCCGTGCCGGGACAGGGCGAAGACGACGTCGGGCGCGTCCACGGCACCGACGGCGGCGTCGAGCCGCCACCGCACCGCCTCGTCGTCCGCGGGCCCGTCCGGCGGGGCGCTGCGGAGCGGGAGCGGGCCGGCGGCACCGGGGAGCACGTCGCCCGGCCAGGGCGCGGGGCGGGTGGTCATGCCGGGGCCGTCGCCAGCCGCGACAGCGCGCGGGACGTGGCGAGCACCGAGGCGAAGGCGGCGACCAGGGTCGGATGGTAGACGAGGTCGAACACCTCGTCGGGCTCGCCCTGCGGCATCGTGCGCACGGCGGGCATCGCGCCGTCGGGCTGCTGGGCCGCGGCGAAGCCCTCCCAGGCCCGCTCGTCCAGCGAGGGCCGCGGCAGACAGGCGTCGACGACGAGCAACTCGCCGAGCAGGTCCCAGCGTTGCAGGTCCAGCCAGTCGTCCAGCCAGACCGGCAGCCACAGGGCGAGGTAGTCCGCGATGTCCGCGGGCAGTGCCTCGGGTTTCTCGCCCCAGTCGGTCAGGTGGAAGACGGTGTGGGTGATGTCGTACGCGATGTGCCCTTCCACGGTCCAGGGCTCGGGGGTGCGTCCCAGCCAGGTCGCACCGACGACGTCCGCCTCCGGTGGCCGGGGCGGCAGCCCGAAGCGGCGCTGGAACGCGGAGAGTCCGAGGCGGCGTACGGGCCGCGCCTCGTAGGCGGCACAGCTCAGGAGCCGGTGGTTGAGCCGGACCGCCTCCTCGAGTCCGGGATGGCTGTAACCGAGTTCCTTGAACGGGAGGTACACCTCGAACGGGACGGGGGAGAGGGGCTCGATGCGCTGCCCGTGCAGAAGCAGCCGGCCGCCGTCGAGCGTGTTCCGCCAGGCGTGGTCGAGCAACTGCCGTGCCAGCTCGGCCTGCCGGGACCCGGCCACCCCTTCCCGGAACAGCACCTTGCAGATCAGGGCGAGTTCACCGACCGGCTTGAAGCGGTCGAGGAAGCCCACCTCGGGGTCGACGTCGGGCTCCAGCCGGAACCCCTCGCGGTGCGCGTGCAGCCACTCGATGGCGCCGACTCCGACGGTGTGGATCAGGCGGGTACTGGTCATCCCGGCGCTCCTCGTCCGCCCCGGTCCTGCCGCGCCGCGTGCTCAAGGGGGCGCGGGCCGCCCGGCGCCTCGTCCTCGGTGCCGTTCCAGCCGGGGCGGCCGGTGGTGAGCGCGGCGGCGAAGGCCGCCATCAGCGTCGAGTGGTAGCAGTACCGGAAGCCTCCCGCCGCAGCCCGTCCGTCCCGCCCCGGACCGACTTCGGGTACGGCGCCGGTGGCGTCCTGGGCCGTCGCGAGTGTGCTCCAGGCGTCCTGGAGCACCGCCGGCTCGGGCAGCCGCGGCAGGCTCGCCGCCACGGCCAGCAGTTCGAAGCTCAGGTCCCACTGCTCGTCCTCCAGGCAGGTGTCGAGCCAGGGCGGGAGCCAGTGCCGCAGATAGGCGGCGACCGAGCGGGGTACGCCCTGGGGGACCAGACCCCAGTCGGTGAGGTGGAAGACCACGTGGGTCAGCGTGTATCCGGCGGCGCGTTCGAAGGTCCACGGCTCGGGCAGGCCGCCCAGCCAGGTGTGCCGAAGGCTCTGCGCGGGGTCCGCGTGCTCCGGGATCCCGCTGCGCCGCTCGGAGTTGAGCACACTGAGCCGCCGGTTCGGCTCCTGCTCCGTCACCCGCCAGCCGCGGGTGCGGGCCACCGTCGCGGCGGCGCTCTCGTAACCGGGGTGCCGCAGGCCGGCGGACGCGAACGCGGCGTAGACCTCCAGCGGATAGGTCGCGAAGGGTTCGAGTCGCTGCAATTCACCGAAGAGGGCGCCGTTCCCGGTCTGCCGCCATGCGAACTCCAGCAGGTCGGAGGCGGTTTCGTGCAACGGGTCGCCGGGGGCGGTGGTCCGGCGGACGCAGACGCACACCTGGGCCAGTTCTCCGAGGGGCTTCCAGCTGGTGTTCACGTCCCCGTACGCGGCGAGTGCGCCCTCGTCGAGCCGGAATTCGCCGCGGTTGGCGGAGACCCAGGCCAGCGCGGCCTCGCCCACGCCGCGGACGTCGAGCGCCCTCACACCGGTGCTCCGGCCCGCATCAGCCGCGCCGCCGTGACCTGGAGGGCGACCCGCGGGTCGTCCTGACCCATCTGGGCCACGAACTCCAGGCCGGTCTCCAGACCCAGGGTGTCCGGCACCCCGTCGAGCAGGACCAGCCAGCGCCCCGCGCCTGCCGCCTGCAGCCAGTCGCGGCGGCGGACCGCCCGGACGAACCCGCGGGCGACGTCGACGGGCCGGCGCCGGGCCGCGCGGAACACCGCGCAGTCACCCGCGGGGACCGCGAGCGGTGCCAGCACCGCGAGTTGATGGGTGAGGAACTGCCACGACGCGTCGTCGAGCCAGGTCCCGTCGGGTTCCAGATGGTCCGCGGGGGCGCCGTCGAAGGAGGCGTCCAGCCGCATCAGGGTCTGCCGCATCGCCCAGTGGCTCCACACCGAGGTGGGGGAGGCGCCGGCCGGGGGCGGATAGGCCCGTACGGCCCTGTCGAAGGCGGCCAGGTCGTCGCGGTCGGCCGGGGCGTGGTGCAGGACGGCCGGCAGAAGTACGTCGGCTCCCAGGACGCGGACGGCGGCCAGCGCGGGATCGCCGCTCGCCCCGGCCGGCTCGTGTGCCGTCACCTTGCCGGACAGTCGGAAAGGGTCCCCGCCCCCAAGGGCGGAGACCACGTCCGAAGCAAGGTCCCGCACAGCGCCCGACAATCGGGTCGGCGTGCTTGACTGCTCCATTCAGCTTCCCCCGTCAGCCCTTCTTCGGCCGCGGCGTCGGAGGCGACAGCAGAAGGCTGCCGGATCCGGAGACCAGGGCGAGTGCGGCGCACTCACGGCTGTCACGGAACTGGCCGTCGGCCTCGGCCGGGTCGAGGGCCGCCTCTACGTCGATGCCCTGGACTTCGGTGATTTCGTCGGTCAAGAACTCGGTGGAAGACATACCACCACTCCTTCACGAGAGATACGTAGTTCTCCATCTCCAAGTTGAACGCCTCGGGCGGAGATGCGCAAAAGGAACGCGACCGCCCTGTGACGGCAAGGGATTCCGGGCTCCGTCCGCCGGGAATTCCCGGACTGCGACCCGGAAATGATTGAACGACCGAAATTTGAAAGAAGAACCGTGAGTGGCGAGGGAATTTCCGAGGGGACGGCTTCTTGAACTGACGCATCATCAACATGTCTGTTCAAGCCGGAAGTCGGTTCCGCATTCCGCGCTCGGTGTCCGTGACCCGGGGTGACGCACGGGCACGGTACGTCAGGGCAGCGGCTGTTCCGCCCAGATGACCTTCCCCGTGGGCGTGTAACGGGTGCCCCAGCGGTCGCAGAGCTGGGCGACCAGGAACAGACCGCGTCCGCCCTCGTCCGTGCTCGCCGCGTAGCGCAGGCGGGGCGAGGTGTTGCTGCTGTCGAAGACCTCGCACACCAGACTGCGGTCGCGCAGCACCCGGACCCGGATGGGGGCGCCGCCGTATCGGATCGCGTTGGTGACCAGCTCGCTCAGGACCAGCTCCGTGGTGAAGGCCATGTCGTCCAGACCCCACTCCGCCAGCCGCCGGGTCACCGAGGCGCGCACCTCACCGACGGCCGCCGGGTCGCTCGGCACCTGCCACTCGGCGACGCGGTCGGCCCCCAGCGCCCGGGTGCCGGCCACGATCAGGGCGATGTCGTCGCTGGGACGGGCCGGGAGGAGGGCGTCGAGGACGGCCCGGCAGGTGTCCTCCGGCGACCGGTCCGCCCGCGCCAGCGCGGTGCCGAGCAGTGCGAGCCCGGCGTCGATGTCGCGGTCCCGGTCCTCGACGAGCCCGTCCGTGTAGAGCACCAGCCGGCTGCCCGCCTCCAGTTCGAGCTCGGCCGTCTCGAACGGCAGGCCGCCCACACCCAGCGGGGGACCGGCCGGCACCTCGGGGAACGTGACCGTGCCGTCGGGACCCACCAGCGCCGGCGGGGGATGGCCCGCCCGGGCGACGGTGCACCGCAGCGTGACCGGGTCGTAGATGGCGTACAGGCACGTGGCGCCGGTGATCGCAGCGGCACTGTCCTCCGCGGCCTCGTCCTGGTCGATGCGGCCGACCAGTTCGTCGAGGAGCGCGAGGAGTTCGTCGGGCGGCAGGTCCAGGGCGGAGAAGTTGTGGACGGCGGTGCGCAGCCGCCCCATGGTGGCCGCGGCGTGCAGCCCGTGACCGACGACGTCCCCCACCACGAGGGCCACCCGCGCGCCGGACAGCGGCAGCACGTCGAACCAGTCCCCGCCCACACCCGCCTGCGCGGGGAGGTAGCGGTAGGCGATCTCCAGGGCGCTCTGCTCGGGCAGGTTGCGCGGGAGCAGACTGCGCTGGAGCGTCACGGCCATCGTGTGCTCGCGGGTGTAGCGGCGCGCGTTGTCGATGGAGACCGCGGCCCGCGCGACCAGTTCCTCCGCCAGGGCCACCTCCTCCGCGTCGAAGGCCTCCGGCTTCTCCGACCGCCAGAAGTTGACCACTCCCATCACCAGCGGTCCCACCCGCACCGGCACGGTGATCAGCGAGTGGATCCCGTACTCCACCACCTGCGCGGAACGCTCCAGGTCCTGGGCGAGCCAGCCCGGCGCCCGCTTCAGGTCGGGCTCCACGAGGGCCTGGCCGGTGCGCAGGCTGCGCGCCTGCGGCGAGGTGTTCACGAAGACGATGCGTTCGCCCACCGGGTACAGGGGCGCGTCCTTGCGGATCCCGCCGGACGCCGTGCGGCGGAGTTCGGTGATGACGTCCGGTTCCTCGCCGTTCAGTACCGCGTCCGCCAGGTCCACGGTGACGAAGTCCGCGAACCGCGGCACGGCCAGCTCGGCCAGTTCCTCACAGGTGCGGGCAACGTCCAGGCTGGAGCCGACGCCGACCCCGGCGTCGTACAGCAGCTTCAGGCGCTCCCGAGCCACGTCGGCCCGGCCGGACAGCGCACGCAGCTCGGTGGAGTCCCGCAGCGTCGCGACACTGCCGGGCGGCCCGCCCCTGAGGTCGGTGGGACGCTGGTTGATCGCCAGCAGCCGGTCCCCGACCAGACGCACCTCGTCCGTGACGACGCGCCCCGAGGCCAGCAGGTCCGCGGTGGCGGGGTCGAGGCCGAGCTTTGAGACGTGCCGGCCCTCGGCGTCCTCGGGCAGGCCGAGCAGCCGGTGCGCCTCGTCGTTGGCGAGCACCAGCCGCCCCTCGCCCCCGGCGATGATCACGCCCTCCCGGACGGCGTGCAGCACCGCGTCGTGGTGTTCGTACATCCGGGTCATCTCGTACGGGCCGAGGCCGTGGGTCTGGCGCAGCAGCCGTCTGCTCACGAGCGCCGTACCCGCCGTCGCCAGGACCAGCGCCGCGCCCGCCGCGGCGATGAGGATCGGCAGCTGCCGGTCGGCGGCGCCGCCCACGTTGGCGGTGGTGATGCCCGCCGACACCAGGCCCGCGACCGAACCGTCGGCAGCCCTGACCGGCACCACGGCCTGCACGAGCGGACCGATCGTGCCCGTGATCTCCTCGGTGAAGGACCGGCCGGCCAGCGCGGGCGCGAGAGTCCCGACGAACTTCTTGCCGATCCGGTCCGGTTTGGGGTGCGTGTAGCGGATCCCGTCGGTGTTCAGCACGACGACGAAGTCCACCTTGGACTGCTTGCGGGCCGCCTCGGCGCGCGGCTGGAGCACCGCGGTCGGGTCGGGGCTCCGCAGGGCCTCCAGCGTGCCCGGCGCGTTGGCGAACGTCTCGGCGACGGCCAGCGAACGGTTGCGGGCCTCCTGCGTGCTGTCGTGCCGCACCTGGAGCACCAGCGCCAGCACCGCGGAGACCACCAGCATCAGCACGATGACGACCTGGAACACGAACACCTGGCCCGCGACGCTGCGTCCGCTCAGCGCCGACCACAACCGGGCGGCGGGCCCGCGTCTGCCGGACCCGCCCGAGCCGCGCGCGTCCTGCCGCGCCCGTCCCGCGTGCGTGCCGTGAGCACGCCCGCGCCCGCGCCCGGGGCGCGGGGCGTCGAGCCGGCGGGTCGACCGGGCCCGGGATCGACCCCATAGTCGGACCATGTGCCCATGTCTACACTGCCGGGCGCCAGGAGGCGAGGGGGCCACATGAGGGCTGACGAAAGCCGCCGCCGCCCCCGCGCGACCGGTCGCGGACCCGTCGGGCCGCCGTACGGGACACCCGGAGGACCCGCCCGTCTCGCGCTACGGGCCGGTAACCCCGGGTTGCGGCCAGCATCCGGTAACGATCGTGCCGCGCACCTTGTGACACGTCTCCCCGCTCATAGCATGCGATCATGTCTTTTCTCTCAAGTCGCCGCAGAAAGCCGCGCCTTGCCCCCGAACTCGACGACGGGGACCTCGGCAGGCTGCTGAAGTCTCTGCGCGCGACGACCAGGTCCGGCACGTTCGGCACGACGGACCTGTGCGTGGCCCAGCTGTCCCGCCTCTTCGAGCAGGACCCGGACGACTGGGACCGGCGGGCGCACCGGATGTCCGTCCTCGCGGACTACCTGTCCGACTCGCACCTGCCGTCCGCGTGGGCGACGCGTGAACCGGGCAACGCGAGCGCGCTGGTCCTCAGCGCCTGGGCCGAACTCGTCCGCAGCCGTGCGGCGGGAGGACTGGCGGACGCGTCGGGCACGGCCAAGCAGTGCCTCCGCGCGTCGGAGATCGACCCCCGCGATCCCGCGCCGTGGGTGGTGCTGCTCGGCATCGCCCGCCTGGAGCGCTACGTGCAGTCGGACGTCTTCGGCGCCTGGAACGAGATCCTCGCCCGCGACCGCTGGCACCGGGAGGCATACCTGAGCATGCTGGCCCACCTGTCCCCCGAGGAGGCGGGCTCGCGGGTCCAGGTGCTCGACTTCATCGACTCCATACGCCCCCGGATGCCCGCGAACGCCCCGTGCGCCGCGGTCGAACTCACCGCCCAGGTCATGCAGTACAACGCCGCTCTCGCCCGTGGGGGAGTGGACGCCCTGGTGGCCCGCAACCACTGGACGAACCCGCAGGCCGTCGAGTCGCTGCAGCGGGCGCACCACACCTGGCCGCAGCCCGCGTTCTTCCACCACGCGAAGAAGCTCGCCGACCTGAACCTCCTCGCCTACGCGCTGATGGCCGCCGACCGCAGGCAGCAGGCCGCCCCCGTCTTCGAAGCCATCGGCACCGCCGTCACCGCCTGGCCCTGGAACAGCACCGGCGATCCGCTGGCCGCCTTCGAGCACGCGCGGAACAGGGCGGGCCTCTGAGGCACCGCCCGAGGGACCGCCCTCACACCGCGGCGGAGCGCCGGGACGCGGACTGGTCGGGGGTGGAGACGGGCACACCGAGCGGGCGGGCGAGGCCCACCACCCCCTCGTCCAGCCGCTGCAGATGCCGCAGCACGCGGCCGGTGACCCGGTCGTGCCGCGGAACACCCGACCGGTCGGTCTCCAGCATGGACGCGAGACTGGCGCCGGTCTCCACCGCACCCGCGTCGTGCCGGTCCTCGACATGGGCCACCAGTGCGTCGATGTTCTGCGCGATGCGCCGGCCGGCCCGCTTCAGCCGCGGATCCGCGGCGACCGTCCTGCTGTGCGGGAGGAGTTCCGCCGTCGCCGCCAGCGACCGCGCGTGGTACGCGCACGTCTCCAGCAGCGCCACCAGGTAGCGGGCGGTCTGCCGCCGGGAGCGCAGCGGAGTGATCGGGTGCGTGAGCGGCTGCGTGGAGGCCCGCAGGTCCTCCAGCGCCGTGTCGAGATCGCGTGCCATGTCCAGCAGGTCGAGCGCGGGTCCGCCGCTCAGCTGCTCCACCGCGGCGCCGGTCACGTCGCCGAGGCGTTCCAGCACCGTGGCGAGCAGTTCGTCGGTCCGGTGGTCGGTGTGCACCGGCAGCACCAGCGCGGCCGCGACGACACCGCAGACGGCACCGAGCGCGGTCTCCTCGATCCGCAGGACGAGCACCTCGGGACTGTAGGTGTTGAGGAGCGTGTACAGCAGGCCCAGCATCGCCGTCACGAAGAACGACATCAGGGCGTACGACAGCGGCGCGGTGAAGAACATCGCGAAGATGAACAGCAGGACCAGCCCGAACGCCGTCCACGTGTGGTTGCCGACCACGCCCGCGAGCAGGACACCGGCGACGACACCGAAGACGGTGCCCAGCAGCCTGCGGTAGCCCTTCACGAGGATCTCGCCGGTGGAGGCCGTGTTCAGGAAGACCACCCAGCAGGTCAGCACCGCCCAGTACCAGCGCTGGCTGGACAGGAACTCGCCGCCGACGATGGCCAGCGCCGACCCCACCGACACCTGGACGGCGGCCCGGGTCGTGGGGCGCCGCAGCCCCGTACGGTCCTCGTCCTCCCGCTGGTTGTCCTCGGCCCCCGCGATGGCGACGTCCTCGGCGTCCAGCTCCTCCCGCGAACGGGTCGTGGCCGGTGAGTCGTCGGACTCGTCCTGCGGCCCGTCGAAGGCGAGCCGCAGGCCCAGCACCGAGCGCGCCGCCTCGCCGATACCGCGGAAGACGTCCTGGACGGCGGCCGGGGCGTGCGGCAGGTTCTCCTCGTCGCGGTAGGCGAGCAGCCGGTTGCGCACGTGCGCGAGCGCGGTGCCGCGGCCGCCGGGCCGGGCGACGAGCATGCGCAGCGCGTCGAGGTCGCGGCGCAGTACGGCCGTGATGTCGTCGTGGGCGCGCAGCCGGTTCCCGGCGGCGGGCACCGGGGCGTTGGGCAGGTGCAGGGTGAGGGTGTCGGCGCGTTCGGCGCTGCGCGCGGTGAGCAGCAGGACCCCCAGCCGCTCGGCGGCGATCTCCGCGTCGGCGACCCGGCGCTGCACGTGCGAGGCGGCGGCGCTGTCGCTGGTCCCCTCCTCCAGCCGGCCCTGGATCATCATGGCCGTCTCGTGGAGGCGGGCGGTGTGCCGCCTCACCTCCTCCAGGGCCTTCTCCATCCGGTCAGGTCCCGCGTCCAGCAGCTCGGTCTGCGCGGACACCAACTGTGCCAGGCGCGCCCGGAAGGCCTCCCGCAGCCGCTTCAGGATGCGTTCGGGTGTCTCCGCCACCAGGCCGAAACGCGCGGCGGCGCTGCACGCGAAGGCGAGCACCAGGGTGAGGCACAGCCCGGGCAGCGTGCCGGAGTCGGCCTGTACGAACAGTGAGACGAAGTAGACCTGGAACCCGATGAGTCCCAGGGCCGTCCCGCGGTCGCCGAACCGGCGGCTGTAGACCGCGCCGAAGATCAGGGCGAGGAAGAAGAGGTCACCCGCGATGACGTGGGTGTTCAGCAGGGCGCCCAGCGACATCGCCGCGAGGGACACGGGCAGGCCGAGCGCGAGGGTGATCGCCTGTTCGCGCCGCTGCTTCTCCCGGATGGCGAAGGTGGCGACCATGGCCGCCATGGCCCCGGCCACCATGTGCGTCACATCGGCGTCCATGAGGGCCAGCACGGCGAGTGCGAGCGCGATGGCGCCCACGGTCCGCAGGCCGGCCATGAGCCGCAGCAGCCCCGGGTCGGACGCCGCGAATCGGTCCCAGGTACCCGTCCAGGTCGGCCGTGTCGCTTTCCTCACCCTGCCGTACGTCCTCGCTCGCCGTCATGATCCGCAAGCTCCAGCATGTCACGGCGCCCCGGCCACGCGGGGCCCCGGGGCGGCGGGCCGTGGTGCGGACGGCGCGGGGCGGCGGGCCGTGGTGCGGGCGGCGCGGGGCGCGCGCCCGCTCAAGGGGGGCGACGCCGCACCACGCGCGTCAGGTCGCGGTCCGCTCGCCCTTGCGGTCGCGGCGCGTGAGGACGCGCTGGATCCGGGTGAGACCGGTGGGGAGGCGTCCGTGCAGGGCGGCCCGTGCGGCGTTCGCACCCGGGGCGCCGTGGACCCCGCCGCCGGGATGCGCGCCGGCGGAGGCGAGGAACAGCCCCTTGACCGGGGTCTCGGGACGCCCGCTGCCCGGCACGGGACGGAAGACCAGCTGCTGGTGCATCGCCGTGGTGCCGCCGTTGATGGCGCCACCGCGCAGATTCGCGTTCATGCTCTCCATCGTGGGCGGCGCCAGGATGCGACGGGCCCGCACGAGGGCGCGGAATCCGGGGGCGAACCGCTCTACCTGGGCCTCCACCCGGTCGGCCATCGCCTCCTGCTCGCGCCGGTCCCAGGCACCGGTCAGTCCGTCGTCGCCCGCGTCACCGGTGATCCGCTGCGGCACGTGGGTGTAGGCCCACGCGGATTCGGTGCCGAGGGGCGAGCGGGTCGGGTCCGCCGTGGTCATCTGACCGAAGATGGCGAACGGCCGGTCGGGGACCTGATGCATGGCGATCTGTGCCGCGAACCTGGTCAACTCGTCCACGCCGTCGGCGAGATGGACCGTGCCCGCCGACGCCGCCCGCTCCGCGGTCCACGGCACGGGCCCGTCGAGGGCCCAGTCCACCTTGAAGGTGGCGAAGTCCCACTGGAAACGGCGCAGGTCGGCGAGGAGTTGCGCGGGCAGGTGCGCCTCGTCGACGAGAGCGCCGTAGAGCATGGGCACGGAGACGTCGGCCAGGACGGCGCGGTTCGCGGCGACGGCCTCCCCGGCGGCCGTGCGCACGCCGACGGCCCTGCCTCCCCGCACCACCACCTGGCTGACGCGCTCACCGCAGCGGACCACGCCGCCGCGCTTCTCCAGCCGGCGCACCAGGGCGCGGGTGAGGGCGCCCGCTCCGCCGGCCGGCACCGGGAAGCCGTACGTCTGGCCCAGCATGGACATCAGCCAGCCGAAGCCGCCGCTGCCCGCGGCCTCGGGGGCGAGGTCGGCGTGCAGGGCGTTTCCCGCGAGCAGGAGCCTGCCGCCCTGACCCTCGAACTCCTCCTCGCCCAGCCGCCGTACCGGCAGTACCAGGGACCGGGCCAGCCGCAGGCCGCCCGCCCCGCGCAGCCGCACGGCCAGCCGTGCCCCGGCGCGCACGGGCGGGAAGGGGGTGAACAGGGCCTCGACGATGTCGGGCCCCAGCCGTGCCCAGATCCGGTGCAGTTCCCGCCAGGCATCGCCGTCCGCGGGGCTGAACTCGCTCAGGGCGGCGGCGGTGTCGTCGAGGTCGCGGCCCAGCAGGGCGCAGCTGCCGTCGGTCAGGGGGTGGGCCAGCACGTACGGGGCGTGGCTCCAGCGCAGTCCCTCACGTTCGAGGTGCAGACCGGCCAGGACCGGGGACGCGGCGGCCAGCGGATAGAACGAGCTGAACAGGTCGCTGACGTAGTCGGGGTGTACCCCGCGGTCGTGCCGGACCGCGCCGCCCGGTTCGCTCTGCTCCTCCAGGACCTCCACGCTCCAGCCCGCGTCCGCCAGCAGGTTGGCTGCCACCAGACCGTTGGGCCCGGCGCCGATCACCACCGCGTCCGGCATGTTCTGCCTCCTGTGTCGCCGGGGCGGGCCCGGCCGCGGGCGGAAGGCGCCGCGGTGGGGTCCGCCGGGTCCTACCGGCTCGCGAGCCCGGTGAGGGAACGGTTCTCGCACAGGTCCGCCAGCCGGTTGAGCATCGCGCGATGGCGCAGCTGGACCAGTACCTCGAAGGCGGCGTTGTGCAGCGTGCCTCCGGCACCGCGCAGCGGGTGCTCGTCGACGATCAGCAGGGTGTCGTCGCCCCATTCCCGGACGTCCAGGGCGATCCTGGCCGTGCCCAGGGGGCCGGAGTTGGCTTCGAGTTCGAGCTGCCGCGGGGGTTCGCAGCGGCGTACGACGGTCTGGTTGCTCACCGTCCAGGGACCCATCCGCACGTCGAAGGTCAGGGCCGCCCCGACCTCGGGCCACCGTCCCTCGGCGGGCCGGGTGTCGGACGTGCCGACCACCCATTCGCTGTAGCAGTCGGGGTCGGCCAGGACGGCCCACACCACGTGGGGAGGCCTCTTGATGAGCTGGTGCCGCACAGCCATGCAACCCTCCTGGGGGAAACCGGTGTTCGCAGCTCGGCGCTGTCCGTCCGAGATGGCTGCACTCAGGTTTCCATCTTTGGCGGAGTTACGCCTTTTCTGCCGGGACCGGCGGCACGGGCCCTCGCGCTCCCGCTCCCCCCGGGGGCGGGACGGACGTCCGCAGGCCGTCCTCGCGGCCCGCGGTTAGCGTGGTGACCATGCCTGATGCCGATTCGCGTCGTACCGGCCCGCTGGCGGGCCGCGTGGTGGTGGTCACCGGAGCCTCCCGCGGCCTCGGGGCGGCCATGGCACGCGTCCTCTCCGAGCGGGGCGCCGTCGTGGCCCTGCTGGGGCGGCAGCCGGAGACGATCTCGGCGGTCGCGGACACGCTGCCCTGCCGGGCGGGGTGGTGGGAGGCCGACGTCACCGACGACGCCGCCATGGAGCACGCCGCCGCCCGGATCCGCGTACGCCTGGGCACCCCGTCCGCGGTCATCGCCAACGCCGGCGTCGCCGAGGGCGGGCCGTTCGCCGAGTCCGACCCGGCGACCTGGCGGCGCGTGATCGACGTGAACCTGACGGGCAGCGCGATCACCGCCAGGGCGTTCCTCCCGGACCTCGTCGCGACGCGCGGCCACTACCTGCAGATCGCGTCCCTGGCCTCCATCGGGGCCTCCCCGATGATGAGCGCCTACTGCGCCTCGAAGGCCGGCGTGGAGTCCTTCGCGCACGCCCTCCAGGCCGAGGTGGCCCACCAGCGCGTCGCCGTGGGGATCGCCTACCTCAACTGGACCGACACGGACATGATCCGGGACGCGGACCGGCACGCCGTACTGCGGGAACTGCGGGCGCACATGCCGGCTCCGGCCCGGAAGGTCTACCCGGTCGAGCAGGTCGCCGAGCGCATGGTGACGGCCGTCGAACGGCGCTCCCGTGCCGTCTACGTACCCGGCTGGCTGCGGTTCGCCCAGATCACCCGGGCGGTCCTGCCGCCCCTGGTCACCCGGATCTCCCGGACCGAGCTTCCCCGGCTGGCGGCCGCCGCCGAGTTCGAGGCGACCGGCCTGCTGGGAGCGGGGGCCCGCGACGACCCCGCCGCCAGGCGCGGGGGCAGCGCACAGCGGCCGGGGTGACGCGGGCCGGACCGTCGTCAGCACGGACGGACGCGAGACCGACGCGACCGTCCGCGGGCGTCTAGGTGAGGGGCCCCGGGTGCGGGGTCGGCGGCACGGGGTCCGGGCCGGCCGGCTGCGGAGGGGCCGGCGGGACCGGGTCCGGCGCCGGCGCGGGCACGGGACCGGGCGCGGGGCCGGGCTGCGGATCCGTCGGTCCGGGCGGCGGAGTCGGGTTCGGCGGGGTGGGGTCGGTCGGCGGGAAGCTCATCGGCCACCTTCTCTCTCGGCGGACAGGGATCGCCTCACGGGTTCCCCGCGCACCACGATCATGCCTCCGACACCCCTTTCGCACGGATGTGCCGCCGGCGGAAGGCTCACCGTGTGCGGTCCCGCCAAGCGGATCATCTCGGGCGTTCCCTGGTATGAGCCGCCGGAGTGCGGGGATCTGGGGATCCATGAACGTTCCTCAGCACCAAGAAGGACCCGACCGCGCCCACCGGCGGCCGGACGGCGTCGACGACACCACCGTGGAAGCCCTCGGCGCCCTCTCGAAGGCGCTGGAGACGACGGAACGGGCCCGCGGTCACCTCTACGCGTTCCACCAGCTGACCGGCACGGCCGACCTGGAGCTCGACCGGGCGGTGGCGCTGCTGCGCAAGGCCGGGCACGGCGAGTACGGCGACCGGGTGGAGCGGGACATCCTGGGCCGCAACGTGATCCCCGGGCACTGGACGTTCCAGATCGTGGAGGCCTACAACGCCACCTACTACGAGCCGTTCAAGGACCTGGAGAAGCAGGCGCGGGACGACCTCGTCGAAGGACGCGACCACCTGTACGAGGCGGAGATGAAGGAGGACCGGCGCACCACGGGCCACCCGGACCACGCGGCGAGGCCCGGCCGGGCCTGACCCGGCGGCGGTGAGCGGCGCCCCCGCCCGGGGGCGCCGCGGCGCTACTTGACGACGGTCGACCAGTCGGGCGACTGCGCGGGGTCCAGGCTGCGCAGGCGTTCCAGCACGGCGGGCTTCTGCGCGTCCATCCAGTCGGCCAGCTCACGGAAGGACACGCAGCGGACGTCCTTGCGGACGCACACCTTCTTGATCACGTCGTCGACGGACTTCATGTAGATGCCGCCGTTCCAGTTCTCGAAGTGGTTGCCGATGAACAGCGGGGCCCGGCTGCCGTAGTACACGCGGTTGAAGCCGTTGAGATAGGTCTGCGTGGTCTCCTCGCGCCACTTGTCGTACTGGGCCGGTTCGCCGTCGGTCTCACCGTCGGACTGGTTGTAGAGGAAGTTGAAGTCCATGGACAGGCCCTGGTACTTGCCGCCCTCGTACGGAAGCATCTGCAACGGGAAGTCCCAGACGCCGTCCTTCTTCGCCGGCCAGATCTGGAAGTCGCCCGCCGAGCTGGCGTCGTAGCGCCAGTCGAAGCTCTTGATCGCCTTGAGCAGGTTCTTCTGGCCCTCCAGGCACGGCGCGCGACCGCCCACGATCTCCTTCTCCGCGTCGAAGGGCAGGGCCGGCAGGTCGCTGTAGCCGGTGTTGGTCTTCCACTTCTCGACGAACGAGTAGAACTGGCTGATCTCGCTCTTCCACTCCGCGACGCTCCAGTCGCCGCCGCCCTTTGCTCCGCAGAAGTGGCCGTTGAAGTGGGAACCGATCTCGTTCCCGTCCTTCCACGCCTTGCCCAGCTCCGTCAGCGTGGTGCGGATGTGCTCGTCGGTCGGGTAGCTGATCGCCGAGTCGCCCGGGTCGTGCATCGGGGGGTGGTAGAGCGTCTTCTTGTCCTTAGGCAGCAGGTAGATGCCGGTCAGGAAGAACGTCATGTGGGCGTTGTACTCCTCGGCCATCTCCCGGTAGTGCGAGAAGAGCTGGTCGTCGCCCTGCAGTGCGCCGTCCCAGGAGAAGACCACGAACTGGGGCGGCTTCTCGCCGGGCTTGAGCGGCTCGGCCTTGAGCCCGCCGCGCTGCGGCCCGGTGTAGGAGGTGGAGCCGTCCCCGATCACCTTCGTCCTGCCGTCCCACCGGGGTTCCTTCCCCTTGGCGGTCCCGGCGCCGGGCGACTTGCCGACCGCCGACCCGCTGGGCGCCGGGTCGTCCTTCATGCCCCACACGACCAGAGGCACGGTGATGCAGGAGACGACCAGGGCGACGGCCGCCATCAGGATCCTGGGGCGGGCCTTCAGTCGGCCGAGGACGTCGGCGGCGCTGCGGCGGCGGCGCCGGCGGTGGGCGTTGGAGTTCATCGGTGGCGCATTCTGCGAGGAGGGAGAGCGGAGCGGAATGGTGCCGTCGGCGCTCGCGTCAGCTGAGCGGGCTCATGGCACGCGACCAGATGTCGTAGGGGACGGAGGTGGCGGGCGTACCGGCCACGCCTTTCAGCGGGAGGGGTTCCAGGCTTTCGGACAGGTCCATGCGGTAGGTGACGACCGCCGTGGACACCGAGCGGTGGGTGCCCACGTACCAGCCGGCGGTGTCCTTCTGGGTGGTGCCGCCCTTGCCCGCGACCGTCGTCGAGGCCGGCGCCGCGTCCGGGTGCTGGGTGCGGAAGGACTCCCTGAGCGCCTCGGTGACCTGGCCCGCGACCTCGGCTCTGATCGCTCGGCGGGGTTTGGGTGTGCTCAGCGCGACGACACTGCCGTTGCGGGTGATGCGGCGCACCGAGTAGGGCTCGGTGTGGGTGCCCTCGGCGGCGAAGGTGGCGTATGCGCTGGCCATGCGGATCGCGCTGGGGGTCGAGCTGCCCAGCGACAGCTCGGGGACCTGCGGGCCCATGCTGGAGGACAGCAGTCCGGCCGCCTGAGCGGTCAGGCGCACCTTGTCGAGGCCGGTGTCCAGGCCGAGCTGCATGAACGGCGCGTTGACGGACGAGGCGAGCGCCTTGTGCAGGGGGATCTGTCCCCAGGACTTGCCGTCGTCGTTGTGGGCGGTCACCTTCTTGCCGCTGCGGTCCCAGTAGGGGCCCTCGGGCGTGGTGACGGGCACGTCGTCGTCCCCGTTGTAGACGGAGTCGGGGCCGATGACGGTGGTGGTCGTCGTGTCCCGCTCCTTGCGCACACCGTGTTCCAGTCCGGCCGCGTAGACGAACGGCAGGAACGCGGAGCCCGCCGGGACGGTCGTCGCGTTGGACTCGTTGTAGCCCTGCTTGCGGTGGTCCGGGCCGCCGTGGACGGCGAGGATCCGGCCGTCGTCGGCGACGGAGGCGGCTCCGTAGTGCGCGGTCTTCGCCTTGTCGGGGTCGTCCTTGCGGGCTGCCTTGCGCGCGCGGGCGACGGCCGCGGTCAGGGCGTTCTCCCGCTTGCGGTCGAAGGTGGTGTAGATCTGGTAGCCGCCCAGGTCGAATTCCTGGTCGGAGATGTGCGCGGACTTCTTGGCGTACTGGGTCGCCAGCTCGACGAGGTAGTCGCTCTGGTGGCCGGTGTCGTAGACCTGGGACTGCTTGAGGGGCTCGGGGAACTCGGTGTACTTCGCCCGCTGGGACGCCGACAGCTTGCCGGTCCTCACCATGCCGTCGAGGATCCAGGACCAGCGTTCCACGGCCCGGGCGTGGTTGCCGCCGCTGAGCGAGGGGTCGTAGAGGCCGGCACCCTTCAGCAGCGAGGCGAGGAAGGCGGCCTCGCTGACGTTGAGTTCGCTGACCTCCTTGCCGTAGTACGCCTGCGCGGCCCGCTGGATGCCGTAGGTGCCCCGGCCGAACCAGCTGGTGTTGAGGTAGCCCTCCAGGATCTGGTCCTTGCTCATCTTCTGGTCGAGCTTGATGGCCATCATGGCCTCGGTGAGCTTGCGGCCCACCGACCGGTCCTGGGAGAGGTACACGTTCTTGACGTACTGCTGGGTGATGGTGGAGCCGCCCTGCGTGTCGCCCTCGCCGACGGTGCGCCACAGCGCGCGGGTGATGCCGCTGGCGGAGATGCCGGGGTCGGAGTAGAAACTCTGGTTCTCCGCGGCCAGCACGGCCCAGCGCACCTGCTCGGGGATGTCCTTGAGCGGCATCTCCTGGCGTCGCACCCACCCGGTACGGGCCATGGGCGTCCCGTCCGACCAGAAGTAGACGTTGTCCTGCTGGGTGGCGTACGTGTTGAGGTTGTCCGGGATCTCCGTGGTGGCGTAGGCGACGCCCAGGAGGGAGGCGGTGGCGGCGAAGAGCGTCAGGAAGGCGCCCAGCCACTGGCGCCAGGACGGTATCCAGCGCCGCCAGTCGGTGCGGCCCGGCCGCGGGTACTTCGGACGCAGCCGCCGGGCGTAGGGCGCGGCGCCCTCGAGGACGGGGGCGAGGCGTGCGGAGACGGCGGCCGCCACGACGCCCGAGGCCTTCGACGGTCCGGGTTTGCGGCGGGGCCCGCTGCGCGGCTCCACGGGCTTCGGCAGGTCCGACACCCGGAGCGCCATGGTGGCTTCCGGGTCGGTGCGGGCGGGCCGGCCGGGGGAGGCCGCGGGGGTGTCACCGGTACGCGGCGGCTTCGCGGCACCCGGCTTCGGGGCGCCCGGCTTCGGAGCGCCCGGCTCTGCGGCACCTGACTTCCCGGCACCGGACCTGTCGGCGCCCGACTGCGCGGCGCCGGACCTGGCGGCGCCCGGCTTCGCGGCGTCCGGCTTCGGGTGCAGGGCCCGGGCCCTGGCCGCGAGCGCCTCGAGGTCGGGCGTCCGGAGGGCCATGGTGGCCTCCGGATCGGTGCGCTCCCGCGGGCGGGGTGCGGGCTCCGGGGCGTCCGGGACCCGCAGCGCCATGGTGGCTTCGGGATCGGTGCGCGGCGGCGCGTCGGCGTCCCGGCCGGACCGCTCCGCGGCGCCGGGGCGGGACGGTGCCGGTTCCTCGCCGTCGGACGGGGGCGTGCGGCGGGCGGGCTCGGGGGAGCCGGACTGCTGCGGGGCGTCCTCGCGACGGTGCGGGCCGCCGCTCTCCTCGGGTCTAGCCATGGAAGGTTTCCGGCCGCGGCCCCCCGCCGGGGTGCACCTCGCGTATTCGCTGCCATGACGTGGACATGCCTGCGTCTCCCTCGCACTCAGTCTTGCTCGCGCGGGTCGATGCAGCTGCCGCGCACGCGGCTGCGAGCCCCCCTCCCCGACCTTTCGGTACATCGCGGCACCCACAAATTATCAGTGGTCACAGTGATCTCTTCCGTCGGATACCAGACAGAAAGCGGACAGTTGCATTCCGTTTCGGTCACGTGAAGGACGCGGCGGGCCGCCGAGCCGGTTCCCGGTTCACCGCAGCGGGATGATCACTTCGTCCTCGACGGGCGGCTCCAGTTCCTGAGCACGGTTCCCGGTGGCCGAAAAACAGCGCAGGCGGACCGCGTCCGGGCCGACGTCCAGGCGCAGGAAGCACTTGAAGAAGGGCGGACTGTACGTCGCCGATCCCGGCGAGAAGAGCTGCGTGTACGTCTTGCGCACGGGGAGCCGGAACCCTGCGTGCCGGCCGGGGCGGCGGCCCGCGCCCAGCAGCCCCGCCACCAGCCGGGCGCGCCGGGTGATGCGCACGGGCGTCCCCGGAGTGCGGGTCGGACGGATACCGAGCCGCTCGGCGATCACCGCGGTCGCCTCTGCCTCGCCGAGCGTGAAGAAGCGGCGCATCCGCAGCCGCCGTCCGTAGAGCCTGCTGTAGAAGGCCAGCGAGTCACCGCGCAGGGGGTAGCAGCGGAAGTCGTCCTCGGTGACGCCGGCGACGGAGACCCGGGGAATGGTGTGGGTGGCGTGCATGAACGCGCCGCCGCCCCCGGCGACCACGTACTGGACGGTGCGGCCGTCCACCCGCACCGGGTAGCGCTGGTAGTTGTGGATGTCCCCGCCTATCGCCGCGACGTAGTGGTGGCGGGGGTCGCGGACGATGTCGTCGACCGTGCCGCCGCCCTCGATGGCGCAGGGATGGTGCTCCCCGTCCACGTACAGGGGGGAACCGGTGATCAGGATCTTCGGGACGTCCCCCGCGGACACCTCGCGCAGCCACCGGCCCTGCTCGGCGTCGACGGTGCCCAGGAGCCCGGTGTCGATGCCGACGATGCGCACAGGTCCCGCGTCGATCGCCCAGTACGGGCCGGGCTGCACGGCCTGTTGAGCCGGTGCGGAGCGCAACGCGCGTGCCGCGGCGAGGCGTTGCTCGTCGACCGGGCGTGGCCTGTGCCACAGCAGCGAACGCAGCCACGCCGACGCCGGTCGGCGGGAGGCTGGCTGCGGGGCGAGGGGCGGGGCGTCGCAGAAGACGCGCATGAAGCCCTGGAGGTCCTCGTACCAGTCGTGGTTGCCGGGTATCGCGTAGACGGGTGCCTGATAGTCCTGGTACGGCCGGAAGAACTTCGTGCCGTACTCGTCGGCGCTGCCCACCGGATAGACCACGTCGCTGGCCAGGACGGCGAAACTCGTGTCCTGACCGACCTTCAGAAAGCCCGGCACGACGGCGTACTGGGAGTCGTCGCCCTCGCCGGTGTCCCCGATGACCATGAAGGAGAAGCGGTCCGGAACGTCGCGCCGGATCACGCGGTCCGCGGGGGCGCCGGCGGCCGCGCGCTGCCGTGCCCAGCGGCTGCGGGTGCGGCCCGTGGGGTCCCCGAACCACGACGCCAGCACGCCGTTGCGGGCCGGCCACAGCGTCCTCGGGTCCAGCCACGACAGTTTCTCGACCCGCTGCGGCATCAGGCGCTTGTAGTCCCCGGGCTCCGAGGCGCCCCAGCCGGCGCCCCCGGCGGTGTCCCGTGAAGAGTCAGCCATCGGGGAACCGTAACAACGAGTCCGTCCGCCCCGGCGGCCGGGCCATGCCTTCGGCCCACGCACCGGACGCCGGACGCCCCTCCCAACTCGCCTCGTATCCCGCCCACTTCGCGCGCGCGGCACGGCAACCGGCCCTGTTCGAAAAGGTCATGTGAAATCCGGTAGGCGTCCCCGAGGGGAATTCCCGCTGTCAATGTTCTCGCCATTGAAAAGCACCCTTTTCAATCACTCGATCACGCCTCGGAATCAGCCCGTTGCCGCGAGTCAACCCGGGCGGCTATTTGTTTCGATCATTTCAGGAACGGGAATTTCCCCTTTAGTGCTTCGGACAGGAGGCACGTCCGTGGGAGCTGGCTCAGAAACCCGGGTGTGTCCCGTACCTCCTCAGGCGCCGCTCCCCAGGTGACGTTCACCTTTCGAAGGAGTTGCCCCACCATGAGTGTCACGGTCCGAATCAAGCAGCATCCGCACGACGACGCTCCCGACACCGCCGCCGCCTTCGAGCACCTGCGCGGCCTGCCCGACGGCCCGGAGCGACAGGCCCTGCGCGAGGAACTGGTCGGGGCCTGGCTGCCGATGGCCGAGCGCATCGCGGGCCGGTTCCGGGGCCGGGGCGAATCCGCCGAGGACCTGTGCCAGGTCGCCGCCCTCGGTCTGGTCAAGGCCGTCGACCGCTACGACCCCGCCCGCGGCAACGCCTTCGAGAGCTACGCCATCCCCACCATCACCGGTGAGATCAAGCGCCACTTCCGTGATCACATGTGGCTGCTGCATGTACCCCGGCGCGTCCAGGACCTGCGGAACCGCGTCCGTACGGCGGTGAAGGAACTGTCGCAGACAGCGCCCGGGCACAACCCGTCCCTCGCCGAGATCGCCGCCGAGGCACAGCTGACCGAGGACGAGGTGCGCACAGGCCTGGAGGCGCTCGACAGCTTCACCGCTCTCTCGCTCGACGCCGAACTGCCCGGGAGCGACGACGGCTACGCGCTGGGGGACGCGCTCGGCCAGCCGGACGCCGGATTCGACCTGGTCGTCGACCGGGAGTCCGTGAAGCCCTGCCTGCGAGCCCTGCCGGAACGCGAGCAGACCATCCTCTACCTGCGGTTCTTCCGCGGCATGACGCAGAGCGGGATCGCGCAGCAGCTCGGTATCTCGCAGATGCACGTCTCCCGGCTGCTCAGCGGCTGCTACGACAAGGTGCGCGCGGGCACGCTGGCGGAGGAGCCGGAGCGGGAATGAGGTCAGGGACGCTCGGCCGGGACGGGCCGAAGCGCGGGCCAGCGGGCGAGCATGCGCCGGCGCATTTCGGTGCAGAGACTGCTCACGCCGCTGAGCGAGGGGTGCTCGGCCGTCATCCGGCCGACGACCCCGAGGCGGTGGACGAGCCGTTGCCGGGCGGTCGCGGTGCCCCACGTCCAGTCCTGGTGCGGAATCCGGGCCAGATGATCGGTGCCCTCGCGGTGTGCCCGTTCGACCAGCGCGTCACCGCGGAGCAGCCAGCCGGCGCAGGCGTCGGCAAGGCCGTCGGGGATCTCTGAGCCGGTCACGAGACGCCACTCCTTCCGGTACGCGCTCTCCGCCCGTGCCAGCAGCGCCTCCGGCGCCGACGTGACACACCAGCACGTCGGGAAACCGATGCGCAGGTAGGCAAGTTCCATCAGGCCGTTGCCCAGCGACGCCTGCTCGAAATCGATGAACCTGATCCCCGCGGCGGTGTGGAGGTCGTTGCCGGGACAGGGATCCCCGTGCAGAAGGGCATGGCCGGGTGCCTGGCCGAGCCGGTCCACGAGGCCGGTGAGCTCCCCGGACACGCCGGCGCCGACAGGAACCTCCAGAGCCCCGGCCAGCCGCAGGAAGGACTCGGCATCGGCCTGATTCGGGCCCTGCCACCGGGGGAGCACCCCGGCGTCCTCCGGACGGCCGGTGGCATGCAGCCGCGCCAACGCGGTCGCGTAAGCGACGATCCAGTCCCCGGCCGGGCGCCGGTGGGCCAGGTGCTCGAGCACCAGGATCCGCCGGCCGGGATCGGTGGCCAGCATCGTGGGCACGACGGGCCGCCCGGCCCGGGCGGCGAGGCGCAGCGCGGCCACCTCGCGGGCGTACCGCTCGTCGGCGTCAGGACCGCCGACGACCTGCTTCAGCACGGCCGTCGTCTCCGGCAACTCGACGCGCCACACGCGTGAGCGAGGGCTGCTGTCCAGTGCGTGGAAGCGCCGGGGCGCTCCCAACTCGGCCCGCAACCCGTCCCCGAACGGCAGTCGCCCCCACATGGGCTCATCCTGCCACGCGGCCGGACGACGTGGCCGGAACGCCGGGTGGCGCGGCCGCATCGGGTCGCACTCCGCGTCGGGGGGCGCGGCCCGGTGCCGATGGCCCGTACGGGCCACCACAGCGCGTCGGTCCCGCCCGGACGGGTGCGGTCACTGGGCCCGCTCGTCACCCCCCGCGCTCACCAGCACCACCTCCAGGGTCCGTGGGCCGTGCACGCCCTCGACCCGGTCCAGCTCGATGTCGCTCGTCGCGGACGGTCCGGAGATCCAGGTCAGCGGGCGCTTCGGGTCCAGGCGGCCGAGGGCCAGGGGGACGGAGGAGACGACCTGGTCGGGCACTCGTACGACGCAGACGTGGTGGTCGGGGACCAGCGTGATCCGGCGGCGGCCCTGGTCGGGGCCGCCGTCCAGGACGATGGTGCCGGTCTCGGCGATCGCCACCGCGCAGCCCGTGACGACGCTCTCCACCCGGTCCAGCTCGTGCGCGGTGCTCACGGCGCGGTCGTGGATCCGGGTGGGGTCGGCGGCCGACATCCACTCGGGCGGCAGCCCCGGCGGCACGAGGACGTACCGCGACCCCCGCGCGGCCAGCAACCGCATGATGAGGTACGGCAGTTCGCCGGGATCCGTGCGGTGCACCACCGCCCGGTAGTCCGCGAGGTTCTCCGCCAGCAGATCCACCGTCTCGGCGACGCTCCGCTCCCCGTGCTCGCGCAGATAGTCCCTCGCGAAGGCCTGCTCGTACGGCGTGTCGTCCGGCCGGACGTCGGCGATCGCGCGCCGTACCCGGCCCAGGATCACGTCCCTGCTGCTCACTTGGGGTCCTTTCCGCCGTGCGTACGCTGCCACCAGTCGCGGAACGGTTCCGCGGGAACCGCCGGCAGCTCACGGCCGGCACTCCACGCCCTGCCGGGGCCGGGCAGCGTCCGCGGATGGAAACGGCGCGTCCGCGACGCCAGCCGCTGGCCGGCGCGCAGCGCGCCCGGACGGGTGAACGTCCACCGTGCCGCGCGCATCGCGGCCCGTTCCGCGGCGTGCCCCTTGGCGGGTTTCAGGACGACCCTGGCGCCGTCGCGGGTCACCGCGCCGCCCTCGACCACCCGCTCCCGCAGATGCACCAGCACCTCGGGGATGTCGATGGCGACGGGGCAGACGTCGTAGCAGGCGCCGCAGAGGGAGGAGGCGTAGGGCAGCGAGGCGTCGATCTCGCTCCCGGTGCCCCGCAGTTGGGGACTGAGGATCGCGCCGATCGGGCCCGGGTACACCGAGCCGTACGCGTGCCCGCCGGCCCGCTCGTACACCGGGCAGACGTTGAGACAGGCGGAGCAGCGGATGCAGCGCAGGGCCTGCCGGCCGACCTCGTCGGCGAGCGTGTCGGTGCGGCCGTTGTCCAGGAGGACCAGGTGGAAGTGGCGGGGGCCGTCCCCCTCGGCGGTGCCGGTCCACGTGCTGGTGTACGGGTTCATGCGCTCGGCCGTCGAGGAGCGGGGGAGGGTCTGGAGGAACACCTCCAGGTCCTGCCAGGTGGGCACGAGCTTCTCGATGCCGACGACCGAGATCAGCGTCTCGGGCAGGGTCAGGCACATCCGGCCGTTGCCCTCGGACTCCACGACCACCAGGGTGCCGGTCTCGGCGACCATGAAGTTGGCGCCGGAGATGCCGACCTTGGCGCGCAGGAACTTCTCCCGCAGGTGGAGGCGGGCCGCCTCGGCCAGCTCGGCGGGCGTGTCGGTGAGACCCTCGGGCGCCGGGCGGCCCCATTCGCCCATCTCCCGCGCGAAGATCTCCCGGATCTCCCCGCGGTTGCGGTGGATGGCCGGGACCAGGATGTGCGAGGGCCGGTCCCTGCCCAACTGCACGATGAGCTCGGCGAGGTCGGTCTCGTACGCGCGGATGCCCTCGGCCTCCAGCGCCTCGTTCAGCCCGATCTCCTGCGTCGCCATCGACTTGACCTTGACGACCTCGCTCTCGCCGGTCGCCTTCACGAGGTCCGCGACGATCCGGTTGGCCTCGTCGGCGTCGGCGGCCCAGTGCACGGTGCCCCCGGCCGCCGTGACCGACTCCTCCAACTGCACCAGGTAGCGGTCGAGGTGACGGAGTGTGTGGTCCTTGATCCGCTTGCCCGCCTCGCGCAGGGCCGCCCAGTCACCGAGTTCGGCGACCGCGTGCGCGCGCTTGGCGCGGATCGTGTGCGTCGCGTGGCGCAGATTGCCGCGCAGCGTCGGGTTGTCGACGGCCTCGCGCGCCGCCGCGGGGAAGGCCGGCATGCCGACGAAGGTCCCGCTCATGCCAGGGGCTCCTCTTCCGTGCTCGCCAGGATCTCCGCGATGTGCACCGGCCGCATGTCCGTGCGGAGCCGGGCCATGGTGCCGCCGATGTGCATGAGGCAGGAGTTGTCCGCCGCGCACAGCACCTGCGCGCCCGTCGACTCGGCGTGGCGCACCTTGTCGGTGCCCATCGCCATCGAGACGTCGGGGTTCTTCACCGCGAAGGTCCCGCCGAAGCCGCAGCACTCCTCCGCACCCGGCAGCTCACGCAGTTCGAGCCCCCTCACCGCCTCCAGCAGCCGGCGCGGCCTCGCTCCCAGGCCCAGGCCGCGCAGCCCGTGACAGGTCGGGTGGTACGTCACCGTGTGCGGGTAGTACGCGCCGACGTCGGTCACCCCGAGGACGTCGACGAGGAACTCGGTGAGCTCGTACGTCTTCGGCACGACCGCGGCGAGCCTCGCCGCGAGGGCGCCCCCGCGGCCCTCCGACCGCGCCCGCGCACCCATCCGCGGATACAGCTCCCGGACCATCGCGCCGCACGACCCGGACGGCGTCACGATCGCCTCGTAGGCACCGAACACATCGGAGAAGTGCCGGGCCATCGGCTCGGCCTCGTGCCGGTACCCGGTGTTGTAGTGCGCCTGCCCGCAACACGTCTGCGCCATCGGGAAGTCGACCTCGACCCCCAGCCTGGTCAGCAGTTTCACCACGGCGCGGCCCGTGTCCGGATAGAGCGTGTCGTTGACACAGGTCAGGAACAGGGCGACACGCATCGCGGCTCCTCGGGGTCGGTCATCGGATGGGTACTGGGTCCCGCCCCACGCGCTCAGCGTAGTGGGGGACCGGACGGGCGGCGCGGCACGGGCGTCCTCGCTCACCGGCCGGTGAGGCGGCTCTCCGCCGCTTCCCACGCCGCCGGGTCGCCGCACGGTTCGTACCGCACCAACGGCTGCGTGTGTGCGAGGAGTTCGCGCATGGCGGCGCGGTCGCCGACCAGGCCCCGGGCGCGGGCCTGGACGAGGACGTTGCCCAGGGCCGCCGCCTCGGACGGGCCTGCCACGACCGGCAGGCCGCAGGCGTCCGCGGTGAGCCGGCACAGCAGGGCGTTGCGGGTGCCGCCGCCGACGATGTGCACGACGTCGACCGGATGGTCGGCGAGCGCCTGCGCCTCGGTGACCGCCCTCCGGTGCGCGAGCGCGAGGGAGTCGAGGATGCAGCGGGTGATCTCCGCCCGCGACTCGGGCACCGGCTGGCCCGACGCCCGGCACGCCTGCGCGATCCGGGCCGGCATCCGGCCGGGCGCGAGGAACGCCGTGTCGCCCGCGTCGACGACGGAGCGCAGCGACGGCACCTCGGCCGCGTCCCGGAGCAGCCCGGCCAGGTCCGGGCCGCCCCATTCCCGTACGCACTCCTGGAGCAGCCACAGGCCCATGATGTTGCGCAGGAAGCGGACCGTGCCGTCCAGCCCCAGCTCGTTGGTGAAGTTGGCCGCGCGGCTCTCCTCGGTGAGGACGGGCGCGTGCAGTTCCAGGCCCGCCAGGGACCAGGTACCGGTGCAGATGTACGCGAAGCGCTCACCCGCGGCGGGGACGGCGGCCACCGCGGACGCGGTGTCGTGCGAGCCGACGGCCGTCACCGGCACCGGCCCCGTCAGCCCGGTCTCCTGGAGGACGTGCGGCCGCAGCAGTCCCGCGGGGTCGCCGGGTCTGCGCAGCGGGGCGAACAGCTTCAGGTCGATGCCGAGCCGGTCCGCCACGTCGCGGGACCAGTCGCGTGTGCGCGGGTCGATCAGCTGCGTGGTGGAGGCGTTGGTCAGCTCGGTGCCCGCCTCGCCGGTGAGCCAGTACGTCAGCAGGTCGGGGATGAGCAACAACCGCTCGGCATAGGCCAGTTGGGCCGATGGCCGGGCGGCCGTCAGCTGGTAGAGCGTGTTGAAGGGCGCGTACTGCAGCCCGGTCGCCGCGTACAGCTCGGCGGCCGGCACCGTCTCCCACACCCGCTCCGCGACGCCCTGCGTGCGGGGGTCGCGGTAGTGCACCGGATTGCCCAGCAGCGCCCCGTCCGCGTCGAGCAGCCCGTAGTCCACCGCCCAGCTGTCGATGCCCACGGAGTCGACCTGCCCCGCGGCCCGCAGGCCGTCCAGGACACCCGCGTACAGCGCGAGGATGTCCCAGCGCAGCCCCTCGGGGACGCGCACCGGGCGGTTGGGGAAGCGGTGCGCCTCGGTGAGCTCCAGCGACCCGGGGCCCACGCGGCCGACCATGACGCGCCCGCTGGACGCGCCCAGGTCGACCGCGGCGTACGTCTGCACGGCCGTCACCGCAGGAAGGCGGCGGCCACGCCGGCGTCGACCGGGACGTGCAGGCCGGTGGTGTGGGTCAGGTCGCCGCCCGTCAGGGCGAACACCGCGTTCGCGACGTGCTCGGGCAGCACCTCCCGCTTCAGGATGGTCCGCTGGGCGTAGAACTCGCCGAGCTTCTCCTCCTCGATGCCGTACGTGGCCGCGCGCTGCGCGCCCCAGCCCCCCGCGAAGATTCCGGAGCCGCGTACGACGCCGTCCGGGTTCACGCCGTTGACCCGGATGCCGTGCTCTCCCAGCTCGGCTGCCAGCAGTCGCACTTGGTGGGCCTGGTCGGCCTTGGTCGCGGAGTAGGCGATGTTGTTGGGGCCGGCGAAGACCGCGTTCTTGGAGGCGATGTAGACGATGTCGCCGCCCAGCCGCTGCCGGATCATCACGCGGGCCGCCTCGCGCGAGACGAGGAAGGAGCCGCGGGCCATGATGTCGTGCTGGAGGTCCCAGTCGCGGGCCGTGGTCTCCAGGAGCGGCTTGGAGATGGAGATGCCCGCGTTGTTGACCACGAGGTCGATGCCGCCGAAGGCGAGCACGGCCGCCCTGAACGCGTCGGCGATCTGCTCCTCGGAGGTCACGTCGACGGCCACGGCGACGGCCTTGTCCGGTCCGCCCAGCTGCTCGGCGACCTGTGCCGCGCCCTCCGCGTTCAGGTCGGCGACCACCACACAGGCACCCTCGGCGACCAGCCGCTCGGCGATCGCCCTGCCGATCCCGCTGCCGGCTCCCGTCACCAGTGCCACACGCGTGGCGAGCGGCTTCGGCTTCGGCATCCGCCGGAGCTTGGCCTCCTCCAGCGCCCAGTACTCGATGCGGAACTTCTCCGACTCCTCGATCGGCGCGTACGTGGAGACCGACTCGGCCCCGCGCATCACGTTGATCGCGTTGACGTAGAACTCGCCCGCCACCCGCGCGGTCTGCTTGTCCTTGCCGAAGCTGAACATGCCGACGCCGGGGACCAGCACGATCGCCGGGTCCGCGCCGCGCATGGCGGGGGACTGGTCGTCGGCGTGCCGGCTGTAGTAGGCCGCGTACTCCTCGCGGTACTCGGCGTGCAGCTCCCCGAGGCGGGCGACCGCGTCGTCGAGGGAGGCGGACGGCGGCAGGTCCAGGACGAGCGGCCGGACCTTCGTGCGCAGGAAGTGGTCCGGGCAGGAGGTGCCGAGGGCGGCGAGCCGGGGGTGCTCGGCGCTCGCCAGGAAGTCCAGGACGACCTCGGAGTCCGTGAAGTGGCCGACCTGCGGGCGGTCCTGGGAGGCGACGGCGCGCACGTACGGCGCGAGAGCGGCGGCCCGCTCCCGGCGCTCGGCGTCGGGCAGCGCCTCGTACCCGGGCAGCACCGGTCCGAACGGCTCGGCCTTCCCGCGCTCGGCGAGGAACGCCTCCGCGGTGCGGATGATGTGCAGCGAATTGCGCTCGCACTCCTGCGCGGTGGCGCCCCACGCCGTGATGCCGTGGCCGCCGAGGACACAGCCGACGGCCTGCGGGTTGGCCTCCTTGACGGCCGCGATGTCCAGGCCGAGCTGGAAGCCGGGGCGGCGCCAGGGCACCCACACCACGCTGTCGCCGAAGCACTCGGCGGTGAGCTTCTCGCCGTCCGCCGCGCAGGCCAGCGCGATCCCGGAGTCGGGGTGCAGATGGTCGACGTGCGCCGCGTCCACCAGTCCGTGCATCGCCGTGTCGATGGAGGGGGCCGCGCCCCCCTTGCCGTGCAGGCAGTAGTCGAACGCGGCGACCATCTCGTCCTCGCGCTCCACCCCCGGGTACACGTCCGTCAGGGCGCGCAGCCGGTCGAGGCGGAGCGCCGCGAGACCGGATTCGGTGAGGGTGCCGAGGTCGCCGCCGGACCCCTTGACCCACATCAGCTCGACGTCGCCGCCGGTCACCGGGTCGGTCTCGGTTCCCTTGGCGGACGTGTTGCCGCCCGCGTAGTTCGTGTTGCGCGGATCGGCGCCGAGCCGACGCGAACGGGCCAGCAGAGCGGCGGCTTCGGGATGGGGTGCCATGTTCCGGGTCCTTAGAGAGAGTGTGAACGAGTACGCGTGTCGTACGAGAGGCGCGGACTTCCGCGCGTTGAGCTGTGCCCCGCAAGGGGCGCGGGGAACTGCGCGACCGGCCCACCCCGACCGGGGGGCGGCCACCGGCTTCAGGCTCTACGGCGAGCGTCCGGCTGTGCCCCGCAAGGGGCGCGGGGAACTGCGCGACCGGCCCACCCCGACCGGGGGGCGGCCACCGGCTTCAGGCTCTACGGCGAGCGTCCGGCTG